>NZ_CP155449.1:0-1387906 GCF_040518285.1 Knoellia sp. S7-12 | reverse complement strand
AGGTGCCGCTCACCTATCGCTCCATGCCGGTGCCCGAGCTCGAGCCGGCGCTCGTCGGCGTCACCGAGCACTCCGTGCTCGGCACCCGTTGGGTCTACGACGCACCCCACGACCCTGTGTATGCCGCTCAGCTGCTCGAGCTCATCCAGGGCCGGGTGCCTGCCGAGTCGTCGGCCGCGAGCGACGCCTTTGACGACACGGTCGTCGCGACACCGGGACCTGCGTGGTCGCGCGACGTCACCGTGCACGACTCCAAGGTCCTCTCCGGCGAGCAGTCCAACTCCTCGGTCATCCTCCAGTGCGTCGATGGCGATGGCGACCTGGTCCCGGTCATCGTCAAGGTGTTCCGGATGCTCTCGGCCGGCGAGAATCCCGACGTCGTCCTCCAATCGGCCCTCGTCGAGCACGGTTCCCGGCGGGTCCCCGCGGTCGTCGGGTCGGTGGCCGGTCAGTGGCCCGAGCCCTCACCCGCGCCCACCGACACGGGTGAGCCGGGCACCGAAGGTGGGCGCACGGCATACGGGCACTTCGTGTTTGCGCAGGAGTTCCTGCCCGGCGTCGAGGACGCCTGGCGGGTGGCGCTCGAGGCGGTGCGTGCGGGCGAGGACTTCAGCGGACCCACGCGTGCGCTCGGCGAGGCCACGGCCGAGGTGCACGCCATGCTCGCCGACGCGCTCGGCACGACCGCGACGAGCCCCGAGACCGCACGCGAAATCGTCCAGGGGATGCGCGAGCGATTCGCCGCCGCGGCTGCCGAGGTGGGCGCGCTGCACGACCATGACGAAGCGGTGTCGGCGATCTTCGACGCTGCGGAGCAGGTGAACTGGCCTGCGCTGCAGCGGATTCACGGCGACTTCCACCTGGGGCAGGTGCTGCACACCTCGGACGGTGGGTGGGTGCTGCTCGACTTCGAGGGTGAGCCGTTGCGCCCGCTCGCGGAGCGCACCCAGCCCGACCAGCGGATGCGCGACGTCGCAGGGATGCTGCGCAGCCTTGACTACGCCGGCGGAGCGATCGAGCACTCGGCCGGTGCATCCGCGCGCGAGTGGGTCGCCCAGACCCAGCAGGCCTTTCTTGACGGCTATGCCGCCACCGCCGGCGAGGATCCGCGCGAGCGGTCCGCGCTGCTCGCGGCATTCGAGCTCGACAAGGCGATGTACGAAGTCGTCTACGAAGTCCGCAACCGACCGTCGTGGGTCGACATCCCGCTCGCCGCGATCGAACGGCTGGCTGCGGGTTTCCGCCCGGCCACGAACGCCACCGCACCACCCGAGGAGACCCCGTGAGTCCCACCCCCGCCCATGAAGTCAGCGGCGCGATCAGCGCCCTCATCCAGGGGCGTCACCAGCAACCGCATGACCTCCTCGGCCAGCACCTCGAGGACGGTGGGCTGCGCATCCGCGCGCTGCGCCCGATGGCGACGTCGGTGCGCGTGCGCTTCGAGGACGGCGAGGAGCTGACGCTCGAGCACGAGGCCGAGGGTGTGTGGACTGCGGTGCGCGCAGGCACGACGCAGACGATGGACTACCGACTTCTCGTCGCGTGGGCCGACGGCGTCGAGCACCTGCAGGACGACCCCTACCGTTTTGCGCCGACCCTCGGCCAGATCGACCTGCACCTCGTCGGCGAAGGCCGCCACGAGGAGCTGTGGACCGTCCTCGGTGCCCGCGTGCGTGAGTATGCCGGCCCGCTCGGGACCGTGCGCGGGACCTCCTTCGCGGTGTGGGCACCGCGCGCCAAGGCCGTCCGGGTCGTGGGTGACTTCAACGGGTGGGATGGGCGCATCCATCCGATGCGCCTCATTGGCGCCAGTGGAGTCTGGGAGCTGTTCATCCCCGAGATCGGCGCAGGTTCGATCTACAAGTACGAGATCCGCGGTGCCGACGACATCGTGCGCGCCAAGGCGGACCCCATGGCGCGTCGCACCGAGATCCCGCCGCTGACCGGTTCCGTCGTGGACGAGGCCGGGCACGAGTGGGGCGATGGCTCGTGGATGTCGGCTCGGGCCGAGGGCAACCCGCACGCAGGACCCATGAGCGTCTACGAGGTTCACCTGGGCTCGTGGCGCCAGGGGCTCTCCTACCGCGAGCTGGCCGAGCACCTCGTCAACTACGTCGTCGACCTCGGCTTCACCCACGTCGAGTTCATGCCCGTGATGGAGCACCCCTACGGTCCGTCATGGGGCTATCAGGTCACCGGCTACTACGCCCCCACGTCGCGCTTCGGCACACCCGATGACTTCAAGTTCCTCGTGGATACGTTGCACCAGGCTGGAATTGGCGTCATCCTCGACTGGGTGCCCGGGCACTTCCCCCGCGACGAATGGGCCCTGGCGCGCTTCGACGGCCTGCCGCTCTATGAGCACCCGGACCCGCGGCGCGGCGACCAGCCCGACTGGGGCACACACATCTTCAACTTCGGTCGGCTCGAGGTCCGCAACTTCCTCGTCGCCAACGCGCTCTACTGGCTCGAGGAGTTCCACATCGACGGCCTGCGCGTCGACGCCGTCGCCTCGATGCTCTATCTCGACTACTCCCGCAACGACGGCGAGTGGCTCCCCAACGTCCACGGCGGACGCGAGCACCTCGAAGCCATCGGCCTGCTCCAGGAGACCAACGCCACGGCATACAAGCGGGTCCCCGGCATTGTCACGATCGCCGAGGAGTCCACGTCCTGGCCGGGAGTCACCAAGGAGACGAGCGGCGGCGGACTCGGGTTCGGCCTGAAGTGGAACATGGGCTGGATGAACGACTCGCTGAGCTATCTCGGCGAGAAGCCGATCGACCGACAGCACCATCACCACAAGCTGACCTTCGCGCTCATGTATGCGTTCAGCGAGAACTACCTCCTGCCGATCAGCCACGACGAGGTCGTCCACGGCAAGGGCTCGCTCGTCAACAAGGCCCCGGGCAGCCGGAACGAGCAGCTCGCGACGGTCCGCACCTATCTCGCCTACATGTGGGCGCACCCCGGCAAGCAGCTGCTGTTCATGGGGTGCGAGTTCGCGCAGCCCAGTGAGTGGGCCGACGGCAAGTCGCTCGACTGGTGGCTGCTCGACCAGCCCGGCCACTATCGCGTCCACAACCTCGTCAAGGAGCTCAATCGCCTCTATCGCGCCCATCCGGCGCTGTGGGCGCTCGACTCGCAGCCTGCAGGTTTCGAGTGGCTCGACGCCGACGACAACCTGGGCAACACCTACTCGTTCGTGCGCTTCGAGGACGCCGGCCGGTCATCCGGTGACGTCGTGGCAGCTGTCGTGAACTTCGGCGGCGAAGCGAAGGAGTGGCTGCGCGTCGGGGTGCCTCGAGGCGGCCGGTGGAAGGTCGTGCTCGACACCAGCGGCTACGACCAGCACGGCACGCCGAGCCAGGCCGGGCTCGAGTTCGACGCGGTCGAGGAGGGCTGGAACAACCAGCCCTTCCACGTCACCGTGCGGCTCGCCGGTCTCACAACGCTCTATCTCGCGCCGGTCGTCGATGAACCGGCACCTGTCACCAAGGAGGAAGCCAAGTGACCGATTCACGTGCAGGACAAGTCGCCCAACCGTCCGACCTCGTCGACCTGCCTCACCTCATCACGGCCTACTACGAGCTCAAGCCGGACCCTGACAACATCGACCAGCAGGTCGCGTTCGGCACCTCGGGACACCGCGGTTCGTCGCTCAACACGGCGTTCAACGAGGACCACATCCTCGCGACGACGCAGGCGATCGTCGACTACCGGAAGTCCCAGGGTTTCGACGGACCGCTCTTCCTCGGTCGTGACACCCACGGGCTGTCGGAGCCTGCGTGGGCCTCCGCCCTTGAGGTGCTCGTGGCCAACGACGTCACGGTGCTCGTCGACTCTGCGGATCGCTTCACGCCGACACCTGCGGTGTCACACGCGATTCTTGTCGCCAACCGGGGCAAGGTCACGGGCGTCGACGGTATGCCGTCCGGTGCCGGTCTCGCGGACGGCATCGTCGTGACGCCGTCGCACAACCCGCCCTATGACGGCGGCTTCAAGTACAACCCGCCGCACGGTGGTCCCGCCGACTCCGATGCCACCAAGGTCATCGCGGCTCGGGCCAACGAGCTGATCCGCGCCGGCCTCGAAGGTGTGAAGCGAATCCCCTTCTCCCGGGCCCGTGCCGGCGCTCAGTCCTATGACTTCATGGGGACCTATGTCGACGATCTGCCCCATGTCGTCGACCTGGCCCGCATCAAGGACGCAGGCGTGCGCATCGGCGCCGATCCCCTGGGCGGAGCCGCCGTGGACTACTGGGGCGCGATCGCGGACCGCCACGGGATCGACCTCACCGTCGTCAACCCGCTCGTCGACGCCACGTGGCGGTTCATGACGCTCGACTGGGACGGCAAGATCCGGATGGACTGCTCGTCGCCCTCCGCCATGGCTTCACTCATCAGCCGCAAGGACGAGTACGACATCGCGACAGGCAACGATGCGGACGCCGACCGCCACGGCATCGTGACGCCCGACGCCGGACTGATGAACCCCAACCACTACCTCGCCGTCGCGATCCAGTACCTCTATGGCGGCGCTCGCCCGCAGTGGCGCGACGACGGTTTCGTGGGCAAGACCTTGGTCTCGAGCTCGATGATCGACCGGGTCGCGGCCGACCTCGGCCGCAAGCTCGTCGAGGTGCCGGTGGGCTTCAAGTGGTTCGTGCCCGGACTGCTCGACGGCTCGGGCCCGTTCGGTGGCGAGGAGTCGGCGGGGGCCTCGTTCCTCCGCATGGATGGCTCCGTGTGGACGACCGACAAGGACGGCATCATCCTCGCGCTGCTCGCCTCCGAGATCCTCGCCGCCACGGGCAAGTCCCCGAGTCAGCACTACGGTGAGCTGACCGCGCAACATGGCACGCCGGCATACGCCCGCATTGACGCTCCGGCGGATCGTGCACAGAAGGCCAAGCTGGCGGCCCTTTCCCCCGAGGCGGTGACAGCCGAATCCCTTGCAGGAGAGCCGATCACGGCCAAGCTGACGGAGGCTCCCGGCAACGGTGCGGCCATTGGCGGCCTCAAGGTCGTCACCGAGTCGGCGTGGTTTGCGGCCCGTCCGAGCGGCACCGAGGACGTCTACAAGATCTATGCCGAGTCCTTCAAGGGCCCCGAGCATCTCGCACAGGTCCAGGCCGAGGCCAAGGACGTCGTCACCGCCGCCCTCGGCTCCTGACACCAGGTTCCGCAACCCCGACTTATTGCCCGTTGGGACAGTTCGTCGCTGGGCTCCTCACTGTCCCAACGGGCAATAAGTCGAACGGTCAGTTTGGAGTGGAGGTCAATCGGTGCTGCTCGTCGGTGAGCCACATCCCGAGCAGGCCGCCGAAGTGGCCCTCGAACTTCTCCCACTCGTGCGGCGGATAGGTCTGGTGGATCGTGGAGCGCAGCAGGGTGCTGAACTCGTCTGACCCGATCCAGTCGTGCACCATCTCATCGACGTGCGGCAGTGAGGTGGCGCAGAACTCCTGGTAGCGCTCGGTCTCGAAGTAGTTGTTCGACATGCCCTGGTATGCCGCGAGCTTGCCCTGGTAGTCGAGCGCCCCGTCGTCCGCGATGGCGAACCACGGGTCGATGTCGACCTGGGTGCGAGCCTTGCGGCCCGTGACGGTGCAAAAGACCGACCACCGGAGCAGGGCCTTCATCGCCCACGGGAAGTAATAGTGCAGGGACGTGACCGACACGTCAGGGCAGGCGTTCGCGTAGTCGATGGGGTGGACGACCCCGTCCTTCACGAGCATCTCGCAGGAATTGAACTCCCACCGGAAGAACGCGTTGACGGTCTGCGCGATGGTGATCGCCTCACGCCCGGTCTCCTCGGACAGGAAGCCGTGATCGACGGCATAGCGGTTGTGCATCGGCTCGTCGGGCCGGAAGTTCATCACCATTGTCTCGGGTCCGATCGTGAGCGCCCTTGCAAACACCTCGAATCCGTCCACCGACTTCTGCAGGTGCATGAGCATCTCACCGGACTCGTCATAGGCATGGTGCAGGGCCTCGCGGTCCTTGATCATCGACACCCCACGCCACGCGCCGCCGTCGAACGGCTTCATGAAGAGGGGGTAGCCGATCTTCTCGGCGATGCCAGCAAGGTCGAACTGCTGGTTGTAGCGGCTCGACGTGTAGGCCCAGCGCGCGTTGTCGACCGGGTTCTTGTAGGGCACGAGCACCGTGTCCGGGACGTGCATCCCCAGCCGCATCAGCGCGCAGTAGGCCGAGTGCTTCTCCATGGACTGGAACGTGAACGGGCTGTTGAGCAGATAGACGTCGTCCATGAGCGAGACCTTCTTGAGCCACTCGCGCGGGTGGTAGTACCAGTGGGCGAGTCGATCGATGACGAGGTCCTGGCGCGGCTGGTCGCGCAGGTTGAACGGCTCGATCGACAATCGCTCCGTCGTCACCCGGTGGTCGGCCCCGTCTGCCGTGCGGATCACTCCGAGCCGCCGAGCCATCGCCTCGAACGCTGTGGGCCAGTCGTCCTCGGCGCCGAGGAGGAGCCCGATGAGGTGGTCGGTCTTCGGTGCCATGTGTGCGTCCTTCGTCGTTCGTGTTGCAGGGTTGGGTGGTGCAGCAGGTTCACTGGGTCAGGCAGTTCAGACGAAGCGTGGGAGGTGGTGCGCGAGCTGTCTCTGCCACCACGGCCAGTCGTGGGCAGAGTCATGTCCCCACACGTCGAGCTCGTGGCGAATGCCGCTCTCCCGCAACAGTCCCGCGAAGGCGCGGGTCGAGCTCAGCGCCCCCGTCGGGCTCTCCTCGAACGGCCCCTCCCCCACGACGAGCAGGATCGAGAGGTGTTCACGCAGCCACTCGAGGTGCTCACCATGCAGACCTGGCACGTATGCCGTGGGGTTGGCAAAGTAGGTCGCGTCGCCGAGATCGCCCCAGGCGTTCCAGGTCGTCGGGTCATAGTTGCCGGAGAACCCGATCGCCAACGGGGCCAGGTCCGCGCGCTGCAGGGCGAACTGCACCGCGTGATAGGCACCGAGAGAGACCCCGAAGGTGATCAGCTCGGTTTCACCACTGGTTTGGTCGGCAATCCACGGGACGACGGCGTGCTCCAGCCAGGACTGATAGGCACCGTGTCGGGCGGCCCGCTCATCGGTGGGGACGTCATTGGCCGACCAGGTCCAGCCATCCAACGAGTCCACCGCAAAGACACTCACCCGGCCGGCCTCGACCAGGTCTCGGATGGAGTCGAGCATCCCGTGAGCCTCGAAGTCCGCAGCACTTCCTCCCTCACTGGGGAATGCCAGCAACGGTCGGCCGTAGTGTCCGTGGCGCACCACCGTGAGCTCGACGTCATGGCCGGGCAGTCGGAGTCGGGCTTCGGCGCGGTGCATGCGCTCTATCCTTGCGCCTTCCCCCACACGTCCCGCAACACTTCGGTGAGATGAGGGTCCAGCGCGTCGCGCCACGCCGTGTAGTTGTGGAGGTCGGCCAACTCGGTGTGGGTGACATGGTGACCCGCGCGCTGCAGCGCCGCAGCCATCACTCGGTTGTTGCCGACGTTCTCCTCGAGGGAGCCGCACGTCAGCCCGATCCGCAGTGGCCGGCTCGTGGAGCGAGTGTCGAGGATCTCCTGGACCCGGCGTGAGATCCGCCCGAAGTACTTGTAGGAGCTCTCCTGTTCATCGAGCCGAGCATGGAAAAACGACCCTGACTGCGAGAAGACCCCACCGATGTCATCGACGTCGAGCAGCCCGACGAGCAGAGCCGTGAGACCTCCGAGGCTGGCACCCATGACGACCACCGGGCCGGCGATCGGCGCCTGGTCGTGGAGCCGCGCAATGCCCTCTCCCGCAATGGTTCTCAGATACTTGGGCGACCCGGAGTACCACGCGTCACGAAGCACCGGATGCACCAGCGCGACCCGGTGTGGGGGCAGCACGCCGGACGCGATCATGGCTCCGGAGAAGTGCGTGATCGAGGCCAGCTGGTCGTACTCAGGGCCATCGTGGACGAGCAGGAGCGGCAGTGCCAGCCCCTCAGTCCCCTCCGGCGCCCACACCGTCACCGGCACGTCGTCCGTGGTCTCACCCGCAAGTGACATCGGAGTGAAGCCACCGACCACAGAAGGTGCAGACAGCCAGGACGGCACGGCATACCCCGGCATCTGCATCACGGAACGTGAGCCGAACGCGGTCTCGACCACAAGGCTGTTGTCCGGGTCGAGTATCGTCTCGGCTGCGACGCCGTCCGCAGTCGGTCGGGTCACGGTGAAGCGGTACTCGATGCGCTGGAGGTCAGCTCGCGGCAGGGAAAGTTCCCAGACGCCATCGACGAGGGTGAACTCGCGACCGCCCGGGATGACCGGGTCGCAATCCAAGGAGGCTCCCACCACGTCTGACATGCCCCCCGGAACGAACCGGAACCGGACGTGGTCGTCGAGCAGTTTGGGTGGCACCTCAGAAGAGGGCGTTCATCAGCGCGGTGCGGCCCTTGCGCACGCGCTCGTCGTGGTTGCCGACGACGTTGAAGAGGTCGAGCAGGTGGGTGCGCGCCTTGTCGCGGTCGGCACCCTCGGTCGCCTTGACCGTGTCGATGAGGCGGGTGAAGGCGTCAGCGACATGGCCGCCGAGGACATCGAGGTCGGCCACGGCGATCTGCGCGTCGACATCTTCAGGATCGTCCGCAGCCGCAGCGCGGACCGCCTGGACGTCCAGGCCATCGGTGCGCAGCATGAGCCGCACCTGTGCGAGACCGAGCTCGGCTTCGTGGTCCTTGGGATTGGCCGCCAGTGCCTTCTCGTATGCCGCCACGGCAGCCTCGAGGTCACCGCGGTCGATCGCGTCGTAGGCCTCCTGGATGAGCGGGGGAAGCGCCGGCATCTCGTCCTCGCCCGCTCCAGCGGCAGCACCCGCGACCGGACCGAGTTCGACTCGCCCGGTGACGCCGTTCTGGACGGCGGCCTGGACGAGCTGGTCGAGGATCGTGCGGATCTCGTCGTCCTGGGGCAGGCCCGGGAAGAGCGGCACCGGCTGGCCCTGGAGGAGTCCGAAGGTCACCGGCACGCTGAGCTGGCCGAACGCCTGGACGATGACCGGCTGGAACGCCTGGAGGATCGACGGCGAGTTCTGGACATCGGCGGAGATGACGAAGACTCGCCCGTCGAGCTGGGCCGCGACCGCGGCCACTCGCTCGGCGAGACCGACCGTCTGCTCGTGGGCGGAGGACCATATGACGAGGACGGCAGGGACCTGGAGGGTCCGGTTCATCACCTCGGTGAAAGTGGCGTCGGTGACCTCCACGAGGAGGCCCTCTGGCAGGCCCGTCGCGTTGCCGCCCGGACCCCCCGGACCCCCCAGACCCCCCGGTGCAGCACCGGGCTTGGCACCGGGTGCAGCCGCACCCGGTGCGGGAGCACCGGATGCACCCGCAGCGGGGGCGAGAGCGGACAGGTCGATGACGCCGCGGGCGCCGGAGAACGGAGTGGGGGTGGTGCTCATGTCCATGATTGTCTCAAAGACACAACCGGCCCCACGCCGGAGGGCGTGGGACCGGTTCGTATCGAGGTGTCAGCTCACTGAGCGGTCGCCGAGACGATCTGCTCGTCAGCGCCGACGGTCGCTGCAGCGCCCGTGGCGGGGACCACCATGATGACGTTCTCGAGGCTGTTGATGGTGATGCTCTTGCTCGCCTTGGTCTTGCCGACGAGCTTGCTGAAGGTGCCCGGGATGTTGAGCTCCTTGGCCGCTGCGCTCGCCGTGATGACGTCTCGGCGCGTGAGCTGGCCGAACGTCACGGTGCCACCATCCGCGAGGCGGAACGCGATCGTGTTCTTGGCGACGGGCGCATGCGTCTGGCTGAAGGAGGCGAGCGACCCCAGCGACTTGACCTGCGCCGCTGCCGACGCGCGCAGTGCGGTGGCATAGGCATCGGTCGTCGTGACCGCCTTGGAGGCCGCCGGCTTCGGGTAGTTCAACGCTGCGGCGTACGCCGTGAGCGCTTCCGTGGGAGCGAGCGGTGCACCCGCCTTGTCGGCGGCCTTGACGAGTGGCGAGCCCACAGCGAGGTCACCCAGGGCCGGCACACTCGTGCCGGGGAGCATCGGGACGGACGCATAGACCTTGAACGGGTCGGCCGCAGCCGTTGACATGAGCACGTGCAGGCTCTGGGTCTTGCTCGCCTGATCGAGGGTGCCGACGAGGATGGCGCGGGGCCAGGCCTTGCCGCGCGAGACCGCAATGACCTGAGGGTTGTTCACCTTCTGCAGCGGGTCCGATGCGGCGACGGTGCCGAGCTTGGTGGCGGCCTGAGCCTGCGCCAGAGCTGCGTCGGCGAGCACGGCCGACTGGGCCTTGGCAGCAGCGGCACCCTTGGTGCCTCGCGCAGCCGTGGCCGCGTCAAGGACTCGAGTGGCGACGCTCTCGGCGCCGTCAACGTTGAGTGGTGCCGTGTCGGTGCGTTCGACAGGCGCGTCACGCAGTCCGACGATGCTGTCGCCGAGGCCGCAGCCGGTCAGGCTCGCGGCGAGGGCCAGGCTGGCGATCGAGGTGGTGAAGATGCGGCGGTTCATGCGGTCTCCTCCTCGGGGGTCGACGCGGGTCGGGGACGCACCGGAACGGCAGGGGGCATCAATGCCGTGTCCGAGTCACCGCCGTCGTGGTCGTCCTGACCGTCAGCATCACCATGCGGGCTGGTGGGCTTGCCCGTGGCGTTCCGCGAGCTCCACAGCAGGCTCAGTCCACTCAGCAGCAGGAAGAGGCCGACGAGGGCGGCGATGACAGATTGGACGAACCAGGACTTGCGCTCCCACGTCAGGTCCACGCGCTCGATCTGGCCCTTGGTCGCCTGGGCGATGACGGCCTCGGGCGCGTTGGCCTGCTCGATGGTCATCGACACGGAGCCCTCACCGGTCTTGACGCTGCGCCACACGTCGGACGTCGCGAGCGCCGGCGTGGCGCCGGACCCGCTGGTCGTGGCCTCGAGCTGCCACGGCCTCGTGCTCACACCGGTGACGGACGTGTGCGCGGTCTTGCTGAGGAGCGCCTCGGCGTCGGACGGTGCGGCTGCGGCGAGCCAGACGGCGCCTCCCTTGCGGGGGACTGCCGTGACCTTGACGACGCCGTCGATCCGGTTGAGCACGGTCTGCGGCACGAGCACGGGGTTGGTGCCGGAGGCCGACGTGGAGAAGGTCGCGGTACCGCTGCCACCGAGGTGGAAGGTGTACCAGAGGCCGATAACGGTGAGCACCAGGCCGATGAGGGCGAGGAGGCCACCGACGACCCGCTTGGCGAGCGTGGGCATGCAAGGTCCTTTGTTTTGGAACACGGGACGTGAGCAAAATGTCTCATTTTGGTCACGGACTGCTCTCCACCATGACAAAGGAGTGTCTCCGGAGCCAAATCGACTGCCCCCGCATATGCCGGGAAGGCGCCCTCACGATGCTCCTCGCCGACGCAGTGGCCGCGCCCGTCAGTCGTGCGGGACAGGCTCCTCGACGAAGTCCCCGGCGGCGACCCGCACCCCTCTGAGCAGGGAGAACAGCGCCTTCTGTTCTTCGCCATCGAGCATCCCCAGCCCGAATTGCGCGGTCTCCAGATCCGCCGTCGTCGCCTCCATCGCGGCCCGGCCGGTGTCGGTGATCACAGCGAAGGCTCCCCGCCGGTCAGCCGGGTTGGCGACGCGCTCGACGAAGCCCTGAGCCGCGAGCCGCTGCACGATGTTGGTTGCGCTCGTGGGGTGCACCATGAGGCGCTCACCTATGCGCCCCATCGACAGCTGACCCTCACGACTGAAGGTGAGGAGGACGAGCGCCTCATAGCGCGCGAACGTCAGGCCGTGCCGTCCGGCGATGGCGTCGAACTCGGTGATGAGCAGCTGCTGCACCCGCATGATCGACGTGGCCGTGACCATCGGCGCCGCCTGGCTCCGCTCGCCCCATCGCGCACGCCAGAGCTCGCCGGCGCGCGCGATGGGGTCGAAGGGCAGCTTGAGGTCCTTGGGCACAGGAGCACGCTAGTCGCCCCCGTCCGGAAGCACCCCAACTCAGGAGTCCCACGACCCAGTCCTTGCGATTGCGCTTCAGGGAGTTTGGTCGGTGAGCGGTGCGGAAGGCGTCGCGGGAGGTGGTGCGGAGGTGGGCGCGGTGAGCAGTTCGGAAGGGCCTGAGGCGGCGGGAGCCTGCGCGTCGGACAGCTTGGCAATGGTTGCGGCGGCGCGGCGCACCGCTCCCGGCGGGACCTCGGCGACGAGGTCGTCGAGGAAGGCAAAGCGCCGCCGCACCGAGCGTGCGGCTGCGTTCGAGGTCGGCTGGAGGCGCACGCGCTGCCACCAGTCGGCGAGGTCTCCCCAGCCCGGTGCCGCGAGCGACCCACCGAACTCCTGCACGGCGAGACTGGAGCACAAGGTGGCGAAGTTCATCCGGTCCAGGAGCGGCCACCCGGCGAGGCTGCCGACGAGCATTCCGGCGTCGAAGACGTCGCCGGCACCGGTCGGGTCGATCGCATCGACGCGCAGCGCGGGGACCGAGGCCTCTTCACCGGTCACCGAGTCGATGGCGAGGGCACCGTCGCGACCGTTGGTGACGACGGCGAGCGGCACGAGGTCGGCGAGCGCATAGAGCGCGTCGTGTGCCGAGTCCGTCCGCGTGTAGGCCATGGCCTCGGTGGAGTTGGGCATGAAGGCGTGGCAGTACTTCAGTTGATCGAGGACCCCGGCGGACCACCGCCCCGTGGGGTCCCATCCCACGTCGGCGAACAGCAGCGCACCGTCGGCGGCAGCCTGCTCGACCCACTGTCGCTCGGGGTGGCCCTGGCCCAATGGCCGATCGGCGTCGAGGTCGAGGAGGACCGAGCGTGCCCGTGGCGCCGTCCCGATCATCTCGGTCGCCGACTGCGGCGCGTCGTGCCCGTGCGTGATCATGCGGCGGTCTCCCCCGACAGACACCGAGACGGTGACCGGTGTGTGCCAGTGCGGGTATCGCTGCGACCGTGACAGATCGATGCGTTCCTGCTCGGCCAAGGATCTCCAGCAGAACTCGCCGTAGTCGTCGTCCCCGAACGCCGCGCCCAACGAGGTCTTGAGCCCGAGTCGGGACGCGGCGACGGCAAGGTTGGCGATCCCGCCGGGACACGAACCCATCCCCTCGGCCCAGACCTCGGTGCCGCTCTTGGGCATCGCCGCGAGCCCGGTGAAGATGATGTCGAGGAAGACCGTGCCCTGCACAAAGACGTCGACCACCGGGTCGTCGTCACGGCGCAGCGACGCGAGCGGGTCAAAGACGTGGTCCACCGTCACCTCGCCATCGTGTCCTGCCTCCTCCCACACTGCAAGGACATTGGCACCGGTTGCTACGTTGGCGATTGTGATGGAGTCGAACGACTGTCGATACCCATGAAGCTGACGATTCTCGGTGGCGGAGGCTTCCGAGTCCCCCTCGTCCACGGCGCGCTGCTGCGTGACGAGTCCGAGGGCCGGGTCACCGACGTCGTCCTGCACGATCTCGACGAACAGCGTCTTGGCGCGATGACCCAGGTGCTCACCCAGGCTGGCGCCAACCACAGGCACGCGCCCCGGGTCAGCGCCACCACCGACCTCGACGAGGCCCTGCGAGGCGCCGACTTCGTCTTCTCCGCGATCCGGGTCGGAGGCCTGGCTGGTCGCACGCTCGATGAGCGGGTCGCCCTCGATCTCGGCGTCCTGGGCCAGGAGACGACCGGTCCCGGCGGCCTCGCCTATGCCCTGCGCACTGTTCCGGTGGCCGTCGACATCGCCCGACGCGCGCGCGAGGTGGCGCCCGACGCGTGGTTCATCAACTTCACCAACCCGGCGGGCATCGTGACCGAGGCGATGCAGTCCGTGCTCGGCGACCGCGTCATCGGTATCTGCGACTCACCAATTGCCTTGGCCCGTAGGGCAATTGGTGCGCTTGGTCTTGATCCGACCGCGACCGAGATCGACTACGTCGGCCTCAACCACCTCGGGTGGCTGCGGGGCCTGCGGGTCGACGGCACGGACCACCTCCCCCGACTCGTCTCGGATCCGATCGCACTCCAGACCCTCGAGGAGGGACGGCTCTTCGGTGCCGACTGGATCCGGGCCCTGGGCGCCATTCCCAATGAGTACCTCTACTACTACTACTTCGGTCGTGAGGCCCAGGCCTCGATCCTGTCCGCACCACAGACGCGTGGAGAGTTCCTCCGCGACCAGCAGGACGCCTTCTATGCCACGGTCGCGAGCCACCCCGAGATTGCATCCGCCGAGTGGAACAGAGTGCGCGAGGAGCGCGACGCGACCTACATGCGTGAGGCCCGCGCCGAGGACGAGGAGCGCGACGAAGCCGACGTCGCAGGTGGCGGCTACGAAGGCGTCGCGCTCGCGATCATGGCCGCGATCGGCCGTGGTGAGACCTCGTCGATGATCCTCAACATCCGCGGTGGCGGAGCCGTGCCGGGTATGCCGGACGATGCCGTTGTCGAGATCCCGTGCGTCGTGGACCACGACGGTCCGCACAGGAAACCCCTGGCGCCGGTCGAAGGCCACATGCTCGGCCTCATGCAGCAGGTCAAGGCCGTCGAGCGGCTCGTCATCGAGGCAGCCACGACGGGCTCTGAACAGGCTGCGGTCAAGGCATTCGCGCTGCATCCGCTCGTCGACTCGGTGACGACGGCGCGGTCGTTGTTCGAGGGTTATCGACGGGCTCACCCCGAGCTCGCCGCCCTCTTCGCCACGCCCTAGACCTTCAGGCGCGCGGCCAGGGGCGCCTGGCGGGTGGCATCGCTGGCCATCCCGACTCGGGCCAGCCTGGCGGCCGAGGAGCGCATCGAGCACGCAGCAGTCTGACGCGAGCGCCGACGCTTTGCGCGGTGAGTCAGCTGTCGGTGAGTGCGGCTTCCAGCCGCTCAAGCTTGCCCTCGAGCTCACCCGTGCGACCTGGCCGGATGTCGGCCTTGAGCACGAGCCCGACCCGCGGGCCGTGGGCTGCGACGGCGTCGACGCAGGCCTTCACGACGGCCATGCACTCGTCCCATTCACCCTCGATCGTGGTGAACATCGAGTCGGTGCGATGGGGCAGACCGCTCTCGCGGACGATGCGCACGGCATCGGCGACAGCACCGGTGACTCCTCCCTGGTCGTCGGCGACGGACGGGGAGACGGAGAAGGCAACAAGCATGGACCTACCGTATGTCGTCCGGCTCAGCCCGCGTCCGGCGCCAGGAACGTATGGACGAGCGGCACCACGCCGGCGCCCTCACCGCTCGCGGAGGCAACCCGCTTCATCGAGCCGCACCGGATGTCACCAGCCACATAGATGCCGGGCACCGTCGTCGCATAGGGCTCCGGCGGACGGCCGCCCTGCCACGACTGCCACGGGGTGTCGGCCCCTGAGAGCACGAAGCCACGGTCGTCCCTCGCCACCTCCTGCGGTAGCCAGTGGCAGGTCGGCTGCGCGCCGAGCAACAGGTAGAGCCCTGCGGCGTCGACCCGCTCGTCTGCTTCGGAGTCGACGTCACGCAGGGTGAGCCACTCGAGGTGGCCTTCGCCGCCACCGTCGGTCACGACGGTCCGCGGTCGGATGGTGATACGCGGGTTCCCCTCGATCTCTCGGATGAGGTAGTTCGACATCGTCGCGGCGAGCCTCTCCCGACGCACGAGGATGGTCACGTGCTTGGCGAAGCGGGACAAGTGCACTGCGGCCTGCCCGGCGCTGTTGCCACCGCCCACGACATAGACGTCCTTGTGCTTGACCTCTTGTGATGTGCTCGCCGCCGCACCGTAGTTGACGCCGCGGCCGACGAGGCTCTCGAGCCGCTCGACGCCGAGGCGCCGGTAGTCGACCCCCGTCGCGATGAGCACGGTGCGACCACGCACGGCGGCGGCGCCGAGCTCGACGACGTGGCAACCGTCGGGACCCTCCGCGATCCGCAGGCCAGTCACCTCCTGGCCGGCGAGGAATCGCGCACCGAAGCGGACGGCCTGTGATCGCGCACGCTGCGCGAGCCGCATACCGGAGATCCCCCGCGGGAAGCCGAGATAGTTGCGGATCATCGAGCTCGTCCCGGCCTGTCCGCCGATTGGCCCCTGGTCGATGATCAGGGTGTCGAGCCCCTCGGACGCCGCATAGACGGCAGCACCGAGACCAGCAGGCCCGGCACCGACGATGACGAGGTCGCAGATCGCGTCCTCACCGATGTCCGTGGGGCGTCCATAGAGCGCCGCCCCGAGATCGGCGTTCGTGGGCCGGGACAGGGGCTGTTCACCGTTTGGCGCGTGAAGCACTGGCAGCTCCGCGCCCGAGCCGGCCAACGCCAGCACCTCGATGCCCGCGGGACTGTCCGGGGCATGCACCGTGTTGGGCATGCCCATGCGGTCGAGGAAGTCTCGGATCCGGCTCAGGTCGGGCGAGGGACCGTCGGCGATGATCCGGGTCCCGTCGATCTCGGACGGGTTGACCGACTGCGCCCAGTCGGACAGCGTCTCGGAGATTGCCGTGTGGAACTCCTCGTCCCGCGGCCCCTGCGGAAGCATGAGGTAGAGGTCGAGCCGGCCCTCGGCGAGGCTCTCCCGCATGACGGCGACCGACCCGCGGAAGCGTTCGACCGGGACATAGACGAGTCGGCGGGCGCTCGGCATGAACTTCTGGAACTTGGCGAGCAGGTGGGTGGCCTTCTCACCCTCCGCGAAGAACTCGCAGGCGGCCAGCGCAACCGGGCGACTGCCGGTCTTGAGATCCGTGAGGACCTCGATGATCTCCTCCATGGTCGAGGGGGCGATGATCTCGTAGTCGACCGAGTAGCGCTGGGAGAGGACGTCGACCATGGCCTGGCGATACTCGGCGCCGAGGACGAGGATGACAGGGGTCGGACGCGTGCCTGGAGGTGTCACCCGGGCAACGCTACTGGCGCTCGGGCTCCCCGGTGAGCCGGTCAACGACCTGGTGCGCTGCGGCATACACATCGGTTGCGCCGGAGGCGACCGCGCTGGCAAGTTCGTCCGACACCAGTCCACCCCCGTCCCCACCGAGCCGACGCCGCAGCGTTGCGAGGGCGATGGCTTCGATCTCTGCCTGTGCCCGCCGACGCCGACGCTCCGTGAGCGCACCGGACGATGTGAGCCAGTCCCGGTGTGCCGCAAGAGAATCGACAAGATCCGGTATGCCGTCGCCTCGGCTTGCGACGGTCCTCACCACCGGGGTCCGCCAGTCGACGGAACGTTCGCGGTTGCCGAGCTGGATCATGTGCCGCAGATCGCGGACGGTGTCGTCGGCACCGTCCCGGTCGGACTTGTTGACGACGAAGATGTCGCCGATCTCGAGGATGCCCGCCTTGGCCGCCTGGATGCCGTCGCCCATCCCCGGCGCCACGATGACGACGGTCGTGTCAGCACGGGCCGCGACCTCGACCTCGGACTGCCCCACTCCCACGGTCTCGAGCAGGACGACGTCGAACCCCGCGGCGTCGAGGACGCGCAGGACCTGGGGGGTCGCGAACGACAGCCCACCGAGGTGACCACGCGAGGCCACCGAGCGGATGAAGACACCCGAATCCGTGGCGTGCTGCTCCATCCGGATGCGGTCACCGAGCAGCGCGCCACCGGAGAAGGGCGACGACGGGTCGACCGCGAGAACGGCGACTCGCTTGCCCTGCGCGCGAAAAGCCGCGATGAGAGCCGCCGTGGTCGTGGACTTGCCCACCCCTGGCGATCCCGTGAGACCGATGATGTGGGCGCCGCCGGTGTGCTGCGCGAGCGCTGCCATGACCTCGGGCAGCGCGGGGTGACCGTCCTCGACCAGCGAGATGAGCCTCGCCACCGCACGCGAACGCCCCTCTCTCGCTTGCTCAACGAGAGAGGGGACGTCGACACTGCGAGGTGTCTGCGCGATGGCGGTGGACCCTGGGTTCAACAGACGCTCAACGAGTTGGTGGGGTGCTCAGTTGTCCGAGGGCACGGTGATGAGCAGGGCGTCGCCCTGACCGCCACCACCACAGAGGGCGGCCGCACCGGTGCCGCCGCCACGACGCTTGAGCTCGTGGGCGAGGGTGAGGACGACACGGGCGCCCGACATGCCGAGCGGGTGACCCGTGGCGATGGCTCCGCCGTTGGGGTTGACGATCTCGGGGTCGACGCCGAGCTCCTTCGTCGAGGCCAGGCCGACTGCGGCGAAGGCCTCGTTGATCTCGATGGCAGTGAGGTCGGCCGGCGTGATGCCCGCGCGCTCGCACGCCTTCTTGATCGCGTTGGCGGGCTGGCTCTGCAGGCTCGAGTCGGGGCCGGCGACGACACCGTGGGCACCGATCTCGGCGAGCCAGGACAGGCCCAGCTCCTGCGCCTTGGACTTCTTCATGACGACGACGGCACAGGCACCGTCGGAGATCTGCGAGGCCGAGCCGGCGGTGATGGTGCCCTCCTTGGCGAAGGCCGGGCGGAGCTTCGAGAGCGACTCGGTGGTGGTGTCGGCGCGGATGCCCTCGTCCTCCTTGAACTCGATCGGGTCACCCTTGCGCTGCGGGACAGACACAGCGATGACCTCGTCGTCAAAGAGCCCGTCCTTCCAGGCCTTCGCGGCGAGCTGGTGGCTGCGCGCGGCAAAGGCGTCCTGCTCCTCGCGGGTGAACGCGCTCGCGTCGACGTTGCGGGACTCGGTGAGCGAGCCCATGGCCTGGTTGGTGAGGACGTCATAGAGACCGTCGAAGGCCATCGAGTCCTGCAGCGTGACGTCGCCGTACTTGTAGCCGTCGCGGCTCTTGGGCAACAGGTGCGGAGCGTTGGTCATCGACTCCTGGCCACCGGCGACGACGACCTCGAACTCACCCGCACGGATGAGCTGGTCCGCGAGCGCAATGGCGTCGATGCCGGAGAGGCAGACCTTGTTCACTGTGAGCGCCGGGACGCTCATCGGGATACCGGCCTTCACGGCGGCCTGACGGGCGGGGATCTGGCCCTCGCCTGCGGTGAGGACCTGGCCCATGATCACGTAGTCGACGTCCTCGGGCTCGACGCCCGACTTCTCCAGGGCGCCCTTGATGGCGAACCCCCCGAGGTCGGAGCCACTGAAGCCCTTGAGGCTGCCGCTCATGCGGCCCATCGGGGTCCTCGCCCCCGCGACGATGACTGTGGGGTCGGTGTTCTGGGTCGGGGCGGTGCTCACTGCGGTCCTCCAACGTCGGTGTCGGGCTTGAGTGCCCAAGGGGCTCCCATGATGCTAGCCACTCCCCCGTCCCGGGCAGAACGGCGCTGTGACGGACGTCCCGTAGGTGTCCATCACCACACCCGCAACACCTGTATGCCACCCCCTCACCTCCCTAGTCTTCTCCCATGAGTTCAACCCAGCCTCGGGCCTCCTCGGTCGCGTCCCTGTTCACGGCGATCGACCATGTCGGCGTCGCCGTGCACGACCTCGACGAGGCGATCGCGTTCTACCGCGACACCTACGGCATGACGCTGGCGCACGCAGAGGTCAACGAGGAGCAAGGCGTTCGCGAGGCGATGATGGCGGTGGGTGACTCCGGCTCGCACATCCAACTGCTCGCGCCCCTTTCGCCCGAGTCGACCATCGCGAAGTTCATCGACCGCAGCGGCCCCGGCGTCCAGCAGGTCGCCTACCGCGTTGCCGACATCGACGGCGTGAGCGCGACCCTGCGCGAGCGCGGCCTGCGCCTCCTCTATGACGAGCCCAAGCGCGGTACGTCGAACTCACGGGTGAACTTCATCCACCCCAAGGACGCTGGCGGCATCCTCGTCGAGCTCGTCGAACCCGCCTCCGACGGACCCGCCCCCACCCCCACCCACTAACCCCCGACTTATTGCGCAAAACGTCGGTTCACCCCACTGATTGCGCAATCCGTCCCAGCACGACGCATCACCTGACCTGACCCACCCAGATCAAGGAGCACCACCACTCATGGACCAGATCCGCGACGCCATCCTCAGCGGTGACCGCACCGAGGAGACCTACGCGAACCTCTCCATCCCCGCCACCTACCGGGCGGTGACCGTCCACAAGGACGAGGTGGGCATGTTCGAGGGTCTGACCGCCAAGGAGAAGGACCCGCGCAAGTCCCTCCACATCGACGACGTTCCCGTCCCCGAGCTCGCTCCGGGCGAGGCCCTGGTCGCGGTCATGGCCAGTGCCATCAACTACAACACCGTGTGGACTTCCATCTTCGAGCCGGTCTCGACCTTCGGCTTCCTCGAGCGCTACGGCCGCACCTCCGAATACGCGAAGCGCCACGACCTGCCCTACCACATCGTGGGTTCCGACCTCGCTGGCGTCGTGCTCCGCACCGGCCCGGGCGTCGGCAAGTGGAAGGTCGGCACGGAGGTCGTCGCCCACTGCCTGTCCGTCGAGCTCGAGGACGCTGACGGCCACAACGACACGATGCTCGACCCGCAGCAGCGGATCTGGGGCTTCGAGACCAACTTCGGTGGCCTCGCCGAGCTCGCGATCGTCAAGACCAACCAGCTCATGCCCAAGCCGACGCACCTGAGCTGGGAGGAGGCAGCCTCCCCCGGTCTGGTGAACAGCACGGCATACCGTCAGTTGATCTCCAAGAACGGCGCCGCCCTCAAGCTCGGAGACCGCGTCCTGATCTGGGGCGCCTCCGGCGGCCTGGGTTCCTACGCGACGCAGATGGCGCTCGCCGCCGGGGCGACGCCGATCTGCGTCGTCTCCTCGCCCGAGAAGGCCGAAATCTGCCGGGCGATGGGCGCCGAGCTGATCATCGACCGCAACGCTGAGGGATACCGGTTCTGGAACGACGAGAACACCGAGCAGGACCCCAAGGAGTGGCAGCGCCTCGGCAAGAAGATCCGTGAGCTCACGGGGGGCCACGATGTCGACATCGTCTTCGAGCACCCGGGTCGAGAGACCTTCGGCGCCAGTGTCTATGTGGCGCGCAAGGGCGGCACGATCGTCACCTGCGCGTCGACCTCGGGCTTCATGCACGAGTACGACAACCGCTACCTCTGGATGAACCTCAAGCGCATCCTCTCTTCGCACTTCGCGAACTACCGCGAGGCGTGGGAGGCCAACGAGCTCATCAACCGCGGCCTCATCCACCCCACACTGTCCAAGACCTACCCGATGGACGAGGTCGGCCAGGCCGCGCTGGACGTCCACAAGAACCTGCACCAGGGCAAGGTCGGCGTCCTCACTCTCGCTCCGGAGGCCGGCCTCGGCATCACCGATCCCGAGAAGCGCGCCAAGTACGAGACCGAGATCAACCGCTTCCGCGACGCCTGACCCTCAAGCCACAGGACCAGCCCACCTGCGTATGCCGGTGGGCTGGTTTCTCCTGAACCCGTGCGAGCGACGCGTGGCGCCCTCCGGTGGGCGCGTCGGGACGTCGGCCTGTGTACGAGAGCCGAACGGTCTGCGAGAGGCGTGTCGCTGAGCGCCCACCGGAGGGCGCAAGCGTCGCGGAACGGTCCGGAGCGAACCTATTGGTGACGCTGGCGAGGGATGAGCACCTCGTCGACGAGGAGCAGCAGCGCAGCAGCCACCGGGATGGCGAGCAACGCACCGAGCACGCCGAGCAGGGTGCCGCCCGCAAGAGCTGCGACCACCGTGAGGGCGCCGGGCACCGAGACGGTGCGCTGCATGATCTTGGGGGCGATGACGTAGTTCTCGATCTGTTGGTAGACGAGGTAGTAGATCGCTGCGATGAGCGCGACCCGGGGCTCGTCGAAGAACGCCACGAGGCACACCAGCGTGGCTCCGAGGCTCGCGCCGACCATCGGGATGAGCCCGAGGAAGCCGGTGAGCACGGCGAGCACCGCGCCATACGGGATGCCGAGCACCGACATCATCAGGTAGCTCAGGATCGCGTTGATCGTGGCGATCGACACCTGCCCGATGGCGTAGGAGCCCGTGCGCCGCATGATCTCCTCGCTCAGCTGCGCGAAGCGGTTGCGGCGGCTCGCCGGCACCATGGCATTGGCCGTCCGCTTCATCTTGGGCAGTGCCGCGAGGAAGTAGAGCGTGAGGATGAGGATCGTGAAGGTCTGGAAGACCCCGTTGAGGACCGCTCGGCCGGCTCCGAGGACTCCGCCGAGTACCGAGCTGATGAAGGTCTCGTCGGTGAGGCGCTTGTTGAACTCCTCGTTGATCTTGTCGACCACGTCGTAGTTCTTGTCGAGCTCCTGGACCCAGGACGTGTTGAGAATCCGGTCCAGATAGGTGGGAGCCTGCTGGACGAGCTCACTGCCCTGGCTGACCACAGGGGGGAAGACGAGCAGACCGAGAAGGATGAAGACGACGACCACGCCGAGGAAGACGATGCCCACCGACAGTGAACGCTTGAGGCCGCGGCGGCCCAGCCACTCGACCAGCGGGTTGAGCGCGAGCGTGAGGAACAGCGCGACGACGAGGATGGTGAGGGTCGTCGCAAGCCGTCCGAGCGAATGCCAGAGACCAATGGCGAGGAGGGCACCGAGCGCGCCGACGAAGCCGAGATAGAAGGGTGAGTGTCGGTTCATGGGACGGCCCATCTCGCCGAACTGGGTCATCCCGGAACTGTCGGGGGCACGACGCCCGGCGGTCGCGTCCGCAGCGTCTGCTCCGGTGGCCCCGGCTGCGCCGGACTCCTCGGCTCCCGCTGGTGCGTCGCTCTCATCGCCGAGGACGTCGTTCATGAGGCTCCGCTCGAGGTGCTCGTCCTCGTAGCGGATGCGGTTGCTCTCACGCAGAGCGGCGCGCTGACGCTGGCGATACTCACGCCAGCCGCGCACCGAGTTCTTGCCCCAGCTCAGGTTCACGTGGCCTCCTCGATCGCTAACCTATCGGGGATCACCGCAGGTCAGCGGATTGCGCCCCGCGGGTGTCGACGCTCGCGCGCGGCCCAGCACGGAGTGTGCCAGTGCCGACGGTCCCCGACCCCGCCGACCCCTTCCTCGGGCCAGGCGACGACGTGAGGCGTTCCCGGCACAACGTCCTGCTCGCAGCCGGGGCACATGTAGGCGCGTTCCGAGGACTCACCGGTGAGACGCCGCACCGTCCAGCGCTGACCGGCATACGACTCGGTGGTCGTGCCACCGCGACCGAGGCGCCCCATCGCGAGGGGCACGTCGTCGGGACGTCGTCGGTTGGCGCGAGGCATGGGTCAAGCGTCGCAGATTCGTCCCGGAGCCACTGTCACCGGCGCCTGAGAGGGTGCTGACATGAGTGACACGTGGGACATGGTGCACGCGGAGCGGGTGGCCCTCATCCGGGACCTCTCGGGTCTCGACGAGGCCCAGTGGCGTCAGCAGTCGCTGTGCGGCGACTGGACCGTGAGGGAGGTGGCGGCCCATCTGGTCCACAACGCCCGCACGACCAGGCTCGGGTTCGTTGTCGCCATGGCCCGAGCCCGCTTCGACTTCGACCGGCAGAATGCGATGGGTGTGGCCAGCGAGCTGGGCGCCTCGTCCGCCGACACCCTCGAGGGGCTACGCGCGGTGGCCGACCGCCGGTCCGGACCACCTGCACCGCTCGACAGCCGTCTCGTCGAGGAGGTCGTCCACGGCGAAGACATCCGGCGACCCCTCGGCCTCCCTCGGGCCTACTCGCCCGAGGCCGTCGAGCGGTCGCTGCGCTATCAGGCCCGGACATCGGTCGGCATGGGTGGCGGCAAACAGCGCGTCGCCGGCGTGACCCTGCGCGCCACGGATGCCGACGTGGTCATCGGCGACGGGCCCGAGGTCAGCGGCACCGTCCTGTCGCTCCTGCTCGTCGTCTCGGGTCGCCGTGAGGCACTGGCCGACGTGGGGGGACCCGGAGTGCCCGCCCTGACCTGACGCCGAGCAGATCCACCGACCCGCCGATCGGGAGGCTCTCAGGTCTGCTGCGCTCAGGTGCGGACGCGGGCGCTCGTCGGGTCGTAGAGCGGTCGGAGCGAGACCCTCGCCGGGATGCGCCTGCCGGCGATGTCGACCTCCCACGTGCCGTCCTCGAGCCACGCCTTGGTCACCGGGCCGTCGGACGTCACCGCGGCGATGCCGACCGCACCACCGAGCGTCCAGCCGTACGACGCGGATCGCACGTCACCGACCGGCACACCGTCACGCAGCAGCACCTCGGCACCGAACATCAATGGTTCCGGATCGGTGAGCAGCACCTGGACGAGCTTCTCGTGACGCGGCTGCTCGCGCTCGGCGATTACCGCCTCGCGCCCGATGAAGTCGTGCTCGAGGTCGACGGCGAAGCCGAGACCGGCCATCCCGACGGTGTCGGTGTTGTCGATGTCGTGGCCGTAGTCGCGGTACGCCTTCTCGAGACGGAGCGAACCGAGCGCTCGGAGCCCGACGGGACGGATTCCGTATGCCGTGCCCTCCGAGCGCAGCACGCTCCAGAGCTCTGCGGTCCGGTCGCGCGGGAGGTAGAGCTCATAGCCGAGCTCTCCCACATAGGTGATGCGCACGCACAGCACCTCGATTTCGGCGAGGATGATCATGCGCGCGGTGCGGAAGGGGAACGCCTCGTGCGACAGGTCGGCGTCGGTCAGGGCGTCGAGCAGCGCGCGCGAGCGCGGGCCCTGGACGTTGAGTTGACCGGTCGCCACGGTGACGTCCTCGATCGTGAGGTCGGCGTCGCCGACCTGTCGTCGCAGCCACGCGAGCGTGTGCCCGTGGGCGGTGTCGGATGCGACGACGAGGAAGTCGTTCTCGCCGCGTTTGGTCACGGTGAGGTCGGCCTCGAGCCCGCCGTCGGGCCCGAGCCACTGCGTGTAGGTGATCCGGTCGACGTCCCCGTCGACGTGACCAGCGCTCACCCGCTCGAGGACGACGCCGGCGTCCCTCCCTCCGACCACGAACGTCGCCATGAACGACATGTCGATGAGACCCACGGCCTCCCGAACGGCCCGGTGCTCGGCCTCCCACGCGTCGAACCACGGCTGCCGACTCCACGAGGGGGTGACGTGCGCATCCTGTCCGTCACCGGCATACCAGTCCGCGCTCTCCCAGCCCGAGACGTCCTTGAGCCGTGCCCCCGCGGCGACCATGTCCTCATGGACGGGCGAGACGAAGGTGCCGCGTCCGGTGAGGAGCTCGATGCCGGGCGTGTGCGCGGCATACGTCTTGCCGAGGACCTCGGTGACACGGTCGCGTCGGTAGTCGCGCTGGAGCTGGTGCGGCATGAAGCGGGCGACGTCGATCGCCGTGACGTCGACGTCGGGGCGACCGCTCGCGATCCATTGCGCGACCACGCGTCCCAGCCCACCACTGCTGAGGATGCCGACCGAATTGAGGCCTGCCGCAACGAAATAGCCCTGCAGGCCGGGCGCCTCTCCCACGGCAGGCAACCGGTCGGGAGTGAACGACTCGGGTCCGCAGAAGAAGGTCCGCACGCCTGCCTCCAGGGTCACCGGCACCCGCGACATCGCCGCCTCCAGGGCCGGCGCCATGCGGTCCCAGTCGGGCGGCAGCGTGCCGAAGGAGAAGTCCTCGGGGATGCCATCGAGGTTCCAGGCGGCCGCGACCGGCTCGAACAGCCCGACCATCATGCCGCCGCCCTCTTCGCGGTAGTAGCCGTAGCGTGCCGGGTCCTCGAACACCGGACCGTTGGGGTCGAGCCCGGGGATGGTGTCCGTGATGAGGTAGTAGTGCTCGGCGGCCTGGTTGGGGATGACGACGCCGTGCCGCTCCCCCAGCTGGCGCGCCCACATGCCGGTGCAGTTGACGACGGTCTCGCACTCGATGTCACCCGCGCTGGTGCGGACGCCGGTGACACGAGGCAGGGCGCCGTCGGTGCGGGTGATGACGTCGCCAGCGGTGACGCCCTCGACGATGCGCACCCCGAGGTTCTTGGCCCCGCGGGCCAGCGACATGGTGAGGTCGACCGGGTTGACGCGACCGTCGCCGGGCACGTGGAAGCCGGAGATGAGACCGTCCATGTCGGCAAGCGGGAAGAGCTCGGCCATCTCGCGCGGGCTGATCTCGTTGACCTCGAGCCCGAGACGGCGTTGGAAGGTCGCGACCCGGCGGTACTCCTCGAGCCGGTCGGTGTCGCCCACTGCCTCGATGAGGCCCACCGGCCGGAACCCCGTCGACAGTCCGGTCTCGGCCTCGAGCCGCGCAAAGAGGTCACGCGAATTCAGGCGGATCCCGGTGAGGGTTTCGCTCGTCGTCCCGAAGCACGTCATCAGTCCGGCCGCGTGCCATGTGGTGCCACTGGTCAGACGGTCGCGCTCGATGAGGACGACGTCGGTGACCCCCTCGTGGGCGAGGTGGTAGGCGATGGAGGCGCCGATCACCCCGCCGCCGATGATGACGACCTGGGCGCGGGCGGGGAGCTTCGTTGCGGCACTCACACGCGGAGGTTACCCACCCCAGCGCGGGTCAGGCGTAGGTGCGGAAGCCGCGCCCCGTCTTGCGACCGAGGTAGCCCGCCGTCACGAGGTGCTCGAGCAGGGGCGCGGGTGCATATCCCGGCTCGCGGAACTCGATGTAGAGCTCGCGCTCGATCGCCAGCGACACGTCCAGACCGACGACGTCGAGGAGCTCGAACGGCCCCATCGGCAGACCACAGCCGGTCTTCATCGCAGTGTCGATGTCATCAGCAGAGGCGTAGTTGGCGTCGAGCATCTTGATCGCGTCGTTGAGGTAGGGAAAGAGCAGTGCATTGACGATGAAGCCCGAGCGGTCACCACAGGTCACCGGGTGTTTGCCGATCTCGCGACACAACTCCTGCACGGTCGCGACGACGTCGTCGCCGGTCGACACGGTGTGCACGACCTCCACGAGCTTCATGATCTGCGCCGGGTTGAAGAAGTGCATGCCGACGACGTCCTCCGGCCGCGAGGTCACCCTCGCGCAGTCGATGATCGGCAGGGACGAGGTCGTCGTGGCGAGGATTGCGCCGGGCTTGCAGATCTTGTCGAGCTCGCGAAAGAGCTCCTGCTTGATCTCGAGGTCCTCGGCGATGGCCTCGACGACGAGGTCGACCTCGGCGAGGTCGGCGCGTTCCGTCGTCGGGTGCAGGCGCGCGAGCAGCTCGTCGGCCTCCTGCTGGGTGGCGCGACCCTTCTCGACGGCGCGGGCCTGCGATTTCTCGATCGCGGCACGGACACCGTCAAGCTTGTCCTGGCTGCGGGCCACAAAGGTGACGCTCTTGCCGGCCTTGGCGAAGACCTCGATGATGCCCGTCGCCATCGTGCCGGAGCCGACGACGCCGACCGACGAGATCTCGCGCAGCTGCACGCCCTCGGTGACACCGTCGACGGGCGTGTGCACATCGGTGACGACCTCGGGCGAACCGGCCGCGGCATACGTGTAGAAACCCCGCCCGGTCTTGCGACCCTTGAGACCGGCGGACACCATCTGCTTGATGATCGGGCTGGGTGCGTGGAGGCGGTCGCGTCCCTGCTTGTACATCGTGTCGAGAATCTCGTATGCCGTGTCGAGACCGATGAGGTCGAGCAGCGCGAGCGGTCCCATCGGGTAGCCGCAGCCGAGCTTCATCGATGCGTCGATGTCTTCACGCGTCGCGTAGCGGCTCTCGAACATCGACACCGCGTGGTTCAAGTAGCCGAAGAGCAGGGCATTGGCGATGAAGCCGGCCTTGTCGCCGACGATGACCGGCTTCTTGTCGATCCGCTCGGCGAGTGCCTTGACGTCCTCGAAGACGTCGTCAGCGGTGATGACCGTGCGGATGACCTCGACGAACTGCTGGACGGGCGCCGGGTTGAAGAAGTGCATGCCGACGACTCGCATGGGGGTGCTGGTCGAGGCAGCGATCTCGGTGACGGGCAGCGACGACGTGTTGGTCGCGAGGATGGCGTCCGGTGCGACGATCGCATCGAGCTTGGCGAAGATCTCCTTCTTGAGATCCAAGTGCTCGGGCACGGCCTCGACGACGAGCTGGCAATTCGCGAGCGACTCGAAGTCGGTCGCATAGCTGACGTGCCCGTGCAGGGTGTCATGGGCGGCCTGGTCGATCTTGCCGCGGTCGAGCGCGCGACCCGTGGACTTGCTGAGGAAGGAGCGACCTCGCTCGACCGCCTCATCCGTGACATCGACCGCGACGACGTCGATCCCGTTGCGCGCGAACACCTCCACGATTCCGGCACCCATGGTGCCCAGCCCGATGACGCCTACCTTGGTGAACTCACGTGACATGGTCGGAGTCTCCCAGAGTGGGACTGCAGTGTCGTCACCGAACCGACGTGAGCCTGCCCACCCCGGATGATCCGGCGTCGGTCAAACCGCCGCGAGAGCGACGTCCGCGACCTCGTCCTGCTCGACAACGAGCCGTGAGGGCTGCACGAGGACCAGCAGGACGAGGGCACCCAGCCACACCGCTCCGAACATCACCACGGCCATGCCGACCGCACTCCCGGTGCTGATCAGGCCGGTCAGGGGGGTGATGATGCTCGCCATCCCGAACTGGATGGCACCGAGCAGCGCTGCCGCAGAGCCCGCGGCCTCACCGTGACGCGACAATGCGAGCGCCGGAGTGTTGGGGAACGACAGGCCCACCGCAAACATGACGAACCACAGCGGCACGAGCACCAGCACCAGCGGCGCATCGATCAGTGCGGCCACGAGCAGGGCGGTTGTCGCGAGCATGCCCAGACCCACCCCGCCCGTCAGGATGTGCTGAGGTTCCCACCTGCGCAGGAGGAATGGGTTGACCTGGGTCGCCACGATCAGGCCAGCGGCGTTGACGCCGAACAGGATGCCGAACTGCTGTTGGTCCAGGCCGTAGTACTCCTGCAGGACGAACGACGAACCCGCGACGTAGGCGAAGAGGGCACTGAACATCAGGCCCGCGAGCAGCACCAGACCGACGAAGGCGCGGTCGCGCAGCAGCACGGCATACGTGCGGAGGGTGGCACCGATCCTCGCGGGCCGCCGCCGCTCGACCGGCAGGGTCTCGTTCATGCCGAGCAGCGCGACCACGAAGAGCACGACCGCGACGAGGGCCAGCGCCACGAAGATCCCGCGCCAACCCGTGAGCTGGAGCAGGAGGCTGCCGAGTGACGGAGCGAGGATGGGAGCCACGCCGATGACCAGCGTGAGGTGGCTCAGCAGACCTGCCGCCCGCCGCCCGGTGAACAGGTCACGCACGACGGCCATCGCCGTGACCGCGACCGCCGCACCCGAGACGCCCTGACCGATGCGGACAGCAGTGAGCACCTCGATGGACGGAGCGAGCGCGGCCAGCACGGACATCACGGCGTGGGCGACGATGCCGCCGAGCATGACGCGGCGACGCCCGACGGCATCCGAGATCGGCCCGAGCACCAACTGCCCGAGACCGAGGCCGAGCATGATGCCGGTGAGGGTGAACTGCACCTGTGGCTCGGTGGCACCGAGGTCGTCCGCGAGCGTTGGCAGCGCGGGCAGGTAGGTGTCGATCGTCAGGGGACCCAGGGCGACCAGAGCGCCAAGGACGAGGACCATCTTGAGATAGGCACGCCCGGCGAGGGCCGTTGACTGCGTCTGGGGCGCTGCTGGCCGCTGGTCGGTCACGACGCCGCCGCTGAGTGGCTCGGCGAGAATGTCGGTTTCTTGGGGGGCGGGGCGCGCACGCACGCTACTGACTCCTGAAATGGGTGGTCGGACTGAATCGCGGCACGCACCAGTGAGCCCGCATCACCCATGCCAAGGCATGGGTGAGCCGGTGCATTCCCGTTTCGCGTTCCGGGTCTGCGGATCGGCCGGGGCGGTCCTGCGATCCGCTGGCGACTAGGGTGTGGCGGTGCGAGTGGTGATTGCGAAATGCAGCGTTGACTACGACGGTCGGCTGACGGCCCATCTCCCGCTCGCGACCCGGTTGCTCATGGTCAAGGCTGACGGCTCGGTCCTCATCCACTCCGATGGCGGTTCCTACAAGCCCCTCAACTGGATGTCCCCGCCGTGCGCCATGGCCGAAGTCGACCCGGACGAGACAGAGGTCGCAGACGGGGTCACAGCGGTGTGGGTCGTGCAGCATGCCAAGTCGGAGGACCGCCTGCGGGTCAAGATGCACGAGATCCACAGCGACACCAGTCACGACCTCGGCGTCGACCCGGGTCTGGTGAAGGACGGGGTCGAGGCCCACCTCCAGAAGCTCCTCGCCGAGCACATCACGACCCTCGGCGATGGCTACACCCTGACGCGGCGCGAGTACATGACGCCGATCGGTCCCGTGGACATCCTCTGCAAGGACGCGGCTGGGGCGACGGTGGCAGTCGAGATCAAGCGTCGGGGTGACATCGATGGAGTCGAGCAGCTCACCCGCTACCTCGAGCTGATGAACCGCGATCCGCACCTGCGACCCGTGGCCGGTGTCTTTGCCGCGCAACAGATCAAGCCGCAGGCACGCACGCTCGCCGAGGACCGCGGCATACGCTGTGTCGTTCTCGACTACGACGACCTCAAGGGCATCGACAACAGCGAACACCGACTGTTCTGACAGTCTGAGCCCTCGTTCAGAGCATCGACTCCCCACTCAGAGGGTCTGACACGCGCTCGCTGCGCGCCCGGCGCACCCCAAACACTGCGAGAACCGCAAACGACGAGGCGCCGATGGCCAGGGCGAGCCATGCAGGGCACGCGAACAGCACAGCGGTGTCGGCGACGTCGAGCACCACGGCAAGCGCAACCGCTGCGACCACCAGCACGAACACCGCCAGGAGGGGCCGCTTCAAGCGGCCCAGGAGAACCAGCACCCCGAGGGCCGCGCCGACGAGGACGACAGCACCCCCGAGGTCGCCCACCCGGACCGTCACGTCCTCGTCGCCGAGCATGCCCTTGATGCCCTCGAGGGTGAGGGCTCCGGCAAGGAAGCCGAGGACGGCGCTGGGAAGCAACGGCGCCAGGTCCGCCACGCTGTCGGCGGGACTGCCAGCCAGACTCTGGGCGTATGCCGCTGGGTCACCGAAGGCGTCCTGCGCCGGCTCCCCCGACTCGGCGCAGTGGGTCTCGACCAGTTTGAGGTGATCGGCGATCGACGCGGCCGGGACGTTCCGCAGGCGAAGAGCCACCACGAAGTCGCGGCGCCATCCGGCATCGAGGGTGGTCTGCTGGTTCATCATCATGATCTCCTTGCGCTGGGGACTGGCGATCCGGTGAGCACCGCGGTGACGCAGTCGCTGAAGGCGCTCCATCGAGCGACCTCTGCAGCGAGATGGGCCGTTCCGCTCTCGGTGAGCTCGAAGTACTTGCGACCGGGCCCGCCCTCGCCCGGCTCCCACTGCGAGGCAATGAGGCCCTCGGCCTCCAAACGCCCCAGGAGCGGATAGAGGGTGCCACCTTTGATGGCTCCGAAACCGCGGGTCTCCAACTCTGTCGCGATCGCGTAGCCGTAGGTGCGACCGGGCGCCAGGAGGGTGAGCACGAGGAGGGCAAGCGCGCCCCGGAGCCAGTCGCTGGGCCACGGCGCATCGGTCATGCTCGTGAGGATAGACAAACATTAGTCAGTCTGTCTATCTAGAGAGACTGACTACCTAGTCGGCCTCGCGAGCCGGTTTCGTCAACCTGGGCCACGACACCGTCACACGACGGATCGGTCGGCACTTCCGGGCCACGAGTTGACCAGCACGTCGTCCCCATCGATCGAGATCTCGGCCACGGCACAGTTGGGTAGGTACCGCTTGGCCGCGAGGTCGTTGCGCACATTGCGTCCCATCCTCGGCAGGCAGAACGACATCACTCCCCCATGCGTGAACACCAGCACTGACTCGCCGCGGTGCTGGTCCGCGATCTCCTCAAGGGCGCCGCGATAACGCTCAAGGACCTCCTCGCCGCTCTCGCCCCCGGGGATGAAGGTGCCGAGGTGACCGGCCTTCCACGCCTCGAAGACACCTGCCAGCTCCGGATCGTCATGGGCGCGGCCAGCCAGCGCGCCGACCGAGAACTCCTCAAGCCCATCCACCGCGCGGGACTCGACACCGAGAACCTCCGCCGCAATCACCCCGGACTCGACAGCGCGCTGCAACCGACTGGTCCAGACCCCCGCGATGTTGCGCGACCGGAGGGACTCGGCCAGCTCACGCACCTGAACCTTGCCCTTGTCGGTCAGCCACCCACCATCATCGGAGAGCACCTTGGCGTGCGGGTACTCCGCATCGCCGTGGCGCGCTACGAGCAGGGTTGCGGGACAGTGCAGATCGCTCACTCCCTCACCCTCCCACGTGGTCACGACAATCCTTTGGGTATGCCGTTCGGTCCCGAATCAGTTCGACACCGCACCTTCTCGGCTGATCCACTGAGGGCGTGACCGACGACTTCATCTTCGCGACGCTCGATCTCGACGACGAGAGCGCTGACAACACCGCTCGCATCCATGGGTGGCTTGAGGCGATCATGCGGGGCTTCCACCAGGGGCGCGCGACTGACGAGCTCCGTGACAGGTGGCTTGCCGCCGTGCGGGTCGACGGCGCGACGAACCGTGGCGTGTGGGAGTCCTCGGACCTGCCCTTGTCGGACGACGTGCCGGTCGCCACGTTCGGTCACTTCGTCAAGACGATCAACACCGGCGCCGAGACGATCCCAGCCTGGATGATCACCGACGTGACGGTGGCACCCACCCACCGTCGACGTGGACTCATGCGTCGCCTCATGACCGAGAATCTCGCGAGCGCCGTCGCCGAGGGAGCACCCGTGGCGGTGCTGACCGCGTCAGAGGGCGCGATCTATCAGCGCTTCGGTTTCGGTCCGGCGACCCGCGAGGCCCGGGTGCGGGTCGACACGTCGGCCCGGTTCCGACTTCGCGAGCGGCCGGTCGACGGCGGCCGGGTCGTCATGGTCGATCCGACGGCAGCGTGGACCTCGTTGTCGACCGTTTTTGCCCGCCATCACGAGGTGACCCGCGGCAGCGTGGGCCGCCCCAACTACTACGAGTCGTGGCTCCAGGGCTACGACTGGGAAGAGCAAAGCGAGGACCGCAAGCAGCGTCTAGCGGTGCGCTTCGGACCCGACGGTGAGCCGGACGGCTTCGTCTCGTACGCGATCAAGGAGGGGGACGCCGTCGAGGTGAAGGTGCGCGACATGGTCACGGCGACCCCCGCGGCGCACCTCGCTCTCTGGCAGTTCCTCGCCGACATCGACCTCGCCGAGGTCGTCACCGGCCCGGCCGCGGTCGTTGAGCCACTCGCGCACGCGTTGGTTGATCACCGTGTTCGAGGCGTCACGGCGATGCCCGACCACCTCTGGGTACGCATCCTCGACGTGCCTGTGGCCCTTGCAGCCAGACCGTGGTTCGGCGACGACCGCCTCAATGTCCGCGTGGTCGATGATCTCGGCCACGCCGACGGCACGTTCTCGATCGAGGCCGCCGGCGGCCGAGCGTCGGTCACGCCGACAGCTGATGAGCCCGATGTCACGCTCGACGTCGAGACGCTCGGCACGCTCTATCTCGGCGACGTCGCCGTCGATCCACTGGCCCGGGCTGGGCGCATCACCGGCACCGAGGACGCCATCCGCCGCTTCGGCGCGATGACCGACGGCAGCCCCTCACCCCACTGCAACACCCACTTCTAGACCCCGACCGAGACCGACCGGGAGCCATGCCATGGGTCGGGCGCCGATCAGGCGGAGGGGACTGCCGTTGCCATGCGGGAGTCGCGGATGACGTCGACGAACCTGGACATGATGTCGTTCAGGCCGAAGTCCTTGGGGGTGAACACCTCGGCCACACCCAGCGCCTTCAGTTTTGCCGCGTCGGACTCGGGGATGATCCCGCCGACGATGACCGGGATGTCGCCGGCACCGGCCTCGCGCAGCCCATCGAGAATCTCGGGCACGAGTTCCATGTGCGACCCGGACAGGATCGAGATGCCGACGAGGTGGACGTCCTCGGACACAGCCGCAGCAACGATCTGCTCGGGCGTGAGCCGGATGCCCTGATAGATGACCTCGAAGCCGGCGTCGCGCGCACGCACGGCGATCTGCTCGGCCCCGTTGGAGTGTCCGTCGAGCCCCGGCTTGCCGACGAGGACGCGCAGGGTCTCGCCCAGCTCGTCGCGCAATGCCCCGACTCGCTCGCGCACGGCAGAGAGCTCGGCGCCGGCGGCCCCACCCGTGAGACCTACCGAACCCGTGACGCCTGTGGGGGCGCGGAACTCGCCAAACACGTCGCGCAGGGCCTGGGCCCACTCCCCCGTCGTCACCTCGGCGCGGGCGCACTCGATCGAGGCCTCCATGAGGTTCTCGTCCGTGGTGGCGGCGGCCCTCAGCCGGGCCAGCGCAGCGGCTGCCCGATCGCGCTTGGCAGGGTCCGCGTCGCGCCTCTCGCGCCACTCGCGCACCGCCTTCGAGGCCGCTGCCTCGACGCCGGCGTCGACCGTCTGGATGGCGGTGTCGAGGTCAGCCGTGAGCGGATTGGGCTCGGTCGTCTCGAACTTGTTGACGCCGACGATGATGTCCTCGCCGGCCTCGATGCGCTGGCGACGCAGGGCGTGCGATGCGACGAGCGCCGACTTCATGTAGCCGCTCTCGACGGCCGCCACGGCCCCACCCAGTTCAGCGACTCGAGCGATCTCGGCCTTCGCTCCGGCAACGAGTTCGGCCACCTTGGTCTCGACGACCTTCGAGCCCTCGAAGAGGTCTTCGTACTCGAGGAGGTCGGACTCGTAGGCCAGCACCTGTTGCATGCGCAGCGACCACTGCTGGTCCCACGGACGCGGCAGTCCCAATGCTTCGTTCCACGCCGGCAACTGGACGGCCCGAGCGCGAGCACCCTTAGAGAGCGTGACTGCGAGCATCTCGAGCACGATGCGCTGAATGTTGTTCTCTGGCTGAGCCTCGGTGAGCCCGAGCGAGTTGACCTGGACGCCGTAGCGAAAGCGCCGCTGCTTGGCGTCGGTCACGCCATAACGCTCGCGGGTCAGCTCGTCCCACAGCTCGACGAAGGCGCGCATCTTGCACATCTCCTCGACGAACCGGACACCGGCGTTGACGAAGAAGGAGATGCGGGCGACGACCTCACCGAAGCGTTCTTCGGGCACCTGACCCGCGTCGCGCACCGCATCGAGCACCGCGATGGCCGTCGACATCGCGTAGGCGATCTCCTGCACGGGCGTCGCGCCGGCCTCCTGCAGGTGATAGCTGCAGATGTTGATCGGGTTCCACTTGGGGATGTCGGAGACCGTGTAGGACACCATGTCCGTGATGAGTCGCAGTGACGGAGCCGGCGCGAACACATAGGTCCCGCGTGACAGGTACTCCTTGATGATGTCGTTCTGCGTCGTTCCACCTAGGGCCTTGACGACCTCAGCGGCATCCTCACCCGCAGCGTTGGCCTGGTCCTCGGCCGCCACCTGGTACATCGCGAGCAGCCACATCGCCGTCGCGTTGATCGTCATCGACGTGTTCATCTGACCAAGCGGGATCTGGTCGAAGAGCGCCCGCATGTCACCAATGTGCGAGATGGGGACGCCGACCTTGCCGACCTCGCCGCGCGCGAGCACGTGGTCGGGGTCGTAGCCGGTCTGGGTCGGGAGGTCGAAGGCAACCGACAGACCCGTCTGCCCCTTCTCGAGGTTGCGGCGGTAGAGCGCGTTCGAGGCAGCGGCGCTCGAGTGGCCGGCATACGTGCGCATGACCCACGGACGGTCGCGCTCGGGTCGGGCAGGAGCGGCGGCGGGCGGCAGCGCGGCAGAAGGGTCTTCGGGCATGCGGTCGACGCTACCTGTGGCCCACCCGTCGAGACAGGGTCTCAGGCGGTGAGAGTCCTCACGCCCCCGCGACGGCGGGAGGGGTTCGGGCGGGTGAAAGCCGGTCGATGAGCCACTCCAGCGGTCCACGCCCGATGAACCGCGCCCATGCCCAGGCCGTGATGAGTGCAACCCCGAGCAGAAGGATGAACGGCAGCCAGCCGCCGTCGGGGAACGCCGGAATGAGCGGCACGAGAAGCGCCACGTGGAAGACGTAGAGCGACAGCGCCACCTGACCGATGAGCGCGAGCGGTCGCAACACGGCATACACCGAAGGTTGCCTCGCACCAGCGATGTCGGTCGCCATGACCAACCCGTATGCCGCAAGCGCCAGTCCGCCCTCCTGCAACTGGTCGGGGTAGTCACCGGAAAAGACGACCGGGTGCCCCAACAGCTCGGCGGCGAAGCTTGCCCACACCATCGCCAGTCCGCCCAGGAGGCACCACCACGACGTGCGTTCGTCGTCGAGCCCGCGACGCGCCAGCACGGCACCGACGAGGAAGAGAGGTAGCAGGGTGAGCACGCGGTAGTGCGTGTTGGTGACGAGCCATTGCGCGAGCGGGTTCTCCGCCCAGCCAGCCGTGGTGGCCGCGCCGCCTGCGACCCCACCGGCAGCGCGTGTGACCGCCTCGATCACCCACGGCCCACCGGCGAAGAGAGCAGCAGCGATCGCCAGCAACCACCGCGAACCCAGCACCAGCAACGGGGTCCCGACGATGAGCAGGAGACCCAGGATGTGCAGGATCACGGCGACCCAGTGGTCGAGCTGTTCGAGCCCCACGCCGAGCAGGATCAACGCCACCCCCCTGACCACGGCACGCGCCATCCCTCGGGAGGCCGTCCCACGGGTGAAGACGAGCCCGGCCGCCACGCCCATGACCAGCGCAAAGAGTGGAGAGGCCAGGTCGTTGACCTGTTGCAGCAGAAAGGCACCCGACTCGGATACGCCCCCGCTGATGAACGGGACGCCGTGGGCGATGACCATTGCGACGACGGCCAGCCCGCGCGCGGCATCCAGCCCAAGGGCACGAGGCGGGGCCGCCGGGGTGACACTCACCGGCTCTCCGCACGATCTGTCACGCGGTTCGTCACCCGGACAGGATGACAGAGGTCAGCTGACCGCGGCGGTGAGCGTCGACGGGGCGGTGGCGATGAGGTGGTTCAACCGAGCGCGGCGCAGGAGGCGACGCGTGCGCTCATCGGCGTCGACGATGCAGAAGGTCCGCGATCCGCGACGCGCGCGACGCAGGCACTCGACGATGACGCCGAAGCCGGTCGCGTCACCGATCTCGCACTCGGAGAGGTCCAGGAGGAGGTCGTCGTGACCATCGTCGACGATGCGGTGGAGCACCATCCGCAGGTCTGGCACGGTGTGGAAGTCGAGGCGTCCGCGCAGGCAGACATGGTGACCAGACTCGTCGCGATGCTCGGTGAGCGTCACGATCGTGTGTCGACGTTGATCCACGGTCGCCTCCTTAGGCTGGCACCCATTGAACGCGACACTTCCCACGGACCGGGGATGCGCCGGGTAAAGAATCGGCAAAGGTGTCTGGCAGGCTCAGGCCATGGTCAACCTCACCCGCATCTACACCCGCACCGGCGATGACGGCACCACCGGGCTGGGGGATTTCAGCCGCACCGCCAAGACCGATCCGAGGCTTGCCGCCTACGCCGACGTCAACGAGGCCAACGCCGTGATCGGAGTCGTCCTCACGACCGGAGACCTGCCCGACGACGTGCGCGCCATCCTCACCCGTGTCCAGAACGACCTCTTCGACGTGGGGGCCGACCTGTGCACTCCCCTGCGCGAGAACCCCGAGTACCCACCACTGCGAGTCCAGAGCGCATGGATCGACGAGCTCGAGGCCGACTGCGACACCCAGAACGACAAGCTCGAGAAGCTCCGCTCGTTCATCCTGCCCGGCGGCACGGTCGGGGCAGCCCACCTGCATCAGGCGACCACGGTGGTCCGCCGAGCCGAGCGCACGACCTGGGCGGCCATCGAGACCCACGGCACCGACCTGGGCACCGCCAAAGGTGAGGGCGGGGTCAACCCGACGACCGCGGCATACCTCAACCGGCTTTCAGACCTGCTGTTCATCCTTGCCCGCGTGGCCAACCTCGACGCCGGCGGCGACGTCCTGTGGCAGCCCGGTGGCGGCCGGGCAGAGGCACCTACCAAGGGGCCCAAGGTCCCTGACACCGACGACCCCACCACCGACGACGACTGAACGCCTGGCGTCGTCAGGCGACGTTGACGTTGAATCCGGGGGGCGAACTCTCGAGCCAGGCACGCAACGACGTGTATGCCGCTGGGCTGAGGGCAAGTTCGTAGTCATTCGAAGGAGCGTGCCCGGTCACACACACGGCGTCCGACGGGAGCCCTGGGACAGCCTCGCCGAGCCGGTGCGGGGCACCGAGGTCAAGGTCGTGACGCACCCACGAGTGGTCAGGACGCAAAGAGGGACCGACGACTGAGAACCAGTCGAGGTGATCCCCCGCGATGCGTGCCAGGCCAAGACGCCAGCGGCGGTCTCCGGTGTTGATCGCACAGAGCATGAGCGGCTTGCCACCCGAGATGTAGCGGCGGCGCAGCCAGACAAAGAGGACGGCGGCCACAAGCAGGGCGAGCGCCACCACGAGCACGAGCTCGATGGTGGCGATCGGCGTCATGGCATTCCCCGCCCTGAACTCAGTTGGTCAGTCCCGAGGCGTCAACGGCCTCGGCGAGAATCGTCACTCGGTCGTGGTCGACCGAGAGGAAGCCACTGTTGATCGTGGCGGTGCGGACTCCGCCTTCACCGTGGATCTTGACCTCGCCCTCGACGAGAACGCCGAGCAGCGGGGTGTGACCGGGCAGGATGCCGAGCTCGCCTGCGATGGAGCGGGCACTCACCTGGCTCGCCTCGCCCTCCCAGACCTTGCGGTCCGCGGCAACGAGTTCGACCTGAAGCTGGCTCACGTATTCCTCCGGGAAGTGGTGTGTGAAGAGAGTCTACCGCCGCCGGATTCGACGTCCGGCGACGATCAAGGGAGTGCGTGGCAGGCTCGCGACGAAGGAGCGGGCCACGCACTCCCGTTGAGGAGCAGGACAGGAAGGCTCAGAGGTTCTTCTGGATCTCTGCGGCCTGACGCTCGACGTCGTCGAGGCCACCACACATGAAGAACGCCTGCTCGGGGAAGTGGTCGAAGTCGCCGTCGGCGATCTTCGTGAACGCCTCGATGGTGTCGACGAGCGGCACCGTCGAGCCCTCGATACCGGTGAACTGCTTGGCAACGTAGGTGTTCTGACCGAGGAAGCGCTGGATGCGACGGGCGCGGTTGACGAGGATCTTGTCCTCTTCGGAGAGCTCGTCGATCCCCAGGATCGCGATGATGTCCTGCAGCTCCTTGTTGCGCTGAAGGATCGACTTGATGCGCACCGCGGTGGTGTAGTGGTCCTCGGCGATGTAGCGACGGTCGAGGATTCGCGAGGTCGACGTGAGCGGGTCCACGGCGGGGTAGATACCCAGCGAGGCGATCTCACGCGAGAGCTCGGTCGTCGCGTCGAGGTGCGCGAACGTCGTGGCCGGGGCCGGGTCTGTGTAGTCGTCAGCGGGCACGTAGATCGCCTGCATCGAGGTGATCGAGTTGCCTCGCGTCGAGGTGATGCGCTCCTGGAGAACACCCATCTCGTCGGCGAGGGTCGGCTGGTAACCCACGGCGGACGGCATGCGGCCGAGCAGCGTGGAGACCTCGGAACCGGCCTGCGTGAAGCGGAAGATGTTGTCGATGAAGAGCAGAACGTCCTGGTTCTGCACGTCGCGGAAGTACTCGGCCATGGTCAGGGCCGAGAGGGCCACGCGAAGACGCGTGCCCGGCGGCTCGTCCATCTGGCCGAACACGAGGGCGGTCTGTCCGAGGACGCCGGCCTCTTCCATCTCGACCATGAGGTCGTTGCCCTCTCGGGTGCGCTCACCGACACCGGCGAACACCGAGACACCACCGTGGTCGCGAGCGACTCGGGCGATCATCTCCTGGATGAGGACGGTCTTGCCGACACCAGCACCACCGAAGAGGCCGATCTTGCCACCCTGGACGTAGGGGGTCATCAGGTCGATGATCTTGATGCCGGTCTCGAACATCTCGGTCTTGGACTCGAGCTGGTCGAAGGCCGGAGCCTTGCGGTGGATGCCCCACCGCTCCTTGGGCTCGAAGGTCTCGCCCTCGGCGAGGTTCATGACCTCACCGGTGGTGTTGAAGACCTTGCCAAGCGTCTCGTCGCCGACGGGCACTGTGATGGGGCCGCCGGTGTCCTGCACCTGGGTGCCGCGGACGAGGCCGTCGGTCGGCTGCAGGGAGATGGCGCGAACCATGTTGTCGCCGATGTGCTGGGCGACCTCGAGGTTGAGGTTCTTCGTCTCGCCCGAGAGCTCGACCGTGGTGGTGAGCAGGTTGTACTGCTCGGGCATGGCGTCGGCCGGGAACTCGATGTCGACGACCGGGCCGATGATGCGCGAGACGCGACCGATGCCGCCGGGCGTGGCGTCGTTGGCGGAGTTGTCAGTGTCTGTGACAGTGGCAGTCATTTTCTCTCTCACTTGCTCTCGGCCAGGGCGCTTGCGCCACCGACGATTTCGCTGATCTCTTGGGTGATCTCGGCCTGACGGGCCTGGTTGACCAGCCGGGTGTACTTCTTGACGAGTTCCTCGGCATTGTCCGTCGCGGACTTCATCGCACGCTGACGGGCGGCAAGCTCGGAGGCCGCAGCCTGGAGCATGCAGTTGAACAGGCGCGACGTGACGTACTTGGGCAGCAGCGCATCGAGCACCTCCTCGACGCTCGGCTCGAACTCGTAGAGCGGGAACAGGTCGCCCTCTGCAGGCGCCTCGGTCCCTTCCACGATCTCGAGCGGAAGCAGGCGGATGACCTCGGGCTCCTGCGTCACCATCGACACGAAGCGCGAGAAGACGATGTGGACCTCGTCGACACCGCCCTCGGACTCGGTGTCCAGGAGGAAGTCACCGACGAGCCGCTCACCGATCTCACGGGCGGTCTCGAAGGTCGGCTTCTCGGAGTTGCCGGTCCACTCCGCCGCGAACTCGCGCTGACGGAACTTGTAGTAGCCGACCGACTTGCGACCGAGCAGGTAGGGGACGGCTTCCTTGCCCTCTTCACGCAGTCGCGCAACGAGGCGCTCGGACTCCTTGAGCACCGACGAGCTGTAGGCGCCTGCGAGTCCGCGGTCCGACGTGATGATGACGACCGCAGCGCGGGTCACCTTCTCCTTCTCGGTCGTGAGGATGTGGTCCTCATTCGAGAAGGTTGCGACGGCCGAGACGGCGCGCGTGATCGCTCGCGCGTACGGGCTCGATTCACGCACGGCCTGCTGGGCCTTGACGACGCGAGCCGCGGCCATGAGCTCCATGGCCCGCGTGATCTTCTTCGTCGCGCTGACGGACCGGATGCGCTGCCGGTAAACCCGGATCTGCGCTCCCATAGTTTTCCGCCCTTCCTGTGTCTCACGTTTCGGTGTGTGCTGTCGAACTTGTGGGGTATGCCGTGTGGTCGCCTTGAGCGACCGGGCTACCGGTGCCGGGTGGTCACGGAGGTGACCGCCCGGCATACCGGATCGATCAGCGCTTCTGCTTGACGATCTTTTCCTGCTCGGAGTCGAGGGCGTCGTCGCCACTCTCGGTCGAGTCGACGGGAACGTTGTCCTTGTCAGAGGGCTCGAAGCCCTTCTTGAAGGAGTCGATCTCGACCTTGAGGGCCTCTTCGGTGGAGGCCTCGAACTTGCCCGTCTCGCGGATCGCGTCGAGCAGGTCCTTCTTGCTGCGGCGCAGGTGGCCGAGGAACTCGGACTCGAAGCGGCGGATGTCCTCCACTGCGACCGAGTCGAGCTGACCGGTGGTGCCGGCCCAGACCGAGACGACCTGCTCCTCGACGGGGAACGGTGCCGACTGCGACTGCTTGAGCAGCTCGACGAGACGCGCACCCTTCGCCAACTGGGCCTTGGAAGCGGGGTCGAGGTCGGACGCGAACATCGCGAAGGCCTCGAGCGCACGGAACTGCGCCAGGTCGAGCTTGAGGCGACCGGAGACGCCCTTCATGGCCTTGGTCTGCGCGGCGCCACCGACTCGGGACACCGACACACCCACGTCGACCGCGGGGCGGACGTTGGCGTTGAAGAGGTCGGCCTGGAGGTAGATCTGACCGTCGGTGATGGAGATGACGTTGGTCGGGATGTAGGCCGAGACGTCACCCGCCTTGGTCTCGATGATCGGGAGGCCGGTCATCGAACCCGCACCGAGCTCGTCGTTGAGCTTCGCGCAACGCTCGAGCAGACGGGAGTGCAGGTAGAAGACGTCACCCGGGTAGGCCTCGCGGCCCGGCGGACGACGCAGGAGGAGCGAGACGGCGCGGTAGGCCTCGGCCTGCTTGGACAGGTCATCGAAGACGATGAGGACGTGCTTGCCCTGGTACATCCAGTGCTGGCCGATGGCCGAGCCGGTGTAGGGCGCGAGGTACTTGAAGCCAGCCGAGTCCGAGGCCGGAGCCGCGACGATGGTCGTGTACTCCATGGCACCAGCGTCCTCGAGCGTGCCGCGGACCGACGCGATGGTCGAGCCCTTCTGGCCGATCGCGACATAGATGCAGCGGACCTGCTTGGTCGGGTCGCCGGTCTCCCAGAATTCCTTCTGGTTGATGATCGTGTCGACGGCGACGGTGGTCTTGCCGGTCTGACGGTCACCAATGATGAGCTGGCGCTGGCCACGGCCGATCGGCGTCATGGCGTCGACGGCCTTGAGGCCCGTCTGCAGCGGCTCGTGAACCGACTTGCGCTGGACGACGTTGGGCGCCTGGAGCTCGAGCGCGCGGCGCTCGTCACTCTGGATGTCGCCGAGACCATCGATCGGGTTGCCGAGTGGGTCGACGACGCGACCGAGGAAGCTGTCTCCCACGGGAACGGAGAGGACCTCTCCGGTGCGCTTGACCTCCTGGCCCTCCTCGATCTTGGAGAAGTCACCGAGGATGACGACACCGATCTGGTGGACGTCGAGGTTGAGCGCGAGGCCCAACGTGCCGTCCTCGAACTCGAGGAGCTCGTTGGTCATGGCCGAGGGCAGGCCCTCGACGTGCGCGATGCCGTCACCGGCGTCAGTGACGCGGCCGACCTCTTCGCGCGAAGCCGCTCCGGGCTCATAGGACTGGACGTAGGTGTCCAGTGCGTCCCGGATCTCCTCCGGACGGATCGAGAGCTCCGTCATGTGATCTCTTCTCCTCGGTAACCAGCCCCCTGTGGGGCCGAAGTGTGTGGGGTGTCGTGCTCTTCAGATGTGGTCGAACTGGCGGACAGACACGTTCTGTATGCCGTTCCGCATGTCTTCGGGACTAGCCGGCGAGGTCGTGCCGCACCGTTTCCAGGCGCCGCAGGACGGTCCCGTCGACGACCTCGTCGCCGATCTGGACCCGAATCCCACCGACGACCCTGGTGTCCAGCACCGTCTGCAGGGTGACCTTCTTGCCGTAGATGTCACGCAGCGCCGAGGCGAGGCGGGACCGCTGCTGCTCGTCGAGCGGGATGGCGACCGAGACGACAGCTGTGAGCTCGTCACGACGCGTCGCCGCGAGCTTGAGGTAGGTCTCGAGCACCCGGTCGAGGCGTCGACCGCGTGCGACGAGCACTGCCTGCTCGGCGAGGCGCACGGTTTCGGGCGATGCCTTGCCCTCGAGCAGACCCCGCACGATGCCGGCCTTGCCGGTCACATCGGTGTTGCGGCTCGAGAGGGTGTCGCGCAGCTCGGTGTCGCCGGCGACGATCCGCTCGAAGCGGAACAGCTCGTCCTCGACGGCGTCGATGCGACCTGCCTTCTCGGCGCTGGCAAGCAGCGCACGGACGGCGAGTGCCTCGAAGGTGTCACTGAGGTCGCCCTCGCTGGCCCAACGCTGCGCGACGACCTCACCCGTGACGGATGTGGCTGCCTCGCTGACCTTGCCGCCGAAGATGCGATCGGCCAGGCCTCGCTTGGCCTCGCCGTCACGAGCCGGATCGGCGAAGGCGCGTCGCAGTCCGGCGTCGCCCTCGATCGTCGCGGCGATCGAGAAGAGCTCCTCGGCCAGCGCGTTGCGGTCGACGCCGTCGAGAGCCGAGTTGAGGGCCTCCTCGGCCGCCAACCCAGCACCACGAGACGAGCCACGCATCAGGCGTCCCGCCCTGCCGTGCCGTCGGTGCCCAGGTCGAGCTCACCCTGTGCGGGCTGCTCCGATGCCTGGGCATCTTGCGCCGGAGCCGGAACGGACGCCGCGGCGACCTTCTCGGGGCGGAGCGAACCGCTCTCGAGCTCGGCGAGGAAGCGGTCGATCATGCCCTTCTGACGGACCTCGTCCTCGAGGGACTCGCCGACGATGCGGCTGGCGAGGTTCGTTGAGAGCGTGCCGACCTCGGAGCGCAGCGAGACCACGGCCTGCTGACGCTCGGCTTCGATCTGACGCTTGGCCGACTCGGTGATCCGGCTCGACTCCGCCTGCGCCTTCTCGCGCAACTCGGTGACGATGGACGCACCCTCGGCCCGCGCCTCCTCGCGGATGGCGTTGGCCTCGGTGCGGGCCTCGTGCAGCTGGGCTTCGTACTGCTGCAGGGCGGCCTGGGCCTGGGCCTGGGCTTCCTCTGCCTGCTCCATGCCGCCTTCGATGGCAGCACGACGCTCCTCGTATGCCTTCTCCAGGTTGGGGACGACGAACTTCGACACCACCCAGTAGAGGATTCCGATCATCACGAGACCAAAGATCAGCTCGGGGATGTGCGGGATGAGGGGCATCTTGGCGCCCTCAGCGGTCGCCAGTGAGACGACCGTCGAAGGCGTGGCGGTGAACTGCACGGGGACTCCTAGTGCTTCGTGCCGGATCTAGAGGGTGTGCCGCTGGGATGTGGCTCAGGCGCCGGGAACGAAGTAGAGCACCAGCGCGAAGATCGCAAGCGCCTCAGCAAGCGCGAAGCCAAGAATGGCGATCGGCTGGAGGAGGTTGCGGGCCTCGGGCTGGCGGGCCACACCGTTGATGTAGGCGGCGAAGATCAGGCCGACGGCAATGGCCGGGCCGATGGTCGCGAGTCCGTAGCCAACGAGCGAGAGGTTTCCGTCCACGATGATTCCTTTTCGTGTGTGTCCGACGCGACCGTGTGTCGCGACGAAGAACTTGGGTTGTGCTTGAGGGATATGAAGTTGTGGTTGAACAGTCTGACGAGCCGACGACGCGGGGTCTTAGTGGTCGTCGGCGAGGGCTCCGGCGATGTAGCTGGCCGCGAGCAGGGTGAAGACGTAGGCCTGGAGGAACTGGACCAGCGCCTCGAAGACGACCATGGCCGCGGCCATGATGAAGGTCGGGACCGAGAGCAACTTGAAGACGACACCCTGGGACAAGAAGAACGCACCTGCACTCACGAAGAGCACGATGAGCATGTGCCCGGCAAACATGTTGCCGAAGAGTCGCAGCGCGAGCGTGAGCGGGCGGGTGATGAAGTAGGTGATGAACTCCAGCACGAAGATCGCGGGCGTGATCCAGCCCGGCAGGCCCGGGGGGACCAAGTGGGCGAAGTAGCCCTTGAGGCCCATCTTTTGGATGCCGATCCAGTGGTAGACCACATAGACGACGAGGACGAGCGCGATCGGGAAGCCGATCCGACCCATCGTCGGGTTCATCACCGGCGGGATGATCCCGAACCAGTTGTTGATGAGGATCAGCGAGAAGAGGCTGAACAGGAGCGGGACGTACTTGAGGAAGTGCTTGGTCCCGATCATGTCGCGGGCGATGCCGTTGCGCGCGAAGTTGTAGAAGCCCTCCATGTAGAACTGGCCCTTGGAGGGGACGATCGCGGCGTTCTTGGACAGGGCCACCATGACGACACTGAGGATGACGACGGAGACGCCGCCCCAGACCATCTGCTCGGTGATGGCCCAGTCGCCCTCGCCGATCAGCGGGAGCCAGAAGATGTCAGGCGTGGGGGTCTCGAAACCCTCACCGCCCTCTGCGGCGACGACGGCGGTCGTGGTCCCTGCAGCAAGCGCAGTCAGGATCACAGGTGGTTCTCCTCGTTCATGGTGATGGCGGCACCCTGCAATCGCGGCTCGTGCGCGAGTCGCTTGCAGACGATGGTCAGGGGCGTCACGACGTACCGTACCGGAGCCAGATGACGTAGAGCGACAGTGCCATCCCGGCCAGGATCCCGAGCACGACGATGAACCCCGTGCCCAGTAGTTGGTCGAGTCCGAAACCGATCGCGCCGAAGACGGCGGGGCCGGTCAGGAGGTAGGCGATGACGGTGGCGCCCAGGGCGTCAGCGCGGGCATTGGCGCTCGGCAGCTCGGGGTCGTCGTGCCACTTGGCAAAGGGCTCGTGGCCCTCAACGCCCTTGGGAAACTTGCGGTCGTCATTCATGACGTCGCTCCCCCATCGAGCGACCCCGGGTGGATCTCGTGGCGCGCGCGGACGTAGCCGGTGATCTGCCCGACCTGCATGACGATCGTCTGGGCCACGGCCGACAGGGCGAAGGAGCGTCCGTCGAGCCAATCCACGCTGGTCAGCACGGCGACGATGGCCATGATGACGACGAGCTGACCGAGGTAGACGACACCGGCGCCAGCCATGGACGTGGCTGCCGGGCCCATGACCACGGCGGTGATGCCCAGGAGCCCGACGACGAGAACGATGAAGACGGTTGCGGCACCCGCGAGAGCAGAAAGCGCGCCCTGCTCACCGGCATACGCCCAAAAGGCGCCTGTCAGGAGGGGGAGGGCGACCATCCCAGGAACGAGAGCACCCCGCAGCATCATCCGGACCGGGGTCCGTGGCGCGGGGTGTGAAGTCACTGGCCGTCTCTGTCGTTGAGGGGGTTCCGGGTGCTTGTGAAAACTATCACAAGCCCTCCCGCGAGGCCAACTGGCCGATGATTCAGGGCGTCCCCGCCGCCGGTTCTGGCGGCGAATACACTCACCGCCATGAGACAGCGACTCCTCGTCGGCTTGGCCTTCGCGGACGCCGCACTCCTCATCGTTGCGCTCTTCGTCGCGTCCTTCATCGTCTTCCAGGCCCAGCCCTTCAGCGACGCCGTCCTGGCCCAGACGCGGGGTCGAGGGTTGCTCAGCATCATCGCCATCGCGATCATCAGCTCGCTCATCGGCAGTGCGCTCGTGGGTGCCGTGATGCCCCAGGGCCCGCCCCGACCGACCTACAGCCGCGGGGCGCTTGCCGCCCTGTTCGCGTTCTTCGTGATCTCTGCCCAAATCGTGTTGGGGCGGCCCTACTACTCGCGAAACCACCTCTTTATCTCCTTGGCCATCTGGCTGGGCCTGGTGCTCATGCTCCGTCTCGCCATGCGGCTTCGGGCGTGGACCGAGCATCTGGTCGTCGTGACGAGCTCGGACGCCATCGTGCGAGCCCTTGACGCCACGCCCCACGTCAAGGTCGTCGGCGTCATCGATCCCGCAGCCACCGGGCCCCTGCCCGCCCCCCCGGTCGACACCATCCTCACCGTTGACCTCAGCGCCCCCTGGTCGCGAGAGATCACCCGCTACGTCTCCGCCACGTCCGTCGCGGGCCGCGAGGTGCGCCCGCTCAACGAGGTCTACGAAGAGCACACCGGGCGCGTCCCCCTTGACCACCTCTCTGAGGGGTGGGAGATCGAGACCTCCTTGCTGCGCAAGCTCCCCTTCCTCCCCTTCAAGCACGCCGTCGACCTCGTCCTCGTCGTGCTGACCCTCCCCTTGTGGCTACCTGTCGTCGCGGTCGTTGCCCTGCTCGTCCGCGTCGTCGACGGAGGCCCCGTGATCTTCCGTCAGGTGCGCGTCGGCCGGCGCGGCGAACTCGTCGAACTCTTCAAGTTCCGCACGATGCGCGCCGATGCCGAGGCCCAAGGTGCCCGTCAGGCCACCGGCGACGACCCGCGGATCACCCGACTCGGTGCCTTCCTGCGAAGCGTGCGGCTCGACGAGCTGCCCCAGTTCTTCAACATCCTGCGCGGCGAACTCTCCCTGATCGGGCCCCGGCCCGAGCAGGTGAGCTTCGTCGAGAAGTACCGCGAGGCCATCCCCTTCTATGACCAGCGGCACCTCGTGCGACCCGGCATCACGGGTTGGGCCCAGGTGCGCCACGGCTACGCGGCGTCGGAGGAGGAGACGATCGAGAAGCTCTCCTACGACTTCTACTACCTCAAGCACATGTCGCCGCTGCTCGACCTCGAGGTCCTCGCCCGCAGTGTCTGGACGGTGGCATCGGCCTCCGGCACCAAACCCAAACCGGCTCGCCCCTCCAGCGAAGAAGCCGCCGCGCTCGAGGTCGAGGCGCGCGAGCAGGCCGAGCGCGAGCAGGTCGAGCTCCAGGCCGAGCGCGAGCAGGTCGAGCGCGACCGGCAGGACCGCGACAGCTGACCTGCCCCAAACGACTTATTGCCCGTCCACACGGGTCCCAGCACCGCTGAACGGTGCGGGACCAAGTGCGCGAACGGGCAATAGGTCGAGGCTCAGCGGGGGTATGCCGGGAAGCGCGTCACGAGATCGGTCACCTCGGCGCGCACCTCCTTGGAGACCTTGTGCTCCGGGTCAGCGTCGCCGCCCACGACAGCGCGGGCGATGAGGTCAGCGATGGTGCGCATCTCGTCCTCACCCATGCCCTGCGTCGTGACGCAGGGCGTCCCCACTCGAATGCCACTTGCCACGTTGGGCTTCTGCGGGTCGAACGGGATGGCGTTCTTGTTGAGGGTGATTCCGGCTGCGTCGCAACGCGCCTCGGCGTCGACCCCGGTGACAGCCACAGGCTGGAGGTCGTGGAGCGAGAGGTGGGTGTCCGTGCCACCCGTGGTCGGGCGAATCCCCTTCTCGCTCAACGTCTGCGCCAGGACCTTGGCGTTGGCGATGACCTGCTTCGCGTAGGTCTGGTACTCGGGAGAGGCGCACTCCTTGAAGTTCGTGGCCTTGGCCGCGATGGTGTGCATCTGCGGACCGCCCTGCATCATCGGGAAGACCGCCTTGTCGATCGCTGCCTTGTGCTCCTCCTTGCAGACGATCGCGCCACTGCGCGGACCACGGAGCACCTTGTGCGTCGTGAAGCTGACGACGTCGGCGTAGGGCACCGGGCTGGGGATGGCCTTGCCGGCGACGAGACCGATGAAGTGCGCGGCGTCGACCCAGAAGATCGCCCCGACCTCGTCGGCCACCCGGCGGAAGAACTCGAAGTCGATGAGCCGCGGGATCGCCGACCCTCCGGCGAGGATGACCTTGGGCTTGTGCTCCTTGGCCAGTCGCTCGACCTCTGCGTAGTCGATGTCCTCGGTGTCCTTGTCGACGCCGTAGTGGAGAGCGTTGAACCACTTGCCCGAGAACGACATCTTGGTGCCGTGGGTGAGGTGGCCACCGTGCGGCAGGCTCATCGCGAGGATGGTCTCGCCGGGCTTCATGAAGGCGCCGTAGACCGCCTGGTTGGCGCTGGCGCCCGAGTGTGGCTGAACATTGGCGTGGTCGGCCTCGAAGAGCGCCTTGGCCCGCTCGATGGCCAGGACCTCGGCCTTGTCGACCTCGGAGCACCCGCCGTAGTAACGGCGCCCGGGGTAGCCCTCGGCGTACTTGTTGGACAGCGTCGAGCCGAGCGAGGTGAGGACGGCGGGCGAGGACATGTTCTCACTCGCGATGAGCTGCAGACCGCCGCGCAGGCGATCGAGCTCCGACACCAGCACTCCCGCAATCTCGGGGTCGTAGGCCTCCAGGGCCCCGAAGTCCGAACCGTAGAACGTCTCACTCATCGCTGCTGCTCTCCTCGGTGACTGGTGTCGGCTCAGCTGCCTCGTCTGACGGCAACTCTAGGTGCTCGGCCGCGAGGGCCAGGATCTCGTCCGCGTCGATCGCGCCTCGGCGCAGGATCGTCGGTTCGGAGTGGGTGCAGTCGACGATGGTCGATGCCAGACCACCGGTCACGGGACCGCCATCGAGGTAGAACTCCACCGACGACCCGAGCTGGGTCGCCGCATCGATGATGGTGCGCGAGGCCGGCTGTCCGGTCCGGTTCGCGCTGCTCACGGCCATCGGTCCGACCTCCTTGAGGAGCTCGAGGGCGACGTCGTTGTCGGGCATGCGCACCGCCACCGTGCCGCCGGTGTCGCCCAGGTCCCACATGAGGGAGGGCTGCGCCTTGAAGACGAGCGTCAGCGGACCGGGCCAGTAGCGCTCGATCAGGGCGCGCGCGTAGGCGGGCACGTCCGTCGCGAGTCCGTCGACGGTGCGGACCTCCGGGACGAGGACCGGGGGCGGCATCTCACGTCCGCGGCCCTTGGCGTCAAGGAGGCGCTGGACCGCGTCGGGCGAGAAGGCATCGGCACCGATGCCGTACAGGGTGTCGGTGGGGAGGACGACGAGATCCCCTTGGCGCACTCCGGCGGTCGCCTTGGCGATGCCGTCCTGGCGCCCTTCGGGCGTCGTGCAGTCGAAGACGGGGCTCATGGGGCCAGCCTAGGACCGGCGTCCGCGCACACAGAGCGTCGGCCCCCCTGACCGACGTGCGAATTCGGTGGGCCCGCATCGCCCAAAACGGGCCCTGGCCTGCGTAATGTCGGTCTCGCGTCCCCGTCTAGCGAAAGAGGTGCAACCCATGCGTGGTTCCGGACTCATCTGGACAATCGTCGGTGTTCTTCTGATCATCGTTCTGCTGATCTACATCCTTTGACCGACTGACGAGAACGTCTGCGGCCCCCAGCCCTCGGCTGGGGGCCGCGGCCGTATCCGGGCCCGGACGGGTCAGGCGCGGATCGCCACTGTCGCACGGGGTCGTCCGGTGAGGTCCTCGCGATCCTCGACGTGCGACCAGGAGCCGGTCGCCTGCAGCGCCGCGGGGAGCGACTCACCCTGACTGTCGGCATGCTCCATGACGAGCACTCCCCCGCTGCGCAGAAGCGCGACCGCCCGGGCCGCAACGAGCCTCGGGATCGCCAGACCGTCCTCGCTCCCGCCATAGAGAGCGACGTGGGGGTCGTGATCCCGAACCTCCGGGTCGATCGGCTCGGCTGTCGTCGGGATGTAGGGCGGGTTCGACACGACGACATCGACCTCGGAGAGGTCCTCGAATGCCGTCACCGCGTCACCGTGCACGATCTCGACGTCGAGAGCAAGCCGCTCGCAATTGCGTTGCGCCCAGGCCACGGCAAGGTCACTGACCTCGACGGCGTGCACCTGCGCCTGCGGTACTTCGGATTTGATCGACAGCGCGATGGCACCGGAACCGGTGCAGAGGTCCACCACCACGGGAGCGGGGACCCCGTCGTCGAGACAGGCCTGCGCCGCGTCGATCGCCCATCCCGCCACCACCTCAGTCTCGGGGCGCGGCACGAACACCCCCGGGCCGACCTCCAGCTCGAGCCCACGGAACCACGCCCGGCCGGTGAGGTGTTGGAGCGGAACGCGACTGGCCCGCTCGGCGACGAGTGCGGCATACCCCTCAGGGACGGAACCACCGAGGATCATGAGCCGCCGCACCTCGCTCGAGTCGACGCCAAGGGCGTGCGCGGCGAGTGCAACGGCGTCATGCTCCGGCGAGCCGACGCCTGCTTCGGTGAGGCGACGGGTGGCATCACGGACGGCGTCACGCAGGTCGCTCACGCGGTCCCCTCGCCCAGGGCCGCGAGACGGGCCGCCTCATCCGCCGCCATCGCCGATTCGACGACGGGGTCGAGCTCACCGCCGAGGACGGTGTCGAGGTTGTAGGCCTTGAAGCCGGTGCGGTGATCGCTGATCCGGTTCTCGGCGAAGTTGTAGGTGCGGATGCGCTCGCTGCGGTCAACCGTGCGCACCTGGCTCGCGCGAATGTCGGCACTCGCTGCGTTCGCCTCGTCCATCGCCATCTGATGCAACCGTGCTCGCAGGACGCGCATCGCGGCCTCGCGGTTCTGCAGCTGGGACTTCTCGTTCTGGCAGATGACGACAGTGCCGGTCGGGAGGTGGGTGAGCCGCACCGCAGAGTCGGTGGTGTTGACGCTCTGCCCACCCGGGCCGGAGGAGCGAAAGACGTCGACGCGCAGGTCGTTGGCGTGGATCTCGACCTCGACCTCCTCAGCCTCCGGCATGACCCAGACGCCGGCAGCGCTCGTGTGGATGCGGCCCTGGGTCTCCGTCACGGGGACGCGCTGGACGCGGTGCACGCCGCCTTCGTACTTGAGCCGGGCCCACGGTCCCTCACCCGGCTGGGGAACCTTCTTGGACTTGACGCTGACCTGCACGTCCTTGAATCCGCCGAGGTCGGTCTCGGTCGAGCCGAGGACCTCGGTGCGCCAGCCGCGCTGGTCGGCGTAGCGGAGATACATGCGCAGCAGGTCGCCGGCGAAGAGCGCGGACTCCTCGCCGCCCTCTCCTGCCTTGACCTCGACAATGACGTCGCGGTCGTCGTCGGGATCGCGCGGAATGAGCAGGCGGCGGAGCCGGTCCGCGGCATCGGTGGCGGTCGCCTCCAGCCCCGGGACCTCGGCCGCGAACCCAGCGTCCTCGGTGGCCAACTCGCGAGCCGTTTCGAGGTCGTCGGTGGCCAACTGCCAGACGGCGTATGCCGCCACCGTCGGTCCCAGCGCGGCATACCTCTTGTTGATCTCGCGGAGCTGGTCTGGATCGGAGGCGATCGCCGGGTCACCCATCTCGCGCTCGAGCGTGGCGTGCTCCTGGGCGAGAGCTTCGGCGGACTCGAACATCGGGTGTCCTCTCAGGGACGGTCAGCGGTGGGTGGGCAGCTGGGTCGAGGGGCGGGTGCTGGGCTCGGTGGAAACACGAATGCGCCGACCCGGATCCCTTGCGGGATCAACGGGTCGGCGCATTGAGAGTGCTACGCGTCGGCCTTCTTGCCGTAGCGAGCCTGGAAGCGTGCAACGCGGCCACCGGTGTCGAGAATCTTCTGCTTGCCCGTGTAGAACGGGTGGCACTGGCTGCAGACCTCAGCGTGGATCGCGCCGCTCTCGGCGGTGCTGCGCGTGGTGAACGACGCGCCACAGGTGCAGGTGACCGTGGTCTCGGCGTAGTTCGGGTGAATGTCCTTCTTCACGATGTTCTCCTTGAGAGTCCTGGTTGTCTCCGGGTCGGCGGGTCCATCAGGTAGATGCAAACCCGGTAGCGCCCCGCCTGCATCCACTCGTGAGGGTGATGCTCAGGAAACGCGTTCGTGCCGTGAACCGGTCCAGCGATCAAGTGTGCCAGAGCAGGCACACAGTGACCTAAACGACCGCCTCCGCCCCCGCATTCCCGCCCATCTGCGCAAACCTCACAGGCGTGCTGCAGGGCGCGCGACCTAGCGCGCGACCTAGCGCGCGCCCTGCAGCACAACCCCGAAGCACCTGTGGATGACGCACGGAGCCTCCCGCGTGGAGACTGCACTCTGTTGACATGGAGAAGGGACCGCGCCGAAGGCTGCCTCGGGCTGAGCGAGCTCGCCGAGCTGTCGAGGTGGCCGCCCTTCACGGGGGCGTGGCCCACCGGGCCGACCTCCGCAGAGCCGGTGTCACCAGGGCAGATATTCGCAGTGAGGTTCTCGCCGGGCGCTGGTCCATCGCTGGGCTGCACACCGTCGTCATCGGAGCATCCGAGATGGACGGTGTGGCACGGCTGTGGCAAGCGGTGTGGGAGAGCGGCTCCGGAGCCGTACTCGACGGAGTGAGCGCGCTGGTCGCAAGTGGCCTGTCTGGATTCACCCTCGAGAAGATCGATGTGGCGATCCCGGGGAACCATCGCGCCAGGCGCCTCGAGGGGGTTCACGTTCACCGGCGACGGACTTTGGGCCCCATCCGCGGTGCCGGACTTCCTCGGACCACCACCGAGCGAGCCACCATCCGTGCGGCACAGTGGGCACGAACCGATCGCACGGCCGTCCTCATCATCTGTCTCGTCGTGCAGCAGCGATTCGTCCGTCCGGAGCAACTGCTCTCAGCGTGGCTCGCGACCCGCGGGGGTCCCAGGCACCAACTGCTCGACGCGGCAGTGCGAGACGTGTGCGACGGCGCGCACTCTCTGGGCGAGTTCGACTTCTCCGCTCTGTGCCGAGCTCGCGGGCTACCCGCCCCCACCCGCCAGAAGGTGTGCAGGGGACGAGCAGGTCGGATCTACCTCGATGTTCTGTGGGAGGACATCGGCCTTGTCGTCGAGATCGACGGTGGCCACCATGCCTTGGCTCTCGCGCCCGTGGACGACGCGCTGCGACAGAACGAGGTCACGCTCTCGGACAAGGTCGTATTGCGAGTCCCTGTCCTGGGGTTGCGGCTCACACCTGATGCGTTCATGGACCAGGTCGCGAGAGGCCATGCCCTGCTCACTGAGCGGGCCGCCTGATGCCCCCGCCGGCGTGTGCTGCCGGGCGCGCGCCATATCGCGCGCCCTGCAGGACGCCAGCAGGCTGAGAGGGTCAGGGGAGGTTGGCGAAGGCCTTGTCGAGGTCGGCGATGACGTCGTCGACGCATTCGAGCCCGACAGAGAGGCGGAGCAGGTCGGCATCAGGTCGGGCGTCTGCGGACACGATGCGGTGGGTGAGGCTCGCCGGATGCTGGATCAGGCTGTCGACACCGCCGAGCGACACCGCATGGGTCACGAGCTCGAGGCCCCCGAGCAGAGCCGAGGCCGCGGCATACCCACCCGCAAGGCGGAAGGCGACCAGCGCCCCGGGTCCCGACAGCTGGGTGCCCACGAGCCCGAGTGGGTCACCACCGGGCAATCCCGGATAGAGCACGCGTGACACCTCGACCCGCTCGGCCAGCCAGGCTGCCACCACCGCGGCCGACGCCTGCTGCGCTCGCACCCGAACGTGGATGGTCTGCAGACCGCGATGCAGTTCATAGGCAGCGAGGGGATGCAGCACCGCACCCGTGATGGCCCGGACCTGGCGCAGCCTCGCCGTCCACTCGTGGTTGGCCGCCACCACGCCACCCATCACGTCGCCGTGCCCACCCATGAACTTGGTGGCCGAGTGGAGGACCAGAGTCGCGCCGTGGCGCATCGGCTGCTGGAGCACCGGCGTCGCAAAGGTGTTGTCGACGGCCACTGGCACATCACCCGCCTGCGCCACGACGGCCGCGATGTCGACGAGCTCGAGGGATGGGTTTGCGGGTGTCTCGAGAATCACCAGACCCGTGTCGTGCCGGATGGCGCTGCCGACCGTCTCGGGCGTGGCCCAGGAGACCGTCGTCCCGAGCAGCCCCGACGCGAGCAGGTGGTCGGAGCCGCCATACAGCGGTCGCACCGCGACGATGTGGGGCGTGCCGGCAGCCACGGCTGCGAGCAGGGTGGCGGTGAGCGCAGCCATCCCGGTGGCGAACGCGACCGAAGCGTCGGCTCCTTCGAGCGCGGCGACAGCCCGCTCGAAGCGATCCACGCCGGGGTTCCAGAGGCGCTGGTAGACGAGTGTGGCCTGACCATCCGGCCGCTCCCCAGCAGCAAGCACGTCGTATGCCGTGCCGCCGTCTTCGATCGTCGGCATCGGATATGTCGTGGCCAGGTCGATCATCGGGACATGCAGCCCGAGCGCGGTGAGATCCTCACGGCCGGCATGGACCGCTGTCGTCGCCAGATCGGGACACTGCATCATGGAATCAGCTCTCATGACGACCATTCTCCGAAGAATCCGCGGCACCGGTAAACAGTCCCGTGGAAACATGCAACAGATCACGACGTGGTGCTGTGATCCGCGGGTACGCCGCAGTAGCGTGGCTGCGTGCCGAAGAATCCGCATCCCCTCACCCCCGGCCCGGCGCCGACCGCCCCTCCCCTGCTCGATGAGATCGACCGGTCACTCGTCGTGGCCCTCGTCGCGGACGGACGCATCTCCAACGCTGCTCTCGCCCGCGAGGTCGGCATCGCGGAGTCGACCTGTGTCGGGCGGGTGCGGGCACTGCGCGAGCGCGGCGTCATCACCGGCGTCCACGCCGCCCTCGACCCCACCAAGATGGGGCGTCCCCTTCAAGCCGTGATCGCGATCGGACTCTCGGGCCACGACCGGGCTCAGGTCGAGGCGTTCGGCGATGAGATGGCGGCGCTCCCCGGCGTGCTGTCGGCGTTCAACATCAGTGGAGCCGACGACTTCCTCGTCCACGTCAGCGCCGAGTCCCCCGACCAGTTGCGCGACTTCGTCCTCGACAACGTCTCGAGCCGACCAGGCGTCTCTCACGTCCAGACCTCGCTGATCTTCCGCGCCCACACCGGTCGGCAGAGCCTGTGATCCGCCGAGCCGCCCCGACTGACGTGAGCGACCTCGTCCAGTTGCGGGTCCTCATGTTCGAGGCCATGGGAAAGGCAACGGCCGACCTCGCCGCACCCGAGTGGCTCGCCGCCACCCGCGACTGGTTCGACAGCGTCCTCACTCGCGACGACGCCCGCATCCTCGTCGCCCAGGTCGGCGGTCGGGTGGTGTCGTGCGGCGTCGCCGAGGTCAAGCGCATCGGACCGAGCCCGGGTTGCCCCAACGGCCTCACCGGAGTCATCAACAACATCGCCACGGTCACAGAGGTGCGCGGGCAAGGCTGGGGCCGGCGCATCACCGAGGCCCTGGTCGACTGGTTCGACGCGGAGACCGACGTCAGGCGCATCGACCTGTTCGCCACCGCTGACGGCGCCCGCATCTATCGGGACCTCGGCTTCAGCGAGGTCACCTTCCCGGCCATGCAGCGACGGTCACCACCGCGCGAGAGATGAGCCGACGGCATACCCCACGCATGCCGCGAAGCGGCCTCCCACCAGGGAGACCGCTTCGTAGTGGGCAACGGAAGGCTCAGGCCTTGTCGTCGTCCTCGTCCTCGAGCCTGATCGAGCTGTTCTGCTGGACCTGCTTGAGGAACTCGTAGTTCGTCTTGCTCTTGCGGAGCCGGTCGAGCAGGAGCTCGATGGCCTGCTGGCTGTCGAGCGCCGCAAGGACACGACGCAGCTTCCACATGATCTTGAGCTCCTCCGGCGCGAGCAGGATCTCTTCGCGGCGCGTGCCAGAGTTGTTGATGTCGACCGCCGGGAAGATGCGTCGGTTGGACAGGCCACGGTCGAGCTTGAGCTCCATGTTGCCGGTGCCCTTGAACTCCTCGAAGATCACCTCGTCCATGCGCGAGCCAGTCTCGACCAATGCCGTCGCGAGGATGGTGAGCGAGCCACCGTCCTCGATGTTGCGCGCCGCACCGAAGAACTTCTTTGGCGGGTAGAGCGCAGCGGAGTCGACACCACCGGAGAGGATGCGACCGCTCGCCGGGGCAGCGAGGTTGTAGGCCCGTCCCAGCTTGGTGATCGAGTCGAGGAGCACGACGACGTCATGACCCATCTCGACGAGGCGCTTGGCGCGCTCAATGGCCAGCTCGGCGACCGTGGTGTGGTCCTCGGCGGGACGGTCGAAGGTGGAGGCAATGACCTCACCCTTGACCGCACGCTGCATGTCGGTGACTTCCTCAGGGCGCTCATCGACGAGGACGACCATGAGGTGAACCTCAGGGTTGTTCGTCGTGATCGCGTTGGCAATCGCCTGCATGACCATGGTCTTGCCGGCCTTGGCCGGAGCAACGATGAGGCCACGCTGGCCCTTGCCGATGGGGGCAACGAGGTCGATGATCCGCGTCGTGAGGATGCCCGGATCGGTCTCGAGGCGCAGGCGGTCCTGCGGGTAGAGCGGGGTCAGCTTGCCGAACTCGACACGAGCCCGAGCGTCGTCGGGGTTCTGGCCGTTGACTGTGTCGAGACGCGCGAGCGGCGTGTACTTCGCCCTGTTGTTGCGGGTGCCGACGGTCTGCTGCTGCGGCTCCTCGCCGTCGTGGGGTGCCTTCGTCGCGCCGACGACGGCGTCGCCCTTGCGCAGGTTGTGGCGCTTGACCATCCCGAGCGGAACGTAGACGTCGTTGTCGCCAGGGAGGTAGCCCGAGGTCCGGACGAACGCGTAGTTGTCGAGGATGTCGAGGATGCCGGCGACGGGGACCAACACGTCGTCGTCGCCGATCTGCTGCTCGTTCTCGGCCTGCGTCTCGCCACCCTGCGTGGGGGTACGACGCTTGTCGCGGTCACGGCTGCGGTTGCGGTTGCGGCGACGACGACCACTGCGGCCGCCCTCGTCGTCATCACTGTTCTGGTCCTGGTCCTGGGCGGCTTGAGTCTGGCCCTGCTGCCTGTTGCCCTGGCCCTGGTTGCGGTCGGAGCGCTCGTTGTTGCGCTCGCCGGCCTGATCCTGGTTGCGGTCGGAGCGCTCGTTGTTGCGCTCGCGCTGCTCCCGGTTGGAACCGCGCTGCTCGCGTGCCTCGCGGCCTTGGCCGTTGCGGGCCTCAACAGGGGCCTCGTGGCCCTCCGCGCGGTCCGTGCGCTCCGGACGCTCGGCGCGGTCCGGACGCTCGGCGCGGTCGGCGCGCTCCTCGCGGTCGGCGCGCTCCTCGCGGTCGGCGCGCTCCTCGCGAGGCGTGGACGACTCGGCCGCCACCTCCGGGGCCTCTGAAGTCAGGGCTTCTGACGTCGCGGCCTCTGACTTCGGGGCCCCCTGGCCCGACGAGGAGGCACGACGCGAACGCCTCTGCGAGGGGGCGGAGGACGGAGCAGAGGACGCGGCAGAGGACGCGGCGTCGGACGTCGCGGCGGGACCGCTGTCGCCGTTCTGCCGAGACTTGATGGCGGCGACGAGGTCGCCCTTGCGCATCTTGGCGGTGCCGGAGATGCCCATGCTCGAGGCAAGACCCTGGAGTTCGGCGAGGCGCATGGCCGTCAGTGAGCCCGATCGGCGCGGGCTCTGCCCGGATGCCGCAGATGCCTCAAGGGTGGTGGTGTCTGTCACGAAGGATCCTTCCCCTCGTCAGGGGGCCCCAAGCCCGCACTGGGCGGGGCCGAAAGTGGGTGCCAGAAATCTGGCGGATTGATCCACGGGGCCTGCCGATTTCCGGCGCGTGACTCAGCACGACCAGCCCAACAGTGGAGGGTGCGTATCGCGGCAGGCATCGGGTGAGCAGAACGCTTCCCCGGCATCGACTGCGAGCGCACCTTCACACTAACACCTGGAACCACGCCACAGCCCCGGGACTCGCGTTTCGGACGCTCAGCTCTCGATGACCTCTGCACCTCGGTCAGGTATGCCGGGGAGCAGCACACGCCACCCCTCACCTCCCGCTTCACTCACGGCTGTCGCCGTGGCTGACGTGGCGAGCACGAGGACCGACGGGCCGGCACCGGAGATCACTGCGGCATGTCCGGAGGCTCGCAGGAGGTCGACGAGGGCCATGGAGGCCGGATAGGACGGTCGACGTGGCTCCTGGTGCAACCACTCTCGGGTCGCATCGAGGAGGTGCTCAGGGGCATTGGTGATGGCGTGGATCAGCAACGCTGCCCGAGCGGAGTTCGCCGCGGCATCAGCGAGTCGAACCTGCGCCGGCAGCACCGCCCGAGCCGTGGCGGTGGACAGCTGTGCCTCTGGCGTGAAGACGACCGGGACGACGGCGGGGTGCGCGGCGAGCCGAAGCGTCGTCGTCCCCCGCTCTGGATCGTCGGACCACGACAGGGTCACCCCACCAAAGACGCTCGCGGAAGAGTTGTCCGGGTGCCCCTCCAGGCGCGCGGCGAGGTCGTTGACCTCACTGAGGTCGGCTTCCCCGAAGGACCGACCGTCACGTTCCGCGCGAAGGGCGTGCGCGAGAACGATGCCGGTGACGATGGCGGTCGCCGACGAACCCATGCCCCGACCGTGGGGCACAGCGTTGTCGCACTCGAGTCGCAGGCCCATGGGCGCCTTCTCACCGAAGGAGTCAAAAGCGTGGGCAAGACTGCGGAAGACCAAGTGGGAGGCATCCGTCGGGACGGCGCCAGCGCCCTCTCCTGCGACCGTGATCTCAAGACCGGAGTGATCGAGAACGGTTGCGCGACAGCGGTCCCAGACACCGAGCGCGACGCCGACCGAGTCAAATCCCGGCCCGAGGTTGGCGCTGCTGGCGGGCACACGCACGGCCGTTGAGAGGCCCGGCTGCCACTTCGCCATGATCAGCTCTCGAAGCCGAGGACCTCGGCGACAGCCTGCGCCTCCGCGTGGACCTTGACCGGCTCGATGTCGGAACCGTCGGCGGTGCGCAGCGCCCACTGCGGGTCCTTGAGGCCGTGGCCCGTCACGGTGCAGACGATCGTCGCATCGGGTGGGATCTGGCCGCGCTCGCTGGCCTGAACCAGACCGGCGATGCTCGCGGCCGAGCCGGGCTCGACGAAGATGCCTTCGGTCGAGGACAGGAGGCGGTGCGCGGCGAGGATCTGCTCGTCGGTGACGGACTCGATGCGACCGCCGGACTGATCGCGGGCCTCTTCGGCCTGACGCCATGAGGCAGGGTTGCCGATCCGGATGGCGGTGGCGATCGTCTCTGGGTCCTCAACGGGATGGCCAAGGACGATGGGCGCGGCACCGGCGGCCTGGAATCCCCACATCTGCGGGGTGCGGCTCGCGACGGCCGGCAGACCCTCGAACTCCGAGGCGTACTCGGTATAACCGCGCCAGTAGGCCGTGATGTTGCCGGCGTTGCCGACCGGGAGGATGTGGATGTCGGGGGCGTCACCCAAGGCATCGACGATCTCAAAGGCAGCGGTCTTCTGCCCCTCGATCCGCGCCGGGTTGACCGAGTTGACGAGCTCCACCGGGTGCACCTCGGCCAACTTGCGTGCCACGGTGAGGCAGTTGTCGAAGTTGCCGTCGACCTGGATGAGGGTGGCGCCGTGGGCAATGGCCTGGCTCAGCTTGCCCATCGCGATCTTTCCCTCGGGGACGAGGACGGCGCAGGTCATGCCTGCCTTCGTCGCGTAGGCCGCAGCCGAGGCGCTCGTGTTGCCCGTGCTCGCGCAGATGACTGCCTTGGCGCCCCGGCCCTTGGCATACGAGATCGCAGTCGTCATCCCACGGTCCTTGAACGACCCGGTCGGATTGAGGCCTTCGTACTTGACGAGGACGTTGGCTCCGACGAGCTCGGACAGGTGCTCGGCCTGGATGAGCGGGGTTCCACCCTCGTGGAGGGTCACGACAGGTGAGCCGGCCAGCATCGGCAGGCGGTCGGCATACTCACGGATGACTCCGCGCCATTGGTGTGCCACGTCAGGCCCCTTCCACTCGCATCCAGGAGACAACGGCGTCGACAGTGTCGAGGCCGGTCAGTGCTTCAACCGTCGCGGCCAACGCCGAGTCGGGCGCACAGTGAGTGACGATGACGAGCGAGGCTCGCGACTCCTCACCCTCACCCAGGACCCGCTGTCGGACGGTCTCGATCGACACGCCGTGCTCGGCGAATGCCGACGCCACCTGGGCGAGGACACCCGGACGATCGGCCACGGCAAGGCTGATGTGATATCTCGTGGTCGCCTGACCCATGTCGACGACGGGCAGGTCGGCATAGGCGGACTCGGTCGGGCCGTGTCCTCCTGCCAGGCGGTGTCGGGCTACTGCCACGACATCACCAAGGACCGCCGAGGACGTCGGATCACCACCAGCCCCCTTGCCATAGAACATGAGCTCGCCAGCGGCCGAAGCCTCGACGAACACCGCGTTGTAGGCGTCCCGCACGGAGGCCAACGGATGGCTCCGCGCGATCATCGCCGGGTACACCCGCACACTCACCCCGCTCGGAGCGCCGGACTCGTCACGGACGAGCTCGCAGATCGCGAGCAGCTTGACGACGGCGTCCATGTCACGGGCGGCCTGGATGTCGGCGGCGGTCACCTCGGTGATGCCCTCGCGGTGCACGTCATCGATCGAAACTCTGGTGTGGAAGGCCAAGGACGCGAGAATCGCTGCCTTGGCGGCCGCGTCGAAGCCCTCGACGTCGGCCGTGGGGTCGGCCTCGGCATAGCCCAGGGCCTGCGCCTGCTCGACGGTCTCAGCGAAGCCGGCGCCGGTCGTGTCCATCTTGTCGAGGACGAAGTTGGTCGTGCCGTTGACGATGCCGAGAACGCGCTGGACGTCATCCCCGACGAGGGATTCACGCATCGGGCGGACGATCGGGATGGCACCGGCGACAGCCGCCTCGTAGTAGAGGTCGACGCCGTGCTCTCCTGCAGCGGCATACAACGTCGGCCCGTCCTCTGCGAGGAGAGCCTTGTTGGCACTCACCACGGAGGCGCCGTGCTTCATGGCCGTCAGGATCAGTTCGCGCGCCGGGTCGATGCCACCGATGACCTCGATGACGATGTCGGCGCTGCGCACCAAGGTGTCTGCATCCGCCGTGAAGAGCGATGGGTCGACGGGCACATCGGGGCGGGCCCGGTCCGGCCGACGAACAGCGATGCCGATGAGATCGAGTCGGGCACCGACGCGTGCCGCCAGGTCGTCGGCGTTCTCGACGAGCATCCGCGCGACAGAGGACCCCACGACTCCGCATCCGAGCAGAGCGACCTTGAGGGTGGGCAGATCAGCGGCAGTGGTGGATGCCATTTCGGCGGGGATCTCCTCGGTCACGGGCTCGCCGTCACGGCGCGACATCAACTGCTGCCAACGTCGAGTGCAAGCAGGTCGTCGATGGTCTCACGGCGCACGATGACCCGTGCCTCGCCGTCTCGGACCGCGAGCACCGGCGGGCGCGGGGTGTGGTTGTACTGGCTCGACAGGGCGCGGCAGTAGGCACCGGTGCCCGGCACGGCGATGAGATCGCCCGGCTGGGTGTCTGCGGGCAGCCACTCGTCCTGGACGACGATGTCGCCGCTCTCGCAGTGCTTGCCCACGACCCGGGCCAACATCGGCTCGGCGTCGGAGCTCCGGTTCGCCAGGGTGCACGAGTAGTCGGCCTCGTAGAGCGCGGGCCGCACGTTGTCGCTCATGCCCCCGTCGACCGAGACGTAGACCCGTGTGTGGTGGTCACCGAGCTCGACCGGCTTGACCGTGCCGACCTCATAGAGGGTGAAGGTTGACGGGCCGACGATGGCGCGACCTGGCTCGATCGAGACACGTGGAACAGGCACAGAACCTGAGGCCGCGTTTGCGCTGATGGCCCTGAACTCGCGCCCGACGATGTCGGCGAGCTGAGCACCCAGTTCAGCCGGCTCGAGCGGCGTGTGCTGCGACGTGTAGGCCATGCCGAAGCCACCACCGAGGTCGATCTCAGGGCTGTGGTGCCCGAGCTCGTTCGCGATCTGCGCGTGCAGGCCGATGAGCCGTCGGGCGCTCATCTCGAAGCCGCCGGTGTCGAAGATCTGGCTACCGATGTGTGAGTGCAGGCCGCGCAGGTCGAGGGTGTCGTGGGCGAGGACTGCCTTGGCCGCGTCGAACGCCTGACCCTCGGAGAGGCTGAACCCGAACTTCTGGTCCTCGTGCCCCGTGGCAATGAACTCGTGGGTGTGGGCCTCGACCCCGACGGTCACGCGGATCATCACCGGCGCCACGACACCGAGGTCGGCCGCGATCTCCGCAACCCGCTCGATCTCGATGAACGAGTCCAGGACGATCCGTCCGACGCCGTAGTCGAGCGCGTCGCGGATCTCGGCAAGCGACTTGTTGTTGCCGTGGAAGCCGATCCGCTCTGCCGGGAAGCCCGCCCGGCGCGCCACCGCAAGCTCGCCGCCGCTGCAGACATCAAGCGAAAGCCCTTCTTCCGCAACCCATTTCGCGACCGAGGTGCAGAGGAAGGCCTTGCCGGCATAATAGATGTCAGCACCACCGCACACGGCCTCGAACGGCGCCGCGAACCCGTCGCGGAAGCTTCGCGCCCGAGCGCGGAAGTCCCCTTCGTCGACGACGTATGCCGCCGTGCCGTGTTCGCGGGCGATGCTCACCACGTCGAGACCCGCGACCGTCAAGCGGCCCTCGGCATCCCGGCACACAGAATCCGGCCAGAGCTGCGGGAGCAGCGCATTGACGTCGGTCGGGAACGGCAGATAGAGCGGCGGCCCGCCATAGCCATCGGCGTGGAGAGCTCCGGCCTCGTGCGAACGCATCGGTCAGTTCCTCACATGCGCTCGGGCGCACTGACGCCGAGCAGGTCGAGTCCGTTGGCGAGCACCTGTCGGGTGGCGTCGTTGAGCCACAGTCGAGTGCGGTGGAGGTCGGTGACCTCTTCTTCGGCATTCATCGGCCGCACTCGGCAGGTGTCATACCACTTGTGATAGCGACCTGCGAGGTCCTCGAGGTAGCGCGCGACGCGGTGGGGTTCGCGCAGGTGTGCGGCCTGGGCGACGACCCGCGAGAAGTCGCTGAGGGTGGCGAGCAGGGTTGCCTCGGTGGGGTCCTCGAGCAACGACGGGTCGAATCCGTCGACGCGATGCACCCCGTCCTCCCCCGCCAACCGGGACACGTTGGCGGTGCGGGCGTGGGCGTATTGAACGTAGAAGACCGGGTTGTCGTTGGTCTGCTTGCGCAGTTCCTCGCCGTCGAGCGACAGCGGACTGTCTGCGGGGTAGCGAGCCAGGTTGTAGCGGACAGCGTCCTTGCCGATCCAGTCGAGCAGGTCATTGAGTTCGATGATGTTGCCGGCCCGCTTCGACAGCTTGGCGCCATTGAGGTTGACCAGCTGACCGATGCGCACGTCGATGTTGACGTCGGCGTCGTCACCGGCGCACGCGGCGATCGCCTTGAGTCGGCCGATGTAGCCGTGATGGTCGGCGCCAAGGAGATAGATCTTCTCGGTGAAGCCGCGGTCCTTCTTGCTCAGGTAGTAGGCAGCGTCGGCAGCGAAGTAGGTCGGCACGCCGTCAGCACGGATGAGGACCCGGTCCTTGTCGTCGGTGAAGTCGGTCGTGCGCAGCCAGACCGCACCGTCCCGGTCATCGACGTGGCCCTGCTCGCGCAGCCGCTCGACGGCCTTCTCGACGGCGCCACCGTCATGGAGTTCCTGCTCGGAGAACCAGACGTCGAAGAACACCCCGAAACGCTCGAGGGTCTGCTGGATCTCGGCGAGCTGTGCCCTGTAGGCGAGCGGCCTCGCGACGGCGATGGCCTCGTCCTCCGGCAGCTCGAGGACGTCGGGGCGCTGCTCGACGACGGCCTCGGCCAGGTCACCGATGTAGGCGCCGGGATAGCCACCCTCCGGCGTGGGCTCTCCCTTGGCACTGGCCAGGACGCTGAGCGCGAACTTGTCCATCTGGGCGCCGGCGTCGTTGATGTAGTACTCAGCCGTCACTTCCGCTCCGGACGCGGTCAGCAACCGCCGCATTGAGTCACCGAGCGCAGCCCAGCGGGTGTGACCGATGTGCAGTGGCCCCGTGGGGTTGGCAGAGATGAACTCGAGATTGATCGTGTGGCCGGCTTCGGAGTCGTTCTTTCCGTATGCCGTGCCGCTCTCGACGATGTTGCGCGCGAGTTCTCCAGCGCTCGCTGCGTCGAGGCTGATGTTGAGGAAGCCCGGACCGGCAACATCGACCTGCGAGATGCCTTCGATGGCGGTCAAACGGGCGGCGAGTCGGGTCGCAAGGTCTCGTGGCGGCATACCGGCCAACTTGGCAAGCTGCAGGGCGATGTTGGTGGACCAGTCTCCGTGGTCGCGATTCTTGGGTCGCTCCACGCGCACCTCATCGGGAACGGCTGCGGTGAAGTCACCGGCTGCAGTGGCCTCGTGCAGGGCAGCCCGGATCGCGGACGAGAGTTCTTCGGGAGTCACCCCCGAAGTCTATTGGCCCGGAATCTCCGGCCGTCCGTGGGCCGCGAGGCGTGAGATGACATCGACGAGCGCCGCCGGGTCGAAGGGTTTGCCGATGAAGGCGTCGAACCCGGCGAGCGCCGCTGCGCTGCGGTCGTGCTCCGTCGTCGAGGCAGTGACCAGAACTGTGGGGACCCCGGCGAGGCGTGGGTGCGCGCGAATTGCGGCGATGGCCCACCATCCGTCACGGCGGGGTGTCTGGGCATCGAGCACGATGACGTCGGGCACTCGAGCCGACGGATCGATGAGGTGACTCATCGCCTCGTGCCCGTCCACGGCCTCAAGAACATCGAAACCTTCGAGCTCGAGGTTGATCCGGATGATCATCCGGATGGAGTCGATGTCGTCGCACACCAGGACCAGCGGTCGGGGCGTGACTGCCACGACTGCCGCACCGGATTCCATGGTCAGAACTCTAGGCTGCTACCCTCCGTGGGCATCCCAAAACGGCGCGAATCGCCAGCATTCGGACCGTTTGAGCCCCCGTAGCTCAGGGGATAGAGCGCCGCCCTCCGGAGGCGGAAGCGCAGGTTCGAATCCTGCCGGGGGCACCATCACGACGAAAGACTTGAACTTCGCGAAGCGTTGTTCAAGTCTTTCGTCGTTTGGCGCCCACGGCAGAAGCAACAGGCGCTCGAACGAAGTGAGAGCGCCGACGGGGGCACCCCTCGTTTGGTGCCCCCGGCAGAAGCAACAGGCGCTCGAACGAAGTGAGAGCGCCGGCGGGGGCATCACAGAGCAGCCCGGACGCAGTCGAGGGCAGGTTCAGGACCGAAGGTCCGTGCTGTGCTGGACCACACCGGGTCCGGGCCGGAGGTCCGTGCAGTGCTGAACCACACGGGCCGAGCCCTGACCTCGACTCAGCCGCGCTGGCGGGGCCCACGACTGCCGTGGGACGAGTCGGTGACCTCTCCGACCAGTTCCTCGATCACGTCCTCCAGGAAGACGACCCCGATGACCCCGCCGTCGTCGGCGATGACTCGCGCCAGGTGTGACCCCGTCCGCTGCATCGTGGCGAGCACCGACTCGACTTCGTCGCCCGGGCGCACATTTGCCATCTTGCGGATGCGCTTCGAGGGCACCGGTTGGTGCCGCTCCTCCTCGTCGGCGAACAGGACGTCCTTGAGGTGGAGGTAGCCCGAGAGCGTTCCTCCCGCGTCCACGACGGGGAACCGCGAGAAGCCGTGACGCGCCACGAGACGCTCGATGCCGTCGGGGGTGGCATCAATGCCCACCGTCACGAGCTTGTCGAGCGGGACACCGACATCCCGGGCGTCCTTGTCACTGAATTCGAGGGCGGCGCCGAGGAGGCCGTACTGATCTGCCTCAACGAGCCCTTCCTTGTGTGACTCGGAGAGGATTTGGGCGACCTCCTCCGCGGTGAACGCCGACGCAAGCTCGTCCTTCGGGTCGACGCCCAGCGCGCGCACGAGCACTTTGGAGAACCAGTCCATGACGCTGATGATCGGCTTGACGACCTTGGACACCATGACCAGGGCCGGCACGAGGGCGATGGCTGCCCGCTCGGGCGTCGCGATCGAGAGGTTCTTGGGGATCATCTCGCCCACGACGACGTGGAGGAACACGACGATCAGCAGAGCCAGCACGAGCGCCAGGATGTCGGCAACAGCCGCGGGGGCGCCGAGCGCTTCGACCGGGCCGACCAGGGCGTGGTGGAGCGCCGACTCCGAGACAGCACCCAGGAGCACGGAGCAGACCGTGATCCCGAGTTGCGCCGTCGCGAGCAGGATCCCGGTGCGGGACATGGCATCAAGCGCGGTACGGGCGCGACGGCTGCCCTCCTCTGCGAGAGGTTCGAGCTGACTGCGCCGGGCCGACATCGCGGCGAACTCGGCGCCGACGAAGAATGCGTTGGCGAGCAGCAGGACGATGGTGATGAGGATGGTTCCAAGGCTCATGCTGGCGCCCCCTCTTCCTCGTCAGGCGAGTACGTCGGGGCATCGCCCTCAACGGGGACGGAGGTGAAGCGCAGGCGATCGACCCGACGCGACTCCATGTCGACAACCGTGATGCGCCACCCCGGGAGCTCGACCACGTCCCCGACCTCGGGCACGCGCCCGAGCTCGGACATGAGGAAGCCAGCGACGGTCTCGTATGCCGGTCCCTCGGGGATCTCGATTCCCGTGCGTCGCTTGACCTCGTCGGGTCGCCACAGTCCCGGAACGGTCCAGGAACCGTCGGTCATCTGCCGGCCAGTGGTCTGGCTGCGGTCGTGTTCGTCGGACACCTCTCCGACGATCTCCTCGACAAGGTCCTCGAGAGTGACGACACCAGAGGTGCCGCCGTACTCGTCCACGACGATCGCGAACTGCTGACCGCTGTCGCGCAGATGGATCAGAAGTGGATCGAGGCGAATGCTCTCTGGAACGACCAGCGGCGGTGTCATGAGCGCAGACACTGGGACGTCGTCACGGCGTTCGTGAGGAACCGCGATGGCCTTCTTGACATGGACCACTCCGTCGACGTCGTCCCAGTCGTCGTCGATGACCGGGAAGCGCGAGTGGCCGGTCTGCCTCGCGAGCTCCACGCATTCGCGCGCCGAGGCGGAGCGGTCGATGGCGGTGGCCCGTGAGCGCGGCGTCATGACGTCGGCAGCGGTCTGGACACCGAACGTGAGTGAGGCGGTGACCAGGCGCGCTGTCCCGAGGTCGAGAGTTCCGGCCTCGGCGGAGGTCCGCACGAGCGACGCAAGCTCCGCGGGACTACGGGCGGCGGACAGCTCCTCCTGCGGCTCGACACCCATGGCGCGCAGGGCAGAGTTTGCCGTGCCGTTGAGGACGTGGATGAACGGCTTGAACGCGAGCGCGAACCACCGGACCGGTCCCGCGACCCATTTGGCCGTGGCCAGGGGTGTCGAGATCGCGAGGGTCTTGGGCACCATCTCCCCGATGATCATCGAGAAGATCGTGGCCAGGAACAGGGCGAGGACCGAGGACACGCGCTCAGCGAGGGCCTCGTCCAGTCCGAGCGACTGGAGCGGGCCGAGGAGCAACTTGCCGATCGAGGGATTGGCCAGGAAGCCGAGCACCAGCGTCGTCAGGGTGATCCCGACCTGTGATGCGGAGAGCTGGGTCGACAGGGCCCGCAGGGACGTGAGCACGGAGCGCGCGCGCACGTCGCCGCGCTCGATAGCCTTCTCGACACTGGGCCGGTCGAGTGCGACCAGCGCGAACTCGGCAGCAACGAACAGGGCGGTCCCCAGCGTCAGCGCAATGCCGGCGAGGACGAGTAACCACTCGGTCATAGTGCTCCCATCCTAGGGATGACCACGCGCCGTCCGGGACGCGGCACCTTGGCGACCCGAGAATGTCATTGCGACAACGTCATCCTCGGGGTGGACCTCGACTCCACCGCACGGTTGACCCTCACGCGGCGTGAGCCTGCCAGACTTGGCGCATGGCCAGACTTCAGCACCAGGGGGGCGGCGCTCGATGACCGCCGCGACGACGACCACCGGGGCACGCATCGAAGTGCGTGACCTCACCAAGACCTTCGGGTCCTTCACCGCCGTTGACCAGTTGAGCTTTCAGGTCGAACCCGGCCGGATCACCGGCTTCCTCGGCCCCAACGGCGCCGGCAAGACGACCAGCCTGCGGATGCTCCTCGGGCTCATCCACCCGACCTCGGGCACGGCGACGATCGACGGTCAGAAGTACCACGACCTCGATCAGCCGCAGTCCATCGTCGGCTCGGCCCTCGAGGCCACCAACTTCCACCCGGGTCGCACCGGTCGCGACCACCTGCGGGTCCTCGCCGCCGCAGGCGGCCTGCCCGACAGCCGCGTCGACGAGCTCCTCGAGCTGACCGGCATACCTGCTGCTTCGCGCAAGCGCGCTGGTGAGTACTCGATGGGGATGCGCCAGCGCCTCGGTCTCGCCGCTGCCCTGCTGGGAGACCCCCGGGTCCTCATCCTCGACGAGCCCTCCAACGGTCTCGACCCCGAGGGCATCCGCTGGTTGCGGGGTTTCCTGCGCCATCTCAGCAGTGAGGGCAAGACGATCCTCGTCTCGAGCCACCTCCTCCAGGAGGTCGAGGCCACGGTCGACGACGTCGTCATCATCGCCAATGGACGCATGGTCCGCTCCGGCGCCATGTCCGAGCTGCGCGGCGCTCCATCCACGATCGTGCGCACGTCGGATCCCGAGCAGCTCGCCGGCGCGTTGCGGGTGGCCGATGTCCTGTCCTCCCCCGGCACCGACGGCGAGCTCATCGTCGAGACCACCGACAAGCGTCTCGTCGGTGACGTGGCTCTGCGTGCGGGGCTTCCCATCTGGGAGCTGCGTGACCGCAAGGCCGATCTCGAGGCGCTCTTCTTCGAGCTCACCGAGGGCACCAACCGCAACCTCGGGGGTGGCATCGCTGCCCCGAGCGAGTCCGATGCCGTCGCCGGCCAGGAAGGGGTGAACGCATGATGGGCGCCGTCATCAAGTCCGAGTTCCTCAAGTTCTTCACCACCCGCCTGTGGTGGGGCCTGGCGATCGCCATGTTCGTCGCGGCCGCCCTGTTCGCTGTGCTCTTTGGCTTCCTGCTCACCATTCCACCGACTCCGGAGTCGATCGCATCGGGCCAGCCCACGGGCAGCCCGCTTCAGATCGCCAACAGCGTCTACACCTCCGGTCTGACCATCGGCTACACACTCACCCTGGTCATCGGCATCATGCAGATCGGCTCGGAGTACCGCCACAAGACCGTGACAAGCACCTTCCTCAGCACGCCCCGACGCATCCGGGTCATGCTGGCGAAGGTCGTGGCGCTGCTCGGGATCGGCGCCGTCTACGGCCTGATCTCGCTCCTCGGTTCGGTCGTCGCAGGGGCCATCGTCCTGCAGTCACGCGGGTTTGATCCCTTCCCCAGCGCGGAGATCCTGCGAGCACTGGCCCTGAGTCTGCTCGTGCTCGGCCTCTGGGCTCTCATCGGCTTGGGGGTCGGCATCCTGATCCCCAACCAGGTCGCTGCCCTGCTGATCGCGGTCGGGACAGCGCAGATCATCGAGCCACTCGCTGGCTTCGCGCTGACGTTCTGGGACTTCGGTCAGGAGCACGTGGCCAAGTTCATGCCGAGCCAGGCAACGAGCGCGATGGTCAGCGGAGTCACGCAGGGCGGGGACAACGCGGTGCAGCCCCTCACCTGGTGGGCGGCCGCTCTGGTACTCGCTGCCTACGCCGCCGTCCTCAGCGCCATCGGCACCTGGCGCACCGTCCGTCAGGACATCTCCTAGAACCTCCCCGCCGTGGGTGCGGGCGCCGGAATTCAGGGGCCGGCGCCCCCCACGGTGGGGTCAGGAAAAAACGAGCTGGTATGCCGTGTGCGGGCCACACGGCATACCGGCTCGTTTTCGTGTCGTGACACGCTCGCTCAGGCGTGCTGGACCGACGCTGAGCGGCGGGGGTCGGAGCGATAGGCTGGCTGAACACGTGAACTCTGAATTCAACACGCAGAAAGAGGCGTAATCGCCGTGCCTGACCAGCCCGCATCGAACGACCCCCTGACAGCCTTCGGACCCAACGAGTGGCTGGTGGACGAGCTCTTCGAGCAGTACCAGAAGGACAAGAACTCGGTCGACAAGGCGTGGTGGGACTTCTTCGCTGACTACGACCCCACGAAGGCCCGCCCAGGATCTGGCAACGGCGTGACCACGAGGAGCACCGACGCGACGCCCGCAGCAACGCCCCCGGCTGCAGCACCCAAGACCGCGGCGCCCGCGCCGACAACCAAGGCGCCCGCGCCGACAACCAAGGCGCCCGCGCCGACAACCAAGGCTCCCGCTGCCCCTGCTGCCCCCAAGGCTGCGACTCCCGCGCCCAAGGCTGAGGCTGCCGCGCCCAAGGCTGCCGCCCCCACAACAAGCGCCGCCAAGACAAATGCGCCCAGGTCGGGCGAAGCCAACAGCGACACCAAGTCCGAGGCCCCCAAGCCTCGTGAGGCCGGCGCGACCAAGGGCGAAGGTGCCGTCAACGCACCCGAGACCTCGCCGATCCGTGGAGCCAGCGCCCGGGTCGTCACCAACATGGAGGCCTCGCTGACGGTCCCGACCGCGACGAGCGTGCGCGCCGTCCCGGCCAAGCTGCTCGTCGACAACCGGATCGTCATCAACAACCACCTCGCCCGCTCGCGCGGCGGCAAGGTCAGCTTCACCCACCTCATCGGCTTCGCCGTGGTCAAGGCGCTCGGCGCCATGCCCGCCATGAACGCGGGCTACGGCACCGACGAGAAGGGCAAGCCGGTCCTGGTGACGCCGGCCCACGTGAACTTCGGTCTGGCGATCGACCTCGAGAAGCCCGATGGCACGCGCCAGCTGCTCGTGCCCTCGATCAAGGCAGCCGAGACGATGGACTTCGCCCACTTCTGGACGGCCTACGAGGAGATGGTCAAGAAGGCCCGCGGCGCCAAGCTCACCGTCGAGGACTTCCAGGGCACGTCGATCTCGCTCACCAACCCGGGTGGCATCGGCACGGTCCACTCCGTCCCCCGCCTCATGTCCGGTCAGGGCGCGATCGTCGGCGTCGGTGCGATGGACTACCCCGCCGAGTGGCAGGGTGCGAGCGACGAGACGCTCAACCGCAACGCCGTCTCCAAGATCCTCACGCTGACGAGCACCTACGACCACCGGATCATCCAGGGCGCCCAGTCCGGTGAGTTCCTGCGTGTCATCCACCAGCTCCTCCTCGGCGAGAACGGCTTCTACGACGAGATCTTCGAGAGCCTGCGCATCCCCTACGAGCCGGTGCGTTGGGTCCAGGACATCTCGGCGTCCCACGACGACGACATCAACAAGGTTTCGCGCGTCCAGGAGCTCATCCATGCGTATCGCGTGCGCGGTCACCTCATGGCTGACACCGACCCGCTCGAATACAAGCAGCGTCGCCACCAGGACCTCGATGTCACGAGCCACGGCCTGACCCTGTGGGACCTCGACCGGTTCTTTGCCACGGGTGGCTTCGGTGGCCAGCCGTTCCTCAAGCTGCGCAAGATCCTCGGCATCCTGCGGGACAGCTACTGCCGCAGCATCGGCGTCGAGTACATGCACATCCAGGACCCCGAGCAGCGCGAGTGGATCCAGTCCAAGATCGAGGTCGGCTACGCGAAGACGACCCGCGAGGAGCAGCTGCAGATCCTGCGTCGGCTCAACGCCGCCGAGGCGTTCGAGACGTTCCTGCAGACCAAGTTCGTCGGCCAGAAGCGCTTCTCGCTCGAGGGCGGCGAGTCTGTCATCGCCCTCCTCGACCGAGTCCTGTCGCTCGCGGCGCAGGACGACCTCGACGAGGTCTGCATCGGCATGCCGCACCGCGGCCGCCTCAACGTGCTCGCCAACATCGCCGGCAAGTCCTACAGCCAGATCTTCCGCGAGTTCGAGGGCAAGCAGGACCCCAAGTCCGTGCAGGGCTCGGGTGACGTCAAGTACCACCTCGGCACCGAGGGCACCTTCACCGCCGAGAGTGGCGCGACGACCAAGGTCTACCTCGCCGCCAACCCGTCTCACCTCGAGGCCGTCAACCCGGTGCTCGAGGGCATCGTGCGCGCCAAGCAGGACCGCCTCAACCTCGCCGGTGAGGACTTCACCGTTCTGCCCGTCCTCCTGCACGGTGACGCGGCCTTCGCGGGTCAGGGAGTCGTCGCCGAGACGCTCAACCTGTCGCAGCTGCGCGGCTACCGCACCGGCGGCACGGTCCACGTCGTCATCAACAACCAGGTCGGTTTCACGACGTCACCGAGCTCCTCGCGGTCCTCCACCTATTCCACCGATGTAGCGCGGATGATCCAGGCGCCGATCTTCCACGTCAACGGTGACGACCCGGAGGCGTGCGTGCGCGTCGCCGAACTCGCCTACGAGTTCCGCAAGGAGTACGCCAAGGACGTCGTCATCGACATGGTCTGCTACCGCCGCCGCGGCCACAACGAGGGCGACGACCCGTCGATGACCCAGCCGCTGATGTATAGCCTCATCGAGGCCAAGCGCAGCGTCCGCAAGCTCTACACCGAGTCCCTCATCGGCCGCGGTGACATCACAGTCGAAGACGCCGAGGCCGCCCTGCGCGACTACCAGCAGCAGCTCGAGCGGGTCTTCGTCGAGACCAAGGAAGCTCTCAAGCAGAACGAAGCCGACGCCGCCAAGGCTGCCAAGGCCGCCGACGACAACTACACGGGCACCGACGTCGAGGGTCACACCGGCCTTGAGCCGCCCACGGCCCAGACGGCCGATGCCACGACCCGGTCCGCGACGGAGACGGCGATCTCGCCCGAGGAGCTCAAGGCGATCGGTGAGGTCTTCGCCAACCCGCCGCACGGCTTCACGGTCCACCCGAAGCTGCAGCAGATGCTCGACAAGCGCGTCGGCAGCATCAGTCAGGGTGGTATCGACTGGGCCACGGGCGAACTCCTCGCCTTCGGCTCACTTCTCAAGGACGGCACCCCTGTGCGCCTCGCGGGCCAGGACAGCCGTCGCGGCACCTTCGTGCAGCGCCACGCCGTCCTCATCGACAAGGAGACGGCGCTCGAGTGGACTCCGCTGCTCTACCTGGGCGAGGGCCAGGGCCGGTTCTGGATCTACGACTCCCTCCTCTCCGAGTTCGCAGCCCTGGGCTTCGAGTACGGCTACTCCGTCGAGCGGCCCGATGCTCTCGTCCTCTGGGAGGCCCAGTTCGGTGACTTCCTCAACGGCGCGCAGACGATCATCGACGAGTTCATCAGCAGCTCGGAGCAGAAGTGGGGCCAGCGTTCCTCCGTCGTGCTCCTGCTCCCCCACGGCTACGAAGGCCAGGGACCGGACCACTCCTCCGCACGGATCGAGCGGTTCCTGCAGATGTGCGCCGAGAACAACATGACGGTCGCCTACCCGACGACACCAGCGTCGTATTTCCACCTGCTGCGTCGTCAGGCCTACGCCCGTCCGCGTCGACCGCTCATCGTCTTCACCCCGAAGTCGATGCTCCGCCTCAAGGCAGCTTCGAGCATGCCCGAGGACTTCACGACCGGCACGTTCCGTCCGATCCTCCCGGACCGCGAGGGCGCGACGAGCGGCACCGTTGACCGGGTGCTCCTCGCGGCCGGCAAGGCCGTGCACGAGCTCGAGGCCGAGCGGGCCAAGCGAGGCGACACGAGCACCGCGATCCTGCACATGGAGCAGTACTACCCGCTGCCCGGCAAGGAGCTCGCCGACGAGTTGGCCAAGTACCCCGAGGCCGAGCTCGTCGTCGTTCAGGACGAGCCCAAGAACCAGGGCGCGTGGCCGTTCCTCGCTCTCAACCTGCCGGACGCTCTGGCCGAGCACGGCGTCCAACGCTCGCTGCGGGTCCTGTCACGCAAGGCGTCGGCCTCCCCTGCCACCGGGTCCAACAAAAAGCACCAGGAAGAGCAGGCCGACCTCGTGGCGCAGGCCTTCAACCGCTGACCGTCACACGCACAGCACGGCGCGGCCCGGTCCTCACGGATGGGGCCGCGTCCGCGCGTTAGGGTGCCTTGGTGTACTTCACCGACAGAGGGATCGAGGAACTCGAGACGCGCAGAGGCGACGAAGAGGTCACCTTGGCCTGGCTCGCCGAACAGTTGCGCACCTTCGTGGACCTGAACCCCGATTTCGAGACACCCGTCGAGCGGCTCGCCACCTGGCTGGCTCGGCTCGATGATGAGGACGACTGAACCATGACCGACCAGATCCCCCGACCGGACTCCTCCCCAGAGGACTCCCCCAGCGACATCGAGTTCCGACCGAGCGCGGAGTTCAGCGTGCCCGGAGAAGGCCCCCGTGACGTCGCCATCGTCTTCATGGGCGACTCCATGGTGGCCGGTGTCGGCGACCCCAAGGGACAGGGATGGGTGACTCGCGTCGTCGGGCGCACCTCGCACCCAGAGGTGGAGTTCACGGCATACAACCTCGGCATCCGCGGCCAGACGAGCGGTGACGTCCTCGCACAGTGGCACCGTGAGTGCCCGCCGCGCTGGAAGTCACGTAGCGAGCGACGGCTCGTGATCTCGTTCGGCGCCAACGACATCGCCGCCGGAGTGACCCTGGCGCGCCACCGTCTCAATCTCGCCAACGTCCTCGACGAGGCTGCCAGCAACGGCGTCTCGGCATTCGTCGTGAGCAGCCCCCCAACCAGTGACGACGCGTTCAACGAGAAGCTGGCCGTCCTCGTCGAGGCGCAGGCCGACGTGTGCGCACGGCGCTCAGTCCCGTTCGTCGACTGCTTCCGACCGCTGCTCGGGCACGACCAGTGGCGTTCCGAACTCGCGGCGAGCCGCGACGGCCACCACCCCGGCCAGGCGGGCTACGGCCTCATCGCGTGGCTCGTCCTGCACAACGGCTGGAACGAGTGGCTCCAGATCTGAACCCGAGGCCCGTTCACGCGGTGAACACCACCTTGCCCGTGACCTGACCGTCGACCATCTTGGCGAAGCCCTCGCGCGCGTCAGCGAGCGGGATGACGGAGTCGATGAGGGGCTCGATGTCCTGCGCCACAACGAACTTCGCCAGCTTCTGGAGCTCGTCGCGTGTGCCCATGGTCGATCCGACGACGCGCAACTGCTTGAAGAAGATCTTGGTGAGTTCGGCCTTGGCCGGAGCATCGCCCGAGGTCGCGCCCGAGATGACGATCGTCCCACCCGGGCGAAGAGCGTTGACCGAGTGCGACCACGTCGCGGCGCCGACTGTCTCCATGACGGCATCGACGCGTTCGGGAAGGCGCTCACCCGAGGCGAAGGCGCGGTCGGCACCGAGCGTGACCGCCTGCTGGCCCTTGGCCTCATCACGGCTGGTCACCCACACACGGATGCCGGCTGCGGCGCCGAGCTGGACGAGCGCCGTGGCGACGCCGCCGGCCGCCCCCTGGACGAGGACCGTGCCTCCGGGCTGCACCTGCGAGTTCGTGAAAAGCATCCGGTATGCCGTGAGCCAGGCGGTCGGTAGGCAGGCGGCCTGCTCCCAACTGAGCTCCGCCGGCTTGGGCACGAGGTTGGAACGGGGGACGGCGACCTTGGTTGCCAGAGTGCCGTCGTGCAGTTCTGAGAGCAGGGTTCGGCGGGGGTCGAGGGTCTCGTCTCCATGCCAGCCGTCAGAGGGGATGACTGCGTGGATGAGGACCTCGTTGCCGTCCGGGTCGATGCCCGCAGCGTCACACCCCAGGACCATGGGCAACCGGTCGGCAGCCAGTCCGACGCCACGCAACGACCAGACGTCGTGGTGATTGAGAGCACTCGTCTTGAGATCGACGACGACCCAGCCGTCGCGCGCCTCGGGATCGGGCCGCTCCCCCACCTCGAGGCCTGAGAGCGGGTCTGCGGCGGACTGGGAGACGGCGTAGGCGGCGAGCATGAGTGTGACCCTACCCATGGCCCTTGTCGGGCAGTGCGACGATGTGGCCATGACCATCGACGCATTGCACCGAGCCAGTCCGGTCGTCCTCGACGGCGGCTTCGCGACCGCACTGGAGGCGCGCGGCCACGACCTGTCGGGGCGCCTCTGGTCTGCCCGGCTCCTGCGGGTGGCCCCCTTGGAGGTGGTCGCCGTGCACCGGTCCTTCGTCGACGCTGGGGCCGAGATCGTCATCAGCGCGTCGTACCAGGCGAGCTACGCGGGGTATGTCGCCGCCGGGTTGACCGAGGAGGAGTGCGACGCCGACCTCGACGCCTCGATTCGCCTGGCGCGTCAAGGTGCCGACAGCCGGGCCCTCGTCGCTGCATCCGTCGGTCCCTATGGGGCCCATCTGGCCGACGGCTCCGAGTACACCGGCTACCCGGCCGTGAGCCGGGCCACGTTGCGAGAGTTCCACGCACGCCGACTGGAGCGGCTCGTCGCGGCCGAGCCAGATCTCGTGGCGATCGAGACCATCCCCGAGGTCCTCGAAGCCGAGGTGGTGGTCGACCTGCTCACCGACATCGCTCCAGACCTGCCCTACTGGGTGTCCTTCTCCGGAGCCAGCGGTGCGCGGCTCACCGGAGGCGCACCGTTCGCCGAGGCCGTTGCCGTCGCGGGCAGCGCGGCCGTCGCCGTCGGAGTGAACTGCACTGCGCCACAGCACATTGACGAGCTCCTCGAGACAGCGGACCCCAGCGTGCCGTACGTCATCTACCCCAACGCGGGTGCGACGTACGACCCCGGCACGAAGACCTGGACGGAGGACGGATCCGCGCAGTTCGCACCAGCAACGGTGCAGCGTTGGAGCGACCTCGGAGCACGCTTCATCGGTGGCTGCTGCGGCATCGATGCGGACGGCATCCACGGGATCGCGGACGCCGTCCGCGTGTGAGCGGTGCGGGTCAGGCGAGCTGAGCCACTGCGGCCGCGACGGTGTCAGCGACACCTGGCGCGAAGACGCTCGGCACGATCTCGTCGGCCGTGGGTTCGGGCACCATCGCTGCAATGGCCTCGGCCGCAGCAAGCTTCATTGCTTCGGTGATCTGGCTCGCGCCCGAGTCGAGTGCTCCCCGGAAGATGCCCGGGAACGCCAGGACGTTGTTGATCTGGTTCGGGAAGTCCGACCGGCCCGTGGCAACCACGGCGGCATGCCGGTGTGCGACATCGGGGTGCACCTCGGGGTCCGGGTTCGCGAGCGCGAAGATGATCGAGCTCGGCGCCATCTTCGCGATCTCGGCCTCGGGCACCGTGCCACCGGAGACACCGACATAGACATCGGCGTCGACGAGTGCGGTCGCGATCTGGCCCGACAAGCCGCGAGGGTTCGTGGAGGCCGCGATGCGGTGCTTGTGCCCAGTGAGGTCGGTGCGGGTCGGCGAGATGATGCCTCTCGAGTCGCACACGACGACGTCACGCACTCCAGCCCGTTGGAGGAGCCCGGTCACGGCAACGCCGGCCGCTCCGGCACCCGCGACGACGACCCGGAGCTCGGGCAGGGAGCGACCGACGACTTTGGCTGCGTTGATGAGCCCGGCGAGCACGACGATCGCCGTGCCGTGCTGGTCGTCGTGGAAGACGGGGATGTCGAGGCGCTCCTTGAGCTGCGCCTCGATCTCGAAGCAGCGCGGAGCCGAGATGTCCTCGAGGTTGATGCCGCCGTAGGACGGTGCGATGCGGGCGATCGCGTCAACGAGCTCCTCGACGGTTCCGGTCTCCATGCACACGGGCACAGCGTCGATCTCGCCGAAGTGCTTGAAGAGGATCGCCTTGCCCTCCATCACCGGCATGGCGGCCAGAGGACCGATGTCGCCGAGCCCAAGGACTGCCGTGCCATCCGTGATCACCGCGACGGTGTTGCGACGCGCTGTGTAGCGGGCCGAGAGGCTGGGGTCCTCGGCGATCGCGCGGCAGACGTCGGCCACACCGGGTGTGTAGAGCAAGGACAGGTCGTCACGATCCCGCAGCGGCTGCGTCGCGTGTACGCCGAGCTTCCCGCCTTCGTGGGCCCGGAAGACGGGACCTTCGAAGTCGAAGCTCGAGTGCAACGGGGACGCAGACATGACGGTGGCTCCCAACAGAAAGAACATGCGCTACCGAGAAGGTCGGTGCGACGGGCCGAGTCCCGGGTGGGGGACGTCGAGAGGCGGGAGGTGTGCCGCGCTCGGCCATCCTCGCACGCTCCGAGACAGTCCGTCCCGCTCTCGGCGCGTGCGCAATGCCACAATCAGCGCGTGCGCCTCCGGTCGATTCCCCGTCCCCGTGTCGTGCGGGTGCGTGGCCGGTCCATGGAGCCGACCCTGCTTGAGGGTGACCTCCTGCTCGCCCTGTGGGGTTCCCGTGTCCGTCCCGGCGTCGTGGCCGTCGTTCGCCTTCCGCCCGACGCCACAGGTGCCTCGCGGCCGCTCTCGATCAAGCGAGTCAGCGGTGTCGACCCGGACGCCCCCGACAGGTGGTGGCTCGACTCCGACAATCCCCGTGAGGGCGTGACGTCCTTCGAGGTGGGGTCCCTCGACCAATCCGACGTCGTCGCGGTAGTCGTGGCACGGGTTTATCCCCGACCCGGCAGGGTGACCACACGGCATACGCCCTGACCCTGGCTGGTCGCGTCGTTGTAGGTTGGGAAGTGGCCACAACTCAGCCCAACGAAAGGGACGTTCATGCGCCTCCCCAGTCTGTTCAGCATCACCGATGTCAGCGCCCACTGCGACCTGCCCTGTGGCGTCTATGACCCCGCTCAGGCCCGCATCGAGGCGGAGTCGATCAAGGGGATCATTGCCAAGGTCGCCGACAACGACGATCCCGACTTCCGTACCCGCGCCGTGCTCATCAAGGAGCAGCGCTCGCAGCTCGTCAAGGAGCACCTCTGGGTGCTGTGGACCGACTACTTCAAGCCGCCGCACTTCGAGAAGTACCCCGACCTGCACACCCTCATCAACGAGGCCACCAAGTTGGCCGGCGCCTCGGGCACCAAGGGTGAGTTCGACGCCGCCAAGGCCGACGAGCTGCTCGCAAAGATCGACGAGATCGACAGGATCTTCAAGGAGACCAAGAAGGCCTGACCGCGACAGCGACTCATGATCCAAGGCCCCGGCACACGGTGTGTGCCGGGGCCTTCGACGTGCTGCCACCTGTCAGGTGGGTGGCGTCATCTTCACTGAGCGGATGAGCGCCTCGACGACTTCTGGGTCGTACTCGTATCCCAGCCCCAAGTGGATCCGCTCCAAGGCCGCGTCGATGGACGTAGCGTCGGCCCGACCGTGCGAGAAATCGTCAAAGGCGTTGGAGACCTTGATGATGCGACTCTCCAACGGCACCTTCTCGCCCCATTCGCGCACGTGGCGAAAGGGTGTTGTCTGTCCCTCCATGAGGTCGGCGACCCGGTCGAGGACCTCGGTGCGACGCACGATGCGGGCCCCCTCGGACGCGATCCTTCGCTGGTCAGCAGGTGCCGCGAGAACCGTTGCCCCGTCAGGGATCGGGGACCTCAGCCCGACCTGACCGAGGTCATGGAGCAAGGCGGCGTACTCAAGCTCTTGGACGTCCTCAGCGTGCATTCCCATGGAGCGCGCGATGCTCACCGAGCGAGCAGCCACTCGAGAGGCATGCCCTGTCGGGGTATATCCAGCGACCTCGGTGAGGCGGGACAGAGTGGCAATCGTCTGCCGGTAGGTCTCGCGGTTCGTCGTGTAGCGGCGCACCGCGAAGTACGTCAGCACCATCGGCAGCAGGCCCAAGGGCAGCGATGCCAGGCCCACGACCGGAGCCAGGAACGCCACCAGAGGTCCGGCCGCCAGTACACCCAGGGTGAGCGCCTGCGCCTCCCCCAGCTCCTCACGGAGAGTGCTCGCCACCGGCAGCGCTCGTCGCTTGGCCCGCACCAGGCCGGTGAGAACCAAGTCGACATAGAGTCCCGCGGCTGCTGCACCCATCATCACGAGAGCGACAAGCCACTCCGGGCGGCCTGGATCCAACAGCCACGCCCAAGCGCCGCCACCCCCGAACGACGGGGCGCGCAGGACTGCGGCAGTGACGCCTACTGCGATGGTGCGGGCAGCAACGATGTACCACTCGGAAGCGCGACCCGTGATTCGTCGCAGAAGCAGCCCAACACTCAAAGCCGCAGAGACAACGAGGCTGATGACTCCCGCGGAAACGTCGAACGTTGGTTGTCCGTAAACCGGTCCAAGAACCGCCAACGCGATCGCGGACGCTGTCGCCACCGGAGCCACCACCCGACCGGACGGCATACGCACCCTGAAGAACTCACCCACAACGATGGCCACTGGAAAGGCAACGAAGACCGACCGATGTTCTTTGATGGAGTCGATGATCGTGGCGTGTTCGGTCGCCAGGGACCAGACGACTGTGACAGCTGCGAGAAAGAGCACCACCGGTTCGGCCCTGAGCTGCGGGCGCCTCACACGCCCACCTCATCAACCTGTGACTCACGCAGGGTCGCGACCCGGATGAGGGCATCAAGTACCGCTTCGTGCCCTGGACCTGAGGCATCCCTGAGGCGCGAGATGGCCACCTGAGCCGGCACGGCATCAGGCCCCATACGCATCAGATCGAAGTCGTCAGCTGCGTGAACGATCTCAGCACCGAGTGACTTTGAGCCCGGCAGTGCGACCTCACTCATCACTGCGGAGGCACCCTCAAGGAAAGGAAGGTCGCGCAACATCGCCAAGCCGCGCTGGGCAGCCGCTTCCGCTCCGGGCCCTTCGGTACCCGGAGCCACAACCACACGACCGAGATCGTGCAGAAGGCCCGCGGTACGAACGTCAGCGACCGCCTGCGGACCCAGACCAAGATCCTGAGCCATCCCCGCTGCCAGAGTCGACACCCGACCGCTGTGGCCCTCCAAACTCGGGTCCCGAGTCTCGATGGCGGCCACCAGTGCGCCCAACGCACGCTCCCGCGCATGGCGTTCCTCCCCGTAGAGGAGGAGCGCCCATCGCGCACCCATGAGCGGCGCCAGAACCACGAGTACCGAAACCTCTTCCATCCCGGCCGGCATCCAGAGAATCACCACGATGAAGGCGATGACTGCATACCCGAGCTGGGTGAGTCCCGTACCGGACATGAGGCTGATCAGTTGGAGGCGCACCGGAATGCCATTGCTGAGCCGGACGATTCCAGAGAGAAGCAGGGCGTTGATCACCAAGAACACGGCCCCCGCCACGACAAGGGGACCGCCAACCCTGAGACTCAATTCGTCCAGGCCACGAAGGTTGGACGAGTCGAAGAAACCACCAAGTGCGGTGTAGACCAAACCCGCCGACATCGCAGAGCACGCCCCCATGACGGCGTTGAACCACCGAACACGCCACTGCCCTCGGCGGAACACACCAGTCGTGAGCCCCACCAATCCTGCTCCGAAGGGACCAAGAATCGCGACAGCGGCCAACGTGACGACGTCAGATGCCGCTGCGGAGGCCCGACCTCCGACATCGGCTGCGGGCAACCACCAACCGGCCGCACCGAGGATCACGAGGACAGCCAGATCGCTGGCATCGTTCAACGGGGGCGACTCGCGGATGCACAGGAACGCCAGCGCGATCGCAACCACGGAAGTCGCGACGATATAGATCCACACGCGGACGTGTGGACCCGAGGTTGCGATCACGAGTCGGCAGCGGCTTCCTTTTGGCTCAGCCGTTCCAGGCCCAACCGTACTGGATCGTTGTGGCTGTCTTCAGACCAGCCTTGCCGTCGGCCTGAGCAGCCGAGGCGCCGAAGATTCCGACGAGGGAGAAGAGGAGGGCAACAGCGGCGAGACGGATAGCGCGCATGATGAGACCTTTCGCTGGTCCCGACCAGGGAGGTCAGGACGATTTGTACATCGTCCCATGCATCTCAGGTGTGCGACAATGTCAGTGACGCACGAGTGACCTGTGGGGCCCTTGGCACCGTCAGGGCTCATGGTCGCCCGTTCACACCCGATACTCGAGGAGACCCCATGAGCAAGCGCGCCCGCAAGCGCCGCTCGCGCAAGGGCAACAAGGCCAACCACGGCCGCAAGCCCAACGCCTGAGCACTGCGCAGTAGATGACGAAGGGGCAACCGCCGCATGGTGGTCGCCCCTTCGTCGCGTCCGGGGCCGGGGCGCCCGGTAGCTGCTGTTCTCAGCCGTCGAGTTCGATCCGCACCATGGTGATCCTTTGCAGGATCTGCACCCGGAGCTGATCTGGGCACGCCTCGGAGGCGCCTATGCGTCGCACCGCGGCCTTGACCGCGCGGTCGAGGTCGTGCTCGTGGAGGCACGGCCCGCAGGCCTCGAGGTGCTGAGCCACCCTGGCGACGTCGGCCGGTTGCATCTCGCCGTCGAGGTACTCATAGATCCGGTGCAGAACCTCCGAGCACTCGGCGTGGGACTCCGAATGAGATCCAGCGTGGGACTCGACACCAGAGTCAGTCTGGTTGCCGTTGACGTTCTCGTTCACGACGAGACCTCCTTGCCGAAGCCGCGCTCGGCGGCATACTCAGTCAGCATTTCGCGGAGCTGACGTCGTCCGCGGTGGAGTCGTGACATCACGGTGCCAATGGGCGTTCCCATGATCTCGGCGATCTCCTTGTAGGCGAAGCCCTCGACGTCGGCGAGGTAGACCGCCATCCGGAAGTCCTCGGGGAGATCCTGAAGGGCCCGCTTCACCTCGGAGTCGGGCAGGTGGTCGAGGGCTTGTGCCTCGGCCGACTTCAGGCCGGAACTCGTGTGCGACTCGGCTCGAGCGAGTTGGTAGTCCTCGACCTCGGCCGCATCGGACTGCAACGGCTCGCGCTGCTTCTTGCGATAGGTGTTGATGTAGGTGTTCGTGAGGATGCGATACATCCAGGCCCGGAGGTTGGTCCCGGGCTTGTATTGGTGGAACGCGGCGAAAGCCTTCGCGTAGGTCTCCTGCAGGAGGTCCTCGGCATCGGCCGGGTTGCGGGTCGTCCGCATGGCGGCGGCGTAGAGCTGGTCGATCAGCGGCAGGGCCTCCGCTTCGAAGCGTGCCTGACGCTCCGCCAGTGTCTCGGTCGCGACATCCACCGTGGGCTCGTCGCTGGTCGTCTGTGGTGTGCTCATCGCACTCCACCCTAGACCCGTCTCTGCGGGTGACGTCGTGTTCAGGACGAGCACGGATCAGACCTTTCGGTGACGCGATGCAACCGTTGGACGGGTGCGGGACCTTGGTGTCAACAGGCGGCAGAGATGCACCATTCCCCGCGTGTAGCGTTTGCGCATGACCACGCCGACCACGTCCTCCTTCGTCACCCTGCTCGGGGAGCAGGTTCGCCACGAGTTCACCGCGAGTCAGCAATACATCGCCATCGCGATCTGGTTCGACGACCTGGACCTCCCCCGGCTCGCCGAGCGCTTCTACGCGCAGAGCGTCGAGGAGCGCAACCACGCCATGATGATGGTGCGCTACATGCTGGACCGTGACTGGGAAGTCGAGATCCCCGGCGTCGACGCGGTGCGCAACGCCTTCGAGCGGCCGGCTGAGCCCATCGCTCTCGCGCTCCAGCAAGAGAAGGCCGTCACCGAGCAGTGCGAGGCGCTCTTCCGCGCCGCCCGCGCCGAGGGTGATGTCCTCAGTGAGCAGTTCATGCTGTGGTTCCTCAAGGAGCAGGTCGAGGAGGTCTCATCGATGAACACCCTGCTCACGATCACCGAGCGCGCAGGTGCGGACTGGTTCCAGATCGAGGAGCACCTGGCCCGCGAGCCCCAGGCCGAGCCCACGGACAACTCCGCCCCCGAAGCCGCGGGCGGCGCGCTCTGAGCCTCCCCTAGCTAACCTGCCGGGTCAGTACACCTAGCTGACCGTCTCGAGGAAGGCGCGCGCCGCCTCGACGAGCGGAACGGTCACCTTGATCGTGTGCTCACCCTTGACGGCGGTGACGTATGCCGGGTCCGCGAGTTCTGCTCGCACCTCACCCGGGGTTCCGAACGGGTCCCGCTCCCCTTGGATGACGTGGAGAGGGATACCTGCGGCCACGGGAAGTCGCAGCTCGTCGGCGCGCGACACCTCTGGTTTGCCCGGCGGATGCAACGGGAACGACAGACAGAGCACGGCGTCTGCCCCGAGCTCGGCGGCCGTGCGGCAGCTGACGCGGGCACCGTTGCTCTTGCCCGACAGGACCAAGGGTCCGGGCAGCCGCCCACGACCGCTGCGCAACGCCAGCACCACGGGGAGCCAGGCCTCGTCCTGCGGGACGGGACGCGGCGGCATACGCCGTCCGGCAACGCCCCACGCCTGCTGCACGAAGGCCACTGCCCAGCCACTCTCGACGAGGCCATCGCGCACAGCAGTGAGGTCGACGCCGCCGAGGCGGCCACTCGCGCCGTGCGTGAGGATCACGGTGCCGCGAGCGCGCGGCGGCCGCATCACGTGGGCGTGCGCCGGTCCCAGAGGAGTGTCGACCTCGACGAGCCGCCGCGTGGTCATAACGGGGATCCGATGATTTCGCCGGTCATGGGGTCGACGACACCGTGGAGCTCGGATGCTGGGAGCGGGTCAAGCAGCTGGGGCCCGTTCGACCGGTTGCTGCTCACGGCCCGAGAGACGGGGTATGCCGTGAAGCGTCCCGGCTCGCGTGGCCGCAGCAGCGCGGCCACGTGGCCGACGTCGGTGAGCTCGGGGTCGAGCCACGCCTGCCAGTCGTCCTGGTCGAGGACAAGGGGCTGGCGGTCGTGGATGCGGTCAAGCCCCGGCTCGGCCTCGGTCGTGATGATCGTGAACGTCGTGAGCCATGCGGCGGGATCGTCGTTGCCGGCCACGGCAGGATCGCGCCAGAACTCGTAGAGCCCGGCGAACGCGCAACTTGCACCGTTGTCACGCGAGGTGAAGAACGGCTGCTTGAGCGCCTTGCCCTTGGCATCGGTGGCGGTCGGCGAGACCTGCCACTCGTACCAACCCCGCGCCGGGACGAGACACCGCCGCCGTGCTGCGGCCTTGGCGTAGGCCGGCTTCACCAGCACCGACTCGGCGCGAGCATTGATCATCCGCACACCGGACTTCGGGTCCTTGGACCAGCTCGGGACGAGCCCCCAGGTGAGCAGTCGGAGCTGGCGCGCCGGCGCCCCGTCGGCGTCGCCTCGTGGAGATCGGGTGAGGATGACCGGTGCTTGCTTGGTCGGGGCCATGTTGTGGTCAGGGCTGCCCGGTGGAGGCGACTGAGGGTTGACGAGGACACTGCGAGTGGGCTCGGTCAAGCGGTCGTCGTCGACCTCGAACTCAAGAGTCAACTCGTCAGGGTTGGCCGTTGCCGCGTAGCGCCCGCACATGTGACCAAATCTACGCACTGGCAATGACAACGGCACAGACAGCATCGGCACCCTCTCTGACCCTCGCAGACACGGATCAGGCCTCACCAACTACGGTAGGTGAAGGTCCACGATCCGTTCCGACCCTGAGGAGGACGCATGTCTCTGGTGCGTCGTGTTGCCCGTCCCATGCTCGCCGCCATGTTCGTCGTGGGAGGTCTCGACCAGCTCAAGCACCCGGGCGCCAAGGCCAAGGCCGCCGGCCCCGTGCTCGACCAGGCGAAGAGGCTCGGCCTGCCCGACGACCCCGAGCTTCTCGTGCGCGCCAACGGTGTGGCCATGGTGGGCGGTGGCGCGCTCCTCGCCACGGGACACGTCCCGCGCCTGGCGTCCACGGTCCTCGCCGCCACTCTGTTGCCGACGACCCTGGCGGCACACCCGTTCTGGGAGGAGTCTGACCCACAGACGCGGGCCCAGCAGAAGATCCAGTTCCTCAAGAACCTCGGCCTCCTCGGCGGTCTGCTCCTCGCCGCGGTCGACACCGACGGCAAGCCCAGCCTGTCCTATCGCGCCCACCTCGCTGGTGAGAGCGCGCAACGCACCGCTCGCACGACGAAGCGCGAGGCCCGGCACGCTGCCAAAGCCGCTCGACGCGAGGCACGACTGAAGGCGGCCCAGGCCAAGAATGCCCTCACCTGACTGGACCAGCCCGGCCGCTGACGGACCGGTCGACGCCACCATCGACCTCCCCGGAAGCAAGTCGCTGACCAACCGCTTCCTCGTTCTGGCCGCGCGCGCGGGCGGGGTCTCACGGTTGAGGTCTCCGCTCCGCTCCCGGGACACCCTGCTCATGGCTGACGCTCTGCGCAGCCTCGGGGTCGAGGTCGACGACGTCGACGGCGAGGACTGGCTCGTGACACCGAGTGACGCCATGGGCGAGGCGGCCGTCGACTGCGGCCTCGCGGGCACCGTCATGCGGTTCGTACCTCCCCTTGCTGCCCTCGCGCAGGGCCCCGTCCGCTTCGACGGGGACCCGCATGCCCGAACCCGCCCCATGGGCCCGGCACTGTCGGCCCTGCGAACGCTCGGCGTCGACATCGACGACGACGGGCGCGGCGCGCTGCCGTTCATCGTCCGCGGCACGGGGTCGGTCCGCGGTGGAGCCGTGACCCTCGATGCCTCGGCGTCGTCGCAGTTCATCTCTGCACTCCTGCTGTCCGCTCCGCACTACGACGCGGGCGTGACGATCCACCACGAGGGCAAGCCTGTGCCCAGCCAGCCGCACATCGACATGACGGTCGAGGCGCTGCGCGACGCTGGAGCCGACGTCGACGACACCGAAGCCAACACCTGGCGGGTCGAACCGGGCCAGCTCAACTCCCTCGACGTCCAGATCGAACCCGATCTCTCCAATGCCGCGCCCTTCCTCGCCGCCGCCCTCGTCACGGGTGGTCGGGTGCGCATCGCCAGCTGGCCGCAGCACACGACGCAGGCCGGTGACGAGATCCGCGACATCCTCGACGAGATGGGCGCCGACGTGAGCCTGGCGCGCGACGGGCTCACGGTGAGTGCGGTCGACGGCTTCAGCGGTGTCGACGTCGACCTGCACGATGCCAGCGAACTCACTCCGGTCGTCGCAGCCCTGGCCGCACTCGCCGAAGGACCCACCCTCATCCGCGGGGTCGCACACATCCGTGGCCACGAGACCGACCGCCTCGCCGCGCTCGCCCGCGAGCTCGGCGCGCTCGGCGCGCTGGTCACCGAGACCGAGGATGGCCTGCACATCCGGCCACGCCCCCTCTCCCCCACGACCTTCCACACCTATGCCGACCACCGCATGGTGATGGCAGGTGCCGTCATCGGTCTGGCAGTGCCCGGTGTCGTCGTCGAAGACGTCGGCACCGTGGCCAAGACGCTGCCCACGTTCACCGATCTCTGGGCAGGCATGCTCGGGCGGGCCGCGGCCCAAGGACGCATTGCCTGATGGCGCGATCCACGAGCGACTACGACGAATCGGACGCCAAGGTCCGGCCCAACAAGCGTGGAAGTCGCCCTCGATCGAAGGACCGCCCGGCCCACCTCGACGCCGTCCCCGGCATGGCGATCGGTGTCGACCGCGGCCGATACCAGGTTCTCATGGAGCCCGGATCCGACAACGAGCGTACGGTGACAGCCATGCGGGCGCGTGAGCTCGGACGCAAGGGCATCGTCGTCGGAGACGACGTCTTCCTCGTCGGTGACGTGTCGGGCAGCCCCGACGCCCTGGCCCGCGTCGTGCGCGTGGGGAAACGGCGAACCCTCCTGCGACGCACGGCTGACGACACCGACCCCGTCGAGCGCGTCATCGTGTCCAACGCCGACCAGCTCGTCGTCGTCTGCGCCTTGGCCAACCCCGAGCCCAGGCCCAGACTCATCGACCGGTGCCTCGTCGCGGCATACGACGCAGGGATGTCGCCCCTGCTCGCGCTCACGAAGGCCGACCTCGCCGACCCTGCTCCCTTCCTGGAGAACTACGCACCTCTCGAGGTTCCTGCCGTCATCACGGCAACCACCGAGAGCGATGGAACTGACGGGCTCGAAACCGTTCGGGACGCCTTGCGTGGACACGTCAGCGTGCTCGTGGGGCACTCGGGGGTGGGCAAGTCCACCCTCGTCAACGCTCTCGTCCCCAACGCCTACCGCGCAGTCGGCATGGTCAACGACGTGACCGGACGCGGGCGGCACACGTCGACGTCAGCGGTGGCGCTGCGCCTGCCCGACGGCGACGGCTGGGTCATCGACACCCCCGGTATCCGTTCCTTCGGTCTGGCCCACGTCGACCCTGAGCGCATTGTCACCCACTTCCCCGAGCTCGAGGCCGGCACCGACGGCTGTCCCCGGGGCTGCTCACACGACGAGGAGGAATGCGCCCTCGACGCGTGGGTTGCCGACGGCCACGCCGGGCCGTCCGGCGTCTCGCGCCTTGAGTCGCTGCGTCGGCTGCTGCGAACCCGCCACCCCCAGACCGGCGACTGACAACCTCGACCCGCGCGCCGCTGTCCCTGCCGAGCCGAGCCAGACGCAGGTATGCCGTCCGCTCGGTGAGCGGACGGCATACAACGTGCTTGGGTGAGCGGGTCAGACCTTCGGATCGCGCTTTTCGCGCGGTTCGTCGTCGCTGGTCCGGTAGATGTCATGGGGCCGGTCGAGAGGGCCCTCGCCCTCGCCGAGAGAGTCCGACCGTTCGGCCATGGTCGCCGCGTCCGCCGGTGCAAGGCTGTCGTCAGCCCCGAAGGAGGCATGGTCCACCACATCCGTGCTCGCAAAGCGAGAGTCCGGCCGGAGCCCTGTCACGTCAATTGTTTCGACGATGACCCGCGGCTCCGCGAACAGACACGCCGACCTGTGCGCGGCGACACCATCGGGGCGGTCCATCAGCTCCGGATCGTCGACCTTGCAGCGGTCCTGTGCCTTGAAGCACCGCGTGTGGAAGCGGCAGCCCGACGGTGGGTTCGCCGGCGACGGGACATCACCCGTGAGGACGATCTGCTCGCGCTTGCCACGCATCGTCGGATCGGGGACGGGCACCGCAGACAGGAGGGCCTGCGTGTAGGGATGGGTCGGCCGCTGATAGATCTCTTCCTCGGTGCCGAGCTCGACCATGCGGCCGAGATACATGACGCCGACCCGGTCGGAGATGTGACGCACGACGGAGAGGTCGTGGGCGATGAAGATGTAGGACAGCCCAAGTTCGTTCTGCAACTTCTCCATGAGGTTGATGACCTGGGCCTGCACCGAGACATCGAGAGCAGACACCGGCTCGTCACAGATGAGCACCTTCGGGCGAAGGGCGATGCCCCGGGCGATGCCGATGCGCTGACGCTGACCGCCGGAGAACTGGTGCGGGTAGCGGCTGATGTGCTCCGGGTTGAGTCCGACGAGCTCGAGCAGCTCCTGGACCGCCCTCTTGCGGCCCGCCTTGGGAACGACGTCCTGGTGGATGTCGAACGGCTCGCCGATGATGTCGCCGACCGTCTTGCGCGGGTTGAGGGAGGTGTAGGGGTCCTGGAAGACGATCTGAATGTCGCGGCGGACCGCGCGCATCTCCTTGTTGTTCAAGCTGTACATGTCGTGACCGTCGAAGTTCAACGTGCCCGCCGTGGGCTCCTCGAGCCGCATGAGCATGCGACCCAGAGTCGACTTGCCACAGCCGGACTCACCGACGATTCCGAGGGTCTCGCCACGGCGCAGCTCGAACGAGACTCCGTCGACGGCCCTGACGTTCTGCTTGCCCGTCGACCGCAGGATGCCGTCCCGGATGGGGTAGTGCTTGACGAGGTTGTCGGCCTTGAGAATGATGTCGTCAGCCATTGAGGACCTCCTCGGCGAAGTGGCAGGCGGACTGTTGCTGACCCACGGTGCGCAGTGCGGGCTCGTCCGTGCGGCAGATGTCCTGGGCCATCCGACAGCGCGGGTTGAAGGCACATCCCGGGGGGATGCGCATGAGGTTGGGTGGGAGCCCACCGATGGCCGCCAAGGTCTGACCCTTCTGGTCCAGTCGCGGGATCGACTCGAGCAACCCGCGGGTGTAGGGGTGCGCCGGGTGCGCGTAGAGGTCTTCGATCTCCGCCTGGGCGACGATCCGACCGGCATACATGACCGCCGCACGGTCGGCCACGTCAGCAACGACACCGAGGTCGTGAGTGATCAGGATGAGCCCCATCTGGCGCTCCTCCTGGAGCTCTGCGAGCAGCGCCATGATCTGCGCCTGAACGGTGACGTCCAGCGCCGTGGTCGGCTCGTCGGCGATGAGGACCGCCGGGTCGAGCGAGATGGCCATCGCGATCATGATGCGCTGGCGCATGCCGCCCGAGAACTGGTGCGGATACTGCTTGACCCGCTCCTTGGCCGCCGGGATCGCCACGCGCTCCATGAGGCGGACGGCCTGTGCGTAGGCGTCGGACTTGTTCATGCCACGGTGCTTGCGGAACATCTCACCGATCTGCCAGCCCACCGGGAATACCGGGTTGAGGGCGCTCAGTGCGTCCTGGAAGATCATCGAGATCTCCGGACCGCGGATCAGGCGACGCTGTTCCTCCGGCATCGTCAACAGGTCCTGGCCGCAGTAGCGGATCGCCCCTGAGGGGATGACGGCCGGCGGCATGTCGAGAATGCCCATGATCGCCTGAGCCGTGACGGACTTGCCGGAGCCGGACTCACCGAGGATGGCGAGGGTCTCGCCCTGGTGGAGGTTGAAGGAGACGCCGTTGATCGCCTTGGCGGCGCCACCGGGGGTGTGGAACTCGACGAAGAGCTCGTCCACCTCGAGTAACGTGCCATCCGGCGCGGCCTTGTATGCAGAGTCGGTCTTGTGCGCTGGAACAACTGCGGTCATGTCGCTCCTCATCGTGACTTGGGATCGAAGGCATCGCGCACGGCATCGCCGAGCAGGATGAACGCCAGGACCGCCAGGCTCAGGAACAGGCTGGGGAAGAACAGGGCGTGTGGCGCCGCGCGCATCGCGGTCAGCGCCTCACTGATCGAGACGCCCCACGAGATCGCCGGCGGCGTGAGCCCGATGCCGAGGAACGACAGCGTCGCCTCGACCGAGATGTAGACGCCGAGGTTGATCGACGAGACCACGAGCACTGGCGCGAAGGCGTTGGGCATGATGTGCGACCGGATGATGCGCCACGGGGTGGCCCCCAGCGCACGGGCCGCCTGGACATACTCCTGCGGCTTGACCTGGAGCACGCTCGAGCGCATCAGTCGTGCGTTGGACGGCCAACCCAGCACGGCGAGCGCGCCAACCACCTTGAGCACGATGAGGAGGTACGGCGTCGTCGAGTCGTTGGGGAAGGTCGCCAGGAAGAGCAGCGCACCCAGCAGCAACGGGATGGCGAAGAAGATGTCGGTGATCCTCGAGAGGAACATGTCGACCCACCCACCGAAGTATCCGGAGACCACACCTACGGCCACACCGACGAGCATCGTCGACAGGGTCGCGAGGAAGCCCACGAGGATCGAGGATCTCGCGCCATAGACGGTGCGAGCATAGATGTCGTAGCCCTGACGGTCATATCCGAAGATCGCGCCGTTGCCCGGCGGCTCGAGCGAGTTCGCGAGGTTGCCCGCTGCCGGATCCTTGTTGGTGAACAAACCCGGGAAGATCGACATCACGACGAAGAGGGTGATGAGCGCTGCGGAGATCCAGAAGACGGGGTTGCGGCGCAGGGCCTTCCATGCGTCGCTTGCCAGGGAGCCGCCCGCCTCGACCTCACCGGCCTCGACAGTCATCGGGGACGTGGTGATCTGGTCACTCATGGCTGATCCTGGGGTCGAGCACGCCGTAGAGAAGATCGACGAGCAGGTTGACGAGGAGATAGATGAGCACCGCGATCGTCACAGTTCCCACGATCGCCACGCCGTCCTGGGCAGGGATCGCACGGAAGAGGTAGCCGCCGACGCCGTTGATGTTGAAGATCCTCTCGGTCACGATTGATCCGCCGAGCAACGCACCGAGGTCATAGCCGATGAAGGTGATGACCGGGATCATCGAGTTGCGCAGCGTGTGGATACCCACAGTCCGTCCGCGCGTCAGACCCTTCGCCTTGGCCGTGCGCACGTAGTCGGCACGCAGGTTGTCGACGAGGTTCGTTCTCGTCAGTCGCGCGATGTAGGCGACCGAGGCTGACGCGAGCACGAAGGCGGGCAGGACGAAGTCGAAGAGCGAGGCATCCCTCGTTGGCACCGAGATCGGGAAGAGGCCGAGCTGGAGGCCGAGAACCAGCTGCGAGGTACTGCCGATGACGAAGATCGGCACGGAGATGACGAACAGGGTGCTCACGAGGACGACCTGGTCGATGAACTTGCCCTTGCGCACACCCGAGAGCACACCGGCGAGGATGCCGATGACGACCTGGATGACCAGAGCCATGAGCGCCAGCTTCAAGGTGGTGGGGTAGCGCGCGATGATGTCGTCGATGACGGGGACATCACGCTGGGTGGTGCCGAAGTCACCCTGCAACAGGTTGCCCATGTACTTGAAGTACTGGATCGGCAGGGGGTCGTCGAGGTTGTACTTGTCACGGAAGGCCGCGATGTATGCCGGGGAGCAGGGGCGCTCTCCGCACTTGTTGTCCGTGGGGTCACCCGGAAGCGCGAAAACCATAACGTAGATCAAGAACGTGGTGCCCAAAAGCACCGGAATCATCAAAAGCAGACGGCGAACAATGTATTTGCCCACACGCCACCTCCTTCACTATGTGAGTCGCCACCTGATCGAGGTCAGCGAGCCCACGCGGTCGTGTGACCACCACCGGGGCCGCTCGACCATACCTCTCCGGGCGGTGGAGCAGTAACGGACATCACGATGGGGTGGGTGTGGACGAGCCACCCACCCCATCGTGCACGGAGCGCTTACTTCAGCGTCACGTTTCCGTAGTCCGGAACACCGAACGCGTCCACCTCGACGGTGTTCACCTTGTCGGACCAACCGGTCTGACGAGCGGTGTACCACATCGGCATGGTCGGGAGGTCGGTTCCGAGGAGCTTCTCGGCCTCCTGGTACTTGCTGTTGCTGGAGGCGGGGTCGCCGTCAGCCGCAGCGTCGCCGAGCAGCTTGTCGAACGCAGGGCTGCTGTAGTCCTGGTAGTTGCTGTCGGCGTCCGTGCCATAGAGCGGGGCCAGGAAGTTCTCGATGGACGGGTAGTCCATCTGCCAGCCCAGACGGAACATTCCGTTGAACTTGCGCGACTCGAGCTCCTTCAGCATCGTCGAGAAGTCGACGAACGGACGGGGCACGCAGTTGATGCCGGTGTTGGTCTTGATCTGGTTGCAGGTCGCCTCGACCCACTCCTTGTGACCACCATCGTTGTTGTAGGCGAACTCGAGCGTGCCGGTGAAACCGCCACCCTCAGCAAGAGTCGTCTTGGCCTTGGCCGCGTCAAACGTGCAGGCCTCGCCACAGGCGCCGGCGGCGTAGCCGTCGATGCCCGGCGGAACCCAACCGGTGGCCGCGACACGACCCTTGTTGAAGATCTTGTCGGTGATCTCCTCACGGTTCACAGCCATCGAGATGGCCTGACGCACCTTGACGTTGGCCAGGCGCGGGTCGGACTTGGTGAAGCCGACGTGCGTGATGCCTGCAACGGCCTTGGTGGCCGCACGGTCCTGGAGGTCGGTCTTCCACTGCTCGCCGATAAGGGCGCTGGTCGGCACCTGCTCCATCACGTCGATCGTTCCGGCGATGAGGTCCTTGTAGGCGGTCTCGTCGTCAGCGTAGATCTTGAAGGTGATGTTGTCGGGCTTGGCGGCGTCCTTGCCCGCGTAGTCCGCGAACTTCTTCAGCTTGATGTCGACGTCCGGCGTGAGCGAGACGAACTCGTAGGGACCGGCACCGATCGGCTTCTTGCCGTAGGCCTCCGGGTCCGCGAAGAAGGAGTCCGGCAGCGGCGAGAACGCGGTGTAGCCCAGGCGAACCGGAAGGTTTGAGACCTTCTCGGACGTCGCGATGGTGAAGGTGTAGTCGTCGACGACCTTGAGGCCAGACATCGTCTTGGCCTTGGGCTCGGGAGCCTTCTGGGGGCCATCTTCGTCCGGGTCGACGGACTGGAGGTCCGCATAACCCGCAAACGGCGTGAAGAAGTACGAAGCACCCTGGCCGTTGGGGAAGTAGGCCGCGTAGTTCCAGGCGTCGACGAAGTTCTTGGACTTCACCTCGGTGCCGTCGTGGAACTTGTAGCCCTTCTTGAGCTTGACCTCGAAGTTTTGGTTGTCCGAAGTCGTGATCGACTCGGCGATGTCCATCTCCGGCTTGGCGTCCTTGGTCGCGTACGACACGAGCTTGGCCGTGATGAGGTCCAGGACGTTTCCGCCACAGGTCTCCGAGGTGTTGCTCGGGATCAACGGGTTCTGTGGGCTGCAGCCCTCAACGGAGATGTCGCCGCCGGTCTTGGTTGGAGTGTCAGCATTGTCTTCACTGCCGCCGCCACAGCCTGCGAGAAGCAGGGCTGCCGCCGAGATGCCGGCAACGGCCACCGTGCGAGTGGTTCCTCGCATGGACGTCCTCCTACGTGTAAAGCCGCCCAGGGAAAGTGAACGACATCAAATGAGCGCCGGTCCCGGTCGGGTGGCGCCCACATGCCCGGGAAGGACATGCGGTCCCCATGTAAGACCACAACTGCGACGGGCGGGAGGGGCGTGACCGACCCGAGACCCGATTGTGACCGTTGCAAGGGGCTACGGTGACGGACGTGCCGACCTACGACGACGACCTCCGACTTGCCCATGTCCTCGCAGACGCGGTGGAGCGAGTGACGGTCTCTCGCTTCCGCGCTGAGAATCTGCACGTCGAGTCCAAGCCGGACCTCACCCTCGTGAGCGATGCCGACCGGAGTGCTGAGGAGCTCGTCCGATCGCAGCTCAAGCGCACCCGTCCACGCGACGCCGTCATCGGCGAGGAGATGGAGACGACCGGCCACGGGCCGCGTCAATGGGTCATCGACCCCATCGACGGAACCCACAACTTCGTGCGCGGGGTTCCGGTCTGGGCCACGCTCATCGGCCTCATCGACGACGGCAAGCCGGTGCTCGGTCTCGTGGCCGCACCTGCCCTGAACCGCCGTTGGTGGGCAGCGATCGGCAGCGGCGCCTGGGCGGGCCGCAGCCTGACGTCCGCCAAGCGCCTCTCGGTCTCGAAGGTCGCCGAAGTCGCTGACGCGTCACTGTCCTACAGTTCGGCTTCGTCTTGGGAAGCCGTGGGTCGTCAGGAGGCCTTCCTCGAGCTGGCCCGCGACTGCTGGCGGGAGCGTGCCTACGGTGACTTCTGGTCCTACATGCTGCTGGCCGAGGGCGCCGTCGACATCGCGGCCGAGCCTGAGCTCAACCTGCACGACATGGTGGCCCTCGCGCCGATCGTCACAGAAGCCGGCGGCCGCTTCACCTCACTGCGCGGTGAAGACGGGCCGTTCGGCGGCAACGCCGTGGCGACCAACGGCCTGCTTCACGACGAGGTCCTTGCGCGCATCGGTCTGTGACACGCATCTGACTGTGTCGGGGACGCGGATCAGTTGGGGACGACCTTCACCGGACCGAGTTCCAGACCCTCGATTCCCTCACGCAGCGTCGACGCATCACCGACGACGATGATGAGCCACTCCCCCGTGACGACATCGCTGTATGCCGTGGTCAGGCGTTCGTTGTCGAGCTCGCCCATGCGAGTGAGCGTCGTCGTCTGGAAGTCGAGTGGGAGACCTTCGATTGCGAGCGCCGAGGCCTCGTCAGCCACCGCATCAGCTGTGGCGTAGCGCCCGGGGGCGGTCTGCACAACGTAGTCAACGCCAGCACGAATCTCCTTCTGGGAGAAACCTGTTCGGGCCTCACCAAGGATCTCCACGAGCAGCCGCAACGCATCGACGGTGGCATCTGCACGCACGGAGCCAGCCGTGATGAACGACCCGCCGCGAGCACGTGGTCGGAAGCTGGCCCGGATGCCATAGGTGTAGCCCTTGTCCTCCCGGAGCACGGCGTCGACGCGTGCGCTCGGTGAACCACCGACGATGAACGAGAGCACAGGGTAGGGATCCCAACCGGTCTCCACCGAACGGTCGGGACCGGGGACGGCCACGGACAGCTCGGTCTGGACCGAGCCGGGACGATCGACGAGGACGACACGGGTCGCTCCCCCGGCGGCCGCCGGGGGACGTGCCGGCGTGGCTGGGACGTGATCTGGGCTGACCCACGCACCCAGGCCCGCGGAGACGACCTGTGCGACATCCACGTCGGCTAGGTCACCGGCGATGACGAGGGTCGCTCCCAGTGGCCCCACGTGGGCCCGGTGGAAGTCCACGACGTCGGCACGGCCCATGGCTGCAATGGAATCCGGTGTCCCAGCCGTGGGTCGCGAGGCACGCTCTGTGGGCGCCCACAGGTTTGCAGTGAGTTCCCGCGCTCCTCGGTGCGGGGCCGAGGCCCGCTCCTGCTCGATCTCTGCGAGACGGCTGCGCAGGATGCGCCGCACCTCGGCCTCGGGGAAGATCGGCTCGGCCAGCGCCTGACGCAGCAGGTCGAGGGCAACGGACAGGAACCGTTGCGGCACATCGACATCGACGGTCAGGGCACCATCCGTGACCGATGCACCGAGCACCATCCCGGTGCGTTCCATCAGCTCAGCGAACTCGTCGCTGGAGTGACGCGACGTGCCCTCGTCAAGCAGTCGCGCGGTCATCGCGGCCACGCCTTCTCGATCAGCAGGCTCGTCGGCCAGGGACAGCGGCACGACGAGACGCAGGGAGATGACGTACTGGCCCGGAACGGCATACGAAAGAAGTCGTATGCCGTTGTCCGTCACCGACTCGTCGGGCAGGGGGAAGGCCCATGCCTCGGGAGGGGCGACCTCGGGCCTGGGGACCGACTCGATGCTCATGCGACCTCTTCGTTCTCGACGTCGGCGCGATAGGCGACGACTACACGGCTCTCGGGGCACAACCACTTCGCGGCCGCAGCCCGCACCTGCTCGGGGGTGACTGCGCGCAGGCGATCGAGGTGGGTGTTGACGAGCTGGGGATCGCCGTGGAGCAACGTGTAGTGGGAGATGGCGTCGGCACGCTCCTCCTGGCTTGCCAGCATGGAGAGCCAGCCGCGTTCGGCCTGCGCCAGTGCGGCTTCCATCTCGGCCACCGTCGGTCCCTCAACGGCGAACCGCTCGAGCTCCTCGAGCAGGGCGGCCTCCACGTCGTCGGTGTCGGCCTCGCCCGCGATGTCGACGACGATGAAGCCGAGCGAGACCCCGTCCACGAAGCCCCATGCCGTCGCGTGAGCACCCAGAGCCGTCTGCTCCTTGCGCACGAGCCGTCGCACCAGACGCGACGAGGCGAGCCCGCCCAGAGCGTCGAGGGCGAGGCTGGCTGCATTGAACTCCTCGGTCTCGTCGACCGGCAGTCTGAAGGCGACGTGCAGCCGGTCGTTGGGTACGTCCTCGCGACGCTCCACCCGCACCGGGTCAGTGAGCGGCGGGAGAGCTTCGACCGGTCCCCGTCGCGATTGGAGGCTGGGCTCGATCGAGCCGAAATAGCGCTCCACGAGGGCGAATCCGTCGTCAGGGGTGACATCACCACACAAGGTCAACACGGTGTTGTCCGGCGCGTAGTGCCTCCGGAAGAACGCGTGGACGTCCTCGACGCTCGCGGCGTCGAGATCCTCCATGGAGCCGATCGTCGAATGGTGATAGGGGTGGCCTTCTGGGAAGACCGCGGCATAGACGTCGATGAGGGCGTTGCCGTAGGGCTGGTTGTCGTAGCGCTGGCGCTTCTCCTCCTTGACCACGTCCCGCTGGTTGTCGAGGTTCGCCTGGTTCACGGCATCGAGGAGGTGGCCGTGTCGGTCGGCCTCGAGCCACAGCGCGAGCTCGAGGGCACCCTTGGGCACGGTCTCGAAGTAGTTGGTCCGGTCGAACCACGTCGTGGCGTTCAGGCGCCCGCCCTGCGCCATCAGCGCCTCGAAGTGCTCGCCGCTCGCGACATCGCGTGAACCTTGGAACATGAGATGCTCGAAGAGGTGCGCGAAACCGGTGCGTCCGGTGGCTTCGTGGCGCGAGCCCACTCCCACCCAGATGTTGACGGTGACGTTGGGAACGCTGGGATCCGGGGAGACGACGACACGCAAACCGTTGGGCAGCGTGCGCTCGTGGACCGGGTAGTCAAGCGGCATGACGCCACCCTACGTGGCACGCCCGAAGGGAGCGGTGCCCCGCCGGTATGCCGTCCGGTCAGCTCGCGCGCTCGGCCTCGGCTTCGTCCGGCACGCCCTGATTGGCCGGCTCGACGTCGTCAGGTTGGACGTGGTCGGACTCGACCACCGGGAGCTTGGGCAGGTCCTCTGGAGACATCTTGGCGATGATGTTGCGGGCGAGGATCTGCTGCGCGGTCACGGTGCGCTCCGAGCGGCCGCGGCCGATGAAGCTCACCATCCAGTGCAGCAGCGTGGTGATCCGCTGCTTGAACCCGATGAGATAGACGATGTGGATCCCGAGCCACAGGACCCAGGCGAGGAACCCGGAGAAGCGCAACTTGCCGACACTCGCGACAGCGCTGAAGCGCGAGATGGTTGCCATCGAGCCCTTGTCGAAGTACGAGAACGGCTCCGGTGCCGGCTTGGCGTCGAGACGCGCCTTGAGGTGCTTGGCTGCGTAGCGAGCACCCTGAATGGCAACCTGCGCGACACCCGGCAGGTTGTCGAGCGAGGCCATGTCACCAACGACGTAGACATCGGGACGGCCCGGCAGGGTGAGGTCGGGATTGATCTTGACGCGTCCCGCGCGGTCGAGCTCGGCATCGGACTGGTCAGCGAGCATGGCGCCGAGCTCAGAGGCCTGGACGCCGGCGGCCCACACCTTCGTCGCGGCCTCGATGCGTGCGTGGGTCCCGTCGGACTTCTCGATGTCAATGCCCGTCGAGTCGACTCCGACGACCTTGGTGCCGAGCTCGACCTCGACACCCATCTTGGCGAGGCGGTTCTTGGCGGCGCCACCGAGGCGGTCGCCGAACGACGGCAGGACCTGGGGGGCGGCATCGAGCAGCACGATCCGCGCCTGACGCGTGTCGATCGCCCGGAAGTCTCTCTTGAGGGTGCGGTGGGCGAGCTCGGCGATCTGACCGGCCATCTCGACGCCCGTGGGTCCAGCACCGACGACAACGAAGGTGAGGTATCGATCGCGTTCGGCTGGGGCGGTCGCGAGCTCGGCCCACTCGAAAGCACCGAAGATGCGGCCACGCAGCTCAAGGGCGTCGTCGATGCTCTTCATGCCGGGGGCGTACTCAGCGAACTGGTCGTTGCCAAAGTAGGACTGCCCGGCACCTGCTGCGACGAGCAGGGTGTCGAACGGCGTCACGGTCTCGCGGCCGAGAACCTCGCTGGTCACTGTCTTGGCCGCAAGGTCGATCCTGACGACGGTGCCGAGGATGACGCGTGCGTTCTTCTGCTTGGCGAGAATCTCGCGGGTGCTCGGGGAGATCCCACCCTCGGACAGGATGCCGGTCGCGACTTGGTAGAGCAGCGGCTGGAAAAGGTGGTGGGTCGTCTTGGCCACGAGAGTGATCTCGACGTCGTCACGACGCTTCAGCGCTTGGGTTCCGAACAGGCCGCCAAAGCCGGAGCCGATGACGACGACGCGATGCGGGGCCATGCTGTGCCTCCCGGGAGACCACCGCGTGCTGCCACGCAGGTGCTAGATGCAAGAAACGGCGAGTCGTCGAAGTGACGACACGCCGTTGTGGTGTGATCTGCGACCAAGGTTTGCTCTGGTAGCGCCTCCGATTCTATCGGACCTCACACCTCGTGGTTGCCACGGGTGATCAGCGCATCGGACCCGACCCGATGAGAAGGTCGACCACGCCTTGAAACGGCTTCAGGCCCGGAATCCGTGGATTCCGGGCCTGAAGTTTCGTAGCGGGGGCAGGATTTGAACCTGCGACCTCCGGGTTATGAGCCCGGCGAGCTACCGAGCTGCTCCACCCCGCGTCGGGTGAGTGACCTTGCGGCCTCTCGGTATCCCCTAGGTTACGGGACGGTGGCCCGTGCGCCAAATCCGGTCAGGGAGAAGGGCTTGGCGTCGCTGTCGGCGACGCGGAACCACTTGGTGCGGGCGCTGTCGTGAGCTGAGGGCTCAGAGCCGCAGCGCGCGCGATGGCGTCCTGCAGCTCCTTCTGGGCGACGCCGTAGGCCGCGAAGTCACCCTTCTTGAGAGCCGCCTGACCTGCCGCGTTGGCCGCCTCGATGTCGCTGATGATCTCGGCGAGCTGCGCGCTGGGCGTTGTCGTCGGCGGCGTTCCACCGCCTGTCGGAGGCGGAGTCGTGCCCGGGGTGGATCCGCCGTCACCGGCATCTGCTCCGGAGTTGCCTCCGAAGAGGCCATCAAGAGCTTGGTCGAGGGTTTCGCCCCAGGCGATTCGCTTGCCGAAGACCGCGACAGTCGCCTTGTTCTGCGGGAACGAGCCAGCCTCACGAGATGCCTGGACATACATCGGCTGCACGTAGAGCAGGCCCTCACCCACGGGCAGGGTGAGCAGATTGCCGTAGGTCAGCTGCTTGCCCGCCTGTCGGTTCTGTGCGATGAACTGACTGAGGTTGAGAGGCTCTGACGGGCTCTGGGACCGAGCAGTCGAGACCTCGATCTGGTTCTGCACCTGCCCCGGTCCGTCAACGGCGGAGTTGCGTGGCAGCTCGAGCAGACGCATCGACCCATAGGTTCCCGCGGGTTTGCCCGCCGTCGTCCCGGCGTCAGAGTCCACGGCCAGGAAGCCGCGCAGGATCTCGCGACCCGAGCCCGAAGGAATGAAGGTCGTCGTGAGCGAGAATGCTGGCGCAGTCTGGTCCGGCATGGCCAGCGACTGGTAGTAGACCGGCAGATCCTGCGTGGCGGTGGTGTGGGTCGGGTCCTTGGGAATCTGCCAGAAGTCGCCACCGCCATAGAACGAGTCCGCGTCGGTCACGTGATAGCTCGCCAGCAACTGGCGTTGGACCTTGAAGAGGTCCTGCGGGTAGCGAACGTGCGACATGAGTTGCGAAGACATCTCCGAGAGAGGCGACACAGCGCCGGGGAAGGCCTTGCTCCACGCCTTGAGGATGGGGTCGCTGGTGTCCCAGCCATAGAGCTTGACCGAACCGTCCGCCGCGTCGACGGTGGCCTTCACCGAGTTGCGGATGTAGTTGACCTGACCTGCGCCCGTGACGACGGTTCGCGAGGTGGTGCTGACCGAGTCGGACGTCGCCTCGGTCAGGTCGGTGAGTTTGCTGTTGGGGTAGCGCTGGGAGGTCGTGTAACCGTCGACGATCCACTTGACCCGCCCGTCGATGACGGCCGGGTAGGAGTTGCCGTCGATGGTGAGCCAGGGAGCCACCCGCTCGACACGCTCGCGCGGCTGCCGGTGATCGAGGATGCGCGAGTCGCTGTTCACGGCGTCCGACAGGAGGAACTTCGGCTCGCGGTACTTCACGGCATACGCGATCTTGCGGATGAACGAACCGATCGCGACTCCGCCCTTGCCGTCAAAGGTGTTGTTGGCCTGACCTCCCTCTCCCCCGTCGTCGGGGTAGTCGAATTCGCGCGGCTTGGCACCCTCGGGGGCGCCCACGATCGAGTAGGAGGGGGACTGCTCACCGAAGTAGATTCGGGGCTCGTAGTCCATCCCCAATGGGCCCTTGGTGGAGAACCCGCGGGAGAAGAACTGGGGGTCACCTTCGCTCGTGCGCCTGTTGCCGTAGGCGCCGATGAACCCGAAGCCGTGGGTGTAGACGGTGTGGTCGTTGAGCCAGTTGCGCTGGTTCGCGGGGACGCCTCCGAGGTTGAGTTCACGAACGGCCACGATCGAGTCACTCTTCTTGCCGTCCAGCGCGTAGCGGTCGACGTCGAGGATGTCGGGCATCGCGTAGTAGGGGCGCAGACCCTCGAACTGGCGGAACGTCGGCGAGACCACGTTGGGGTCGACGAGCCGGATCCCCGGGATCGTCTCGGCGTCCTCACGCAACTGCCCGGGCGCGGCGTCGGTGGTGGCGGCATAGGGCGTCTTCTCGATGCCGTCAATGGCGAACGCGGCGCGGGTGGCGTCGATGTTGCGCTGGATGTATTGGGCCTCGAGCGACTTCTCGGACGGTCGCACCTTGAGGGACTGCACGGCCGCCGGGTAGAGACCGCCGGCGACGATCGAGAGGACGGTGAGGAGGCCGACGCCGATGAGCGGCAGGCGCCAGCTCCGGGTCCAGATCGCGGCGATGAAGAAGCCGGCACACATCACGGTGGCGACAGCGAGGATCGCCTTGATGGGCAGGACCGCGTTGGCGTCGGTGTAGGTGATGCCGGTGATCAGCCTGGACTCGTGGGTTGTGAGGCTGTAGCGGTCCAGCCAATAGGCCGCGGCCCGCACAAGGGCGAGCAGCGAGGCAATAGTGGCGATCTGGATGAACGCGGCGCGCGTCGTGGTGCCGCGACCGGGCAGTTGGAGGCCGCCATAGACGTAGTGGGTGAACGCTGCCGCGATGAGGGCCAGAAGCAGGATCACGGTGAAGAAACTGACGAGGAAGCTCAGCCACGGCAGCGTGAAGACGAAGAATCCGACGTCGAGACCGAACTGCTTGTCCTTGGTCCCGAATGGAACAGCGTTGCGCCACAACAGGAACGTGCGCCAGGCGCCCATCGCCGCAGCACCGGCGAGCAGGCCGAGAACCGACGGGACGACGACCGTCGCGAGGCGCCGCAGCGGGTCGAGGACCTGGCGGTACTGGTCGAGGACCTGCGCAGAGGGCGAGGGCGCAATGCGCAGTGGACGCGTCCGGTATGCCGTGACAAGGCTTGCGGCGACCGCACCGGCCGTGAGGATGAAGGCTGCCATGAAGAGGAAGACGCGGGTGCCGAGCTGGGTCATGAAGACGTCGCGGAAACCGACGGAGTCAAACCACCAGAGGTCGGTGAGGATCCCAGAAATCAGCAGAGCAAGGATCACGAGCCCCGCGAGGATGGCGAGCGTCGTGCTGAGCGGCCCACGCTTGGGAGGTGTCCCCGAGGGGTGAGGGCGAACCCGACCGCCAAGCCCAGACCCACCAGCTGCCGGACCTTCAGGGCGAGATGGCCGCCCCGGACCGCCAGGCCCGGACGAACCGGGCCCCTTGTCTGCGTCGTCGGGGTTGATCCCGTCGAACCACTCTGACCGGCTCACTTTTTGCTGACTCCACGTCCGTGCCTCCCCAGGCGGGCCCGGGCTGGAGGCCAACCTATCCCGCGAACATGAGTGCGGCACGATGGGTTCGTGACCTCCGCCTCTCAGCCTGTGACCGACCCCCTTTCCCTTGCCGCTCTCGACACCGAACGCCATGTCGCGTCATCCGGCTGGGACCAGCCGCCGCGCCTGTTCGCACTCGTCCCGACCGCCGACCTCCTCAAACGTGAACCGCACCTCGCAACCGGGCTGACAGTGTCTGACCAGGTGCACGGGGCCCTCACGGCAATCGAGCAGGAGGACCTCCCCACGAACGAGTCGATCGAGTCGCTGCTCGGCCAGATCGCGTGGCCCGAGACCGTCGAAGGGTGCGCGATCGTCGTCGAGCGACTTGTCGTCCCGCCGGATGCGGAGCGGGGCCTTCCCACCGATCGTGAGGCCGCGGTGGCGGCCTTGGCCGAGCATCCCGACCGCCGTGACGTCCGCCTTCTCGCCGCAGCAACGCGCGACGGCCGCAGCATCTGCCTGCTCCGGCAACGTGATCACGACCGCGACGACCGGGTTGCGACGGGTTCCGACATCGCTCCTGGGCTCGTGGCCGCCCTGCGCGCAACGTTCACCGACTGAACACCGACTTAGTGCCCTTCGCGCGCCGACCTGCACCGCTCATCGGCGCTGACTACCCGCACCACCGGGGCAACGGGTCGGTCAGCTGGCTGAACAGGTGGGCACGGTGTCGGCCTTGTCTGCGGCGATGGCCCTGACCGCCCCGAGCGCGTCGTCGAAGTTGCCGATCCGAAGGACAGTCAGCCCTTCGGGGATGTGCCCGATGACCTCGGCACAGTTGTCGGCAGGCGCCAGGAAATAGTCGGCTCCCCCGTCACGGGCCCCGTGGAGCTTCTGTCGGATGCCACCGATCGGTCCGACGGACTCATCGGGTTCCATCGTCCCGGTGCCAGCGATGCTCTTGCCCCCAGTGAGGTCTCCGGGGGTGAGGACGTCATAGACCGCGAGCGTGAACATCGTTCCCGCAGAAGGGCCCCCGACTCCCCCGGCAGTGATGGTGACGTCGACGGGAAGGTCGTAGTCGCGACCCAGCAGGACGCCGATGATCGTTGCGCCCTGATTCTCGCGAGTCGGAACGGACAACGACTTCTCGGCGCCCTTGCGCTTGACGACGATGGCCACGTTGCTGCCGGCTTTCTGCGCGCGCACCGCCGCCTGCACGGCCGCCGCATCAGTAGTCGGCGCACCCGCCACGGACACGAACTCGTCGCCAGCCTCGAGGACTCCCTTGGCCGGTGAGCCCTCGGGAACCTGCGACACGATGACCCGCTCGGGCACGGTGCGTCCGGTCTCGCGCAAGGCGATCGCCGCCGCGACCTCTTGCGAGTCGACCATCTCGGCGGCATTCTCCTGCTGGATCTCCTCGCGGCTCGTCGCCTCGGGATAGATCTCCTCACGCTTGAAGATCTCTTGGTCGTCACGCAGCGCAGCCAGCCCGACGTCGAAGACGTCGACGCGCACGCCCGGACCTCCCACGACGCGCACGGTCGTGAAGTCGAGGGCACCCTTGGCGGGGTATGCCGTGGCGCCCTTGACCTGGATGATCGGCTTGCCGTCGAGCTCGCCGAGCGTGTTGGTGATCGGACCTGGCTGCAGGACGACATAGGGCAGCGGAACGAACGAAAGCCCAGCAGCCACAACGATGGCGACGAAAAGTGCGGTGAGAAGACCGGAACTCCGGCGGCTCACGGCATACAGGTTCGGGTTGGCCGACCCACGATCGGACACGGCAGACTCCGCCGCCCCACTCACGGGAGCGGAAGGATCGGACGAGCTCACGGCATACCCACCCATTCGGTGCCACCGGCACCGAGATGCTGATGCTTCCAGATCGGGACCTCCGCCTTGAGCGTGTCGATGAGGTCACGGCAGGCCGCGAAGGCAGCGTCACGATGCGGCGCGGCGGCAGCCACGACAACGGCCATGTCACCGACCTCGAGATGCCCACTGCGGTGCAGGGCCGCCAGGTGCACGGCACCAGATCTCGCCGCAACGACTCCGGCGACCTCGGTCAGGCGGGCCTGGGCGGTGGGGTGGACGGAGTAGTCGAGCGAGGCGACGTCCTGACCCCGGTCATGGTCGCGGACGACACCGACAAACACGGTGATGCCTCCGCAGGAGGGGTCCTGGACCGCCGACAGGACCTCGTCGACCGAGAGGGGCTCCTCGCGGATCTGCGCCAGGGACACCGTGCCGGCCGTCGAGCTCTCACCCGTCACGTCGTGCTCCACACGTTCCTCCTCGGAACTATCCCCGGGTCATCCGTGGTTGGGTATTGATGAGACCACATCTTCTCACCGTCGCCACAGGAGCCCAGCAGTGACCGATTCGCAAGACCTCCCCGACGAGCCCGAGGACACGGGCCTTCCGCCGGAACTCGAGCAGGTTCTCAGAGGGCTCACCGGCGGTCGTGAGCTCGACCCCCAGATGGTCGAGATGATGCGCGGCATGGGTCTGGACAAGGTCGACCCAGAGATGTTGCAGATGGTGGCCGGACAGGTGCAGGCGATGTTTGCCGGAGCCGACGAGTCCGGAGCGGTCGATGCCACCGTCGCCACGGACATCGCCCGCAAGACCGTTGCGGCAGAGGGCGATCCAACCGTCTCCGCCGCTGCATCGGCGGAGGCACGACAGGCCGTCGACGTCGCCAATCTCTGGCTTGACGCTGTCACCGACCTCGATCACTCCGGTCTCACCGGTCGCGCATGGAGCCGCGCCGAGTGGGTCGAGGCGACCCTTCCCGTCTGGTGCGAGCTCGTCGACCCAATCGCCGTCGGCGTCAGTGACGCGATGGGCAACGCCCTCACCAAACAGCTTGGCGATCTGGGCGAGGGCGGGTTGCCCGAAGGTATGGTCCCCCCTGGGACCAATCCGGCAGAAGTGATGAGCCAGATGGGCCCGATGCTGAAGCGCATGCAGGGCTCGATGTTCTCGGTCCAGCTCGGCCAGGCGGTGGGCGCGCTCGCCGGCGAGATCCTCACCGGTGGTGAGGTCTCCCTTCCTCTCGTCCCCGCCCCCGATGTCATCCTGATGCCCCAGGCCATCACTGCCTTCGCGCAGGGCCTTGAGATCGACGAGCCCCAGGCCCGACTCCTGCTCGCCGTGCGTGAAAGCGCCCGGACGCGTCTCTTCCACGCCGTTCCCTGGCTCGCACCGCAGCTGCTCTCAGCAGTGCGTGACTATGCCCGCGACACGACCATCGACACGGAGGCCATCGAGGAAGGTCTGCGCTCCATCGACCCGACCGATCCCGAAGCGATGCAGCAGGCGCTCGCGGGAAGGCTGTTTGCCCCGCAGCAGTCCGACGCACAGAAGGCCGCATTGACGCGCCTCGAGACCCTCCTGGCCCTCATCGAGGGCTGGATCGACGTCGTCACCGCGGCCGCCGTGAAGTCGCACCTCCCCCAGGCTGACGCCCTGGGCGAAGCCGTCCGCCGTCGTCGCGCCAGCGGCGGGCCAGCCGAGAAGACGTTCTCCGCCCTGGTCGGGCTCGAGCTGCGTCCGCGCCGCCTGCGTGATGCCGCCAACCTCTTCGCGGCACTCGAGGCCTCGGGTGGCGCCGAGGCGCGCGACGCGGCGTGGGCCCACCCCGATGTCGCCCCCGCCTCCGCGGACCTCGACGACCCGTTGGGCTACGTCGAGCGCCAGAACGCCGTAGCCGCAGGAGCCGACTCGTTCGATGCCGAGCTGGATGCGCTGCTGCGCGCCGACTCGGGCGACTCGGACAGTTCGGGCGACTCAGGCACCTCCGGCGGCCCTCACACCTCCGGGGGCCCGGATGCCTCCGGTGGCTCGCCCGGCGAGTCAGGCCCTGCGGCGGATCGACCGCCCGCCCCGTGACCGAGCGGACCGGCACTGACACCGACACCGCCGACGCTGCGGTCGCGCACGCCTTTGCGCACCTGCACGCCGAGGCGACCACGACCTTGGCCGGGTGGAGCGCACCGGACGCGTCACAGGAACGGTTGCGGGCGGCATACCTCGATCATCTCCAGCGGCACCCGGACGGCGTCGCGAAGGCCGGGCCGCCGGCCCACCTCACCGCCAGCTGTCTCGTCATCAGCCCCGACGGCGGACAGGTGTTGCTGACGCACCACCGCCGGGCGAAGCAGTGGTTCCAGTTCGGCGGTCACCTCGAGGTCGACGACACGAGCCTGTATGCCGCCGCGATACGCGAGGGTCGTGAAGAGTCCGGGATCCCTTCTGTCACGCCGGAACCCACCATCGTGCAGCTCAACCAGCACCGGCTGCACGGTGACTTCGGTCGATGCCGTGAGCACCTCGACGTGCGCTACGCCGCCGTCGTCGACCCGGCTGTCCGTCCGGCGACCAGTGAGGAGTCCCTCGATGTCGCGTGGTGGCCGGCCGACGCCCTGCCCGAGGGCACGCGCACCGAACTCACCGCGCTCGTCGACGCAGCTCGACAGGCACTGCACCACTGATCTGAATGACGCTGAACTGAGCGACGCTGAACTGAGCGACGCTGAACTGGCTCAGGCGGAGGCGCCCTCGGCGTCCTCCACGCCCAGGTCCTCGTCGGCGTCATCAGCGATGTCGATCCCCTTGGCGAGCGCCACCCCGTCGAGGAAACCCCGCGCGCGCTCGAGCTTGGGATAGGACCGCAGCAGGGTCCAGAAGTCACGGTTGTGCCCAGCCACGAGCAGATGCGCGAGCTCATGGAGGATGACGTAGTCGACGACGTAGTTCGGCATGTCCTGCAACCGGTCGGACAGCCGGATCGAGCCGTCGGCGGGCGTGCAGCTGCCCCAGCGCGAACGCTGGTTGGAGACCCAACGGATGCTTCGCGGTCGTGCGTGCCCACCGAGGTAGCGCCCGGAGAGATCGGTGGCACGCGCCATGAGGTCCTTGTCGCTCGGACGCCGACGCCGCTCACCGGCCTTGAGCTTGTCGAGCATGCGGGCCACCCAGACCCGCTCGTCGGCGCGAGACATGGACGCGGGGATGAGCACGACGACACGACCGTTCTCGCGACGGGCGCTGACTGTGCGTCGACGTCGCGCGCTGCGCCGGACCTCAACGTCCTCGGTGCTCACGCCTTCCACGTTAGGCCAGAGCGCCGACATTGTCCGAGAGCCCCCGCGTGGGTGTCGGCCGCGACCGCGCAATCCTTCGTGCGACCCGCCGCGCGACGCCAGGGTGACTACTGAGACTCAGGTGACCAGTGTGAACAATGGGGCAGATTCGCGGCATGAAGGCTGCTGTGCCACGCGCCGCGGCTGAGCGTGGCACAGCACGAATTCGTGCTCAGTCGGTCTAGGGTGAAAGAGTCCTCGCCGCTCACAGCGGCACCACGACCAAGGAGTTGCAATGGCTGACGAGACCTACAAGGGCGAGTTCTACTGCGTGAAGTGCAAGGAGAAGCGCGAAGCCGAAGGCAACGTCGTCGTCTCCGACAACGGCCGACGCATGGCCAAGGGCAAGTGCCCCGTCTGCGGCACCAACCTCAACCGCATCCTCGGCAAGGCCTGACCGCCCCGCCTTCTCGTTCCAACGGCCCCCGGTGCTCGCCGGGGGCCGCTGCTTTGCCCCGGCCTGTGGATGACGAAACGGGCCGTTGCCCGCCGTGTGCCAGATTGTCCAGACCACACATTCTCGGGAGGCATCCATGGTCCAGCCGGCAATCGTCGTGGACGGTCGTGGTGGCCTTCCGGACGAGATCTGCCGTCAGCTGCGCCTGGCTGGCGCAGCGCGGGTGCACGGCGGTCCGTTCGCAGCTGATGCCGCCGAGGCCCTCGTCGGGCTCAGCCCGCGTGAACGTCCGGCCGCCGTCATCCTGGTCGGCCACCGGACCGTCACCGTCGAGGCGACCGCTCCATGGCATCGCCACGGCGTCATCCACCTGCCCGTGACGTGCGACGGAGCCAGCGCTGTGGTGGGGCCACTCATCGTCCCCGGGTCGGGAGCCTGCTGGCGCTGCCACGCCCTCACCGCCCACGACCTCGATGCCGTGGGAGCCCTTCCCCTCGGCCGATTCACCCTCGACTCCGTGGCTCTGCCTTCCGGTGGCCTCGGTGTCCTCACGGCTGCCGTGACGGCGAGCGTCATCCTCGCGGCCGTCGCCGGGGCGACCCGTCTCAGCGGCGTCTCGACCGAGCTCGAGGTCGAGGGGCCGAGCGTCACCCACCGACACTGGGGCCGACACCCGATGTGCGCCACCTGCTCTGCCTCGGGATCCGGGGCATGGCCCCAAGGCAGTCAGGACACAATGGTCGGGTGAGCGACATCCCCCGACGATCTCTGACACGCACTGCCAAGCTCGTGGGCCTGCCCCTCGGCCACGCTGGCCGCGCGGCGGTGGGCCTCGGGCGGCGAGTGGGAGGGGCGCCCGCCGAGGTCATTGCCGCCGAACTCCAGACCCGCACCGCCGAGCAGCTCTTCGCCGTCCTCGGCGAACTCAAGGGCGGCGCCATGAAGTTCGGGCAGGCCCTCTCGGTCATGGAGGCCGCGATGCCCGAGGAGCTCGCGGGCCCTTATCGGGCCACCTTGACCAAGCTCCAGGAAGCCGCGCCGCCCATGGCGGTCGAGCGGGTGCACGCGATCCTTGCTGAGCAGCTCGGACCCCGATGGCGCACCGCCAAGTTCCAATCATTCGAAGACCTCCCCGTCGCAGCGGCCTCCATTGGCCAAGTCCACCGTGCCGTGTGGCGCGACGGGCGCGAGGTGGCAGTCAAGGTGCAGTACCCCGGAGCCGGGGCAGCCCTCCTGTCCGACATCACGCAACTGTCGCGCGTTGCCCGCCTCGCTGGGGCGTGGATCCCGGGCATCGCCATGGGCCCGATCCTCGACGAGGTGCGCGACCGGATGAGCGAGGAGCTCGACTACGACCTTGAGGCGACGCACCAGAAGGTCTTTGCCAAGGCGTTCCGCGACGATGACGACGTCTTCGTCCCCGACGTGCTCGCCCACTCCGACCAGGTCATCGTCTCCGAGTGGGTGCAGGGGCGTCCGCTGTCCCAGGTCATCGCCGACGGCACACCCGCCGAGCGCGACCAGGCAGCCGGCCTCTACCTCGAGTTCCTGCTGCGGGGCCCCAACCGGGCCAGCCTCCTCCATGCCGACCCGCACCCGGGCAACTTCCGGATCACGTCTGACGGGCGGCTGGGCGTCCTCGACTTCGGCGCGGTGAACCGGCTGCCCCACGGCATGCCAGCGGACATGGGCGAGATCATCACGCACATCCTCGCCGCAGACGAAGCAGCCCTGGGTGCCACGCTGCGGCGCGCAGGCTTCATCCGTCCCGGTGTCGAGGTCTCCGATGCTGCCCTTCTGAACTACTTGCGCACGTTCGTGGAACCGTTCCAGCACGCAAACTTCACGTTCAGCCGCAGCTGGTTGCGCTCGGTCTCGGCAACGATCCAGGACCCACGCCGTGAGCGGTTCCTCGTCGGGCTGAAGTTCAACCTGCCACCCGACTACCTGCTCATCCACCGGGTGTGGCTGGGCAGCATCGGCGTGCTCTGCCAGATCGGTGGCACCGTGCCGATGCGCGACCTCGTTTTCGCCCACGTGCCCGGGATCGACGAGGACGCCGTCCCGCCACCGAACTGAGCGAACGGCATGTGCCGTTCTCTTGGGCATGCCGTGTGGCTGCGTCGCGCCGTGCGGCTCAGTCCTTGCCGGCCTTGGCCGCCGCCTTGGTCGCCTTCTTGAAGTCGCGCACCTTCTGTAGCGAGTCGGCATCGACGACATCGGCCACGGAGCGGAAGCTGCCCTCCTCCGAGTAGGCGCCGGCAGCCTTGTCCCAGCCCTCAGGGCGCACACCGAGTTGCTTGGCCAGCAGCGCGACAAAGATCCTGGCCTTCTGGTCGCCGAAGCCGGGGAGCTTCTTGACCCGCCTGAAGAGCTCGTCGCCGGTCGTCGCGTCGGCCCAGATGCGGCTCGCGTCGCCGTCGTAGTCGTCACGCACGACGGTCGCGAGCGCCTGGATGCGGCCGGCCATCGAGCGCCCGTAGCGGTGGACGGCCGGCGGAGTCGAGCACAGGTCAGCGAAGGACTCCGGTTCGGCCGCCGCGAGGGCAGCCGGATCAAGGGTGCCGAAGCGCTCGAGCACCTTGGCCGGTCCGGCGAAGGCTCGCTCCATGGGGAATTGTTGATCGAGCAGCATGCCCGTGAGCAGGGCGAACGAGTCGTTGGACAGCACCTCGTCGGCAACCTCGTCCTGGGCGATACGGATCTGGTTGGCCATGCGTCCATCCTGCCGCACGACCCGACAGCGCCCCAAGGGTCGCGCGGTGCAAGAACCGAGGGGTCTGCCTACGACCCCAGCTGGCGGGCTGGACGGCCGATGGGCAGACCCTCACCTCGCCACGCCGCGAACCCACCGACGAGGTCGGTTGCGTGTGACAACCCGAGTGAGCGCAACGCATCAGCAGCAAGGCTCGACGTGTAGCCCTCCTGACACATGACGATGACGCGAGTGTCGAAGTCGACACCCGGAAGCACGGCGTCCTGTCGCGGGTCGAAGCGCCACTCCAGAACGTTTCGCTCGATCACGCGAGGCGCGAGACCGGGAGCGACCTCGCCCTCGTCGGCGCGCTGTGCCGCCGGACGGATGTCGACGAGCCACGCTGCACCGGAGCGCACCTCACGCCAGGCATCGCGCGCAGACAACCGATCGAGACGCGAGCGAGCCTGTGCAAGCAACTCCTCAATTCCGTTGCCGCTCACCAGTTCTCACCTCGCTGCTCGACGCCAGCCGGGACGAGGACACCCTCGACGAGGTCGTAGTGCGTCATCTGGTCGAGTCGCGGCGAGTAGGCGTGGACGCTCAGAGCGGCTTCGGTGCCGTTGTTGACGACGTCATGAAGGTGGTTGGCACCGAACGCCCGACCCTCGCCCGCAGGCAGCACCCGCGTGTGCAGGGCCTTCTGGACGACCTGTCGCTCGGTGAGCTCTCCCCGCACCGTCGTGAACGCGCCCCGCGATCCAGCGTGGTCGTGAAAGCCGGTGCTCGCGCCGGGTGGCCATTCGATGAGCCAGAGCTGCAGATGGTGGGTCTCGGCGAGCTGGTGCCAGCGCCGGCCCCCCGGATCCTCGGCGCGAACCGGGAGCAGGTCAGGAAGGTCCGGGTCGGCGGCGAAGAGCCGCGCCACGCGCAGAAGCTGGGACCGGGGTGAAAGTGTTGACGCCGGGAAGGGCCGACGCCGAACGTGCAAGGGTCATAGAAGTCTCTTAAGGGGTGTCGTCTGTGGAGGTCGCAGCTTGGGGCGACCGAGGCTGTGCGAGGTCAGCAGGAACAGCGACAGCACATGACGGCAGCGGGCATGACCGGGGAATTCCGGGCGGCTGCGGTCGACGACATGGGAAGAGCGAACCACGGCCCCAGGGCCGGGTCCACCCGGAAACTGGGGCGTCTCACGGAATGGAAGGGACGGCATAACCAGCTCCGGACATGAAACGGCGCCGCCCCCAGCGTTCGGGAGCGGCACCGAATCGATCGGTCATCGCACGATCATGCGGACCTCGGCGAGCATTCGTTCTCGCTCGACGTGCGCCTGTGCACGGCGTTGCGCTTCGTGCGCGTTCCGCTCGTGCAGGATGCGACGAACCTGTTGCATTCGCCTGCGATACATGGTTCCTCCAAGGATCCAGATGTGTGGTCATGTGCTCACGTGTCGATCGACGGATCGCTCGACAGGTCGTTCGTTGGGTCAGCCACTGAGTTGGTCATGCCGCGACGGTGTCCTTGCGCGGGCGGCCACGGGGCCGCTTGCGGGGAATCACGACGCCCTGCTCGAAGAGCTCGCCACCCCAGACACCCCACGGCTCCTGTCGATCGATGGCACCCGCAAGGCAGGCGATCTTGATCGGGCAGGTCCCGCAGAGGGTCTTGGCGAACTCGACACCGGCAGGGGTGTCGGCGAACCAGATCTCAGAGTCGTTCTCACGACAGGGCACGGCGTCACCGAGTTCGGCAGTGCACTCCTGTGCGTCGATGAGGTCAGTCAGCTGCATGAGAGTCACCTCCTTCTCCGCCCGGTCGGGGCGGGTTCGTGTACTTCGATCGGTTGGTATTTGTGATGTCTGTGGATCGACGGACAAACGAAAAAGGCCGCGGATCCCGGGTGGGTTCCGCGGCCTTTTGGCCAATCGCTGCTGTGGTCTACAGCGGCGACGCCAAGAAGGAGGCGGAGCGGTCACCCGTGGTGAGGTCAGAGGCAGCATTGGCGCGGAATCCAGCGCCGAAGACGGCGGAATTCGCCATGCCGGCAGCGGGCACACTGATCCCCTGGACCGGAACGTAGATCGGTGCGAGGGTCGGCAGTGCGCCCTGGCTCTCACGCGTGCGGAACGGGACGGTGTAATCCGTCGCGTTGCTCTTGATGATGTCCATGCGGCCAACCCTCCTCACTGTCTGGTGACGTCGTGGCACGGCGGCTGCCGTGCTGTGTCAGATCAGGTTAGGGGACCGCCACGACGGGGTGCAACGCAATTAATGGGTTGATTTCGCGAGTGCATGCCTCAGGCGCCGGATTCCGTTGCAGCAGAACCGGATTCGCTCTGAAAATTTGTTGCGGATTGGACCACGGACTCGGGGGATTCGCCGCCGAGGACGGCCAGCACCTGACTGGCATACAGGTCGAGCTTGCGCTGACCCACGCCACTGATCGCTGAGAGGCTCGCCAGGTCGGATGGCGTCTGCTCCGCGATGGCCGTGAGGGTGGCATCGGTGAAGACGACGAACGCCGGCACGCTCGCTGTGCGCGCCGTGGCCAGCCGCCATTCACGCAGGCGTTCGAACATGACCTCGTCATAGGTGGCCGGACAGGTCGAGCAGCGGCCCACTGTGCGCTCCCCCGCCGTCGACAGGTCGGCACCGCACGTGCGACAGACGCTGCGCCGTGGGGCCTTGGGTGTCTTCCCACCGGCTCCGCCGCTCGTGCCGACCCGTGATCCACGCTTGGGTTGCGAGCGTGCCCCTTCGCCGAGAATGCTCGCCGTGCCGTCGAGGAAGCGCGACGGGCGCCGGGTGGCACGCGCACCCGGCGTGCGGGCCCCCGACCACGACACGATGAGACGATCGCGAGCACGGGTCACACCGACATAGAGCAGCCGCCGCTCCTCCTCGATCGCCTCGGGTGTGTCCGCCATCGAGATGGGCAGATAGCCGTCGGAGGCACCGATGAGGAACACCGTCCCCCACTCGAGGCCCTTGGCCGCGTGGAGGGACGCAAGAGTGACGCCCTGGACCGACGGCGCGTGCTGCGAGGCCATGCGCTCGTCGAGCTCCCGGACGAACGCTGGCATCCTCGCCTCACCATCGGCTGCTGTGAGGTCGTCGGCCAGCGCGGCCAGGGAGGCCAATGACTCCCACCGCTCGCGTGCGGCTCCCCCAGCGTTGGGTGCCTGACGCGACCACCCGGCGCCGAGCAGGACGTCGCGCACGAGGTCGGGCAAGGGCACCGACCCGTCGTCCGAGCGCGCCGCCCCACGCATGAGGACGATGGCCTCGCGCACTTCCTTGCGCTGGAAGAAGCGCTCGCCACCGCGGACGAGATAGGGAATGCCGCGGTCAGCGAGAGCCGACTCGACGTTCTCGGACTGACCATTGGTCCGGAAGAGCACCGCGATGTCTGCGGGCGCTGCACCCCCGCCGATGAGGTCACTGATCTGGGCGGCGACCGCAGCAGCCTCACTCGGGTCGTCGGGGTGACTGACGAGGCTCGGAGCCGGGCCAGCCTCACGCTGGGCCTCGAGGACGACCGAGCCGCTGCGCCGACCCCCGCTGGGCGAACGCAGCACAAGGTTGGCGAGGCCGACGATCTCGGGCGTGGAACGGTAGTTGCGCACCAGCTCGACCTGCTGCGCCTTGGGATGGCGGGCCCGGAAGCCGAGCAGGTGGACCGGAGAGGCACCCGTGAACGAGTAGATGGTCTGTGCCGGGTCGCCCACGACACAGATGTCCTGACGGTCGGCGAGCCACAGGTCGAGCAGACGCTGCTGGAGGGCGTTGACGTCCTGGTACTCGTCGACGACGAAGCTGCGATATTGCTCGCGCACGGCGCGCGCCACCGAGTCGTTCTCCTCAAGGATCCCGACGAGGACGAGCAGGACGTCCTCGAAGTCGATGACACCGCGCTCGGCCTTGACCTCTTCGTAGGACGCCAGGACTCGGGCCATCGCGGTGAGGTCCAGACCCGGCGCCTCACGTCCGGCCGTCCGGGCGGCCGCGGCATAGGTCTCGGACGTCAGCATGCTCACCTTGGCCCACTCGACCTCTGCCGAGAGGTCGCGAATACCGGTGCGGTCGAAGCGCATTCGCAACCGACCCGCCGCCTCAGCGACGGCGCCAGCCTTGTGCGGCATGACCTCGGGAGCCGCCCCACCGATGGCCTGTGGCCAGAAGTAGTGCAGCTGCCGCAGGGCCGCCGCGTGGAAGGTCCGAGCCTGGACGCCACCCACACCGAGGTCACGCAACCGCGTCCGCATCTCACCCGCGGCCCGCGCCGTGAAGGTGACAGCGAGCGTGCGCTGCGGCTGCTGCGCACCGGACAGCACGGCATACGCAATGCGGTGGGTGATGGCACGCGTCTTGCCGGTGCCGGCGCCCGCGAGCACGACCATCGGGCCGGACGGGTTGGCGGCCACCTCTCGCTGCTCCGGGTCGAGACCGTCGAGGATCGCGTCAGCAGAGGGGTGTGAGGGCAGGATGGGCATCGGTGCGATCCTAGGTGGCAGGTCCGACCATCCACCCTCGGCTGTCCACAGGAGCGCCATGAGCACCAAGAACCCCGTCGCCGGAAGCGTGACGATGTACTCGACCACGTGGTGCGGCTACTGCCGGCGCCTCAAGTCGCAGCTCGACCGCGAGGGCATCACCGTCGACGTCGTCGACATCGAGCGCGACGACGATGCCGCGGTCTACGTGATGCAGGTCAACGGCGGCAACCAGACGGTGCCCACCGTGGTCTTCCCGGACGGCACCGCCGCGACGAACCCGTCGCTGGCCGAGGTCAAGCAGCGCCTCGCCAGCTGATCAGCTGCGGGCCGGCGTGTCGGCCACGTCGATCTCGCCGCCGTACCAGTGCTCGATGAGCCGGCGGGCGATCGAGATCCGGCTGGAGATGAGCAACGATCCGTCAGCGACAGCCCGGGTGAACTCGTCGCGGTCGAACCAGCGGGCCGCCTCGATCTCGCTCTCCTGCAGGGTGAGGTCCGTCGTCACTGCCCGCGCCGTGAAACCGATCATCAACGATGACGGAAAGGGCCACGGCTGGTCACCCAGGTAGGCGACGTCACTCACCGTGACCCCGACCTCCTCGTGCACCTCACGCGCCACGGCGCTCGACAGGCTCTCGCCCGGCTCGACGAAGCCAGCCAACACCGACATACCCTGCGCGGCGAACCCGACCCCGCGGGCGAGGAGCAGCCGGTCCTGGTTGTCGATGACTGACATGATCACGGCCGGATCGGTGCGGGGGTAGTGCTCGCTCTCGTCGTTCGGACACACCCGGATCCACCCCGAGTGCGCCGGCTCCGTGGGTGATCCGCACCGCGGGCAGAAGCCGTGACGCGCGTGCCAGTTCGCCAAGCCCGTCGCCGTCGTGAGCACTCCGGCATCGAGATCACCGAGGCTCGCGCCGACCGCGCGCAGTCCGCGCCGCCGGGGATCGTCGGCCGTGGCGGTCGTCTCCGGGGCAACAGACACGAGGTATGCCGTGCCACCCCTGGGTGCGTCGTGGCCGAGGTAGGCCACGAACTGGTCGCGATCGCTGGCGGTCGGCGCGCGATAACGCAGGGCCACCTCGGCCTGCTCCCCCTCCTCGACCTCGGCACGACCGCCGACGAGCTCGAGCACCCGGGTGGCCGGATCATCGAGCAGGACGTCGAGAAGTCCGGGTTCGGTACGGAGTTCGCTGTGGCGGTCGAGACCACCACGGGAGAGGGCAAGGGAGGGAAGACTCGCTGCTGCACGCGCCACGTACCCACCCTAAGGGCCCTCACGGCATACGGTGAACGAGTGGAACGCACCCCGACCTTCCTTGCGGCCGTCGCGAGCGCCGGCGTGCCGGGTCTGGACCCGGTGAGCGTCGAGGCTCTGCCGAGCGTGCCGGAACAGGACTACGACGTCGCCTTCGTCCAGGACACCGAGCATCGCCGATGGGTGGTTCGGGCGCCGCGCAGTGAGTTGGCGGCGGCGCGCATGGACCTGACGGTGACCTTGCTGCAGATGTTGGCCCGACGCCTGCCCTTCACGGTGCCGGCTCCGCGCGGCTTCGTCGAACTCAAGGGTGGCGGTCGGGCGATGGTCTATCCCTACCTTCCCGGCCACAATCTCGACTTCGACACCCTCCCCGCCGGCGCTGGTCCTGCTGCCGAGTTGGGACGCGCCCTGGCCGCCCTGCACAACACCGACACCCGCCTGTTCGACGAGGCCGGAATGCCGACCTACGACGCGGATGCCTATCGCACGCGTCGGCTTGCCCAGCTGGATCGCGCAGCCGAGTCCGGGCGGGTGCCGACGGCTCTGCTGGCGCGCTGGGAGCAGGCCCTCGAGGACGTGGCACTGTGGCGGTTCGCTCCGACGCCCATCCATGGCGACCTCACGGGCGACCAGGTGCTCGCGGTGTTCGAGGACGACTCCGACGCATCCACCGGTCGCATTCGCGGCATCACCGGCTGGGAGGACGCCAAGGTCGCTGATCCAGCCGATGACTTCGCGGCTCTCGTCGAGGAAGCGGATTCGGCCGCTCTCGAAACCGTCCTCGAGGCCTACGCGCACGCTCGGGTGGAGCGGCCCGACCCCAACCTGCTGGTCCGAGCTCGGCTCGCCGCAGAGCTGAGCGTCCTGGCGCAACTCATGCGCGCCGACTCACGGGGAGACGAGGAGGCCGTCGAGGGTCTGTCGAGCCGCCTGCGCCGACTCGACGAGGACGTGCACGCCGACGACCCGGCCGACGACTATCGCCGCACCTCCCTCACGCCCGTTGCTCTGAGAGGTCGGGCCACACCCCCGCCTGCGGTCGCGGAAGACGAGGACGAGGATGAGGACGTCGCGTTCGAGCCGACGCCAGGGCAGGTCACAAAGGAGACCGAGGTCGCCGAGACGACTGAGCCAGCAGAGACGACCGAGCCCGCAGAGCCCCTCAGAAACTCCGCCCTCGGGCTCGACCTCGACTACGACGACTCCACGGAATCGGTTGTGGCTGACGAGACCTACCAGGAGGAGGACGAGCACGCCGACGATCGCGACTCGGTCATCGAGGATGCGTCGCACGACGACGAGGTCGCCTGGACGCCTCGGACCTTCGGCGCCACCTCAGCCACCTCAGCCACGGCAGTCGAGCTTGAGGACGAGGCCCAGCCGCGACCAGACGTCGTGCCCGAGGACGAGGACGAGGACGGCGACGACAAGGACGACGACGAGGACCTGTCGATCACTCGGCCCATCCCCGGGTTGGCATCGCGTCCAGACTCGGAGACCGAGCCCACACGGGACGACCAAGACGTCCCGAAGGCGCAAGACGCTCCGGAGGCCGGGCTCACGCCCGGGGAACTCCCGCGAGAAGGTCGCTGATCTCCACCTCGTCCGCCAGATCTGGCCAGACCGTCTCACCCGTGCCGGCGTAGTAGAACGCTCCACTCACCCGCTCCGGGTCAATGCCGCGTAGTCGCGCCCACGCAATCCGGTATGCCGCGAGTTGCAGTGCGCGCATCCGCGCGACTTCTCCGGAGGGGCGGCGTCCGGTCTTCCAGTCGACGATGACCCACTCTGCGCCCTCGACGTCGGCGAACACGGCATCGATGCGGCCACGGATGGCGACACCATCGACCACGGTCTCGAGCGCCGTCTCGATCTCGACCGGCTCTCGAGCGGCCCACGGGCTCGCGAGGAATCGCTCGCGCATGGCTGGCAGCTCTTCGTCGCCCATGGGGTCGTCGTCGGCGCTGCCCGGGAGATCGAAAAGATCGACGATCGCGGCGCGCGCGTAGTGCTCCTCCACCCAGGCGTGGAAAGCCGTGCCCCGGCGGGCCGCCCCGGCGGGCGCCGACGGCATGGGCCGCCGCAGCTCTGCAGCGAATCGCTCGGGGTCGCTCGCGAAGGAGACGAGGGACGACGTCGACAGGTGGGAGGGCAACTCGACGACATCGTCGTGGCGCGCCTGCCGCGACGCGCGTTCGGCGAGCAGGACCTCCAGCTCACGTGCCCACGGGCCGGCATCGGCGGCCCCACCTGTGCCCGGCGCGACGGTGACAGCCTCAGTCACCGCACGGGCAGCCGCATCCGCTCGCACGCGACGGTGACCCAGGTGGTCGACCGGCCAGGCGAACTCGTGCCCATCCTCCGTGCCGGGCTTGACGACGGAGGACCCGTCGTCGGGCGGCTCGGGCAGATCTGTCCACACACCGACGCGGGCCCGCGACGAGCCGCCTTCGGTGGCGGAGAGGGCCATCACCTCGTCGAGGAAGCGTGAGGTCACGCGCGGTGTCTTGGGCCGACTCCACACGCTGGCCGTGAGCAGCAAGGCGTGGCGGGCGCGGGTGGAGGCGACGTAGGCGAGCCGACGCTCCTCGGCGATCGCGTGCTCGCCCCCGGCGACGGCAAACTCCTCGAGCCGAGTGGCGAGTTCGTCCCACCCGATCGCGCTCTGCCAGCCGAACTCAGGCAGACCGTCACGGTCGCCGCGCAGTTCGTAGGGCAGCCCACCGTCCTGCAGGCCGGCCAGCCAACCCTTGTCCTTGGGCGCGGAGATGCGCCACTCCCCATTCTTGAAGCTCGGCGAATGGAGGTTGTGGGCGGGGAAGGTGCTCTCGACCAGCGCCGGCACGGCGACGACGTCCCACTCGAGGCCCTTGGCGGCGTGGATCGTCATGACCTGAACGGCGTCCGACGTCGCGTCTGCGTAGCCACGATCGAGACCGCGCTCCTCGTCGATGGCCGCCTTGATCCAGTCGAGGAACCCGCCGAGGGTCGCCCGGTCAGCGCTCTGCGAGAACTGGGCGGCCACATCACCGAAGGCATCGAGGTGCGCCCGCGCCGCGGCCGGGGTGTATTCGGGCCGCGACAAGACCTCGATGTCGAGGCCGAGCGCCTTCTCGGCCTCGAGGACGAGGTCGGCCAGGGGGAGAAAGGTGAGCCCGCGCATCCGCCGCACGGTGGCCGCAAGACCGGCCAGCCGGTCGCGGGCAACGTCGCCGAGCCGCTCTCCCTCGTCGCCGACCCACCCTCGAGGAGGGAGGGCGTCGAGCGCCTCGATGATGCTCGGTGCGTCGGCGGCATCGGGAGCGAGGTCCCGCTCGTGACGGGCCACCGCACCCCCGCGTTGGCGTTGCTGCACCCGCGACCATGCCGCAAGGGCATCGAGGTCGGCAATCCCGAGTCGCATCATCGGACCCGAGAGCAACCGGATGAGGTGGTCACCACGCGCGGGGTCCTGCACGACATGGAGCAGCGCGACAACGTCCTCGACCTCTGGTGTGAGGAGCAGGCCGCCCAGGCCAACCACCTCGTGGGGTATGCCGTGTTCCTCCAGTGCCGCTGTCACCGTGGCGAACTCGGCTCGCTTGCGGCAGAGCACCGCAGCACTCACGGCCCCTCGTGAACGGTGCGCGGCGAGCCAGAGGGCGATGTGGTCAGCCTCGTCAGCGGCTGTGAGCAGTCGGGCGACCTCGACGGACCCGCCACCTGCACCAGGGCGTGACGACAGTGGCTCGACGGGAACTCGCGATGCCGCGCGCAGCGGCCGCGCCAGGTGGTTGGCCACGTCGAGGATCGCGCTGTCGTTGCGCCAGCTCGTCGACAGGTCGAGCTTGCGCGCAGGCTCGGGGTCGCCGAACTCCACCGCGAACCGGGTGAGGGTCGTCGCGCTCGCCCCACGCCACCCGTAGATCGACTGGTGCGGGTCACCGACTGCGGTGACGGCCGACGTCTCGCCCGGTGCGACATAGAGCGCCTTGAGCAGCGCCAGCTGCGCCTCGGACGTGTCCTGGAACTCGTCGAGCAGCACGACGCGGTGCCGGGCACGCTCGATCGCACCGATGTCGTCGAAGGTCATCGAAAGGCGTGCTGCGAGCGCCATCTGGTCGGCGAAGTCCATCGCGTCACGACTGCGCTTGAGCTGGGCGTAGCGGTCGACGATGGGCAGCACAGCTCGTCGAAGTCGCAGGTTCGTGAGTTCGGCGGCCAGGGGGTTGACCCGCTTCTTGGTGTCTCCTCGCTCGAGCTGCTCAAGGTGATCGATGACTCGATCCAAGTGCGCTGCAACGGTTGCCGGTGTTTGGAGGTGCTCCGCCATCTCGCCAGCGAGGTCCACGACGGCCGCGGTGACGGTGGACTCGGCCTTGTCGACCTCGTCCATGGGCCCGTCATAGCGCGCGACGGCCTCGTGCGCTGTCTGCCAGGCGGCGGCCTCGGAGAGCAGTCGCGTGTCTGCCTCGTAGCCAAGGCGGAGACCGTGCTCGCGCACGAGCCGACCGGCATACGAGTGGTAGGTCGACACGCTCACGGCTGCCCCGAGCGACGGTGCGCCGTCGACCTCCTGGGGGGTCCATAGCCCGACACGGCGCAGCTGGGCGAGGCGGTTGCCGATGCGGTCGGAGAGCTCGGTGGCTGCCTTGCGGGTGAAGGTGAGGCCGAGCACGTCCTCGGGCTCGACAAACCCGTTGGCCACGAGCCACACGACCCTCGCGGCCATCGTCTCGGTCTTGCCCGAGCCCGCGCCCGCGATGACGAGGAGAGGACGTAGTGGTGCCTCGATGACCGCGGTCTGTTCGGGGGTGGGGCGGTGCGGCAGGCCGATGGCTTCGGCGACGGCCGCAGCCGACCACCGCACACCTGCAACCGCGCCTGCCGGCGCATCCGAGGTGCTCGTGGTGCTCATAGGGCCCTCCCCTCTGGTTGGGCCGGGCAGGAGCTGCGCACCGGACAGGTGCGGCACAGCTCGTCACTCGGGGTTGCGACGAATGTCGCGCCACCCATCAGTTCACCGGTGTCGACGACGAGCCGTTGCGCCCACTCCGGGTCGTCGTCCTGCGCCAGTGGCGGCTGGACCTGGATCGTCGTGGCCTTGCCCGCCGCCTTGCCGACGTGGAGCAGGGCTGCGCCCGACGACGTCTCGGGGACTTCGAGATCCTCGAAACCGCCAGAGACGACTGCCAGCTGGTAGGCACCGAGCTGCCCGTGGCGCGGGACGTCCGAGGCCTTCGGCTTGCTGGAGCCGGTCTTGTAGTCGATGACCCGCACGTCGCCGGAGGGTCCGACATCGAGGCGGTCGACCGTGCCACTCAGCACGATCCGTCCGAGCTCAACCTTCATCCGCGACTCGGCCGCGAGGCGTCCCCAGCCGGCGGCCGTGTTCTCGTTGAAGAAGCGCGCCAGCCGGTCCACCATCCCCTCTGCCTGTCGGCGCTTGAGGTCGGTCGCCCACCCCTGGGGCAGCCCGAGTCGGGGCCAGCGTTCGTCAAGGGTGGCCCGCATCGTGGCGGCATCGGAGTCACCCTCGGCTGCGATCTCGTGGATGAGCGTGCCGATGTCTCGTTGGCCGATCATCGGGCCATCACCACCGACCTTGGTGAGCGCCCACTTGAGCTGGCACGAGGTGAACCCGTCGATCGCCGACGGCCCGACCCGCACCGTGTCATCCGGCCCGCGGCGAGGTCGCTCGTCGGACAGTGCGTGCAACACCCACCACGAGGCAGGATCAGCACCGGGGACGCCAGCGCGAGCGAGCCGGGCCAGCCCAGTGATGGCACCACCCCGACGGCGGGCATCACTGGACACGACATCGCGCCGCAGGGCACCGACCAGCGCGGGAAGCGTCACGGGTCGAGCCCAGTCGCTCGGCTCACGACGGTCGGCGTCATCGGGCAGGGGGTCGACGACATCGAGGTAGGGAGAAGGCTGTTCGTCCTCACTGCGCACCGCAGTGACAAGCAGAGAACGGGTCGCCCGTGACACCGCGACGTGGAAGAGTCGGGTCTCGTCATGCCGCACTGCGGCGAGGGCGGCCCGGTGGCCTCCCTCGCGGCCACGCACCACGTCGACGAGGTCCTGGGAACCGAGGAGTGAGCCGCGCAGTCGAAGGTCGGGCCAGCTGCCCTCCTGCACACCGGCGACCACAACCAGGGGCCATTGACGTCCCGCGGCCGACTGCGGCGTGAGGAGCGAGACCGCCTCGCCGGCCGGGGCACGCGCCGCGAGCGTGTCACCGGGCACGTCCTGGCCGAGGATGTGATGGAGGAAGGCCTCGGGCGAGGAACCCGGCAGACGTTCGCCGTAGGTCGCGGCGGCGCGGAGCACAGCCAGCACAGCATCGAGGTCACGATCGGCGCGGGCACCCGCCGCTCCACCGCCCAGCGCCGTCTCGCGCCACTGGCTCGCCAGCCGGGAGGCGTCCCACATCGCCCAGAGGATGCCCTCGGCCGAAACGCCCGGGCCCCAGCCGCCGTCGACGGCACTGCATGCCTCGACCCCGGCCCGGATCATCCGTCCGATGCGCTGCACCGAGCGGCCCTCGAGACCCAGCCGGTCGTGAACAGCGGGGCGCAGCAGCACCTCGGCGATGAGTTCGTCGCTGGTGCGCGATCCGCCGGCGTCGAGCTCGTCGCGCCGAAGGGCCCGACGCAGCCGTCGCAGCTCCACCGGATCCGCGGCCCCAAGAGGCGAGACGAGCACGTCGAGCGCCACCTCCACGGGCACCTCCTCGGTCCGCTCGAGCGCGAGGTCGCTGACGACCTGGAGGAGCGTGAGCAGCGGCCTGACCGCAGGTTCGTCGCGCACCGGAAGCTCGGCCTCGGCGGCACTGACCGGCACCCCCGAGGACTGCAGAGCACGCCGCAACGCCGCACTGCGCGACTGTCCACGCACGATGACCGCCATGTCGGACCACGGCACGTCGTCGAGCAGGTGGGCCGCCCGCAGGCGTGAGGCGATGAACCCCGCCTCCTGGCTCGCGGACCTCAGCAGGTGCACCTCGGCCGACCCGCCGTCGCCAGCCGCTTCGGCCTTGCGATGGGTCGCGTCACCGAGCACCCCGATGTGTCCGGCCACGGCGTTCGTCACGGCGCGCAGCCGCTCGGGCAGCCGGTGGCTGCGTGGCAGGACGACGGTCGGCCCGTCGCCGAGGACGGCCCACTCCCGGGCCAGCAGCGTCGGGTCACCCCCACGGAACGTCTGGGTGGCGCTGTCCGGGTCGCCGAGGAGGACCGTGCCGGCAGTGGGGGCCACGCGTCGCAGGACCTCGAGCAGCCGCAGCGCAGCGGGCGTCATCTCCTGGGCGTCGTCGACCACGACGAGCCGCAGGGACGAGGTGAGTGAGTCGGCAAGATCCTCATCGCCGGCGAGGGCGCTCGCGGCCGCGCCGAGGATCCACGCCGGGTCGAACGCGCCGGGAGTCAGCAGCGCGGTCACCTCGTCGTATTCACGAAGCAGCTCAGCCCCCGCCACCCACTCGTCGCGACCGTGGAGGATGCCCAGCTGGAGCAGCTCGTCCGGGTCGAGTCCGAGCTCGACTGCACGCATGAGAAGGTCGCGCAGCTCGGCGCGGAACGCTCGGGTCGGCAGCGCCAGACGGACCCGCTCGGGCCAGCGAGGGCCAATGCTCTCGCCGGACGCGTGGCCGGCGAGAAGCTCTCGGAGCACGACGTCCTGCTCGGGCCCGCTGAGCAGCCGTGGTGGAGCGTCGCCCACGAGCGCTGCCGAAGCCCGCAACACCCCAAAACCGAACGACGGGAACGTGCGCGCAAGCGGCTCGGTCGAGGTGCCGCCCACGCGCGCAGTCACCTGATCGCGCAGTCGCGCGGCACTTCGTCGCGAGGAGGCGAGGAGCAGGCACTGGTCGGGGCGGACGCCGTCGGCCACGTGCGCGGCCACCACCTCCACGGCGACCGTCGACTTGCCCGTCCCCGGGGCGCCGAGCACGCGCAACACGCCAGTCCCCCGCCAGTCGACGACCGACTGCTGCACGGCATCGAGGACCGGCACAGCGGTCTCGGTCGTCGCGGCACGTCGAAGGGTCAACACGTGCCGATCCCATCACGACCGTCCGACATCGGTCTCTGCCGCCGACGTCCGTCAGTAGGTGGGCAGGCTCGGATCGACATCGTTCACCCAGGCCAGTACTCCGCCGGAGACATCGAATGCGTCGACACCTCGCCCACGCAGGAGACGGACAGCCTCGGCAGAGCGCGCTCCCGACTTGCAATACACCAGCGCCGGTATGCCGTCTGCGAGCTGCGCGATCGCGTCACCGTTGTCTGCGCGCACCTGCGCGAGCGGGAGGGGCACGGCACCAGGAATGGTCACGACCTCACGCTCGCCCGGCTCGCGGACATCGACGAGGACGAAGCCGTCGGCACCCTCAGCACGGTCGCGCAACCGCAGGGCCAGAGCAGCGGCAGAGATCGATGGCAATGCGGATTGCGCTGCAACAGTGGAGGATTCGTCGAGCGAGTCTGCTCCGGTCGACGTCTCTCCTTCGATCCCCAGGGGACGATAGGGGTCCGCCCCGACACCACACACGACGCAGTCGGGGTCGGCAGCGACGGGGAGGGTGCTCCACTCCTGACGCCAGGCATCGTGCAGCAGCAGGCGTCCGACAAGGGGTTCACCCACCCCGATGAGGAGCTTCACCACCTCCTCGGCCATCACCGACCCGACCGCGCCACAACTGGCACCGAGCACCCCGCCAGTCGAGCACGACGGCACGGCGCCGGGCGGCGGAGGGTTGGGGAAGACACAGCGATAGCACGGCCCTTCTCCGGCCCACCAGACGCTGGTCTGCGCATCGTGCTGATAGACCGACCCCCACACGTGCGGGACTCCGAGGCGGGCGGACGCGTCGCCGACGAGGTAGCGGGTCGGGAAATTGTCCGCACCGTCCACGACGACGTCATGGTCGGCGACGAGATCGAGGACGTTGGCGGCGGTGAGGCGCTCGCCCACTGGCGAGACCACCACGTCCGGTGCCAGGTCTTGCAGCGCTGCCACGGCCGACTCGACCTTGGGCCGACCGACGTCGGTCACACCGTGAACGACCTGGCGCTGCAGATTGGTCGACTCGACCACGTCGTCGTCGACGACCGTCAGATGTCCGACTCCCGCGGCGGCGAGGTAGAGCAGGATCGGCGACCCCAGACCACCGGCACCGACGACGAGAACTCGTGCCGCCCGGAGTCGGCGCTGCCCCGTGTCACCGATGCCCGGAAGGATCACGTGGCGCGCAAAGCGCGTCCGCTCGGAAGGCGAGAGCTCGCCCCCGACGGGTGCGAGCGGCATACGCCCGCTTGTCCTGTCCACGGCGTCCACCCGGCCACGATACGTCCGTGCGCCCCCACCCGACTCCCACGTTCCGTACGATGACCCGCACCACACTGAATGAGTAGCGCAGACAGGACTCCCATGGACACCAGCACTCACCGCGGACAGCGCATGCCACGATCCGAGCGCAGGGCCCAGTTGCTCGAGGCGGCACAGTCCGTGTTCGTCGAGCGGGGCTACCACGCGGCCGCGATGGATGACATCGCTGAGCACGCAGGAGTGTCCAAGCCGGTGCTCTATCAGCACTTCCCGGGCAAGCTCGAGCTCTATCTCGCTCTCCTCGACGAGCACTGCCACACCCTCGAGCGCCTCGTCCGTGAAGCCATGCAGGAGCCCGCCGAGGACAACCAGGATCGTGTCCGCGCGACGATCAGTGCCTACTTCGACTTCGTGTCCCGCGAGGGTGCCGCATTCCGAATGATCTTCGAGTCCGACCTCACCGGTGTTCCGCAGGTCCGCGCCCGACTCGACAGTCTCGAGCTCGCCTGCGCCGAGGCCATCGCCGACGTCATCGTGCACGATGCCGGAATCCCCGACGAGCACGCCATGCTTCTGGCCACCGGGCTCGCTGGCATGTCCCAGATCACCGCTCGGCACTGGCTGGCGGCCGAGTCCGGACTCGACAGGGACGAAGCCAGCGGCCTCGTCACCGCGCTCATGTGGCGCGGCATCGGATCCCTGCCGATAGCGGGCGGGGAACGATCCGAGGCGGTGCACGGTTAGCCTCTCGTGAAGAGGTCCTCGGCTCCTGCCGAGCGGCCATCACGAACGAAAGGTGACCGACCGTGGAGGTCAACATCGGCGTGCAGAACGTCGCACGCGAGATCGCACTCGAGACCGACTCCTCACCCGCCGAGGTGTCCAAGGCCATCGACGCCGCGCTGGCGGAGGGAGGCATTTTGCGCCTCACCGACACCAAGGGCCGCGAACTCCTCATCCCCGGCCGCGCCCTCGGTTGGGTCCTGGTCGGCGAGTCCGAGAAGAGCAAGGTCGGCTTCGGTCAGATCTGAGGGCGTCACAACCCGGTTGCCGCCCCCGCACATCCGCAAAACATGCCCTGACCTGCCGGGATGCAAATCAGCACCTCTGCAGACTGGGCCACGCGCTGTGCACTTTGGACGCCAAATGTGGCATAGGCTCGATATGTCGAAGTCACCAACTGGGTGACGACATTCGGCCCGCAAGGGCCAAGAAAGGACTGCCCGTGATCACCACCATCATTGTGACCGTGATTCTCGGAGCGATCATCGGAGCCTTGGCTCGTCTGGTCCTCCCCGGAAAGCAGAACATCTCCACCGTGGTGACGGTTATCCTCGGCATCCTCGGTGCACTCATCGGCAGCTGGGTCTGGACAGGCCTGCTCAACAAGAGTGACACCGGCGGGATCGACTGGATCGCCCTCATCATCGGCGTCATCGTCGCCGCCGCCCTCATCGTGGGTTACGGCGCAGTGACCGACAAGAAGCAGGTTCGCTGACAGCGCCTGACAGCAACACGGCGAAGGCCCCGATCCTCATCTGAGGATCGGGGCCTTCCCCCATGCCTGAACCAGGTGTGGGGCGGCGAGCCGGGAGCGGACGGTCAGGCGGAGAGGCCGAGGCGCGACATGCGCTGGCTGTGCCGGTCGGTCAGGCGGGTGAACATCTGGCCGATGGCGGTGAGGTCCGCGCCTCCACCGACGAGCAGGCCCGTCAGTGCCTCCCGCTCCACCGCGACGGACTGCCCCTGGCTGAGCGCCTCCCCGAGCAGTCGGCGACCCCACAGACTGAGCTTGCCCGTGGCCGTCCGGTCGGTCTGGATCGCGTCGCGGACGACGGAGACGATGAAGTCGCCCGCACCGGCGTCGTCGAGGGCGCGGTCCATGACGGCCCGTGTCTCGTCGTCGACGAACGAGGCCATCTCGCGATAGAAGTCCTTGGCGATGCCGTCACCGACGTAGGCCTTGATGAGCCCCTCGACCCAGCTCTTGGGGCGTGTCCGGTCGTGGAAGCCCGTGAACGGCGTCACGAACGGCTGCATGGCCGTCTCGGCGTCGACGCCGAGAGCAGTGAGTCGGTCGACGAGCAGTTCGTACTGGCGGTACTCAGCCGCGGCAAAACCCGCCATCTGCGCCTTGATCCGCAGGGACGGTGCGAGGTCCGAGTCCGTCGCCATCCGGATGCAGGCCGTCAGTTCGCCGTAGGCCAGGACCCCCAGCAGGTCAACGACCGCGGCCCTGTATGCCGGATCGTCCAGTCCCGTCGCTCCGTTCGTCTCCATGTTGCGCAGCCTAGCGACCCGGGCCCGACGGCCGGCCGGGATACAGCGCGGTAGGCTGAGGAAGTCCACGGTGCCCGGTCGGCACGACGAACACCTCTGTGAGGGTCCCGCCAACGGGAGCCCCACCCGAAGAACTCCGATCGGCCCGCCACAGCGGCGATGACCTCACGCGCGTGACGCCGCCGATCAGAGAGTTCCCATGACAGACGCATCAACCATCCCTGCCGACCTGACCGCCGAGGCCATCCCCGACGACGCAGCCATCGAGGCCACGAAGCAGGCCACCGCCGACGTCCAGTTGTTCTCGGACTTCGCCATCCACCCTGACATCGTCTCTGCCCTTGCTGCCCACGGCATCACGACGCCGTTCCCGATCCAGGCCATGACCCTGCCCGTCGCTCTCGGGGGCCACGACATCATCGGTCAGGCCAAGACCGGCACGGGCAAGACGCTCGGGTTCGGCATCCCCCTCCTCAACAAGGTCATTGCTCGCGGTGACGACAAGTGGGAGGGCTTCACCCACAAGGGCAAGCCCCAGGCGCTTGCCGTTGCCCCGACCCGTGAGCTCGCCGTCCAGGTGTCCGCCGACCTCGAGCGGGCCGGCAAGGCTCGTGGCATCCGCGTCCTCACCGTCTATGGCGGTCGCGCCTACGAGCCGCAGATCGACGCCCTGACCAAGGGTGTCGAGGTCGTCGTCGGCACCCCGGGTCGCCTCATCGACCTTGCCAAGCAGGGCCACCTCGACCTGTCGCACGCCAAGACCGTCGTCCTCGACGAGGCCGACGAGATGCTCGACCTCGGCTTCCTCCCCGACGTCGAGAAGCTGCTCGCGATGACGTCACCGGGCCGCCAGACCATGCTCTTCTCAGCCACGATGCCGGGTGCGGTCGTCGCGCTGGCGCGTCGCTACATGACGCAGCCGACACACATCCGCGCCATGCAGGAGGGTGAGGGCGACACCTCGCAGACCGTCAAGGCCATCACCCAGCACGTCTACCGCGCCCACGCGATGGACAAGGTCGAGATGCTGGCCCGCATGCTCCAGGCCAACGGGCGCGGCCTCACCATCGTCTTCAGCCGCACCAAGCGCACCGCCGCCAAGGTCGCCGACGACCTGGCCGAGCGTGGCTTCGCGGCCGCTGCCATCCATGGTGACCTCGGTCAGGGCGCTCGTGAGCAGGCGCTGCGTGCCTTCCGCTCGGGCAAGGTCGACGTCCTCGTCGCCACCGATGTCGCGGCCCGAGGCATCGACGTCGAGAACGTCACGCACGTCATCAACTACCAGTGCCCCGAAGACGAGAAGACCTACGTCCACCGCATCGGTCGCACCGGCCGTGCAGGACAGACCGGCATTGCCGTGACGTTCGTCGACTGGGACGATCTGCACCGCTGGACGATGATCAACAAGGCCCTCGATCTCGGGATCCCGGACCCCGAGGAGACCTACTCCTCGTCGGACCACTTCTATGCGCAGATGGACATCCCGCTCGGATCCAAGGGCCGCCTGGCCAAGGCGCAGCAGACGCGTGCAGGTCTCGGCGCAGAGAAGCTCGAGGACCTGGGCGAGACCGGCAAGTCCGGTGGTCGTCGCCCATCCGGTGGCGGCTCCCGTGACGGTGGTCGCGGCGGCCGTGACGGTGGCTCGCGTGACGGCGGTCGAGGCGGACGCGATGGCGATCGTCCTCGCACCGAGGCGCCTCGCGCATCCGCTGATGCCCCAGCTGAGGGTTCGACCGAGCCGCGACGCAACCGCAGCCGTCGCCGCACCCGCGGCGGCAATGCCGCCCCCGCGACCGACTGAGCCTGGCTCCGCCACGAACCACGCTCGACCTGACCGCCCGCGTTCCCATGGGAGTGCGGGCGGTCAGGCTTTGCGCAGGTGGCGCCAGCCTCGCGGAGATGACGCGGCGGCCGAGCACACGGCATACCGAACGCATGAGGGCCCTTCCCGCACTGCGGGAAGGGCCCTCATCACCTGACGGTCAGGCGGAGGGGCTGATCGTGCTCGTGTCGATCACGACGCGGTAGCGGACGTCCCCGGCAACCACGCGCTCGTATGCCGCATCGACCGTCGCCGTGTCGCTCGCGTCGATCGTCTCGATCGTCGCGCCGATGCCGTGCTCGGCGCAGAAGTCGAGCATCTCCTGGGTCTCGGCGATCCCACCGATGTTGCTCCCGGTCAGCACCTTGTTGCCGCCGATGAGGTTGAACGCACCCACCGAGTAGGGGCTTTCCGGGATTCCCACATTGACCAGGGCGCCGTTGGGGCGCAGGAGCTTGAGGTAGGTCTCCATGTCGAGGTCGGCGCTCACCGTGTTGAGGATGAGGTCGAAGCTCCCGCGGGCCGCCTTCATCGCGTCAGTGTCGCTCGTCGCGATGTGGTTGCTGGAGCCGAGCCCCTTGGCGTCCTCGGCCTTGGCCGAGGAGCGGGACAGGGTCGAGACCTCTGCGCCCATGGCCTTGGCGATCTTGACGCCCATGTGGCCGAGGCCGCCGACACCCACGACCGCGACCTTGCGTCCGGTGCCGGAGCCCCAACGCTTGAGCGGGGAGTAGGTCGTGATGCCGGCACACAGCAGCGGCGCAGCCTCGTCGAGTTCGAGGCCTTCGGGGATCCGGACGACCATGCGCTCGGTGACGACGATCTGCTGGCTGTAGCCACCTGCGGCCCACTCGCCGTCGTAGTTCTGGGCGTTGTAGGTGCCGACCGATCCCTTGGTGCAGAACTGCTCCTGGCTGTTCTTGCAGTTCTCGCACTCGGCGCAGGAGTCGACGAGGCAGCCGACGCCGACGCGGTCGCCGACCTTGTGCTTGGTGACGGCGCTGCCGACGGCGCTGACGGTGCCGGCAACCTCGTGTCCGGTGATGATCGGGTAGTGCGCCGGGCCCCATTCGTCGCGGACGGTGTGGATGTCGCTGTGGCAGATCCCGGCGAAGGCGACGTCGATACGGACGTCGTCATCACGCAGGTCGCGGCGCTCGATCTCGACGGCTTCGAAGGGAGCGCCGGCGGACGGGACGGACAGTGCGGAAGTCGTGGTGGGCATGAATCCACCGTAACCCCGTGATCCCCTCCCCTGAAACCACGCCCACGCGGACCGGAAGGCCTGCGGGCTACAGGATCGGGACGAGTGACTTCGCGACGTCGCGGTAGGCGCGCGCACCCTTGGACGAGCGCGACGTCGCGAGGATCGAGCGACCAACGGCCGGTGCCTCTGCGAAGCGGACCGTGCGCGGGATCGGCGGCGAGAGGACCGGCAGCCCGTAGCGCTCGCCCACGTCGGAGAGGACTTCCTGCGCGTGATTGCTGCGCCCGTCGAACAGGGTCGGGAGGATACCGATGACCTTGAGCTTCTTGTTGAGGTACTTCTTGACGTCGGCGACCGTGTCGAGCAACTGGCCAACGCCTCGGTGGCTGAGCATCTCGCACGGCATCGGGATGATGAGCCCTTGCGCTGCGGTGAGTGCATTCAGCGTCAGCACTCCGAGACTCGGCGAGCAGTCGAGCAGGATCACGTCATAGTCCTTGCGCACCTTCTGAAGCGCACCCTGGAGGACGTACTCGCGGGCCGGGCGCCCGAGGAGGACAGCCTCCGTGCCGGCGAGGTCGATCGAGCTGGGGACGAGGTCGACACCGTCCTCACAGGTGGCGATGACGTCAGCGAGGTCGGCCTGGCCGAGAAGCACGTGGTGGACCGACTCCTCAACCGCGTCCGGGTCGACGCCGAGGCTGAAGGTCAGGCAGGCCTGGGCGTCGAGGTCAACGAGCAGCACGCGCTTGCCGAGCTCAGCGAACGCGGCGCCCAATGAGGCAACCGACGTCGTCTTGGCGACGCCGCCCTTCTGGTTGGCGACGGCGATGATCGTGGCACCGGAGGAGCGCTGGCGTGGGGGCACAGGGGAAGTCCTTGCAACAAGAGTGGGTATGCCGTCCGCTCCAGTCTCGCAGGCCGTGCGGCTTCGCGTGCGCTCCCGTCAGGTGGCGTCGCCCACTCGTGGGAGGACGAGTTGGCCGACCGGCCCGGGGTTCCAGGCGATCTCCCACCGGAAACCGTCGGGGTCTGCGAAGTAGCCGGTGTAGCCGCCCCACTCGCGTTCGACGCCTTCGGACACATCAGGGGATCCGGCTGCGCGAGCGTCGGCGAGCACGGCGTCGACCTCTGCCCGCTCACGAACGTTGTGGCTCAATGTCATCGGGACGACGCCCGGACCTGCTTGGGCTGGCGCACCGACCTCGGCCTCGAAGTGCGCTCGGTCCCACAGCGAGAGGACGGTGAGTGGCCCGGCCCGAAACATCAGCACCTCGTCCGGGTCATAGAACTCGGGCGACCAGCCCAGCCCATCGGCATAGAACCGGTGCGACGCGGCCAGGTCCAGGACGGCCAGGGTGATGAACGAAACTCGCTGCTCCATGGCACCCACCCTTGCACTGGGGACCGACCTGCGCACGACCCGCTGGCACCCAGAACGCGACTGACTCAGTCGGCCTCGACGGGCCGTGGCACGTGGGACGCCTCGGCCGCTTCAAGGGCCGCCCACCCTGACTTCTCCGGTCCGGCGGCCTGGCCCTCGGGGCAGTGGGCGCGGAAGTCGCACCACGTGCAGATCGGCCCCACGACTGGTGGGAACAGCGGCGATTCGACGCCGCGCTCCGCGAAGTCCTTGTCGGCACGCTGCGCGTCGCGGGCGATCGACTTCGCTTCGTCGACCTTGCGGGTCAACGACTCGGGTGTGTGGGTGTGCGAGATGACCTCGCCGGTCGGGACGTGGTGAAGCTCGACCCGAAGGCATGGGCGACGGAACATCTTCCAGACGGCCGCGGCATACAGGGCCATGGGCAGTGACGTGCGTGCGTCGTCGGCCCCGAGCGGCTTCTGGCTCGTCTTGTAGTCGATGACGACGAGCTCGCCGTCACGGTCGTCGAGGCGGTCGATGCGCCCTGTGACCCGCAGCGCCCCGCTCACGAACGAGACCGTGCGTTCGATGCCCCGCGGTGGATCATCAGGATCGACTCCACTGAGGTAGGCAACGACATGCTCCTGCGCACGCTTGCGCCACAGCACCGACTGCTCTGGGTCGCGGAAGCCGACGTCGATCCACGACGTGCGGACCACCTCGCGCCCGGCGGATGCGGTCCGACGGTCTCGCGGCAGGTCCCACCAGTCGCGCAGGGCGCTGTGAACCGCAAGACCGAACGACGTGTGCGCCCGCTGGGGTCGTTGCTCGGGCCGCGGCCTGTCGAGGTACTGCATCCGATAACGGCGCGGGCAGTCCACGTGGGCGAGCAGGCGGGAGGGGCTCGCGGCATACAGCTTCGGCGGCATGCCCGCGAACTCGCTCTGGACCGGTCGCCCGGCACTCACCTCGGTCACCGGACCAACCTAACCAACCGGGCCGACACCAGAACGCATCCATCCACAGGCACGAGGGCCTCAGCTGAAGACGACAGTGCGGTCCACATTGAGGATGACCCGGCTCTCGCAGTGCCACTTCACGGCACGCGCAAAGACACGGGACTCGACCTCTTCACCCGCGGAGACAAGGTCCTCGGCACCCATCCGGTGGTCCACGCGGTGGATGTCCTGCTCGATGATCGGACCCTCGTCGAGATCGGCCGTCACGTAGTGCGCCGTCGCCCCGATGACCTTGACTCCTCGCGCGTAGGCCTGGTGATAGGGCTTGGCGCCCTTGAAGCTCGGCAGGAACGAGTGGTGGATGTTGATGACGCGGCCGCCGAGGTCGCGGCACAGGTCGTCGCTCAGCACCTGCATGTAGCGGGCGAGCGCGATGAGCTCGACGTCGTGTTCGGCGACGAGCTCCCGCAGCTGTGCCTCTGCCTCTGACTTGGTCTCGCGCGTCACCGGGATGTGGTGGAAGGGGATGCCGTAGGAGCGCGCCATCGGCTCGAGGTCGGCGTGGTTGCTGACGATGGCAACGATGTCGGCGTTGACCTGTCCGGACTTCCAGCGGAAGAGGAGGTCGTTGAGGACATGGCCGAATCGGCTCACCATCACCAGCGTCCGGTATGCCGTGAGTGCCGGTCTGAGTTCCCACGTCATGTCGAATTCGGTTGCCACAGAACCGATCTCGGCACGCCATTGCTCGAGGTCAAGTCCGTCCGGAGGCGTCGCGAACCGCACACGCATGAAGTAGCGCCCCGTCCTGTGGTCGGAGAACTGCTGACTCTCCTCGATGTTGCCGTGGTGCTCGAAGAGGCGCTGGGTCACGGCCGCGACGATGCCGGGACGGTCGGGGCATGACAGGGTGAGGACGAGGTCACCGACCTCGTCCTCAGGTGCAGCAGGTCGAACGGGCTGCGTCGTCCGATGATTTTCGATCATGGCTTGATCACCTTCACGCCGTGGGATTGCTCGACGATACGGGACCATTCACGGGGGTCGGTCGTGAACTCGCCGAGCCGGTTGAGCTTGCCCGTCCCGTGGTAGTCGCTGCTGCCGGTGACGACGAGGCCATGACGTTGGGCGAGGTGGACGGCGCGCGCGACGTCTGCTGGCTCGTGGTCGCGGTGGTGGGCCTCGAGGCCGGCCAGCCCAGCGTCAGCCAGCTCCTCGACCATGCCGTCCGAGATCGTCCCAGTGCGCATGGCGAAGGGGTGGGCGAGCACCGGCACTCCCCCGGCTGCGCGCACGAGCTCGATCGCCACGACGGGGTCGGGGGCGTAGTGACCGACGTAGTACTTGCTGCCGTCGTGCAGGAGGTCACGGAACGCCTCGTCCCGAGTGGGAACGACGCCGCTGGCCACCAGCGCGTCAGCCAGGTGCGGGCGGCCGAGTGTGGCCCCCGGCGCCAGCTGGGCGCGCACCTCCTCAACCGTCACGGGTATGCCGTCATCGGCCATGCGCTGAACCATGCGATCCATGCGATTCACGCGGCTGTCGCGAGCGCGGGCCAGCTCGATGGCCAGCCGCGGGTCGTCCGGGTCGGGCAGGTAGCCCAGCAGGTGGATGCTGCGGTAGTTGCGACTGCACGAGATCTCGATGCCGCGCACGAGCTCGATGCCTTCTCGGATCGCGGCCCCAACCGCCTCGACCCAGCCCGCTGTCGTGTCGTGATCGGTGATGGCGAGCGTTGTCAGACCCGCGGCCTTGGCCGCCGCCACGAGCTCGGCGGGACTCTCGGTCCCGTCGCTCGCGGTCGAGTGCGCGTGCAGGTCGATCTTCACGCTACGAGCCTAAGCGTGCGTGACCGCGCCGACCTTGCCGACCTCGCCGACCCCGCTTCGCGACATGACAACCTTTGCCGGGTGTCATCCGTATCAAGGGCGTCCGGTTCGATGGGTTGGGAAATGGGGGATGTCGTGATCAGACGCGATGACGGGTCGTTCGACGAGTTCATGCGGACCAGCTCCCCACGGCTATTGAAGTTGGCGTGGCTGCTCACCGGTGGTGCGTCGACCGCCGAGGACCTCGTGCAGGAGACCCTCGAACGCGTCTATGTCGCCTGGCCACGGATCGAGCCAGGTGGAATCCACAACTACGCCCGCCGCATCCTCCTCAACCTCCACACCGACTCTCACCGCCGACGGTGGCGCGAGACAACAACGGCGGAAATCCCCGACCACGGCCGACCAGATCGATCTGAGAACGTCGCCCTCGCCGACCAGCTGACAGCAGCCCTGGCCCAGTTGCCCGTGCGCGAACGGCAGTGCGTCGTCCTGCGTCACCACGTCGATCTCTCCGAACGAGACGTCGCCGACGCCCTCAACATCAGCACGGGGACGGTCAAGTCCTCGACCTCGCGCGGCCTCGCCCGCCTGCGCAGCGTTCTCGCCACCGAAGGAGACCGTCATGTCTGACCCGATCCTGGAACTCCTGGCCACTCCCCCGAACCCGTCGATGTCCGTCGACGAACACGCCGTGCATGCCGGTGGACGGCGGCGTCTGCGCCGCCGGACCCTGCGCCGCACCGCAGCTGGTCTGGTTGGCGTCGTCGGAATCGCTGCGATCGCGTTCGGCGCATTGGGCACCGGAGTCGACAACGACGCTCTCCCCGCCAACCCATCACCGTCGATCCGCACGTCAGCCGAGCTCTTCGACGGACGGTTTGCTGTGGGCACCTCTGATATGGGCGGATCGACCAGCATCACGTTCTCCTCACTCGTGAACGGACGTTTCAAGTTCTTCGGAGCGACGGAGCCTGTCCCCAACGCCGTCTGGTTCTTCCCCAAGGACGCGGGATCCACACCGAGGGACATGGGCGACGGGGTCATCGTCGGCACCGCTCCCGCCAACGCGACGGCCTTCCTCACCCACGGCGTGTGGGGTCAAGATGGCTCGACCATGGACAGCCAGCCGATCCCGGGCACCGACTACCAGGCCGTGGCGATCGACTACGAGGACTTCCATGACATCAACGGCTACGTCACGACGTACTGGCGCGATGACACGGCGACTGTGCGTGACGGCGCAGGTGTGGTCATCCCGTCGGGACGGATTCCCGGCTCAACTGATGTGGCCTTCGTCGATCGGACCCAAGGCCAGTTGGGCATTTTCGGCAGTGAGGGCACCAGCTCCCTGCGCCCCTTGTCGGCGGCCGGCCCTGTGGTCACCGGCGATCAGGACGACAAGGGCACGTGGAGCGTGCGTGCCACGGCAGTCCTTCCAGTGGGCGCTCGCGATCCCTCCTTCACATGGAAGAACGGCACCGTGGCCGCCGCCACAGTTGTCGCCCTGGGCCAGGCCGGCGTTGTCGCATCAGCAACGGCCGAGGCTCCCGGCTCAAGCGCATTCCCGGCGGTCGCATCGGTGAACTGGACCGATGCGGCGGGCACCCGGCATACCGACGAAGTGAAGTGAGACCTCACTGAGGGTGAGTCACACGACGAGGTGGGCGTAGTTGTCCGGTCGTTCGGACTCACTGCGCAGGATGCAGAACTCGTTGCCCTCGGGATCGAGCAGCGTCGCCCAGCCACCATCGGGCTTGCGCAGGTCCTGATGCATCGTCGCCCCGTGCGCGAGGAGGCGCTCGACCTCTTCGTCACGGGTGCGGTCGGTCGGGGTGAGGTCGAGGTGGAGCCGGTTCTTGGTCGTCTTGCCTTCGGGCACCTCGATGAACAGCACCCGCTGGCGCCCATCCGGGCTGAAGATCATGCATTCCTCGTGACCCGGCAGGTTCGGATCCTTTGGGTCCTGCGACCAGCCGAGCACCTCACTCCACCAGTGGGATTGGGCGTGCGCGTCGTGTGAGTCGACCGTCGTGTGCGAGATCCGTGAAGTCATGCCAGTCACCCTTGCACTCACGAAGGTGACCGGGCCACTGAAATAGAGCGGGTGGCATACCCAATCCTTTGGGGTATGCCGTCCGCTTGCGCTGCGAGAGAGGGAGACTCAGCCCTCGGCGGGCTTCTCCTCGACCGCGTCAGGACCGGCCCAGTTCTTGTCCGGCTGAGGCACCGGACGCCCCGGCTGCTCGCCGCCACGGGACTCGAGGTAGTTGTCCTTGGGGACCATGACCTTGCGCCGGAAGATGCAGACGACCTTGCCGTCCTGGTTGTAGCCGATGGTCTCGACATAGACGACGCCACGGTCGTCCTTGGAGGTGGACTCGCACTTGTCGAGAACCTTGGTCTCGCCATAGAGGGTGTCGCCGTGGAACGTCGGTGCGACGTGGCGCAGAGACTCGATCTCGAGGTTCGCGATCGCCTTGCCGGAGATGTCCGGGACGCTCATGCCGAGCAGGATCGAATAGACGTAGTTGCCGACCACGACGTTCTTGCCGAACTGCGTGGTCTCGGACGCGTAGTTTGTGTCGAGGTGCAGCGGGTGGTGGTTCATGGTCAACAGGCAGAACATGTGGTCGTCGAACTCGGTGACCGTCTTCCCGGGCCAGTGCTTGTAGGTCGCTCCGACCTCGAACTCTTCATAGCTGCGTCCGAATTGCATGGCGCCATCCTTGCCTGACCTTCGCCGCGACACAGCACATATCCCGCGTGCGATCCCTCACAGCATCTGGTCACACCAGATGCCAGCACCCAGGAAGTGGTCAGAGGGGTCGAGTGAGCGCCTGATACACGATCGTGGAGAGCCCGTTGACCGTCGTCTTGCCATAAGTGAAGCCCTGAGGGCTGCGCGTGAGAATGGCCATCGTGTAGTCGCGTCCCGCTCCGGTCACGCGCCCCATCGAGTTGAGGCGGTAGCCACCGGTCAATGGGCCCCAACCATTCTTGGTCTCGGTGTTGAGACTGGCAGGGAGCGGAGGGTCGGACACACCCCACCTCTGCGACGTCACCACCCCGGCCATGAGGGAGCGGATGTAGGCGCGGTTGCCCGCGTCGATCACCGTCGTTCCCGAGGCGAGCGCGTTGAGGACGATCACGAGATCGGCCGCCGTCGTGGTGCTGTAGCCCCACCACCCACCAGCGGAGCCACCGCGAACCACGGTGTTGGTCATCCCGAGCAGACCTGCCGCGCGTTGGACGGCAGGTGTGCCGACCCAGGCAAGGAGGGAGTCGGTGGCGGCGTTGTCGCTCGACTGAATCATCCGAGCAGCCTGGGCGCGGCGGGTCGTGCTCAGCTGTGTGCCCGTGTCCTGACACTTCTTGAGGCAGGCGATCAGGATGACCACCTTGATCGTGCTGAGCGACTCGTTGGTGAACGCCCGCCACGAGAATGCTCGCCCGACGCGCAGGTCGTGCACCACGAGACCCATGGTTCCGCCACGAGTGGTGCGATACGCATCGAGGCGCGCCGTGAGTGCGACCCGATCAACTCTGGTCACCTTGCCCGAACGCGTCGCAGTCACAGTCGGAGCGGGGGCAACCCTGGCACCCGTGGTAGCCGGGGCAGCCACAGCACGGTCAGTGCGCGGAGGCTCGCCCACCAGAAACCCAGCTCCCACGAACCCGAGCGTGGAGCTGACGAATGTGCGTCGTGCAACCGACGACGAGCCAGGCATGCTTGCAAGAGTAGGGGCAGGACCGCCACACATGGTGCGTCGTGTGACGCTTTCCCGCCGGCACGAGTGTCCACTCTCGAGCCGCTTCGGTCCGAAGAGGCGCTTTGACGTCCTGGTTCACGCAGGAACTCGGTCAGGTGGCGAGCGACAGGTCCAGGGGTGGGCCGTGGTGGGTGCAGTGACCGATGACGTCGTCATCGACCTCGATCTGCGGTCGCCAGGTGCCAGCGGCCGGCAGCGGGTGCGGATCCTCGAGGGCCACCCGGACCAGCGGCATTCGCGACCTGGCGTCGTCGATCGCGGAGAGCATCGCGACGTACTCGGCTGTTGGCCAGTACTGACGGGTGATCGAGTGCCACACGACCGTGAGCACACCGTCGGGCGCCGTGCTTGCGAGCTGGTCGCGAACCCATTCCGCCGCAGGAGCCCGGTCGATGACCACCGGATGCTCGCGCAAGGTCGCCAGGGCGGCGACGAGCCGACCGTCGCGTTCGGGCATGTGCGGCCAGATGAACGAGCGCAGATGCGCCTCGCCTTGCGCAGTCGCGGCATCGAACGGCTCGAGGTCGCAGCCCCGCCGCTCGACAACCTCGAAGTGCTCTGGCGCGAATCCCGGTGCGGCACAGCCCGTCAGCACGAGAGGCGCATCGCGAGGCCCGGCGGACCAGCCGTCACCCTCAAAGCGGAACCGGTCGACAAGAAGGTTCAGACCCGCAGACGCACCGGGCTCGAGCAAACGCACCTGACGAATTCCTCTGCGTCGCACCGCTTCTGACAAGCCGGCGAGCAGCGCGACAGAGCGTCCCACCTCGTTGGTCTGGGGTGCGACATCGAGCGCGGCTCGCAACTCGGCCACGTGCTCACGAAGGACGGAGGCGAGAGTTGGCCACACGGCATATCGGTCGGCTGTTCCACCCACGGACGGATAGAACGTCGCGAGTTCGGGCGCATCCCCACGCAGGACGATCCGGTGGATGCCCGCGAGCAACCGCAGCTGCACCATGTCGCCCGGCGATGCGTCCTCGCGCCCGGCGAGGATGTCGCGCACCACCCCTCGCCGCTCCCAGTCGGCCGCGAGGTCACGCACGAGCACGCCATAGAGATGCTCCGTGCTCCCACCGAAGTGGCTCCCCATGCGCTCACCCAAGGTGGCTCCGTCGTAGGCACTCACGCGTGCCACCATAGGCGGGTGAGCGAAGAGCAGAAGCAAGCCGAGAACCGTGCCCGCCCGACGACCGAGGAGTTCCGCAGCTTCGTCCGTGAGGACTGGGCCGATCGCCGACCCCAGTCGATGGGTCAGGCGCCTTCGGCGGAGTATGCCGCGGCTCGCCGCACGCTCGTGAGCGCCGCCTTCCCCAAGCAGCGACTCATCGTCCCCGCGGGCGGCCTCAAGGTGCGCAGCAACGACACCGACTACGTCTTCCGCCCCCACAGCGCCTTCGCGCACCTCACGGGGCTCGGTGCCGACCGTGAGCCCGACGCCGTGCTCGTGCTCGAGCCGACCGACGACGGCCACGAGGCTGTCCTCTACTTCCGCCCGCTCGGTGAGCGCGACAGCGACGACTTCTTCGCTGACGCCCGCTACGGCGAATTCTGGGTGGGTGCGCGCCCCAGCCTGGCCGACATCGAGCTCGAGCTTGGCGTGACCGCCCGCCACATCGACGAGTTCGAGGCCGCTGCGGCCAAGGATGCCGGCGAGATCAGCATCCGGCTCGTCCGCGACGCCGACCGCGACCTCACACGCACGCTCGACGCCTCCCGCGTCGAGAACGGAGCGAACGAGGAGACTCTCGTCGAGCACGACGACTCCCTCGCCCACGCGCTCTCGGTTCTCCGCCTCACCAAGGACGAGTTCGAGATCGAGCAGATGCGGGAGGCCGTCGCTGGCACGCACGTCGGCTTCGAGGCCGTCATCGCCGAGCTCGCCACAGCCGTCGAACTCGGTCGAGGTGAGCGCTGGATCGAGGGCGTCTTCGGCCTGCACGCCCGCCACCAGGGCAACGGGGTCGGCTACGACTCGATCGTCGCGTCCGGCGACCACGCCAACACGCTGCACTGGATCAAGAACACCGGCGACCTCGCCGAGGGCGACCTCGTCCTGCTGGACGCCGGCGTCGAGGTCGACTCGCTCTACACCGCCGACATCACCCGCACCCTCCCGGTGAGCGGCACCTTCACGGACGCACAGCGCGAGATCTACGACGCCGTGTATGCCGCACAGGAGGCCGGGATGGCTGCGGCCAAGCCCGGGGCGAAGTTCTCAGACATCCACGCGGCCGCGATCCGGGTCATCGCCGAGCACCTGCATGCGTGGGGGCTGCTGCCGGACGGGGTGAGCGTCGACGACACTCTCGACACCGAACACGGTCAGTACCACCGCCGTTGGATGGTGCACGGCACCTCGCACCACCTCGGCATCGATGTGCATGACTGCGCCTTGGCCACGCGCACCGAATACATGGACGCCGAGCTCGCGCCGGGCATGGTGGTCACAGTCGAGCCGGGCCTCTACTTCAAGGCCGACGACCTCAAGGTGCCCGAGCGGTTCCGCGGCATCGGTGTGCGCATCGAGGACGACATCGTCATCACCGCCGACGGCAACGAGAACCTGTCGGCCGCGATGCCGCGCACGAGCGCCGATGTCGAGGCGTGGATCGCGGACGTCCGCGAAGAGAACGCCTGACCCGCAGGTCGTTCAGCGGCGGTTGACGACGTCGAGGGCGAGGGCGTGCGTGACGCCATCGGCCTGTGCCGCCTGTGCGCCCATCTCGAGGATCATCGGCACGAGCTGGTCTGGCTTCGGGAAGTCGTCCGGCAAGGCTGAGTTGTATGCCGCATGCTCCTCGAGCGAAGCGATCGCCACGGCCACCTTGTCGCCGACATCGACGTAGTGGGTCGGGGTTGGTGTGCCCATGAAGGCGAGCACCCCGACGTTCCACGGCTCGAAACCCTCCTCGACGAGTTCGGGAAAGATCCAGCGGTTGCCGGCGTCCGCGACGGCATCGGCGCACGCCAACCCGACGGCACGGTGGTCGGCCTGGTTGAGCATGCCGGCGACGAATCGATTGCCGTAGTCACCGGTGATCACGAACTCGGGCTTCCTGCGTCGGATCTCGCGGGCGATGTCGCGACGGAGGCCAAGGGAGTACTCGACGTTCCCGTCTTTGTGGTCGCCGAAGTCGACCTCGGTCACTCCGACCACGGCCGCACTCGCGCGCTCCTCGGCCTCACGTGCTGGACCTGCCTCCGCCGGGGACATCGTGTCGATCCCGGCCTCGCCGCGCGTGAGCAGGAAATAGGTGACCGTCTTGCCGGCCTCGGTCCAGCGGGCCACCGCCGCAGCCGTGCCGTACTCGATGTCGTCGGGGTGGGCGACGACGCACAGGACCGAGGAGAAGTCCTCGATCAGCGGTTCCAGCGGGGCGTTCGAGGGCGCGACCATGCCGTCAGGTTAGACCTCGACCGGCACCCGCTCACCTCAGTTCGTGGAAGCCGGCCGCTGCGCCTCGGCGTTACGACGAGCAGCCTCCTGGGCGCGCTGCGCCTCGGCCTGCGCCGCAGCCATCGGGTCCATCTCCGCGATGAGCTCACGACCTCGGGCCGCGTGCTTGTGCTCGGTGAGGACTTCGTACTTCGTCGCCACGACCTGGGTCACGGAGGTGAAGTCACGCTGACCGCCGGTGACCGAGTAGCCGACGAGCGCCCACACGGCACCGAAGACGGCACCGAAGAGCACGGTTGCGACCACCGACGGCCACGAGAACCCACTCGTGTCGAACAGCGCGAAGATCAGCCCGATGAGGAGACCGAGCCAGGCCCCGGACAGCACTCCGCCCAGAAGGATGCGACTGCGGGTCAGCCGACCCGTCACACGCTCCAGCTGCTTGAGGTCAGTGCCGACAATGAGGACGTTCTCGACTGGGAACTCGTGGTCGGACAGGTAGTCCACGACCTTCTGTGCCGAGGCGTACGTCTCATGGACGCCGAGGGACATCGGGTACTCGAGGGACAAGATCCGTGCAGCGGCCGCGGGCCCGAGGCCGCGCGTCGGTTGGGTGCTCATGCGCTCAGTCTCCCACTCGGAACTGGACGGTGGCTGGGAGGTGACCGACCGGCATACCCGAAAACGGCATGATGTCCACATGGGGAAGCGGACGCGCCACGAGGGCGTGTGGATCGGCAGCGGGGAATGGGGCGTCCCGCAGTGGACCGCCATCCTGGCGGTCCTCGTCTGCGGGGTCTCTGCCGTGATCTCAGCGTCGTCGCTCTTCAGTTCCGACGACCCGATCGCGGAGAGCGGCGCGTTCCTGATGTTCCTCGGCGGGGCGGTGGTCTTCCTGCCGACCGCTGTGCTCGGCCGACGCCGGCCCCCCGGAGTCCGGACCCTGGCGATGGGGCTGCTGCTCTTCGCCGCATCAGGCGCCGCTGTGGTGTTTGCCGCACGGTTTGAGCCCAACGCGTTCATCTTCGACGGCCGCCGTGGCCAGATTATGCGCAGCACAGCACCCGTCCTCGCTCTGGCCTTCCTGGCGGCGGGCGGCTATCTGCTGCGCTTGAGCTTTCGCAGGATCGAGCCGACGGACCACGAAGCGCGGCACGCCGAAGACTCGTGAGACGGCAAAAGGAGGCCCGAGCCGGACGGATCGAGCACAATCGCTCCATGGGGAGGCACGTCCGGTCGAAGGAGGAAGTCCGCTCTCGCTGGTGGCTTGATCGGCGCGAACGGAAGGTGTCCCGACGCGCGGCCATTTTCGGGTCGGTCATGTGCGCAGGCTTCGCCATGCTGCACCTGCCGTACGCGATCGTCGGGAACACTCCGCTCTTTGCGTGGGGAGCAGCGCTTTTCCTCGTTGCCGTCGGAGCGCTCTGCGTTCCCACAGCAGCCCTGGGGGGACACGTCATCCCTGGCGGGCTCCTGGCTGGGCTCTGCCTCGTCGCGGCGGCGGCTGGGTGCACCGCCGTCGCCGGGTCACGCTGGGCGGAGCCAGCGATCCTCGAAGGAACGCGGAGAACCCAGCAACTCGTGTACCTGGCCCCGGTGTTTGCCCTGATCTTCTTCTCGGCGGGTTGCTACCTGCTGTGGCAGAACCTCCGCCGACAACTCAGCGCTTGAGCGCGTACTCCTCCAGGAGCCGGCGGCCGATGATCATCTTCTGGATCTCGGCGGTGCCCTCACCGATGAGCAGCATCGGCGCCTCGCGGTAGAGGCGCTCGATCTCGTACTCCTTGGAGTAGCCGTAGCCGCCGTGAATGCGGAACGACTGCTGGACGACGTCGGCGCAGTACTCGGCGGCGAGATATTTGGCCATGCCGGCCTCGAGGTCGTTGCGCTGCCCCGAGTCCTTGAGGCGAGCGGCCTTGACCATCATCTGGTGGCCGGCCTCGACCTTGGTCGCCATGTCAGCGAGGCGGAACATGATCGCCTGGTGCTGCGCGATCTGCTTGCCGAAGGTCTCCCGCTGTTGTGCGTAGGTGATGCCGAGCTCGAAGGCGCGACGGGCCAGGCCGCAGGCGCGGGCAGCCACGTTGACGCGGCCGACCTCGACGCCATCCATCATCTGGTAGAAACCCTTGCCGGGCGCCCCACCGAGGATCTGCGCGGACGTGGTCTCGTAGTTCTCGAGGACCAATTCGGTTGTGTCGACGCCCTTGTAGCCCATCTTTTCGATCTTGCCGGGGATCGTGACACCGGGAGCGGTCTGCCCGAAGCCGGGCTCCTTCTCGACGAGGAACGTCGTCATGTTCTTGTAAGGAGAGTCGGACTCACCGAGATCGGTCTTCACGAGCACCGCGACGAGGTTGGACGAACCACCGTTGGTCAGCCACATCTTCTGCGCGTTGACGGTCCACTTCTGGTCGCCGCCCTCGCCCTCGCCGGCGATCGCCTTGGACTTGATCGCCGCGACGTCGGAGCCCAGCCCCGGCTCGGACATCGAGAACGCGCCACGGACCTCGCCGGCCGCCATCCGCGGGAGGTAGCGCTGCTTCTGCTCCTCGGTGCCGTGCTGCAACAGCATGTAGGCCACGATGAAGTGCGTGTTGATGATGCCGGAGACCGACATCCAGCCGCGCGCGATCTCCTCGACGCACAGCGCGTAGGTCAGCAGCGACTCACCGAGACCGCCGTACTCCTCGGGGATCATCAGCCCGAAGATCCCCATCTCCTTCATGCCCTCGACGATCTCGGTGGGGTACTCGTCCGCGTGCTCGAGCTGCTGCGCGACCGGGATGATCTGCTCCTCGACGAACTGCCGCACGAGCTTGATGAGCTCGCTCTGCTCGTCGCTGAGACCTTCAGTGCGCTGGAGCCGGGACATGCGTGTGAGCCACCTTCGTCGTGGGTGTGGAAGACCATTTGAGTATGCCGTCCGCTCACCTCCCGGCCCACCGCCTGACTGTGTGAGTCCCCCCACCTCACAACTCCTGCGGGGCAGCCCGGATTTCGCCGGTCGACCGGCGGACTATCACCTCATCGGTGTAGGGAGCCGACTCACGCTCAGTGGGCCACTGCCCGACCCAGGCTGATAGTCCGCCGGTATGTCGTCCGCGCAAGTGGACTGCTTCGACCCTGTGCGCGTGACGATCCGCGCGCGACTGTCGGATCGCCTGGCCCGCGCTCGCCGAGCCGGTCGCGTCGGCTGGGTTTCCAGGAGCGTCCTCAGGCCGACTTTTTGCAGAAGACGTCGGAGGGAGCGCAGCGAGTGACGACGGATTGCGCAAAAAAAGTCGGTGGCGCGGGGAGCGGCAGGGTGCCACGCTGAGTGTCAACCGCACGGCATACCCCATGCCCTGCTTTGACTCCAAGGAGGCACGACATGTCCACGACTGTCCTGGGCCGTTCCCGCGCCCTGCACCTTCTTCACACGGAGTCCCACCATGTCTTTGCACAACAGTTCCACCGAATCACCCCTCTTCGCCGCTGACAGCTCCCCCGACGCCCCGCCCGAGGGAGAGCGCTGGTCCTCCTGGGACGGCGCAATGCACGGCCCCACGCCCCGACCCGACTGGGTCATCACCGCCCTCGGCGCCGTCGAGGAGGACCTCGGCGTCCTCAAGACCGGCAAAGAGGCCGATGTCCACCTCCTCCGCCGTTGGGTGCCCGACGGATCTGCCGAACCGCCCACCCAGTCCATCCTGGCTGCGAAGCGGTATCGCGGAAGCGAGAACCGGCTCTTCCACCGTGACAGCGGCTACCTCGAGGGCCGTCGCGTCCGCAAGAGCCGCGAGATGCGAGCGATGGCTCGTCGCACCGAGTTCGGGCGCGCGATGATCGCGGGCCAGTGGGCGGCGGCCGAGTTCGATGCACTGGGTCGACTCTGGGAGCTCGGACTCCCGGTGCCCTACCCCGTGCAGTTGAACGAGGCCGAGATGCTCATGGAGTTCATCGGCGACGGTCGCACCGCGGCCCCACGGCTTGTCCAGACCAAACCGTCGCCGAAACTCCTGGGCCAGCTGTTCGAGGAGTTCCGTGGTGTGGTGCTGACGCTCGCCGAGGAGGGTTGGGCACACGGCGACCTCTCGCCCTACAACGTCCTCGTCCATGAGGACCGCCTCGTCGTCATCGACTGGCCGCAGATCGTGGACGTCGTCGGCAACCCACACGGGTTCGAGTTCCTCGAGCGTGACATCCGCACGATGTGCGACTGGTTCACACGGCGCGGCCTCGACGTCGATGCAGATCTGCTCTTCGGGGATGCGGCTGCCCTGGCGGCGGGAAACAGCTGGTGACGCCGTCGTTGCGTCTGCGGATTCGGTGGTTCTGGCCACCATTGACGCAGACGCAACGGAGGTTGTCTCAACCGAGGTCGGGCTCGCCGCGCAACTCGACGGTGCGACCCATCTGCTCCATCTCGAGGATCACCACGTCGTTGGAACCGCTGCACCACAGTGGTGCTGGCGCATAGCCGCCCCGGACAAACCCGCCGTCCCGGACCTCGAGGTGAGGGGGTGGTGCCCCGGCACCACCGAAGATTGCACCGGTTAAGCCAGGTGCCGATCGAAAACGCCACCGACGCTAGACAGAGATGCTCTCGGCTCGCTGACCATCAGCGAGCCGAGAGCAGGTGCGTTCACGCGCAGAGAACGCGAGAGTCAGTAGACCCAGACCCTGCGACCGATGGCGACCCGACCCTGAGCCCACAGCAGGTCCTGGGCCGCAGTGCTGACCCGGCAGCATCCGTGCGACGCGGGGTAGGGCGGGATGGACTGAGATCCGTGGATCGCGTAGTCGCCCTTCCAGTAGGTGGGACGCCACATGGCGCCGAGCGACCCGTTCTGCCAGCCGTTGGGCCACCGGTACCAGATCGAGTAGCTACCGGTGGGCGTGCGAGCGGTCTTCCAGGAGCCACCCGAGTAGTAGCGCTCACCACTCCCGGTGCTGGTGTTGAGCGTGTAGAGCAGCGCGCCATTGTTGATGACAAAGAGCAACTGCCGCTTGATGTCGACCTCGAGCACGTTCCCGCTCGTCGAACGAGGCTGCGTGCGGGTGCCTCGGCTGAGCAGGCTGCGTTCGACGGCCCCGACCTTGCCGGTGCGGCTGACCCCGCCGACCTTCTGGAGCGCCCAGACCGCCTGTTGGGTCAGGTGCCCGAACTTCCCATCGGGTGTCCCACACCAGTACTTGAGCAGGGTCAGACGCTTCTGCAGTGCCAGGACATCCGCGCCCGTGTGGCCCCGCTCGAGTGTCCGAGTGGCCGCGTGTGCCGGCGAGGCCACGATGCCCGCGACCCCGAAAGCACCTGCTCCCACGGCGGCCGCGACAGCCGCTCTGCGGCTGATCCCGTGTCCGTTGGTGTCGATGACGCCCCTGCCCTTCGTCTGGTGTTCCCCATGTATCCGTACAGACGCGCCAGAGCGCTCCCAGGTTGCGTGGGCAAGCAATGAACTTCTGAGCGAACCCTAGCGGCTGGAGATCACGTCGTGAATAGTCAGGATCCGACGCGCAATGTCGACATGGAGGTTCTCGACCATCCGGCCGTTGTGCGTGACAACGCCACTCCCGGCGCCCGCCTCCCACGCCTCGAGAATGCCGCGAGCGTCAGCCACGGCGTCCTCGCTCGGAGCGAAGATGGCGTTACACGGTTCGACCTGGCCCGGGTGGATCAGGGTCTTGCCGTCGAAGCCGAAGTCGCGGCCCTGAAGGCACTCTGCCTCGAAGCCCTCAGCGTTCTTCACGTCGTTGTAGACGCCGTCGAGGATGGCAATGCCTGACTCGCGCGCGGCCAGCAACGACAGCTGCAGCGAGGTGAGGAGCGGCCCACGACCCGGGACATGGTCGGCGTGCAGCTCCTTGACGAGGTCGTTGGTTCCCATGACGAGAACCGCGAGCCGCGGTGAGGCTGCGGCAATCTCACGGACGTTGAAGACAGCCTCGGGCGTCTCGATCATCGCCCAGAGCTTGGTGTGCTCGGGAGCGCCTGCCGCCTCGAGGCCGGCCACGAGCGAACGCACCTCGTCGGCCGAACCGACCTTGGGCACGACCACGCCGGCGGGTCCCGCAGCAGCGGCCGCCGCAAGGTCGGCCTCGTGCCACTGGGTGCCGATGCCGTTGATCCGGATCGTCACCTCACGCTGGCCGTAGTCCCCCGACGCCGCTGCGGCACAGGCGTTGTCGCGCGCCGCGTCCTTGTGGTCGGGACCGACGGCGTCCTCAAGGTCGAGGATGAGCCCGTCGACGGGCAGCGACTTGGCCTTCTCGAGCGCGCGCTCGTTCGAACTCGGCATGTAGAGCACCGATCGACGAGGCGTGTATGCCGCCTGCTCGCCCATCAGGAACCCTCACCTTCCACGGACGGTGCGTCCAAGGCATACAGGGAAGCCAGTTCGGGGTCACCCGCGCCAAGGCGCTCGGCGAGCTCGAGGATGACGAGGCACTGCTTGAGCGAGGCGTCGTCCTCCATCTTGCCGTCGAGCATGACCGCGCCGGTGCCGTCGCCCATGGCGTCCTTGACGCGCCGCGCGTGGGCGACGTCCTCTGCCGACGGGCTGAAGACGCGCTTGGCGATGTCGATCTGGACGGGGTGCAGGGTCCACGTACCGACGCAGCCGAGCAGGAAGGCATTGCGGAACTGGTCCTCACACGCGACGACGTCCTTGATGTCACCGAAGGGGCCGTAGTAGGGGAAGATCCCGTGCATCGCACAGGCATCAACCATGCGGGCGATCGTGTAGTGCCAGAGGTCCTGCTGGTAGGTCGTGCGCTCCGCGGTGATCGGGTCAACGCCCTCGCCAAGGTCCTTGGCCGGGTCCTGACGAACGAGGTAGCCGGGGTGTCCGCCACCGACCCGCGTGGTCTTCATCCGGCGGTCTGCGGCGAGGTCGGCCGGGCCCAGGCTGATGCCCTGCATGCGCGGTGACGCACCGGCGATCTCCTCGACGTTGGCCATGCCGCGAGCCGTCTCGAGGATCGCGTGGACGAGGATCGGGCGCTTCAGACCGGCGCGGGCCTCGAGCTGCGCAAGGATCCGGTCCACGTAGTGGATGTCCTCGGGCCCCTGCACCTTGGGCACCATGATGACGTCGAGCTTGTCGCCGATCTCGGTGACGAGGGTGACGAGGTCGTCGAGCACCCACGGACTGTCGAGGCTGTTGATGCGCGTCCAGAGTTGGGTGCTGTCACCGAAGTCGGTCACCTTCGCGATGTCGACCAGGCCCTGACGAGCGGCTTCCTTGCGATCGGCCTTGACGGCATCCTCGAGGTTGCCGAGGAGCACGTCGACCGTGCCGACCATCCCGGGGACCTTGGCGGCCATCTTCTCGTTGCTGGGGTCAAAGAAGTGGATCATCCGACTGGGGAGGGCCGGGACCTCACGAACGGGTGCCGGGGCACCAACCGCGAGGGGGCCAAAGAAGTCCTTGGGTGAGCGCATGTTGCCGGACGCTAGCAGTGCGCACGGGCAGGGCGTTATGAGACAGTTCACGCCGTGAGCGGCTCGCCGAACGCCTCGTCCTCCATCAATGTCACACGCCTGCTCGCCGAGGCCGCGACCAAGTCCGGCGTGCTGTGGATCGAGGTCCCGGACGGCGGCACCCACGCCGTGTGGTTCGTGTGGCACGACGACGAGGACCCGCGCGGCGCCGGCCCTGCGGTATACGTCGTCTCCGGCTCCGGCGAGCAGACCCTGCCGCAGCTCCCCGACGAGGTGACGGTCATCCTGCGCAGCAAGGACACCGGCGCTCGCCTCCTGCGGCTCAAGGCGACCGCGCGGGCCATCGACCCGACGACACCTGAGTGGGACGGTCCCGCCGAAGTCCTGCGTGCCAACCGGCTCAACGCGACCGGCGACGTCCTTGCCCGGTGGCGCGAAGGTGCGACGATCCACGTCCTCACGCCGCACGGCATACCCGATGAAGGGCCAGGAGGGTATGCCGCCGACTCCGGTCGCGTGACCGTCGCCCCTGCGCGCGGCGCGACGGCACGCTGGCGCCCGTGGCACTGGCGCGGACGCGGCTGACTCTGCACCTGTGGTGTTGGGGCAACGGCGCGCTGACGCGACCGTGGCTCTGGTGAGGGGTGGACGCGACTAACCTGTCAGTCGTGAGCACGAGCACCCGCGTCTTCGTTGGCCGTCTGGCCGAGCTGGCCGTGTTCGACCCCTTGGGCGACCCGGTCGGTCGCGTTCGGGACGTCGTCCTGACCTTCAGTGTGCAGCGGGCCAGACCGCGAGTCATCGGCCTCGTCGTCGAGGTGCCCGGCCGCCGCCGGGTCTTCCTTCCCATGACGCGCGTGACCTCCGTCGACGGTGGCCAGGTCATCACGACCGGCCTCGTCAACATGCGGCGGTTCGAGCAGCGCCCCAACGAGACGCTCGTCCTCGCCGAACTCATTGAGCGCAACGTGCGGGTTCGCGACGAGCACGGCGAAGACGTTGAAGCATCCGTCGAGGACATCGGTCTCGAGCAGAACCACGCGCGCAGCTGGTCGGTGACGCGTGTCTTCGTCCGTCGCACCTCCAACCGCAGTTCGCTCTCGCGGCTCGGGCGACGACGCGGTGAGACGTTCGTCGTGCCGGTGGAGGATGTCACCGGACTGCGTGACACCTCCGACGAGCAGAGCGCCGCCCGGCTGCTCGAGCACTACGAGGACCTCAAGCCGGCCGACCTCGCCGAGGCCATCCACGACCTGCCCTTGAAGCGCCGGGCCGAGGTCGCGGCCGCCCTCGCCGACGACCAGCTCGCCGACGTTCTCGAGGAGTTGCCCGAGGACGAGCAGGTCGAGCTCATCTCGGGCCTCAGCAACGACCGCATCGCCGACGTCCTCGAGGCCATGGAGCCCGACGACGCCGCCGACCTCCTCGCAGAGCTGCCCACGGAGCGCCAGGAAGTACTTCTCCAGCTCATGGAGCCCGACGAGGCCGCTGACCTGCGACGCCTGCTCACCTATGACGAGAACACCGCGGGTGGGCTCATGACGACCGAGCCGGTCATCCTTGGCCCGGACGCATCGATCGCCGAGGCGCTCGCCGTGGTCCGGCGCCAGGAACTGTCAACGACGATGGCGTGCACCGTCTTCGTCTGTCGCCCTCCACTCGAGACGCCCACCGGGAAGTTCCTCGGCATGGTCCACATTCAGCGACTGTTGCGTGAGCCACCGCACGCCTCCGTCGGCACGATCCTCGACAAGGACGTCGAGCCGGTCACGACCGACGCGACCGTCGGTCAGGTGACTCGCCTCCTCGCGACCTACGACCTCATCGCGTTGCCCGTGGTGGACGAGAACGGCCTGCTCGTCGGAGCCGTCACCGTGGACGACGTCCTCGACCACCTGCTGCCCGACGACTGGCGCGAGGACCGGCACGAGGTGACGTCACATGGCTGAGCGTCGTGACCGCGCCCCCCGCCTCGACCAGCCCCGCGAGAAGCGCCGCCAGTTCCTCACCCGCCCGGAAGCCCTCACCTCCGAGGCCTTCGGCGTCCTCTCCGAGAAGTTCGCCCGCTACATGGGGACGGCCTACTTCCTCATCGGGATGACCTTCTTCGTGCTCGTGTGGGTCGTGTGGAACCTGGCCGCGCCGAAGGACTGGCGCTTCGACAACTACCCCTTCATCTTTCTCACGCTCATGCTCAGCCTGCAGGCCTCGTATGCCGCACCGCTCATCCTGCTCGCGCAGAACCGACAGGCCGACCGTGACCGCGTCATGCTCGAGCAGGACCGCAACCGCGACGAACGCAACCTCGCCGACACCGAGTTCCTCACCCGCGAGGTGGCCGCGCTGCGCATCGCGATGCGCGACTCCGCGACCCGTGACTTCGTGCGCGGTGAGCTGCGTGACCTCCTCGACGAGATGGAGGAGCGAGGGCTTGTGATCGGCCGCCCCGCGAAGCCCAAGAAGCGTGACGCGTCAGACACCCCCAAGCGCCGGACCGATGAGGGCAGATCGCAGCGCTCGACCTAGCATGGAGCAATGCCTGTCACCGCTGCACTTGTGAGCGACGAGGCGCTGCGCGCCGCCCTCGCCACCGTCAACGACCCTGAGATCCGCAAGCCGATCACTGAGCTCGGCATGGTCGAAGCCGTGGAGTGTGACGACACCGGTCGCGTCGCCGTGACGATCCTCCTGACGATCGCGGGCTGCCCGCTCAAGGAGACGCTCACCAACGACACGACCAACGCTCTGCTCAAGGTGGCCGGGGTGACCGCGGTCGACGTCACCCTCGGGGTCATGTCGGAGGAACAGCGAGCCGAGCTCCGCACCAACCTGCGCGGCGGTGCGGCCGAGAAGGAGATCCCCTTCGCCAAGCCCGGCAGCCTCACCCGGGTCTATGCCGTGGCATCCGGCAAGGGCGGGGTCGGCAAGTCGTCGATCACGGCCAACCTCGCAGCCTCCCTGGCCCAACAGGGACTCAAGGTCGGTGTGGTGGACGCAGACATCTATGGCTTCTCCATCCCGCGCATGCTCGGCGTCGAGCAGCGACCCACCCAGGTCGACGAGATGATCCTGCCGCCCATTGCCCACGAGGTGAAGGTCATCTCGATCGGCATGTTCGTGCCCGGCAACCAGCCCGTGGTGTGGCGTGGGCCGATGCTCCACCGGGCCCTCCAGCAGTTCCTCGCCGATGTCTTCTGGGGCGACCTCGACGTCCTCCTCCTCGACCTGCCGCCGGGCACCGGTGACATCGCGATCTCGGTCGCCCAGCTCATCCCCGGCGCCGAGATCCTCGTCGTGACCACGCCGCAGCAGGCCGCTGCCGAGGTCGCTGAACGCGCCGGAGCGATTGCGATCCAGACCCACCAACGCGTCGCTGGTGTCATCGAGAACATGTCGTGGCTCGAGTTGCCCGACGGTTCGCGTCAAGAGATCTTCGGCTCTGGCGGCGGCCAGGCGGTCGCGGACTCGCTCACCCGCAGCATCGGCGCGCCGGTGCCGCTGCTCGGTCAGATCCCGCTCGACACGGCGCTGCGCATCGGCTCCGACCAGGGCACCCCGATCGTCCTCGGCGACTCAAACTCTCCGGCGGCCGTGGCCTTGCGCGGCATCGCCCGCGAGCTCGGCACCCGTTCCCGCGGCTTGGCCGGCCGGTCCCTCGGCCTCACGCCCTCGGGTCGCTGACGCCGAACCACCTTCGTCGCCAGCGTTCTTCGACGACCTGGATTGCGGTGCACGCTCAGTTGCTCCTTCGTCGCAAACGCGCACACCGCACAATCCAGGTCGTCGTGAGTTTCGAGTCCTAGGTGGCGTCGACGTCGTAGGGCGTCGGGCGCAGCGGGTCCCAGCTGCCCGAGTCCGACCCGAGGTGCAGCGCACCCTCGTCGAGAACGTCGACCTCACCCATGTCGGGGTTGTTTCCGTTCGACTTCAGGCCTGACGCAGCATCCTCGAGGGGCTCGATGAGGGCCTCGCGCACGATCCGACGGGGGTCGTACTGACGCGGGTCGTACTGGCGCCAGTTGATGTCGTTGTACTCGGGACCGAGCTGGTCCTTGAGCTGCCCCTTGGCGCCCTCGGCCATGCCGCGGGCCTTCCTGATGAGTTGGGCGAGCTTCGCGGCATAGCCGGGCAACCGTTCGGGACCAAGGACGAAGACCGCGATGAGGGCGAGGAGAATGAACTCCCAACCATTGATTCCTGGGATCACCGCGGGGCCTCCTCGTGGGGCATCGGTCAGTCGCTTCTGCCCTGGAGCACCATCTTGACATCCCGGGGTTTGCCGTCGCGCAGCACGGTCAGGGTGACGGTCGATCCGACCGGCTTGGACCGGATCGCGACAACGAGTGCATCGGGGTCGATCATGGGTCGGCCCTCGAACGCCGTGATGACATCGCCGGCCTTGAGCCCTGCCTTGGCTGCAGGTCCGTTGGGGGTGACAGCGGGTGTGTCGCCGGAGTCCGTGGCGATGCGGACGCCCTCGCCCTGGTACTCACGGTCGAGCAGCACCCCGATGATCGGGTGCTCGGCCTTGCCCGTGCGGATGAGCTGGTCGACCGTGGTCTGGACCTGGGCGCTGGGGATCGCGAACCCGACGCCGATGTTGCCGCTCTGGCCGCCGATGGCCGTGCCTGCGACGCGGGCGATCGCCGAGTTGACGCCGATGACGCGCCCCTGCATGTCTAGGAGCGGCCCACCGGAGTTGCCCGGGTTGATCGCGGCGTCGGTCTGGATCGCGTTGATGAACGACTGGTCGTCGGCCTCTCCGGGGGTCACGGGCCGGTTGAGCGCCGAGACGATGCCGGTCGTCACGGTCGACTCGAGCCCGAGCGGTGCACCCACGGCGATGACCGGGTCACCGACGACGACCTTGCTCGAGTCGCCGAGCGGCAACGGGGTGAGATCGGTGCGGTTGACCTTGAGGACGGCGAGGTCGTAGGACACGTCGCGCCCGACGATGGTGGCCGTGGCCTGCTTGCCGTTCGTGAGGACGACCGTGATCTTCCCGCCGCTCGCGGCGGCAGAGACGACGTGGTTGTTGGTGACGATGTGGCCCTTGTCGTCAAGGACCCAGCCCGAACCCGTGCCGTCACCTTCACCGGCTTCGACCCGGATCGTCACGACACTCGGGATCGCCTTGGCGGCGATGTTGGCGACCGAACCGTCGGGGCGCGTCGTCGCTCCCGGTCCGGCTTCGGGCGTCGGCCCGGTGGAGCCTGCGTTGGGTAGGTCAAGGCCGTCAAAAGGGTCGGTGGCGCCCAGCCAACCGCCGAGGAGACCGCCACCGAGGCCGGCGAGCAGGGCCGCAAGACCGGCAATGAGGAAGACACCGAACCAGCCCGGACCGCGCTTGGTCGTAGGTGCACTTCCGCTGGGAGCCGCTGACGCGGCATACGCATTCTGTGTGTATGCCGGGTAGCCAGCCGTGCTCTGCGCGTATGCCGGGGTCTCACCGGCGTGCCACTCCTGCGGCGTGCTCTGGGAGCGGGTGCCACCATCGGGCGCCCAGGTGCTGTCGGCCCACGCCGATGGGCGGCTCGGCTCCTGCTGCGGCTCGTGAGCCGGCTCCTGCGGGAGCAAGGGCGGCTGGCCCGGAGGGGGGCCGATCTCCTGGGTGCGGCTGAGATCGACCTCTTGGGTCTCCGACGGATCGACGGGTGGTTGCCCGGCCTCGTCGCGGCGTGCGCTGTCCTCGGTCATGCCCTCGATTCTGCCTCGCAGATGACAAGGTTCCGAACTGAGGTGCTGCTCGTCCACCCAGTGGAGACACTGCGGACCCTCGTGCCGCTCATGGATGGGGTGGGGCTGCCGACGCTCGGCCGCACCATCGGGGACGCTCCACCGACCGATGTGACGGTGGTGGTGACTGCGCCCGTCCCGGCGATCGTGAGCGTCCAGGCGACCGCAGCGGTGGCGCCAGCAGCAGCCGTCGCCATGGCCGCAGACCGCAGGGGGCTGCGATGGGCGGGTGGCGCTGACGGCGCCACCATCTCAAGTGGTGCGCGCTCGCTTGTCTGGGCCATGGCCGGTCCGGTCATTGACGAAGCGAGCGCGACGAGTTGGGCGTGAAGGCTGCCAGGCATCGAAGGGCATCCCGATGAGAGGAGCGTCTGGAGGCGACGCTCGCCGGCGACGGCATGCTGGCAGTTCACGCACGAGATGAGGTGTCGGTCCCAGTCCAGGGTGCGCTGCGCCGACAACTGTCCCGACACGTAGTCGGGGAGCTCGTCCAGGCGGCAGCGAGAGGGACGCGACAGGTGGATCACACAGCACCTCGCGCTGGCGTCAGGACGCCGGGGAGCCGTGGCGTGGAGGCAGTGGACGCTGCAGCGCGCACCTCGGGGGCTCGGTGGGCCAGCGCCTCGCGCAACTGTGCGCGTCCGCGGTGGATACGGGAACGGACGGTGCCGAGCTTGATGTCGAGCGTGGCCGCGATCTCTTCGTAGGACAGGCCCTCGATGTCACAGAGGACGACCGCTGCACGGAAGTCGGGCGCGAGGGAGTCGAGGGCGCGCTGCACGTCGTCGTCGAAGTGCGTGTCAGCAAAGGTCTGCTCAGGCCCCGCCTCACGCGCCGGCAACCGGGCGGCCGACTCGTCGGAGAGGGCGTCGAAGCGGATGCGCTGCTTGCGACGCATCTTGTCGAGGAAGACGTTGGTCGTGATGCGGTGCAACCAGCCCTCGAACGTGCCGGGGCGATAGGTGTGCAGCGACCGGAAGACGCGGATGAAGACGTCCTGGGTGAGATCCTCGGCGTCGTGCACGTTGCCGGTGAGGCGGTAGGCCAGACGATAGACGCGAGCGGAGTGCTCCTCGACGATCTGCTCCCACGTCGGCGGCGTCCACTCCCCAGTGGCCGCACCTGCATCGCTCGTCATCGTCATCCCCTGCTCAGTGCCCACATGGCTGCTCATGTCATAGGTGTCTACGCGCCGGAGCCGGGAAATGTTCCTGAAGATCCTGTATGCCGCCTGTGAGTCCTTGCGCGTGCTCACGCGCGAGTAGGGTTGCCGCTCATGAGCACCCTCAAACCCGCGAGCTGGTCGTACGCCGAGGACTTCGTCCCGGAGCCCGAGATCATCGAGCAGGCACGAGCCCGCGGCTTGGCCTTTGACGCCGCGACTCCGGTCGGCACCGGTGCCGGTGCGACGCTGCGACTGCTCACCGCGGCCATCGGCGCCAAGCACGTCATCGAGGTCGGCACGGGCGCGGGCACATCAGGGCTGTGGCTCCTCGCCGGGATGCCGCAGGACGGCGTCCTCACGACGATCGACATCTCACCGGAGCACCAGAAGGCCGCACGTGAGGCCTACGTCGCCGCGGGCTATCCCACGCAGCGCACCCGCGTCATCTCCGGGCGCGCCACCGATGTCCTGCCCCGCATGACCGATGGCGCCTACGACATGGTGCTCATCGACGCCGACAAGGCGAGCTACCCGGCCTACGTCGAGCACGGGATCCGGCTGCTGCGCAGCGGTGGCGTGCTCGCCCTCGACAACATGCTCTGGCACGACAAGGTCGCCGACCCGGCTGCGCGTGACAGTGACACGAGCACGCTGCGTGACCTGGGCAAGTCCCTGCGCGACAACGACGAACTCCTGCCCGCACTGCTGCCCGTCAGCGACGGTCTGCTCCTGGCCGTCAAGCGCTGACGCCCTCTGAACGACTTATTGCGACTTCGCACAGTCGCTCGCTGGGCTCGCAACTGTGCGAAGTCGCAATAAGTCGTAGCCTCAGGCGTGGGCGTCGACGCGCGGGCCAGCGCCGCGACGGAAGCCGGCCGGCCCCTCGGCGATCGCCACGACCTCAAAGTCCTCGATGGAGATCGGCGATGAGCCGATGAGCTCGGATCCCTTGGACTCGGCGGCGGTCACTTCGAACTCCTCGCGGAAGACCTTGCGCTCCTGCTCAGTGTCGAAGACGTAGGTGCCCTCGAACCACTCGCCCTCGCGCATGCGCCACACCTTGAAGGCGAGCCCGTCGAGGAACATGAAGCGGGCGATCGATGTCCCGACGACGTACTCACGCAACAGGTCCGCCGCGTTCTCGGGGGCGTCCTCGAGCGACCAGCGCACTGCCAGTCCGTATCCGGCGTTCATCGCAGACCTTCCAACCATCGCAGCAAAAGACGTGCACCGAACCCCGTCCCACCCTTGCCGTGGACTCCGGAGTCGACATCGGAACGGCCTGGGCCGGCGATGTCGAGGTGGGCCCAGCGGCGCTCTCCCACGAACTCACGTAGGAAGAGTGCTGCGGTGATCGACCCGCCTCCGACCGAGGGCCCAATGTGGTTGATATCTGCCACGTCGGACTCCAGTGCTCGACGGTAGGCCTGCACGAGCGGGAAGGGCCAGAGCGTCTCACCTGCTGTCTCACCGGCCGCACGCAGCTGGGACGAGAGATCCGCGTCGGCGGCAAAGACCGGCGCCATCGTGCGGGCCAGCGCGACCCGGGCCGCGCCGGTGAGGGTCGCGATGTCGATGAGCACGTCAGGATCGAGCTCGGCGTCGGCATAGGCCAACGCGTCGGCCAGGACGATGCGCCCCTCAGCGTCGGTGTTGCCGATCTCGGTGGTCATCCCACCGAAGTGAGTCACAACGTCACCGGGCCGGTATGCCGCCCCGCTCATCATGTTCTCGGCGAGCGCCAGCAGGCCGGTCACCCTGACGGGCACGTCGAGGTCGCGGCAGGCCGCGAGGACGGCCAGCACGATGGCCGATCCGGACATGTCGGTCTTCATCGCGAGCATGCCGTCGGCAGGCTTCACCTGCAGGCCGCCGGAGTCGAACGTGATGCCCTTGCCGACGAGGACGACGTGCGGTGTCGTGGCGTCGGCGCCCGCGGGGGCGTAGCCGAGTTGGACGAGCCTCGGCGGCGTCACGGACCCGCCACCCACCGCGAGCAGACCGCCGAATCCGTCTGCCGCGAGGGCCTTTTCGTCCCACACCCGGACATCCAGACCGTTGCGTGAGGCCACCGTGCGAGCCTGCCGTGCCATCCAGGCCGGGTTCTTGATGTTGGAGGGGGTGTTGGCGAGGTTGCGGGCCAACAAGCTGGCACCGGCCCTTCGGACCGCGCGCTCGACGACGTCGGACTCGGCGTCGACGAGGACGACCGCCGTCGCGACGTCGGCGCCGGCCGTCCAGGTCCCACCCGTGAACCGGGCTGGCGCCCATCCTCCGAGCACCGCACCCTCGACGAAGGCTGCCTGTCCGGCTTCGTCAGCCGACGGCGCCAGGACCACGACCTGGCCGCGTCCTCGGGTGGCCCGGCCCGCCGCCGCGCCGGCGAGGCGCAGATCCCGGGACCCGCCCTCCCCCAGCCCGACGAGGACGACCAGGCGGGCAGCCTGGTCTCCGCGCGGCATACGCACCACGGTCGTGGAGCCGACCGACGTCTTGGGTTCGTGGGTCTCGATCAGCTCGTCCGGGTCGAAGCCCGCAGTTGCGAGCGCCTGCCGCACTCGCGGCTCCCAAGGATCGTCACCGTCCGCCACGCCGACCACGAGCGCGAGGTCGTCCGGGTCGAGATCGGCGAGGACATCGGCGAGGGGCCCGTCGGCTGCGGTCCAGGCGGGCAGGGTCGGGGCAAGGAGATCTTCGATGGGCACGGACTCGACCCTACGACGCCGAGAGGGCCCCCACCATGTCGGTGGGGGCCCTCTCAACACGTCAGAGTCGACGAGTCACTTCTTGAGTGCCTCACAGTCGTCGATGGCCTGACCCAACGCTCGCACCTCGTCCGGAGTCATCTCGACGACGAGACGGCCACCACCCTCCAGGGGCATGCGGAGCACGATGCCGCGACCCTCCTTGGTGACCTCGAGAGGGCCGTCGCCCGTCCTGGGCTTCATTGCCGCCATGGGTGTTCCCTTCGTTGCCGCGGCGCACAGTCGTGCGTCACGTATTCACATCCCGGCGTTGGCGCACCGGTATCCCGAACCATTATTCCTTCAGGTGAGGTCTGAACGAAATCCGGGGTCGCTCACGGCGTTCTCGACCCCCATGGCGTGAAGGTGAGCAGGGCGCAGGTCCACCACACCAAACCCGCGAGAATGGGCACGAGCAGGACCGCCACGCGCCAGCGCCAGTGCGTGACGATGCGTTCCCCCGTCGACGTCCGCATCGCGACACTCGCGAGCAACGCGGCGAGGGGGAAGTCGAGGAGCAGGAAGCGCCACATGCTCGTGATCGGTCGGACGACAGCAAAGAGGTAGAGCGGGTAGGCCACCGCCCAGGCGCGCACTTCCACAGGGATCCAACGACCGTGCCGACCGAGGATGAGGGTGATGTAGGTGCCACACAGGGCCACGAGGACCCCCACACCGACAAGACCGCGGGCATCCCACGCCCACTGCAGCCAGAGGACGAACGGGCCCGACGCAGGCTTCTGTCCCCAGGCCTCCTGGACGTCGAAGAAGGCCGTCGGTATGCCGCTGACGACACCGACGACGACCGGCCAGGCGATGCCCGAGAGGCCCGTGACGACGAGCATCAGCGTCGCCGCCGACCGCTGGCCACGCAGGGGCGCGACACCGGCCGCCCGGTCCTCTCGGATCCGCACGATGAGGTGGATGAGCGCTGCGCAACCCATGGCTGCGGCCACACCACGCGTGAAGCCGAGCGGGACGGCCAGGACAGCGACGAGGACATACCTGCGTCTCATCAAATAGAGCAGTGATGCGGCGACGAGCACGACCGCCAGCGGCTCCGTGTAGGCCTTGAGCATCACCCCGGTCGCCGGATAGAAGCACCAGAGGCACGCGGCCACGAGGGCAAGCCGCTCGCGCCCCGGCTGAGGATCGGCGTGCAGTCCGTGGCGGAAGAGTGCCCAGATGAGCACCGCGCCGACACCGCCGAGGACGACGTTGAGCCCGACCGCCCCCACCGTGAAGGGGATGCCGACTGCCATGAGCCCCTTGACGATGAAGGGGAAGAGCGGATAGAACGCCCAGGCGCTGTAGGTGAGCTTGCCGGTGAGGGGGTCGGCGGGCAGCGGAACCGGATAACCCTGTGTCGCAATGGTTTCGTACCACTTGCCGTCCCAGAGTCCGATGAGGTCACCGACCGTCGGGTCGAGGTGTCCCACCCCTGCCGGGTTCTGGAACCACGTGGCCGCCACCCACATCGCGGCGAGGGCGACGAGCCGGGACACGACATAGACCAGGAGGATCGTCCGGACCGGATGGGCCAGGGCGAGAGCGGTCAGGTGTGAGCGCCCGGCGCTGGTGAGGACGGAGCGCGAGGCCGGCGGCGCGGCGGTGGCCGGCCGCGTCACGGCACTCACGACCGGAACTCCCGCACATCCCACACGAGCACGTCCTCGACCTGCACCGGCTCCCCGAGCACCGTGACGAGAGAGTCACGCAACGCAGTGGTCTGGGCACGCATCGGGAGGACGACCGTGTCGGTGCGCCAGGCTCGAAGGTCCTGCGCGAACTGGAGACGCTGGCCCTCGGTTGCGGGCGTCACGACGTTGGCCGCGTTCACGTCATAGAGCCACAGCGACAACGGCCGTCGCGCCGCGCCGTACTGTCCGCCACGGTCTGGTTGGCCGTTGGGGCCCACGAAATAGCCTTCCACGATGGGGAAGTCCATGGTGTCGGCCGCGAGCTGCCAGTCGAAGGCCCGCGCGTCGACGATGTCCGTCGGCGGCACCGCGAGGATGGAGCCACCATGGCTCCAGTCGCGCCACGCGTCGCCGGTGAAGAAGGTCGGTACGACAGGACGAGGGTCGACCTGGAGAGAGGTCGGCAGGACTGGCAGCAACGCCACCACTGCCGCTGCCGTCACGATCCATCCGCCAAACCGTGGCCACGCCGCCAGGTCGAGCTCTTCGGCGTCGTCCCGGCCGAGCGGGGACGCCTTCATCGCGGCGTCGATGCCGATCGCGAGCAGGCCCGCGAGTGCAGGGACGGCGATCATGACGAAGCGGGTGGGCAGGACGTTCTCGAGAACGGGCAGTTCGTCGAACAGTGCCCACAGACTGGGTATGCCGGTGGGCTGGCCCCTCAGCAGCACCTCTTCTCCCAGCGAGAGCCAGGAGGTGATGACGACGACTGCTGCGAGCGCCTGCACGACAGGGCGGCGAAGGAGCGCGAGCACGATGAGCGCGGCGAGCAACCAGAGCGGGACCCCGAAGAAGGCGTTCTCCTCGGTGCGGTTCATCGAGAGTGCCGCCGAGGCCCAGGGATCGGCGCCGAAGGTCCTCGTCGCACGACCCCAGAGCGCCGCGAGGTCGTTGCCCCCGGGCGGGTGATAGATGGAGGTGTAGCTCTGCCGGCCAGCGAACTGCCACCAGAGAGGCACGGCCACGATGACGAGACAGAGGGCCGCGCCGATCCCGATCCCGGGGAGCGCGCGCGCGAGGTGGATCCGACGGTGCGCGACGAGGATGAGGCCAGCGATCAGCATGCCGACGGCCGCGAGCAGCAACGGTTCCTCACCGATGAAGACCTGCCACGTCACCAGGAGCCCAAGGACCACGCCGTCACGGATGCGTCGGCCCCCCTCGGCCAGTCGCAGAGTCCGGTCGATGATCACCGGGATCAGGAAGAGGGCGACGAAATTGGGGTGGCCGTTGGCGTGCGACACCATCGCGGGGGCGAACCCGACGAACCAGCCACCTACGGCAGCGGCCGTCCGCCCGAGGCCGCGTCGACGGAAGAACCAGAACCAGGCCGCGGCCGTGCCCGCCAGTCCGAGCAGCTCGACGACGAAGAACGTGACGTGGGCGCTCGTGGCGAGCGTGAGTGGTGCGAGCGGGATGCCGAGGCCGGTGACGGCGGCGTTGGCCATGAGGTTGACGCCGTCGGGGAAGTTCTGACGGTCACTGAAGAGGGGGTTCGACAGGGTCGCCACGTTGTGGGCCGACGCCCCGAAGTACCACTCGAAGGCCTGATGGTCCTGCACCCCCTGTGAGAGGTATCCGGTGGACATGCGGCCGACGAGATTGCGCAGGACGTGGAGCGCGGTGCCGAGGTAGGCCGCGATCACCGCCAGGTCCACCCACCCCCATCTCACCACCGGCGCTGGAGTCCTTGCGTCTGCGGAGATGGCTGCTCTATCCACCGAATCCGCAGACGCAATGGAGGGGACACGTGTCACTCCTTCGGTTGCGTCTGCGGCTGTGGCGGTTCCAGCGACCATTTCCGCAGACGCCACGGGGAGAGAGCTGCGCAGGCGGGCGTTGTTGAGCGCTATCTGGGCGTCGAGGCGCTCAAGGACCTCGTCGACGCGCTCCGTCGGGTATCCGATGAGCTGCAGCCGGAACCCGTCCCGGTCGTCCCCGAACCCGTTGCTGCGTTGCTCGACGCCGGCCCCATGACGTCGGGACACCACCCAAGCCAGCGCCAGTGCGCACAGGACCACCGGGATACTGAGGAGCAGCGACCACTTCACGGGCCCACCGCCACGAGGCGGTCGACGACCCGGCCAAAGAGCAGCGGGCCCACGACATCGCCGACTCGGGTCGTGAGACGCCGCAATCCGCGCGACCCGATCCACAGCTCCTCGGTCCACGACAGACGGGACCCACCGGCATACGGAATCACGACGACCTCGGCCCAACCGGAAAGTCGACCGGTCTTGCGAATCCGCCACTGCCGAGGGGGGTCCCATGCGTCGACCACCATGGTGTCGTCGAAGCGAAATGGCCCGAGTGCGGTGCGCACCGTGAACTGCCACCCCAGGGCTGGCTCACCGGAAGCGATCGTCGTGGTCAGCGGCACGGTCTCGGTGTGCCCCTCGAGGGCCGCGACCCGTCGCCACACCTCCGCCGGTGGTAGCGGCGACTCACGCGTCAGGGTGAACATGACCATCCGCCTCCGCGAGGGCGCTCTCCTGCTCCGCGAGACGGTCGCGACGGGCGTCGAGGGCGGCGTCGACCTCGGCCGGCGCGTAGCCGTAGAGCGTCGTGCCCACACTCAACCCGTCGACGTCAGCGGCGGTGACAGTCTGCGGGAGCTCGAGCGGCGGTGTGGTTGACGTGGCGTCGGCCAGGGTCAGGACATCGAGCCGACCCGTCGCCAGTAGCGCCGTGACCGCGATGACGGCGACGGCGAGAAGTCCGAGGGCAACCCATTCCACGTCGCGATCCTAGGCGGCGCTCACTCGGCGTGAGTGCCCGTGCCCTCCGGCACGTCCGGTGCGTTGGCCCGGTCGGACGCGACGATGGCCGCAACGGCCTCCTCGACGTCATCGGTCAGCGTGACCAGCGCGAGGTCCTTGGCGCTGATGGTCCCCGCGGTCATCGCCGACGACTGCAGCCAGTCGATGAGCCCCTGCCAGTAGGCCGTCCCCATGAGGATGATCGGGAACGACGTGACTTTCTGGGTCTGCACGAGGGTGATCGCCTCGAAGAGTTCGTCGAGGGTCCCGAAGCCGCCGGGCAGGACGATGAACCCCTGGGCGTACTTGACGAACATCGTCTTGCGGGCGAAGAAGTAGCGGAAGTTCACACCGAGGTCGACGTACTCGTTGAGGCCTGTCTCGAAGGGCAGCTCGATGCCGAGGCCGACCGACGTGCCGCCCGCCTCGCACGCGCCCTTGTTGGCCGCCTCCATGGCGCCGGGGCCGCCACCGGTGATCACGGCATACCCGGCTTCGACGAGAGCAGCACCGACGCGCTCGCCCAGCTCGTAGGTCGGGTCTTCGGCCTTGGTGCGGGCCGAGCCGAAGACACTTACGGCCGGGCCGAGGTCCGCGAGCGCACCGAAGCCCTCGACGAACTCAGCCTGAATCCGCAGGACCCGCCACGGATCCGTGTGGATGAAGTCAGCCGAACCGTTGCTGTCGAGCAGCCGCTGGTCGGTCGTCTCGTCGGGCACCTTGGAGCGCCGCATGACGATCGGACCCTTGTAGTAGTCCTGCGTCGCATCCCAGGGCTTCGACGCATCAGTCGCTGAATCAGCCATTGCATCACTCACGGGAACCAACCTAGGCGAGCCATCTGAGCATGGCGGCCTCGGACGACACGAGTTGGTCGATGGGACAGCGCTCTTCGTCGTGGTGGGCAAGATTGGGGTCACCCGGGCCGAAGTTCACGGCCGGCAGACCCATCGCCTGGAAGCGGGCGACGTCGGTCCACCCCTGCTTGGCGATGACCTCGACGCCGAGCGCCTCGACGAACGCCTTGGCGGCGGGCAGGTCGAGACCCGGGCGCGCTCCCCCGGCGTTGTCGGTGATCTCAAAGGTGAGCCCGTCGAAGACCTCGTGCATGTGCGCGACCGCCTGCTCCTCGCTCGTGTCGGGCGCGTAGCGGTAGTTGACGCTCACGGTGCAGCGGTCGGGGATGACGTTGCCGGCGATGCCTCCGGAGATGTTGACCGCGTTGAGGGCCTCGCGATACTCGAGTCCGTCGACCATCACGGTCTTGGTCTCGTATGCCGTGAGGCGGCTGAGGATCTCGGCCGCGTCGTGGATGGCGTTGTGGCCGTTCCACGGTCGCGCCGAGTGGGCGGCCGCACCCTTGGTCGTGAGGTCGATGCGGAGCGTGCCCTTGCATCCACCCTCGACGATGGCACCGGTCGGCTCGAGGAGGACGGCGAAGTCAGCGTCCTCGATGAGGTCGGGCTGCTGCTGCTGGACGTGGAGCAGTCCGTTGAACTCGCTCTCGATCTCTTCGCCTTCGTAGAAGACGTAGGTCACGTCGCGGCTGGGCGCAGGAACTGTTGCAGCGAGACGCAATTGGACGGCCACGCCACCCTTCATGTCAACGGTGCCGCGACCCCAGAGCACTTCACCCTCGCCCTCGCCGCCGGGGAGCCGCTTGGTCGGCAGGTTCTTTGGATCGGTGAGCGGCACGGTGTCGATGTGGCCCGCGAGGACCACTCGTTCGTCGTGGCCGAGCTCGGTGCGGGCGATGACGGTGTTGCCGATCCGTGTGACCGTGAGGTGCTCGAGCGGTCGCAGCGCCTCCTCGATCGCATCGCAGACGGCGCCCTCGTCAAGGCTCACCGACTCGATGTCGCAGAGCGCAGCGGTGAGGGTGACTACATCGGCAGTGAGGTCGAGCGGCATACGCGAGACCCTACCGAGGCCCGATCGACGTCCCGATCGACGGCCCTGCCAGGAGGCCCATGGGTGGCTGACCTGCACGGATCGGCACACGGGGGAAGGGCATGCTGGGAGCCTAGGGGCGGGCCCTAGGCTTGGCGTCATGACCGCGCGCACCGCACACGGCTTCGGCCTCCTCACCCTTCACGGCGACAGCGTCCTCGACGTCTGGTTCCCCGCACCCGGACTGGGCGACGCGGGCGACGCGCAGGAGCCAGGTGGACTGTCCGCGCTGGCCGTGTCCGACGATGCTCGTGGCGTGACGCGCGAGGTGCGCCTGGTCCAGATCGACCTCGACACCGCACCGGCCGACCCCGCCGACGCGTGGCTTCGCCTGCACCTGCTCTCGCACCGTCTTGTGGCCCCCAACTCGATCTCGCTCGATGGTCTGTTCGGCGCGCTGACCAACGTCGTGTGGACGAGCCAGGGGCCTTGTGCCGTCGACGGATTCGAGCTCACCCGCCTCTCCCTGTTGGCCCGCGGACCGGTGCAGGTGTTCGGCATCGACAAGTTCCCGCGGATGACGGACTACGTCGTCCCCTCGGGCGTGCGGATCGCCGACGCCGACCGGGTCCGCCTCGGCGCCCACCTCGCCAGCGGCACGACCGTCATGCACGAGGGCTTCGTCAACTTCAACGCCGGCACGCTCGGCTCCTCGATGGTCGAGGGCCGCATCTCGCAGGGCGTCGTCGTGGGTGACGGCTCCGACATCGGTGGCGGCGCGTCGACGATGGGCACCCTCTCCGGAGGCGGCACCGAGCGGGTGTCGATCGGCCAGCGCTGCCTGCTCGGTGCGGAGTCGGGCCTGGGCATCGCGCTCGGCGACGACTGCGTCATCGAGGCGGGGCTCTATGTCACCGCCGGCACCAAGGTGACCCTCCCCGACGGCAAGGTCACCAAGGCCAGCGAGCTCTCGGGCCAGTCCAACCTGCTGTTCCTGCGCAATTCGGTCACCGGCACCGTGGAGGCGCGCCCGCGCGACGGCCACGGCATCGTCCTCAACTCCGTTCTCCACGCCAACGACTGATGCGATCGACCGGCGGCAGAGTCACCCTTGCCGAGGAGCAGCCGCGTCGCGGCCCTCGGTGGATCGCGCGCGCCCTCATCCTCAGCCTGATCGCGCTGGTCGGGTTGGGCGCCTGGTTCGGTGGACGCAACCTGTTCCACAGCGTTCTCGGCCCGCGGTGCCAGGCGACGGCCGCCGGCAACTCGGTCGACTTCGACCCTGACCAGATGAGCAATGCCGCCACGATCACCGCGATCGCCCTGAATCGCGGACTCCCGGCACGCGCCGCGACGATCGCACTGGCGACCGCGATCCAGGAGTCCAAGCTGCGCAACATCCGCTACGGCGACCGAGACTCGGTGGGCCTGTTCCAGCAGCGCCCGTCGCAGGGCTGGGGCACTGTCGAAGAGATCCTCGACCCCGAGTACTCCACCAACAAGTTCTATGACGCCCTCGTGAAGGTCAAGGACTGGGAGTCCGGCACCATCACCGTTGTCGCCCAGGAGGTCCAGCGCAGCGCCTACCCCGAGGCCTACGCCGACCATGAGCAAGAGGGCCGCATCCTCGCCTCGGCGTTGGCCGGCCACTCCCCCCGCGGCGTTGCCTGCCGCCTCGACGCCCCCGAGGGAGAGCCTGATGTCGCCTTGGTCGGCCGACTCCTCGACACCGAGTACGCCCTCAAACCCACTGCGGGCGACGGCACCCTGACCATCAAGGCACCCAACGACCAGATCGCGTGGTCGATCGCGTCATGGTCGGCCGCCAAGGCTGTCGACACGGGCATCACCGGCATCACGATCGGCGACCGCCGCTGGACCCGCAGCCGGGACTCCGAGGCGTGGGAGTGGAAGGCCAGCGACTCCCCCGCCCCCGCCCAGCAGGTCATCCTCCACCTCACCTGAGGCTCGTTTCGCAACGACCTTTGCGTATGCCGCGCGCTTGCCTTTGTGGGTCGCGTGCACGTGCCGGTTCGCCGCAGTCCCACCCGCCAGGTCCAGCCAGTGGCGAACCGGCACATCCACGCTCCCAGGCGGCTCACCTTCCAGCCTGCCGACCGCGAACCGGCGCCTACACGCCGCTTTTCGCTCGCCCCCATGGCCTGGGCGTGGGATTTGCACTTTGGGTCTGTGGAGTGCAAACTTGCACTATGAGCGCTGAGAGTGCAGTTTCGCGTCGGGAGCAGACTTCTCGCCGGATCTCACGGTGCGCGCAGGAGCTGGCGGTTGAGCATGGCTTCGACGGCTTCACCCTTGATGAGCTCGCCGAAAAGGTCGGGGTGTCTCGGCGGACGCTCTTCAACTACTTCCCCGGCAAGGAAGCAGCCGTTCTTGACAGCCCGGACTGCATCAGCCCCGACGACGTGGCGGTGTTCGTCGCTGGCGGTCCGGAGGGTCATCTGCTTCGCGACCTCGGGCACCTCGTGACGCACATCTACACCCGCGAGGAGCCGACGCGAGAGGACTGGCACCGGATCCACGCCCTCTTCGAGCGCAATCCACGACTCATCACCGCCGCCAAGGAGCGCTTCGAGGAGATGGTCACCCAAGTGCGTGAGGCCATCGAACAGCGTGAAGGACTCCCCTCCGGACACCCTCGGGCGCACGTCGCGGTCGCGATCATCGTGGGGCTGTTCCACTACTCGATGGCCTCTTTCCTCAGCGACGAGGACCGCGACTTCCCCACAGACTTCATGGCTGGTGTCGACGAAGCCACCCGCCTCCTCTCCTGACCGACCGCGCACCCAAAGAGCACGGCCGCGCACGGTTCAGGTTTCTCATCACCCACCTCCACCAAGGAGCAGCTTCGCCATGGCGACTTATCTCTATCGACTGGGCCGGACGGCATACCGTCGTTGGCCGTATTTCATCGCGGCCTGGCTGGTCGCGCTCGTCGCCATCGGCGGCGTCGCAACGACGATCTCGAAGCCGATGATCGACAAGTTCTCCATCCCCGGCATCCCGTCGGAGCAGGCAGCGCAGCTCCAGCAGGAGCTCTTCCCGCAGACCGGTGACGCGTTCGACCAGGCCAGCGCCACGGTCGTCATCGCGGCGCCGGAAGGTCAGAAGCTGTCCGACCCCGCGAACGCTGCCAAGGTCACCGCCCTCATCGCCGACCTCAAGGGTCTGCCGCAGATGCCCGCCGCGGGCACGCCCGGCGCAGCCCAGTTGGTGAACCCGGTTGATGCTGCCGCCGGTCAGCGCGAGCAGATGCTCAAGGATGCTACGGAGCAGGGCACGCCGGCCGCGCAGGCCGAGGCCAACGCCGCCGCCCTCTCGCCGTTGAGCGCTGACGGCCGCATCGGCACGATGACGTGGACCTTTGACGTCAAGACAGTCACCGACGTCGAGCCGGCAACCCAGGATGCTGTCCTGGCTGCTGTCGACACCGCACGCGACCAGGGCCTGACGGCCGAGGTCAACGGCGCCGGAATGCAGAGCTTCGCTCCGCCGGGTGGCACGTCCGAGCTCATCGGGATCGCCATCGCAGCCCTGGTCCTCATCCTCACCTTCGGCTCGCTCGTCGCCGCCGGTCTGCCACTCATCACGGCCGTCATCGGCGTCGGGATCGGCTCCCTGCTCGTCGTCGGAGCCACCGCGTTCTGGGAGCTCGGCACGATGACGCCGACCCTGGCGACGATGCTCGGCCTCGCCGTCGGGATCGACTACGCGTTGTTCATCCTCAGCCGCTATCGCAGCGAGCTGCGGCACACCGATGACAGGGCAGAGGCTGCCGGGCGCGCTCTCGGCACGGCCGGCTCGGCCGTCGTCTTCGCCGGCCTCACGGTGATCATCGCGCTCTCGGCGCTCGCCCTCGTCAAGATCCCGTTCTTGACCACCATGGGCCTGGCCGCCGCCGCGACTGTCTTCGTGTCGGTCCTCATTGCCCTCACCCTGACGCCCGCCATCCTCGGCATGCTCAAGGGCAAGGCCTTCGCCGGACGCGTCCGCAAGGAGAAGTCCGACGAGGGAGAGGTCGTCAACAACGGTGTGCGTTGGGCCCGCCTCGTGGGCCGCGCACCCGCACTCGTCGCGGTCCTCGCGATCGTCATTCTCGGCGCCCTCTCGATCCCCATGAAGGACATGCACCTCGCCCTGCCCTCCGACTCCACATCGCCGGTGGAGACGACGCAGCGCAAGGCTGCTGACCTTATGACCGACGCCTTCGGTGCCGGCCGCCAGGGCCCGCTCGTCCTCGTCGTCGACGGTCGCCAGATCAGCGACCCGGAGCAGCGCCCCGCCGCATACGGGAAGGTCGTCGCGTGGGCCGCCGGTCAGAGCGACGTCGCCAACGCCCAGATCATCGGCATGAACCAGGACAGCACCGGAGCCCAGGTGCTCATCACGCCCAAGAGCGGCCCGGACGACGAGGCCACCCTGACGTTGCTCGATGACCTGCGGGGCACCAGCGCTGACATCGAGGCCCAGACCGGCACCACGGTCGGTGTCACCGGCCTCACCGCGATCCAGACCGACGTCTCCGAGAAGCTGCAGAGCGCCTTGCTGCCCTACCTCGCCGTTGTCGTGGGACTGGCGTTCATCCTGCTGATGATCGTCTTCCGCTCCATCCTCGTGCCGCTCACCGCCACCCTCGGGTTCCTCCTGTCCGTTCTCGCCACCCTCGGCGCCACGGTCCTCGTGTTCCAGGAGGGCGTTGGCGGGTTCTTCGACGGCGCACCACTCATGAGTTTCATGCCGATCCTCGTCATCGGGATCGTCTTCGGGCTGGCGATGGACTACCAGGTGTTCCTCGTGACCCGCATGCGTGAAGCGTTCGTCCACGGAGAGAGCGCCCCCGAGTCGGTCATCGACGGGTTCCGCCACGGCGCCCGCGTGGTTGCGGCTGCCGCGGCCATCATGATCTCGGTCTTCGCCGCCTTCATGCTCCAGGACGAGCCGCTCATCCAGTCGATCGGCTTCGCCCTCGCGGCAGCTGTCTTCTTCGACGCAGTGATCGTGCGCATGACGCTCATCCCCGCGCTCATGTACCTCATGGGCGACAAGGCCTGGTGGCTCCCGCGCTGGCTGGACCGCATCCTCCCCGACGTCGACGTTGAGGGCCAGAAGCTCGGCCGGCCGGGTCAGCCCATTCACGAAGCAGCGTCCGAGCCAGGTGCGGATCAGTCCGATGAGCCCGAGGAGCAGGAGCTCGTCGGCGCAGGTCGGCACCGCAGCTGACCCCACGGCATACACGCGAAAACCCCCGACCTGCGCGCCATGCAGGTCGGGGGTTTTGCGTACGCCGGGTGACGCGTGTGCCGGAGGCTGAACATCGTTTGCGAGCCGCCCCTGCGGGGCTGGCGTCGACCTAAATGCTGCCCAATGCACCGATGGTTCGAGAATCGGCAAGGGTGGCGGCCGCCATCGCCGCGACGCCGGCGAGCGCGCCCTTGGAGCCTTCGTCACGCGCGAGCCGCGCGCAGTAGGCGGCGATCCCGAGGTTCAGCGCGGCTCTCGCCACAAGCCACGGCCGACGGGGACGACCAGCGAGCAGGCCAGGAACCAGAGCAAGGTCGAGCGCACCGATCACCCGCAGATCCTGAGCATGGTCGCCCAAGCCAAGGGTGCGACCGACCCGCGAGGGTGCAATCACGAGAACAAGGCCGATGGGCAGCGTCACCCATCCCACCCCGCTGGCCGAACGGAGCGCGGCATCGCGCTCCGTTGTCTCGACCAGCCGACGCATCAGCGGCCGGTGATGAGCTTGTAGTCGCGCTCGGTCTCACCGGTGTAGATCTGCCGGGGGCGACCGATCTTGGTGTCGGGGTCCTCGATCATCTCGCGCCACTGGGCGATCCAGCCGGGGAGACGGCCCATCGCGAAGAGCACCGTGAACATCTTGGTCGGGAAGCCCATCGCCTTGTAGATGAGGCCTGTGTAGAAGTCCACGTTGGGATAGAGCTTTCGCTCGATGAAGTAGTCGTCCTCGAGGGCAACCTGCTCGAGCTTGAGGGCGATGTCGAGCAGCGGGTCGCGCACCCCGTCCTTGCTCAGGATCGAGTCGGTCGTCTTCTTGATGATCGCGGCGCGAGGGTCGTAGTTCTTGTAGACCCGGTGCCCGAAGCCCATGAGCTTGACGCCGTCTTCCTTGTTCTTGACCTTCTTGACGAAGGTGTCGACGTCGCCGCCGCTCTTGAGGATTCCGTCGAGCATCTCGAGCACTGCCGAGTTGGCGCCACCGTGCAGCGGTCCGGAGAGCGCGTGGATGCCCGCGGAGACCGAGTTGAACATGTTGGCGTGCGCCGATCCGACGAGGCGCACGGTCGACGTCGAACAGTTCTGCTCGTGGTCGGCGTGCAGGATGAGGAGCTGGTCGAGCGCCTTGACCATGTCGGGATCGATGTCGTAGTCCGTCGCCGGGACACCGAACGTCATGCGGAGGAAGTTCTCGGTGAGCGACAGCTCGTTGTCCGGGTAGAGGAACGGCTGCCCGATGCTCTTCTTGTAGGCGTAGGCCGCGATGGTGGGCAGCTTCGCCAGGAGGCGGATCGTCGAGATCTCGACCTGCTCCTTGTCGAAAGGGTCGAGGCTGTCCTGGTAGAAGGTGCCCAGGGCCGAGACCGCAGACGACAGGACGGGCATCGGGTGGGCGTCGCGCGGGAAACCGCCGAAGAAGGACTTGAGGTCCTCGTGGAGCATCGTGTGCTGGCGCACCCGGTCAGTGAAGTCGTCGAGCTCGGCCTGGGTCGGCAGCTCGCCATAGACGAGCAGATAGGACACCTCGAGGAAGCTCGACTTCTCGGCAAGCTGCTCGATCGGGTAGCCGCGATAGCGCAGGATGCCCGCGTCACCGTCGATGTAGGTGATGGCGCTGTTGCACGACGCGGTGTTGACGAACCCGATGTCGAGCGTCGTGTCGCCGGTCTCCTTGAGCAGGGTGGAGATGTCGTATCCGTTGTTGCCCTCGGTGGCCTTGATGAGGGGGAATTTGAGTTCCCTGTCGCGAACCTGGAAGGTCGCGCCAGCCGCTGCGTCTGTGCTCATCGTGTCTTCAATCCTCACGTCTCGGGCGAGGTCGCAGTGGGCGTCGCTCGCGCACCATTGACGCTACCCCAGACCCCCGCGACGACGAAAAGTGCGTCCGCTCACTCGCTGGAGAGGCGTTCGGCTGCCGCACGGATCCGCTCGTCCGATGCCGTGAGCGCGATGCGCACGTGCTGTCGGGCGGCGGTGCCGTAGAAGGTGCCGGGAGCGGCGAGTATGCCGCGTGCGGCCAGCCGCTCGAGCGTCACCCAGGCGTCCTCACCCGCGGTCGCCCAGAGATAGAGCCCAGCGTCACTGTGCGTGATCTCGAGTCCGAACGCTCGGACCCCTGCGAGCAGGGTCTCGCGGCGGGCGGCATACACGGCCTTTTGACTCTCGACATGGGCTGCATCGCTGACTGCCGCCGTGAGGGCCACCTGCACCGGCCACGGGACGATCATGCCGGCGTGCTTGCGCACCTCGAGGATCTGGTTGACGAGACCCGGATCCCCCGCGACAAACGCCGCGCGGTAGCCCGCCAGGTTGGACTGCTTCGAGAGCGAGTAGACGCAGAGCAGACCATCGTGGGACCCGCCGGTGACCCGCGGGTCGAGGATCGACGGTGTCGTAGGGGCGCTCGCCCCGCCGCGATCGGTGCGCCAGTCGAGTTCGGCGTAGCACTCGTCGCTGGCGACGATGACGCCGTGCTGCCGAGCCCAGGCGACGACCTTGGCGAGGTGCTCGACGCCGAGCACCTGGCCCGTCGGGTTGCCAGGAGTGTTGAGCCACAGCAGTTTTGGCGTCGTTGACGGAGTGAGTGGGCCAAGCGCGGCGAGTCCATCGACGACCTGCGGAGTGGCGCCGACGAGGCGTGCACCGACGTCATAGGTCGGATAGGCCGCTGAAGGGAAACCGACGATGTCGCCGGCGCCGAGGCCGAGCAGAGTCGGCAGCCAGGCCACGAGCTCCTTGCTGCCGATCGTCGGCATGACCCCATCGGGGTTGACGTCGGGCACTCCGCGACGAGTCGCGAACCAGGTCGCCACGGCCTCGCGCAGAGCCGGCGTGCCCCAGGTCTGCGGGTAGCCGGGCGCGTTCGATGCCGAACGCAGGGCCGCCTGCACGACCTCGGGCGTCGGGTCCACGGGGGTGCCGACCGACAGGTCGACCAGGCCGAGACCATCAGGTGTGGCAACAGAACTCGCCCGCTCCTTGACCGGAGCGAGCGAGTCCCAAGGAAAGTCTGGAAGGTGGAGCAACGAGGTCAGATCACTCGTCGTGGGACTGCGGAGGAAGGTCCGCAATCAACGGGTGGTCCTTGTTGATCAGGCCCATCTTGGCCGCGCCACCAGGGCTGCCGAGGTCGTCGAAGAACTCGACGTTGGCCTTGTAGTAGTCGGCCCACTGCTCCGGGGTGTCGTCCTCGTAGTAGATCGCCTCGACAGGGCAGACCGGCTCACATGCACCACAGTCGACACACTCGTCGGGGTGGATGTAGAGCGATCGCTCACCCTCGTAGATGCAGTCGACGGGGCATTCCTCGATGCAGGCCTTGTCCTTGAGGTCGACACAAGGCTGCGCGATCACGTACGTCATGCGGCCATAGTATGCCGGGCGTGCCCACCTCCTTCGACGCCGTCCACATCGGCGCCCGTGTCGTCGTCCGCTGGCGCCTCGACCCGCCTCCCCACGCGATGGCCGGCTCCCCCTCGATGACCGACGCCGTTGGTGAGCTCGTCGCTCGCAGCGAGCACGACGTCACGGTGTCGACCAGTCGCGGATCCGTCGTCATCGCGCGCGACCGCATCGTCGCTGCCAAGGAGATCCCACCCAGGCCCAGCCGCCGGGGCTCGGCGCATCTCGCGATCTCGAGGGCTGACCTGCAGCGCGTCATGGGCCCGAGTTGGGGAGCGCTGGAGCGCGAACCCCTCGGCGAGTGGGAGCTGCGCGCCTCTCGGGGCTTCACGCAGCGCGGCAACTCGGTCCTGCCCATCGGTGATCCCGGCATCCCCCTCGCCGACGCCATCGATCGGATCGAGGCCTGGTATGCCGTCCGCGGCCTCCCAGCCGCCGTGTCACTGACCGGACCGGTCGGCTTCGAACCGGCGACGGACCCGCTCGGCGCTGAGTTGCTGAGCCGCGGCTGGACCGCTGGCAGCCGCACCCTCAACCTCACCGCTGCGACGGACCGGGTCGCCGCGGCAGATCCCGGCGGGCCCCACGTCGGCGTGGGCGAGACGCTCGACGGGGCGTGGCTGGACGCCTACCAGCAGAGTCGGGCCGTGGTCCCGGACGCAGCCGAAGGCGTGCTGCTCGGCAGCCCACGCCAGCTCTTCGGTCGCATCGCCCTCGGGGGCGGTCTGGCCCAGACGCTCGGCCTCAGCACCCCTGGTTCTCGTGACCCTCGCCCCGTCGCCATCGGCCGGCTCGGCCTGGCTCACGGTTGGGCCGGCCTCGGAGCCCTGTGGACCGACCCGGCCTACCGCGGTCGAGGTCTGGGGTCCCACCTCACGGCGCAGCTGGCAGCGACAGTGCGACAGGGCGGAATACAGCTCATCCACCTGCAGGTCGAGGCGGACAACGCCCCGGCGATCGGCATCTACGAGCGACTCGGGTTCGAACGGCACTCGAGCTACGTCTACCTCGCCCGGGCCGAGCGGGGCTGAACTCCAGCTACTTGGAGTCAGGGTGCGTGCAGTTGACGTCGTCCTCGGGAATGTAGTGCGTGTTGAACGTCTCGGTCTTGACCGTCTTGCCAGCCTGTTTGAAGGTCCGGGTGACCGTGACATCGAACCCCGGGGTCGGGGTCTGCGTGATGCACTTCGGCGAGGGGTCGGTGAGCTTCTTGAACGGGATCAGGTTGCGGCGCGGCCCCTTGTTGGCCGTGATGTCCCACTTCTTGACGCCATAGAACGACACGGTGACCTCACCGCCCACTGCGGAGGCCCGGATGTACACGCCACCGTCGGTCGTGTTGACCCACGACATGTCGAGGTCCGGCCACGAGACCGTTGCCTCGCGCCCCTCGGGGTAGCGCGAGATGTAGAAGCCGTGGGGCATGTACTCGACGAACTTCATGCCTGCGAAGAAAGCGGCGTTGAACGTGGTGGTGGACACCTGCGAGATGCCACCGCCGTAGTTCTGGCTGAGGCGACCGTTGTTGATGGTGCCGCCGATCGCGTAGCCCTTGGCCGGAGTGCGCTGACCGAGAACTCCGTTGAGACTGAAGGTTCCCCCCGGCGGGACGTAGGTGCCGTTGAGGGTCTTGGCCGCGAGCCTGATGTTGGTCACCCGGCCGCCACCGTTGGGATTGAAGTACGTCGTGAAGGTCGAGATCATGCCCTTGGGCAGAGTGGCTCTGGCCCTCTCGGTGGTGAACTCCGGCTGCGACACGGTGACGGGGATGATCGCGGCCCGCTCAGGCGACGTCAGCGCGGCCGTCACGGGGCCCTCGATCTTGGTCGGGTCGAGTGCGACGCCCGTCCGGGAGGGGACGACGGTCGGCTGGTTGTTCACGAAGGTGACGGTTGCGTCCTTGGCCTTTGCCGTCGCCTTGGCGCGGTCTGCCGCCTCGGTGACGGCGGCGATGATGACCTTGTCGTCGAACTTCGGCGTGATCTTGCCCTGGGCGTCGGCGGGGAAGCTGATCGCGGGGGCCAGCGTCGCGGCGCTGATCTCGAAGGTCTTGTCGCCTGCCTTGACAGCAATCGGGCCAGACATGGCCTTGTCGGCAAACTCCGTCTTGACCCGCTGCAACTCCTCCGCTGACACCTTGGGGGTCGACGCGGTCACGGGGGCCACGATCGGCGTGCTGCGGGGCCACGAGGTCGCGATCAGGTCGACGGTCCTGTCGAGCACGACCGACTGACCCTTGACGGGCGCCACCACAGCGACCTTGCCCCCGGTCACCGAGATCGCACCCTCCTTGGGTGCCACGGTCAGGGCCTTGGACGCCTGGGTCACCGAGGCCTTGAGCTTGGTCTCGTCGACCCTGGTCTTGAGGCCTCGGCTGTCACCGCCTGTGAGGTGACCGATGACCTTGGCCGGGTTGAGACTGAATCCCGTGAGATCACCGATCGAGGCGTCGAGGTCGATGGCCAGCCCCGCCTCGGCCGGGACGATGGTCGCCGACTTGCCGCCAGCGGTCAGCGTCACCGGCGTGTCGCCACGCTCCTTGACCGCGGCCTCGACCGCCGTGCGGGCTGCGGCTGGGGCCATGCCTCCGACCTGCACCCCCCCGACCTTGGTGTCACTGGGCATCCGACCGCTGGTGTAGGCCGCGACACCGACGTATGCGCCAACGAGCAGGACAAGGGCACCCACGATTGCCGCGATGGCACCTCGTTGGCGTCGCGGTTGACCCGGCTGCTGGTCGAAAACGTCGGTCATGGCGTTCCTTGGTTCGATCGAGTGAAGCGTTCTTGGATCAGGGCAGGGCGGAGTACTGTCCGCGGAAGTGTACGAGGGCAGCCTGCGGATCGCCCGCCAAACCGGCCGCCTGGACTGTCGCGACGATGATGCTGTGGTCCCCTGCAGGGTGGACGTCGCGCACCGCGCACTCGAGCGTTGCGAGTGCCCCGTCAAGGAGTGGCACCCCTGTGGTGCCTCGCGTGTGAGGCGCCCGGTCCATCTGCCCGGGCAGCGGGCGCCCCGGGGTCGCGAACCAGGCCGCGAGCCCTCGCTGACTGGCCGCGAGCACGCTGACGCCGAACATCCGCGACTCGAGCACTGCGTCATGGAAGCGGGCGTCGGTCTCGACGCAGATGAGCAGGAGCACGGGATCCAACGAGACGCTTGTCAGCGAGTTGGCCGTGAGGGCGTGGTCCTGGCCCGAAGCCGTCGTCGTGACGACCGCGATGCCCGTGGCCAGCCTGCCCATGACATGACGGTAGGTGTCCGTGTCCACACTGCCCCCCTGCCCTGACGTCGTCACGGCCTGGCCCCGACCAGTGCGCGACGGTCGCCGTCACCCGGCACGAGATCACCCGTCCTCGCGTCCATCACGGAGTAGCCCTCTCGTCCGGCCAGACGCGCCGCGATGTCGTTGGAGAGCGCGAACCAACCCTCGCCCACGACGACCTGAGTGGCGTGACAGCGCAGCGCCTCCTCCTGTCGGGACACGACCTCGGGGTCGATGACCGCATGCGTTACCACCACGTCATCGACCACGGAAGGTGCCACGGCATCGGATGGTGACGGGACGGCATACCCCGATTCTGGTGGCACATGTGTCGCGAGCCACGCACGATCCTCCGCGACCCAGGAACGAGGTGTCAGAGACACGAAGAGCGTTGGCGCAGAGGGATATTCGGCCAGTGCGGCCCGCACGGCATCATGGACCCGGATGTGGTCGGGGTGCCCGTAGCCACCTTCTGCGTCATAGGTGACGACGATGTCAGGGGCGATCTCCTCGATGGTGGAGCGCATCAGTGTGGCGACCTCCATGAAGTCGGCTGCAGCGAAGGCGCGGGGGTGGCTGAAGCCTGCCGAGCCGACCATTCCCGAATCCCTGTATGCCGGCTGGTCGCCGCTTGCGCCTACGCCTACGCCGAGCAGGTGGTGGGCGACGCCGAGGACCGACACGGCGCCGGCGAGCTCTCCCCGGCGATGATCGGCCAGCGGATCGCCGTCAGCGCCTTCGAGGTGCGCCAGCTCCGAAGGGATGACCTCGCCCTCCTCGCCGAGCGTGCAGGTGAGGACGTGGACGTCATCTCCCTGGGCGACGTGGTGGAGGATCGCAACACCGGTCGCCAGGGTCTCGTCGTCGGGGTGGGCGTGGACGAAAAGCAGTCGGCTCATTGGCGAACCGCGATGTCGGCGAACTCCACAACGCCGCCGGTGACCTCGTTGGCCGACAGATTGCGGACATCGCTGCCCGCGATGTACAGCGCACGACGCTCTGCGAGCCCGATGTAGGCGCCGAGTGTCTGGAGTTGCACATCGAGGGCGGTCCAGGCCCTCTCGCGATCCTCTCGGTCGGCGATGGTGTTGATCCGGGCCATCTCGGCATTGACCTTGGCGTCGTTGAAGTAGCCGTAGTCACGACCGGGTCCGGACGGCGTGATGTTGATGGAACTGTCGAACAGGGCAGGCAGGATCGTTCCGGCCGACGCCCATGCCGGCGCCCAGTTGGACCAGAAGACGTCATAGGACGTGGCCGCCGCTGGCTGGGTGATCGACGTGAAGTACTCGTCCTTGATCGGGGTGAGCTTCGGCGCAAAACCTGCCTCGGTCCAACCCGCGACGAGCGAGGCCATCGCCTTGTCTGCCACGGGGCTGGAGCGGTAGGCGACCCTGATCGGCACGGGGATGGTCAGGCCTGCCTTGCCGAGCAACACCTTGGCCTGGCCGGCATTCCCGCGGTTGCCGGCCTCGAGAGGATCGTCGGCATGGGCTGCCGGCAGCGCCTGGGGGATGAGAGAGGGCGTCGGTCGACCCGTCGCTCCACCGCCCAGGGCAGTCACATAGGCCTCGCGATTAGTCGCGACGGCCAGTGCCTGGCGCGCCTCAACCGATGCGAAGGTCGGGCTCTTGAGGTTGGGGACCAGGTAGTCGACCAGGCCGGTTCCCGCCGTCACCGAACGCTCCTTGAGCGCATCGACGGTGAGGATATGCTGCTGGATCGCCGGCGGCGCAGAACCCATCGCCACGGCACTGCGCGAATTGTCACCGTCCGCCATGATCTGCTGGGCAACGGTCTGGGTCTCGATGCCCTCTTGATAGTCGATGCGGTCCGGGAAGGCTCGGCGGACCTCGTCGGTCGAGGCGATCCAGTGCGGGTTGCGCACCCACGACCCTCCCGTCGATGCTCGCCAGGGGTCCGAGAGCTTGTAGGGCCCGTTGGAGAAGACCTCGAAGGTCCCGTCGGCGGCCTTGTCCTCGGACTTCTTCACCGGGGCGAACGCGGACTGGGTCACCATCTCGTTGAAGTCGCTCACCGGTGAGCTCAGGCCGAATGTGATGGTCGTGCCACGACAGGCCACGGCCTTGTCGTATGCCGCTATGCCAGCCGCTGCGGTCTTGGCCGCGACATAGGGGCCTGCATAGACGGAGCTGCCGTCAGGCTGCTTCGGCACGGCGAGCACGGCGAGCGCATCGGTGGATCCGCCGGTGATGACGGACGTGGCGAACGTCCGCGAGATGCCGTACTTGAGGTCTTCGCACGTGACCGGGCTGCCGTCCTCCCACGCAATCCCTTCGCGCAGCGTGAACGACCACGAGGTCAGGTCCTTGTTGGGCGTGCCGGTGTCGGTCGCCAGATCGCCCACGAGCCGCGATTGGTTCCCGGGGTCGGTGCTGGGCTTGTAGGCCGTGAGGGTCCGCAGGAACGTGCGGCCCGCGAAGGCTGCGTCGTCGCGCCCACCGATCCGCTGCGGGTCCCAGCTGAGCACCGGCCCGAGCGAGAGCGCCTTGAGCGTGCCACCACGTTCGTCGGTGCGCTCATGCGAGGCCGTGACAGCAGGAGTCGCGGACGGGTCGTCGTCGCCACCGAAGACGCTGCACCCGACGGCCCCACCCATGACGACCACGACCACCGCAGCCGTGAGCGCCCAGAGACGCCCTCGCTCGCGGCGAGGTCGATATCTGGCGGGGAGAGTACTCACGTGCTGCGCTCCTGAGCGGGATCCTGGTGGCAGGTCGCCTCAGGCCTTGCGACCGCGAGAAGCCGTGCGGCCGCGGACGGTCTGGTCGAGCTCGACCTTGCGGATACGGACTGCCTCCGGGGTCACCTCGACACACTCGTCCTCGCGACAGAACTCCAGAGCCTGCTCGAGGGTGAGGCGGCGGGGCGGAACGACCTTTTCGAAGTTGTCAGCAGAGGAAGCACGCACGTTCGTGAGCTTCTTCTCCTTGGTGATGTTGACGTCCATGTCGTCCGCACGCGAGTTCTCGCCGATGATCATGCCCTCGTAGACCTCGGTCGCGGGCTCGACGAACAGCGTGCCACGCTCCTGGAGGTTGACCATCGAGTAGGCGGTGACCGGGCCGGTGCGGTCGGCGACGAGCGAGCCGGACGTGCGGGTCGTGATGGTGCCGAACCACGGCTCGTAGGCTTCGAAGACGTGATGCGCGATGCCAGCGCCACGGGTGTCCGTGAGGAACTGCGTCCGGAAGCCGATGAGGCCACGTGAGGGCACGAGGAACTCCATGCGGACCCAGCCGGTGCCGTGGTTGGTCATCTGCTCCATGCGGCCCTTGCGCGCCGCGAGGAGCTGGGTGATGGCACCGAGGTACTCCTCCGGCGTGTCGATCGTGAGGCGCTCGACCGGCTCGTGGAGCTTGCCGTCGATCTGCTGCGTGACCACCTGGGGCTTGCCGACCGTGAGCTCGAAGCCTTCACGCTTCATCTGCTCGACGAGGATGGCCAGCGCGAGCTCGCCACGCCCTTGGACCTCCCAGGCGTCGGGACGCTCGGTCGGCAGCACACGGAGCGAGACGTTGCCGACGAGCTCCTTGTCGAGGCGGTCCTTGACCATCCGAGCGGTGACCTTGGAGCCACGGACCTTGCCGACCATCGGGCTGGTGTTGGTGCCGATCGTCATCGAGATGGCGGGCTCGTCCACGGTGATGATGGGCAGCGCGATGGGGTTCTCGGCGTCGGCGATGGTGTCACCGATCATGATGTCGGGGATGCCCGCGATGGCGATGATGTCGCCGGGGCGGGCCGACTTGCCGTCCTCGAGCGGCTTGCGCTCGAGGGCCTCGGTCATGAGGAGCTCGGTGATCTTGACGCGCTCGATGGTGCCGTCGTGCTTGCACCACGCAACCTGCTGGCCCTTCTTGATCTCGCCGTTGAAGACGCGCAGGAGAGCAAGGCGGCCAAGGAAGTTGGATGCGTCGAGGTTGGTGACGTGCGCCTGCAGCGGCGTCTCCGGGTCATAGGTCGGCGCCGGGATGGTGCCGATGATCGTCTCGAAGAGGGCCGTGAGGTCCTCACCGGTGGGCAGGCCACCGTTGTCGGGACGCTCCATCGACGCACGGCCGTTCTTGGCGGAGGCATAGACGATCGGGAACTCGATCTGCTCCTCGGTCGCCTCGAGATCCATGAAGAGCTCGTAGACCTCGTCGACGACTTCCTGGATGCGGGAGTCGGGACGGTCGACCTTGTTGATGCAGAGGATGACGGGCATGTTGGCAGCAAGGGCCTTGCGCAGGACGAAGCGCGTCTGCGGCAGCGGTCCCTCGGACGCGTCGACGAGCAGGACGACACCGTCGACCATCGACAGACCGCGCTCGACCTCGCCACCGAAGTCGGCGTGACCGGGGGTGTCGATGATGTTGATCGTCAGGCCGTCAGCCAGACCGGCATCGAGCGCCGCCTTGCCCGCGTAGTGCACCGCGGTGTTCTTGGCGAGGATCGTGATCCCCTTCTCGCGCTCCAGGTCACCGGAGTCCATGACGCGCTCGCCAGTGGACTCGACGGTGGCTCGGGCCTCGAAGGCACCGGACTCCCAGAGCATCTTGTCGACCAGAGTGGTCTTTCCGTGGTCGACGTGCGCGACGATGGCGACGTTTCGGATGTCGTCGCGAGTAGTGATGGGCATGATGCCAAGTGTCTCAGGACTTGGCTCATTGACGAAAACGGCGTCAGCGAGCCATCCGCGAACCGAGCATCCTGATGATCGGGAGGTCCGCTGGAAGCCACTCGACGGCATACAGATCAGCAGTCGTCAGCCAGCGCAGCTGGTCGTGGTCCTCGAGCGGTTTCGGGTCACCTCTGATGACCACGGCGAGGAACACAGTCATGGCGTATGCCGTGCCGAGCGGCCATCGTCCCCGCTCCATCGGGCCTTCCACGAGGTCACCAAGGACGACGTCGACGCCGAGCTCTTCCACCAGTTCCCGGTGCAGGGCCTCCACGCTGCTCTCCCCCGGATCGAGCTTGCCGCCCGGCAGCTCCCAGCCTCCGGCGAGGGACCGCGGCTCGGTGCGTCTGGCCGCGAGCAGCCTGGTCGGCTGCTCGAGGTCGTCGACGATCGCAGCAGCCACCACTTCAACGGGGCTCTTCGGCTCTTCGCTGCTCACGCCGCAGTTCCTCCTGACCTCTGGGTCTCACTCCGATAAACAATGCGCATGCTGGGGACCACGACGGATGAATGTCGCTATGGTCAACCCGACCATGGCAGTGAGGCACAGCACAGTCGCCCCGCTGCACGGTCGCACCACCCTTCGGGGGTCAACCGTGGCTCTCGAGGTTCGCACACCCAAGCGAGGTATCGATGACGTTCAAGCGCAAGGCGACGCCGTTCGCCGTGCTGACTGTTGCTGCGCTGGCCCTGACGGCCTGCGCCCAGTCGGACCGTGACGAAGGCACAGAGACGACTGGTACGAGTGACGGCGGCTCGTCCACCTTCACCTTCGGCGCTGCAGGCGCCCCCAGTGTGCTCGACCCCTTCTATGCCACCGACGGTGAGACCTTCCGGGTCACCCGTCAGATGTTCGAGGGCCTCGTCGGCATCAAGGCCGGCAGCGCCGAGGTCGAGCCCGAGCTCGCTGAGAAGTGGGAACCGGACGCCTCCGGCACCAACTGGACGTTCACGCTTCGCACCGGTGTGAAGTTTCAGGACGGCGAGCCGTTCAACGCTGACGCGGTCTGCAAGAACTTCGAGCGCATGTTTGACCAGAACGACGCCGGCCAGGTCCGCGGCGAGTACTGGGCCAACACCTTCGGTGCGTTCAAGGCCAAGGCCGCGGACTCCCTCTACAAGGGCTGCGAGGCCAAGGACGAGAAGACCGTGATCCTCTCGGTCACCCGCCCGACCTCCGGCTTCCCGACGTTCCTCTCGCTCGAATCGCTGTCGATGCAGTCGCCAAAGGCGATGACCGCCGGCAAGGCCAACGAGATCGCCGCACAGGGAGAGGGCTTCACCTTCCCCGCCTACGCGACGGCTCCCGTCGGCACCGGCCCCTACAAGCTCGAGAAGTACGACGAGGCCAACAAGACGGTCACGCTCGTGCGCAACGACGAGTACTGGGGCGAGAAGGCCAAGAACGCCAAGGTCGTCTTCAAGATCATCCCCGACGAGAGCACCCGTCGCCAGGAGCTGCAGGCCAAGAGCATCAACGGCTACGACCTGCCCAACCCGGCTGACTGGAAGGGTCTGGAGAGCGAGGGCAACAAGCTCGAGATCCGCAAGCCGTTCAACGTGTTCTACGTCGGCCTCAACCCCAACAAGAACCCGAAACTCCAGGACGTCAAGGTTCGCAAGGCCATCTACCAGGCCATCAACCGCGAACAGCTCGTCAAGACCCAGCTCCCTGAGGGCGCCACGGTCGCGACGCAGATGATGCCTGACACCGTGAGCGGCTACAACAAGTCGCTCGAGGCCACGAAGTACGACGCGGCAGCAGCCAAGGCCGCAATCACCGCGGCCGGAGGCCTGACGCTCAACTTCGCGTACCCGTCGGAGGTCTCGCGTCCGTACATGCCGAACCCGCAGAAGCTCTACCAGGCGATGGTCACCGACCTCGAGGCTGCAGGCATCAAGGTCACCCAGTCCACCAAGCCGTGGGCCGGCGGTTACCTCGACGGCGTTGACGCCGGCGCGTATGACGCCTTCCTCCTCGGCTGGACCGGCGACTACGACGCAGCTGCCAACTTCGTCGGCACGTTCTTCGGCAACCTCGCCCAGAACAACTTCGGTCTGGCCAAGCAGACCTTCGGCCCGACGCTCGCGGGCGACCTGGCCAAGGCCGACTCGATCGTCGACGAGGCCGAGCGCACCGCGGCCTACGAGAAGTTGAACCAGCAGATCCAGGAGGAGTACCTCCCGGCTCTCGCGATCAGCCACTCCCCGCCCGCGCTCGTGGTGGGCGACAACGTCGAGGGTGTTGTCCCCTCGCCGTTGACGGCAGAGGAGTTCAGCAGCGTGACCGTCGGCGGCAAGTGACCGTTCTGGTTCACCACCGTTGACGCAGGTGGCCGCCCCGGCGAAGACTCGCCGGGGCGGCCACCGCCATGATCACCGCCATTCCCCTGGGAGGTTTGCGTGCTGAGGTTCATCGTCAGGCGCTTGATACAGATGGTCGCCGTGCTGGCGGTCCTGTCGTTGTTGTTGTTCGTATGGCTCAAGTCGCTCCCCGGAGGCACGGTCTCCGCCCTGCTCGGTGAGCGCGCCACGCCCCAGTCCCGGGCCGCGCTCGAGAAGGTGCTCGGCCTCGACCAGCCACTGTGGTCGCAGTACCTGAGCTTCCTCGGCCGCATTCTCAAGGGAGACTTCGGAGTCTCCAACGGTGTTCTCGTGGGTCGGGACGCGCTCGACATCTTCCTGCAACGCATGCCAGCCACCCTCGAACTGAGCACGTTCGCGATGATCATCGCGGTGGCTCTCGGCATCCCGCTCGGCTACATGGCGGCCCGCCGCCACGGGTCGTTGCTCGACAACGCCTCGGTGATCACCTCGCTCGTCGGTGTCGCAATCCCCGTCTTCTTCCTCGCCTTCCTGCTCAAGTACATTTTCGCGATCAAGCTCGGCTGGCTCCCGGTGTCAGGGCGCCAGGGCAGCGAGATCGAGGGCACCCGAGTCACGGGGTTCTTCGTGTTCGACGGCCTCATCACCCGGGAGTTCGACGCGGCCTGGGACGCGTTCAAGCACCTCATCCTCCCGGCCGTCGCGCTCTCGAGCATCCCCTTCGCCGTGATCTTCCGGATCACCCGCGCGGCCGTGCTCGACGTCGTCGATGAGGACTACATCCGCACGGCGGAGTCCAAGGGCCTGTCGAACCGGATCATCCGTGGCCGCCACATCCTGCGCAATGCCATGCTTCCCGTCACGACGACCATCGGTCTCCAGATCGGTGCCCTCCTTGCTGGTGCGGTTCTCACCGAGCAGGTCTTCTCCTTTGGAGGCGTCGGTAACATCTTGGCCGAGTCCTTCACCAAACGCGACTACCCGGTGTTGCAGGTCGTCATCCTCGCGGCTGCCGCGGGTTATGTCATCGTCAACCTCCTGGTCGACATCGCGTACGCGGTCATCGACCCCCGAGTCAGGACGAGGTGACCTGATGACCAACAGCCCCATGGACCCCCGACCCAACGCCAGGAAGGACCGCATCGACTCGCTCGCGGCCACGGCTGGCGCCACGGCCGTCAAGGACTTGCAGATCGACACGGCTGGCGCCGTCAAGGACACCGGAGGCGTATCGCTCATCGCGAGCGCGTGGGCACGTCTGCGACGCAATCCGGTCTTCCTCTTCGGAGCGACGATCACCCTGCTGTTCGTCCTGCTCGCCATCGTCGCTCCGTGGATCGCTCCTCACGATCCGACCCTGCGTATTCCCGCGCTCCTCGATCGGCAGTCCGCGGCGAGCAAGGTCGTCGAGGCGATTCCGGGGCACTCGCTGGGTTCGGACGACTTCGGGCGGGACCTCCTCTCACGCCTCATCGTCGGGGCGCGCCAGACCCTCATCGTCGGTGTGTTCGCCACGGTGTTCGGCCTCATCGGCGGACTCTTCCTCGGCACGCTCGCTGGGGCCTTCGGTGGCTGGGTTGACTCGCTCGTGATGCGCATCGTCGACGTCATGCTGTCGATCCCGTCGCTGCTGCTCGCGGTGTCGATCTCGGCCTTGGCCCCGAAGCCCTCGCAGTGGACCCTCATCATCGCCATCGCGACGGTCCAGGTCCCGGTCTTCGCCCGCCTCCTCCGTGGGTCGATGCTCGCCCAACGCTCGAGTGACCACGTGCTCGCTGCGCGGGCCTTGGGCGTGAAGCAGAGCGCCATCGTCCTGCGGCACATGCTCCCGAACTCGCTCGGGCCGGTCATCGTCCAATCGACGCTCGTGCTCGCGACCTCGATCATCGATGCGGCCGCGCTGTCGTTCCTCGGTTTCGGCAACGCCGACGACCGTCAACCCGAGTGGGGCCAGATGTTGGGTGCAGCCCAGCAGTACATCTCGGACTACCCGCACCTGGCGTTCTACCCGGCCGCCTGCATCATCGTCGTCGCACTCGGCTTCACCCTCATGGGTGAGTCGCTACGTGAAGCCCTCGACCCCAAGAGCCGGAGGTGAACCGGAGATGACGAACACCGCGCTATCCCCGACTGCACACTCGAGTCACTCGAATGCGCACAGCAGCTCGGCCGAACCCCTCCTGTCCGTACGCGACCTGAAGGTGACCTTCCAACGCCAGGGACAGGAGCCCTTCGACGCCGTGCAAGGCGTCAACTTCGACGTGCGTCCCGGCCAGACCGTCGGCCTCGTTGGCGAGTCCGGCTGCGGCAAGTCCGTGACCTCGCTCGCGATCATGGGACTGCTCCCCAAGCGCGGCAACAAGGTCAGCGGCACTGTCACCTATGACGGCACGGATCTGCTCTCGCTCTCGGACCAGCAGATGCGGGACAAGCGGGGCAAGGACATCGCCATGGTGTTCCAGGACCCGCTGTCGTCGCTCAACCCGGTCATTCCCATCGGCATCCAGGTGACCGAGGTGCTCGAGCGCCACCGCGGGATGTCCCGCAAGGCGGCCACCCCGGTCGCCCGTGAGCTCCTCGACCGGGTCGGCATCCCCGATCCCAACCAGCGGCTCAAGGACTACCCGCACCAACTGTCCGGCGGCATGCGTCAACGGGCCCTCATCGCCATCGCTCTCGCCTGCCAGCCTCGACTCCTCATCGCCGACGAGCCGACCACCGCTCTCGACGTGACGATCCAGGCGCAGATCCTCGCCCTGCTCAAGGAGCTCGTGCAGGACACCGGCACGGCCCTGGTGATGATCACCCACGACCTCGGCGTCGTCGCCGGTCTGTGCGACGAGGTCAACGTCCTCTATGGCGGTCGGATCGTCGAGCGCGGCGAGCGACACGAACTCTTCGCTGAGCCCAGGCACCCCTACACGCACGGTCTGCTGGCGTCGATCCCCCGGCTCGACGCCCCTCGCGGGCAGCGACTCACACCCATTCCCGGCTCGGTGTCCGACAACCTTCCGTGGACCAGCGCCTGTGCCTTCGCGCCTCGCTGCTCCCAGCCCATCGAGGTGTGCACCCAGGTGATGCCCGAGCTCGAGGAGCAGCACAGCCGAGCGCTGCGCTGCCACAACCCTGTGGAGGTCCCCCGATGAGTGCCCAGCCGGACGACAACGCGACCACGGAAGGTGAACAGGGGTCCCACGCTCTGGGTGGGACGGCATACGCCGATGGTGACGTCCTCGTCGACGTGCGCGGGATCAAGGTCCACTTCCCCATCAAGCGCGGCGTGATCTTCGACAAGACGATCGGCCATGTCTATGCAGTGGACGGGGTCGACCTGCAGATCCGACAGGGCGAGACCTACGGGCTCGTCGGCGAGTCCGGGTGCGGCAAGTCCACGCTCGGTCGCGCCATCCTCAACCTTGAGCCGCCCACGGACGGGTCGGTCACCTTCGACGGCATCGACATCGCCTCACTCAAGGGCGAGGAGCTGCGGCGCAAGCGCCAGGACATCCAGATGGTCTTCCAGGACCCGCTGTCCAGTCTCGACCCGCGCCAGTCGGTCGAGTCACTCCTCTTCGAGGGCATGAAGGCGCACGGCATCGCCAAGAACTCCAAGGAGGCCCGCCCCAGGCTCGTCGAGCTGCTCAACGCGGTCGGCCTGCCCGAAGCCGCCCTGGCGAAGTACCCGCACGAGTTCTCCGGTGGTCAGCGTCAGCGCATCGGCATCGCCCGGGCCCTGTCGGTCAATCCGAAGCTGATCGTCGCCGACGAGCCGGTGTCCGCACTCGACGTGTCGGTCCAGGCACAGGTCATCAACCTGCTCGAGGACCTGCAGGAGGAGTTCGGGCTGACCTACCTGGTCATCGCGCACGACCTCGCCGTCGTCCGGCACATCAGCGACCGGATCGGCGTCATGTATCTCGGTGCGCTCGTCGAGGAGGCCGACGCCGATGACCTCTATGCCGAGCCTTTGCACCCCTACACGCGCGCCCTCATGTCGGCCGTCCCGGTGCCGGATCCAGTCGTCGAGGACGCCCGCGAGCAGATCCTGCTCACCGGCGACCTGCCCTCGCCGTCGAACCCGCCGACCGGGTGTCGGTTCCACACGCGCTGCCCATGGCGGCAGGAGACGAAGTGCGACACCGAGCGACCCGTGTTGCGCGTGCCCGACATCCCGGGCGTGGGCCAGAGCCATCGCGTGGCCTGCCACTGGACCGAACAGATCCAGTCCGGTGAGATCACCCCGCACGAGGTCGCACCGACGCTCACTGACGCCAGCGACCTCGACTCCGGCGAGGACTCGCTCATGGGCCCGGCATCCATCTCGGAGGCATTGTGAGCAAACGCCTCCGTCGCACCTGCGAATCCGGAATCATCGCCGTGAGCATCACCCTCATCGCATGAGTGAATGACCTGGAGGTCACATGAACATCCGACGCATGGCCGCAGCGGCGGCGATCGCCGCAGGGCTTGTCGCAGGATCCGCGCTGGCCGCCCAGGCCATCACCGGCGGCCAGCCTGACGGCGAGGGCCACCCCAACGTCGGCTTCATCGCGTTCTATGACGCGACTGGCCGTTACCGCTGCACCGCGAGCCTCGTCTCCCCGACAGTCCTCGTCACCGCCGCGCACTGCACCGACGGCACGCTCGGCAAGACGGCCATCACGTTCAAGACCAAGATCGCCGAGGCACCGCCGTCGCCGTTGCCGGTCGCGGCTGACGTGACCAAGGGCTACACCTCGGCAGAGCTCAAGGCCGCTGGCTACTACTCCGGCACCGCGCACACGCACCCGGAGTACTCCGACTTCACCGACATCAGGAACTGGAACGACGTCGGCGTGATCGTCCTCGACGAGCCGATCACCTCGATCGCTCCGGTCAAGGTCGCGCCGTCGGGCTTCCTCAACAAGTTCACGCCCAACGTGCTCAACCAGACGCTCTTCACCTCCGTCGGCTACGGCACCGAGGTGCGCCAGGCCGAGACCGGGCCCAGGAAGCCGACCCCGCAGTCCTACCCGCTGCTGCGTCGCGTCACCGACGAGAAAGGTCAGAAGCTCACGCCGCAGATCCTCCAGGTCAACGGCAACGAGAACGACCCATTCGGCGGCGGCGGCACCTGCTTCGGTGACTCCGGCGGCCCGACGTTCAAGAACGGCTACCAGGTCACCGTGACGAGCTACGGCTACACATCGAACTGCCGCTACCTGGGTGGCCTCCAGCGCATCGACATCCCGGTCGTGCAGAACTGGCTCGCCGACTTCGGCGTCGCACCCGCAGCCTGATCGCTCCATCCACGGCCGCACACGGCCGTAGCCGCCGAGGCCAGCTCCCTGCCCGGGAGCTGGCCTCGCTGGACGTTCGGCCGCTTTCGGGTCAGGCTGTGCGCATGAGCCGCCTGCTGACCGAAGAAGAGATCGAGCGACAGCTCGAAGGCCTGCCGTTGTGGTCGCGCGAAGGCGATGCCATCGTCGCGACGATCGAGGCCCCGGACTTCCCGGCGGCCATTCGCATCGTCGCCGAAGCGGCCGAGGTCGCCGAAGAGATGAACCACCACCCGGACATCGACATCCGGTGGCGCACGACCTGTTGGTTGCTCACGACCCACGACGCCGGTGGCCTGACCCAGCTCGACATCGAGCAGGCCCACCGGATCATCGAGATCGCCCGACGCCACGGTGTCACTGTCGGTGAGTGAGTCAGCTTGGCTGCTGGACGAACACGACGAGCCCCACCACTCCGGCATCGGTGAACGCCTCAACTGGTTGCGGGCCGCCGTGCTCGGAGCCAATGACGGCATCGTCTCGACGGCGGGCATCGTCATCGGCGTGGCCGCCGCGACGACCGAGCGGTCGACGATCCTCACCGCCGGCCTTGCCGGCCTGGCGGCTGGCGCGATGAGCATGGCCGTCGGCGAATACGTCTCCGTCAGCACCCAGCGCGACACCGAGAATGCTCTCCTCGCCAAAGAGCGGCGCGAGTTGCGCGAGGAGCCCGAGGCCGAGCTCGAGGAGCTCGCGCAGATGTATGCCGACAAGGGCCTCTCGCCGGAACTGGCCCACGAAGTGGCCATCCAACTCACGGCACACGACGCCCTGGGCGCCCACGCGGAGACGGAGCTGGGCATCGACCCTGAGGCGCTCACGAATCCGATGCAGGCGGCATACGCGTCGTTCGTGTCGTTCACGGTGGGTGCGCTGGTGCCGTTGCTCGCGATCCTGCTCGTCGCAGTCAGCGCTCGCGTGCCCGTCACCGTGGTCGCCGTCATCGCCGCCCTGCTCGGGACCGGCTGGCTCAGTGCGCGCCTCGGCTCGTCACCTATCGGACCGGCCGTACGCCGCAACATCATCGGAGGTGTCCTGGCAATGGCCGTGACCTATGCGATCGGATCTCTCGTGGGGACGCAGATCTGATGACGCGCTATCTCGTCGTCCAGCACGAGGCCGAGGCACCCGCAGGTTGGCTATCGGAACGCTGGGCCCAGCAGGGAATCGAGCTCGACCTCGTGCGTTCGGACCTCGGCGAGCCCATCCCCGAGGTCTGGGCACACGACGGACTTGTCGTCCTGGGCGGCGCGATGAACGCCAACGACGATGCGCACTTCTCCTGGCTCGCGCCGACGCGGGAACTGATCCGAGCAACGGTCGCGGACGGCATACCGACTCTGGGTGTCTGCCTTGGGCTCCAACTGATGAACGTGGCCCTCGGTGGCGAGGTCATCCTCAACCCCCAAGGCCGCATTGTCGGCCTGGTTCCGTTGTCGCTCAGTGCCGCTGGCGAGTCCGACCCCTTGCTCGCCGGCCTGTCCGGCCGCGAGGTTGTGCACTACAACGGCGACGTGGTGAGCCGCCTACCCGACGGGGCCACGGTGCTCGCGACGTCACCTGACGGGTCCGCCCAGGCCGTGAGATTCGGGCCTCGCGCGTGGGGCGTTCAGTTCCACCCCGAGACGACTCCAGAGGTCTTCGAGGACTGGATGGCCACCTTCGTGCTCGAGGGCGATGAACCGGCCGATGGGCCGAAGAGGTGGCTCGAGGACGTGGACGCCCGCCGAGACGCCGTTCGAGACACCGGGTATGCCGTGGCCGACGCCTTCACCCGCGCCTGACTCTGGTTTGGGTCGCCCCTCAGTCGCCGGCTGTGGCCCGGAACAGGACTGCGGCCAGTTCGGACTCCGTGACCTGCTCAAAGGACACCGGCGTGCCGTCGGGACCGGTGAGCGGCAGGTTCCAGTTGGGGTATTCGGCGTCGGTGCCGGGCTGGTTGATCGCGCGTCGGTCGCCCACGACATCGGCCAGTGAGATGGCACGCAGGGCGCTCGGGGTGTGACCGAGCCAGCGGTGCATTGCCTCGATGACCGACGGGAGCCCGGCCCCCGGCTCGAGCCAGCCGCGAGCCACGAGCGCGTCGCGGAGCCTGGCGATCGACTGTTCCTCGTGGGCCCGCTCCTCCTCGACGGGGCGGGTGAGGAGGCCAAGGCGCTCACGGATGTCCACATGCTCGAGCGTGAGGAAGCCCGCAGTGGGTGGCAGGTCGTGCGTCGTGACGGACGACAGGCAGAGCTCGCGATAGGCCTCGGGAGGCGTGGGCGCGTCGTCGGTGTTCTCGAACCACAGGATGCTCGTGCCGAGCACGCCGCGCTCCTGCAGGTAGTCGCGGGTGATCGCCGGCACGACGCCGAGGTCCTCGCCGATGACCACGGCCCCGGCGCGTTGCGCCTCGAGACACAGGATGCCGATGAGTGCCTCATGGTCGTAGGTGACGTAGGTGCCGTCCGCGGGCGTCAGTCCTTCGGGGATCCACCAGAGGCGGAAGAGGCCGATGACGTGGTCGACGCGTATCCCACCGGAGTCGCGCAGAACCGTGCGAACCATGTCGCGGAAGGGCGCATAGCCCAGCTCGGCGAGACGTTCGGGATGCCACGGCGGCTGTGACCAGTTCTGGCCGAGCTGGTTGAACTGGTCGGGCGGCGCTCCCACCGTGACTCCGCGGGCGAGGGCATCGGCAAGCCCCCACGAGTCCGCACCTCGGGGATGGACGCCGACGGCAAGGTCGTGGATGACGCCGAGCGACATGCCCGCATCCTTGGCCTCACGCTGGACCTCACCGAGCTGACGGTCGAGCAGCCACTGCAGCCACATGTGGAAGCCGACGAGCTCCTGCTGGGTCGCCGTGAACTCGGCCACGGCAGGGTTCGAGGGGTCGTGATACTCGGCCGGCCACTGCGACCAGGGCAGCCCGTGCCGCTCGGCGAGTGCACACCAGGCGGCGAAGGTCGCGAGGCCATCTCCCTCGCGTTCCCGGAATCGGTCGAAGTCACGTGCGCGCCGACCCTCGAGTTCGACGGCGTGCACCAGTCCCAGCGCCTCACGCTTGGCCGTCCATGCTGCGTCGCGGTCGATCGTGTCGGCGGTGTTGAGCGCCTGCGCCGAGGCCGCGAGCTCGGCCACCCGGGCACGACCCGTCTCATCGAGACGCACCAGCTCGGGGATGTCTTCGACGCGAAGGTAGATCGGATTGACGAAACGCCGGGTGGCCGGCAGATAGGGCGAATCCTCCATCGGCGCAACAGGTTCCGCCGCGTGGAGCGGGTTGATGAGGACGAACTCGGCGCCGAGGTCGGTGGCCGCCCACGACGCGAGATCGCCGAGGTCGGCAAGGTCGCCGACTCCCCAGGAGCCTGCTGAGCGCACCTGATAGATCTGCGTCATCAGTCCCGTGACACCGCCGTGGCGAAGGACCTCGGGCAGCTCGAGCCGACTCGGCGTGACCACGAGGGTCGAGATCTCGCTCCCGTCCAGCACCGCCGGCTGGTCAAGCCGGGCAACGAGGCGATGCCACCCGGTCGGCAGGTCCCCCGGAAGCTCAAAGGTGGCCTCGCCAAGCTCACGACCATCGACGACTCTGGGGTGGACCCATCGTTCGACCTGCGGCACGTCGCGCGTGCTGCCGTCCTCGAGTTCGACCGTGAGCGAGATGGCGCCCCCGTGGGGCACGTGCGCATGGATCCATGGAGTCCAGCCCTCACGGCATACGACGGTTGCCGGCAAGGTGCGGCGCCACGGACGGTCCTCGACGTCCGCCAAGGCAGTGGTGATCGACTCCTCCGAGACGACATCGACCCCGAGCGCGGTGAGGACACTGCGGAGCGCGGCATCCCCGATGACGGTGTGGGCGCCCTTCCAGTCCACGAACTCGGTCGCCACCCCGTGGGCGCGAGCAAGTTCGAGGAGGGCGTCGGACGGTGCGGCCGGAAGCATGCCTCCATCCTGCACGTCCGCGAGCCACAACACGCAAAGGGCGTCGCCGCAACCGCGACGACGCCCTTTGGCTCAGCTCCGGATCACGATCAGGGGCTGGGAGTGCTCTCGCGCGGTCCCACGTCAAGACGCTCCACCCGGGGATCACCGGCGTCGGCGAAGTAGTCGCCCCTGATCGTCTCGTCGATGCCGTTGGACACCTTGGCCGCGTGGAGCACGGCGCTGAGGACGGCGGAGATGACGAGGTTGATGACGAACGCCGTCATCGCGATGTAGCCCATCTGCGCGATTCCGGGGATGTTGGCGAGCGAGCCACCAAAGTGGGCTCCCGTCACCGGGTTGATGACGTTGTAGGCCGAATAGGTGCCATAGACCATGCCCACGGCCCAGCCTGCGAGCAGGGCCCAGCGGTGGAACCAGCGGGTGTAGAGCCCGAAGACGATCGCGGGGAACGTCTGCAGGATCCAGATGCCGCCCAGGAGCTGGAAGTTGATCGCGTTCTGCTTGTCGAGGAGCAGGACGAAGATGAGCGCGAAGCCCTTGACCACGAGCGACACCAACTTGGAGACCTTGGCCTCCTGCTGCGGCGTCGCGTTCGGCTTGATCCACTCCTTGTAGATGTTGCGGGTGAACGTGTTCGCCGCCGCGATCGACATGATGGCCGCGGGCACGAGGGCGCCGATGGCGATGGCCGCGAATGCCACTCCTGCGAACCAGCTCGGGAACATGTCCTCGAACAGCTGCGGGATGACGAGCTGGGCGTTGGGCTTGCCGTCGAGGCCGATCGGCTTGGTACCGGCGGCGATCGCCACCCACCCGAGGAGGGCGAGGAGCCCGAGGACGAACGAGTATGCCGGAAGGATCGCCGCGTTGCGTCGGATGACATTGCGGCCGCTCGCCGAGAGCGTCGCGGTGATCGAGTGCGGGTACATGAAGAGTGCAAGCGCCGAGCCGAGGCCCAACGTTGCGTAGGCCCACATCTGCTCACTGCCCGGGATGAATGCGCCGTTCGGCTTGCCCGTGGCGGGGTTCGTCGCCGCCATCTTCTCCTGGGCGGCGCCGAACACGTTGTCCCAGCCACCGACCTTGGACGGGAGGTAGACGATCGCCACAATGATCACCAGATAGATCAACGTGTCCTTGACGAACGCGATCATGGCCGGTGCGCGCAGACCGCTGCTGTAGGTGTAGGCGGCGAGCAGCGCGAACGCGATGAAGAGCGGTGCGTCCTTGGCGACCCAGTTGTCGCCGCCACCCACTCCGACTACCTCGAGGACGGCCTGGATTCCGACGAGCTGGAGGGCGATGTAGGGCATGATCGCCAGGAACCCCGTGATGGCGACCGCGAGCGAGAGCTCCCGGCTGCCATAACGACCCTTGACGAAGTCTGCCGGCGTGACGTAGCCGTGACGGTGACTCACCGACCACAGTCGCGCCATGAACACGAAGATGATCGGGTAGAGCACGATCGTGTAGGGGACCGCGAAGAACCCGGCCACCGAGCCGAGCGCGAACATCGCGGCCGGGACGGCAACGAACGTGTATGCCGTGTAGAGGTCACCTCCGAGGAGGAACCACGTGACCCAGGTGCCGAACGAGCGTCCGCCGAGGCCCCATTCGTCGAGAGACTCCATGCTCGTCGGACGGCGCCAGCGCGTGGCCAGGAAGCCCATCACGGTGACGAGAAGGAACAGGGCAATGAGGATGGTCAGTGCGACGTAGTTGACGCCGCCCTCGTTCGCGGCAGGAAGTGCATTGCTGAGCAGGGTCATCGGACGTCCTCCGGTCCGTCGAAGGGCTGGCCGTCGTGCAGGTCGTCGTCAGTGTTGTCACCGATCGTCGCGCCCCGCTCGTGGCGGCCGTGATGACGGCGGCGACGGGAGTGGCGCTCGACGTCGCCCATCGGGCGGTGCGGCCGAGCCTTGAGAACGAGGCGATACGCGGCATATGTCATCGCGGAGCACAGGAAGACCCAGAGGAACTGGTACCAGATGAAGAACGGGAAGCCCCAGAGCTTCGGCTCGATCCTGGCGTAGGAACTCACCCACATCAGCGCGACGATCGGGAGGGCGAGCAGCACGCCGGCCAACGCCAGCAACTTCTTGTCGGCAGGTGGGACCGTGTCATGGTCCACGACCTCGTGTTCGTCCACGAGAACAACCTCTTTCGTCTGGATGCGGGCGCCGTTGCGCGCACCCGCGAACACTAGGGGGTCGGCGTGGTCCACGCCACAGTGGCACGCCGAAACCCCGTTTGCGGGCACAGCCGCACCACGACATCGGGGGGGAATGGGGACGCCCGAGGGCTTCGACTACGCCTAGGGATCCGACGGCAGCGTCGTCATGACGCACCACGGCCAGACGGCAAGGGTGCCGCGCGGTCGGCGCGGCCGAGGTCAGCCGAGCTGCCCGCGCACTGCCCCTGCCGGGTATGCCGCGTTGTGGACGTTGACGTAGAAGTCACCTGGGCTCCGGACCAGTTCCAGGGCTAGCTCGCGGGTCACAGCGGCGCAGCCGCTCGACGATCCCGAGGTGGGCGCGGCCAGCGGGATGACGACCGGGCCAGCGACGGTGGTCGGGGCGCGGTGCACATGTGCGGCGGTCGCAGGGTCGATGTCGGCCACCGTGATGACGTAGCAGACCTCGGCCTGGCCCGGGTTGACCTTGAGCATGGCCGTGCCGGAGCCGTCGGGGTCGCCCGGTCCGGGACGCTCGGCGGAGCCAGTCATCTCGACGGTGATGGGGCGGCCGCCGTCTGCCGCCATGGCGTTCGGAACTCCGATGAGACCGGTGGCGCCTACGGCCACGGCAGAGAAAGCGGCGATCTTGAGGCGAACAGACATGGTTCCTCCTAGGACCCGGTACCCGCGGAAAGCGAGCATCTTTCACCGTAGACCTGCCAGGTCACGCCACGCCAGACCCACTTGGGGCCGGCCCGGGCCAGCCCAGATGCCGGGGCTTCATGTACCCAAGGTCTCGCGCAAGTGGGCGAGGGCGGCGTCCGCATTGTCGTCGCGCACATCCACAGGCACGGGCGGGAGCAGGTCATCCCAGATCGCCATGTAGGTCCCCCGCAATTGGGTCATCCCCAGCGGTCGGGCGATGAACCACACGTGTGCGTGCTCCGCGCCATCACCCCAGCGACTCACGTGACAGCGTCCGACGCTGGGCAGCGACTCGACGGCGCGCACGAGTGCAACGGTGAGCACGCCGAACTCCCCCGCTCGCTCGACCGACAGGGTGTCGAGGTCACCATGCTGTCGCGGTTCGAGGATGAGGATCACCGGGCTGCCCGACGGTGGCGCAACCTTGATCTGCCAGTGCTCGTTGGTCCAGAGGATCGGCCAGCCACCGGCCCCATCGCCTCGGCACGGACACCCTGGACCGCCCACACCCATCCGCGGCTTCTCCTCCTCGAGGGGAGCAAGCGTCTTGACCCTCAGCTCAGTGGCCTCGAAAGGGAAGGCGTCCCAGGCCGGCATACCTGCTGGGTCGAGCGGGAGGCGACCGGTCGCGGACTGCGCGGCAACGACACGGGCAGCAAACTCTTGGATCGACTCGGGCATCCCCAGACACTAGGCGTGATCGACTGGGGATCATGGAGATCCAACGCGTCGTCCCCGACCTCACCGTCCACGACCTCGCGGAGGCGGTGACAACGCACTCCACGGTGCTGGGGATGCACGTCGTCATGGACCTCGGTTGGATCGTCACCATCGCTGACGACTCCGGCCACCAGCTCAGCCTCATGACGAAGGACGCGAGCGCATCAGTGAATCCGGACGTGTCCGTCTTCGTTGACGACGTCCATGCGGCGTATGCCGTCGCACAGGCTCTCGACGTCGACGTCGTTCACCCGCTCACGGACGAGCCGTGGGGTGTGACGCGCTTCTTCTATCGGGACGCGTCCGGCCACGTGGTCAACGTCGGTTCCCACTTCTGAGGCGCGACGACGTCGACTCAGGAGAAGGTGACGCGGGTCAGCTCGGTCGATGTCGACCACAGGCGCGAGGCATCGTCCAGGCTGCGTAGTGGTGGCCACAGCTTCTGCTCACCCGGAGGACCCCCAGCGTTCCCGGGCCACTGGGGCCCATAGAGTCCGCCATCCTTGGCATCGGCTCCAATTGCGGCCACCAGGGCGGGGAGTTTCGCGGTCTCGACGCTCCCGACGAGGAGCCCTCGGGCCGAGAGCCAGCGGATCGTCCGCACCTGCACGGTGTCCTTTGTCCGACCCATCTCGGGCCGGGCGGCGAGGAGGCTCGTCGGTGCAACGCCCGGGTGCGACAGGTTGCTCGTGATCCCCCACTTCGCGGCAGCGCTGCGACGGCTGAGCTCGAGTCCGAAGAGGCCGACCGCGATCTTGGACTGCTGATAGGCACGCATGCCGTCGTACTCGCGCTCCCACTCCAGGTCATCCCAGCTGATCTCTCCGCTGCGTGCCGCGATGCTCACCTGCGACGTGACGTGGGCCTGTCCAGCCTTGAGGAGCGGCAGCAACCCACCTGTCAGGGCGAAGTGGCCGAGGTGGTTCGTGCCGAACTGCAACTCGAAACCGTCTGTGGTGACCTGCCGCTCTGGAGGTGTCATGACGCCCGCATTGTTGATGAGCAGGTGGATCGGCGAGCCATCAGCGCGCAGCGTGTCGGCGGCGGCGGCGACCGACTCGAGAGACGACAGGTCCAGGTCGACCAGGCGCAGTTCGGCGTCGGGGTGTTGCTCACGGATCGTCGTGACCGCGACCTCACCCTTGCTCCGGTTCCGGACGGGCAGGACCACCTCGGCTCCCGCGCCTGCAAGTTCCGTCGCGATCCCGAGGCCGAGTCCATCGCTCGCCCCTGTGACCACAGTCCGCTTCCCGGAGAGGTCGGGAATCGTGAGGTCGTATTTCCTGCCTGCCATGCGTGCACTCCTGAGCCGGTTCGTTGTGTGCGCCGATCGGTGCACACAACCACCCTCTCTGCTCTCGCCAGGGTTAACCACGGCCTGACGATCCGTGGCTGCGCGGGCCACCTCGGGGAGATGATGGGCCAATGATCGATCGAGAGGGGTTGGCCGGGTTTCTGCGCGTTCGTCGCGAGTCGCTCCAACCCGAGGACGTGGGTATGCCGCGTGGCGCCCGCAGGCGAACCAGCGGGCTGCGCCGCGAAGAGGTCGCAGTGCTGTGCCACATGTCGACCGACTACTACTCGCGGCTGGAACGCGCACGAGGCCCACAACCTTCCGAGCAGATGATCGCCTCGATCGCGCAGGGCCTACACCTGTCACTCGACGAGCGTGACCATCTCTTCCGGCTCGCGGGTCACCGTCCGCCAGCGCGACGACCCGGCGGCGAACACATCAGCCCCGGCATGCTCCGGATCTTCGACCGGCTCGGCGACACCCCCGCCGAGATCGTGACAGAGCTCGGCCAGACGTTGCGCCAGAACCCGCTCGGTGCCGCACTGGTCGGGGATCTGAGCCGAGTCACCGGGCCGGCAAGGAGTATCGGCTACCGCTGGTTCACCGATCCCTCCGCCCGCAGACTGCACCCGCCCGAGGACCACCAGTTCTTCTCACGGATGTATACCGCCGGCCTGCGAGGCGTCCTCACCCTGCGCGGCCCCGACTCCGAGGCCGCCCACCTCGCGGAGCTGCTCACCTCGCAGAGCGAGGAGTTCCGCCTCCTCTGGCAGGAGCATGAGGTCGGCATCAAGCCCCGAGAGGTCAAGCGCTACGAGCACCCGACCGTAGGGCTCCTCGAACTGACCTGTCAGATCCTGCTCGACCCGGAGCAGGCGCACATGCTGCTCGTCTACACCGCGGCCCCCGGCAGTGAGAGCTACGAGAGGTTGCAGCTGCTCGCCGTGATCGGTGCCGCACTGGCACCGTGACACCGGCAGGCGTCATACGTTGAAGCGGAACGTTCACGGCCCTTTCGGTCGGTTTTGGCTCTTACGCGCATTGTGCACAGACCTGCACGAACAATTCGTCGCGATTGCGGGCGATGTTCAGGGTTCGTCGTTGCTGCGCGTCTTGGTGAGGGCACGCTGAGGGTAGAAGAGCACTCGGCGTTGTTAGCCAAGGGCGTCCACGGTGCCGCGTCCTAGATTGCGATCCACCGCTTGAGCCACGACGGCGACATTCCGAAGTTCTTAGCGACGCGCGCAAGGAGGGTATCTGAGTCGCGATAGATCCGTATGGCGTCCTCTAGGGACTCCTCAGGGGAAGGCCTTCGACAGGGTGCACATCCTTCCAGCCTCGACACCCATCGACGCAGCTAGATGTCATCTAGTCGTGCTGCACACCCGAGCGACATATAGACCAGACGTGCCCGACGCCTGGAAACAGGCTGACTGATGGACGCGACCGATCGCATCTGGCATTGCGCAGGTAGCGAGGGTTGGCGTCCCGGCCACATGGGCCGGTACGCCAAGACGGAACTACAACGTCACCGCCGCAATCGTCAGGAGGTCAGCGATGGTGAACTCGCCATGCTGAGCCCCGAGCGTTGGTCGCCAGTCGGGTTGAGCCTTGAGGAACGAGGACGGATCGTTCTCGGCGAGGCCGACGAGCACCTCGGCGACCACCCGACCGCCGATCGGACCCAGCGACTGTCCGCTGCGCTGGACCTCGGCCTCCTTGAGGAACCAGAACCATAGGGGGCTGCCGTGTGGAAGGCCACTCTGTACCGCAACGCTCATAGGGTCGAGTCCGACCTTGCCAGCGACAGCCGTGGCGAAGTCTTCCCCGCTCGGCAGCTCGACCGCTACGCCTCGCTTGATGTTGAGCAGTGCGAGCGAGCGGCGCATGTGGTCGATTGAGGCGGGCAGTGAGTGCAGTGGCGGGGCGATCCTGGTGTCGAACAGGCGAGCTCGCTGCGTGTCGGGACCCGAGGTGGGCAACCCGTCGAAGAACCGGTGCCACTCGATCTCCCAGCCGGCGGGAAGTCGGCGGAAGCCCCGCAGGTCGGCGAGCGGGTTCGCGTCGCCATCGGACGAAAACACCGGCAGCGGCGAGAGACCGACGTTGAGAAGGTAGGCGTCACGCACGAGACTGTGCCCGAAACGGTAGGCAGCCGCTGAGAACTCCACCGGCATCCACGGTTTGCGTCGAACGTTGTAGAGCCGCAGGTCGGAGTCGAGTCGGTCCTTCTTGTCCCGCTTCAGCACCGCGCTCATCGTGTCTGCTCCGACGATGGCGGGCAGGAACCCCATCAGCACCAACCACTGGTAGTGCCACCGCACCAATGTGACGATCTGAGCGAAGGTCGGGCGGTAACCGACCGGCGCGCCGCCGCCCCAGCCCCCTACAGGGGTGGCCGGCACCCCGCCGACCAGTGTCGGGTCCGCTCGGACCCGGTCGACGACGTGGTTGTGGAACTCAACGAAAGCCAGGTGCAACTGCGAGATGATGACGTGCACGTCGTTGCGCGGGTCGCCGACGAGCGCCCGGCCCTGGTGGTTGCGATTCAGGTCCCGCGCCGCGTACTCGGGCGGGTTGACGCCGAGGAGCAGTTTGTCAGGGTCGTTCTGGTCGTACAGCCAAGGGTTCGCAGACGGTCCCAGACCGTAGACCGAGTCCAGGTCAAAGCGGGGCGTCCTGAAGTTCTCAAGCGCGTCGGGATCGTTGGCTTGGTCGAGCAGGGACGTGGGGTCGAAGGTGACGTCGTGGTCGACGAACTGGGCGAAGTAGGTCCAACCGGCAGGCGCGGCCACGTCCGAGGCTGTCGGCGTGCCGCTCCAGCCACCACCTGCCCCCTGGTCACCGGCATCCACCATCATATTGACGACGTTCTGGATCTGTGTCTCGTCCAGCACCAGCGGCGGCAGACCGCGGAACAGGCGGCCGAACTTGCCCGTTTCGGTCGTCGACCGAGGAACGTTGCCAATTCCTCGAGTCGGCGTCGCACCGTGGGCCGCGGGCGGCAGCGGCGCTGCGGATCCGTCGTCGGCAGGACTTTCCGTCATAGCTCGGTCTCCACTCTAGTAGTAGTCGTTCGCGTTCATGTTGAGCGAGTCCGCTATTGCGAACGCACGACTCGACAGTGACACAGAGATGCGGGATCCGTCAATGCGAACGGTCTATCGTTAGTGAGGATGACGGCGATAAGACGGCTCTCCGCGCTCGAGGAGGCGATGCGCCTCCGACCGGGCGTAGCGCCGGACGTCCTGATCGAGACACTGGCCGAGCAGCTCACCCTCGACGGCGAGGTCGAACCACCCGTCGACATGCGGTTACTCGCCAGCCTGCAGTCGATCATCGAAATCACCCAAACAGTCAGCTCGCACTCGGGATGCTTGATCAATGACCGCGGACGACTCCGCATCGAGCTCTGCGCCACGGACAGCGCGGTACGACAGAACTTCACGATGGGTCACGAGATCTGCCACACGCTGCTGCCCGGATTCACCATGACCACGAACTTCAGATGCAACCCCGGCGCTTCGAAACCAAAAGCCGGTGCAGAGCTGAAGGTTGAGTGGCTGGCTGACGTCGGCGCCAGCGAGCTGCTACTCCCCCGCCGCTTCGTCCAGGACTCGTTCGCCGGCGCGCAGTTCGGGTGGGACAGCATCGAGACCGTCGCTGCCGCGTATGGCGCCAGCCTTGCGGCAACCGCTCGGCGTTACGTACGGCTGTCCGCCATGCCCTCGTTCTTCGCCAGTCTCGAGTTCGCCGCAAGCCGGAGCAACCCACAACCCGAGCTTCGAGTCACCAGTGCATCGTGGTCCTCCGGTCTCGAAGTCTTCATCCCGCGCAACAAGTCCGTACCCCGAGAGCATCCGATTTTCCAAGCAACCCAAGGCGAGTACGTCGACGAGATCACCGACATGCGATCCCTCTGCCTATCAGGCGGCTACCGGGTCGCTGCCCGCCCGTACCCGTACAACAACCACGAAGGCGAGAGCGTCATGCGCGTACTAGCACTAGGCCTAGCAGCGACCGCAGCTGGACGGCCAGGCCGATGAGTCCCGCTCGGAGCTACCAGTCGCCCTTGAATGACGCACCAGTCATCGGCGCCCGTATACGCGAGCTGCGCAACCAAACCAGCATGTCGTTAACCGAACTCGCGACCCGCGCCGGCGTCAGCAAGTCCTACCTATCCACCGTCGAGAACGGCACAGGAAGCCGACCCGGCGTCGCGATCCTCCACAAGCTCGCGACGGCACTCGGCGTCACCCTCGGCGATCTACTCGGCCGCAGCGTCCAAGCCAACGAGCAACAAGCAGTACCGGAATCCCTACGCGTCTTTGCAACGCAAACAGACCTGCCAGAAGCAGACATCGCCATGCTCGCGGGCATCAAGTTCCGCGGAGAAGCCCCGCGAACCCCCGAACGCTGGAAATTCATCTACGACGCCATAGTCATGAGCGGCAAGGCCGAAGGCAACCAACGCTAGACCTGCCGCGATCGCGAGATTTTGTCGACGTTCAAGCGATGCCCCCGTGCCGGATGCGCCACAGTCCTCTAGTGTGGTCCAGTCGCCGACAGACACGCGTGCGGACGATCTGCCTTCGGGAGTGGGTTAAAGCGCTAGGAGTGGTTGGGGACGGCGAACAAGTAGCGGTGTCCATATCGCGACGCTCAGTCACAGCGACTGTTCCACGACGGCACCGTTTCCCTCGGGTGGGGCACCAGCGGCGACGACTTCGGTCGGAACCTGGTGCGCTGCCGCGCGGAGGGTCGGTTCGAGGGAGGCGCGAGCTGCCTCTGTCCGGCATCGTGCAGGTCGACCTGACCGCCTGATGATGTCGCGCCGGGCAGTGGTGTTATTAGTCCTTTCCCCACTCGCTCGGCGGCGGCGAGGCCCTAGCGCCACGGCCCGAGTTAGTGAGCGGAGTCGCTAGAGATCCTCAGCTGCCGCCCCGTCCCCGTTCTTCCTTCTCCGGGGGCGGGGCGGCGGCGTGGTCGTGTGGCATCGAGAAGGGCTGACCGTCGCGGCGGGCATGTTCTTCAGCAAGGTCCCGAAGCATCAGCTCGCGCAGTTTGTCGAAGTCACGCCTGTACTCGTTAATCCGGACTCGCAGCTTGGCATCAAGTTCATCGTTCGCCTCGCCATGTGCCGAGATAAGGGTTCGGGCCATCAAGGCCTCCCCGTTGTACAGAAGGCCTTCGCAGGAGAGCGTGATGAGCTCCCCGGCGCAGATGGCTACCTTGGTGCTTACTTCATGCAACCGCTTGGTCAGTGAGTCGATAACGACATGCGACCCATCAAAGTTGACCCCGCTGAGCGTCGTGTCGATCGAACGCAACTGCGAGTACACGGTCAGGGCTTCGCTGTACACCGCGCGCTTCACTGCTAACTCAGCGACCCGACGCTCCTCCTGACGGGCTTGCTCGGCGGCCCGTTGCTCAAGGCTGTGCTGCTCGCGCAGCAACGCCACCGCGTTCCTATTGCCTGACCAGGTGCTGACCATCGGCCCGACCACGGCAGCCAGTCCTGTCAGCAGAAGGGCCCAAAGGGGTACCTGCGTGCCGTTCATCTGCTCTCCCCGTCGCTACCGTCCCCCAGAGGGTAGCCGCCCGGTCGTGGTGGCATGCGGCCCTTCAGGCTTCTACAAGCTCCCACTCTTCGATCCATCGCGCCAACATGCTCAGGACGGCGAGCTGCTCCAGTGCCTTCTGCTCGACATTCTCGTCGGTACTGTGCGTCATTGGGTTGCGGATCGCCATGAAGCAGCCCTGACTGAACTGCAGCAGTCCAGTCCGCATGGCCTTGACGTTGAGGTCGCTGTCGTCCCCCGGCCACCGAAGTCGTGGCTTGCCCGGCTCTGGCGGGCTGAGTGAGAAGACCTGTGCCATCAGGCCACTGTCCGATACGTCCCGACGACCAGTTAGGTCGTGTGCGTGCGCGTTAAGAAGGTGGCCGCTCGCTGGACCGCTGCGCCGAAGTGGGCACCAAGCCACAGCTTCGACGCCGCACCCCAGACCAACGGGTGCAGAGAGTCTGCGGCCATGGTCGGCGCTGAAGTCCCGGTGATGAAGCGTGCCGTCTCTTCCCGAGTCGCGAGGTGACCAAGCGCGCCGCGCCAAGTCGAGACCATTCTGCAGTTCGACGAACTTGTGTCTGGCCATGGGGCGCACGAGCGCGCCGACTTCGTTCATGCCAGAACGACACGGATCACCCGGCGGGTCTGAAGTTCTCGCTGGAGCAGCAAGTCCGTCTTTGGTCCCGACGAGCAGAAAGCGAACTCGCGCACACTTTGACCATCCCTTGAGCGCCTCATCAGTTTGGGTAATCCACCAATCGAGTACCTTCTTGGCCCACGCGGGATCAACAGTTTGAGGCATTGCTCCTACTCCTTGAGGTCGGATCCAGTTGCCTCAAACGTTGAAGCGGAACTCCACGACGTCGCCATCGGACATAACGTATTCCTTGCCCTCCATGCGCACCTGTCCGGCCGCCTTTGCCGCGGCCATCGACCCGGCAGCATCGAGGTCCTCGAACGACACGATCTCGGCCTTGATGAACCCGCGCTGGAAGTCGGTGTGGATGACACCGGCGGCCTGCGGGGCGGTCCAGCCCCGACCGATCGTCCACGCCCGCGACTCCTTGGGCCCAGCCGTGAGGTAGGTCTGCAACCCGAGCGTGTGAAAACCGGTGCGCGCCAACTGGTTCAGCCCGGACTCGGTCGCGCCGAAGCCTTCGAGCATCTCCTGTGCATCCTCCGGCGACATGTCCATGAGGTCCATCTCGAGCTTGGCATTGAGGAACACTGCGTCGGCCGGCGCCACGAGCGTGCGCAGCTTCGCGTGCAGGTCGGCGTCGGCGAGCTGGTCCTCGTCGAGGTTGAACACATAGATGAACGGCTTGGTGGTCATGAGTCCCAGCCCGCGTGCTGCCTCGAGATCGACACCGGCGGCCGACCCAGCGGCATACAGGGTGTTGCCCTCCTCGAGCACCTTCTGAGCCGCGAGCGCGTTGTCCAACAGAGGCTTGGATTCCTTCTTGATCCGGGCCTCCTTCTCGAGGCGCACGACGGCCTTCTCGAGGGTCTGGAGGTCGGCGAGGATCAGCTCGGTGTGAATCGTCTCGATGTCGGACTCGGGCGAGACCTTGCCGTCCACGTGGACGACGTCCCCGTCCTCGAACGCGCGCACCACCTGGCAGATCGCGTCAGCCTCACGGATGTTGGCAAGGAACTTGTTGCCGAGCCCCTCCCCCTCCGAGGCGCCGCGGACGATCCCGGCGATGTCGACGAACGACACCGTCGCCGGCAGGATCTTCTCGGATCCATGGATCTCGGCAAGTCGGGCCAGTCGCTCGTCCGGCAGTGGGACGACGCCGACGTTGGGCTCGATCGTGGCGAACGGGTAGTTCGCAGCAAGGACGTTGTTCTTGGTCAGGGCGTTGAACATCGTCGACTTGCCGACGTTGGGGAGCCCGACGATTCCGATGGAGAGTGCCACGGGGACAGGAGTCTACTGGCGTGCGGCGCGTGCCTTCGCCACTCGGTTGCCGATCCACCACGCGAGGGCGGCCACAACGACGCCGACCACGACGAACAGCGCATAGATTCGGGCAGCCTGCCCGTCGCTCTGGGTGAGCGCATAGACGAGCGCGGCGAGGCTCACGAAGATCCAGATGAGGACCACGGCCCCGAACACCATGGCGGCGAGCACGCCGAGGATCTTGGGGAACGTCACTGCATGCTCTCGGGGACTTCGCTGTTCTCGAAATAGACCGTGTATGCCGTGTTGTCGCCGTCCAGGAGCTGCTCCAGCATGCGTGAGGTGTAGGGCGCGACGTGCTCGCCGATCGCGTCGGGCGACACCCAGTGCACGGCCTTGATCTCACGGGGCAGCAGCGTGAGGTCGTCGGTGAACGAACTCGGGACCACGCCCATGTCGTAAAGAAAGAGGACCGCGTCGTCCCAACCGCGCCACGGGGGCAGCCAGTTGACGGCAAGGAGACGTTGGAGGCCTAGTGAGACGCCGAGCTCCTCACTGATCTCGCGCACGACACACGCGGCCGGCGACTCCTGGGGATCCACGACCCCGCCGGGCAGGTCCCACTCGGCCTTGTAGGCCAGCTCGCAGAGGAGGATCTCGCCCTCCTCGTTGCGGAGCAGCCCCTGTGCGATGTTGCGCTTGCGCGGGAGCTTGGCGTTGAGGATGTGGATGAACGAGCGGCGACTCGCCTCATCTGCAGGCTTGTTGGAGGTCTCGGGTCGCCCGCGGTCAGCCATGCACCGAGGCTAACCTGCGGGCCGGCTGACGTGACGAGGCGACCACGCGGCATACGCTGCTCGACATGCTTGTCCACCTGCGCATGACGGTCCCCGACGACCTCTCGCACACCATCGAGGCCCTCCTCGTCGACGACGACCGCGTGACCAATGTCGTCGTCATGCGTGGGGTGTCGGTCCAACCGGTCGGCGACGCGATCGAGGCCGATGTGGCGCGCGAGGCGGCGAGCGACGTCATCGACGCGATCACTGCGACAGGGCTGCCGGAGCGCGGCGGGTTGGCGTTCAGCGACGTCGACGGGTCCCGGTTCGACGCCGCTTCAGCCGTGGGTCGAGCCGCGCCGGGCGACCCGGATGACGCGGTGCTGTGGGGTGCCGTGATCGACCGGGCTCGCACGAGTGCCCGGCCGAGCGCGACCTATTTCGCCTTTCTCGTCCTCGCGACGATCCTCGCGGCGATCGCGGTCATCACCGACTCCGCGGTCCTCGTGGTGGGAGCGATGGTCGTCGGCCCCGAGTTCGCGTCGATCGCCGGTGCGTGCGTCGCGCTCGGCTTCGGACACTGGCGTCTGGCGTGGGACGGACTGGCCCGCCTGGTTGCCGCGTTCGTCATCGTGATCGCTGCGGTGGCGCTGCTCGCACTGGTCGCCGGGTGGTCCGGATTCATCACCTCCGAGATGGTGACGCGGCCACGACCGCTCACCGGCTTCATCTGGCACCCCGACCGTTGGTCCTTCACCGTGGCCCTGGTCGCCGGTGCGGCAGGAGTCCTCGCGATGACGACGGCCAAGTCTGCGGCCATGGTGGGGGTCTTCATCTCCGTGACGACGGTGCCCGCAGCAGGCAACCTGGCGCTGGCTTTGGCGCTGTGGGCACCTGATGAGATTCGAGGTTCGATCAGCCAGCTCGCCGTCAACATCGCGGGCATGCTCGTCGCCGGCGTCACCACGGTGTGGCTGCAGCGCGTCCTGCGACCGGTCGTGCGAGCCTGACCTCCCCGAGCCTGTCGGTGCCGCGTGGCACGGTGACGTCCATGAACCCGTGGATCGCGTTGGTGGGCGGCATCGTCATCGGTGCGCTGGCGGCATACCTGCTTCTCAAGCAGGCGTATGCCGTGCGCGTCGCTTCCGTGGCGACCGAGCGTGATCTGCTGCGCGAGAGGGTTGTCGACCTCGAGGCGTCGCTCGCCGAGGACCTCGAGACGGCCTCGTTGCTCGCACCCCTTCGAGATGCTCTGGGCCGGGTGGAGAGTCAGGTGGGAGTTCTCGAGCGTGACCGCGTCGAACAGTTCGGCGCGATCCGGGCCGTCATGGGCCGGGTCGAGTCCGAGGCCCAGCAGCTGGGGCGTCAGACGCAGTCCCTCGCAGGCTCGTTGCGTTCGTCCTCGGTGCGCGGGTCCTGGGGTGAAGTGCAGCTGCGCCGCGTTCTCGAGGTCTCGGGCATGTTGGCGCGCTGCGACTTCGAGGAGCAGGTGCGGGCTCGGAGCCGGCACGACCGCGAGGTGCGCCCCGACGTCGTCGTCCGCCTGCCCGGTGATCGGTCGCTCGTCATCGACGCCAAGGCGCCTATGGCTGCCTTCCTCGAGGCCCAGACCGAGGAGCTGCCCGACGACGAGCGGGCTGAGCTGCTTCGCGACCATGCCAGGGCGCTGCGGCAGCACGTGCATGCCCTCGCGGCCAAGGACTACTGGTCGGCGTTCGACACGACGCCCGAGATGGTCGTCTGCTTCGTGCCGAGTGACGCCATGCTCGGCGCCGCCCTCGCTGCCGACCCAGGGATGCACGAGCGAGCGATGGCCTCGCGCGTCGTCCTGGTCGGGCCGGGCACACTGTTGGCACTCCTGCGCACAGTGGCGTTCGGTTGGCAGCAGGACTCGCTGAGCTCCAGCGCGCGCGAGCTGCTCACCCTTGGGCAGGAGCTATATCGACGGCTGGGCACGCTCGGCACGCACACGGCCAAGATGGGGCGTTCGCTGCATGCGACGGTCGAGAGCTACAACCAGTTCGTGGGAGCTCTCGAGTCCCGGGTGTTCGTCACGGCTCGGAGGATGCAGGAGCTCGAGATCGTCACCGACGATCTGCCGCAGCTCGCGCCGCTCGAGACCGGCCCCCGCGTCCTCACGGCGATTGAGTTGCTCGAGGCCGTGGGTGTCGACCACGAGCGCCCCGATCTCCTGCTCGACCTCCCCTCGCCCGACGATCAGTCCGGCTCGCGAGCCGGATAGGCATTCCCGGGCCGAACCACTACGCCAGCGTTGGGGCTCGATTGCGGTGTCGGGGTTCCATCGGACGCCGACGCGACAATTGGGCACCGACACTAGGCAGAGGCAGCGACGAGGGGAGCGTCGGCTGTGCTCATCAACCGACTGTGACGATCACACCCTCGCCGGGGATCCACAGTCCGTCGTCACCCCGGAAGGTGAGCGGCACTCCTTCGGCATCGATCCCACCGATCGAGTCGCTCACCTGGACGTGGACGTGCGGCTCGGTGCTGTTGCCGGAGTTGCCGCACTCCCCCACCTGCGTGCCCGTTGCCACGGTGTCACCGACTCGGACCGTCGCCGACCCCTGCCGCAGGTGGGCAAGCAGGACAAAAGGGCCAGACGGTGCGATCTGGATGACGACGTGGTTGCCCGCGAGTCCGGTGATCCCGCGGCGGGCTCGGCCGGCCTGCCCGAGGGCATATGCCACAAGCCGCGGTTGGGACCGACGTGCCTCGTGATCGGGCTCGGCGTCATGGACCGCCACGACCTCGCCTGCGACCGGAGCGAGCACCGGCACGCCGAACCCGATGAACCCTTCCGGAGCCTCGACGCCGACCAGCGTGCGCCAGGTCCGCGGAGCAGAGTGACCCCGCGCATCGACCGCCACGAAGTCGATGGCATGAGAGACCCCGAACGCTTCCGTGCCGTGACTGGGGACGCGGCGCGCAGGTGAGTTCTCCACCCTCCACGTCCCGGTGAAGGGGAAGGTGAGGACGACCGGCTCGGGTGCGCTCACGGCATACTCCACAACGCCGAAGGCGTCAGTGCAGGGAGCCGTCTTCGGTGAAGCCAGCGTCGTGAACCATCTTGTCCGACAGGCCGGCAGCCTTGAGATCGCGCCGGATCTCGTTGGGCAGCGAGAACACGAGCGACTCCTCGGCCGCAACGACCGGACGCACGTCCTCGAACCCACGCTCGGCGAGGTAGTCGAGCACGCCGCGCACGAGGAGCTCGGGCACGGACGCGCCCGAGGTGACACCGACCGTCGCCACACCGTCGAGCCAGGACTCGTCGATCTCGTCGGCGAAGTCCACGAGGTGGCCCGCCTTTGACCCGTGCTCGAGCGCGACCTCGACAAGCCGCACCGAGTTCGAGGAGTTGCGAGAGCCGACGACGATCATGAGATCGCAGTCGGGCGCCATGTGCTTGACGGCCAGCTGGCGGTTCTGGGTGGCATAGCAGATGTCGTCGCTGGGCGGGTCCTGCAACTGCGGGAACTTCTCGCGCAGCCGGCGCACCGTCTCCATGGTCTCGTCGACGGACAGGGTGGTCTGTGAGAGCCAGATGACCTTGTCGGGGTCACGGACCTCGACGTTGTCGACATCGTCGGGACCGTCGACGAGGGTGATGTGCTCGGGCGCCTCGCCCGCGGTGCCGACGACCTCTTCGTGGCCCTCGTGGCCGATGAGCAGGATGTCGTAGTCCTCGCTCGCGAAGCGAACGGCCTCACGGTGAACCTTGGTGACGAGGGGGCAGGTGGCGTCGATCGTCTTGAGGCCGAGCGCCTTGGCCTCCTCGTGGACGACCGGAGCGACACCGTGCGCCGAGAAGATCACGGTCGCGCCCTCGGGCACCTCGTCGGTCTCCTCGACGAAGATCGCGCCGCGCTTCTCGAGCGTCGTGACGACGTGCTTGTTGTGGACGATCTCCTTGCGGACATAGACCGGAGCCCCATAGAGGTCGAGCGCCTTCTCGACTGTGACGACAGCCCGATCAACTCCTGCGCAGTAGCCGCGAGGCGCCGCGAGGAGCACGCGCTTGGTGGCCTGGTCAGTCGTGGCGGTCATGTGTCCCATCGTAGGTCGCCCTGCGTGGCGGCCCCAATTGCCCAAGCCCGCGTATGCCGTGCGCTCGCTGCGCGGCATACGCCGCGTTTCGTCGTGGACGCGGCGACGATGTCAGCAGCGTTGACGGACCCACCTCCTACAGTGGCTCCGTGACCAGCCCCGACGCGCGCCCGGCTCTCCCCGAGCGGGCCGGCGACACCACAGCCGAGCAGCCGTGGCCGGTCCGCCTGCTGTCGATGAAGATCGCCGAGTACGTCGACAAGATGTCGACCCTCTGGGTCGAGGGTCAGGTCGTCCAGCTCAACCGACGCCCCGGAGCTCGCACGGCCTACCTGACGTTGCGCGACCCCGACGTCGACATGTCGCTGTCGGTGGCGATCCAGATCAACGCCCTGGACGCGATGGGCACACCCCTTGTCGAGGGAGCCCGCGTCGTCGTCCAGGCCAAACCGACGTTCTGGACGCAGCGCGGCAGCCTCATGCTCGACGGTCGACAGATTCGTCCCGTCGGCGTGGGCGAGCTGCTCGCCCGGATCGAGTACCTCAAGCGCAACCTCGCCAGCGAAGGCCTCTTCGACGCCGACCGCAAGCGCCCACTGCCCTTCCTCCCCCGCCGCATCGGCCTCATCTGCGGTCGCGCGAGCGCGGCCGAGAAGGACGTCGTCGAGAACTCCAGACGCCGCTGGCCGACCGCGCTGTTCGAGATCCGACAGGTGGCCGTCCAGGGTGCCAGCGCAGTCACCGAGGTGACGGAGGCACTGCGCGAGCTGGACGGCATACCCGACGTCGATGTCATCGTGATCGCGCGCGGAGGCGGCAACGTCGAGGACCTGCTGCCATTCAGCAACGAGGCCCTGATCCGCGCCGTCGCGGCTGCGCGCACCCCAGTGGTCAGCGCCATCGGTCACGACGTCGACTCCCCCTTGCTCGACCTCGTCGCTGACCACCGCGCCTCCACCCCGACCGATGCGGCCAAGGCAATCGTCCCCGACGCCGAACGCGAGCACCACGTGATCGAGGCCGCACGCACCCGTGGGCGACGAGCACTGGAGGGCCGGTTGCACCACGAGCGGCGACGCCTCGTCGAGCTGCGCTCGCGACCCGTCCTCGCAGATCCCGCAGCGTTTGTCCGCGTGCAACGCGAGGTCGTGACGGCGTTGCGGTCACGGGCGCGCCACCGCGTCGAGGCCCAGTTGCACCGCCACCACGACGGTGTCCGACACCTTCGTGCCCAGGTGCGCACGCTGTCGCCACAATCGACTCTCGATCGTGGCTACGCGATCGTGCAGCAGGTCGACGGCGCCATCGTCCACGACCCTGCCGACTTGAGCGTCGCCGAGCTGCTCCACGTCACGGTTGCTCGCGGCGACTTCGGCGTCCGTACCGAGGGTTCAACCTGACCCTGACCACTGCCAGCATCTGCCGCGGCCACCCCTCAGCTGGCAGACCTGAAGAGGTTCGCGAACCATCAGGTCACTCGCCATCCGAATCGATCCGGTTCACGAGTGAGCCGCTGGTTCGCGAACCACCTTGCGCAGGTGGGTGAGCCGCTCTCCTCGGCCGATGGCCTGTCCTGGTCCACGGCTAGGGTGCTGCGCATGGCCAAGAGCACCCCGCACACAGAGACCGTTGACGCCGAACCCGAAACGGCGGCGGTCGATGAGGTCGACGCCAACGCGGATGTTGCGGAGATGAGCTACGAGGCTGCTCGTGACGAACTCGTCGACATCGTGGCGCGGCTGGAGAACGGGCAGGTCGGCCTCGAGGACAGCATGGGTCTGTGGCAGCGCGGCGAGGCCTTGGCCGCTCACTGCGCCCAGTGGCTCGACGCGGCCGAGGCCAAGCTCAGCGAATGAGCCGCCTGTGTGAAGCAGAACTGCGCAAGATGTCAGTCGAGGTAGTACGAATCGCCGAGCGTACGTAGGCGCCATCGGCGATTCGTACTACCTCGACTCAAGTTGGGTCACTCAGTGACGGGGCCGAGGTGCTCGGCGACGAACGTGAGCTCCTCGAAGGTTCCGGTCCCCGTGAGCAACGTGGTCAGTTCGCCCGGCTCGGTGCGACGGTCAACGAGGCTGTTCTGCACCTTGGCGCCGCGTTCGTACTTGATCCAGGTGATGTCGGCAGCCTGAAGTTCGCCGATCCGGCGCGCCCGGTTGGTCTGGGCCTCGACCCAGCCGCGGGTGGCGTCGCGGGTCTGCTCGACGGCGACGTAGTTGCCCGACGGGGCCTGGTAGCCCGCGTGCCAGGTCATGAGCCCGTCAGTGCTCTTGACGTAGCGCGCGCTGGTCGTCTTCCAGTCCTTGGGCAGGTCAACGGCTTCGGAGATGGGCCAACCGCTGTCCTTGGCAACAGTGACAGCCGTGCCGTGGACGTCGACGACAGGCCCACCGAGCGTGTTGACGCGCGGGGTCATGAAAAAGATGATCGCCATGAGCGCGCCGATGACGATGAGGGACCGCACCATGTTGGGGGTGGATCCCATGGAGTAGCGGCTCTTCGGGGGTGTGCTGGGCGCTGTGCCCGTCGGCGTGGTGCTCACACCCCCATCGTCCCTGATGACCGCGGGAATCGACGTATCGGGTCGGCGATAGAGTCGGGGCCGCGGGATCCCAGCCCGGTCCCGCCATCGCGCCCCCGTCAAGGAAGACAGGTTCCTCATGCCCGACGCCCCGTCCGCGAACGTCCCCGACCGCAACCTCGCGCTCGAGCTCGTCCGTGTCACCGAGGCTGCCGCCATGGCCGGTGGCCGCTGGGTCGGCCGAGGTGACAAGAACCGTGCCGACGGTGCGGCGGTCGAGGCCATGCGAGCCCTCATCGCCACCGTCGAGATGCGCGGCACCGTCGTCATCGGCGAGGGCGAGAAGGACAACGCCCCGATGCTCTTCAACGGCGAGCAGGTCGGTGACGGCACCGGCCCAGAGGTCGACGTCGCCGTGGACCCCATCGACGGCACGACCCTCGCCGCCAAGGGCATGCCCAACGCCATCGCCGTCATGGCCGTGAGTGACCGCGGCACGATGTATGACCCCAGCGCCGTCTTCTACATGGACAAGCTCGTCGCCGGTCCCGAGGTTGCTGACGTCGTCGACATCCGCCTGCCTGCGGCCGAGAACATCCGCCGGATCGCCAAGGCCAAGAAGGAGAGCACGGAGGACGTCACCGTCGTCCTGCTCGACCGTCCGCGCCACGAGAAGTTGGCCGAAGAGATCCGCAACACCGGCGCCAGGATCAAGCTCATCTCCGACGGCGACGTCGCCGGCGCCATCTCGGCGGCGCGCGAGACGACCGGCATCGACCTCCTCCTCGGCATCGGCGGCACCCCCGAGGGCATCATCACGGCCTGCGCCATCAAGTGCCTCGGCGGAGTGATCCAGGGCCGCCTCTGGCCGCAGGATGACGACGAGCGGCAGAAGGCGCTCGACGCCGGCCATGATCTTGACCGCGTGCTCACGACCGACGACCTCGTCACCTCTGACAACTGCTTCTTTGTCGCCACGGGCATCACCGACGGCGAGCTGCTCCAGGGCGTGCGCTACTCCCGGGGCCGGGCGACGACGAACTCGATCGTCATGCGCAGCAAGTCCGGCACGGTCCGCGTCATCGAGAGCCACCACGTCCTCGACCGCACCGCGGGTCTCCCCCAGGTCAGTGCCTGAGATGGCCACCGAGCGCGTCACCGGAAGCAGCGTCACCGGGAGCGGCACAGAGCAGCAGGTCCTCGTCGTCGGCGAGACGCTCGTCGACATCGTCCACACCCCTGACGGCAAGGCCACTGAGCACGTCGGTGGCTCGCCTGCCAACGTCGCCATGGGCATTGCCCGGCTCGGCCACGACACCGTCCTGGCCACCACCCTCGGTGACGACGACCACGGCATCCGGTGCCGCGAGCAGATCACCTCGCACGGCGTGACCATCGAGAACCTTGACGCCGGCCAGCATCCGACATCTACGGCGATCGCCACGATCGACGACTCCGGCGCTGCTGACTACGAGTTCGACCTGCACTGGGACCTGCGTCCCATCACCGACCTCGACCGCGTCGCGCACGTCCACACGGGTTCGATCGCGGCGACGCTCACACCCGGGGCCGCGGTCATCACCCAGACCCTGACCGAGGCCCGCGAGCACGCCACGATCTCCTACGACCCCAACGTCCGCCCCACGATCATGGGCAGCGTCGACGAGGTCCGGGGGCGGATCGAGGAGCTCATCGCTCTGAGCGACGTCGTCAAGGCCAGTGACGACGACATCGAGTGGCTGTATGCCGGTGTGTCCCTTCCCGATGTCATGGCCGCCTGGGGGCGGCTCGGTCCGGGACTCGTCGTCGTCACCCGTGGCGGCGACGGTGTCGCCTACCGCGTCACCTCAACCGGCGAGATGGCGCAGGCTCCCACCCGAGCCGACGAGGTCGCCGACACCGTCGGTGCTGGTGACTCCTTCATGGCGGGGCTGGTGTCCGGGCTGCTCGACGCCGGCCTGCTGGGCGACGCCGATGCCCGGCAGCGACTCAGCACTGCGACGCTCGAAGACGTGGCCGGATCGGTGAGTCGGGCGCTGGCCACCAGTGCAATCACCGTCGGGCACGCTGGCGCCTACGCGCCCACCCGCGGCGAACTCAACGCCGAGAGCGCCTGAGAGACTGCCCAGAAGTACGAACGGAATTACACGCATGACCCGTACGACACAACGAGGACGACATGGCTGACTTCGCCTACGAGGACCTGCTGCCGATCGGCACCGACGACACGGCATACCGACTGCTGACGACCGACGGCGTCGAGGTGATCGACGGTCCCGGCGGTCGCCAGTTCCTCTCGGTCGCGCCGGAGGCGCTGCGCCTGCTCAGCGAGACGGCGATGCACGACATCGCGCACTACCTGCGGCCAACGCACCTGCAGCAGCTCGCCAACATCCTCGATGACCCCGAGGCGAGCAACAACGACAAGTTCGTCGCTCTCGACCTGCTCAAGAACGCCAACATCGCCGCAGGTGGCGTGCTCCCGATGTGTCAGGACACGGGCACGGCGATCGTCATGGGCAAGCGCGGACAGCACGTGCTCACGCAAGGCACGGACGAGAAGGCCCTGAGCAACGGCATCTATGACGCCTACACGAGGCTCAACCTTCGCTACTCCCAGATGGCGCCTGTGGACATGTGGGAGGAGAGGAACACCGGCAACAACCTCCCCGCTCAGATCGAGCTCTACGCCGACACGGCCCCGGGGCATGAGAGCACCTACAAGTTCCTCTTCATGGCCAAGGGCGGCGGCAGCGCCAACAAGTCGTTCCTCTTCCAGGAGACCAAGGCCGTCCTCAACGAGAGCGCGATGAGGCGCTTCCTCGACGAGAAGCTCCGCAGCCTCGGCACGGCCGCCTGCCCGCCCTATCACCTGGCCATCGTCATCGGGGGCACGAGCGCCGAGTTCGCCCTCAAGACAGCGAAATACGCGAGCGCCAAGTACCTCGACACCCTGCCGACCACCGGTGATGCGGCGACCGGGCGAGGCTTCCGCGACACCCAGCTCGAGGAGCAGGTGCTCGAACTGACCCGTGAGTTCGGCATCGGCGCCCAGTTCGGCGGCAAGTACTTCTGTCACGACGTGCGCGTTGTCCGACTCCCCCGCCATGGCGCCTCACTGCCCGTCGCCATCGCAGTGTCGTGCTCGGCCGACCGCCAGGTGCTCGCCAAGATCACGGCCGAGGGTGTCTTCATCGAGCAGCTCGAGACGGAGCCGGCACGCTTCCTGCCCGACACGACGCACCACGCCCTCGAGTCCCACGACGACGAAGCCACCGGGGCCGGCTCCACCGGTCAGGGTGCGGTTGTCGAGGTCGACCTCAACCGGCCGATGGACGAGATCCTCGCTGAGCTGACCGCACACCCCGTCAAGACCCGCCTCTCACTCACCGGTTCGCTCGTCGTCGCGCGCGACATCGCGCACGCCAAGATCAAGGAGCGCCTCGACGCCGGCGAGGAGATGCCCGGCTACCTGCGCGACCACCCCGTCTACTACGCCGGTCCGGCCAAAACACCGGAGGGTATGCCGTCCGGTTCCTTCGGGCCGACGACCGCCGGTCGCATGGACTCCTACGTCGAGCAGTTCCAGGCTGCAGGCGGCTCCAAGGTCATGCTCGCCAAGGGCAACCGGAGCAAGGTCGTGACCGATGCCTGCAACGAGCACGGTGGCTTCTATCTCGGCTCGATCGGTGGCCCCGCCGCCCGCCTCGCCCAGGACTGCATCAAGAGCGTCGAGGTCCTCGAGTACGCCGAGCTCGGCATGGAGGCGATCTGGAAGATCGAGGTCGAGAACTTCCCCGCCTTCATCGTCGTCGACGACAAGGGCAACGACTTCTTTGCCAGCGTGACCAAACCGATGGCCATGACCATCCCCAAGAGAGCGGGACTGCTATGAGCGAAAACACCTCTTCCACCATGGGATTCGACGACCTTCTCGCAGCCAACGAGACGTTCTCGGCGCGATTCACGCTCGGTGGGTTCGACGGAATCGCTCATCGTGGCGTCGCCGTCGTGACCTGCATGGACTCGCGGATCGACCCGCTCGGCATGCTGGGCCTCTCCCCCGGTGACGCCAAGATCTTCCGCAACCCCGGTGGCCGGGTGACCGCAGCCGCTCTTGAGGCGCTCGTGCTCGGCGTGCACCTGCTCAACGTCCAGCGCGTCCTCGTCGTCCCCCACACCAGGTGCGCCATGACGAAGTACACGGAGGCCGAGCTCCGTGACGTCATCGGCGAGAAGTCCGGGACCGATGCGTCATGGCAGGGCTTCCACGTCATCACCGACCAGGAGGCCGCTCTCAAGGCCGATGTCGCCGCGGTGAGGTCGCACCCACTGATCCCCGACACGGTCACGGTCGGCGGCTTCATCTATGACGTGGACACCGGTCGGCTCGACCGTCGCGTCTGACAGGCCGACTTATTGCGCAATCCGACGGATCTGAGCGCAGCGAGCGGCGACGGATTGCGCCATAAGTCGGAACAGGAGAGGGGTACGCCGTTGCAGGTCGTGGCGCTGAACGTCCACCCGATCAAGAGCTGTGCGATCCGACCTGTCGAGACCGCCGTCGTCGAGCGGGCTGGCTTCGCGGGCGACCGTCGATGGATGGTCATCGACGCCGACGGAAAGCTGGTGTCGGCGCGTGAGGAACACCGACTCTTCTCGATCGTTCCCGACAGCCCGCACACGAGCGACCAGGTCCTGGCGGGCCTGCGCCTCACTGCTCTCGGCGTGCCTGACCTCCACGTGTCAGGCGAGGGTGCCGAGGAGATCGCCGTCCGGCTCCACCGCCACGACCTCACGGGCGCGCTCGTGTCACCCGAGGCGGATGACTGGGTGAGTGAAGCGGTGGGCCGGGCTGGACTGCGACTCGTCCGCTGCGTCGATCCGACCCGCCGGGCACTCAATCCGGACTTCAGTCGCTTAGGCGACCACACGGCATACGCCGATGGTTATCCCGTCACGCTCGCGAGCCGGCGCTCCTTGGCTCAACTCAACGACTGGATGGCCGAGGGCGCTGTCGAACGCGGTGAATCCGTGCCGGAACCGCTGCCCATCGAGCGCTTCCGCCCCAACGTCGTCGTCGACGGAGACCTGGAGCCCTTTGCCGAGGACTCCTGGTCGACGGTCCGGCTCGGCGAGGTGAGCTTCAGGGTCGCAAAGCCCGTCGACCGCTGCGTCATGACGACGATCGACTGCACGGATCTCGAGGCGGGCAAGGAGCCGATCCGCACGCTGGCACGGCATCGTCGCTGGGACGGCAAGACCTGGTTCGCGCTGCAACTCATCCCCGACGGCACCGGCGTGGTGCGCATCGGGGATGAGGTCGAAGTCAGCCAGGTCGAGGTCAACTAGTCAGACGATCGCGTCGAGCGCCAGCTTGATGGGCGTCTCGCCGTTGTTGAACAGAACCGTGGTGCGCGCAAAGACGGCGTGCTTGACGACGTATGCCGCCACGGTCGCCACGTCCTCCCGAGTGACGTTGCCACTGGCGAGGTCATCACCCACCTCGATGCGACCCGTGCCCGAGTCATCGGTGAGCGTGCTCGGCCCGAGGATGGTCCAATCCAATGACGTGCCGCGGAGGTGGGCATCGGCATCAGTCTTGGCCTGGGCGTAGGCAAAGAACGGGTTGTCCTCCGGCACACCATGATCGGGACCAGAACCGATATACGACACCATGACGTAGCGCGGCACGCCAGCAGCGACCGCAGCATCCATCGAGCGAATCGCCGCATCGCGATCGACTGCGACGGTGCGCTCGGGGCTCCCGCCACCGGCGCCGGCGGACCACACCACGACGTCGGCTCCTGCGAACGCCTCGGCCATCTCCTCGACGGACAACGACTCGACGTCGAGGACGGCCGGGGATGCCCCGACCTCCTCGATGTCAGCACCCTGCTCCGGGTCGCGGATCCAGGACGTGACGTCGTAGCGATAGTCCGACAGCTGACGCGCCAAGAGCAGCGCGATCTTGCCGTGACCCCCGATGATCGTGACGGCAGCCACGATCAGGCCGCGCGACCCGTGACGGTGACGTCGATGTTGCCGCGCGTGGCCTTGGAGTAGGGGCACACCTGGTGTGCCTTCTCGACCAGCTCTTGCGCCTTGGCGTCGTCGACACCCGGGATGACGGCCTCAATGGCGACGGCGAGGCCGGCGCCCGTCTCGGTCTTGCCGAAGGTGACGTCGGCGGTCACGGTCGAGGCGCTCGTGTCGTGACCGTCCCTCTTGGCGACGAGGTTGAGCGCGCCGCTGAAGCAGGCCGAGAAGCCGGCAGCAAAAAGCGTCTCGGGGTTGGCCTTGGGGTTGGCCGCGCTGCCCGGCTTGCCCAGGGGGAGGTCGACGACGCCGTCCTCGCTCTTGACGGTGCCTTCGCGGCCGGCCGTGGCGGTGGCGGCAGTGGTGTACAGGGTCTCGGTGACTGCTTCGTATGGCATATGAACACCATGCCTCAGGACCTTTCCCCGGGCTACGTTGGGTCCATGACGTTTGAGACGACCTTCCCCGACGGTTTCCTGTGGGGCGCAGCAACGGCGAGCTACCAGATCGAGGGCGCGGTGGCCGAGGACGGGCGACTGCCGTCCATCTGGGACACCTTCAGCGCAGAGCCGGGCAAGGTCCTCGGGGGCGAGTCCGGCGAGGTGGCGTGCGATCACTACCACCGGGTGCCCGAGGACGTCGCGATCATGAAGGAGCTCGGCCTCGAGGCATACCGCTTCTCGGTCGCCTGGCCCCGTGTCATCCCGACCGGCACCGGTGCGGTCAACCAGGTGGGTATCGACTTCTACTCGCGCCTCGTGGACACGTTGCTGGACAACGGGATTCGACCGTTCGTCACTCTCTATCACTGGGACCTGCCCCAGGCGCTCGGCGACAAGGGCGGCTGGCTCAATCGCGACACCAAGGACTGGTTCGCCGAATACACCGGCGCGGTCGTGGGTGCGCTCGGTGACCGGGTGACCAACTGGACGACCCTCAACGAGCCGTGGTGCTCGTCGTTGCTCAGCTACTCACTCGGCCACCACGCCCCCGGCCACACCGACCCCGTCGAGGGACTCGTGTCCGCCCACCACCTCATGCTCGCCCACGGCACGGCAGTCCCGGTCATACGCGAGCTCTGCCCGGACGCAGAGGTGTCGATCACCCTCAATCCGACGCAGGTCTTCGGCCCCGACAATCCCAGTGAGGCCGATCTGGACGCTGTCCGTCGAGCCGACAACGTCCTCAACGGCATCTTCTTCGGACCGCTCTTCCACGGCGCCTACCCGCAGAGCCTGCTCGAGGACACCGCCCACCTCACCGACCATGCCTGGATCCAGGACGGTGACCTCGAGGTCATCAGCGCTCCCCTGGACAACCTCGGCGTCAACAACTACTTCCCGACCCGGGTGCGCCACGCCGAGGGAGCGACGCACCCGCTCCCCGGCGGTGACGGCGTCGAGGACACCGACCCGCACCCGCCGCTCACCGACATGGGCTGGGAGATCTCGCCGAAGGGCCACCACGACATCCTCATACGCTCCTGGGAGGAGTCGCGGCTGCCGATCTATGTCACCGAGAACGGCTCGGCCTGGCCCGACGTCATCGAGTCCGGCCCCGAAGGTGCGGCGGTCCACGATCCGGACCGGACGGCATACCTGCATGGCCATCTCGACGCCGCGAAGCAGGCGATCGACGGCGGCGCCGACATCCGCGGATACTTCGCGTGGTCCCTCATGGACAACTTCGAGTGGGCGTTCGGCTACAGCAAGCGCTTCGGCATCGTCCACGTCGACTATGGAACTCAGAAGCGAACCATCAAGGATTCGGGCCACGAATACGCCCGGATCATCGCCTCGCACCGCCCGTGAAGCAGAGCATGCGGGCGAAACACAGGTCACAATTCGGGGGTCTGATGCAGGAAAGGCGCTGCAGTCGGCCCACCGCTGGGTAGGGTCAGCGACTAGTCAGACGTGGGTCGACCACGTCCACTACCGCCAAGGAGTCCCCCGGTGACCACCTCACGTATCCGCCGCGCCAGCGCCCTCGCTGCCGCCGCGCTCGTTTCCACTTTGGCCCTCGCCGCCTGCGGTTCCGGTGACGGGGACACCCCCGCCGCCACGAACTCCAGCGGCATCACGACGATCTCGGACGGCAAGCTCACGGCCTGCACGCACCTGTCCTACAAGCCGTTCGAGTTCAAGGAAGGCGCCAAGGTCGTCGGCTTCGACGTCGACCTCGGCGATCTCGTCGCCAAGAAGCTCGGCGTCGAGCAGGAGATCGTCGACATCGAGTTCGCGACGATCACCTCCGGCGCCGCCTTCACCGCCAAGAAGTGCGACATGGGCTACGGCGCGACGACGATCAACGACGAGCGCAAGAAGGCCATCCTCTTCTCGGACCCCTACTTCGACTCGACCGCAGCGTTGATCACGAAGAAGGGCTCCGGCGTCACCGACCTCGCGAGCCTCAAGGGCAAGAAGATCGGTGTCCAGACGGACACGACCGGCCAGGAGTTCGCCGAGAAGGAGCAGTCCGCCAACGGTTACGAGCCGGTGGTCTTCGAGGACCTGCCGACGCAGCTCGCCGCCGTCCTCTCCGGACGCGTGGACGCCGCCATCAACGACAACGGTCCCCTGTTCGACTACGTCAAGGACAACCCGACGACCGAGGTCGTCAAGGAGTTCGACACGGGCGAGCAGTACGGCCTGATGTTCAAGAAGGACGACCCCAACGGTCAGAAGCTCGGCGACCTGGCCAACGAGGTCCTCAAGGCCGCAGTCGCCGATGGCACCTACAACACGATCTACAAGAAGTGGTTCGGAGTCGACGCACCCAAGTGACCCTTCCGCAACGTCGGGGGCGGCGGTACGGTTTCGACCGGCCCGCCGCCCCTCGGCGTTGTGGCCCATGACCCCGTAGGTCGGCAGGAGAACTGATGAGCACCACCACTGAAGCCCCCCCAAAGAAGAAGCTGTCACCGCGCAGGCGCGCCCAACGAATCAGATGGGCCCAGTACGCACTACTCGTGGTCGTAGTGCTGCTTCTCGCGTTCACGGCTGATTGGGCAAAGATCCAGGGAGTGTTCTTCCGTGTCGACCTGATCAAGGAGACCTTCGCGTCTGGCTTGGGCACAGCACTGAAGAACACCCTCGTCTACACCGCAGGTGCCTTCGTCATCGGACTCGTGCTCGGCACCATTCTCGCGTTGATGCGCTTGTCGTCCGTCGGCCCCTACCGCTGGTTCGCCTCCGCGTGGATCGAGTTCTTCCGTGGCTTGCCCGCGATTATCGTCTTCCTGGCCTTCGGCCTGCTGGGCGTTGCCTTCGAAGGCCTGGTGATTCCCTTCGACCCCTATGGCACGGTGTGGGTGGCCCTGGGAATCGTCGCCTCCGCCTACATGGCCGAAACGATCCGTGCCGGCATCCAGGCCGTGCCTCCGGGCCAAGTCGAGGCCGCGCGATCCCTCGGCATGCCGTCGGGCACCGCCACGCGCAAGATCGTCCTTCCGCAGGCCTTCCGGATCATCACCCCGCCCCTGACCAATGAGGTCATCCTCCTGGTCAAGGATTCTTCTCTGGTCTACGTCCTCGGCCTGACGCTCAGCGGCTACGAACTGACGAAGTTCGGACGTGACCTCGCCAGCAACAACTCCAACCTCACGCCCCTCGTGGTGGCCGGCTTCTGCTACCTGCTGATCACTCTGCCGCTCTCCATCCTCGTGCGCCGCATGGAATCCCGACAGAAGAAGGAGCGCTGAGCCATGACCGCAGCAGCCACCGCCGCACCCGTCGTCGAGGTCACCGACCTCCACAAGTCCTTCGGCAGCAACCACGTCCTGCAGGGGCTCAACGCCACCATCCGCCAGGGTGAGGTCGTCTGTGTCATCGGTCCCTCCGGATCGGGCAAGTCGACCTTCCTGCGCTGCATCAACCTCCTCGAGGAGCCCACCAGCGGCTCGATCAAGGTGGGTGGCGACGAGGTCACCGACCCGGACTGCGACATCGATGCCATCCGCCGCAACATGGGCATGGTGTTCCAGCAGTTCAACCTCTTCCCGCACCTCACGGCGCTGGAGAACTGCACGATCGCCCAGATCACGGTTCTCAAGCGGTCCAAGTCGGAGGCAGAGGCCAAGGCTCGCGAGACCCTTGAGAAGGTCGGCCTGTCCGACAAGCCTGATGCCTACCCCGCGCAGCTCTCAGGTGGTCAGCAACAGAGAGTCGCCATCGCTCGTGCGCTCTCGATGGATCCCCAGCTCATGCTCTTCGACGAGCCGACCTCCGCACTCGACCCCGAGCTCGTCGGTGACGTCCTGTCGGTCATGCGTCGCCTCGCCAGTGAAGGCATGACGATGTTCGTCGTCACCCACGAAATGGCCTTCGCGCGCGACGTCGCCGACCGGGTGATCTTCATGGACGGTGGCAACATCGTCGAAGAAGGCTCGCCGGAGCAGGTCATCGGCGAGCCCAAGGAGGAGCGCACGCGTGTCTTCCTGCAACGCGTCCTGGACCCGACGCACGTCGAGCCAGGGGCCGAGGACGAGGCCTACAGCCAGCGCCACGTCGGGGACGAGAAGGCCGACAACGCGCAGAACCGGGAACCCGGAACTCACGGCCGCTACAGCGGCGGCGCTGGCCTCTGACTGACCCAGTCGAGAGTAGAGAACGCGCCGTCTCCGGAACCTCGGAGGCGGCGCGTTCTCTACCCTCGACTGCTGGGGGCGAGTGGGTTCAGAGGGTGAGGCGGTCCTTGACGACCTCGACCAGGCGGTCGGCCACCAGCTGGGCGTCGTCCTTGGTGGCGGCCTCGACCATGACGCGCACGACCGGCTCGGTGCCGGACTTGCGGAGCAGCACGCGCCCAGACCCATTGAGCTCCTGCCCGGCCTCGGCCACGGCGGCCTGCACCGCCTCGTCGGTCTCGACGCGGGCCTTGTCGACACCCTTGACGTTGATGAGGACCTGCGGCAGGCGAGTCATGACGGTGCCGAGCTCGGCAATGGTCTTGCCCGTCGCGACCATGCGGGCCGCGAGCATGAGGCCGGTGAGGACGCCGTCTCCGGTGGTGCCGTGCTCGAGCAGGATCACGTGGCCGGACTGCTCGCCGCCGAGGGTGTGCGCGGACCGGCGCATCTCCTCGAGGACGTAGCGGTCACCCACCCCAGTCTGCTTGACCTTGATGCCCTCGCGCTCCATCGCCTGGATGAGCCCGAGGTTGCTCATGACCGTGGCGACCAGTGTGTCTTCGTGCAGGGCGCCGCGGGACTTCATGTCGACCGCGAGGATCCCCATGATCTGATCGCCATCGATCTCATTGCCCTCGGCGTCGACGGCAAGGCAGCGGTCGGCGTCCCCGTCGTGGGCGATGCCGATGTGGGCGCCCCGGCGAACGACAGCGTCCTTGAGGTGGGTCAGGTGCGTGGAGCCGTAGCCGTCGTTGATGTTGAGGCCGTCGGGCTCGGTGCCGATCTCGATGACCTCGGCGCCGGCGAGGCGGAAGACCTCCGGCGAGACGGACGACGCTGCACCGTGCGCTCCGTCAATGACGACGGTGAGCCCGTCGAGCCGGTTGGGGATGGCCTCGAGGAGGTGGGCGACGTAGCGGGCCTGACCGGCGCGGTTCTGCAGGACGCGGCCCACTTGGGCCCCGGTCGGCCGAGGCGGCGGCGTGTTGAGGCCCGCCTCGATCTCGTCCTCAAGGGCGTCGGGGAGCTTGTGGCCGCCGAGCGCAAAGAACTTGATGCCGTTGTCCGGCATGGCGTTGTGCGAGGCCGACAGCATGATGCCGAAGTGGGCATCCATGTCGGCCGTGAGGAAGGCAACGGCCGGCGTCGGGAGCACTCCCACGTCGTGGACGTCGACCCCGGATGATGCGAGCCCAGCGATCACGGCGGCGCTCAGGAACTCACCTGATGCCCGCGGGTCACGGCCCACGACGGCCTTGGGCTTGCGCCCGGCCTCGCGTGCACTGCGTCCCAGAACCTCAGCGGCCGACATGGCAAGCCGCATGGCGAGGTCGGCGGTGATGTCGACGTTGGCGAGTCCTCTGACTCCGTCGGTCCCGAACAGTCGTGCCATGCGTGTGCCGTGCCTTTCGTCGAACAAGTGAGCGTCGGTCGTGATGACAGCCAACGAGTCAACCTACCCCCGCACGCCGAAGGCGGCATCCCGTCAGGGATGCCGCCTCCATGCGGAGCACGCCACAAGGGCGCGCAGCAAATCAGCGCTTGCTGTACTGGGGTGCCTTACGGGCCTTCTTGAGACCAGCCTTCTTGCGCTCGGGAACGCGGGAGTCGCGCTTGAGGAAGCCGGCCTTCTTGAGCGCCGGACGGTTCAGCTCCTCGTCGATCCCGTTCAGGGAGCGGGCGACACCGAGACGGACGGCGCCGGCCTGGCCGGAGGGGCCACCACCGTGGACGCGCACGAGCACGTCGTAGGCGCCAGCGAGTTCGAGCAGCGTGAACGGCTCGTTGACGATCTGCTGGTGGACCTTGTTGGGGAAGTAGGCCTCGAGCGTGCGGCCGTTGACCTTCCACTCACCGGTGCCGGGGACGATGCGCACGCGGGCGATGGCCTGCTTGCGACGACCGGTGGCAGCGCCGGGGGCGGTGACGGACGCACGGCGGGCGGGCTCACCGGCAGCGTCGGCGGAGGACTCCGAGGTGTACTCGGTGATCTCCTGGTCCTCGGTGTCGGTGCCGAACTCGGCTTCTGTGGCCTCAGTGGCCTCGGTGCTGGTGTTCTCGGTCATTACTGGGCCACCTGGGTGATCTCGAAGGGCTTGGGCTGCTGAGCAGCGTGGGGGTGCTCGGCGCCGGCGTAGACCTTGAGCTTGGTGAGCTGCGCGCGGCCGAGGGTGGTCCGGGGGAGCATGCCGCGAACGGCCTTCTCGACGGCCTTCTCGGGGTACTTCTCGAGCATCTCGACATAGGTGCGGCTGCGGAGACCACCCGGGAAGCCGGAGTGGCGGTAGGCCTTCTTCTGCTCGGCCTTGGCGCCGGTGAGGGCAACCTTTTCGGCGTTGATGATGATGACGAAGTCGCCACCGTCAACGTGAGGGGCGAAGGTCGGCTTGTGCTTGCCGCGCAGGAGCGTCGCCGTCTGAACGGCGAGGCGACCGAGCACGACGTCCGTGGCATCGATGATGTGCCACGTGCGGGTGATGTCGCCCGGCTTCGGGGTGAAGGTACGCACGGTGTTACCTAACGTGTGGATGGAACGGGATGACCTGCGGTCGTCGTCGCGACGGCTTGCGCTGTCACAGATCCAGACCTCAGGGGTATGCCGTGTGCTCCCGCCAGGGCTTTCACCTCTCGGGTCACCCTGGGAAGGGCGCACGGCACAACAGTCCTCAAGTTTACGGGTGGGCAGTCCAGCACCCAAATCGCCTGCAAAGCGGACCAAAAGGGCACCTGACCTGCGTAAACAGTGTCGCCGCACCGGCATACACAATAGTTGTGCAAACAGAGTGTGCACAACTATTGTGCACACATGACCCCCGAAACCCCCGACACGAACGCCGGGCTCACCGGCCTCCGGCTCGACGCGTCATCACTCAAGGTGCTCGCCCACCCCTTGCGTTCACGGCTGCTGTCAGCGCTGCGCCGCGGTGGACCAGCGACCGCGACCGACCTCGCGACCTCGCTCGGGACGAACTCGGGCGCGACGAGCTATCACCTTCGCAAGCTCGAGTCGGTTGGGCTCGTCACCGACACCGGCGACGGCGAGGGCAAGCGCCGCCTGTGGCGCGCCGCGACCGAGAGCCACCAGTTCGAACCGAGCGACTTCGCCGGCGACGAGGACTCCGAGACAGCGCTCAACTGGTTGGTGCGCGACTACACCCGCCACTTCGCCGAGCAGTTCGAGAGGTGGCTGGATGTCGAGGCCGCATGGCCGCTCGCCTGGCGCGACGCCGCAGGCATGAACGACTCCTATGTCATCGCCACCCCGGCGCAGCTGCAGGAGATGAAGGCTGAGATGGACGAGGTCATCGCGCGCTATCGCCGTGTGGGACAGGGCAATCCGGCTGCCCGCCGCCTCGCGGTCTACAACGTCACCTATCCCCTGGACCTCGACCGCATCCCGCGCGGGGAGGACGCGTGAGCACACACCTCTCCCCCGCCGCCGCGCGCCGGGTCTTCCTCATCCTCACCGCGACGCGTTGGCTGCCGGTCGGGTTCGTCATCGGGGTGTTCACCCTCTTCGCCCTCGAACGCGGCCTCACGATCCAGGAGACCCTGACGTATTTCGCGGCGCAGGGAGTCATGGTCCTCCTCCTTGAACTGCCGACGAGCGGGTTCGCCGACGCCTTCGGCCGCAAGTCGGTCCTCGTGGCCGCCGGCCTCATCAACGTCATCACCGGCGTCCTCTATGTCACGGCCAACTCCTTTTGGCAGTTCGCGCTGGCCGCGGCGTTCATGGGCATCTATCGAGCCCTCGACTCCGGACCACTCGAGGCGTGGTTCGTCGACACCGTCCATCTCACCGAGCCCGGCGCAGACGTCGACCAGGCCCTCGCCGCGCAGGGCACCATCGTCGGCGTCGCCATCGCTGGGGGCTCGCTCGCTTCCGGCGGCCTCATCGCCTGGCATCCCATCGCGGATCGCAGTGCCATCGCGTTCCCGATCGTCGTCTCCATCGCCTTTGCCGTGCTCCACCTCGTCCTCACCCTCGCGCTCGTTCACGAGCCCCGGCTGGCCAACAAGTCCACCCGCGTCCGGCAGGCACTCGACTCGGCCAAGGACACCCCCAAGGTCATCGTCGACGGCCTGACCCTGTTGCGGCACAACCGAATCCTTGCCGGAATCGTTGGCGTGGAGCTCTTCTGGGTCATCGGTATGACGGTCTTCGAGTCGATGCTCCCCATCCGGATGGCCGAGATGCTCGGGAGCACGACCGACGCCGGCGCCCTTCTCGGTCCGGTTGCGGCTGCCGGGTGGGCCGTCTTTGCGCTCGGCTCCGTGATTGCAGGACGGAGCATGAAGCGGTGGGGCGTCGTGCGCGCCGCCATCGCCGCGCGGATCTTCAACGGGCTCGGGGCGGCTGTCATGGGCCTGATGCTCGGCCCGGTCGGTCTGGTCGGCGCCTACCTCGTCACCTACATGCTCCACGGCGTCGGCGGCGCCCCTCACGCCACGCTGTTGCACCGAGAAGCCAGTGCCCACAACCGAGCCACGGTGCTGTCGATGAACTCGATGGTGATGTTCGCCGGGGGCGCGGTCGCGGCACCTGCGATCGGTTGGCTCGCGCAGACCACCTCGGTTCAGACAGCCATGGTCGTCGCTGGCCTGGTCAGCGTGTTCGGCGCCTTCCTCTATCTGCCGGCCCTGCGCCACGAGCGGACGCTGCGACGTGGAGACGACAAGGGCCTCGACGGCGACGCAGCGCCGACTCCGGCCTGACCCCATGCCTTGTGTGTCTGAGAGCACGCTATGGCGTGCTATGGCGTGCTCTCAGACACAAGGCGAGGGTTCAGCAGGCCTACTGGCTCGTGACGGTGGTCCGGTGGGTGGCCGAGTCATAGACGAAGTTGGTCCTCGCCCCGTCGCTCGGGACCGTCACGGTGATGTCGCCGCCGTCACGGACCCCACCGTCACCGTAGTTCTCCGCCCACGACTGGTCATGGGCGATCTTGAACTGCCACGTCCCGGCCGGGATCTGCGTCGTAGCCCAGGTGAAGACGCCGTCCCCGTCCTTGTCCTGCAGCCACGGCCGCATGCAATCGGGGGCCCAGTTGGTCGGGCAGCCGAGCTCGGTCTGGAAGGTCCCTGCCGCGGTGATGATCTCCGTCTGCTCGTCCGAGGTGCCCCAGTGGGTCCTGGGATCATAGAAGAAGGTCACCGTCCCGTCCAGGGTCTCGTACGAGATGTTCTCGGTCCCGCCACCGTCGCCGTAGGACTCTGTCCAGGAGCGGTCGTGCGCCACCTTGTAGGCGTAGGGGCCCGGCTGGATGGTGAACGTCTTCTTCCAGATGAGGTCGTCGGGGTCCAGGGTCAGCTGGGCCTGGTCGCAGTCGGGTGCCCAGTCACCGTTGACACCGAGGTTGCTCGGGCAGCCCATCTCCGAGTTGTGCGTGCCGGGCACGGACACCGCGGTCGGCTGCGTGGCCGGCGGGTCGCCGATCTCACCCTCCGTCGAGCCACCGGTGGACTCGGCGACCACCGAGGCCCAGGTGCCGTCCGCGGCTACGCGGCCGGCGGCGTCACGCACGACCGCGCGGTACTCGAGAACCGAGCCCAACGGCATACCCGCGACGTCGTGGAAGACCCGGAACGGGGCGTTGTCGTCGGTCCCGATGGTGCGCCAGGCCGTCGTGCCGACGGGCCGGTAGAGGAAGGTCGTCTGGGCGAAGGTGCTCGCCGAGACGTCGGCGGCGACCTCGGCGCGACCCGACACCGTCGAGTCGGCGCCGGCGGTCAGCTCGACGGTCGGTGCGGCGCCCGTCGTGGAGATGGCCTTGTTGGCCCGCCAGACACTCACCGTGAGCGGCGGAACGGTCACTTTGACCGAGCCGTTGGCAGCAGGCTTGACCGCCGTGTCGGTGCCGGAGACCGGCGTGAACACGACACCCTTGCCCTTGCTCCACGTCGGGAAGGTCGCGGAGGCGGCCTTCTCGTCATTGTTGGCGGCCACGATGTACTCGACCTTCTGACCCGCGTCGATGCGGGAAACGGCGAAGATGCCAGCGCCTTCGGCCGAGTAGCGGTTGACCTGGGCACCGTCCGCGAGCGCGGGGTGCTTGGCCCGCGTCGCAGAGAGCGCCCTGAGGTGCTCGTAGAGCGGGTGGGTGGTCGAGTAGCGGTCACGCGAGCCCTCGGGGCCAGCCAGCACGTCCTCGGTGTTGTAGACGTCCACCTTGCTCGCGAACATGTCCTCACGAGCGAGCTGGTCGCCACCGGTGCCGACGAAGCCCTGCTCGTCGCCGTAGTAGGTCACCGGATTGCCGCGGGTGGCAAACATGAGCGAGTCCGCGAACTTCACGCGGGCGAGGTGCTCGGCCTCGTTGGCCACACCCTCCTTGAGGAACATCGCGGCGCGGCCCATGTCGTGGTTCCCGAGGAACGTGGGCAGCTGATAGGCGTTGCTGTCGGCGTCGGTGTACCAGTCGTCCTTGGCGAAGAAGTCCGCGAGCACGCCAGCCGGCTTGCCCTTGGCGAAGTCGATGCCCTGCTGCTGGAAGCCGAAGTCGAGGGTGGCCTGGAGCTTGCCGCGCGTCGTGTACTCGGACATGACAGCGGGGTTGCCGTCATAGACCTCACCGAACGCGAAGAAGTCCTGGTTCTTCTTTGCCGCGTGTCCGAGCAGGTCCGGCATGAACTTCTGCCAGAACTCGAGGTTGACGTGCTTGACCGTGTCGATGCGGAAGCCGTCGATGCCGAAGTCGACCCACTGCTTGTAGATCTCGCCCATCCCGTCGACGACCTCGGGACGCTCGGTGAACAGGTCGTCGAGGCCGATGAAGTCGCCGTAGGTCGAGGACTCGCCGGCGAAGGTCGAGTCGCCGCGGTTGTGATACATCAGCGGGTCGTTGAGCCACGCGGGGGTCTTGACGTCCTCATCGCCCGGACGCAGGAACGGCGTGTAGGGGAAGGACGTCGCCGGGTCCATCTCGGGGAATGTCTTGTTGACGTAGTCGCGGTCGTCGAAGGCCTCACCCGAGGCATCCTTGTAGGGGAAGGCCTTCTTGGAGCGGTAGGTGTACTGCTGCTCCTCGTAGTCGATGACGTCAGCGGTGTGGTTGGTGATGATGTCGAAGAAGACCTTCATCCCCTTCTTGTGCGCCGCCGCGATGAGCGTCTTCATCTCCGCGTTGGTGCCGAGGTGCGGGTCGATCTGGGTGAAGTCGGTGATCCAGTAGCCGTGGTAGCCGGCGCTCTCCTCCCCCGGCTTGCCCTGCACTGGCTTGTTCTTGAAGCTCGGCGTGAGCCAGATGGCGGTCGTGCCCATGCCCTTGATGTAGTCGAGCTTGTTGATCACACCCTTGAGGTCGCCACCGTGATAGAAGCCCTTGTTCGTCGGGTCGAACCCGGTCGTGAGCGGCCCGCCAGTGAGCCCGCCCTTGTCGTTTGCCGTGCTGCCGTTGGCGAACCGATCGGCCATGAGGAAGTAGAACCGCTCCCTGGTGAGCGGTGAGCGCAACGAGCTCTTGGCCAGTGCGGCGTCGGCCCCTGTCGTGCCACCGGAGAGATTCTGGGGCGTGAAGGTCACGAGGTGACTGACATCGTCATAGGTGAACTTCAGCGTTGCCGGTCCCTCCAGGACGAGCGGGATGTCGGCACCGTCGAGCACGCCGTTCGCACCGTAGTTGACGGCCCACGAGTCGTTGATCGCCACCTTGAACGCGTAGTTCCCTGCCGGGAGGGTGAACGTCTTGGTGTATGCCGTGCTGTCACCGACCCGGGTCAGCTCGCTTGCGCTGCACTCGGGCTGCCAGTCGGCCGAGCAGCCCAACTCTGACTGGAGCGAGCCGGCGAGGGCGACCGACGTCGTCTCGGCCGCGGCGGGCATTGCGGCCCCCACGAGCGGGGCGAGGGCGACAGCGGCCCCCGCCAGGACGGCATACAGGCGGCGTGGTCTGGGCATCGTTGCTCCTCCGAGTTCGCCGCGGCACCACCGTTGGTGCGCGGACGCAGATCTGCCGTGACACAGAACTCAGTGACACGGGACTGCACTGGAGGCTATCTGCGTAAACGCTTTACATGCAGCCCAGCGCCACGCTTTGTGTGCCTGGGAGCACGTCAGAGCGTGCGCTCAGGCACTCAAGGCAGGATGTGGCGGGTGAAGCAGTTCGTTCTCGGAGCGGTGACGATGCTCGTCGCCCTCGTGCTCGCCGCCGTGGCCCTGCTGTGGTCCGTGGGAAGTCCCGGATCGGGGTCCGACGTCGCCGTGCCGACGGTGAGCGCGGCCCCGCGTCCATCCGCCCCGACCGACCTCGCCAAGGGTGAGACGTGGCTGGGAGACGTGCGCCTCACGAGCGCCCAAGTGGTGACCGGCGACGGTGGTCTGCGCGACGTCACCGCGATCGGGTCGGCGGTGACACTGACCGGCAACGGACTGCGCGCCGGCCGCCTCGACATCGACGCCGCCTTGCCCTTCGAGACGGCGGCTTCCCAGATCGGTGACGGCGTGACCCTGTATGCCGCGGATGGTGGACTCGCGGGACTGCGTCGCCGCGTGAGCGTGCTGGGTCAGGATGTCGAGGTGCGGGCGACCGGTCAGGTGCGCGCCGTCGACGGCCAGCTCGTCATCACCCCCGAGACGATCGACCTCGACGGGCCCGACTGGCTCGACACTGCGGCGTCGGCGATAGTGCGGCGGCTCGTGACGATCCGGCACACGGTTCAGGGCGTCCCCGACGGGATGGCCCTCACTGCGGTGTCGGTGCAGGCCGACGGGTTCCGCGCCCACCTGCGTGGCGACGACGTCACCATCACGCGCTGAAGTCCATCACTCAGCCTTCAGGGCCAAGGGTGCGAGTGGCCCGTGCCTCCAGCGCCCGAGCAGCAAGATCCGCATCCGCCGGATAGGTCACCTCTTCGAGTGAGAGCCCGTGGGCCGGCATCACCTTGACCCGTGGGTCCCTGGCGCGAGCCGTGAGGATCTCGCGCGGGAAGGCAACCGGCGCCCGCCCCATGCCCACCGGCACCACAGATCCCACGAGAGCACGAACCATGCTGTGGCAGAACGCATCCGCGACGACCGTCGCCTCCAGTGTCCCGTCGGCCACACGCTTCCACGTGTAGGTGAGAAGTGTGCGCACCGTCGTCGCTCCGTCGCGCTTCTTGCAGAAGGCCGCGAAGTCATTGAGTCCCTCGAGCCTTCGCGCTGCCTCATCCATGGCACCGACGTCGAGGCTGTCCCTCACGACAACGGTGTCGCGTCGGCGCAGCGGATCGAGCACGCCGGCGTCGTCACAGATGCGATACACGTAGCGACGCTGCAGGGCGGCAAACCGCGCGTCAAAACCTTTGGGGGCGAGCACCACGGACCGCACGACGATGTCACCGGGGACGATCCCACCCAGCTTGGCCCGGGCCGCTTCCTCGGGGGTCCGGTCTCCGCGTCCCGGCACGAGCGCCCAGGCCACTGGATCGACGTCGGCGTGGACGACCTGACCGCGCGCGTGCACTCCGGCGTCGGTGCGCCCAGCGACGGTGAGCCGCACCGGTTCTGGCGCCCGGAGCAACGTCGTCAGCGCTGCCGACAACTCCCCCTCGACGGTCCGTCGTCCCGGTTGCGCGGCCCAGCCCGAGAAGTCGGTCCCGTCATAGGCGAGGTCGATCCGCACTCGCAGCACTGTCATGATTCGGCAGCCTAGAACACTGGAGCCGCACGACCTCTCTCCCCCACTCGCGCCCGGTCCCGGCACTCCTTAGGGTCGTGTCCATGGATCGCCCCGCCCCGACCGAAGCCCTGGCCAACCGCGACGCCATCCTGAGGGCGTTCATCGGGGCTGACGGTCGCCTCTCGAGCATCCCCACCAAACTGACGAAGCGCCTCGTCATCCTCGACCACATCGCCCAGTCCTTCGAGCCCGGCATCCGCTACACCGAGGCCGAGGTCAACGACGTCATGCATCAGTTCCACCCCGACCACGCTGCCCTGCGCCGCTACCTCGTCGAGAACGAGCTTCTCGAACGCGACGCGGGCGTCTACTGGCGAGCCGGCGGCACCACCAGTTCCTGAGCGAGCGCCTGTGCGGCCCTGCAAAGCGACTGAATGCCCGTTCGCCGCTGGCTGGGCCTGGCGGGAGCGCGGAGCGCGGCCAGCGCGCGCAGCGCGGATGGGACTGCGGCGAACGGGCATTCGGTCGCGGAGCGCATGTGCGCGGCCTGTCGCGGAGCAAAGCGAACGGGCCGTCCACCCGTGAGGGTGAACGGCCCGTTCGAACAGCGCAAAGCAGGGTCAGGCGTTGTCGTCCTCGACCTGCTGCTTGGCCTCGCCACCAGCCGGCTCGAACCCGGCGGCCTGGGCGTCCTCGGCCGATGCGAACCAGAACTCGGCGTCGGTCTGGTCGTACCACTGCGAACCCTCGACGTGGTACTTGCCGGAGTCGGCGTTGCCCTTGACGGTGTGACCCTCAGGAGCGGAGCCGTCCTCGTTGGAGGCGACGGCACCCTTGGGCAGCTCGACAGCGGCAGCAGCCTCGGTGGCCTCGGACTCGTGCGCGGCGTCCTCAGCAGCCTTGGTCTCGACAGCTGCGGCCTTGGCCTCGTCCTGCTTGGCCGCACGCTTGGTCGCGCCCTCGGCCTCCTTGACGGTGGCCTTCTTGGCAACGGGCTCGCGAACGAGCTCGATGACCGCCATGGGGGCGTTGTCGCCCTTGCGGGGACCGATCTTGGTGACGCGGGTGTAGCCACCGTTGCGGTCGGCCATGTCAGGCGCGATCTCAACGAAGAGGCGGTGGACGACACCCTTGTCGCGGATGACCGTCATGACCCGGCGACGGGCGTGAAGGTCACCGCGCTTGGCGAACGTGACGAGACGCTCGGCGAGCGGACGAAGGCGCTTGGCCTTGGTCTCGGTCGTCGTGATCGAGTCGTGCTCGAACAGCGACGTCGCGAGGTTCGCCAGGATGTGACGCTCGTGAGCCGGGCCGCCTCCGAGACGGGGACCCTTGGTGGGGGTAGGCATGTCTTTATCTCCTAGGGGTTAAGTCAGCGTCAGAGCTGCTCGTCCTCGGCGAACGACGCGTCCTCTGCGTCGTCGGCGTCGGCGAAGCTGAACTCGTCGTCGTAGGAAGCGATCTGGCTCGGGTCGAAGCCGGCGGGGCTGTCCTTCAGGGCGAGACCCATGCCGTGGAGCTTGGCCTTGACCTCGTCGATGGACTTCTGACCGAAGTTGCGGATGTCGAGCAGGTCCGCCTCACTGCGGCCGACGAGCTCACCCACGGTGTGGATGCCCTCGCGCTTGAGGCAGTTGTAGGAGCGGACCGTGAGGTCGAGGTCCTCGATCGGCAGGGCGAGGTCCGCGGCGAGCGCGGCATCCGTCGGCGACGGGCCCATGTCGATGCCCTCGGCCTCGACGTTGAGCTCACGGGCGAGGCCGAAGAGCTCGACGAGGGTCTTGCCGGCGGAAGCGAGTGCGTCACGCGGGGTGACGGCCTGCTTGGTCTCGACGTCGAGGACGAGGCTGTTGAAGTCGGTGCGCTGCTCGACTCGGGTCAGCTCGACCTTGTAGGTGACGTTGAGGACCGGGCTGTAGATGGAGTCGACCGGGATGCGGCCGATCTCCTGGTCACCGGACTTGTTCTGCTGCGCCGAGACGTAGCCGCGACCGCGCTCGACGGTCAGCTCCATCTCGATGCTGCCCTTGTCGTTGAGCGTCGCGATGTGCAGGTCGGGGTTGATGACCTCGACACCGGCCGGCGGAGCGATGTCCGCGGCGGTGACGGCGCCAGAGCCCTGCTTGCGCAGGTACATGACAACCGGCTCGTCGTGCTCCGAGGAGACGACCAGACCCTTGATGTTGAGGATGATCTCGGTGAGGTCTTCCTTGACACCGGGGATCGTGGAGAACTCGTGGAGAACGCCATCGACGCGGATGCTCGTCACGGCGGCACCAGGGATGCTCGAGAGCAGGGTGCGACGAAGGGAGTTCCCGAGCGTGTAGCCGAAGCCAGGCTCGAGGGGCTCGATGACGAAACGGCTCCGGTGTTCGGAGATGACGTCCTCGGTGAGGATCGGACGCTGTGCGATGAGCACGGTGATTTCCTTCCCACGGGCGACCGCTATATGACGCCTCGTGAAACTGCCGGGGTCAAACCCGGCTGTCCAGCCCACCTCTGTCTGTGGTCAGGACGAACAGTTGGTATGCCGTGTGCGCACTTCCCACGCTGAGCGTGGGACCCGGCGCACACGGCATACCAACTGTGTGAATCAGTTCTTCGAGTAGAACTCGACGATGAGCTGCTCGGTCAGGATCGAGTCGATCTGCGCCCGGATCGGGAGCGAGTGGATCAGGATCTGCAGCGAACCCGGGACGACCTGGAGCCAGGCCGGGGTCGGGCGGTCGCCGAAGGTCTCACGCGCGAGCTGGAGCGGGAACGTCTCCACCGACTGCTTGCGCACGGTGATGAGGTCGTACTGCTCCACGCGGTAGGACGGGACGTCGACGCGCACGCCGTTGACCTCGAAGTGACCGTGCGTGACGAGCTGACGCGCGGCACGACGGGTGCGGGCAAGGCCCGCGCGGTAGATGACGTTGTCGAGTCGGGACTCGAGGATCGTCAGGATGTTCTCACCGGTCTTGCCGGGGCGGTTCGCCGCTTCCTTGTAGTAGCGGCGGAACTGCTTCTCCATGACGCCGTAGGTGAAGCGAGCCTTCTGCTTCTCCTGCAGCTGGGTGAGGTATTCCTTCTCCTGCATCCGGCGACGGCCGTGCTGACCGGGCGGGAAGGGGCGCAGGTCGAAGTTCTTGTCGCCGCCGACGAGGTCAACCCGCAGGCGTCGCGACTTCTTGGTGATGGGTCCGGTATAACGAGCCATGTTCTAGTTCTCTTTCCGTCTTCTCGCGGCGATCAGACGCGGCGGCGCTTGGGCGGGCGGACACCGTTGTGCGGCGCGGGGGTGACGTCCTGGATCGAACCGACCTCGAGGCCGGCTGCGGTCAGCGAGCGAATCGCGGTCTCGCGACCCGAACCCGGGCCCTTGACGAAGACGTCGACCTTGCGCATGCCGTGGTCCATCGCACGACGAGCAGCAGCCTCAGCGGCGGTCTGCGCGGCGAACGGGGTGGACTTGCGCGAGCCCTTGAAGCCGACCTGGCCGGCAGAGGCCCAGGCGATGACGGCACCGGCGGGGTCGGTGATCGAGATGATCGTGTTGTTGAACGTCGACTTGATGTGGGCCTGACCCACAGCGATGTTCTTCTTCTCCTTGCGGCGCACCTTCTTGGCGCCGGCTACACGGCCCTTGGGAGGCATTACTTACCAACCTTCTTCTTGCCGGCGACGGTGCGCTTGGGGCCCTTGCGGGTGCGCGCGTTGGTCTTGGTCCGCTGACCGTGGACGGGGAGGCCGGAGCGGTGGCGCCGACCCTGATAGGACCCGATCTCGACCTTGCGGCGGATGTCGGCCTGGACCTCACGGCGGAGGTCACCTTCGACCTTGAGGTGCTCGTCGATCCAGTCGCGCAGTGCGACGAGGTCGGCGTCGGTGAGGTCCTTGACGCGGACGTTGGGGTCCACTCCGGTGGCCGCGAGGGCCTTCTGCGAGCTGGAGCGGCCCACACCGAAGATGTAGGTCAATGCGATCTCGACGCGCTTCTCGCGCGGAAGATCGACTCCTTGGAGACGTGCCATCTTGTGATGGTTCCTGTTCTGGTGTTCCGGAGGTCTGGTGCAGTCGCCGGTCCGCGGTGTGGTCCACGAGGTCGTGGTTCCCCGGTCCTCGGCCTCCGGGCCGAGGGTGACGTCCCGTGCTCACCTCTGCAGGTGACACAAACGGGGGTCGGGCGCTGCGTTCTCAATCATTCACTTGTGCGTGTTCTCGAAGCTGTGGCCTCGTGCAAGTCCCGACTGCTCAGGACGATCAGGCTGTGATTAACCCTGGCGCTGCTTGTGGCGCGGGTTCTCGCAGATGACCATGACCCGACCGTTGCGGCGGATCACCTTGCACTTGTCACAGATCTTCTTGACGCTCGGCTGAACCTTCATTGCCTCTGCTGTCTTGTCGATCCTCCCGACACGGCGGAGGCCGGACGGGTTCTTGCTGTGGATGCTGCTGCTGTGCGGGCGTACCCGGTCAGCGGTAGCGGAAGACGATGCGGCCTCGGGTCAGGTCGTAGGGGCTGAGCTCCACCACCACGCGGTCCTCGGGGAGGATCCGGATGTAGTGCTGACGCATCTTGCCCGAGATGTGCGCGAGCACCTTGTGACCGTTGGTGAGCTCCACGCGAAACATCGCGTTGGGGAGCGCCTCAACGATGGTGCCCTCGATCTCAATGACGCCGTCCTTCTTGGCCATACCCTCTCAATCCTTTGCTGATCCCACCCTGGGTGCGGCACGAAGCCACCAGTGAAACCATGGAGATGTGGTTCGTGGTTGTTTTCAGGCAAGCCTGAAAACACACGAGACCGACGATCCATCCTACGGGAGGGCGTGCTGAGCACGAAATCCGCGTATGCCGTTCGCTCACCTCCTGTGGGCACGGCGCACCTTCTCTTCGCTCGCTGCGACGAAAGTCGTACGACGCAGGGTCCCGGGGTCCGATGCGGCGCCTGCGGCGTGCGGCGACACTGGGCGACATGAACGTTCGCATCGCCGTCGTCGGTGACCCAGGCCAGGAGCAGGACCAGCAGGCACTCGCCCGAGCGCGAGCGCACTCCGTCGGCCCGGCCGCCGACCTCGAATGGTCGCCGTTTGCCCCGTGGGAGATCGCGGACGACAGCCTCGCCTGGTCCGACGCGCTGTGGTTGATGGCCTGGCCGCAGGACGCCGAGTCCGAATCGGTGCGCCGAGCCACGTGGGTGGCACACCAGCAGGGCACACCGGTCGTGGTCTCCCCCACCGAGCCACCGCCCTGGTTCGTCGCACACGCACGTCAGCGGGCGGCATACCGGATCCGTGGTGAGGTCGAGCGGACGACAGCCGCGGAGCTCGAGGCGGCCGAGCGCGAGCCGCGGACGTATGTCCACCAGATGCGCGGACCACGCCACCGCTGGTGGCGCCCTCTGGTCGCGCTCGCCGTCGCCGTCGCTGTCCTGATCGTCTGCCTCATCGCGTTGTTGGTGCCCAGCGGCCTTGCCGGCCTCCTCGACAGTGAGGACACGCTCATCGACCCTCTGAACCCATGGTCGGCGCTGGTCAACAACCTGCTTCTGGCGAGCCTCATCCCGGCGACTCTCATCGGGGTCTGGGTGGGGTTCCGGCGGAGTCCTTGGCGCATTCTCTCCGTGGCCGGGCGGATCCGGTGGGGCTGGCTCGGGTGGTGCGTCCTCGTCGTCACTCCACTGTGGGCTGCCTATCTCGCCGTGAGCTGGGTGGTCTTCGACCAAGAGGTCCTCGACCGCCCCGACCAATGGGTCGCCCTCCTCGCGGTCACGCTGTTCACTACTCCCCTGCAGGCGGCAGGTGAGGAACTCGCCTTCCGGGGCGGCCTCGTCCAGGGGGTCGGGGCGTGGTTCCATTCGCCCGTGGTGGCGCTCGTCGTCACCACCGTCCTGTCGACGGCGTTCTTCGTGGCGGCCCACGGCTCCGCCGACCCGTGGATCATCATCGAGCTCGGTTCGTTGGCGGTCGCCGGTTGCTGGTTGGCCTGGCGCACGGGTGGGCTCGAGGCCGTCATCGTGCTGCACATCGTCAACAACCTGCTGATCATGACGAGCGGGATCCTGTTTGGAGGGCTCGAGGAGTCGTTCGTCGACGGAGAGAGCGCCGGTTCACCTGTCTCTGCGGGGATGAACGTCGTCGCCACGGCTTTGGTGACCGCGGTCCTCCTGTGGTTGGCCCGCCGTCGGGGCGTCGCTCCGGCAGGTTGGCGCACTTCCGCGCTGGGCTGAGCTCCGTTCGGTCAGTGCCCGAACGCGTCGAGGATCCTGCTCGCGGCGTCGACGGCGCTGAGCTCTCCCGACCTGACCGCGGACTCGATGGCGGCACGCTGCTCCTTCACGCTCGGCGCAGCGCGCACCGCATCGGTGAGGTGCGCGTCGATGAGGGCCCACATCCAGTCCTGCTGCTGCTGGGCCCGCCGGACCTCGAGAGACCCCTCCGACTCGAGGTGGGCGCGGTGCTCGAGCACCGCCGCCCACACGTCGTCCAGCCCCGTCCCGGTCAGCGACGAGCAGGTGAGCACCTGCGGACGGCGCACATCAGCCCCGGGCAGCATGAGCCGCATCGCGGACGTGAGGTCCTTTGCCGCACCCTTGGCCGCCATCTCACCGTCACCGTCGGCCTTGTTGACGGCGATGACGTCGGCGAGCTCGAGGATGCCACGCTTGATGCCCTGCAACTGATCGCCGGCGCGGGCCAGAGTCAGCAGGAGGAACGTGTCGACCATCTCGGAGACGGCGATCTCGTTCTGCCCGACCCCGACGGTCTCCACAATGACGACGTCGAACCCGGCCGCCTCGAGGACGAGCATCGACTCGCGGGTCGCACGGGCCACTCCCCCGAGATGGCGCCCGCTGGGGCTCGGCCGGACGAACGCCTGGTCGCTGGCGCTGAGCTCACCCATCCGCGTGCGGTCACCGAGAATCGAACCGCCCGTGCGCCGCGAGCTCGGGTCGACAGCGACGACCGCGACCTTGTGCCCTGCGTCGATCAGACGTGTGCCCATCGCGTTGATGAACGTCGACTTGCCCGCCCCCGGAACACCCGAGATCCCCACTCGCACCGCGGAACCCGTGTATGCCGTGAGCTCGGTGAGGAGCGCCCGTGCCCGTTCTCGGTGGTCGGGTCGGGTCGACTCGACCAGCGTGATCGCGCGGGCGATGTGGGTCCGCGAGCCTGCGCGGACCCCGTCGAACAGCTCGTCGGTCACGCGCCGGCCCGGTCGGCACCATGCAGCCGCGCGCGCAGATCGCCGATGAGGCTGATGGCCGCGGTCGAGATGACCGTGCCCGGCGGATAGATGGCGTCGGCGCCGGCGGCCCGCAGGTCGTCGAAGTCCTGGCTGGGGATGACACCACCGACGACGATCATGAGATCCTGACGGCCGAGCGCGTCGAGCTCTCTGCGCAGCGCGGGCACGAGGGTCATGTGACCAGCAGCGAGCGACGAGACACCGACGACGTGCACGTCGGACTCGACGGCCTGGCGCGCCACCTCGGTCGGCGTCTGGAAGAGCGGGCCCACATCGACGTCGAAACCGAGGTCGGCGAACGCGGTGGAGATGACCTTCTGTCCTCGATCGTGACCGTCCTGGCCCATCTTGGCGACGAGGATGCGTGGACGGCGACCTTCTGCCTCCTCGAACTCCACGACGAGCTCCTGCGCCCTGCGCACGTTGGCGTCGGAGCCTGCTTCGTCGGAGTACACGCCACCGATCGTACGGATCTGGGCGGTGTAGCGACCGAACGCCTCCTCCATGGCGGCGGACATCTCGCCGACCGTGGCCATGGCGCGGGCCGCGTCGATCGCGAGTGCCAGCAGGTTGGTGTCCAGCGTCCCGTCGGAGCCTTCACGCGCGGCGGCCGTCAAGCGCTCCAGGGCCGCACGGCATACGTCGTCGTCGCGCTCCGCGCGCAGTCGCTCGAGCTTGGCGATCTGACTCGCACGCACTGCAGCGTTGTCGACCTTCAGCACCTCGAACGGCTCATCGTTGTCGGGGATGTAGCGGTTGACGCCGATGACCGGCTGCTGGCCGGAGTCGATCCGGGCCTGGGTGCGCGCCGCGGCCTCCTCGATGCGCATCTTGGGGATGCCGGCCTCGATCGCCTTGGCCATCCCACCGGCTGCCTCGACCTCTTCGATGTGCGCCCACGCCCGCTCGGCGATGTCATGGGTCAGCCGCTCGACGTAGGCCGAACCGGCCCACGGGTCAATGGTGCGCGTGGTGCCGGACTCCTGCTGGATGACGAGCTGGGTGTTGCGGGCGATGCGCGCGCTGAAGTCGGTCGGCAGTGCGATGGCCTCATCGAGAGCGTTGGTGTGCAGGCTCTGCGTGTGGCCCTGTGTCGCGGCCATCGCCTCGATGCAGGTGCGCACGACGTTGTTGTAGACGTCCTGGGCCGTGAGCGACCAGCCACTGGTCTGACAGTGGGTGCGTAGGCTGAGCGACTTCGGGTTCTTGGCGCCCTGCTCCTCGACGAGCCGCGCCCAGAGCAGGCGGGCCGCGCGCATCTTGGCGACCTCCATGAAGAAGTTCATGCCGATGGCCCAGAAGAAGGACAGCCGCGGTGCGAAGCGGTCGACGTCGAGCCCGACCTCCTTGCCTGCGCGGAGATACTCGATGCCATCGGCGAGCGTGTAGGCCAGCTCGAGATCCTGCGTGGCCCCGGCCTCCTGCATGTGGTAACCCGAGATGGAGATCGAGTTGTAGCGCGGCATCTTCTCGGAGGTGAACGCGAAGATGTCGCTGATGATGCGCATCGATGGCTCGGGCGGATAGATGTAGGTGTTGCGGACCATGAACTCCTTGAGGATGTCGTTCTGGATGGTCCCGGAGAGCTTCTCGGGCGCGACGCCCTGCTCTTCGGCCGCGACGACGAAGAGCGCGAGGACGGGGATGACCGCGCCGTTCATCGTCATCGACACCGACATCTGGTCGAGCGGGATGCCGTCAAAGAGGGTGCGCATGTCATAGATCGAGTCGATCGCGACACCGGCCATGCCGACATCGCCCTCGACGCGCGGGTGGTCGCTGTCGTAGCCGCGGTGGGTCGCGAGGTCGAAGGCGACGCTCAACCCCTTCTGGCCCGCAGCCAGGTTGCGCCGATAGAAGGCGTTGGACTCCTCGGCGGTGGAGAACCCGGCGTACTGGCGGATCGTCCATGGCTGGTTGACGTACATCGTCGGGTAGGGCCCGCGCAGGTAGGGCGGCGCTCCAGGGATGGTCTCGAGGAAGTCGAGCCCTTCGAGGTCGGCATCGGTGTAGAGCGGCGACACCTCGATCTGCTCGGGTGTGAGCCACGTCTGAGTCCCAAGGTCGGGCGTCTCGGCGTCGCCTGCGGGAAGGCCGTCACCGAGGTCGACGCTGGTGAAGTCGGGGATCGAGCTCATGCGGGAGCTCCCATCTCGTCGAGGAGGGCGGAGAGGAAGGCGACGACGTCCATGTCCTTGGCGACACCCTCGTAACCTTTGTCAGTTCCGTCCAGGGCAGCGCCGGACCCGCCCTCAGCCTCGACCGCGTCGATGCCTGCGACGGTGAGCAGGTTGACGGCATCGATGCGACGGTCGGCGGCGCGCGGCACGTTGAGAGTCGGGACAGTGACGCGGGGCGCGTGTCCATGCTTCGTCGCGTAGGCCGCAGAGCGGTCGCGGAGCGCTTCAAAGATGGTCGAGTCCCGGTGTGGCACAACAGCGTTGGCCCCAAGGACCAACTCGACCCGAGGTGCGCGCTCGAGCGGTTTCTCGCCGCCAAGCGGGAACGTGCTCACGCCGGTGATCGGCGTGGCACGCGTGGCCAGGGCCCTGTCACGCTCGACGACAGCAGCCGAGATCCGTTGTGCGACAAGGTCGCTCGCCAGAGCATCGGCCATTCCGCCAGCGGCCTCAATCTCCTGAAACGTCGCCCACGCGGCCTTCGCCAGGTCATCGGTCAGCGTTTCGACATACCAGGAACCACCCGCGGGATCGGTGACCCGCGCAACGTTGGACTCCTCGGCCAGGAGGATCTGCGTGTTGCGGGCAATGCGCCGAGAGAACGGAGTCGGCAGTCCGGACACCGTGTCGAACGGCAGCACGGTGATGGCGTCGGCGCCACCCAGGCTCGCCCCGAAGGTCGCGAGGGTGCTGCGCAGGATGTTGGTCCAGGCGTCGTCGCGGGTGAACATGCGTGCCGAGGTCACGGCGTGGGTGAACGCGCCCCGCGACTTCTCGTGGACCCCGACTCTCTCTCCGATGCGCGCCCACGCGCGACGCAGCGCACGCAACGCGGCCGCCGTGAGGAACTGGTCGGCGCTGGCACTCACCCGGAACTCGATGTGGCGGAAGGCTTCGGTGACGTCGATGCCCTCGGCCTCGAGGTGACGCAGATAGGCCACTCCGGTCGCGAGCGCGAACGCGACCTCGTCGGTCACCGTCGCGCCAGCATCGGCGTGGACGCGGGTGTCGACCGTGATCGCTCGGATCTCGCCGTGGTCAGCGAGCCTGCGGATCGCGTCGGCCAACGGGGTGAGGTCGAGCGCCGAGCCGGTCCGCGCCGCAGCGCCGAGCGGGTCGTGGCCGAGGTTGCCGGAGCTGGCACGCGAACCGGACAGGACGGCATACAGGGCATCCGCGGCAGCGGCCTGCGCATCCCACGACGAAACGACGACGGGCGCGAGGTCGAGCTGGACGTCGGCAAGCGCTTCGGCGACATCGGCCGGCGCCAGGCCGTCGGCACCGACGTGGAGCCAGACGGAGGTGACGCCGTTCTCGAGGTCGCCGAGGACGAGTTTGCGCGTCGTCGGGGCGTCGGGGTCGTCGTGGACCTGACGCACGTCCCAGGGGACGTCGGCGTCGCGCACTGCGCGTCCACGGGTGAAGGGCATGGCGCCGGGCACACCGAGTGGCACCGGATCGGACGCCTTCGTATAGAGCGGTTCGATGTCGAGTCCACCCTCGAGATGCGACCGCATCGAGGCAACTGCATCGTCACCGCTGAGGTGCTGATCCTCGGGTCGCCCCTTGTTGACCACGCCAGCGACGAGGTCTCGCCACTCCTCCTGCGTCCGCTCCGGGAAGTGTGCCGCCAGCGCCATCGGCGCGGGCCGCTTCGGGGCCACCGTCATTCACTGCTCCTCAGCCGATCGGGTCAGTCCGCACCTGTCGTGAGGTCTGCGAACTTCCCGTCACCCTACCGGCGCAGCGGCCCAGCCCCCACGAGAGTTTGGGCACAACAGTGTGGTCAGGCAGTGGCCTTCGACACCATCGATTCGTATGCCGCCCGCAGCCTTTCGCTCGCCCGTGGGCCAACGCTCGGTGGCAGGGGGGTGTCGAGGTGGTGCGCGCGCAACTCGTCCATGAGCTCGGCGACCATCGTCGGGCCACCCTCTTCCATGAGCTGCTGGCGGATGGTCAGCTCTGGTGTGGTCTCGCGGTGCGCCCGACCCCACGTGCCAAAGGCGACGAGAACCGGCAAGGTCTGGATTCCGGCCTCGGTGAGCGTGTAGCGCGCGCGTTGACCGCGTGTCGCGTCGTCGCGCGTGAGCAACCCGGCGGCGACGAGGGACTTGAGCCGCGACGAGAGGACGTTGCTCGCGATCCCTTCGTCGGAGCCGGTCAACAGTTCGCGGAAGTAGCGACGGTCGCCGAACATCATGTCGCGCAGGACGATGAGGCTCCACGGGTCGCCGAGCGCCTCGACCGCTGCGTTGATGGGGCACCCCGATCGTGGCTCGCTGCGCATCGCGTTCCTCCTCAACGTGTCCGGCAAAGTGCTTGCGAAGTGCAACCAGACTACTCTACCGTGAGGTAGTGATTGCACAACGCAACCACCCTCAGTCCCAGGAGATGCCATGTCCATCGTTCGCGTCATCGGGTTCACCATCTCGCTCGACGGCTTCGCCACGGGAGAGGGTCAAACTCTCGAGAACCCTTTCGGCCACGCCGGTGCGCGCCTCCACCAGTGGATGTTCCCGCCCGAGACGGGCGGCGAGACCCGTGCGCAGTTCGGCGTTGACGGGGCCCTGTCCAAAGTCAGTTACGACGACGGCTCAGTCGGGGCCGAGATCATGGGGCGCCGCAAGTTCTGGCCCGAGCCCGGGCCGTGGACCGACGACACCTGGCGCGGGTGGTGGGGAGAGAATCCCCCGTTTCACACACCGGTATTCGTCATGACCCATCACCCGCACGAGTCGATCGAGATGCAGGGCGGGACGACCTTCCACTTCGTCGATGGCACGCCCGAGGAGGTCCTGGCCCGGGCCCGCGAGGCCGCCGGTGATCTGGACGTCCGCATCGGCGGGGGCCCGACCATCGTCCGTGACTTCCTCAGAGCGGGACTCATCGACGATCTTCACCTTGTCATCGCGCCGATCGTCCTGGGCCGGGGTGAGTCCCTCTGGGCGGGGTTGGAGGGTATCGAGTCAGACTTCGACGTCCAGACCACGAACTCGGCCAGGCCCGGCTTCGTCCACCAGTTCTGGCAGCGCAAGGGCCTGAGCCACCCTCAGGAACCGAGTGTCTCCTGATGGGGCGCCTGCGCTACGGAATGCTGGTCTCCCTCGACGGCTACGCAAAGGATGCATCAGGCTCCTTCGACTGGGCGGCACCCGACGACGCGCTCCACGCCTATGTCAACGAGCGCGAGGGCGACGTCCGCACCTACGTCTTCGGCCGCGGCATGTGGGAGACGATGCGCTACTGGGAGAACCCGCCCAGCTCCGGCCTCACCGCCCCCGAGCACGAGGAGTTCGCGGCGATCTGGAAGCAGGCCGACAAGATCATCGTGTCCACGACCATGGCTCCGCCGCAGGAGCCCCGCACCGAGTTCTGGGACCACCTCGACCTCAACCGGCTGGCGACCCTCGTGCAAGAGGCGCCCACGGATGTGAGCATCGGCGGCCCGACCCTCGCGGCCCACGCGCTGAAGGCCGGACTGGTAGACGAGATCACGGCCTACGTCATGCCGCATCTCGCCGGCGGCGGACTGCCCTGGCTGCCCGAAGGATTCACGAGCGCCCTCGAATTGCGAGAGCAACGTGCCTTCGACAGCGGCGCAGTCGCTCTCGTCTATGACGTCACGAGGAGCGAGCCATGATCATCGTGACCGGGCACCTCGTCGTGGATCCGGCCGATCGCGACCGGGTGGTGGAGCTGTCACGTGAGGCGGTTGTCGCTGCCCGAGCCACGACGGGCTGCATCGACTTCGCCGTGAGCACCGACTCAGCCGAGCCCGACCGGGTCAACATCAGCGAGCGGTGGACCGACCGCGAGGCACTCGACCGCTTCCGCGGCAGCGGCCCCGAGGGTGAAGTCGGTGGCCTCATCCGCAGCTTTGCGGTCGACGAGTACGAGGTGACCTCGGACGATTCGGGAGCGGACGGCATACGCGCGCTCCTTGACGCACGCGTGGCCGCCGTCGGGGCTAAGGATCTCGACGGGCTCAGTTCCCTGCTGGCGCAGGACCTCGAGTCCTTCAACGTCCTCCCCCCGCACCGGGCGCAGGGGCGCGAGCCCGTCCTCGAGGCCGCACGCGGTTGGTTCGACGGCTACGCCTCCGACATCGGGTACGACGTCCACGACCTCAGGATCGCCACCTCTGGTGCCGTGGGGTTCGCGGCGTTCCTCTACCGCGTCAGCGGCACCCTCACCAGTGGCGACGAGGTCGTCATGTGGGTGCGAGCCACCCTGGGGTGTGAGCGCCGCGACGGCCGCTGGGTCGTCACCCACGACCACGAGTCCGTGCCCTGGGACGCCGAGACGGGTCAGGGCGTGCTGACGTTGTGAGCCGTCGTCAGTCGCGCCAGCCGAGCCCGGGGGCCACCTGCGTGAGGATGCTCTCGAGGACGTGGGCGTTGTAGTCCACACCGAGGGTGTTGGGGATCGTCAGGAGCAAGGTGTCAGCCGCCGCGATGGCCTCGTCCTGCGCCAGCTGGCGAACCAACTCGTCCGGCTCTGCCGCGTATGACTTCCCGAATCGAGCGAGCCCACCGTCGATCATGCCGACCTGGTCGGTGCTGCGCCGGTCTGCCCCGAAGTAGGCATGATCCTGTGCCGTCACCAGCGGGAAGATACTGCGGCTCACCGACGTCCGCGGGGTGCGTTCGTGCCCGGCTTCACGCCACGCCTCATGGAACAGGCTGATCTGCTCGGCCTGCAGCTGATGGAAGGGCACCCCCGTGTCCTCGGTGAGCAACGTCGAGCTCATCAGGTTCATCCCCTGCTGGGCGGTCCACACGGCAGTCGCGCGACTCCCGGCACCCCACCAGATGCGGTCGCGCAGACCTTCGGAGTGTGGCTCGACGCGCAGCAGTCCCGGCGGGTTGGGAAACATGGGTCGCGGGCTCGGCTGAGCGAAGCCCTCTCCGTCCAGCACCGTGAGGAACTCGGCCGTATGCCGTCGCGCCATGTCGGCGTCGGACTCACCTTCGCGCGGATCGTGCCCGAAGTGGCGGTAGCCCTCGATGACCTGCTCGGGCGATCCCCGGCTGATGCCGAGCTGGAGTCGTCCCTGCGCGATGAGGTCTGCCGCTCCCGCGTCCTCGGCCATGTAGAGCGGGTTCTCGTAGCGCATGTCGATGACACCCGTGCCCAGCTCGATCCTGCTGGTCCTCGCACCCGCGGCGGCGAGCAGCGGGAAGGGCGATGCGAGCTGCTGGGCAAAGTGGTGCACCCGGAAGTAGGCCCCGTCGGCCCCCACCTCCTCGGCCGCCACCGCCAGTTCGATCGACTGCAGCAAGACGTCGGAAGCCGTGCGGACTGCCGACTGCGGGTGGGGGTTCCAGTGTCCGAAGGACAAGAATCCGATGCGCTTCATACCTGCATTCAACACCGGGGATCGGGGTGCATTCCTCGCGGCGAACTCAGCTTCGGTCAGGCCAACGGTGCGTAGTTCGCGCCAAGCTCGCGCAGCTTGGCCTCGCCACCATCGACCGCAGTGAGGACCCACAGCCCTTGCGACGTCGCGGCCACGGTGTTCTCCCAGTGGGCGGCCCGGGAGCCATCGTTGGTGACGACGGTCCAGTCGTCCTCGAGCACGCGGTTCGCCTCGGCACCCAGGGTGATCATCGGCTCGATCGCGATCGTCGTGGCGTCGACCACGGTCGGCCCCTTGCCACTGACGCGGTAGTTCGGGACCTGCGGGTCCATGTGCATCGAGGTGCCGATGCCGTGACCGACGTAGTCCTCGACGATGCCGTACTCACGCCCACGCCGCTCCCCCGCTGAGGTGATGCTGTCCTCGACGGCCTCGCCCACGGCATACAGGCTCTGGCCCACCGCGAGGGCCGCGATGCCGGCCCACATCGAGGCCTCGGTGTCGTCGATGAGTTCGAGATCCTCGGGACGACCGGCCTCACGACCACCGACGATGACCGAGATCGCTGCGTCGCCGTGCCAGCCCTCGATGATCGCGCCACAGTCGACAGAGAGCAGATCGCCCTCGACCAAGGTCCGGGGTCCCGGGATTCCGTGCACGACCTCCTCGTTGACCGAGGTGCAGAGAGTGCCGGTGAAGCCGTGGTAGCCAAGGAAGCTCGGGACGCCACCGCCATCACGGATGTGGGCGTCTGCCAGGGCGTTGAGGTCCTGGGTCGTCATGCCCGGCTGCACGGAGTCGCGAACCAGCTCGAGGGTCTGTCCTACGAGCAGGCCAGCTGCCCGCATGAGCACCACTTGCTCATGAGTCTTGGCCTCGATGCGCTCACGTCCGAACAGTCCCATGGACGGCAACCTACAGCGGCGCCTCCCGCTCCCCCGAATTCCGGGTCAGCGAGAGGCGTCGATGGCAGATGGCGATCAGGACCGTGCGGGAACCTCGTCGAGATCGAGGACCTTGCGGTGGAGAGTGTCTAGAAGCCCGCGCAGCTCGATCGCTGCTGCGTCGCCGTCGATGACGACGCCCTCGGTGCTCAGCTGCTCCGGGAAGCTCAGTCCGATCTCGCCCACGACATCCGCCTTGACGTGCGTGAGGACCTTGGTGAGGTCGGCCGCCGCGTCGCTGGCACCCGACCAGCCGTAGCCGACGATCGCCACGGGCTTGGAGTCCCACTCGGCGAAGAGGTAGTCGATCGCGTTCTTGATGGGCGCCGGGAAGGATCGGTTGTACTGCGGGGTCACGACGACGACCGCATCGGACTCGAAGATCTCGCTGGCCCACGCCTGGGTGTGCGGCTTGGCGTAGTTGCCCTTCATCGGCATGTCCTCCTCATCGAAGAAGGGGAGGTCGATCTCGGCGAGGTCGAGGATCTTGACCTCCCACTGCTCGGCGGCAGCCTGCTCGCTCACCCACTGGGTGACCTTGTGGCCGATGCGGCTCGGGCGGGTACTGGAGACGATGATGCGCAATTGATTCACATTTCAACCAACAGGTAATGCGGCCCGTCCATTCCGGACGCGCCTCGCCCGTTGTTCGGATGAGCAAACCTAGGCTGGCTCACATGGACCGCGAACGCGAGAATCTCACGGCCGCACTGGCCACGACGCGGCGACATGTGCTGCGCCAGTTGGACGGGCTCGACGAAGACGCCCTACGGCGCCCCGTGCTGCCGTCGGGCTGGAGCGTGCTGGGCCTGGTCCGCCACCTCACACTCTCGGACGAGCGCTATTGGTTCGAGGTCGTCGTCGCCGGTGGGACGTTCGACTGGTGGCCCGACGGCGACAACGGCGACTGGCGCGTCTCGCCCGACGAGTCCGCTGCACAGGTTGTCGCGGCCTACCGTGCCGCGATCGCCGCATCTGACGCGATCATTGCCGACCGCTCCCTCGACTCAGCACCGCAGCATCGCGAAGCCGACTGGGAGGCGGGCGACTTCCCCGAACTGCGCGACATCCTCCACCACGTCATCATCGAAACCGCGACGCACGCCGGCCAACTCGATGCAGTGCGTGAGTTGCTCGACGGCCGCCAATACATCGTGCTCTGACCCAGGGACAGACGAAGGCGGCGTATGCCGGGAACTCACGTTCCCGGCATACGCCGCCTTGTGTTGTCCGTGGGTCAGCGGTGTCTTTGGGTCAACTCAGCGCGGTGATGATCCGCTCGGTGACCTCGTCGACCTCGCCCAGGCCGTCGACCTCGACGAGCAGTCCGCGCTCGGCGAAGACGTCGGTCAGCGGCGCAGTCTCGCGCCGATAGATGGCCTGGCGCTCACGGATGACGTCTTCGGTGTCATCGGCGCGGCCCTCGATCTCGGCACGCTTGAGCAGCCGCCCGACGACTGCGTCCTCGTCGACCGTGAGTGCGAGCACGTGGTCGAGGCCGTGGTCGTGCTTGGCGAGCATCGCGTCGAGCGCGGTCACCTGGCCGGTCGTGCGCGGGTAGCCGTCGAGCAGGAAGCCCGGCTCGCAGTCGGCCTGCGACAGGCGGTCCTCGACGATGGCATTGGTGATGTCGTCGGAGACGTAGCCACCGGAGGCGGTGATCTCCTGGACCTGCTTGCCGAGGTCCGTGCCGTTCTTGATGTTGGCACGGAAGATATCGCCGGTGGAGATCGCCGGGATGCCGAAGTGCTCTGCAATGCGGGCAGCCTGCGTGCCCTTGCCAGCTCCGGGCGGGCCGAGAATGATCAGACGCATTAGCGGAGGAACCCTTCGTAGTGACGCTGCTGCAGCTGGGACTCGATCTGCTTCACGGTCTCGAGACCGACACCGACGATGATCAGGATCGAGGTGCCACCGAACGGGAAGTTCTGGTTGGCGCCGACGAGGACGAGGGCGATGAGCGGGATGATCGAGATCAGCGCGAGATAGATCGCACCCGGAACGGTGATGCGGGTGAGGACGTACTGAAGGTATTCGGCCGTGGGTCGCCCGGCGCGGATACCCGGAATGAAGCCGCCGTACTTCTTCATGTTGTCGGCAACCTCGGTGGGGTTGAACGTGATCGACACATAGAAGAACGTGAAGAAGAGAATGAGCGCGACGTAGGTGAGTGCATACACCCATGTGTCGCCACCTGCGAAGTTGGTGTCGATCCACTGCACCCAGCCCGGCGAGGACCCATCGGCCTTGCGGTTGAACTGTGCGAGCAGAGTCGGCAGGGCGAGCAGGGAGCTGGCAAAGATGACCGGGATGACACCGGCCATGTTGACCTTGAGCGGGATGTAGGTCGAGGTGCCGCCGTAGACGCGTCGGCCCACCATGCGCTTGGCGTACTGGACGGGGATCCGTCGCTGGCTCTGCTCGACGAAGACGACGAGGGCGATGATGACGAAGCCCATGAGGATGATCCCCAGGAAGATGTCCCAGCGACCCTCCCGCTGCTGGATCGCCCAGAGCGCACCGGGGAACGTGGCGGCGATGGACGTGAAGATGAGGATCGACATGCCGTTGCCGACGCCGTGGTCGGTCACGAGCTCACCGAGCCACATGACGAGGCCAGTGCCCGCGGTCATCGTGAGCACCATGATGAGGATCGTGACGATCGAGTCGTCGGTGAGGATGTTGGTGCACGCGGGGTTGTTGAACAGCTGCGAGGGGTTCTGCGCGAACGTGATGAAGGTCGCCGACTGCAGCACCGCCAACGCGATCGTCAGATAACGCGTGTATTGCGTCATCTTCGCCTGCCCCGCCTGCCCCTCCTTCTTGAGCGTCTCGAACTTGGGGATCACCACCGTCAGAAGCTGGACGATGATGCTCGCCGTGATGTAGGGCATGATCCCGAGCGCAAAGATCGACAACTGGAGCAGGGCTCCACCACTGAAGAGGTTCGCGAGGCCGAGCAGGTCGTTGGCCTCCCCCGCACCCTCCTGGCACGCCTGGATGAGCGAATAGCTCACCCCGGGCGTCGGCACCTGGGCGCCCAGACGGTACAGAGCGATGATCCCTAGTGTGAACAGGATCTTCCTGCGCAGGTCGGGCGTCTTGAACGCGCGGCCGAAAGCGGTGAGCACAGGTCCTCCAGGTGGGCGGCAGCTGCCGCGTCAGTGGTGATCGACGAACAAAGATACCCCGGCGTCGTCTGCGGTCGGCGACCGCAGTCTTCTCAGGGGGTCAAACGACGTATGCCGCAAGGCGAGTTCCCGGATTGCCTCCGGGAACCGCGCCCTGCGGCATACAAGTCAAACGACGGGTCAGGCAGAGTCGCCTACGACGGCCGAACCGCCTGCCGCCTCGATCTTCTCCTTGGCGGAGGAGGAGAACTTGTTGGCAGTGACGTTGACGGCGACCGTGATCTCGCCGGTGCCGAGCACCTTGACGAGCTCGCCGTCACGAACGGCACCCTTGGACACGAGGTCCTCGACACTCACGTCTCCACCGTCAGGGAAGAGAACGGACAGCTTGTCGAGGTTCACGACCTGGTAGTGGGTCTTGAACGGGTTCTTGAAGCCGCGAAGCTTCGGGAGACGCATGTGGAGGGGGGTCGAGCCACCCTCGAAGCGCTCCGGAACCTGGTAACGAGCCTTGGAACCCTTGGTACCACGACCTGCGGTCTTACCCTTCGAGCCCTCACCACGACCCACACGGGTCTTGGCGGTCTTGGCTCCCGGGGCGGGACGCAGGTGGTGGACCTTGAGCGCTGAGGCCTGCTTGGCCTCAGCCTGCGGTGCTGACTTGTTCTCAGCCATGATCACTCCACCTCCTCAACGGCAACGAGGTGCGTCACCGTCTTGACCATCCCGCGAATCTCGGGACGGTCCTCCTTGACGACGACGTCGCCAATGCGCTTGAGACCGAGGCTGCGCAGCGTGTCACGCTGGTTCTGCTTGCCGCCGATCCCCGAACGGGTCTGGACTACCTTGAGTCGAGCCATCACGCACCTGCCTTCGCCTCGGCGATGCCGGCAGCCTGGGCGCGGAGCATCGCAGCGGGAGCAACACGGTCCACGGGCAGACCACGGCGGGCAGCAACGGCCTCCGGACGCTCAAGCTCCTTGAGAGCCTGCACGGTCGCGTGGACGATGTTGATCGCGTTGGACGAACCAAGGCTCTTGGAGAGCACGTCGTGGACACCGGCGCACTCGAGAACCGCACGCACCGGACCACCGGCGATGACGCCGGTACCGGGGCTTGCGGGACGGAGCATGACGACGCCAGCCGCGGCCTCACCCTGGACGGGGTGCGGGATCGTGCCTTGGATGCGCGGGACCTTGAAGAACTCCTTCTTGGCCTCCTCGACACCCTTGGCGATCGCGGCGGGAACTTCCTTGGCCTTGCCGTAGCCGACACCCACGGTGCCGTCTCCGTCACCGACGACGACGAGGGCGGTGAAGCTGAAGCGACGACCACCCTTGACGACCTTGGACACGCGGTTGATGGTCACAACCCGCTCAAGGTACTGACTCTTCTCGGCCTCGCGGCCACCACCGCGGCGGTCGTCGCCGCGGCCACCGCGACGGTCGCCGCCACGGTTGTCGCTGCGCTCGCCGCCGGCAGCGTTCGCGGTTGCGGGACCGGTGCCTCGACGCTGGGGTCCTGGCATCAGATGTTCCTTCCAGAAACGGTGTGGTTCAGAGTGTTCTTCGCGCGGGTCACAGTGACAGCCCACCCTCGCGGGCGCCATCGGCGATGGCCGCGACGCGACCGTGGTACTTGTTGCCACCACGGTCGAACACGACGGCCTCGACACCGGCAGCCTTGGCGCGCTCGGCCACGAGCTCGCCGACCTTCTTGGCCTTGGCGGTCTTGTCGCCCTCGAAGGAGCGCACGTCGGCCTCCATCGTCGACGCGGATGCGACGGTCTTGCCCGCGGTGTCATCGACAACCTGGACGAAGACGTGACGCGACGAGCGCGAGACGACGAGACGGGGACGCACTGCCGTGCCCGCGACGTGCTTGCGGAGACGAACGTGGCGACGGCCGCGCGCGGCGACCTTGCCCTTGGCACGCTTGATGATCATTGCCATGGCCTACTTACCAGCCTTTCCGACCTTGCGGCGGATGTGCTCGCCGGCATAACGCACGCCCTTGCCCTTGTAGGGGTCAGGCTTGCGGAGCTTGCGAATGTTGGCGGCCACCTCACCGACGAGCTGCTTGTCGATGCCCTCGACCTGGAACCTGGTGGGGTTCTCAACGGTGAAGGTGATGCCCTTCGGCGCCTCGACCGTGATCGAGTGCGAGTAACCGAGTGCGAACTCGAGCGAACCGCCCTTGTTCTGCACGCGATAACCAGTGCCGTGGATCTCGAGCTTCTTGACATAACCCTCGGTGACACCGAGAACCATGTTGTTGATGAGCGAGCGAGTCAGGCCGTGGAGCGAACGCGACTCGCGCTCGTCATTGGGCCTGGAAACCTGGACCTCACCATCAGTTTTCTCAACCTGGATCGGCTGAACCACCGTGTGCGCGAGTTCGCCCTTGGGACCCTTGACCTTGACGGTCTGGCCCTCGACGTTGATCTCGACACCGGAGGGGATGGCAACCGGAAGACGTCCGATGCGCGACATGTCAGATCCCCTTACCAGATGTAGGCGAGGACTTCCCCACCCACACCCTTGCTAGCGGCCTGCCGGTCTGTGAGCAGACCGGACGACGTCGAGATGATGGCGACACCGAGCCCACCGAGAACCTTGGGAAGGTTGGTGGACTTGGCGTAGACGCGAAGTCCAGGCTTGGACACGCGACGCACACCGGCGATGGAACGCTCGCGGTTGGGGCCGTACTTCAGGTTGACGGTCAAGGTCTGTCCGACCTCGGCGTCCTCGACGGTCCAGCTGGCGATGTAACCCTCGGCCTCGAGGATCTCCGCGATGTGCGACTTGAGCTTGCTGAACGGCATGGCGACCGTGTCCTTGTGCGCCGAATTGGCGTTCCGGACGCGGGTCAACATGTCCGCAATCGGGTCAGTCATTGTCATTGGGCTTCTCCGCCCTCTCTCACCGTGGTTTCATCCGGGGCTGCTGCTCCGGCTGACCTTCGATGTAGATGGTTTTGGGGTATGCCGCGAGTGCGGCGTGGTCTCGGCTGCGCCTCGACCGGGATGGCTGAGTCAGCCGTGGTCACCAAGAAGACTTCGTGATACCGGGGAGCTCGCCGCGGTGGGCCATCTCCCGGAAGCAGATTCGGCACAGGCCGAACTTGCGGTACACGGCGTGGGGACGGCCGCAACGCTGGCAGCGCGTGTAGCCGCGCACCTTGAACTTCGGCGTCTTGTTCGCCTTGTTGACAAGAGCAGTCTTCGCCATCTCAGCTGTTCTCCTTGAACGGGAAGCCGAGCGCCTTGAGCAGCGCGCGTCCCTCGTCGTCGTTCGTCGCGGTGGTGACGATGGTGATGTCCATGCCCCGGACGCGGTCGATCTTGTCCTGGTCGATCTCGTGGAACATCGACTGCTCCGTGAGACCGAACGTGTAGTTGCCACGGCCGTCGAACTGCTTCGGGCTCATGCCACGGAAGTCACGGATGCGGGGAAGCGCGACCGAGATGAGGCGGTCGAGGAACTCCCACATACGGTCACCGCGCAGCGTCGTGTGGGTGCCGATCGGCATGCCCTCACGCAGCTTGAACTGGGCGATCGACTTGCGAGCCTTGGTGACAACCGGCTTCTGACCGGTGATCGCCGTGAGGTCGCGCACCGCGCCATCGATGAGCTTGCTGTCCTTGGCCGCGTCGCCGACACCCATGTTGACGACGACCTTGACGACGCCGGGAACCTGCATGACGTTGGCGTAGCCGAACTTCTCGAGCAGGGCGTCACGGATCTCGTCCGTGTAGCGCTGCTTGAGACGGGGCTTGACCGCCGTTTCCTGAGTCATTGTGTCTTCAGTCTGAGTAGTCATCAGGCTCACAGGTCCTTGCCCGAGCGCACGCCAACACGGGTACGGGTCGCCTTCTGGCGCCCGTCCCGCTCGACGGTCTCGACGCGGGTCTTGGTACGGGTCGGCTTCTTGTCCTCGGGGTCGACGACGGCCACGTTGCTCACGTGAATCGGCGACTCCTGGACAACAAGTCCACCGGTCTGACTGCCACGGGCAGTCTGGCCGGCCTTGGTGTGGCGGGTGACACGGTTGACGCCCTCAACGAGGACGCGGCTCTTCTCGCGGTCGACAGAGATGACCTTGCCGGTCGAACCCTTGTCCTTGCCCGCGAGCACCTGGACGGTGTCGCCCTTCTTGATGCCAAACTTCGCCATATCAGAGCACCTCCGGCGCCAACGAGATGATCTTCATGAACTTCTTGTCACGCAGCTCACGGCCCACCGGGCCGAAGATACGGGTACCACGAGGGTCACCGTCGGTCTTGAGCAGCACCGCTGCGTTCTCATCGAACTTGATGTAGGAACCGTCTGGACGACGGCGCTCCTTCTTGGTCCGGACGATGACCGCCTTGACGACGTCGCCCTTCTTGACGTTGCCACCGGGGATGGCGTCCTTCACGGTGGCGACAATGGTGTCGCCGATACCGGCATACCGGCGACCCGAGCCACCGAGAACACGGATGCAAAGGATCTCCTTGGCACCGGTGTTGTCGGCGACGCGAACTCGCGACTCCTGCTGGATCACTTATCTGTCTCCTATACGTCGTGCTGGTTCTCTGCAATGCCTCGGACGAACCGACAGCATCAGAGCCTGGCCGAACTTGGGCTTACTTGGCCTTCTCGAGGATCTCGACCACGCGCCAGCGCTTGGTCGCCGAGAGCGGGCGGGTCTCCATGATGAGGACGCGGTCACCGATGCCGGCGACGTTCTCCTCGTCGTGTGCCTTGACCTTGCTGGAGCGACGCAGCACCTTGCCGTAGAGGGCGTGCTTCACGCGGTCCTCGACCTCGATGACAACAGTCTTGTCCATCTTGTCGCTGACCACATAACCCTGGCGGGTCTTGCGGTAGTTGCGTCCAGCCGACTCAGTCGACTTGGTCTCGGTCTGCGTGCTGGTCACGTTCTCGTCCTTCACGTTCTCACTCACTTGGCAGCCTCCGAATCGGCCGACTTCGTCGGGCCTTCGCCGATGCCGAGCTCACGCTCACGCATTTCGGTGTAGATCCTGGCGATGTCCCTGCGGACGGCGCGGAGCCGGCCGTGGTTGTCGAGCTGTCCGGTGGCGGACTGGAAGCGCAGGTTGAACAGCTCTTCCTTGCCCTTGCGCAGTTCGTCGACGAGACGATCGTCGTCGAACCCACGCAGCTCGTTGGAGATCAGGTCCTTGGAACCGATAGCCATCAGAAGTCACCACCTTCACGCTGGACGAAGCGGCACTTCATCGGCAGCTTGTGCATGGCCAGGCGCATGGATTCACGCGCGACCTCTTCGGACACACCGGAGATCTCGAACATGATGCGTCCGGGCTTAACGTTGGCGATCCACCACTCGGGCGAACCCTTACCGGAACCCATGCGGGTCTCAGCCGGCTTCTTGGTCAGCGGGCGGTCGGGGTAGATGTTGATCCACACCTTTCCACCACGCTTCATGTAGCGGGTCATCGCAATACGAGCGGACTCGATCTGGCGGTTGGTGACGTAGGCCGGCTCGAGAGCCTGAAGGCCGTAGTCACCGAACGCGATGGTCGTCCCACCCTTGGCAGCGCCCGACCGACCCGGGTGGTGCTGCTTGCGGTGCTTGACGCGACGGGGAATCAACATCAGCTGGACGCTCCCTCAGTGGTCGTTGCCGGGGCGGCCTCGACAGCAGAAGCCTCGGTCGGAGCAGCTGCAGTCTCGACACGGTCGCGACGAGCGCGAGCCGGACGGTCGGCACCTTCGCGACGCGGGCCACGGGCCTGCTGACGCGGGGCGCTGGCCTGCTGGGCAGCGAGCTCACGAGCTGTGACGTCACCCTTGTAGATCCACACCTTCACACCGATGCGGCCGAAGGTGGTGCGGGCCTCGTAGAAGCCCACGTCGATCTGCGCACGAAGGGTGTGCAGCGGCACACGACCTTCGCGGTAGAACTCGGTGCGGGACATCTCGGCGCCGCCGAGCCGGCCGGAGACCTGGACGCGGATGCCCTTGGCACCTGCGCGGGTCGCCGACTGCATGCTCTTGCGCATGGCACGACGGAACGACACACGAGCAGACAGCTGCTCGGCAACGCCCTGGGCCACGAGCTGAGCATCGGTCTCGGGGTTCTTGACCTCGAGGATGTTCAGCTGAACCTGCTTGCCGGTGAGCTTCTCGAGCTCGCCGCGGATGCGGTCTGCTTCGGCGCCACGGCGACCGATGACGATGCCCGGACGTGCCGTGTGGATGTCCACGCGGACACGGTCACGGGTGCGCTCGATCTCGACCTTGGAGATGCCTGCGCGCTCCATGCCCACAGACATGAGCTTGCGGATGGCGACGTCTTCCTTGACGTAGTCGCGGTAGCGCTGACCCTCCTTGGTGGAGTCAGCAAACCAGCGGCTGCGGTGCTCGGACGTGATACCCAGGCGGAAGCCGTGCGGGTTGACTTTCTGACCCATGTTCAGCGGCCTCCCTTCGAGTTCTTTGCCTGCTTGGGTGCGACGACCACGGTGATGTGGCTCGTGCGCTTGTTGATGCGCGAGGCGCGGCCCTGCGCACGCGGACGGAAACGCTTCATCGTCGCGCCCTCGTCAACGAAGGCGGACGTGATAACGAGCTCGTGCTCGTCAAAACGCTCGGCGGTCTTGTCGGCCTTGACCCGGGCGTTGGCGATGGCGCTCTCGAGCACCTTCAGGATCGGGTCCGACGCGCCCTGCGGGGCGAAGCGCAGCGTGGCGATGGCCTCGCTGGCGTTCTTGCCGCGGATCAGGTCGATGACGCGGCGCGCCTTCTGCGGAGTCACCCGGACGCTACGGGCCTGAGCCCGCGCCTCCAGAACAACCGAAGACGTAGCCTCGGTCGCGGTTTCCTTGGTCTTGGTGGCCATCAGCGGCGCCGGCCCTTCTTGTCGTCCTTCACGTGACCCTTGAAGGTGCGCGTGGGTGCGAATTCGCCGAGCTTGTGGCCGACCATCGACTCGGTGACGAACACCGGGACGTGCTTGCGGCCGTCGTGGACGGCGAGAGTGTGACCGAGCATGTCCGGGCTGATGACCGAACGGCGCGACCAGGTCTTGATGACGTTCTTGGTGCCCGCTTCGTTCTGGACGTCCACCTTCTTCTGAAGGTGGTCGTCGATGAAGGGGCCCTTCTTCAAGCTACGAGGCATGTGTCAATGGCTCCTTGTCAGCGCTTCTTGCCAGTGCGGCGTCGGCGGACGATCATCTTGTCGCTCGGTTTGCCCGGGCGACGGGTGCGGCCTTCGGCCTTGCCCCAAGGGCTGACCGGGTGACGACCACCGGAGGTGCGGCCTTCGCCACCACCGTGAGGGTGGTCGACCGGGTTCATGACGACACCACGGACGGTCGGGCGCTTGCCCTTCCAGCGCATGCGGCCGGCCTTACCCCAGTTGATGTTGGACTGCTCGGCGTTGCCGACCTCACCGATCGTCGCGCGGCAGCGTGCGTCCACGTTACGGATCTCGCCGGACGGCATACGCAGCTGGGCGTAGGGACCGTCCTTGGCAACAAGCTGGACGCGGACGCCGGCCGAACGCGCGATCTTCGCGCCGCCACCGGGGCGGAGCTCGACAGCGTGAATGACCGTACCGGTCGGGATGTTGCGCAGCGGGAGGCTGTTGCCGGGCTTGATGTCGGCAGCAGGACCGTTCTCGATGTTGGCGCCCTGCTCCAGGCCCTTGGGGGCCAGGATGTAGCGCTTTTCACCATCTGCGAAGTGCAGGAGAGCGATGCGGGCGGTGCGGTTGGGGTCGTACTCGATGTGAGCGACCTTGGCCGGGATGCCGTCCTTGTCGTGGCGACGGAAGTCGATGAGTCGGTAGGCGCGCTTGTGGCCACCACCGATGTGACGCGTCGTGATGCGGCCGTTGTTGTTGCGGCCACCGCTCTTGGTGAGCGGGCGCACGAGCGACTTCTCAGGCGTGGTGCGCGTGACCTCGACGAAGTCGGCGACGCTTGAGCCGCGACGGCCAGGCGTCGTCGGCTTGTACTTGCGGATACCCATGTCGTGTTTCCTTAAGTTCCTCAGTCGTCTCTCAGGCGCCAGCGCTGCCGAAGATGTCGATCGTTCCCTCGCGGAGGGTGACGATCGCGCGCTTGGTGTCCTTGCGCTTGCCCAGGCCGAAGCGGGTGCGCTTGGTCTTGCCCTTGCGGTTCAACGTGTGGACCGAGTCGACCTTGACGCTGAAGATCTCCTCAACGGCAATCTTGATCTCGGTCTTGTTCGAGCGGGGGTCCACCAGGAAGGTGTACTTGCCCTGGTCGAGCAGTCCGTAGGACTTCTCGGAGACCACCGGCGACAGCAGGATGTCCCGCGGGTTCTTTGCGATTGCAGGACTCACTTGTCATCCTCCTTGTCATCCTCAGCCGACTTGTCGGCCTTGGCCGGCTTCTCAGCCTTGGTGGCCTTGGTGGCCTTGGCGGGCTTCTCGGCCTTCTCAGCCTTGGCCGGCTTCTCAGCCTTGGCGGGCTTCTCAGCCTTCTCGGCCTTGGCGGGCTTCTCAGCCTTCTCGGCCTTGGCGGGCTTCTCAGCCTTGGCGGGCTTCTCAGCCTTGGCGGGCTTCTCGTCAGCCGCCTCGAGGATGTCGACCGTGACCTCCACGGTCTTGACCTTGGCCACGGGGCCGGCGACGAATGCATCGAAGGCGGCCTGCGTGAAGACCACGTCGTCGGCGCAGAGCACGTCATAGGTGTTGAGCTGGTCGGCGACGATGACGTGGAGGTTCTCCAGGTTGCGCACCGACTTCAGTGACACGATGTCACTGCGGTCGAGGACGACGAGCATGTTCTTGCGCTCGGTCAGTCCGGCGAGCAGTGCAACGGCTTCCTTGGTCGAAGGAGCGCCACCCGTGACGAGCGACGACACGACGTGGATGCGGCCGTGGCGAGCGCGGTCAGAGAGGGCGCCGCGCAGGGCAGCAGCCTTCATCTTCTTGGGGGTGCGCTGCGAGTAGTCACGAGGCGTCGGTCCGTGGACCACGCCACCGCCGGTCCAGTGCGGCGCGCGGGTCGAGCCCGCACGGGCGCGGCCGGTGCCCTTCTGGGCGTGGGGCTTGCGACCGCCACCGCGGACTTCGCCGCGGGTCTTGGTCGAGTGCGTTCCCTGGCGCGCCGCAGCGAGCTGGGCGACGACGACCTGGTGGATCAGGGGGATGTTGGTCTGCACGTCGAAGATCTCGGCGGGCAGGTCAACGTTCACAGTGGTAGCCACGGTGGTCACGCTCCCTTCACGGCGTTGCGGACGAGCACGACCGCACCGCGGGGACCGGGGACGGCGCCCTTGACGAGCAGCAGCCCCTTGTCCGCGTCGACAGCGTGGATCGTGAGGTTCTGGGTGGTCTGACGCACGCCACCCATGCGGCCGGCCATGCGCATGCCCTTGAAGACACGACCCGGGGTGGCGCAGCCACCGATCGAGCCCGGCTTGCGGTGGTTCTTGTGCGAACCGTGGGAGGACGAGACGCCGTGGAAGCCGTGACGCTTCATGACACCGGCGAAGCCCTTGCCCTTGGTCGTGGCCGAGATGTCGACGGCCTGACCGGCCTCGAACGTCTCGGCGGTGAGCTCCTGGCCCAGCGAATACTCGGCGGCGTCCGCAGTGCGGAGCTCGACGAGGTGGCGGCGCGGCGTGACGCCGGCCTTCTCGAAGTGGCCGGTGAGCGGCTTGGTCACCTTGCGCGGGTCGATCGCGCCGAACGCGATCTGCACCGCGGCGTAGCCGTCGTTCTTGGCGTCGCGCACCTGGGTGACAACACAGGGGCCCGCCTCGATGACGGTGACGGGGATGAGCCGGTTGTCGGCGTCCCACACCTGGGTCATGCCGAGCTTCTTGCCCAGCACACCCTTCACGGTCTTGGTTGCAATATCAGTCATCTCGTCAGCCTCAGAGCTTGATCTCGATGTTGACGTCAGCCGGCAGGTCGAGACGCATCAGCGAGTCGACGGCCTTGGGCGTCGGGTCGATGATGTCAATGAGGCGCTTGTGGGTGCGCATCTCGAAGTGCTCGCGGCTGTCCTTGTATTTGTGCGGCGAACGGATGACCACGAAAACGTTCTTTTCCGTGGGCAGCGGCACAGGGCCGACCACCGTTGCACCGGCACGGGTCACCGTGTCGACGATCTTCCGCGCCGAGTTGTCGATGACCTCGTGGTCATACGACTTCAAGCGGATGCGGATCTTCTGTCCCGCCATCTTGGCTTCCGTCTCTCTCTCGCCGTCTTCTTACTTCTGTCTTAGGTCGATCCTTGGGTCCGACCCCCGAGGTCGGGCGTGTCGCGCCCGCTCCGCGGCCCGATGGCATACGCATTCCTGCGTGACACCATCGGATGAATCGGAACTCCGGTGGACCGGAGCCGCTCTGCCTGCCGTGTGTCGCCCCGGCTTGACCGGTTCGATGTGTTCTCACGTGCAGTGGTGGTCCGAAACCCGACGAGTGGTCGAGGGGTGCGTCCCACACCAAGCAACTGGACAATAGTGCCAGAGCCGAGGGCGACCTACCAAATCGAGTCCGGGGCGGACGGCATACCCGTGCTTGTGGCGCGTCGACTCACGCAGGCCCACAACGCGGAAACCCTCGCGGTCGTTGTCCCGCGAGGGCTTCGGCTCGACACCCGTGAGGATCTCGGGTCAGGCGCGGGTCAGCGAGGTCCGCCGCCCAGGACGCCAGCGTCGAGAGCCTTGAGGACGGACGCCTTGTCGGCCGCGGTCAGCGTCCCCGCCTTGACTGCCGCATCGATCTTCTCCGTGAGCGCTGTGCGCCGCTCTGCCTGATGGGCATCTCGAGCCTTCGTCAGGGCCGCCGTCACCTTGTCCTGCGTGACACCGAGTTCTTTGGCCAATGCCGCGACGTATGCCGTCCGCCTGGCTTCGCGCTCTGCGTCAGTCGGCTTCGTGCCCTCGGCCGGCTTCTCCGTCGGCTTGTTGGCCTCACGCACCTTCTCGATGGCGGCCTGGACCTTGGCCTCGTCGAGACCGAGCGCCTCGGCGAGCGCGCTGGCGTCGGCGCCCCTGAAGCCGCCCTTGTGCCCAGGGCCCCCTCGTTCGCCGCCGCGCCCGGCCGGGGCATCCGTCGAGGGCGCCTCACCTGCCTGCGTCGATGATGATGCGCTGGGCGTGGGGGTGGTCTCGGCCAGCGCCTGACTGGCGCCGAGGCCGACCGTCGCTATTGCTGCTGCTCCGGCCACACCGGCGAGGGCGGCCGTCTTGGTGAACTTGGGCATGGAGGGTTCCTCTCGTCGCGGCCTACCTGGACTGGTCGACCGTCGTGTCACCACCGTGGCCGTCGGAACTGGACCAGAGGTATGCCGGACCTGTCACGAACCTGTCAGTCGGCAACTCACCCCTGCTGTTAGCCGACTCGCTCCGCCCAGGGCGACAGGCCGTCCGTCGCGACGACCGGTGCCGTTCCTGACACCACAGCGAGGACTCGGTCAACGAGGGTGACCGATCCGGCGATGAAGGTCGCGGCAATGTCGGTGTCTCCGCCCACGAGCCACGCATGAGAACGCGGCCAGAACAGGTTCGGCGACTGGCTCCACATCGAACCGTTTCCAACGGCCAGGTCGTCGAGGTCGTCCAGCTGGGCGTCAAACAACGTGTAACTGCGCCCGGGCAGGTTCAGGCTGGGCGCGGCCATGACCTCGGCGCGCAGGGGCGGCACCACAGAGTGCTGCTCACCGGTGTCCAGGTGGATCACCGTGCCGCTGGCGAAGTAGCCGTAGCCGTCCCAGAGCGCTGCGACGCAGCCGCCCGGATCAGGAGCGAGGCAACCCCGCAGCGCGGAGGCCAGGCTTGAGTCGAGGATCTCCCCCGGCTGATCGCTCGGATCGTCGGAAGCGTGCGGCACCACGGCATACGCGGCGAAGTCTTGCGCGACGAGCCCGCCCACCGTGCCGAACGCGCCCAGTCGAGGCAGCAACCACTCCCCTGCCGCGGGAGGCAGGGTGTCGAGATCGGACCAGGTGCGCGGCATACGCATCATTCAAGCGCGCCAGCGCGCAGAGGGCGCGTGAATATCCGAGAGGCCAACCCCGAGGTATACGGAAGGGCCCCACACCTCTGACGAGGTGTGGGGCCTTTCTCGAGTGCGTCAGTGACGCAGTCGGTCGCTCAGATCACGCAGTGATCTTGGTGACGCGACCGGCGCCGACGGTCCGGCCACCCTCACGGATGGCGAACTTGAGGCCCTCTTCCATGGCGATCGGCTGGATGAGCTCGACCGACATCTCGGTGTTGTCGCCGGGCATGACCATCTCGGTGCCCTCAGGCAGCTTGACGACGCCGGTGACGTCCGTGGTGCGGAAGTAGAACTGCGGGCGGTAGTTGTCGTAGAACGGCGTGTGACGGCCGCCCTCATCCTTGGAGAGGATGACAACGTTGGCCTCGAAGTTCTTGTGAGGCGTGATCGAGCCCGGCTTGCAGATGACCTGGCCGCGCTCGACGTCCTCGCGCTTGATGCCACGGATGAGCAGGCCGACGTTCTCGCCCGCACGACCCTCGTCGAGGAGCTTGCGGAACATCTCGATGCCGGTGACCGTGGTCTTGGCCGCGGGACCCTCGTGGATGCCGACGATCTCGACGTCCTCGTTGACGTTCAGGATGCCGCGCTCGATACGACCGGTGACGACGGTGCCACGACCGGTGATCGTGAAGACGTCCTCGACGGGCATGAGGAACGGCTTGTCGACGTCACGCTCGGGCTCGGGGACCGACTCGTCGACCGCGTCCATGAGCTCCATGACGGTCGCGCCCCACTCGGCGTCGCCCTCGAGCGCCTTGAGCGCCGAGACCTTGACCACGGGAACGTCGTCGCCGGGGAACTCGTAAGCGGAAAGCAGCTCACGAACCTCCATCTCGACGAGCTCGAGGATCTCCTCGTCGTCGACCATGTCGGCCTTGTTCAGCGCCACGACGATGTAGGGGACACCAACCTGGCGAGCCAGGATGATGTGCTCCTTCGTCTGCGGCATCGGGCCGTCGGTCGCTGCAACCACGAGGATCGCACCGTCCATCTGGGCCGCACCGGTGATCATGTTCTTGACGTAGTCCGCGTGACCGGGGCAGTCAACGTGCGCATAGTGACGCTTCTCGGTCTGGTACTCGATGTGCGCGATGGAGATGGTGATACCGCGCTGCTTCTCTTCGGGTGCCTTGTCGATGTCATCGAACGCGAACTGCGGGTTCAGGTCCGGGTACTTGTCGTGCAGGACCTTGGAGATCGCAGCCGTCAGCGTCGTCTTACCGTGGTCAATGTGACCAATGGTGCCGATGTTGACGTGCGGCTTGGTCCGCTCGAACTTTGCCTTCGCCACTTTGTTGTCCTCCTCAGGACTCTTCTTTGGTGAAACGCTTCACGGCCGTGCAGGACGTGGCGTCGTTCTTGGGATTGTGCATGTGGTTGTTCTGAAACGCTGTCGACGCTGTATGCAGTGTCGACAGGGCGCCCAGATCCGGACCAGCGACCAGTCTAGCGGTCACTCGCCTCGGGTCTTGGCGATGATCTCTTCGGCGACGGACTTGGGAACCTCTGCATAGGAGTCGAACTCCATGGAGTAGTTCGCCCGGCCCTGCGTCTTCGACCGAAGGTCTCCGACATAACCGAACATCTCGGACAGCGGGACAAGGCCCTTGACGACCTTGGCGCCGCTGATGTCTTCCATGGCCTGGATGTGGCCACGGCGCGAGTTGATGTCGCCGATGACGTCGCCCATGTATTCCTCGGGCGTGCGCACCTCGACAGCCATCATCGGTTCGAGGATCACGGGGTCGGCCTTGCGGACGGCCTCCTTGAGCGCCATCGACCCAGCGATCTTGAACGCCATCTCCGAGGAGTCGACGTCGTGGTAGGCACCATCGAGCAGCGATGCCTTGATCCCGACGAGCGGGTAGCCCGCGAGAACGCCGTACTGCATGGCGTCCTGGATGCCGGCGTCGACCGACGGGATGTATTCGCGCGGGATGCGACCACCGGTGACCTTGTTGGCGAACTCGTAGAGCTCACCAGCTTCCGTCGTGTCCAAGGGCTCGAGACGGATCTGGATCTTGGCGAACTGACCCGAACCACCCGTCTGCTTCTTGTGGGTGTAGTCGTGCTTCTCGACCGTGCCCTTGATGGTCTCGCGGTAGGCGACCTGCGGCTTGCCGACGTTGGCCTCGACGTTGAACTCGCGCTTCATGCGGTCGACGAGGATGTCGAGGTGGAGCTCGCCCATACCGGCGATGATCGTCTGGCCCGTGTCCTCGTCGAGGTGGACCTGGAACGTCGGGTCCTCGGCCGAGAGCTTCTGAATGGCCGTGGAGAGCTTCTCCTGGTCACTCTTGGTCTTGGGCTCGATCGCGACCTGGATGACCGGGTCGGGGAAGGACATCGACTCGAGCACGATCTGCTGGTCCGGGTCACTCAGGGTGTCGCCCGTCGTGGTGTCCTTCAGGCCGATCGCGGCGTAGATGTGGCCCGCCAGGGCGTCATCGACCGGGTTCTCCTTGTTGGCGTGCATCTGGAACAGCTTCCCGATGCGCTCCTTCTTACCCTTGGTCGTGTTGACGACCGCGGTGCCCGCGGTGATGTGACCCGAGTAGACCCGGATGAACGTCAGCGTGCCGAAGAACGGGTGCGTGGCGACCTTGAAGGCCAGCGCCGAGAACGGCTCGGTGGTGTCGGGCTTGCGCGTCAGCTCGATCTCCTCGTGGTTCGGCTTGTGGCCGATCATCGGGGGGACATCGATCGGGGACGGAAGGTAGTCGACGACCGCGTCGAGCATCGGCTGAACGCCGCGGTTCTTGAACGCCGAACCACAGAGAATCGGGTAGAGCTCGGAACGCACGGTGAGGGTGCGGATGGCGGCCTTGATCTCGGCAACCGTGAGGTCCTCGCCACCGAGGTACTTCTCCATGAGGACGTCGTCGGACTCGGCGACGCGCTCGATGAGGTGGTGGCGGTACTCGTCAGCCTTGGCCTGCAGGTTCGCGGGGATTTCCTGGACTTCGTACGTAGCACCCATGGTGACGTCACCCTTGGAGTCACCGGGCCACACGAGCGCACGCATCTCGACGAGGTCGACGACACCCAGGAAGTCGTTCTCGGCGCCGATGGGCAGCTGGATGACGAGGGGCTCCGCACCGAGGCGGTCCTTGATGGTGTCGACGGTGAAGTAGAAGTCCGCGCCAAGCTTGTCCATCTTGTTGACGAAGCAGATGCGGGGAACGTTGTACTTGTCGGCCTGACGCCACACGGTCTCGGACTGGGGCTCGACGCCTTCCTTGCCGTCGAAGACAGCGACTGCGCCGTCGAGGACTCGCAGCGAACGCTCGACCTCGACCGTGAAGTCGACGTGGCCGGGGGTGTCGATGATGTTGACCTGGTTCGCACCCCAGAAGGAGGTCACGGCGGCAGACGTGATCGTGATGCCGCGTTCCTTCTCCTGCTCCATCCAGTCGGTCGTGGACGCGCCATCGTGCGTCTCACCGATCTTGTGCTTGACGCCGGTGTAGAAGAGGATGCGCTCCGTCACCGTGGTCTTGCCGGCATCGATGTGGGCCATGATGCCGATGTTGCGGACCTTGGTCAGGTCCGTCAGGACGTCGAGTGCCACTCGGTTATCTCATCTCGCTCGTTGCGGAAGTTCTGCGTGCTGTGTCGTGCGGTCGTGCCGTGGCAGTTCCAACGGAACTGCGGGTTCCGGTATGCCGGGAGCGCAAGGCGCGTTCCCGGCATACCGGGAAGATCACCAGCGGTAGTGCGCGAAGGCCCGGTTGGACTCGGCCATCTTGTGCGTGTCCTCGCGGCGCTTGACTGCAGCGCCGAGGCCGTTGGAGGCGTCGAGGATCTCGTTCATGAGGCGCTCGGTCATCGTCTTCTCACGACGCTGACGCGAGTAGCCGACGAGCCAACGCAGCGACAGGGTCACGGCGCGGTTGGGCTTGACCTCGATCGGGACCTGGTAGGTCGCACCGCCGACGCGGCGGGACTTGACCTCGAGGGTCGGCTTGATGTTGTCGAGTGCGCGCTTGAGCAGCAGCACGGGGTCCGTGCCGGACTTCTCGCGGGCACCCTCGAGGGCGCCGTAGACGATCGTCTCAGCGATGGACTTCTTGCCATCGAGCAGGATCTTGTTGACCAGCTGGGTCACCAGCGGGGACTGGTAGACCGGGTCGATGAGGAGCGGGCGCTTCGGTGCGGGGCCTTTACGGGGCATTACTTCTTCTCCTTCTTGGCGCCGTAACGGCTGCGTGCCTGCTTGCGGCCCTTGACACCCTGGGTGTCGAGCGAGCCGCGGATGATCTTGTAGCGAACGCCGGGAAGGTCCTTCACACGACCACCGCGGACGAGCACGATCGAGTGCTCCTGGAGGTTGTGACCCTCACCGGGGATGTAGGCGGTGACCTCGATGCCGGAGGTCAGCTTGACGCGCGCGACCTTGCGGAGGGCGGAGTTCGGCTTCTTCGGGGTGGTGGTGTACACACGCGTGCACACGCCGCGGCGCTGCGGAGAGCCCTTGAGGGCAGGAGTGGTCGTCTTCGTGACCTTGTCCTGCCGGCCCTTGCGCACCAGCTGGTTGATGGTAGGCAACCTGGATCCTTTGTCTGTCTGGTCGATGTCACGGCGGATGCCGCAACTCCTTGGTATGTCCGGCGCTCGACCCCCGCAGTCGGGTGTGTCGCACCGGGTTCTCTCCCCTGCACTCCCCGTTCCAGCCCGCAGCGCAGTGCAGCGATGTGGTCGTGGTGTGGGTTGCCCGGCGAGAGGTGGGCGGCCACGTTCTGGTGACGCTTCTGCGCCTCGCACGTGACCAACGTCTGGGCCTAGCCAGACACGGTGCTCAACGATACCGGTATGCCGTGGGCGCACCAAATCGCGGACGTCCGCGGCCATCGACGGACGTGGCTCGAACGAAGCAGCGGCCGCACCCCTGAGGGATGCGGCCGCTGCGGCACTACGAAGTGGTTCAGTTACCACGGATGGTCGCGTTGGCACCAGCGACCTGGACGATGGTTCCGGTAGGCAGGCCGGCGATGCTCTGCGACAGCTTGATCTCGAGCATGACGACCTCAAGACCAGTAGCCGTTCGCGTGGTCTTGCGGAAGGTCACTGCGCCAAGTCCCGGCACGTTGACCGTGGTGTTGGGAGCAACCGAAGCAGTGATCAGGGGCAGGCCAGCCACCTTGAGACCCACGAACTTCGAACGGTCGGCCGCTGTGGTCGTCCCGTTCGGCTGGAGGACCACCTGTACGTCGGCCACCATCGCATCGGCCGAGATGAGGCCGGAGAGAATCCGCGGAGCGGCCACGGAGCTCACCACCCTGGTTGTGTTGCTGAGAGCCGTCGTCGTGACGTACGTGGTCCCGGTGGAGATCAGCGGGAGCCGAGAGACGTTGACGATCGACCCACTACCGCTGCCGCCATGGCAGGCGACGGGCACATTCGGCTGGCGGCCGATGAGTGCGGCACCGTTGAGTGCTCTGGCGTAGATGCCCCAGCCTGATCCACCGTTGGTGGCGATCCGAGGTGACGTGGTGATCCCTGCGTGGGCAGCGGCCACAGTGATGGTGGTGGCCCCGGGAAGGCCGAAGGGGTTGCCCGCAAGCAGGCTGATGACGATGCCACGGGTGTACGAGCGGTAGACGCCGTTGACCGTGCCCTTGCTCTGGTAGTTGAGGGTGACGGTGCCTACCCGCTTGCCGCCGACGTCGAGAGCGACCTGTGTGTTGGGTGCGACGTTGGCGGCGAAGGACTGGCCCAGGATCTTGAGGCCCACGAAGGTGGTGGCGCCCGTTCCCGAACCCACGCCTGCCTTCGAACCGGCGGTGGAGTATGCCTGCACGGCGTCAGCCACCACCGCTCCGCCGAGCAGGTTGACCCCGGCAGTTCTGGACAGCGCAGTGGTGGACGTGGTGGCCGTGGTGACCCTGGTGTACAGCGACCCGACGGTTCCCACGACCGGGAGGTTGACGACAGGCAGCGCGCTGGCGCGTGCCTGGCCGGTGGCCGTGGTGCATGACAGGGACACGTAGCTCGTGGGACCCGAGGTGACCAGCTTGTCGACGGCTGACACCTGGGTACCGAACGCGTTCGTCTGGAACCCAAGTCTGGCCACGGGAGCGGCTGCCTGGGTGGCTACGGTGCTCGAGGACGTCTGGGCTACGGCGGTGGGACTAGACAGCGTCACTGCGGTGAGCACCGCAACGACTGGAACAACGAATCGAGAGACTCGCATGGCTCACACTCCCCAGGACTGGTCCGACGGGGCGAGCGCCCCGAGTTGCGTACCGGTCTGTTTTGGGACGCTAGCCCTACCGACTAGTCCTGACTAGAACCTTTGGTGACTAGATGATAAATGGCCTCTGATCTGCGACGATATGTGTATCAGAGCTTCGGCGCGACTTAGGCGTCGAGGCGCCAGAGGGCTGTGGCGCACCCGACAGTCTGGCCCATTTGGGGACGTCAGTGCGCGCAATTGTGTGCATTGACTAACTAGTTACTCTCGTGTCGGATGAGCCAGTCCCGGTGCTACCGGTCCGAAATCTCGGCATGTGGCCTTGTTGCCTCATCCTTCGAGGCGTTCGAAGGCCGGTGCATAGCGGAAGGGCCCCGCCTGGGCCGGTCGCCATGCACGAAGCGTCTTGATCTGGAACTGCTCTTGCGGCCACGGGCCAGGGGCGCCGACCCCGAGAGTGGCTGCTGCGACGAAGCCGAAGTGTCCGTAGTAGTCGGGATCTCCCAGCAGCACGATCGCCGCGTCACCGCGCTGGTCGGCCGAGGCGATGACCGAAGCCATGAGAGCGGCGCCAATGCCCTGCCGCTGCAGCGCCGGCGTCACAGCAATGGGCCCGAGACCGACCGACGGCCCCTCCCCCAGCGTTGCTGCCGAGCACATCACGTGGCCGACGATCGCCCCGTCGAGCTCAGCGACGAAGGTCAACTCGTTGATGACATCACCGTCGCCGCGCAGTTCGTCGATCAGCGCCGACTCGACCGACCGGGCAGCTCCCTCGATCCGCGGGAACGCTTCGTCGTGGAGTGCGGCAATACCCGCGTGGTCCTCGACGCTCTCGCGTCGGATGATCATGTCGTCACGCATGGGCTCAACCCTCTCACCTCGTCGTGTCTGCGGATGTGCCGGTTCTAGCCGCCAGATCCGCAGACGCAAGGAACCGGAAGGGGACAACGAAGGGCGGGTATGCCGTGTGGTGACCACACGGCATACCCGCCGTTGTCGTTCTGGCGGCTCAGACCTCAGAGCCGGTCGAGACCCAGCTCGCTGTCGTCGAGCCGGACGGCCTCGCCCGAACCCGGACCGAAGGCCGGGTAGGCGAACTCGTCGTAGTTCGGCATCGAGTACATCGCGGCCTTCGCCTCTTCGGTCGGCTCCACCTTGATGTTGCGGTAGCGCGACAGCCCGGTCCCGGCAGGGATGAGCTTTCCGAGGATGACGTTCTCCTTGAGGCCGAGGAGGGTGTCGGACTTGCCCTCCATGGCGGCCTCGGTGAGGACGCGGGTGGTCTCCTGGAACGAGGCCGCGGACAACCACGACTCGGTGGCCAGGGAGGCCTTGGTGATCCCCATGAGCTCGGGGCGACCCGAGGCCGGGGTGCCACCCTCGGAGACGACGCGACGGTTCTCGTCCTCGAAGCGACCACGCTCGGCGAGCATGCCCGGAAGGAGGTCCGCGTCGCCGGCCTCGATGATCGTGATCCGGCGGAGCATCTGCCGGACGATGACCTCGATGTGCTTGTCGTGGATCGACACACCCTGCTGGCGGTAGACATGCTGGACCTCGTCGACCAAGTGCATCTGCACCTTGCGCGGGCCGAGGATGCGCAGCACCTGCTTCGGGTCGATGGAACCCACTGTGAACTGGGTTCCGACCTCGACGTCCTGACCGTCGGTGATGAGCAGGCGGGCGCGCTTGCTCACCGGGTAGGCGTGCTCCTCCGAGCCGTCGTCCGGCGTGAGCAGGATGCGACGTGCCTTGTCGGTCTCCTCGATCGTGACGCGGCCACTGGCCTCGGCGATCGGCGAGACACCCTTGGGGGTGCGCGCCTCGAAGAGCTCGACAACACGCGGCAGACCCTGCGTGATGTCGTCACCAGCCACACCACCGGTGTGGAAGGTACGCATCGTCAGCTGGGTTCCGGGCTCACCGATCGACTGGGCCGCGATGATGCCGACTGCCTCACCGATGTCGACGAGCTTGCCGGTCGCGAGCGAACGGCCGTAGCAGAGCGCACACGTTCCGACCTTGCTGTCGCAGGTCAGGACCGAGCGGACCTTGACGCTGTCGACACCAGCCGCGAAGAGCGCGCCGATGACGAGGTCACCGAGGTCGATGCCGGCCTCTGCGAGCGTCTCGCCGTCCTTGACGACGTCTTCGGCGAGCGTGCGTGCGTAGACCGAGGTCTCGACGTCGTCGTGGACCACGCGGTTGCCCGAGCGCTCATCGGTGGCCGCGATCGGCATGGCCAAACCACGGTCGGTGCCACAGTCGTCCTCACGAATGATGACGTCCTGCGAAACATCAACAAGCCGACGAGTCAAATACCCCGAGTCGGCCGTACGGAGCGCGGTGTCAGCCAGGCCCTTACGCGAACCGTGCGTGGAGATGAAGAACTCGAGCACGGACAGACCCTCGCGGAAGTTCGCGCGGATCGGACGCGGGATGATCTCGCCCTTCGGGTTGGACACGAGTCCACGCATACCAGCGATCTGGCGCAGCTGCATCCAGTTGCCTCGAGCACCCGAGCTCACCATGCGGTAGATGGTGTTGGTGGCCGGAATGTTGGCCTCCATCTCCTTGGCGACCTCGTTGGTGGCCTGCGTCCAGATCTCGATGAGCTCCTGACGACGCTCGTCGTCAGTGATGAGACCGCGTTCGTACTGAACCTGGACCTTGGTGGCCTTGACCTCGTAGCCCTCGAGGATCTCGAGCTTGCGCGGAGGCGTGACGACGTCGGAGATGGCGACCGTGATGCCGGACCGCGTGGCCCAGTGGAAGCCGTACTCCTTGAGCGCGTCCAGCGAGGCCGCGACCTGCACCTTGGTGTAGCGCTCGGCGAGGTCGTTGACGATCGTCGAGAGACGCTTCTTGTCGACCTGGTCGTTGACGTACGGGTAGTCCACCGGGAGCGTCTCGTTGAAGAGCGCGTTGCCCAGTGACGTGTCCGCAAGCCACTCGGCGAGGTAACCCTCGTCGTCGACCTCGACACCCTCGGGAAGAACCGCACCAGGCGTCGGGACGACGTTGTGGAGGCGGATCTTCACCGGCGTGCCCAGCAGGATCTCGCGAGCGTCGAAGGCCATGCGGGCTTCGTGCACCGTTGAGAAGACGCGACCCTCACCCTGGCTGCCCTCGATCGGGGACGTCAGGTGGAAGAGGCCGATGATCATGTCCTGGGTCGGCATGGTCACGGGGCGACCGTCAGCCGGCTTGAGGATGTTGTTGCTCGACAGCATGAGGATGCGGGCCTCGGCCTGCGACTCAGCGGAGAGCGGGACGTGCACAGCCATCTGGTCACCGTCGAAGTCCGCGTTGAAGGCGGTGCAGACGAGCGGGTGGATCTGGATGGCCTTGCCCTCGACGAGCTGAGGCTCGAAGGCCTGGATGCCGAGGCGGTGCAGCGTGGGTGCGCGGTTGAGCAGGACCGGGTGCTCGGTGATGACCTCTTCGAGGACATCCCACACGACGGAACGGTGACGCTCGACCATGCGCTTTGCCGACTTGATGTTCTGCGCGTGGTCGAGATCGACCAGGCGCTTCATCACGAACGGCTTGAACAGCTCGAGAGCCATCTGCTTGGGCAGACCACACTGGTGCAGCTTGAGCTGCGGGCCGACGACGATGACCGAACGGCCGGAGTAGTCGACGCGCTTGCCGAGGAGGTTCTGACGGAACCGCCCCTGCTTGCCCTTGAGCATGTCGGACAGCGACTTGAGCGGACGGTTGCCGGGACCCGTGACCGGGCGACCACGACGACCGTTGTCGAAGAGGCTGTCGACGGCCTCCTGCAGCATCCGCTTCTCGTTGTTGACGATGATCTCGGGGGCGCCGAGGTCAAGCAGTCGCTTGAGGCGGTTGTTGCGGTTGATGACGCGACGGTAGAGGTCGTTGAGGTCCGACGTCGCAAAGCGGCCACCGTCGAGCTGCACCATCGGGCGCAGGTCCGGCGGGATGACCGGGACGGCGTCGAGGACCATGCCGGCCGGCTTGTTGGTCGTCGTCATGAAGGCGGAAACGACCTTGAGGCGCTTGAGCGAACGGGTCTTCTTCTGACCCTTGCCCGTGGCGATGATCTCGCGCAGGAGCTCGGCCTCGGCCTCGAGGTCGAAGGACTCCAGACGCTTCTGGATCGCCGCAGCACCCATGCCACCCTCGAAGTACAGACCGAAGCGGTCACGCATCTCGCGGTAGAGGATCTCGTCGCCCTCGAGGTCTTGGACCTTGAGGTTCTTGAACCGGTCCCACACCTGCGCGAGACGCTCGACCTGAGCGTCCGCACGCTTGCGGATCTGGTTCATCTCACGCTCCGCAGAGTCGCGGACCTTGCGCTTGGCGTCGGACTTGGCGCCCTCGGCCTCGAGTGCGGCAATGTCGCCCTCGAGCCGCTTGGCCCGGGTGTCGACGTCGGCGTCGCGACGGTTCTCCATCTCCTTCTTCTCGACCTCGATCTGACCCTCAAGAGAGGGCAGGTCGGTGTGGCGCTGGTCCACGTCGACGCTGGTGATCATGTAGGCAGCGAAGTAGATGACCTTCTCGAGGTCCTTCGGCGCGAGGTCGAGCAGGTAGCCCAGGCGTGACGGGACGCCCTTGAAGTACCAGATGTGGGTGACGGGGGCGGCGAGCTCGATGTGGCCCATCCGCTCACGACGCACGGCCGCGCGGGTCACCTCGACGCCGCAGCGCTCACAGATGATGCCCTTGAAGCGGACGCGCTTGTACTTGCCACATGCGCACTCCCAGTCCCGGGTCGGACCGAAGATCTTCTCGCAGAAGAGTCCGTCCTTCTCAGGCTTCAGGGTGCGGTAGTTGATGGTTTCAGGCTTCTTTACCTCGCCATGGCTCCACTCACGGATGGATTCGGCGGTGGCGAGGCCAATGCGCAGTTCGTCGAAGAAATTGACGTCGAGCACGTGGTTCCTTCTCTCGTTGCTCTTGCTGAGTCTTAAAAGTTCAGTACAGGTTGGTCAGAAAAAATGCTGCGTATGCCGTGTGCTCGCCGAGCGCTGTTGGCGCAGGGTGAGCACACGGCATACCGATCAGACCTCTTCGACCGAACTGGGCTCGCGACGCGACAGGTCGATCCCGAGCTCCTCTGCCGCACGGAAGACATCTTCCTCGGCGTCGTGCATCTCGATGGCCTTGCCATCACTGGACAGGACCTCGACGTTGAGGCACAGGCTCTGCATCTCCTTGATGAGCACCTTGAAGGACTCGGGGATGCCGGGCTCGGGGATGTTGTCGCCCTTGACGATGGCCTCGTAGACCTTCACACGACCGTTGACGTCGTCCGACTTGATGGTGAGCAGCTCCTGCAGCGCGTAAGCCGCGCCGTAGGCCTCAAGTGCCCAGACCTCCATCTCACCGAAGCGCTGGCCACCGAACTGGGCCTTACCGCCGAGCGGCTGCTGGGTGATCATCGAGTACGGGCCCGTGCTGCGCGCGTGGATCTTGTCATCCACGAGGTGGTGCAGCTTGAGGATGTACATGTAGCCCACCGACACCGGCTCCGGGTACGGCTCGCCGGAGCGACCGTCGAAGAGCGGCGTCTTGCCGGAACCGTCGATGAGACGGACACCGTCACGGGTCTCGCGGGTGCTGTCGAGCAGGCCCACGATCTCGTCCTCGCGCACACCATCGAACACGGGAGACGCGACACGGGTGCCGGGCTCCGCCGAACGGGCGTCGTCGGGGATGAGGTTGGCCCAGTCGGGGTTGCCCACGATCTCCCAGCCGCGGCTCGCGGCCCAACCAAGGTGCAACTCGAGGATCTGGCCGATGTTCATGCGGCCAGGGACACCGAGCGGGTTGAGCACGACGTCGACCGGCGTGCCGTCCTCAAGGAACGGCATGTCCTCGACGGGGAGGATCTTGGAGATGACGCCCTTGTTGCCGTGACGACCGGCGAGCTTGTCGCCGTCCGTGATCTTGCGCTTGTTAGCAACGTGGACGCGCACCAACTGGTTGACGCCCGGGGGCAGCTCGTCGCCCTCGTCCTTGTCGAACACCTTGACGCCGATGACCGTGCCGGTCTCGCCGTGAGGCACCTTGAGGGACGTGTCGCGAACCTCGCGCGCCTTCTCGCCGAAGATCGCACGGAGCAGACGCTCCTCCGGGGTCAGCTCGGTCTCGCCCTTGGGCGTGACCTTGCCGACGAGGAGGTCACCATCGCGAACCTCGGCACCGATGCGGATGATGCCGCGCTCGTCGAGGTCCGCGAGGACCTCTTCGGAGACGTTGGGGATGTCCCGGGTGATCTCCTCGGGGCCAAGCTTGGTGTCGCGGGCGTCGACCTCGTGCTCCTCGATGTGAATCGAGGAGAGGACGTCGTCCTGCACCAGACGCTGGCTGAGGATGATCGCGTCTTCGTAGTTGTGGCCCTCCCACGGCATGAATGCCACGAGGAGGTTGCGGCCCAGGGCCATCTCGCCACCGTCGGTCGCAGGACCGTCGGCGATGAGGCCACTCTTTTCGACGCGGTCGCCCTCGGAGACGATGACGCGCTGGTTGTAGCTGTTGCCCTGGTTGGATCGGGTGAACTTGTCGATCCGGTAGGTGCGCGACGTGCCGTCATCGGCAGCGACGGTGACGAGGTCCGCAGAAACCTCAGTGACCACGCCCGCTTTTTCGGCGATGACGACATCACCGGAGTCGACTGCGGCGCGAAGCTCCATGCCAGTGCCGACGAGCGGGGCCTCGGCCTTGACCAGCGGCACCGCCTGACGCTGCATGTTGGAACCCATGAGCGCACGGTTGGCGTCATCGTGCTCGAGGAACGGGATGAGCGCGGTTGCAGCCGAGACCATCTGGCGAGCCGAGACATCGATGTAGTCGACGTCGTCGGCCGGGATGTACTCGACCTCGCCACCCTTGACGCGCACGAGCACACGCTCGCTGGTGAAACGCTCACCAGCGGTGTCGAGCGCTGCGTTCGCCTGGGCGATGACGTGCTCGTCCTCTTCGTCAGCCGACAGGTAGTGAATCTCGTCGGTGACGCGGCCCTTGGTGACCTTGCGGTACGGGGTCTCGATGAAGCCGAACGCGTTGATGCGGCCGTAGGACGCGAGCGAACCGATGAGTCCGATGTTGGGACCCTCAGGGGTCTCGATCGGACACATGCGGCCGTAGTGCGACGGGTGAACGTCACGCACGTCCATGCCGGCGCGGTCACGGGACAGACCACCCGGGCCCAGCGCGGACAGGCGACGCTTGTGCGTCAGTCCGGAGAGCGGGTTGTTCTGGTCCATGAACTGCGACAGCTGGGAGGTTCCGAAGAACTCCTTGATCGAGGCCACCACGGGGCGGATGTTGATCAGGGTCTGCGGCGTGATCGCCTCGACGTCCTGGGTCGTCATCCGCTCGCGCACAACGCGCTCCATCCGGGACAGGCCCGTGCGGACCTGGTTCTGGATGAGCTCGCCGACGTTGCGCAGGCGACGGTTGCCGAAGTGGTCGATGTCGTCGGTCTCGACACGGATCGCGACGTCGTCACCCTTGCGACGGCCCGGAAGGGTCTCGTCACCGTTGTGCAGGGCCACGATGTACTTGATCGTCGCGACGATGTCGTTGACGTTCAGCGTCGAGTCGGTGAGCTCGCTCTCGATACCCAGCTTCTTGTTGATCTTGTAGCGACCAACCTTGGCAAGGTCATAGCGCTTGCCATTGAAATAGAGGTTGTCGAGCAGGTTCTGCGCGGCCTCACGGGTGGGCGGTTCGCCCGGTCGGAGCTTGCGGTAGATGTCGAGCAGCGCGTCGTCCTGGCCCTCGGTGTTGTCCTTGTCGAGGGTGAGCTCGATCGACTCGTAGCCGGCGAACTCCTCGCGGATCTGCGCCTCGGTCAGACCGAGCGCCTTGAGGAGGACGGTGACCGACTGCTTGCGCTTGCGGTCGACGCGGACGCCGACCATGTCGCGCTTGTCGATCTCGAACTCGATCCAGGCGCCACGGCTCGGGATGATCTTGGCGGTGTAGATGTCCTTGTCGGACGTCTTGTCGGGCGTGCGCTCGAAGTAGACGCCCGGACTGCGGACGAGCTGCGAGACGACGACACGCTCGGTGCCGTTGATGATGAACGTGCCGCGCTCGGTCATGAGCGGGAAGTCCCCCATGAACACGGTCTGGCTCTTGATCTCACCCGTGGTGTTGTTCATGAACTCCGCGGTGACGAACAGGGGCGCGGAGTAGGTCTGGTCGCGCTCCTTGCAGTCCTCGATGGAGTACTTGACCTCTTCGAAGCGGTGGTCACGGAACGAGAGCGACATGGAGCCGCTGAAGTCCTCGATGGGAGAGATCTCTTCGAAGATGTCCTCAAGACCCGAACGCTCCGGCACATCGTCGCGGCCGGCGGCGCGCGCCTGTGCGACGCGCTCCTGCCACCGCTCGTTGCCGAGGAGCCAGTCGAAGCTCTCGGTCTGCAGGGCGAGGAGGTCAGGGACCTCCATGGGCTCACGGATCTTGCCGAACGAGAGACGGCCCGAAGCCGTCATTGCGGTGGTCACGGTCTTGGACGCGGTGCGCGAGGCAGCCAAGGATGGTCCTTCCACTGGCCATGTGTTTTTACGGTGGTCGCACGGCCCACAGCACCCGATCCACTCAACGTCAGTGAGCCGAACACCCCGTGCAGTAGCCGGGATGCGGCGGGGCACGGAGGAGGTCGCTCGACGAGAGCGGGCGGAGGTCATGGGCAGGGCAAAGCAACAGTCTAGACCTAAAAGGGCGCACTAGTCCAACCCTGTCCAATCCCGCAAGGAGCGCGGGACGCGGGTCCGGTCACCATCGCATGCGAGAAGCACGCGGTCTGACCCGGAAAGGATGACTGGCCCAGGCGCGCACGTCAAGCGCACCACCCGGCATACCCATCTTTTTGGCCTGGGCATGCGGAACGGGCGGGACAGATCCAGTGGATCCGTCCCGCCCGTTCGCGGAGTACTCAGCCTTGGTGGAGGCTCAGGTCACTTGACCTCGACGGACGCGCCTGCGGCCTCGAGCTGCTCCTTGGCCTTGTCGGCCGTGGCCTTGTCGACCTTCTCGACGACGGGCTTGGGGGCGCCGTCGACGAGGTCCTTGGCTTCCTTGAGACCGAGGGAGGTCAGCGAACGGACCTCCTTGATGACGGCGATCTTCTTGTCGCCGGCGGCGAGCAGGATGACGTCGAACTCGTCCTGCTCCTCGACGGCAGCGGCGTCGCCGCCACCTGCTGCAGCGACACCGGCAACCGCGACGGGCGCGGCGGCGGTGACGTTGAAGGTGTCCTCGAACTGCTTGACGAACTCGGAGAGCTCGATGAGGGTCATCTCCTTGAAGGCCTCAAGGAGCTCGTCGGTGCTGAGCTTTGCCATGGTGGCGCCTTTCTACTTCTGTGTATGCCGTGAGTGGCGTTGGTGTGTAAAACCTTGAGTCTGTGCGCAGTTGCGCCCAGGCTCAGGCGTCGTCGCCACCCGTGGCGACGTCTGAGGTTGCCTCGGCCGCGGGTGCAGCGTCGGCGGGGGTCTCCTCCGTGGCCTCGGCCTCGGCCTCGGGTGCGGCAACAGCCGGACCCTCGGACTCGACCTTGGCACGCAGCGCGTCAACGACCCGAGCGGTCTGCGACAGCGGCGCGGCAAAGAGGTAGACAGCCTGGGTGAGCGACGCGTTCATGGCGCCGGCCAGCTTGGCGAGGAGCACCTCGCGGGACTCGAGGTCCGCGAGCTTGGTGATCTCTTCGGTCGTGAGCGCCTTGCCGTCAAGCAGGCCGCTCTTGATCACGAGGAGGGGGTTTGCCTTGGCGAAGTCACGCAGGCTCTTGGCAGCCTCAACCGGGTCACCGTCGACAAAAGCGATGGCGGACGGTCCCACGAACTGGCCGTCGAAGGCCGTGACTCCGGCCTCCTTGGCGGCGAGCTCGGTCAGCGTGTTCTTGACCACGGCGTAGGTCGCGTTGCCACGAAGGGCGCCACGAAGCTCGGTGATCTGTGCCACCGAGAGCCCGCGGTACTCCGTCAGAACGGTGGCGTTGGAGCTACGGAACTTCTCCGCGAGCTCGGCGATCGCCGCCGTCTTGTCTGCACGAGACATTCGGGCCTCCTTCCGTCGGTACGACCAGCGGTGAAGGCCACGTGAAACAGATCGAGCCCCGGCGCAGGGCGCGGGGCTCGTGTCTCATGCTGTCGTGAACGACGCATGTCTTCGAATCTCGTCCTGCGCTGGTTGCCCGCTCTCGCGGAACCTTCGATCTGGTGCGGGTGCACCAGACAACCGGCGGTCTTTGGTCAAGGGACACAGTAGACGGGCGATGGCCCGGCCACCAAATCGGCTCGCCTCTGATCGACCTTGTGCCCCGCTGGGACAACTCGGTGGCGCTCGCCGTCCCAGCGGGGCACGAGGTCGATATTTCAGCTGGCGGCGGGAGTGGGCATGGTGATGGGACCGACCTGGTCGGCCGGCGGCTGCGCGATGTCGACCTTCTTGCCCCAGTCGGCGTAGGTGACCTTGATCGACTGGTCCGCGACCTTGGTCGAGATGGTGACGGGGCGGTCTTCCTTGTCGAGGACGTAGGTCATCGTCAGGGAAGAGGCCGAGGCGCTCGGCGACGGGCTCGGGGTGGGCGTGGTGCCCAACGCCTTGGCTGAGTCGACGGTGAACTCGTAGGTCGTGTTGTCTCCGTCCTTGGACGTGACCGTGGCCTGCGTGCCCTTGAGGTTGTCGGCCATCTTGGTCGGGTCGCTGATGCCGCCCTCGGCGATGCCCTTGAACATCTGGCTGATCGGGTCAGTGGCATTGGGGTCGATCTTGACCCACGGCTTGGCCTGCTCGGGCAGGCCCTTGAGGTAGACGAAGTCGCCGACGGCGATGATCTCCATTTCAGAGCCCTCGACCGGGACCTTGGTGTGCTGCTGGAGCTTGCCGTCGACGTACTTGAAGTCGCCCGTTGCCTTCTCGCCCCCGGTGTCCATGGTCATCGTGCCGCTGCCGGCCTTCTCCATGGCGGCGACCATGCGCTTGGCGAGCTCGCCGGCGTCGACCTTCTCGCCAGCGTCGACACTCTCGCCCTGTGCCTGGCTCGTGCCTGCGTCGGAGTTGCCCTCGGAACCACAGGCGCCGAGCGCGAGCAGGCCCGCGAGGGCGAGTGCAGCACCGCTGGAGCGGCGCATCGAGATCTTCATGGAATCCCTCCCAGTTGAGTCCCTCGAGACTAACTGCGTGGCACCGCCGGCCTCGAATGCGGCTGACCCATGAGCCTCTCGGAGCAACGCACGAGGCCCCACCCGAAACGGGTGAGGCCTCACGTGCGCTTCACCGGCAAGCGGCGTTGGGGCGGTTCACATCATGTCGGAGAAGGACGCGACCTTGTCTGCGGGCGGGGCCACGACGTCCACGGGTGCTCCCCACCCTGAGTACGTCAGGGTCATGGTCGATTCCGCGCTCCCGGAGAGCTCGATCTTCGTCGGCAGGTTGTCCGCCCCGATCGTCTGGCGCACGGTGATCGGCTTCATCGCCGCGGACGGCGTGGGCATGGGCTCGTCGCCCATCCCCATGTCCTCGAGGCTCTTCTTGGCCATCTCCAGCTGCTGCTGCGCCGTCAGGGTCGCCTCGTAGGTCGTCGTGCCGTCCTTGACCTCGACGACCTTGGCCTTGAGCCCCTTGATGTTGGCGAGACCGGTGGTCGGGTCGGCCGACTCCGCCATCTGCGAGAGGAACGGAGCCATCATCTTGCTCATGGGGTCGTCAGCGTTGGGGTCGATCTTGATGAACGTCTTGCCAGCAGGCAGGTCGGGCATGCCGCCCATGTACATGGCCCCGTCGACAAACAGGATGGTCGCCTTCTCGCCCTCCATCGTGGCCTCGATCTTCATGGCCGTGGTGTCACCGTCGACACGCATCTGACCGGACATCGCCCCTTCGGGTGTCTCGCCCGTGAAGGCGTAGGACTTCTTGGCCTTCATGGCGGCAGCCGTCTCCGTGAAGACAGCAGACAGGTCGACCTCGTCGCCGACCTTGGTCTTGGGCGCCTCCGCGGCGGGCTTGGAGCTCGAGGAGGACTCGGTTGAGGTGCCGGCCTTCTCGGAGCCGCACGCACCGAGCGTCGCGGTGATGGCGAGCGCTGCGAGGGCAGCGCCGAACGAGCGAGTGATGACAGTCATGGGGTCCCCTGCGGCGTGAGTGATGGCCGCAGTGTGCGGCCACACCAGTTTAGTCAACCCCACAGACGAAGCGCCCCCCGTTCCGAGAGAACGGGAGGCGCTTCGTGTGCGAAGAGGCAATCAGGCGTCGGCCTGGCCATCCTCACCGAGCAGGTTGCGGGTCTTGGTGAAGTCCAGCGGGATGCCGGGGCCCATCGTCGTCGACATGGTCGCCTTGCTGATGTAGCGACCCTTCGACGAGGCGGGCTTGAGGCGGAGGATCTCCTCGAGCGCGGCCGCGTAGTTCTCGACGAGCTGCTTCTCGTCGAAGGAGGCCTTGCCGATGATGAAGTGGAGGTTGCTGTGCTTGTCGGCACGGAACTCGATCTTGCCGCCCTTGATGTCGGTCACGGCCTTGGCCGTGTCCATCGTGACGGTGCCGGTCTTCGGGTTGGGCATGAGGCCACGCGGACCGAGGACCTTGCCGAGGCGACCGACCTTGCCCATGAGGTCAGGAGTGGCGACGATCGCGTCGAAGTCGAGCCAGCCGCCAGCAACCTTCTCGAGCATGTCGTCGGAACCGACGAAGTCGGCGCCGGCGGCGCGGGCGGCCTCAGCCTTGTCGCCATTGGCGAAGACGAGGACGCGAGCGGTCTTGCCCGTGCCGTGCGGGAGGTTCACGGTGCCGCGAACCATCTGGTCGGCCTTGCGGGGGTCAATGCCGAGACGCATGGCGACCTCGACGGTCTCGTCGTACTTGGCCTTGGCGCCGGCCTTCGCGAGACGCACGGCCTCGACCGGGGTGTAGGCGGCGTCGGCGTCGATCTTTTCCGCGGTGGCGCGGTAGCTCTTGCTGCGCTTCATTTCTGCTCCTGATGTGTGGTGCTGGAGTTGTGGTTCGGACCTGCGCTGGCCCTCCCACGGCTTCACTCAGGTGAGTGAAGCCTTTCGGTATGCCGACCGCTCACCTACGCGGGCGGCATACCGAATGCTTGTGCTTGAGGACCGTCCTCAGAGGGCGGTCTCAATGCCCATCTGACGAGCCGTGCCGGCGATGATCTTCATCGCGGCATCGATGTCGTTGGCGTTGAGGTCGGGCATCTTCTGCTCGGCGATCTCGCGCACCTGGTCCTTGGTCAGCTTGGCGACCTTGGTCTTGTGCGGCTCGCCGGAGCCCTTCTGGACGCCCGCAGCCTTCTTGATCAGCTCGGACGCCGGGGGCGTCTTCGTGATGAAGGTGAAGGAACGGTCTTCGAAGACGGTGATGACGACGGGGATGATGTTGCCCCGCTGGTGCTCGGTCGCAGCGTTGTAGGCCTTGACGAACTCCATGATGTTGACGCCGTGCTGGCCGAGGGCCGGGCCGACGGGAGGAGCCGGGGTCGCCGCACCAGCCTGAATCTGCAGGTTGATGTAGCCGGAGACCTTCTTGCTCTTGGGAGGCATGCTGTTTTTCCTTTATCTGGTTGGTGGGCCCACGCCTTGGGCGATGACCCGGTTGCAGTACTGACGAACCGTCAGAGCTTGGTGACCTGGCTGAACGACAGCTCGACCGGGGTCTCCCGGCCGAAGATGGAGACGAGAACCTTGAGCTTCTGGCCCTCGGCGTTGATCTCGGAGATCGTCGCCGGCAAGGTCTCGAACGGACCGTCCATGACGGTGACCGACTCGCCGACCTCGAACTCGACGAGCGGGGCTGCGGGCGCGGAGCCCGAACCGGAGCCGGCGCCACCCGTGCCGGCGGCAGCAGCCGCCGCAAGCTCGAGCTCGGCCGGCTTGATCATCGTGTAGACCTCGTCGAGGCTCAGCGGCACCGGCTGGTGCGCGTTGCCGACGAAGCCCGTGACGCCGGGCGTGTGGCGCACGGCGCCCCACGACTCGTCGGTGAGATCCATGCGCACGATGACGTAGCCAGGCATCCGGACCCGGCGAACCAGCTTGCGCTGACCGCCCTTGATCTCGGTGACCTCTTCCATGGGGACCTCGATCTCGAAGATGAAGTCCTCCATGTTGAGGGACTGGATCCGCGTCTCGAGGTTGGTCTTCACACGGTTCTCGTAACCCGCGTAGGAGTGGATGACGTACCAGTCACCGAACTTCGCGGCGAGGTCTTCCTTGAAGGCCTTGATCGGGTCGACGTCGGTGGGGATGACGTCGCCATCCTCGTCGGACTCGGTGGTCGCAGCCTCGAGCGTGCTCTCGCTGCCCTCGGAATCCGACGTGTCGTCATCCGCGGTGCCGTCATCCGCAGTGCCGTCATCCGCGGTGGTCTCGCCGGACCCGTCGGCCTCGGTCTCGCCGCGGACGCCGGAGTGGTCGCTGCCGATGGTCTCGGAGGACTCGGTGTCCAGCAGCGCCGGGGCAGAGTGGCCGAGGAACAGCGACTCGCGGTCGGCGGCGCTCTCGACGTCGTCGAGGGCGGAGATCTCGGGGTCGCGAGGGGTCGACTCGGCGTCCTGGGACGTCGTGTGGTCGGACACGTGCGGACCTACTTCCTGTGCAGCGTTGAGTTCAAAAGTGGTGAGGGCGCGACCTCTCGGACGCACCCAGGATCAGCCGCCGTTGCCGAAGACGAAGGCGACGACCTTGCCGAAGCCGTAGTCCATGCCGGCCACGAGCGCCATCATCACGGTCACGAAGACGATGACGACGAGCGTGTAGTTCCACAGCTCGGAGCGCGTCGGTCGGACGACCTTGCGCAACTCGTCGAGGATCTGGCTGATGAACAGACCCAGAGACCCGAAGAGCCGCGACACGGGGTTGCGACCGTCGCCCGAGCTCTTGCTCGCACTCCGAGAGTCGCGAGACTCGCCCACTTCCGTCACAGTTCCTCTTCTCCGAAATGATCTGAACCTGCAGGGCAGGAGGGACTCGAACCCCCAACCGCCGGTTTTGGAGACCGGAGCTCTACCAATTGAGCCACTGCCCTAGGAACGCACCTGCTGGGACGGTGGTTCCGCAGGTGACAACAGGCATGACGAATCATGGTGCGTCACCGAGGAGTCAGCATACGTGACGCCCCGGTCCGACGCGAAACGCCGGACCAGGGCGCCCGTTGGGCGATCAGCTCTCAGCCGCGCGACTTCAGCTTTGCCGTCCCCCAAAGGAGACGGTGATCCGAGGTGGTGCAGTGGTTCGCCTCGTAGTCGTCAACGGTTTCCCCGGGCTTCTCACCGTTGCAGGTCTGCTCGGTACCACCTGATGGCCTGGTGTCGCGTTCGGAGACGAAGATGTAGTCGATCTTGCGACCCCCCTTCGTGGCGAGACCGGCGCGCGCGGTGGTGCCCTCCCCGGCCATCTGGTGCAGTTCACGGAACGGACCCACGGCCCCTCCACCCCCCACGCCGTACATGTGGTCCATCGCGCCGTCCTGGGGGTTGCTGTTGAAGTCACCTCCGACGATCACGCGGTGTCCGTTCCCGATCCACGTCGTGCTCTTGGCTCGGATATCACGAGTGATCTTCGTGCGCACGCCGTCCTTGTCCTCCCCCGCCGCAAGGTGCGTGGAGCACGCGCGAGTCGACCGGCCGGCGTAGCGGAAGGTCACGCAGGCCAGCCCGTAGCGGTGGCCAGCGTCCTTGACCAGCGTCGGGTTGTTCTTGCCGGCTTCGTTTCCACCGGTCCACACCACTGCTTCACCGATCTTCTGGCCCTCGCCGCACTTGGGATGGGTCTTGCGGGGACGGAAGTTCGCATGACCCATGTCGTTGATCTGTGGGAGAAGGCTCTCGCAGACCTCCTGCAGCAGGACGACTTCAGGGCCGTCCGTCGCTGCGACCTTCGCCTTCACTGCATCCAATGCTCCTTGCTCCTTCTCCAGGTTGTGGGTGATGATCCGGATGGAGCCGGGCGCCGCCTCGGCGGGTGGTGCGTTCGTCGTGGCGGTCACCCCGATGGCCCCGGTCAGGGCGATGCCGGCGGCTGCCAGCCCAGCGACGTGGCGAACTCTCGAACGTGTCATGTCTCTCCCGGTGGCACGTGGAAGCCGCGTCTCGGCCCCCTGCCCGACCACCGTCCCAGCCCCCGACGTCTCGCACCATGGGGAGGTCTGCCCTTCGGCGGTCCGGTTCTGGGACGATGGTCCGGTGACTGAGCAGACCACCCTCGCCCCCCTGTCGTCTCTCTCCCCCGCGGACCTCGAGGTCTTCCTCGAGAGCCAGCGCACGGCATACACCGATCTGCAGGGAGCCGGGCTCAAGCTCGATCTCACGCGCGGCAAACCGTCCGCCGAACAGCTCGATCTCTGCAACGAGCTCCTCGAGCTACCACAGGGGCACACGGATGCCAATGGCACCGACGTGCGCAACTACGGCGGCCTCTCCGGACTGCCGGAGCTGCGGGCTATGTTTGCGGACCTGTTGTGGGTCGAGCCGGAGCAGGTCGTCGCAGGCGGCAACTCGAGCCTGACGATGATGCACGACTGCCTGGTCCAGCTCTTGCTGCACGGTGGACCCGACTCCCCGCGGCCCTGGTCGCAGGAGGAGACGGTGAAGTTCATCTGCCCCGTGCCCGGCTACGACCGCCACTTCACGATGCTCGCGTCCTATGGCATCGAGATGCTCAGCGTGCCGATGAACGACGACGGCCCGGACGTGCAGGCCGTCCGCGAGCTCGTCAAGGACCCGGCCGTCAAGGGCATCTGGATCGTGCCGACCTACGCCAACCCGTCGGGCGGCACCTGCTCCCAGGAGGTCGCGAGCGCCCTGGCGTCGATGGAGACGGCCGCCCCGGACTTCCGGATCTTCTGGGACAACGCCTACGCCTTCCACCACCTCACCGAGGACGAGGCCAAGAGCGCGGACATCATCACCCTGGCGTCCGGCTCGGGCCACCCCAACCGTCCGCTCATGTTTGCGTCGACCTCCAAGATCACCTTCGCCGGTGCCGGCGTCGCGTTCCTCGCGGCGGCACAGGCCAACGTCGACTGGTACCTCGGCCACCAGCAGTACGCCTCCATCGGCCCGGACAAGGTCAACCAGCTGCGACACATCCAGTTCTTCGGCTCGGCCGATGGCGTGCGCGAGCACATGACCCGCCACCGCGCGATCCTTGCGCCGAAGTTTGCGGCGGTCGACGCGGCGCTGCAGTCGGCGCTCGCGGGCCGTGAGGTGGCGACCTGGTCGAAGCCGTCGGGCGGCTACTTCGTCAACCTTGACGTCCTCGACGGCACGGCATCACGCGTGGTCGAACTCGCCAAAGCTGCCGGGATCGCGCTGACCCCGGCAGGGGCCTCCTTCCCCAAGGGGTTCGACCCCCACGACCGCAACATCCGACTGGCGCCGTCCTTCCCTGTCCTGGCCGAGGTCGAGACCGCCATGACCGGCGTGGCGACCTGCGTCCTGCTGGCCGCCGCCGAAAAGCTCTCGGGCGTGCAAGGCTGAGGCATGAGCGACCAACCCGGCACTGAAAGCTTCGACGACGAACTGGGCTCGGTGAGCCTGGACGACGCTGTGGATGCGGGCAGCGGCCAGCCCGACCTGCTCGACTCCAGTGAGGGCGACAACCTGCCCACCACTCCCCCGGATCAGCAGTCTCGCGCCACCGAGTGGGGCACGACGGCCTCCGAGCAGGCTCAGGGAGATTCGATCGACCAGCGGATCGCGCAGGAGGACCCGGACCCCGACTCGGCCTATGGCGCACCGGACAACGAGTCCGGTCTCGACGGACCAGCAGACGTGGGCGGCGACGACCCAGACGCGATCCCGGCATCCGAGGACTTCCTCGGCGATCCGAGCGAGGACGTCGACGGTGGCTCTCTCACGACCCCCGACGAGGGCGCGCGCGAAGACGACGAGAGTTCCCTCGTGGGCACTGACGACACCGGCTCCGGCTCGGGCGATCCCGAGTCGGGCGAAGAGTCGGCCATGCGCATCGTCGAGGAGTGAGCACGACCCCTTCCACCTCGGGCACCCCGCGCGACACTGCGACGCTGCCCAAGGCGCACTTGCACCTTCACTTCACCGGGTCCATGCGGATCGAGACCGTCCGCGAGATGTCAGCAGCTCACGGGCTGCGGCTCCCGTCCTCGCTCGAAGCGGACTGGCCGGTGACCTTCGAGACCCGCGACGAACGTGGGTGGTTCCGCTTCCAGAGCCTGTATGACGCGGCGCGGGCCTGCGTGCGAGGCGAGGCCGACATGCGTCGGATCGTGCGTGAGGCGGCCCTCGACGACGGCGCGGAGGGATCGCGGTGGCTCGAGATCCAGGTCGACCCGACGTCCTACGCACCCTTCGTCGGCGGGATCACTCCAGCTCTCGAGATCGTGCTCGACGAGGCTGCCGCGGTGTCCCGTGAGCCCGGCGCCGCGCAGGTGGGTGTGATCGTCGCAGCCTCGCGCATGCGCCACGAGCTCGAGTCGCGCACCTTGGCCCGCCTTGCTTCTCGGTATGCCGGTGAGGGACCGGGTGCCGTCGTGGGCTTCGGTCTGAGCAACGACGAGAGGCGTGGGGAGACGGAGTCCTTTGCGCCGGCTTTTGCCATCGCGCGGCGGGCGGGCCTGACGCTGGTGCCGCACGCCGGCGAGCTGTTGGGGCCGGATGCTGTCGAACGAACCTTGACGTCGTTGCAGCCCGATCGGCTGGGGCACGGGGTGCGGTCGGTCGAGGATCCACGGACCCTGGATCGGCTGGTGGCCGATGGTGTGGCCCTGGAGGTGTGCCCCGGAAGCAACCTCTCGCTCGGGGTCTATGACGAGCTGGAGGACGTGCCGCTGCGACAACTCGTCGACGCGGGAGCGACTGTGGCGCTGGGGGCCGATGACCCGTTGATCTTCGGGTCGCGGCTGCAGGCGCAGTATGAAGTGGCTCGGCTGCTCGCGTTCACCGACGCCGAACTGGCCGAGCTCGCGCGCGGGTCCCTGCGGGCGTCGCGCGCACCGGCAGAGGTGCGGGAGACGGCATACGCCGACATCGACGCCTGGCTGACGGCCGACCCGACCTCGTCGGACGACCGAGCCGCTCCCGGGTCGCAGGCCCCGTAGGGGTCCCCACAGAAGTGTCTTTGCTTCACAGCGCGATGCAAAGACACCCCCATTTGCTCCAAGCCCTGACGCAATGGGGGGTGCCTTTGCATCGAGAAGTGAAGCAGAGATGGGAGTTGTCCACATGGGGGCGTGAGAGCGCGTGGTTGTCCACGAAGGGGCGATTGACTCCGGCGCGGTGGGATGCGAACGGGGACTGTCGCAACATGACTCCGCAACAGCGAGAAGCGAAACGACAGGCGGATCTGGACGATGCCGTCCGCAGACTCACGGTGGCCGATGCAGTGGGGCTGGCGCTGCGCGACCATCGCCGGCGACTGAGGTTGTCGCAGCGGGCCTACGCGGCCTGGCGTGGGCGACCGCCGTCCTCGATCGCGCGGTTGGAGCCCGCTGCAGGCAGTCTTCGTCTCGACGACGTGGTTGAGGTTCTCGAGGGCACCGGCTACACCGTGGCCCTGGTGGCACGCGCGGACGGCGACGAAGAGGGCGCGATGGCCACCGTCGTCGACCCCGGGTCATGGCCTGTGACCGAACTGCTGGCGCGCGTCCGCGACGGGAGTCGGCGGTTTCCGGCACACCACGAAACCGAATCCGTCATCAACCCGCCGCGGTGGTGGTGGCACAGGGAGTTCTTCGTCGGCAAGGGCCAGAGCCCGATTGGTACGCGCCGCGACCCGCGACTGGCCTCCAGACGCGCGAACACGACGCAACCTGAGGTGACTCCTGCAGCACATATGGGAGCAAAGGCGTTCCAGAACGGGAAGTTCGACGCCAAGGCCTTGCTGTCCGAGGCCAGCGAGCCCGGCGGCACCCATAGGTTGGGGTGATGCAGACCTCTCCGACCGGCACCGCACCGCCGGATCACGACCCGGGGTCAGGGCTCCTGGACATGGCCGCCAGGATCGGCGGGCAGGTGCTCGCCGCAGTCTTCGGGTTGGCTGCCCGACTGCGCGGCACCCGTGCGTTGCACCCGATCGGATTCTGCGGCACCGGAACGTTGACGGTGCAGCCCAAGGGACGCAGTGGGGTGGCGCTGCTCGATGAGCCTGGGCCACACGAATGCCTCGTCCGTTGGTCGCGGGCCACCGGGATGCGTGAGGGACCAGACCTCGAGGGCCTCGCTGTCCGCCTGCAGGGTCCCGCCGCCGGGGACGTGCTCCTGGCGTCGACGGGCACCGGCGTGGTGACCCGCCACGTGCTCACGGTGCGCCGGCGGCACGACCACGGCCCCCTCACCACCCTGCTCCCACTGAGCACACCGCTCGGTCCTCTCCTGCTGCGCCTGGACCCCCTGACCCCCGGTGACGACCCGCCGACCGCCTATCGACTTCTCGTCTCTGCGCCCGGGCATGCGTGGCACGAGCGAGGCCGCCTCGACATCACGTGGACCGACCACGACTGCACGCACAGACACTCGCCCGTCGGACACCCTCCTGCCGGCACGTGGACGCACCCGCTGTGGGCGCGACTGCGTGAACCTTCGTATGCCGCGTCCCAAGGTGTTCGTGCCGAACCCGAGGAACCGCGTGACTGAGTCCCGGACCGAGGCCGAGGAGCACCCGGACCGCTGGCTCGTGGTCAACGGTCGTCGTTGGCGACGGCAGGACCCGGAGCTGCCGGCCGAGGTCGCGGAGCAGCTGTTGTCACACCTGGGCCGAGGTCGCTCGGGGGTGCGGGCCCTGAAGACGGCGGGCGAGGACCCGGCCCCGGCACGTCGGCGGGTGGACCTCGCCAAGCACGGACTCGGCGAGCGCGGCACGCCGTGGTGGGAGCAGGACGGACCGCAGCGCCGTCGCCGCTGGGAGGCAGCGTTGACCGACCTCGACGCACTGGACGACCTCGATGGATGACCCAGGTCTCCCGGCACCCGAACGCGGCCTGCGGGTGCTGCTGCTTGCCGACACCCACGTGCCCGTCCGTGCCCGCGACCTGCCGGCACAGGTGTGGGAGGCCGTCGACGCGGCCGACGTCGTCATTCACGCCGGCGACTGGATGAGCCCTGCCCTCCTCGACGGCCTCGAGGCCAAGGCGGCCCGACTTGTCGGGGTGTGGGGCAACAACGACGGCCCCGAGCTGCGTCGCCGGCTTCCCGAGGTGGCCCGGGTCGAGCTCGGTGGCATGGCGTGGGGCGTCGTCCACGAGACCGGCGCCAGGGCACGGCGCGAGGAACGCATGCGGGCGGCATACCCCGATCTCGATGTCCTTGTGTTCGGGCACAGCCACATCCCGTGGGACACCGAGCACGCGGGCCTGCGCCTGCTCAACCCCGGCTCCCCCACGGACCGGCGGAGCCAGCCGCACTGCACCTATCTCACCTGCACGGTGGGTGGCGGCGCCATCACCGAACTCGAGCTGCACAAGCTGCCGCCCCGCACACCTCGACCCTGACGGCAGCTAGCCGGTGAGGAAGTCGAGCCGGACACTGCGGTCGTGGTTGTCGACGTTGAGGTCGACGAGGCAGATGCTCTGCCACGTGCCGAGGGCGAGGCGACCTCCCTCGACCGGGATGCTCGCGTAGGGCGGGATGAGGCCCGGCATGACGTGCGAACGACCGTGGCCCGGGCTTCCGTGCCGGTGGCGCCACCTGTCGTCGGCCGGCAGCAGGTCGGCGAGCGCCGCAAGCAGGTCGTCGTCCGAGCCGGCCCCGGTCTCGATGATGGCGATACCCGCCGTCGCGTGCGGGACGAAGACGTGCAGGAGTCCGTCACCAAGCTCGCGCACGATGTCCGCGCATCGGTCGGTGAGGTCGAGGACCACGTCCTCTCCCCCGGTCCGCACTTGCAGGGTGATGGTCTTCAAGAGATCTCCTCAGAGGTCGTGACCGACGAAGACGGGCTCGTTGACGAGCGTGACGCCGAATCGATCGTGGACCCCGTCGCGCACCTGACGGGCGAGCGTCGCGACATCGGCCGCGGTCGCCGATCCACGGTTGGTGACCGCGAGCGTGTGCTTCGTCGACAGGGCCGCCGGACCCGGCATACCGAAGCCCTTGCCGAAGCCGGCCTTGTCGATGAGCCAGGCGGCGCTCGTCTTGACCGCGCCGCTCGCGTCGGAGAACCGCGGCGGTGCCGGAGCCTCGGCACCGAGCTCTGAGCGAACCCGCTCCTCCAAGGACTCGAAGCGGTCCGCCGACATGATCGGGTTGGTGAAGAAGGAGCCGCAGCTCCACGTGTCGTGGTCGGCCGCGTCGAGGACCATGCCCCGGCGGCGACGCTGCTCGAGCACCGCCTCGCGGGCGTCGCCGAGCGGCACGCGTGCACCGATGTCGACGCCGAGCCCGGCGGCGAGATCGGCGTAGGCGATCGGCTGCGACAGGTCAGCCACGACGAACTGGAACGTCACGTCGAGCACGACGAAGTTCGAGCTCGACTTGAAGAGGGAGTGCCGGTAGGTGAAGTCGCACTGCGAGGCGCTCATGGTCCGCACCTCCTGCGTGCCGCGGTCCCAGACCCGAACCCGGGCGATGGTCTGGGAGACCTCCTGCCCATAGGCGCCGACGTTCTGCACCGGGGTCGCTCCGGTCGAACCGGGTATGCCGCTCAGCGCCTCGATGCCGGACCAACCTTCTGCGACGGCTCGGGAGACGAGGTCGTCCCACACCTCGCCGGCGGCGACGCGCACCATCGCACCCCCGCAGTAGTCGACCGACTCGGGCTCGATGCCCGAGGTCGCAACCTTGACGACAGTGCCGGCGAAGCCGCCATCGGCGATGACGAGGTTGGACCCACCACCGAGGACGAGCAACGGCTCCTGCGCGTCGTCGACCTCGCGGACGGCGTCGACGAGTTCGTCGATGGTCTCGACGACGACGAGTCGCTGCGCGGGGCCACCCACCCGCATCGTCGTGTGTTCGGACAGCGGGGCGTCGTGGGACTCCTGCATCAGTCGAGCTGGATGACGGCCGTGCACCGACCGAGGACCTTGGCGCCGCCGCAGGTGACGGTCACGTCGAGGGTCGCGCGACGCGTCTCGGAGTCCACCGCCTTGACGATGCCGTCGATGACGATGTCGGCTCCGGTGGCGGGAACGACGACCGGCTTGGTGAAGCGCGAGCCGAACTCGAGGACGCGGCCCGCTTCTCCGGCCCACTGCGACACGACCGAGCCGGCTGCGCCCAGCGTCCACATGCCGTGCGCAATGACGTCGGGCAGTCCGACGGACTTCGCGAAGTCTTCGTCCTGGTGGATGGGGTTCCCGTCACCGGAGGCGCGGGCATAGGCGACCAGGGTGTCGCGACCGACGGGCACGGTCACGGGCCCGAAGACGTCACCTGCTTGCGTCTCTGCAGCTGTGCGGACAGTCACTTGTCCTCGCCTCCTCGGACGACGATCGTCGACGTCGACGTGCACACGGGCTCGCCGGCCGCAGTGAGCTCGGTCCGGGTCGTGATCATCGCGTGGCCACCAGCCATCCGGATGGAATCCACGGTGGTCTCACCGTGGAGCTCGTCGCCGGCCGTGATCGGGCGGTGGTGGACGAAGCGCTGCTCCCCATGGACGACGCGGTTGTAGTCGATGCCGGCCTCGGGATCGACGATGTAGGCGCGGTCGCAATGCTGGGCGATGGCCACGGCCAACGTCGGAGATGCGATGACATCTGCGTAGCCAGCGGAACGGGCCACCTCGGCGTCATGGTGCACGGGGTCATCCGAGCCCACCGCATCGGCGAAGGCAGCGATCTGGGCTGCGCTCACGGCATACGGACCGCTTGGAGGATAGGTGCGCCCCTCGAAGGCGACGTTGACGGTGGGACTCTCGCTCATGCGCACACTCTAGAGACTGGGGAACGACGAAGCCGCCCGGCACCGTGAGGTGGGGCGGCTTCGGAGCGAGACGCTGGGGTCAGCGGGTCTCGCGGTGCTCGGTGTGCTTCTTGCAGCGCGGGCAGAACTTCGCCAATTCGAGCCGGTCGGGGTCGTTCCGACGGTTCTTCTTGGTGATGTAGTTGCGCTCCTTGCACTCCGTGCACGCCAGGGTGATCTTGGGGCGGACGTCAGTGGCCTTGGCCATCGGGGCAACCTGCTCTCGAAAAAGTGATCGTGGTGTGAAGTGTGTGTCTCGGTGTGTCAGCGTGTCGCACCGTGGTGTTCACGCGACGACCAGCACAACAGAGTACGCGAGTCCGGGTATTCCCCGAAATCGCGCCGAGTAGCGGGAGCGGGGCTCGATCCCGCGACCTCACGATTATGAGTCGTGCGCTCTAACCAGCTGAGCTACCCCGCCTTGGGGGTCGGAGGTCACCACGCTTGTGATGACCTTGACCAGAGCCCCCTGTCGGAATCGAACCGACGACCTTTTCCTTACCATGGAAACGCTCTACCGACTGAGCTAAGGGGGCGTTTCAGGCACCGGGTCAGACCCGGGCTGAGTGCGTCGGGAATGCTACACGGACACCTGCGCGGTGGTGAAATCCGGCCCACGAGGGCGCGATCTCGGCCGCCTCCGGTCACCCGGGGAGGCTGATCACGGTCATCCCCGGGGACGTCGCCGGGAGGTCCATCGCCGCGAGCGCCACGCCGGCTTCCTCCAACGCAAGGACCTCGCCGACCAGGCGATCGGGACGCAGCGTGCCGTCCTCGACCAGGGCCAACATCGCGGCGTATTCGTGTGCGGCCATGCCGTGGGAACCGTAGATCTCGAGCTCCTGCGCGATGACGCGGTCCATCGGCAACGGGGGCGTGGAGGCTGCGCCGAGCAGCAGGCCGACCTGGACGTGTCGACCTCGGCGTCGCAGGCAGCTCACAGATGCGACGGCGGTTGCGGGGGTGCCGAGCGCGTCGATCGAGACGTGCGCACCGCCCTGGGTGATCTCGCGGATCATGGCGGCCGTGTCGGCGTCCTGGCCGGCGTGGACGACGTGCTCGGCGCCGAGTTCCTGGGCGCGGTCCAGTGCCGCGTCGGAGATGTCGACCGCCACGACGCGGGCACCCAGGGCCTGGCCGATCATCACCGCTGACAACCCGACCCCACCGCAGCCATGGACCGCCAGCCAGTCGCCGGGGCGAAGCCGGCCGTGTGCCGTGATCGCCCTGAATGCGGTGGCGAAGCGGCAGCCGAGAGATGCTGCCGTGACGAAGTCGATGGACTCCGGCAGCGCCACGAGGTTGATGTCGGCCGCGCGGATCGCCACGCGCTCGGCGAACGATCCGGGCCCGGTGAAGCCCGGCTGCGTCTGGTCGGGACACACCTGTGCGTCACCCGCCCGGCAGTAGTCGCACACCCCGCAGCCGCAGACGAACGGGACGGTGACTCGATCCCCCACGCGCCAGTTCCTGACGTCGTCGCCGACCTCGGCGATCGTGCCGGCCAGCTCGTGTCCGGGGATCTGCGGCAGAGGCACCGGGTCGTGGCCCTTCCAGGCGTGCCAGTCCGACCGGCAGACGCCGGTGGCGCGGACCGCGATCACAACGCCGTCCTCGGGGCAGTCGGGCTCGGGCAAGTGGCGTAGCGTCGGGATCTGTCCGTGACGCTCGTAGGCGACGGCTCTCATCACGCGGTCACTCTCTCGTCGGGCGGGTTCGGTCGGTCTTGGCGCGTCAGCCTGCCACGACGGTCAGCGCACCAGCGACGACCGATCATTGACACCAACTTGCTGACAGCGGGTGGGGATCGGGGGAGGATGTAGGGATGGGTCTTTGCGCGCGTTCGCGTGGCACTGCCGCCGTCGTCGCGGCTGCGATGAGTTGCTCGGTCCTGCCCTGGACCACTGCGGGTGCCACCGTCCCCGACACCCGGGTGGTCGCGGAGCCGACAACGTCCGAGAGCACTTCTCCTCCCGCGTCGCCCACCGAGGACGAGGTCCTTGAGGCGCAGGCGGCGGCTGCAGCCGTGGCCAAGCAGGTTGCCGACATCACCACAAAGGTGGAGCTGGCCGGGGCCCGCCTGCTGGCGCTGCAACGCGGGGTCGCCGCGTCGGTCGAGGCCGAAGAGCGAGCCCGACAGCAGCTCGCCGACGCAGACGAGGGCCTGAAGCAGGCGAACGCACAGCTGGTGACGGCCCTCGGCGACCGCGACGACGCCGACCGGGCGCTGTCCTCGACAGCTGCCGACATGTACATGCAGGGCGGTGCCCTGCACGACCTCGCCACCCTCCTTCTCGCTCCCCCGGCCCTGTTGTCCGACCTGGGGGTGGTGCTCGAGCATCAGGCGATCGACGCCCGCGAGACAGTGGCTGCGGCCACATCGGCGGCAGCGGACGCTGCCTCGCAGGAGCGCCGGCTCGCCGCGGCCCGGGCGAGCCGCGCGAGCGCTGTCGAGGCGGTGGTCTCGTCGCGTGCCGACGCGGAGGCGCAGGCCGCGTTGGCCGGGGCGGAGGCGGCGACACTGGGGGCGCAGCAGGAGACGCTCACCACGCAGCTGGCCCGCCTCGAGCAGGGTGCGGCGGACCTGGTCGAGCAGCGCGAGGCCGCCGCGCGACTCGCCGAGACGGGGCTGATCGGCGTGCAGGCCGCGGGCGGGTCCGAGAGCGGACCGGGGGCCGCCCGAGAGGTCGCGGGTGCGATGCTCGCGGCCTACGGGTGGGGGTCGACCGAATTCTCCTGCCTTGACGAGTTGTGGCACGGCGAGTCGGGGTGGAGCTGGAGCGCCACGAACTCGTCGTCCGGGGCCTATGGGATCCCCCAATCTCTCCCGGGCTGGAAGATGGCCAGCGCCGGAAGCGACTGGCTCACCAACCCGGCGACGCAGATCAGGTGGGGGCTGGACTACATCGACGGAAGGTACGGCTCGCCGTGCGAGGCCCACTCGCAGTGGCTCGGACGTTCGCCGCACTGGTACTGAGCCCGAGCGTGGCCGCCATGGGTCCGCGGTGGCGCTCCCGGGCCACCCGCGTGCGACCGGCCACCACCAGCGACCGACCAGTGGCACGCTGGCACCATGAGCGACGACAGATCCCGACCGGACGACCTGGCAACCGCGGAGCCCGACGAGGCGGAGGAGCAGGTGCGCACCTTCTGGGACCTCGCCCGCCTGCATGCCCACATCAGTGCGGTGCCGACCTACTTCGGGCCGACGCCGCTCGACTCGGTCCCACCGCCGACGTGGGCCTTCGGCGCCTCCGCCGAGCAGGCAGACAAGCTGCTGGGCCTGGTGCTCGACGGCACGAAGACCGCCACCGCCAGCGCCCTCTGGGACTACGAGGCCGAGGGTGAGCAGCTCCCGGAGCAGGGCGCCCTCAGCATCGTGCTCGACGGCTCCGGCCGGCCGCGGGCCCTGCTCGAGACCAGCGAGGTGGCCGTCGTGCCCTTCGACGAGGTCGACGAGGAGCACGCCCGTCTCGAGGGCGAGGGTGACCTGTCGCTGGCGCACTGGCGCGCCGTCCACGAGCAGTTCTTCACCGCGGAGGCCACCCACGAGCACGGTTTCAGGTCCGACATGCCCGTGGTGTGCGAGCGCTTCCGGGTCCTCTACTCCGACTGACGGGACCGAGGCGGGCGGCTGACCCGACGCCTGATCCGCAAAGCGGCGCTCAGGTGCGGATGATCCGCCGCTCGATGGCGGCGGCGACCGCCCCGGCGCGCGTGTCCACCGCCAGCTTGGCGTAGATGTGCGACAGGTGGCTCTTCACGGTGGCCTCGGAGACGAACAGCTCTCGCGCCATCTCCTTGTTGCCCAGGCCTCGCGAGAGCAGCTCGAGGACCTCCACCTCGCGCTCCGTGACGGCGTCGCGCCCTCCTGGCGCGGCGCGCCGGACCACCGTGGCCGCCACCGTCGGGGCCAGCACGGTCTCACCCCTCGCCGTGGCACGGATGCCGGCGAACAGGTCAGCCGGGGGTGCGTCCTTGAGCAAGTAGCCCCTCGCGCCCGCCTCCAGTGCCCGCAGCACGTCGGCATCGGTGTCATAGGTCGTCAGCACGAGCACTTCCGGCGGGTCCGGCTGCGCGCGCAGTGCCGCCGTCACCCGGGCCCCGCCCTCACCCTGCCCGAGGTTGAGGTCCATGAGGACGACGTCGGGTCGCTGGGTCCGGACGACCACCGCCGCGGTGGCCGCGTCGCCGGCCTCCCCGACGACGGTGAAGTCGTCCTGGCCGTCGAGCAGGGCCCGCAGGCCGGCCCGGACCACCGGGTGGTCGTCGACGAGGACGATGCGCACGGTCACTGCGCACCCTCCCCGCCACCCGTGGGGAAGGCGACCGAGACGGTCGTCCCCTCCCCCGGCGCGCTCTCGATGGTCGCCCGACCACCGAGGCCTTCGGCACGACGGCGTATGCCGGCCAGTCCGGTCCCGCGACCGTCGTGCGTTCGCAGGTGCTCGGGGTCGAAACCGCGCCCGTCGTCGCGGATGTCGAGCCTCAGCTCGTCGTGCTCGTAGGTGAGCGACACGACCACGCGCGTCCCCTCCGAGTGCTCGACGGCGTTGGCCACAGCGCCCCGGGCGGTGCGGACGACGGCGGACGCGACCTCCGGAGACAGGGGCGCCGCCGGGCCATGCACCCGCACCTCCCCGATCAGCGTGTGGGCTCCCTGGATGACCACGCGTCGCACCGCCTCGTGGAGGTCCTCGGGCGCCCCGCCGTCGAGCCCGACGGGGGCGAGGTCGCGCACGACCTGCCGCACCTCGTCGAGCCCGTCACGAGCTGCGACGGCCGCGCTGCGCACGTGCTGTCGCGCCGCCTCCGGCTGCCGGACCCACTCCTGCTCTGCGGCCTGGAGGAACAGGTTGATGCTCGACAGCCCTTGGCCGACGGAGTCGTGGATCTCACGCGAGATCCGGGTCCGCTCGGCGAGTGCACCGGCGGTGCGTTGCGCGGCGACGAGGTCGGTCTGCGCCGCCGAGAGCTCGTCGAGGAGGCGCTGGCGCCCAGCCGCCACCCGGTCGAGGGTGCGGAACGCGACCACGGTCAGCCCGGCCATCGCCACGGGCCCGGCCACGAGGGCGGGGTCGAAACCATCGGTGATCCGCAGCCAGGCCACGCTCACGAGGACAGCCATGAGCGCGACGACCGTTGCGGCATACGGGAAGGACAGGCTGCGCAGCACTGCGAAGGCGACGGCGACCGCCACCCACGCGAACGACGGCGCGACGAGCGTGAGGGCACCCCACACGATGACGAGGACGACGACCCTGGCGGTGGGAACCCACGTGGCGGGGTCAGCGGGTCTCGCGAGCGCGAGGAGGCCGAGGAGCGCCGCGCCGGCGACGACACCCCAGCCCTCGACGTGGAGCCCGTGCCGAGAGACATAGCGGACCGCGCAGGCGACGAGGAGCAGGACGAGGGCCGCGTCCAGCCACCGCTCGAGCCGCACCACCGGCGCGAGGACGCCCCGCGCCGCGGGTTCCTGTGGTGTCCGCCCGAAGGCAACCGCATCCATGATGCGTGCAGCCTAGGACTGCCTGGGGCGGCGCGGCATCATCCGATCGGCTATTCGACGATGGCCGATTGCCCGTCGCGTGTGCACGTCGGGCGGGTGGAGAGTGGAGATCAGCCAGGTCGCCTGCACCGACGGGCGACTCACTCCGAAAGCCGAGGAGAAGTGTGATGACCTTCCGTCCCACCCGTTCGATGGCGGCGCTGCTCGCCGCTGCCGCCCTGCCCGCTGTGCTCGCCACCACCGCAGCCCCGGCCACCGCGTCTGTGGGCATGTCTGTGGCCACGTCCGAGTCCGGTCGCCCGTCGACCTACACCCTCACCGGTGACGCCGGCGGCTCGAAGTTCGAGGGCATCGGCGTCGACCCGAGACGGGGCACCTTCTATGTCAGCGAGGTCACCGGCGGCGAGATCCATCGGGGCGTGGCCGGATCCGCGGCGACTGAGCAGTGGCTCGCGGGTGACGGCACCGACGGGCGCCGGACAGCGCGCGGCATCACCACCGACGACGCGGGTCGTGTCTATGTGGTTGGCGGTCCCAACGGCATCGACGCAGCGACCGGGCTGGACAACGGCCGGCCCGACGTGTGGGTCTACTCGCCCGAGGGCCAGCTCCTCGCCGCCCTGCGCCTGCCCGGAGACAACGGCTTTGCCAACGACGTCGCCATCGGACCGGACGGCGCGGCATACGTCACGAACTCCAATGCGCCGCAGGTGTTCCGGGTCGCCCGCGAGGGTGGCGCGTGGCAGGCGGAGCTGTGGTCGGACGCGAGTGGCATCATCGAGCAGCGCCAGGGCTTCAACCTCGGCGGCATCGTCCTCACTGCGGATCGCAGCGCCGTCGTGGTCGCCCAGGGGACGACCGGCCAGTTGTGGCGATTCGCCACTGCTGACGGGTCGGTGACGCCGGTGGCCACGGGTGGGGCCGACCTGACGAACGCCGACGGTCTCGTCCGAGAAGGCTCGCGCCTGCTCGTCGTGCGCAACTTCTCGCGGATGCTCGCAACCCTGCGCCTGGCTGCGGATGGGCGAAGCGCCACCCTTCTCACGCAGGAGGCGACCGATCCGTCCCGCGTCCTCACCACCGCGAAGGTGTTGCGCGGGCGCGTCCTCTTCGTCGACAGCAAGTTCGACGAGACCGTCGCCGCACCGCCCTACGAGATCGTCACCGATCCGTTCGCGGGATGACGTGCTCCGTATGCCGCATCGCTTCCGTGCCGCCGCGGCTGCCACGATCGTCGTGGTGGCCGCGGCAGCCTGCACGGCAGAGCCGTCGACCGACCGCCCAGTCAGCTCATCAAGCCCCGGGAGAACCGTGAACGCCTCGCCCGACCCTTCGACCGACACCGACGCCACGACCGGCGCCGACAGGGCGGCCCTGGACCGGCAGCTGCGGGACGCGGCGTGGCCCGGTGACGCCGCCCTTGCGGCCCGGCTCATCGAGCGGGGAGCCGACGTCAACGGCAAGGACGAGACGCAGCAGTCGGCCTACCTCATCGCGACGAGCGAAGGCCATCTCGAGCTCCTGCGTCTGACCCTGCGGCATGGCGCGAAGGTCGACGACAAGGACAGCTGGAACGGCACGGGTCTCATCCGTGCCGCCGAGCGCGGACACGCCCTCGTCGTCGGCGAGCTCCTGCAGGCCGGCATCGACCGTGACCACGTCAACCGCATCGGCTACCAGGCGATCCACGAGGCGGTGTGGCTCGGTGAGGACACCGCGGACTACGTCGACACTGTGCGCGTCCTCGTGGCCGGCGGGGTGCAGCTGGATCGGCCTTCTGGGACGGAAGGGCTGACGCCGATCGAGATGGCGCGCGAGCGCGGCTACGGGCGGCTCGCGAGCGTGTTGGCTCGAGCGGACGAGCCGACGAGGACTTCGGGCCTCCGCCCGGACGACGCGCTCCTGCGTGCGGCCGCGTCCGGGGACGCCGACTCCGCTGCGCTGGCGCTGCGTGCCGGTGCGGACATCGAGGCACGCGACGGCCAGGACCGCACGGCGCTGCTCCTCGCGGCGACCCACGACCACGTCGACCTCGCGCGGTTGCTCGTCGCGATGGGTGCGTCCGCGGACGCCTTGGATGACCGCCATGACACTCCCTGGCTCGTCACCGGGGTGACCGGCAGCGTGGCGATGCTCGAGGCTCTGCTCCCGGCCAAGCCCGACCTGACGATCCGCAACCGCTACGGCGGGGTGTCGGTGATCCCGGCGAGCGAGCGCGGGCACGTCGACTACGTGCGCCGGGTCGTCCGGACCGGCATCAACGTGGACCACGTCAACGACCTCGGCTGGACCGCACTGCTCGAGGCGGTGCTGCTCGGCGATGGTGGGCCTCGCCACCAGGAGATCGTGCGGATCCTGCTCGAGGCGGGCGCCGATCCGACGCTCGCGGACCGGGACGGCGCCACCGCGCTCGAGCATGCGCGAGAGAAGGGGCAGACCGAGGTCGTCAAGATCCTCAAGGCGGCTGGCTGACCGCTGGGTCAGATGTCGATGGCGCTGCGGGCCTCGACGAGTGACGGGCCGTACCACGTGATCAGGCGCCCATTCACGAGACGAGTTGTGGTGCGCGAGAACGCTTCTGGCCCGTCGGTGGCGCTGAAGACGTAGGGCTCGTCCGGCAGCAGCACAAGGTCGGCGCCAGCCGCGTCGAGCTGCTCCAGATCGACGTGGGGATAACGTCCATCGACACTGGCGGTGACGACCTCGAGGCCCAGTCGAGCGAGCAGGTCGGCCGTGAAGGTCGGGTGGCCCACGACCATCCACGGGTCGCGCCAGATGGGCACAATGACTCGGGCGTGGGGCGCGGGAACGTCGCCGCTCCAGAGGCTCTCTGCCTCCGTGAGCCATGCCGGCTCCGGCCAGACGCAAGCCTCGACCAGGAGTCTGCGCATGGACGCCAGTGCCTGCGGCACGGTCTCAATGTCGGTGACCCACACCGCGATTCCCGCCTCGCGGAGGCGTACGACGTCCAGCTCGCGGTTCTCCTCCTTGTTGGCGATGACGAGGTCGGGCCGCAGATCGACGATGGCGGTGCGGTCGGGGTTCTTGGTGCCGCGCACCCGCGTCACGTCGAGATCGGCCGGGTGGGTGCACCACTCGGTTGCTCCCACGAGCGCGCCGGGTGAAGTCGCGGCCACCGCCTCGGTGAGCGAAGGGACGAGCGAGACCACACGGCATACTCCACCGTCTGGCAGGTCCACGGCGTGGCCGAGGTCGTCGCGCAGCGTGCGGCTCATCGGCAGGCCTCAGGCGCGACCGACGGCGAGGAACATCGCGAAGGTCCCTCGACCCTGGTCGTCACCACCGAGCTCCTTCTCGATCGAGCCGGCGTCCGACACGGTGACGTCGTGAAACCCGGTGGCGCGCAACCGCTCCGCGAACGCGTCACGGTCGAATCCGTGGTGGCCGGTGAAGTCCTCGTGGTGGGCGTGGAAGGCGCCGGCCCGGTCGTCGTCGAGCTCGACGATGGCGACCCAGCCACCGGGGACGAGGATCGCCTTGACGCGTTCCAGCAGGAGGTCGATCTCACGCACGTGGTGGAGCGCGAGCTGGGCCCACACCCCGTCGAACCGGCCATCCGGCAGCGGATCGGTGACGAGATCCAGCCGCTGCGCCGTGAGCCTGTCGGCCGACCCGGCCTGCTCGATGTTGGCGCGCGCGACGTCGACCATGCCCGGCGACGCGTCGGTGACGAGGACCGCCGCAACGTGGTCGGCGAGCGAGAGGCTGAGCTGACCCGTGCCGCCCCCGATCTCAAGGACGCGTTCGGTCCCGGTGAGGGCCAGCGCACCCTTGAGCAGGTCGGCCGTGGCACGGGCGCGCTCGATCTTGGCGGGGTCGGCATCCCAGGTGCTGGCGGCGTCGTCGAAGTGGCCGTGCTCGCTGGGGCTCATGTCTGTCACCCTGCCACGTCGACCGGCAGTCAGCCCAGGGAGGTTCGCAGCGCGTCGCCTATGCGGCGCAGTGCGCCCATGACGTCGTCACGACGATGACCCATCGGCTCTTCTGACCAGTTGGCGAGGACGGCGTATGCCGTGGCGCGGCCGCCGCTGTCCACGACACCGACGTCGGCCCGCACACCGAGGTTGGTGCCGGTCTTGTGGGTGATGATCGGGCCGGCGTACTCCTCGGCGTGGGACAGCGGGTCCTGGTGCCAGGCAGAGGCGACCATGGAGAGGTCCATGCCGGGGGCGAGCCACCCGAGGACGCGCTCGCCGGTTGAGCCCGCGACAGTGCGCTCACGCCAGAGGCGGCCAAAGATCTCGACATGGTCGGCGGCGCAGCCGAGGCTGAGGTGCGGCGGGTCATCGGGGCCGCGCAGGCCACGAACGATGTCAACGAGGTCGGAGCCGCGAGGCGCCCACTGCGCGGCTCGCGCGCGGATGGAGTCCTGCCCGAGCAGGTCGATGAGGACGTTGGTCGCGAGGTTGTCACTCACCGCACCGACGAGGGTGGCCACATCGCCGAGCGGGAGGACGTCGGTCGCGAGGTGCTGCCACAGGCCAGAGTCCGCGACTGGGCTGACGGTGCGGCGGTCGAGGGGCTGGTCTGCGATGAGGCTGCCGTCACGCAGGCGCTCGGCCAGCTCAATGAGGGCAAAGACCTTGCCGACGCTCGCGGTTGAGAGGAGGCGATCGGGCTCGTGCGACGCGAGCACCTCGCCGCTGCCGAGGTCGACGATCGCGATGGACCAGTCGACCCCGGGCAGCAGCTCGAGATTCAGGCGCACCTCAGCGCGGCGCCATCCGCAGCGCGCCGTCAAGCCGGATCGTCTCGCCGTTGAGGTAGTCGTTGTCGATGATCGCCAGGGCGAGCTTGGCGTACTCGGTCGGGGCAGCGAGGCGCTGCGGGAACGGCACGCCCGCGGCGAGGCCCGCGCGGAACTCCTCGGAGACCGTGGCGAGCATGGGCGTCTCGACGATGCCGGGGGCGATCGTGCAGACGCGGATGCCGTACTGCGCGAGGTCGCGCGCGGCCGGAAGGGTGAGGCCGACGATGCCGCCCTTGGACGACGCGTATGCCGCCTGGCCGACCTGGCCGTCGTAGGCCGCAATGCTGGCCGTGTTGATGATGACGCCTCGCTGGCCGTGCTCGTCGGCCTCGGTCTGGGCGATGGCCTCGGACGCGATCGCGAGGACGGTGAACGAGCCGATGAGGTTGATCTCGACGACCTTGCGATAGAGCGAGAGGTCGTGGACGCCCTTCTTGCCGAGGATGCGGGCGCTCGGGCCGATGCCGGCACAGTTGACGACGATCCTCAGCGGCGCGGCGGCGTCGGCACTGGCTTGGGTGACGGCCGCGCGGACCTGCTCTTCGTTGGTGACGTCGGTCGCGACGTAGGTGATGCCGTCGACCTCGGGGGCCTGCTCGATGCCCGCGGGGAGGTCGATGGCGTAGACGTGGACGCCCTGCGCGGCAAGGGCTGCTGCGGTGGCGCCACCGAGGCCTGAGGCGCCTCCGGTGACGATGGCGGAAGTGTGCTGAATCTGCATGGCCGTCATCCTGTCACTGCAAACGGCCCGCCCCTTACCCACTCACGTCGCTCGCCAAACGTCCTAGTGGGGGCAAAAGTTCGCTATGCAGGCCGACAAGGGGCACACTGGGAGGAATGAGCAATGCATCTGCGCACAGCCGCCCTCGACACGCCAACAGCCCGTTCCGGCCTCAGGCCGAGGTGGCGATCGAAGAGTTCGCGGCGGGTGACCGTGTCTGTCACGACTCGCACGGCCTGGGTCGTGTCGTCAGCATCGATGCAGGCGGGGCAACCGTCGACTTCGGTGGCAGCACCCTGCGGATCGAGACGCCGTTCCGCAAGATGACCAAGCTCTAGCCTCGAACCAGGGCTGCGCCTGCTCGCTGGACGCTTGGTGACCGACCGCAGCGAACACGTCACGGTCGGCTCTCCCGGAGCCACACGATCTGTGGCCCGACCTGTGCGAAGCCGGCGTCCGTGTAGGCGCCGAGCACGTCGTCCCCGAAGTACCCCACCACCGGCAGCGGCGGATGGAGGTTCTCGGCGCAGGCGAGCACACCTCTGAGTTCGTCCGCCTCGTCACCGGTCGCCCAGGTGTTGGACAGTTCGACGGCGTCGTCGACCCGGTGGAGCACGCCGCCCGCGACCATCCGCCCGGACGACCGTCGCACGAGGAACGTGAACCTTGGGTGCTCCAGCATTGAGGGCAGCAGCACGCCGGTGGTGTCCTGCAGGACGTTCCACTGCGCCAGCTCGCCCTCGCCGATCACGATCGCCCAGTCCTCGGGCCACGGCGCCGGATCCTCGGTCCGTGCCAGCCGTGACACCCACGTTGCGGTGAACAGCCTCACAAACCCGTGCGCGGTCAGGTCGAGCGAGCCGAACGAGTCGGCAACTGAGCAGCTGTCGAACCGATCGACTGCCGCGACGACCCGCTCCTCGGGGACGTCCGGCCGCAGCGTCTTGGCTGCGGAGTGCCACCGCGGCGGGTCGCTCATTGCCCTCCAGAGGCCGTCCTCGGTCCGGGTCTGGATGCTGTGGGCGGCAAAGACGTCCTCGTACCAGGCGTGGCTCGCCCGCACCGCGACGCCCAGACGCGGGTCGGAGGTTGGTGATTCGTCCACGAGATCATGCTCTCGTAGGACCCGCGGACAAGTGCGCGCATGAGGCGGCCGACCAGCTGCGGCGCTGTGGCCCCGGCGCTGTGGCCCTGGCGCGGTGGTCCTGACGCCGCGGCCCTGAGGTGTGTTGCTGGTCAAGTGCATGATCGGGCGAGCATCATGATCGCCATGACCCGTTACGGCGCGCAGTTCGGCCCCGACATCACCTTCCTCGGCGTCCCTCCGTGTGACCTGGACGATGAGTCGACGTACTCCGATGCGGACGTGGTGATCGTGGGCGCGCCGTTCGATGGCGGCACCTCGCACAGGCCCGGCACGCGCTTTGGCCCTCAGGCGATCAGGATGACCGACTATCTCCCTCATGACGGGTCTCGACCGTCGCTGGCGTTGCGGACCGACGGGCTCAAGGACCTGAGGGTCGTTGACGCTGGCGACGTCGAGATGCCACCGGGGGACATAGAGAAGGCACTGGGGGTGCTGGAGGCGGCTGTCGAGAAGGTGACCCGCTCCGGCGCGATCCCCGTCGTCCTGGGTGGTGACCACTCGATCGCGTTCCCTGACGCCAAGGGGGTCGCCAACGTGCTGGGGCACGGGCGGGTCTCGATGATTCACTTCGACGCCCACGCGGACACCGGTGACATCGAGTTCGGCTCCCTGTGGGGACACGGTCAACCGATGCGTCGCCTGATCGAGTCGGGCGCACTGCGAGGTGACAGGTTCCTGCAGGTGGGCCTGCGCGGCTACTGGCCCGGTCCAGAGACGCTCGACTGGATGGCGGAGCGAGGGATGCGGTCCTTTGAGATGACCGAGATCGTCCACCGCGGACTGACCGACGTGATCACAGAGGCGTCCTCGATCGCCGTTGACGAGTGTGACGGTGTCTTCCTGTCGGTCGACATCGACGTCTGCGACCCGGGCCACGCACCGGGTACCGGCACGCCGGAGCCCGGTGGTCTCACCGCGCGAGAACTGCTCGACTCGGTGCGTCGCATCTGCCTCGAGCTCCCCGTCGTCGGGATCGACGTGGTGGAGGTCAGCCCGCCCTACGACCACTCCGACATCACGGCTGCCCTGGCCAACAGGGTCGTGCTCGAGGCGCTGTCGGCGATCGCGCGCAAGCGTCGCAACGAACGAGACGGTACGTCGTGGGATCCGGCCCTGCCACTGCTCGACGGCCGTCCTGACGGGGGTTGACCCCGCCGCCCCTAGCCAGTCGGAGAGTCAGGACCGGTCGGCCCCCGCGTCATAGGCGGCGCTGAGACGCACCCCTCGTCCCACTCCTGGCGTTGCTCCTGCTGCTCTCGGCGCGGAAGGTCTGGCAACACCGGTAACGGCTGTGAGGCAGGTCCGCCATAGCCGCTGTTCGAGCGGTCTTCAGCGCCCAGATGGCGCCCAGCGTGGGCATGATGCCGAACACGACGCTGCCCATGGGCGCGATACCACGTCGCGCGGCGAGGTCAGCCGAGAACCAGACGTTCGCCCTGACGCCGTTCTTGTGGGGACACGCCGTCGGGGAGCTGCGTTGCAGGCGCCACGGTGTTGCGAAGCCGTGCGGGAACTCCGTCATGCCGATGAGCAGACCGCACGCTCCCGGGGCGGCATGCTCCCTTGGTGACCTCGGAGCGAGATCGTGACCTCCTCGAGCAGGTCGTCGATGACGTTGTCGGAGGTGCCGCAGAGCCAAAAGCCGGTTAAAAGGTGGCGAGTCGATGCTTGTGCTGTCGAGAGGGCACAGCCATGGAACTAGGACGCAAGGACATGCTGATAAGTCCGAGCACGCCGAGCAGGTCTGCTCCGTCCGAGGGCGCGAGCCCTCCCGAGGACCTCGGGCCACCCGGGTGGACCCGACGCCAGGTCGCCCTGGTGGTGGTCGGCGCCGTGGCGGTCGTGCCCCTGGCCCGGCAGGTCATCCGCGGTGCCGGACCCGGTGACGCGACCGGCACCAGCTTCGGCAGCGTGCAGATCCTCCGGGCCGACCGCGGGCCACGGCTCGCCGGAGGTGCCGCCCACGGCCACGTGTCGGCGGCGTCCTCCTCGCCGGCTCCCGGCAACCACACGTGGGCGGACCGCGTCGTCCTGGAGGTCGAGGTGCGCAACGGCACGGCCGACCCCGTGCTCTTCTCCCCGGGTCAGCTCAGGCTGCGGGTCGGTCCGGACGGGACGACCGTGACCCCCGAGGACGCCGACCTCGCGCCGGGTGGTCTGGAGCCAGGGACGACCGAGCGGGTGCGCATCAGCTATCTCGCGCCCTCGGGCGTGAGCGAGCTGGCCGCCGAGCTCTCGGAGCCGGGCGCCGCTCCCGTGGTCATCGACCTGCCGCCGGTCTGGCACGGACTGGCGGCCAGGCCATGAGCGCGCCGTCGCGTGGCCAGGTCAGCCGGCGGGACGCCCTGCGCCTCGGTGCGGTCGCAGGTGCGGGTTCAGGGGCGGTCGCCGTGGCCGCCGCGGGCCCCTCGCGGGCCGCGTCCGTGCCCGCGGCGCTGCCCCGGCCGGCGGCCGCGGCCGCTGTCGCTGCCGTCCCCGGTGTGCTCGACCTCTACGTCAACGAGGGCTACCTGCCGATGGTCGACGGCACGCTGGTCTACCACCGCGGCTTCGGTGACAGGCCCACCGCGATCGGCGACCCGCAGCCGAGCCTGGCCGTCACCCCGCGGGTGTTCACCGCTACCGGGCAGCTCGTGGTCAGCCGCACGTACCCCCTCGGTGCAGCTCTGCCGCCCAAGGGCCGACCGGCGCCGATGGCACCGGACCCGCGCCAGCCGGGGGAGTACCTGGTCCACCGCGAGCGCTGGGCCAGCTACTTCCCGGCCCGCACGATCATCGCCGAGTCAGGCAGCACCATCCGCCTGAGGGTGCACAACCGTCTCACCCAGCCGCACGCGCTGCGGCTGCACGGCGTGCCGCACCCGACCAAGCCGGAGGACCTGTCGACCGGGCCGATCCCTGCGGGCCAGACCGCTGAGCTCGAGCTCACGGCGCCGGCGCCAGGCACCTACGTCTACAGCGACCCCACGAACGGCGACGTCGAGCGGGTTCTCGGTCTCTTCGGGGTGCTGCTCGTGATGTCTCCCGACGCGCGGTGGCGGCTGAAGCCCGGTGGGACCGAGTTCGAGCGACAGTGGCTGTGGATGACGCACGTCGTCGAGCCGGTCTGGGCGAAGATCGCCTCCGCGGGCGGGACGGTGGACCCTTACGCCACCCCGGCGGTGCCGCGCTACTTCTTGCTCAACGGGCGCAGCGGCTTCCAGTCCCTCGGCATCTCCCGGGACCTCGCCGCCAACGACCGGCGCAAGGAGGAGACGCTGATGTCCGGCTCGGCGCGCGAGATCGATGTGCGCAACTTCAGCCGGTCCTACTCGCCCGGCACCGTGGGCGCCGGGCAGCTCATCCGGCTGGTCAACACCGGCATCGTCCGGCAGCAGATGCACTTCCACGGCAACCACGTGTGGACCGTCCGGCGGGGTTCGCTGGACTTCCCGAGGGACCGCGGCTACGTCGACACCGCCGGGCACGTCGTGCTCCAGCAGTGGGAGGACGTCGTCGAGCTCGAGGCACTGGAGCGCAAGGACAGCGTCCTGCCGCTCCGGCGGCCCCCCGAGGTCATCGACCCGGTGTGGCACGCGCGGAAGACCGACTGGGTCTACCCCATGCACTGCCACGCCGAGCCCTCCCAGACCGCCGCGGGCGGCCTGTACCCCGGCGGGCTCGTGGCCGACTGGGTGCTGGCAGCGCCCACCCAGTCAGGCACCGCGACGGAGCAGACGCACCACCTCTACCGCAGCCAGGTCGACTTCTCCTCCGACCAGATCCAGGAGGACGAGCCGATCACCGAGTTCAAGCAGACTCCTGACGCCTCCATCTCGCTCGGGTTCTTCAACCGGCTCCTCAGGTTCGACGATGGTGCCCAGCACGACATCTGGGGCTTCGAGACCTCGACCTCGGGCCGCGCCCTGCCGGGCCCCCTGATCCGTGTGCGCGAGGGGCAGGTCTTCCACGCGCGGCTACGTCCGTCGAAGGGACCGCACACCATCCACTGGCACGGTATGGAGCCCGACCCGCGCAACGACGGCGTGGGGCACTCCTCGTTCGAGGTCGACGGCGAGTACACCTACCAGTGGCGCCCGGAGCGCGGTGAGGCGGGCAACCCGAACAAGGGCGCCAGCGGCACGTACTTCTACCACTGCCACGTCAACACCGTCCTGCACGCGCAGATGGGCATGTTCGGGGCGCTGATCATCGACCCGGAGCCCCGCCCGCAGATCCCCGTCGGGCGCCGCCGCGTGTTCAGCGACGGCCCCGAGTACGACATCGACACCGAGACGATCCTCATCCCCTACTCGGTGGACCCGCGCTGGCACACCCTGGACCACGCCGCGGGCCTGTCGGGCGAGGACGCCGGCCTGAACCGCTTCGACCCCAAGCACTTCTACCTGCTGGGCGGGGAGCTCGCGCGACGTCCGCGGGGTGACGGGGTCTGGAGCCTGGCGCGGATCCGGGCCAACGTCGTCGGCAGCGCGAAGGCGCCCACCCTGCTGCGCGTGCTGAACGCCAACTACAACCCGATGACCTTGCGCTTCACCGACCCTCAGGGCAAGCCTGCGGCGATCGGCGAGCTGGTGACCCACGACGGACGCCCGTTCCGTGACACCTCGCTCCCGGACGGCTACAGCCCCGCGGCCACCGACACCGACTCGCAGCTGACGACGTCGGTACTCGCGTTCGGGGGAGCCGAGCGCTACGACATGCTGCTGCGGCCGAAGACCAAGGGCACCTACAAGGCCACGATCACGTGGGAGCACTGGATCACCAAGAAGCCGCTCAAGATGCGCGAGGTCCCGATCGTCGTGACCTGATCACGGTGTCGGCAGCCCCGTCCCGTGTCTGGGTCCAAGCCGTGCCGGTCGCGCCATCGGCGACCCGACGCCGCACGGTACGCGATGCGTTCGCGGTGCGCAGCGAGTCGACGCTGAGCAGCACCAGCGCAACCCAGACGATGCCGAAGCCGACCCACAGCCGCCCGCTGACGCGCTCCCCGAGCACGAGCACTCCCACAAGCAGCTGCAGCACCAGGGTGACGAACTGGATCAGGCCGACCGTCACGAGCGGCAGGCGTCGGGCGGCGGCGGCGAACAGCAGCAGCGGCACGGCGGTGACCACCCCGGCCAGCACCGTCAGCGAGGTGTGGCCGGTGCCGTGGTCGAGGAACGTCGTCTCGCCTCGAGCGCGCGCCGACCTTCTTCTTGGTCAGGCCGTACAGCCCGCACGAGAACGCCAGGCTGAGTGTGAATTCGGCGTACCCGCCGTCGAACGTGCGGCCCATCCCCCAGCATGGCCACCACCTGCTCCCCGGCGGCAAACTCCCCGCTGGGGCACGCGACCACATCCCCGGTGGCCTCGATCCCGGGCACCCGAAGGAATGTCACGCCCTGCGCCAGCCCCAGCCGGGTGTGCAGCTCGGACCTGTTGAGGAGGTAGGCCCGCACCCGGATCAGCGCCCATCCCCGGCGCGGCGTGGGGACCGGCAGCTGGTGATGCCATCACTCTCATCCTCCATGGATTGAGAGCCTCCACCAGACCCGGCGAGTCACCTCCCTGTCATCGTTGGCCAGATGACGGGCCCAGGAACCGATCGGTGGCAATGTTGGATGTCGACCGCTCTCGACGCGCCGTACCCCTCGAAGGCATCGTCCGGCCCCCACGACGAAATCGTCCCGTCCTACTCCTGTCAACCTTTCTCAACGCTGGCCATCACGGCCGCGGGCAACGTAAATCGCTGCTTCCTCATTGCCGATTGCCGAACGAGGATGCCGCCGGTATGTCGGGGGCGCACATTGCCCTTCATCGCTCCTCGAGGGAGAGATCAACTATCTTCAAAGCGCTGGCGTCCGGTGCGGGCGTTCATGAACGCGAGTGATGCTGGTCAGGTCCAGAAGACCCCTCAAGAAGTCGTCTTGTCCAGGTCGACGAGGACCTTGCACAGCGCGGGGCCGAGTTCCTCATCGCCCACTAAAGAGGGATGGGCCTCGGTCTCGGCTCGCTGCCGGTAGTACCGAGCTGGCGTTTACGGCTTGACCGCGCCATCGTTGATTCCTTCCAGAAGCGAGGCCAAGTACTCCCGGCTGACGTCCGACGGAGTCCCATCCGAGAACAAGTTGATCGAACTCGTGCACGGAGCCCCCGGAAGCGCACCATCCCTCATCGCCGAAGAACCGCGAGGATCGACAAATGCCTCAGCCATCAGCCACACCAAGGTTGAGGGCTCAATGTCGCCATCCGGCGCGAGTCGGGCCGCGATTTGCCGTACCAGGCCATCCGGCCATACCAAGCGCAAGTCACTAAAGTCGATGTTCACGGTCAGAACCTAGCCGTCCTCGTGCGGGTCGGTCGTGATGCCTTCACACTTCAGGCCGCGAGAGCATCTTGACAGGTGCAGAGAAGGTCCAGCGTCAACATCGTCGTGGTTACTCGGCGATCCCACCCACCGCGCCACGAAGGCCATGACGGGTCGCCAATCCAGGCCTCTCCGGCTTGCCGTCGCCAGATGGTGGTCACTGCATCGATGGGGTTGTGGCCCTATCTGGAGCCGGAGTGACGCGGGCGTTGACAGTCGAATGCAGTCGCTGACCGCCTCGACGGTGACTACCTAGACGTTGCGGCGGTACTGGCCACCGACCTCGAAGAACGCGTCCGTCACCTGCTGGAGCGTGCAGACCCGAGCGGCGTCCATGAGCACTGCGAAGACGTTGTCGCCGTTCATCGACGCCTCGCGCAGACGCTGCAGTGCGACCTCGGCCTCCTCGCGGTGGGCTTCGCGATAGGCGTTGACCCGCTCGAGCTGCGACTCCTTCTCGGTCTCAGAGGCGCGGGCCAGCTCGACGTGCTGCGGCGTGCCGCCCTCGGCGTCGGGCTTGCGGAAGGTGTTGACGCCGATGATCGGCAGCGACCCGTCGTGCTTGCGGTGCTCATAGATCATCGACTCGTCCTGGATCTTGCCGCGCTGGTAGCCCGTCTCCATCGCACCGAGCACTCCCCCGCGCTCCGAGATCCGGTCGAACTCGGCCAGCACCGCGGCCTCGACCACGTCGGTCAGCTCGTCGATGATGAACGAGCCCTGCAGCGGGTTCTCATTCATCGCGAGGCCCCACTCGCGGTTGATGATCATCTGGATCGCGAGCGCGCGGCGCACCGAGTCGGGGCCCGGCGTCGTCACGGCCTCGTCAAAAGCGTTGGTGTGCAATGAGTTTGCGTTGTCATAGATCGCGATGAGCGCCTGGAGGGTGGTGCGGATGTCGTTGAAGTCCATCTCCTGCGCGTGCAGCGAGCGGCCCGACGTCTGCACGTGGTACTTCAACTTCTGGCTGCGTTCGTTGGCGCCGTACTTCTCCCGCATCGCCACAGCCCAGATGCGACGGGCGACGCGACCGATGACGGAGTACTCCGGGTCCATCCCGTTGGAGAAGAAGAACGACAGGTTCGGCGCGAAGTCGTTGATGTCCATGCCGCGCGCGAGGTAGGCCTCGACATAGGTGAACCCGTTCGCCAGCGTGAACGCGAGCTGGCTGATGGGGTTCGCCCCGGCCTCAGCGATGTGATAGCCGCTGATCGAGACCGAGTAGAAGTTGCGCACCTGCTGCTCGATGAACCACTCCTGGATGTCGGCCATCATCCGCAGGGAGAACTCGGTCGAGAACAGGCAGGTGTTCTGCCCCTGGTCCTCCTTGAGGATGTCGGCCTGGACCGTGCCGCGCACAGAGGCCAGAGCAAGCGCGCGTATGCCGGTCGCCTCCTCGGCGGTCGGCTGCCGGTCGTGCTCCGCGACGAACTTCGCCACCTCACCGTCGATGACGGTGTTGAGGAAGAACGCGAGGATCGTCGGCGCCGGGCCGTTGATCGTCATCGACACACTCGTCGTCGGGGACGTGAGGTCGAAGCCGTCGTAGAGCGCCTTCATGTCCTCGAGAGTCGCGATGGAGACGCCGGACGTGCCGACCTTGCCGTAGATGTCGGGACGCGGGTCGGGGTCGCGGCCATAGAGCGTCACCGAGTCGAAGGCCGTCGACAGACGTGTCGCCGGCTGGCCCTCGGAGAGCAACTTGAAGCGGCGGTTGGTGCGGAACGGGTCACCCTCACCGGCAAACATGCGGGCCGGGTCCTCACCCTCGCGCTTGAACGGGAAGACACCGGCGGTGAACGGGAAGAGACCGGGGAGGTTCTCGCGCCGCAGGAACGACACGAGGTCGCCGTGGTCGGCGAACGACGGGACGGCAACGCGGCGAATCTTGCTGCCGGACAACGACTCCTTGACCAGCGACGTGTGGATCTCCTTGTCGCGGATCCGCACGACCTGCTCGTCGCCGCTGTAGGCCTGGACCGTGGCCGGCCACTTCTCGATGGCCTCCTCGACGGCTGCCGGCAGCTCCTTGCGGGCAGCGGCCAGCAGCTGGTCGACCGCGTGGTCCTCATGCCCCGCCGCAGCCAACTCGTCATCCACGAACTCGAAGCGCTGCACCCGACGGGCCTGGACGGCATACGCCTCGGTTTGCTGGTGATAGCCACGGACGGTGTCGGTGATCTCCGAGAGATAGCGGACGCGCGACGCCGGGACGATCTGGCGCAGCACCGAGGAGTGGCGCACGTCCACGTGCGGCAGCGCACCCTCGGCGAACTCAAGACCCTTGTCGGACAGCAGTTTTCGCAGCTCCTGGTAGAGCGCAGTGACACCGTCGTCGTTGAACGTCGCAGCCGAGGTGCCGAACACCGGCATGTCCTCGGGCTTCTTGCCGAAGGCACCCTTGTTGCGGACGAGCTGGCGTCCGACGTCACGCAGCGCGTCCATCGCGCCGCGCCGCTCGAACTTGTTGATGGCGACGAGGTCGGCGAAGTCGAGCATGTCGATCTTCTCGAGCTGGCTCTGCGCACCGAACTCGGGCGTCATGACATACATGGACACATCGGCGAACGGCACGATCGCCGCGTCGCCCTGACCGATGCCGGGCGTCTCGATGATGATGAGGTCGTATGCCGCTGCCTTGAGGATCGTGATGACGTCCTCGAGGCCCTCGGGAACCTCACGTCCACCGCGCGTGGCGAGCGAACGGAAGAGGACGCGGTCCCCGTCGAGCGAGTTCATCCGGATGCGGTCACCCAGGAGGGCACCGCCTCCCTTGCGCTTGGTCGGGTCGATCGCGACGACGGCGACGCGGAGCTTGTCCTGCTGGTCGACCCGCAGGCGGCGGACGAGCTCGTCGGTGAGGCTCGACTTGCCCGAGCCACCGGTGCCGGTGATGCCGACGACGGGCACGTGGTGTCCGGCCGCGGCCTTCACAAGCTCGCTGCGCAGGTCGTCGGACAGGGCGCCGGCCTCCGCGCCGGTGATGGCGCGAGCGATGGCCGCGCGCTCCCCCGCCAGGACGGCGGCAAGATCAGCCGACCCAGCGGCATACAGGTCGGTGTCGCAGGCCTCGATGACCGTGTTGATCATCCCGACGAGGCCCAGACGCTGGCCGTCCTCGGGGCTGAAGATCGTGACGCCGGCCTCGCGCAGCCGGGCGATCTCGTCGGCGACGATGACGCCGCCGCCACCACCTACGACCTTGACGTGACCGGCGCCGGCCTCACGGAGGAGCTGTACGAGGTACTCGAAGTACTCGACGTGCCCGCCCTGATAGGACGACACAGCGATGCCCTGCACGTCCTCCTCGATCGCCGCGTCGACGACCTCCTGGACGGAGCGGTTGTGGCCGAGGTGGATGACCTCTGCGCCCTGGCTCTGCATGATGCGCCGCATGATGTTGATCGACGCGTCATGGCCGTCGAACAGGCTCGACGCAGTGACGATGCGGACCGGGTTCGAGGGCACGTGCAGCTCAGGAGACGTCTGTGTCATACCGAAATAGTAGGACGTCCTAGTAATACGCGGAAGTCACGAAGCCACCGGACATCGCTGGTGCCACCACCGAACGCCGATCTGCCGCCTCTTTCACTCCTGACTGGTGTGCCGCGTGAGAGATTGCTCAGGAAGTGACGATTGCAGGCTCGCTCATCCGTCACCACGGTGAGCGTCGCCAACCAGGAGGCGCCGACATCACGAAGGAGCACGTCATGCGTTTCAGTCTCGTCCTCGCCCACCCCGAGCCCGCCGCCGGTGAGATCCCGGAGGAGGCCATCGCCCAGATGCAGGACGCCTTCGGTGCCTATGGTCGCGCCCTCGAGGAGTCCGGCGTCCTCATCGCCGCCGAGGTCCTCGCCCCCACGTCCTCCGCCACGACCATCACCCTGCGCAACGGATCGCTCGAGGTGCAGGACGGCCCCTTCGCCGAGACAAAGGACGCCCTCGCTGGCATCTTCGTCATTGACGTCCCCGACCTCGATGCCGCACTCGGCTGGGCGGAGAAGTGCCCCGCGGCGCAGTACGGCCTCATCGAGGTCCGGGCCGCGGCGACGTCGTTCGTCGACGGCACGTGGAACGACGGCTGTCGCCTCACCTGAGCGGACGTTCTGCAATGAACCCCGAAGAATCCACGCCGGTGCGGGCCGAGAGTGTGGCCCGCACCAGCTATGGCCGCCTGCTTGCCCTTCTCGCTGCGGGCACCCACGACATCGCGGCCGCGGAAGACGCTCTCGGCGACGCCTTCGAGGCGGCCCTGCGCACCTGGCCCGTCAAGGGCGTGCCGGACCGACCGGAGGCGTGGCTGCTCACGGTGGCCCGCAACCGTCAACGAGACAGGTGGCGCTCGGCGGAGGTGTCGCGGACCACGTCCCTGGATCCGGAGGCGGATGCTCCGTCGCACCTCGACGACGTCGACCCTGACGCCGTCCCCGACCGTCGGCTCGAGCTGATGCTCGTCTGTGCGCACCCCGCGATCGCGCCGACGGCACGCACTCCCCTCATGCTCAACACCGTCCTCGGATACAGCGCCGAGCAGGTCGCCCGCATCTATGCGATCCCCACCACGACCATGGCGACCCGGCTCGTGCGCGCCAAGAGCCGCATCCGCGACAACCGGATCCCCTTCCGCATCCCGGACCGCTCGGTCCTGCCCGAGCGGATGGATGCGCTCCTCGGCGCGGTCTACGGCGCCTATGTCATCGACTGGTCCACGGGACCTGCTGAGCGCGACCTGCCGCCGGAGGCGCTGCACTTGGCCGAGGTGCTCGCCGAGCTGGTCCCCGACGATCCCGAAGCCCGAGGGCTCGCAGCCCTGGTGGGGTTGTCGGCCGCGCGCCGCGCTGCGCGGACCGGAATCGGCGGCTCCTTCGTCCCTCTCGCCGAGCAGGACTCCACCCAGTGGGACCGCGGGCGGATCGCGCGGGCTCACGAGCACCTCCGCGCAGCCCACCCGGCCCGGGTGTTGGGGCGCTATCAGCTGGAGGCCGCCGTCCAGGCCGTCCATTGCGCGAGGGCGATCACCGGGGGCACCGACTGGCCGGCCCTCCTGGAACTCCACCGCTCACTGCATGCCGTGGCGCCCAGCCTGGGGAGCGCGGCCGCACTCGCGGCAGTGACGGCCAACGTGGAGGGGCCCGCAGCCGGCCTGGCTCTCCTCGACGCGATCGAGGCGTCCGACGAGGCCTCCCGCGCCGCGCGCTTCCAACCGCTGTGGGCGACCCGTGCCGATCTCCTTGACCGGTCAGGCCGTCATGCGGAGGCGGCTGCCGCCTACCAGCGCGCGATCGAGCTCACTCACACCCCAGCCGAGCGACGCTTCCTCGAAGCGCGCCGCGACGCCTCACAGGCCTCCGCCGCCGAGACCTCCCGCACCTCCGGGCCCTCCGCGGTGGGACTGGCCGAGCTCTAGCTCGCGCGTCGGGCAGCCACCCAGTCAATCGCCTCGACATAACCCGCCACGCCGCGCCCGATGATCTGGTGGTCGGTGACGTCGGTGAGATAGCTGTGGTGCCTGAACGCCTCGCGCGCGTGAATGTCGCTGATGTGCACCTCGACGCGAGGCACGGTCACTGCGTTGAGCGCATCGCGCAGAGCGACCGACGTGTGTGTGTAGCCGGCCGCGTTGATCACGAGACCCGCGATGCCGCGTCGCCCCTCCTGGACCCAGTCGATGAGCACGCCCTCGTGGTTGCTCTGCCGGAACTCGAGCGTCAGCCCCGCTTCGTCACAGGCCGTGCGACAGAGGGCCTCGACGTCCGCGAGCGTGTCGCTCCCATAGATCTCTGGCTCACGCTCGCCGAGCAGGTTGAGATTGGGGCCGTTGAGGACGAGCACTGTGGTCGAGTCCATGGATTCGAGTATGCCGTCCGCTCACCTTCCGCATCCGCTGCGTCTGCGGATGTGGTCGCCAGAGCCACCACATCCGCAGACGCGAGGAGTCACTGGCGGGACGAGGAGCCGTCGCCGAAGCCCGAGCAGAACGACGTGTCGACGGTGAGGTCCTTGCCCTCGGTGGCGGCGAAGGCACGCGACCGGCCAAGGTTCCACGCCAAGATGTCGTCCTCACCGTCAGCGCTGCGCTCCATGTTCCAGTTCACGACACATGCTGCCTGCTTCGCGTCGAGGCCGTTGATCATCGTCGGGACCGCGTCGGGGCCAAGTCCAGCGAGGTAGTCGGTGTCGAGCTTGCCGGTCTCGTGGAAGCGGTCGATGTTGCGCTGTGCCACGAAGCCATCGGGATTCATCAGGCCGAAGCCGAGGAAGAAGAGCGCACCCGAGAGCAGCGCCGCCCGCGGCACCCACTTGCCGCTGCCCCGCACGATCGCCGCGATCATCAGCACGATGAGCAGACCGAGCCACAGCTCGAAGCCGTCGACGAAGACGCGGAGCACGGTGAAGCCGTAGGCGTCCTGGTAGAGGCTCATCCGATAGAGCGCCGACCCCACGACGGCCAGCGTGAGCAGGCACAGCGAGATGAGGGCGACCTTGAGGGTGAGCCGGTCGGAGGCCGTCACCTGCGCTGCCTTGCGGGTGGCGATGCCCACGACGACCAGGGTGAGGAACGTCGCGGTCGTGAGCTGGCCGAAGCCTTCGTGGACGTACTCCGCATAGGTGAGTCCCGTTGTCTCGCGCAGGTATTCGTGGCCCCCCCACATTGCTGTCGCCTGCGCGGCGAGGAACGCGACGAAGAGGGCGATGACGACGCCCAGCGGGACGAGCCACTCCCAGCGGTGGGTCACGGGGCGTCCCCGGGGGACGTCGAGGTCGGCGATCCGCGGCGGGTTGAGCGCGAGGTAGGCCCCGGCGAGAGCGATCCCCGCGATGAAGACGAAGACGAAGATCCGCCCGATGATGGTGTCCCAGCGCAGATTGGGCACGAGCGCCTGTGCCCAGGACCCGAAGATCGCGTCGCCGGAGGCGAACAGTCCACCGAAGAGGACAAGACCCACTGCCGCGATCGCGATGGTGCGCAGGACCGGCCAGAGCAGCGGCATCCGACTGGTCGCCGTCAGGGTGCGACCGAGCAGCGGCAGACCGCGGAGACCCGCTAGTACCCAGGAGATCGCGGAGAGCGGGATGCTCACGAACGACCGGGCTCGGGTCACGGTGGCGGCGAGCAGGAGCGCCGCGATCATGGCCGAGAGGACGGGGATCCACTCGGCCGCCCGGATGACGGTCATGGCGGTCAGACCAACCCCCACCGCCACGCAGCTGATGGCCCAGGCACTCCACCTCTGTCGCGATGCCGAGAGGATGAGCGCGGCCGCCAACAGGGCGACGAGCCCCACTGCCACACCAATCCGTCTCTCGGGCAAGGTGATCGACCCGATGAGGCCCAACAGCATGGCCCCGATGAGCAGCCTGGGTTGCGGACCGAGCCCGGCCTCCGGCCAGAACCTCCCGAAGAGCGTGTCGACGAACGGCGGCGGGCCCTGCTTCACGACCACGGTCCCGGGTGCTGGTGCTGACGCCGCGGCCGCTGCCGGCACTGGCGGTCGTGGCGCCGCAGGCGGCGTGGCGGGCGTTGTCGTCATGGCGACCTCCGAGGTCCGTTGGGCGCGGTCGGGCGTATGCCGTGGCAGGACCGCGCGCAGTCGCGCACCTCGTCCGCCCGGCGGGGTGGGATCAACGCTGATGGAGCCGCCGTGGAGCTCGCAGACCCAGGAAGCAATCGCGAGCCCGAGGCCGGTGCCGCCACCCGCATCATCGCCCGTGCCGAAGCGGCTGAAGACATTGGCGGCCTTGTCAGCGGGAATGCCCGGCCCGTCGTCGATGACCTCGAGCGACCATTGTTCGCTGTCCAGAACGGTTGCCACGAGCTGGATCTCGCCGCCCAGAGGGCTGTGTCGAGCGGCGTTGTCGAGCAGATTGGCGACGAGTTGTGCAAGGCGAGCAGGATCAGCCGTGACGACGAGATCGTCCGGGACCACACGGCATACGTGATGAACGGTCCGGGAACCGAGCTCGGCCTCCGACACCGCCCGGCGGAGCAGATCTGCGACCGCCACCTCTTCGAGCCTCAGCGGTGCGACTCCGGCGTCGATCCGCGACAGGTCCAACAGGTCGCCGACGAGGTCGCTCAGTCGCTCGGACTGGGTGAGCGCCCCACGCAATGCGGCGTCGTCGGGCTGCACCACACCGTCGACGAGGTTCTCGAGGAGGGCGCGCTGGGCGGTGAGCGGTGTGCGGAGCTCGTGCGAGACCGTGGCGACGAGCTGGCGACGCTGGTGGTCCGCGTCGGCGAGATCGGAGGACATGGCGTTGAAGGCTCGAGCGAGTACGCCAACCTCGTCGGTCGACTTCGTCGAGACGCGCTGCAGGTAGTCCCCCGCCGCCATGCGGCTGGCAGCGTGAGTCATCTCGCGCAGCGGAGCCGTCATGCCCCGAGCAAGCCACTGGGTGACGAGCAACGCGACGGTGACGGTCACCGGCAGGGTGAGCCAGAGCGGCATACCGGCTCGGTCTCCGATCGTCGCAAACAGCGCTGCGACAACGCAGCTCACCGCCACGAGGAGCCCGAGCTTGACCTTGATCGAGTCAATGCTCGCGAGCGGCTGGTCGGTGTTCACGCACTCTCCAGGGCATAGCCGACCCCATGAACGGTGCGCACACGCGCGGCACCAATCTTGGCGCGCAGGGACTTCACGTGACTGTCGAGGGTTCGCGTGCCCGAGGCGTCGGACCAGCCCCACACCTCACCCATGAGTTGTTCACGCGAGCGGACGGTCCCGGGGGTCGACGCGAGCGAGGCGAGGAGGTCGAACTCGAGAGGGGTGAGGTGAACCTCTTCGCCGTCGACCGTCACCCGCCGAGCAGGCCCATCGATCTCGACCGCACCGACCTGGGTCGTGGGTGCGGGTGTCGCGGCGAGCTCGGCGGCACGTTCGACCCGGCGCAGCAGTGCGTGGGTGCGTGCGACGACCTCACGCATGCGGAACGGCTTGGTGACGTAGTCGTCGGCGCCGACGCCGAGCCCCACGAGGATGTCGGTCTCGTCGTCGCGGGCCGTGAGCATGAGCACCGGCACCGGGCGCACCGCCTGGATGCGGCGACACACCTCGAGCCCGTCGAATCCGGGCAGCATGACGTCGAGGACGACGAGTTCGGGTGCCTGCTCGGTGAAGGCCGCAACAGCGGCAGGGCCGTCGTGTGCCTGGTGGACGGTGTAGCCCTCGGCCCGTAGCCGGTCGGTCACGGCCTGGTTGATCGTCGGCTCGTCCTCGACGACCAACACCGTCGTGCGTGCAATCGACGGAATCCCCACGGCTGTGTCTGCTCCCGATCCACTCATGCCACTGACAGTAGGAGCCAGTTGTGGGCATGCGTGGGAGTGACCTGTGGAGATCTCGTGAAGATCACCGCCCCGGCCCACGCCGGGGCCTGCGCCCAACGCCATGTATCTGGAGGGCTGGCTCCCCCTCCTTCCCCACAGCGACCGCGTCACCGTTTGGCCGGGGACCCCATAGGGCGATCGCACCAACCAGGAGGAAACATCATGAAGCCAGCAGCACGGGCGCGTAGGCGCGCCTGTCTCACCAGCGGTGCGGCCCTCGCGGTCGCCGCTCTCGTCACGCCTGCAGCGATGGCCGGATCGACGTCGGGGAACCTCCCCAACGGCGCGGCTCTCGCTGTCGGCGTCACCTCCCCCGTCGACGGTGACTCGTTCATCGTCCCGGCGGGCGACACCACCGTGGACGTGCCCCTGTCGGGCACGGCAAGCATCGCCACGGGGGCACCGAACACGAGCTGGATCTATGTCGTCGACGTCTCGGGCAGCACCGGGATCGCCTGCGACTCGACCCGGACGATCCTCACCTGCGAGAAGGCTGCGGTGAAGGGCCTCAACGACCTCGTCGTCACCGACGGCTCGGCCCTCGAAAGCGCTGTCGCGGCGTTCGGCTCGGGCTCGGCGACCGCCGACATGCAGGGAGCAGCGGGCGACCAGCCCTTCACCTCGCCCACCGGGACGGACGTCGACACCGTCGTCGACTCACTTGCGGCGGGACAGATCGGCCAGTTCACCGCCAAGAACACCGGGGGCAGCGGGTCGACGAACTTCGCCGCAGGCCTCGAGGCCGCGGCCACACTCGTCGCCGCCGCGTCCGGCACCCAGGTCAACGTCGTCTTCCTCTCCGACGGGGAGTCGAACGTCGGAAGCATCGCCCAGTTCAATTCCGCACTCGCCACGGTCACGGCCGGGGCGACGATCTATCCCTTCGCCGTCGGCAGCGGGAGCTCGTGTGCTGGGGGCTCGGTCGGCACCCTCAACCAAATGGCCAGCGCGAGCGGCACGACGTGCTTCGGGGTGCCCGACCCGGCGGACCTGCCCGACGTCATCACCAACGTCACAGCGACGACCCTCACGGGGCTGAGCGTGACCCTGGACGGCAACCCGGTGACGTCGACGCCCAGCCAGGCCCTGCCGACGGCCGGACCCGCATCGATCACGTGGACTGCGCCCGGCGACAACCTCGCTCCGGGTCTGCACGAGGTCTGCTCGACGGCCACGGGCATCGGCCCGTCGGGTGATCCGACCGCCACGGGGACGGTGACCCGGTGCGAGAGCTTCTCGGTCTTCGGGTTCGTCCTCACGCCCCCGACCGCAACCAACGAGCTCGGAAGCGACAACGCCCACACGGTCACTGCGACCGTGACGGGTCCTGCGTCCGACCTCGCCGGCCACGAGGTGGACTTCTCCGTCCCCGCCGGACCGAACGCGGGTGAGGCGGGCACGTGTGCGCCGGCCTCCTGTGAGACCAACGCCTCGGGTCAGGTGACCTTCACCTACGACGTCCCGAAGGAGCCGGCCTCGCTCGGCACCGACACGATCTCGGCAACCGCCACCATCCACGGCGACGAGGCGACCCGCACGGTGTCGAAGCTGTGGCGTGACACCACTCCGCCCATCGCGCAGTGTGTCGAGTCGACGAACCCGGACGGCAACGTGCCCGGAGCTCCCGGCAACGGCGGTCAGGGCCAGAACCAGGACGGCTTCTATCGCCTCGTCGCTCATGACGACGTGTGGCCCGACGGTGACCTCGACATCTTCGTCAAGGACGACGGAAGCTCCCAGGTGTGGGGTCCGTTCGCCGTCGACACCGACATCAAGTACGTCGAGGCCAACGGCGCCAAGCCCAGCCAGAAGCCCGGCGCCGGTGTCGTCGAGTGGAACCTCAAGGGAAGGGGTGACGCCGAGGTCTATGCCATCGACGGTTCGGGCAACCGCTCGGCATCGGTGATGTGCCTCGTGCCGAACGCACCCCGGTGAAGCTGCGTCACAACTGACTCAGCAACGCGCACACCGCTCCTCGGCTCAGGCCGGGGAGCGGTGTCGCGTCCGGAACACCGTGGGCGTGAGTCCGGTGCACTGCGCGAAGTGGTGACGGAGCAGGGCGGCACTGCCGAAGCCGACGTCACCGGCGATCTGCTCGATCGACAGGTCGGTCTCCTCGAGCAGCTCTCGGGCGCGCAGGACGCGCTGGTCAGTGACCCACTGGTGGGGAGTCGTGCCCGTCTCGGCCACGAACCTTCGCGCGAAGGTGCGTGACGACATCGCCGCACGCCGAGCAAGGTCCGCGACGGTGTGCGGCTGCGCCAGGTGCTCGACCATCCACGCGAGGATCGGGCTGAGACTCTCGGCCTCGGTCACGGGGATAGGACGGTCGATGAACTGCCGCTGCCCGCCGTCGCGATGCGGAGAGACGACCATGCGACGGGCGATGCGGTTGGCGACGGCCCCACCGTGCTCGGCCCGCACGAGGTGAAGGCACGCATCGACCCCTGCCGCGGTGCCTGCACTCGTGATGACGGTGCCGTCGTGGGCATAGAGGACGTCGGGGTTGACCTTGGCGAGCGGGTAGGTCGCAGCCAGCTCGTCGCTGTGACGCCAGTGCGTCGTGCACTCACGCCCGTCGAGGACTCCCGCGGCGCCGAGAGTGAAAGCGCCGGAGCAGACCGACAGCACGTACGCGCCACGCTCGACAGCGTCCCGCACCACCTGCTTCACCGCTTCAGACGGCGTGTATGCCGCGTGGCTGGCCGGGATGGCGACGAGGTCCGCGTCGGTGGTCGCCTCCAACCCGTGGGGGGCGACGGCAATGACACCGGCATCCGCCCGCAGTGGCACACCCGGCATCTCGGCGCACACTCGGAAGTCGAACGGCGGCACGCCGTCGTCGGTGCGGTCGATGCCAAAGACTTCGGTGAGGACACCGAGTTCGAACAGGGCGACGGGATCCTGCAGGACGACGGCAACGGAACGAAGGGCCATTCCGCCAGTATGGCAGCATCTTGTGCTACAGCGACAGTCCTGCCACTCGTGGCAGTATCTATAGGTGCGTCAAACTCATGCCATGAGCACATTCATCGCCACCATCGCCCCTTTCATCCCCGCACTCATCCTCACGGCCCTCTTCCTCTGGGCCCTCGAGAGCAGCAACCGTCGCCACGGGTCCGCACCCTGGGCGGACGACTACCGCCACCCGGCCGCCCACGACGCCGACCACCGGCGCAGCGCCCACGACATGGACGCCTACGGCCGGGCGGCCTGACGCCGGCCACGAGGATGCGGATTCGGGTCAGCTGTGGTCGCGGCCGATCGCGTAGCCGATCAGGGCACCGATGAGCCCGGCCACGGCATACGGCCCCCACTCCTTGACCGCCGAAGGCAGCGCCACCGCACCAAGGTCGATCGCGTCGTCCACCGGCGGGGTCGGCCGTGGAGTCGGTAGTGGGGTCGGCCGCGGTGTCGCGTCAGGAGCTTCAGGAACCTCGACCGGTTCGGCCACGTCGAACTGGCTCTCGATGCACGCGACGAACTGACCGAGCAGCTTGTCGGAGACGTCCTGCATCACACCTCGCCCGAACTGGGCCGGTTTGCCGGTGATCGCGAGGTCCGTGTCCACCGAAACCCGCGTCGCGTCGCCGTCCGGGGACAGCTGCAGGGTGACCGTGGCGCCTGCCGTGCCATTGCCGCGCTTGTCCTTGCCCTTGGCCTCGATGACGGCACGATGAGCGGACGGGTCGCGCTCCAGGAAAGTGCCGGAACCGGCATACACGAGGGCGATCGGCCCGAGCTTGACCTTGACCGTCCCGGCGAAGCCGTCGTCGCTCGCGTCCGTGACCGTGGCGCCGGGAAAGCACCCACCCACGCGCTCGAGGTCGAGCAGCACGGCCCACACCTCATCGGCGTCGGCCGGCACGGTGAACTCGTGGTGCAGCTCCACGGTCAGCCCCCAGCGGCGGTGAGGACCGCTCGACGGGTGAGGATCGGCGCAAGTGCCCGGCGATAGTCAGCACTGCCGTTGAGGTCGCTCGGCGGGTCCGTGCCTTCGGCCGCCGCCGCGCAGGCCGCACGCACCGACTCGTCCGTCGCGGCCGTGCCGACGAGTGCCGCCTCCACGGCCGACGCACGCAGTGGCGTCGAACCCATGTTGGTCAGGCCGACGCGGGCCTCCGCGATCGACCCACCCTCAACGCGGACCGTCGCCGCGACCGCGACGATCGACCACTGGTGGGAGACCCGGACGAACTTCTCGTAGTGCGCGCCCCACCCGGTGTGCTTGGGGATGCGGATGGCCGTGAGGAGCTCACCCTCACCCACAGCGGTCTCGAAGAGGCCCTTGAAGAAGTCGCTGGCCGCGACCGTCCGCTCTCCCCCGCTGCCCGTGACGACGAACTCGGTGTCGAGTGCGAGGGCGGGTGCCCCGACATCGCCGGCTGGGTCCGCGTGGACGAGGGCGCCACCCACCGTGCCGCGGTGCCGGATCTGGGGGTCGGCGACCTCCTTGATCGCTGCCTGCAGGACCGCGGCGTGGTCGCGCACGAGGTCGGAGGCGAGAGCGTCTGCGTAGGTCGTCATCGCGCCGATGATGATGTGGTCGCCGTCCTCCCTGATGCCGCGCAGCTCCTCGATGCGCCCGAGGTCGATGACCACTTCGGGCGCATTGAGGCGCATTCGCAGAACGGGCAGAAGGCTCTGACCACCAGCGAGGACCTTGACCTCATCGCCGGCCTCGGCGAGTGCGGCGAGGACGTCAGCAACGGACGTCGGGGCCACGTAGTCAAAGGCTGCGGGGATCATTCGCCTGCTCCTTCGGTCGCCGTGCCGGGATCGTCCTGGTTCGCGGAGTCAGCCTGGAAGTGTGGCTGGGCATCAGCCGGTGCCGGTTCGGACTGGTTGGAGCCGGCTGACTGGATCGCGGTCCACACCCGCTCAGGGGTGCACGGCATCGTGATGTCGTTGATGCCCCTCGGTCGCAGCGCGTCGACGATGGCGTTCACGACGGCCGGCGTCGAGGCGATCGTGCCCGCCTCGCCGACGCCCTTGGTGCCGAGCGTGTTCGACGTCGACGGGGACGTCGTGTGGTCGGTGATGAAGCTGATCGTGTCGGCCGATGTGGGCAGCGTGTAGTCGACGAAGGAGCCGGAGACGAGAGTGCCCTGCTCGTCGTACTCGGCGCCCTCCCACAGCGCCTGCGCGATGCCCTGGACGAGTCCGCCGTGGACCTGGCCCTCGACGATGAGCGGGTTGATGATGACGCCGATGTCGTCAACACAGACGTACTTGCGCATCTTCGTCGCGCCCGTCTCGGTGTCGACCTCCATCGCGCACAGGTGGGTGCCGTGCGGGAAGGAGAAGTTCACCGGGTCGTAGGTCGCGTCGGCGTCGATGGTTGGCTCGGCCCCGTCGGGCAGGTTGTGCCCGGCGAACGTCGCGAGTGCCACGTCGGTGAGGCCAATGCCTTTGTCGGTTCCCTTGACCGTGAATGTGCCCTCTGCGAACTCGAGGTCGTCGGCGTTGGCCTCGAGCATGTGCGCCGCGAACACCTTCGCCTTCTCGATGACCCTGTCGGCGGCGAGCACGAGTGCCTCACCACCGACGACGAGCGAACGGGACCCGTAGCTGTCCATGCCCTTGGAGGCGATCTGTGTGTCGCCGTGGAGCACCTCGACGTTCTCGAACGGGACACCGAGCCGGTCGGCGACGATCTGGCTCCACGCCGTCTCGTGCCCCTGACCGTGGGGCGAGGTGCCGGTGATCACCTCGACCGTGCCGGTGGCGAGCATCCGGATGCTCGCCGACTCCCAGCCGCCCGCGCCGTAGTTGAGCGAGCCCAGGACACGTGACGGCGCGAGGCCGCACATCTCGGTGAAGGTCGAGACGCCGATGCCGAGCTGGACGGGGTCGCCCGAGTCGCGCCGCTGCTGCTGCTCTGCGCGGAGCTCGTCATAGCCGAAGAGCTCCTTGGCCTTGGCGGTCGCGGCCTCGTAGTTGCCGGAGTCGTAGGTCATCCCGGCCACGGTCGTGAACGGGAACTCCTCGTGCTTGATCCAGTTCTTCTCGCGGATCTCGAGGGGGTCGACGCCGACCTCGGCCGCGAGCTCGTCCATGAGCCGCTCGATGGCATAGGTCGCCTCCGGCCGCCCTGCACCCCGGTAGGCGTCCACCCAGGTCTTGTTGGTGTAGTAGTTCGTCGTGTTGAACCGGTATGCCGGGAACTTGTAGATCGAGTTGAACATCCACGCGCCCAGCACCGGCACACCACCGCCGACGATCGCGGCATACGCACCGAGGTCGGCCATGAGTTCGACCTTGAGCCCGGTGACCGTGCCGTCCTTCTCCGCGCAGAGGGTGAGCTTCTGCCACTGGTCACGACCGTGGTGCGCGGAGACCATCGTCTCCGAGCGGGTCTCGGTGAACTTGCAGGGACGGCCGAGCTTGCGCGCCACGGCGAGGGTGACGAACTCCTCGGGCGTCGACTGCAGCTTGCCGCCGAAGCCGCCACCGACGTCCGGGGCGATGACCCGGATCTTGGACTCGGGCAGGCCCGTCGTGGCCGCGATGCAGAACCTCAGGATGTGCGGGATCTGCGTCGCCGACCACATCGTGACTTGCTCGCCGGTCGGATCCACGACCGTGGACCGCGGCTCCATGAAGGCAGGGATGAGGCGCTGCTGGCGGTACTCACGCTCAATCACAATCCCGTCAATGCCGGCCTGTCGGATCGCCTCGTCGACGTCCTCGCCGGTGCCGCCCTCCTTGGAGTCGAGCTGCCAGAAGGCGGACTTGTTGGTGCCGAGTGACGGGTGCGCCAGGACCGAGTCCGTCGCTGCTTCCTTGAGGTCGAGGACCGCAGGAAGCGCGTCGTAGTCGACGTCGACCAGCTCGGCGGCATCACGGGCCCCGGCAGCGGTCCGGGCAGCCACGACGGCGACGATCTCGCCGGCGTGCGCGACGCGCTCGAGGGGCATCGGCAGGTGATCCGGCGTCTTCTGGTCGGCCGTGATGGGCCACGCGGTGATGTTGACGCCCTGGATGTCGGCGATGTCGGCGCCGGTGAACACCGCGATGACGCCGGGCGCGGATCGGGCCGCGTCTGTGTCGATGTTGGTGATCGTCGCGTGCGCCAGCGGACTGCGGACCATCGCGAGGTGGAGCATCCCGGCCAACTGAATGTTGTCCGTCCACTTGGTGCGTCCGGTGATGAGCCGCTGGTCCTCCTTGCGGCGCCGGGCTCGCCCGATCTCGGCGGTCTTGGCCTCGGGGCGGTCGTCGACGGCGGTCATGACTGCGCTCCCGCGGTCGCGTCCTCAGTGGCGCCCTGTCCTGCCGCCTGCTGCACGGCCTTGACGATGTTGTGGTAGCCGGTGCAACGACAGAGGTTGCCCTCGAGGCCCACCCTGATCTCCTCCTCGGAGGGATTGGGGTTCTCGTTCAGCACATCGATGGCCTGCATGATCATCCCGGGCGTGCAGTAGCCGCACTGGAGCGCGTGACACTCGTGGAACGCCTGTTGCATGGGGTGGAGCTCACCATTCGTGGCGAGCCCTTCGATCGTGGTGACCTCGTGCCCGTCCGCCTGGACGGCAAGGACGTTGCAGGACTTCACACTTCGGCCGTCGAGATGGACCGTGCAGGCGCCGCAGTTGCTCGTGTCGCACCCGATCACCGTCCCGGTCTTCCCCACCGATTCTCGAAGGTAGTGGACAAGGAGCATCCGTGGCTCCACCTCGTCGCTGTAGGTCGAACCGTCGACCGTGACCGTGATCCGAGTCATCGTTGACTCCTGCTGTGGGCGGGATGTGCGGTAGTTGCGATCCTGCACTGATCCGCCACACCGTGACAAGGTTTCACCGAGATGCACAGGGAAAACAGCAAGGTCAGGCGTGAATCGGGCCCTCACGGTCGGCGAGACGGTCGCCGTGTCCGCCCCACCGCAGCGCGATGATCTCGGCCGCAATCGAGACCGCTGTCTCCTGAGGAGTCCGGGCGCCCAGGTCCAGACCGATCGGTGACGACAGCCGGTCGAGCTCCGCCTCGGACAGCCCGGCCTCGCGCAGCCTCGCCATTCGTTCGTCGTGAGTCAGCCGTGACCCCATGGCACCGATGTAGGCCACTTCGGGCAGCTTCAGGGCAACCTCGAGCAGGGGGACGTCGAACTTCGGGTCGTGGGTGAGAACGCACAGAACGGTCCGGCCGTCGATGCGCCCCGCCTCCACTTCATCGCGCAGATAGGTGTGCGGCCACGCGACGACGACGTCGTCGGCAGCGGGCAGCCGCGCCGGGGTCGCGAAGACCGGACGCGCGTCGCACACGGTCACGGCATACCCGAGGAAGTGGCCCATCTCGGCAACCGCCGCCGCGAAGTCGATGGCACCAAAGACGACCATCCGCGGCTTGGGCGCATAGGACGCGACGAAGACGCGCATCCCTTCACCACGTCGTTCGCCGTGCGGCCCATAGGTGAGTGTCTCGGTGAGCCCGTTCGCGAGCAGCCCTCGCACGTCCGCAGTCACGGCCTCCTCGGCTCGCGTGCTGCCGAGGGCGCCAGTCACGCTGTCCGAACGGACGACGAGTCGGCGCCCGACCCAGCCGGCCTCGGGGTGCTCGACCACCGTGACGACGGCGACCGGACGTCCGGCCTCGATGTCGTCGGCGACGTCACCGAACTCGGGAAAGGTCTCTCGGTCCACCTTCTCGATGAAGACATCGAGTTGTCCCCCACACGAAAGACCGACGGCGTATGCCGTGTCGTCCGAGATGCCGTAATGGACCAGTTCCGGTGTGGCAGAGGCGATGACGCCCTGGCCCTCCTCATAGACAGCGCCCTCGACGCAGCCACCGGAGACCGAGCCGACCGCTGTCCCGTGAGGTCCGACGAGCATTGACGCTCCAGCCGGCCGCGGCGACGAGTTGAACGTCTCGACGACCGTGGCCAGTGCCGCGCTCTCGCCGGCGTCCCACCACTCGCGCAACTCGGTCAGGACTTCACGCATCGGCGACGACCTCCAGCAGCTCGGCAAAGGCCGCCATCGAATGTCCGGCCACGAAGGTGTCAACGTACGGCAGGGCCGCAACGATGCCCTGCTGGACAGGCGCGTATGCCGGGTGCCCGCGATGCGGGTTGGCCCAGACGACGTGGTGCGACAGCGCGTGGAGTCGGCGCATCTGTTCGGCCAAACCCTCGGGCTCCCCGCGCTCCCATCCGTCACTCACGATGACGACGACTGCGCCTCTGGCCATGCCACGCCTGCCCCAACGCTCGAGGAAGGCCCTGACCCCGTCGGCGAGGCGCGTGCCGCCGGACCAGTCAGGGATGACCTGCCCTGCGGCCACGAGGGCCCGATCCGGATCAGGCTGTTGCAGCGCCCTGGTCACGTGGGTCAGACGGGTGCCAACGGTGAAGACCTCCACGGACGCACTGCTGCGACACCACACGTGACCGAGCCGGAGCAACGCGTCGGTGTAGGCACTCATCGACCCCGACACGTCGAGGAGCACCACGACTCTGCGCGCTCGCTCGGCCCGGCGCCGATACCGAATCGGACCCGGCTCACCGTGACGGCGAACCATCTCGCGCAGGGTGCGTCGGGCATCGACTCGCCCCCTCGAGGCAGCAGTCAGGCGATGCGTTCGACGACGTGGCGAGCGGGGCCGGAGGGCGGCGAACATCCCCGCCAGAGCAGCCCTCTCGCTAGCCGACATCGAGGCAATGTCCCTGTGCCGCAGCACTTCTGTTGCACTGGCCACGGCGCGCACATCCTCCGGGTCGCCATCACCGGACTCCTCGCCGGCGTCTCCGTCCTGCAGGTCGGCCATCGACACCGGCGGACGAAGCGGAGCCCGCTGTGCGATGCCGGGCCGCTGGGCGCCGAACCACGCGGCATACACGAGGTCGTGTCTCTCGAGATCGGACGGTGAGCCGCACAGGGTGGCTCGCCCCACGGCATACACGGCTGCTTGGTCCTCGAGTCCGACGGTGGCGACCGCCTGGAGGTAGGTGCGCTCACGGTCTGCGGTGACCGCCACCCCAGCGGCCCTCAGGGCGCGCGCGAAGCCAAGGAGGATCTCCTCGGCGGATCGCGCGACGACGGTCACTTGGAGAGGATCCGATCGAGCGCGGCGCGGACTCGATCGGCGTCCTCGCGATACTTCACGGCCACTCCGAGTGACGCGGCCGCCGACGCAGTGTCGAGCTCGCGGACCCCCAGCTCGTGGAGGGCTCGGGCCCAGTCGAGCGTCTCGGCCACACCGGGCGGTTTGAGCAGCTCAGCGTCGGTTCGCACGGCGTGGATGGCCCGCACGACCTGCTCGGCCAGTGCCTCGGGGACCTCTGGCGCACGCGACCGGACGATCGCGAGTTCCCGCTCGAGAGAGGGGTGTTCGAGCCACTGATAGAGGCAACGTCGCTTGAGCGCGTCGTGCACCTCCCGCGTGCGGTTGGAGGTGAGGATGACGAGCGGGGGCGTCGTGGCGCTCACCGTGCCGAGCTCGGGGATGCTCACCTGCCAGGTCGACAGGACCTCGAGGAGGAACGCCTCGAACTCGTCGTCAGCGCGGTCGATCTCATCGATGAGCAGCACGGCAGGTGCCTCGCGCAGGGCGCGCAGGATCGGGCGCGCCACGAGGAAGCGCTCGTCGAACAACCCGGACTCGACATCCTCGAGGGAGGCCGCTCCGTCCACGGCCTCGACCGCACGCAGATGCAGGATCTGCCGGGGGAAGTCCCAGTCATAGAGCGCCTGGCTCGCGTCGATGCCTTCGTGACACTGCAGCCGGATGAGGGGCACCCCACCCGCCGCAGCCAGCGCCTCGGCGAGTGCCGTCTTGCCGGTGCCCGGCTCACCCTCGACGAGCAGCGGCCGATGGAGCCTGGTCGCCAGCCACGCGATCGTCGCGAGCTCATCTCCGGCGAGGTAGCCGGTCGCCTCGAGACTGGACCGGAGATCAGCAGCAGTGGAGAAGTCCATACGGTGCATCGTCACACGTCTGCGCCTCAGAACGGGATCGGTTCCGGTGGTCGGGGTGGGAAGTCGATGAGGATCTGGTCCCAGGGTCCGGTGCCGTGTTGGAGGGTGGTGTCGAAGTCGATGCGTGGGGGTGGTCCGCCGTAGGTGTTGCCGTTGATGTCGAAGCTGATGGGGTAGGTGCGGGGTTGGGCTTGGTCGGGGCCGCCGAGGAGTTCGATGAGTTCTTCTTCGAAGGTGGAGGGGATCTGGGTGGGGCCTGTGTTGGTGCGCGCGAAGGCGGTGGGGTCGCGGTGGGTGTGGCCGGCGGTGACGAGGTGGAGGTGGTCCACGGGCCAGGTGGTTTGGTGCAGTCCGGTGGGGTCGGTCCAGGTGGCGGTGGCGTCGGGGTGCAGTTTCACGGTCCACCCGTCGCGTTGCTTGATGCGGTGGTGACGCCGACACAGGCAGATGAGGCTCGTGGGGGTGGTGAGGCCGGTCGGCCAGGGTTGGACGTGGTCGAGGTCGCACTGTCGGGCGGGGGTGGCGCAGCCGGGGAAGCGGCAGGATCCGTCGCGTAGTCGGATGAGTCGGGCCATGGCGTCGGGCACCCGGTAGGACTCGCTGAAGTCCACGATGTCTTCACGCCTGGGGTTCCCGGCGGTGGAGCCAGCTGCGGGTCGGGATCTGCTTTGATCCTTCGCCTGCTCTCTCGCGCGGTCTTTGGCTCGTGCTCGGGTCCGGTGGGCACTGCGGGCGCGAGCCTGGCCGCGGGCGAATGCTGCGGGGACGTCACCGTGCACGAGGGCACCGGTGTCGCTGTCGCAGGTCAGGTCCCGTTCCGGGGTCGGAGGTGCCGGTGTTGTCGAGCCAGTCGCGGCGTACGAACGTCGTGCCCGGGGCACCCAACCCGCCGACCTCGACAAGGTCCTCCGCCGCGCCGGTCGTCGCGGCCGCGGCCGCAGCCGTCGGGGGTGCCGTGGCGGGGTCAGCGGCTCCTGTCGCACCGGGCGCTGAGGCACCCGTGGGCTGCTCTTCAGTCGACGTGTCCGTGTCGTTGTCGCTGTCGGTGACGGGGGCAGTGGTGGTGTCGTTGTTGGCGGCGCGGGTGGCGTGGATGACGACCTTGACATCACTGTGTTCGAGGATGAGTTCCATCATCGCGTCGGCCCGGGCCAGCTCAAGCGTGTCGGCTTTGCCTTCACGCACGAGTTGGCGGGCGCGTTCGGTGACGGCAGCCCACGCACCGCGGGCCTGTTCGACCCGGAAGTCACCTCGCCAGTGGTCGGTGCCATGCACCCCCACCCGGCGGGTCAACCCGCGGCGGGCACGTTCGTCCTCAGCGTGAGCGGTCACCGCATCGGGGTCCACCTGGGCGGCGGTGCGTGCGAGCAGTTGGCGCAACGGCCCGACCGTCAACTGGCCCCACACGTCCTTGACCCGGTCCACGACCTCAGCAGCGGATTCCGGCGACAGGAACTCGGTCTCCTCCGTGACGGTGCGGGCCCGCTGCTCATCCAGGTCACCACTGGCCATCGCATCGACCACGGCCGGGGTGCGGGTCAGCTGCCGGATCGCATCCAGGATCCGGTTCGTCGCCACATGCGCCGACACCCCCAACCGGGGTGCTGCCAACTCGGGACCATCCAGTCGTTGATAGCCCAACCCGTGATCCACCTCGGCTGACGTGCCGTCTTCCTGCACGTGGCAATCGCGCGCCGACAGGTGCGCCAACGCCACCGCCTGACGCGCCGACGCCGCATCCTTCTCACGCTGGGCCAGCTCGATCACGTCCAGGAGCTCCTCGGAATCCAACTCAGAAGCAGAAGCGCGCAACGCGGCATACCGGCCCTCCAGGGCGGCGGTCGCGGCGGTGCTTTCCATGACCCAATGATAGTCGAACAGGAGTTCTAGAGTCAAGAATTTCGGACTACGCTGTCGGCTGAATTCCGCACTGGCACAACCCAATTCACCAAGCAGGCACGACAAGTAAGCCCCTCGTCAACCAGGCTAGCAATCGGCACCGAAAGTCGTCGGGGTCAGATGTCTCCGGGCCGGTCAATGTCCTGCCCGGTCGCGAGGTCGCCGCACTCGACCAGCTGCGGACGGTGGCTGTCGAAGTAGGTCCGGGCACCGTGATCGCCGACCGCATGCTGTCGGATCAACCGCCAGTGAGACCGACCGATGAGCACCGGATGACCGGCCCTCCCGTCGAAGGCAGCCCGCACAAGTACCCCGTCGAGGTCACCGTCAACGGAAGCCAGTAACCGCGCGTGGACCGAGGCGCCAACGTCAGGAAGGTCCACGAGCATGAGGATCACGGCCCGAGCGTCAGTCGTCTCGAGCGCTTTGATCCCGCACCGCAACGAGGCACCCATCCCCTCGGCCCAGTCCTCGGCCTCAACCACGAGCCCACCCACTCGCTCGGCGCGCAGCCGAACACTGGGAGCCGAGTGGCCGACGACCACATGGACCTCGCTCACTCCGGCGTCCTGCAAGCCACTCACTGTCGACTCGACGAGCGCGGGGCCGGACGGCGTGAGGCGGAGCAGTGCCTTGGGTCCTCCCATGCGTCGCCCCGCGCCCGCCGCGAGAACGAGTCCGGCGACCCCTCCATCAACCATCCGACCACTCTGCCATCCGACGCAGCTCCGTGTTCAAGTGAACGCTGGATAGGCCCCACTCGACGGCTCGTCATCGGCGGGCGTCCGACAGAGTGAGTCCATGAGCATCACGACGAGAGCAGCCGTCCTGCGCCACTCGACCACGGACCAGCCGTTTGCCGCCTCGACACCTCTCCGGATCGAGGAACTGACGCTGCAGGCACCCGGGCCCGGTGAGGTCCTCCTCCGCATCACCGCAGCGGGGCTGTGCCACTCCGACCTCTCGGTCGTCAATGGCGACCGACCTCGCCCTTTGCCCATGGTGCTCGGCCACGAGGCGGCGGGAGTAGTTGAAGCGGTCGGCCTCGGAGTCACCGACGTTGCGACCGGCGACCGCGTCGTCTGCTCCTACGTCCCCTCTTGTGGCACCTGCTCAGACTGTGCGGGCGGCCACCCCGTGCGCTGCGCAGAGGCCCAGGCGGCCAATCGCGACGCGCGTCTCGTCACGGGTCGACGACCGTTCAGCGACGCATCAGGTGCAGAGCTCCACCACCACCTCGGCGTCTCGGCGTTCTCCGAGTTCACCGTCGTGTCACCGCGCTCCCTCATTCCCGTCCCCGACGACGTGCCCCTCGAGACGGCAGCGGTCTTCGGGTGCGCGGTCCTCACCGGGGCGGGAGCCGTCCTCAACACCGCCGTCGTGCGTCCGGGCGAGGCCGTGGCGGTCGTCGGGCTGGGCGGCGTCGGCATCTCCGCGATCATGGCGGCGGCCCTCGCCGGAGCCCACCCGGTCATTGCCATCGACACCGTCGAGTCCAAACTCGCCTCCGCCAAAGAGGTGGGCGCGACCCACGGAATCCTGGCTGGCGACAGCGCTCTTGAGCAGATCCGCGACCTCACTGGAGGTGGTGTCGCCGTGGCCATCGAAGCCGCCGGGCACCCAGCCGCACTGGCCACGGCATACGCCGCAACGCGGGTGGGCGGTCGTGTCGTGGTCGCGGGACTCCCCCACCCACGTCACCAGATCGAGGTGCCGATCGCCTCGCTCGTCGCCGAGGAGAAGTCGATCCTCGGGTCCTACATGGGATCGTCGGTCCCCCGGCGCGACCTGCCACGACTCTTCGAACTGTATGCCGCGGGGTTGCTTCGCGCGGACGCTCTCGTCACCTCGAGCGCGGTCCCGCTCGACGACATCAACCTCGCCCTGGACCGACTGCACTCCGGGTCCGAGGTGCGTCAGATCATCACCCCTGGCGGATGATCCCGGACTGCGCGCATGACGAAGGCCCCTGACCGGCATACGCCGATTTCAGGGGCCTTCGTGCACGTGGTGGCGGGTGAAGGATTCGAACCTTCGAAGCTTTCGCGATGGATTTACAGTCCACTCCCATTGGCCGCTCGGGCAACCCGCCGTGCGCGTGGAAGGATAGCAAGCCAACGCCCCAACAACGAAACCCGTGTCTGTGCGCGCACCCTTGACCGTGAGCACAGCACCCGATCGAGGAGGAACCGTGGCCGACAGCTCCATGGACATCGTCAGCAACTTCGACAAGCAGGAGGTCGCCAATGCCGTGACCGCCGCGGCCAAGGAGGTCGCCAACCGCTACGACTTCAAGAATGTCGGCGCCACGGTCGAGCTCTCCGGTGAGTCGATCGCCATGCAGGCCAACTCGGAAGAGCGCGTCCTCGCCATCCTCGACGTCGTCCAGACGTGGCTGGTCAAGCGCAAGGTCTCGCTCAAGCACCTCGACGTGCCCGAGGCCGGCCCGCGCCTGTCCGGCAAGGAATACAAGCTCGACGTGGCGCTCAAGCAGGGCATCTCGCAGGAGAACGCCAAGAAGGTCAACAAGCTCATCCGCGACGAAGGCCCCAAGGGCGTGAAGTCACAGATCCAGGGCGAGGAGCTGCGCGTGTCGAGCAAGTCGCGCGATGACCTGCAGGCGGTCCAGCGGATGCTCACCGCAGCCGACCTCGACGTCGCGCTGCAGTTCACGAACTACCGCTGACGACGAGGTGACCGTGCCCGGCGAGGCAGGACCGCCCACCCTGAGTCTCAGTTCGGGCGAGCAGGTCCTGGACGCACTCAGGGCTGCCGCCCGGTTCTGCGGGCCGCACGAGCTGCCCGCGATCGTCGCCGAGCACGCGCGGCTCCTTGGTGTGAGCGATGCGACCATCCACTTGGTCGACCTCCAGCAGCTGACCCTCACACCGTTCCACGGACCGGTGGTGGCCGGCGCGAAGCATGAGCCCGCCCCACTCGACATCGACTCCACAATCGCCGGTCGCGCCTACCAGCACAGCGTTGTCCTCGTCGCACCGTCCTCACCGGAACACGGATCGGGTACCACCGTCTGGCTGCCCCTGTGCGAAAGCGCGGATCGGATCGGTGTGCTTTCGGTCGTTTTCGACGACGTGGATGGGGTGGGGGAACCCGACCCCGTGCTCGCCACCTGGCTGCACCGACTTGCCGCCCTCGTCGGCGAGCTCGTCGCGCTCAAGAAGAGATACGGCGACAGCATCGTCATGGCCCGCCGCTCGACCGAGGTCGACCTCGCGGCGGAGATCCAGTGGGGGTTGTTGCCACCCTTGACCTTCGGGTCGCGAGACGTCTCCGTCGCGGCCGTCCTGGAACCGGCCTACGACGTGGCTGGGGATTCCGTGGACTATGCCGTGGACACCGACATCGTCCGCCTCGGCGTCTTCGACGGGATGGGCCACGGGCTGCAGAGCGCCCAGCTCGCTTCGCTCGCCGTCGAGAGCTACCGCAACGCGCGCCGCGCGGGACGCTCGCTGACGGAGACAGCAGCCGCGATCGACCAAGCCATCGAGCGGGGATTCTCCGAGTGCTTCACCACGGCCGTCCTGGCGGAGCTGTGCACGAGCACCGGCGAGCTGTCGTGGATCAGCGCGGGCCACCCCGCGCCCCTGCTCCTGCGCTCGGGCCGAGTCGTGCGCACCCTGCACGTGGACCCTGGACTCCCCTTCGGTCTGGGCCTGCCAGACACGGACCACCACTACCCCGTCCAGAGTGAACAGCTCGAATCCGGGGACCAGGTGCTCTTCCTCACCGACGGCGTCCTCGATGCGCGGTCGCCGTCGGGGGACCACTTCGGGGTCGAACGCCTCGCTGACCTCCTCTCCCACAACATTGCTGCCAGCCTCTCGCCGGCGGAGTCAATGCGGCGGGTCGGTCGCGCGCTGCTGCAGCATCAGGAAGCTCGCCTCACCGACGACGCGACGATGCTGCTGATGGAGTGGCCCGGCCACCAACCCGGTCTGACGTCGGCTGAGGTTCAGGCCCTCCCCTGGCCGGAGGCACCAAGGGTGTGAAGTCGCAGATCCACGGCGTATGCCGCCGTGTCCCAGGAAGTGGGGCACGGCGGCATACGCCGTTCTTGGTCTTTGGCTCAGGGCATGCCGTGGTCCACCGGTAGGTCCCCCGCTCCGGTGCCCCAGTTGCGGTTCGGCTGCTCCGCGAGGGCGAACTTGATCTCTCCCCCTTCGTTCAGCAAGGACGCGGGCACCCACGACCGGCTCCAAGGTGCACCGTCCACGGTGACCGACCGGACGTAGACATTGGACGGCGAGGCGTCTGGAGCGGTCACGGTGATGGTCGGACCGCCCTCACGTCGGATCGTCGCCTTGGTGAACATCGGGCTCGACAGCAACATGTCACCCCGGCTCGGTGTCTGTGGATACATCCCCAGCGCGCCCCAGATGTACCACGCGGACATGGTGCCGAGGTCGTCGTTGCCGGGCAGTCCTCGTGGACCGGTGCCGTAGACGAGGTCCATGTAGGCACGCACGGTCTGCTGGGTCTTCCACGGCTGGCCGAGCGCGTTGTAGAGCCACGGGGTGTGGATGCCTGGCTCGTTGGTGGGGTCGTAGTCCTCCGGACCGCCGGTGGTCCAGGAGCCGTCGGGTCGACGGAAGAACTCGTCGAGCCGCGCCACCGCCGTAGCGGGACCGCCCATCAGCTGGGCGAGTCGAGCCACGTCGTGCTGGACCATCCAGGTGTAGGTCGCCGCGGAGCCCTGCGCGAAGCCCACCTGCGTGCCGGGGCTGAACGGTTCGACCCACGACCCGTCCGCGCGGCGGGCCTGTTGGTAGCCCGCGGTGGGGGTGGCGGCCGGGTTGAAGGTGCTCTCCCACCACCGGGCCCGCGCGGCGAAGGTCGCTGACGTCTCGTCGCGGCCCAGCCGTCGCGCCCAGTCGGCCAGACCGTAGTCAGCGGCGGCGTCCTCGAGCGTCTCCGCGGCTCCACCCCAGCAGTGGCAGTTGTCCTGGGGCGCATAGTGCAGCCGGAGGTACTCCGCCAGGTTGGGCCGCATCCCGTGGCACTGGCCGGGGCAGCCGTAGTCGGAAAGCCCGTTGGGGTGCGGCACGGTGGCCTGGCGAACCAACGAGTCGAAGGCCGCTTCGACCTCGAAGTTGTCCACGCCTAACGCGTGCATGCCTGCCAGGGTCGGTGCACTCGGGTCTCCGGTCATCACCCGGGTCGATCCGTTGACGTGGACCCAGCGGTCCCACACGCCTCCGTTGTGGCGTGACAGGTTGAGCAGGGACTGGGCGAAGTCGCCAGCCACGTCCGGCTCGAGCAGGGCGAGCAGCTGGGTCTGGGCGCGGTACTGGTCCCAGCCGGAGAAGTTCCCGTACTGCTCCTCCTGGCCCGGCGCCAGCTGATGGGTCTTCTGGTCTCCGCCCGGGTATGTGCCGGCCACGTCGCTGGTGATGTTGGGCTGGAGGTACGTGTGGTACATGGCGGTGTAGAAGGTGGTGCGCTTCTCGGGGGTGCCGCCGGTCACGTCGATGCCGCGCAGCTGCTTGTTCCAGACACGGCGACCGTCAGCGGCCACCTTCTCGACGGTCGACCGTTTGTCCAGCTCCGCCGCCAGGTTTTCCTCGGCGGCTCGGGCGCTGGTGTAGGAGAGGCCGATCCGCATGGTCACCGGGTCGCTGCTCGAGGTGTCGAAGCCGACGTAGCCGCCCGACCCGCGTCCGGCGCGCAGGGCCCCGGTCTCGTATCCCTCGCCGCCGCTGGCGCTGGTCGTGCCTGGACGGAGCTGGTCGTTCACCCAGGTCCCCGTGCGGACGAAGTCGCGATCGAACTTTGCGGTGAAGTGGAGCCGGTAGTACGAGACCTTGTTGCTGCCACCACCATTGCCCCGTCGCCCACAGAAGCCACCGGTCAGCACCGACCCCGACACGGTCCTGGCCGCCGGGTCGATGGAGACCTCGGCGTCCTCGCTGCCGTTGAGCGAGTTGGAGGTCCGGAAGAGCAGGTTGGCGGGTGCGCCCTGCGGGAAGCCGATCGTCCCGATGCCCGCCCGGGTGGTCGCCGTGAAGTCGGTGGCCGCACCGTTGGCGAGTCGCAGCCGGTAACGACCCGGCTCGGCGATCTCGTCGGCATGGCTGAAGTCGCTGGCGTAGACGGCGTCCTTGGTGTCAGCAGACGGAGAGGTGGTCATTGCGCCGACGTGCGGGAAGATCGGCACGTCCCCTGCTGCCCCGGGGTGGCAGCCCGCCCCGTTGACGTGGGTCAGCGCGAAGCCGCGAAGTCGCGTGGTGTCGTACTGGTAGCCGTTGGCGGCCCCCGTGTCGGTCTGGTCGCCGCGCGTGCTCGTCGGTGACCACGACAGCATCCCGAACGGCCGCACAGCCCCCGGGTAGGTGTTGCCACCGTTTGCGGTCCCGATCAGCGGGTCCACAGAGGAGACCACGTCGCGCTGGTGCGGTTTCTGCGTGGCTTGCGCTTGGTTGGATCCAGGGTCCGGGGGTGCCGCCGCGGCCACCGGAACCAGGGCAACGACGGCGAGGAGCCCAGTGGCCAGCAAGGTCTGGCGGGTGGAGCGTCGACCGGACATGTGTGTCCCTTTCCGAGAGGCTTGCCGCCCCCGGTGAGAGGGGACCGGAGTGAATCCTGATGCCACATCACACCACCCCTCGAGCCAAGACAGCCGCCGTGTCTCCCGACTGAATGGGAGGCCACCCCTCGACCAACAGCCGCTGAAGAAGCTGCGCCTTTTCCCCCTCCCCGATTCCTGCCATGTCAGCTCTGGCGAATCGGTCCACTTCTGGTTACGCTCCAGTAACCCACGTCGACGTGGTCCCCTCGGATCGAACAATGGAGTTCAGATGCGTCGTTCTGCCCTCGGATTCGCTGCGCTCGCCAGCGCCGCTGCAGCCACCCTCGCCCTCGGCCTCGCCGCACCTGCCCAGGCCGCGAAGCCCGCGCCCCAGGTGCCAGCCGGCCCCTATGTCGCTCTCGGCGACAGCTTCTCCGCCGGCTCGGGCGTCCTCCCCCTGAGCGCCACCGCCAACCCGCTGTGCGCCCAGTCCGCCGTCAACTACCCGCACCTCATTGCTCAGCGCACGGGCCGAACGCTCAAGGACGTGACCTGCGGCGGCGCCGACACCGGCGACTTCTACGCCGCCCAGTACCCCGGGACGCCCGCTCAGCTCTCCGCCCTCAGCTCGGAAGCACGACTCGTCACCATCGGCATCGGGGGCAACGACTCGAGTCTCTTCTCGAGCCTGATCCAGAACTGCATCACTGCTGGCCTGTCCACGCTCGGGACGGGCAGCCCCTGCAAGAACAAGTACGGCACGAGCTTCGAGACCACCGTCCTCACCAAGACCTATCCGGCCGTGAAGAAGGCGATCGCCGACGCGAAGGCCAGGGCGCCCAGGGCGACCATCGTGGTCCCCGGCTATCCCCAGGTGCTTCCTCCCACGAGGGGTTGCTACGTCGCCATGCCCATCGCTTCCGGAGACGTGCCCTATGTCAACGGCATCGAGCAGACGCTCAACGCCGTGGTGAAGCAGGCCGCCCTCGAGAACGGCGCCACGTTCGTCGACATGTGGGCGCCGTCAGCGGGGCGCGACGCGTGCCAGCTGCCGTGGGTGCGTTGGGTTGAGCCGGCCGTCGGCTCGCTGAACTTCGTCCCGATCCACCCCAATGCTGCGGGTGAGCGCGCCTACGCCGACCAGATCATGGCGAAGGTCAACCTCTGAGCGCTGACAGCTCGCGGTCAGGCCCAGCGGGCTCGGGAAGCCCGGGCTTCCTCGAGTTTGGACAGCTCATCGCTCATCGACCGGCGCACCCCTGCGGTGAGGTCGGGGCGAGCCATCGCCTCGCGGACCAGATCCACAGTCTCGACTTCGACCACGCGCGCTGGGAAGGCAAGTGCCGCAACCCGATCCAGCGCATCCGCACCGACCCACTGCGCCAGATGAGGTATGTCGGAGACGTAGCGCGCGGCATACGGTCGAAGGTCCTCGGGTGAGCCGCTCGACCAGAAGCCGGTCGCGAGGGCGTTGAGCTCGTAGTTGGAACGTTCGCGGTTCGTCGTGAGCTCGGCCCACGCCCACTGCTTGTCGGGTATGCCGGGTCGAGCCGCCCGCGCGGACAGTGCGGCCAGGTGCCCCGAGAGCGTCGTGTCGTCGCCCTCGATCCGGGCGATGAGCGCGTCATCGGCAAGGCCGAGCCGGGCCAGGGAGCGCACGACGGTCCACCGGAAGTCGGCGTCACCCTCAAGGCCTGCGGGCAGGTTGTGCCCATCGACCCACGCCAGCAGCCGGTCCTCGTCGGTCGACGTCGAGGCCAGCACCCGGGCGGCGACGAGCGCCCGGTCCGACCCCTGCTGAGCGCCCTGGAAAGCCATGAGCGCGGCGCCCGCGACACGACTCTCGGCCGCGTCCACCAGCCCGGCCGGAACGAACTGCGGCACGATCCGCTCAATGTAGGCCAGCGCGACGCGGGCCATCAGCGCATCATGCGACTCGTGCGGCCAGGCGGCGGTGAAGACGTCGAGTCCCACGCGCGGGTCGACGGTCGATCGGAAGACACCGGTGAGCACTGCGCCCCAGAGCACGGATCGGGCGATCGGGTCGGTGATGCGCGAGAGCTCGGTCGGCAGTGCCGCCAGCGTCGCATCGTCGAGGTCGATCATCGCCCAGGTGAGGTCACTTGCGTTGGGCACGACCACTGTCGCGTCCCGCGTCACACCGTCGACACCCTCCTGCGGCGCGTCGAGCGTCACGGCAGTCCGGAACACCTCGGTGCCGTCGGTGAACCCGGCGACGTCGAGCGAGTGCGGCCGGTCAGCTGGGTGTGCCTCGGGCGTCGTCCGAGTCATCGTGCCGTCGCGGTCAAGCGCGATGACGTCGACGCCTGCAGTCTCGAGCCAGGCCCGACTCCACTCGTCGAGCGGTGCGCCGTGTGCCTCCTCCATCGCGGCGAGGAACTCGGAGAGCTCGCCGTTGCCGTGCTCGTGTGAACGCAGGTAGGCCGTCACTCCGTCGTTGAACGCTGCCTCACCCATGAGGGTGACCAGCTGGCGAAGGACGGACGCGCCCTTGGCGTAGGAGATGCCGTCGAAGTTCGCGAGCGCGCTCTGCGCATCGGGAGCCGGCGACCCCGCAACGGGATGGGTGCTGGGAGCCCGCTCCGCGGCATACCCCCACTGCTTGCGCGCGATCCCGAACTCGACCCAGCTGTCGGTGAACTCGGTTGCCCGGCTCGTCGCGGTGTAGGCCATGAACTCGGCAAACGACTCGTTGAGCCAGAGGTCGCCCCACCAGCGCATCGTCACGAGGTCGCCGAACCACATGTGCGCCATCTCGTGAGCAATGGTGTTGCTGCGCTGGAGGATCTGCTCGCGCGTCGCGGCACCGCGAAAGAGCATCGGGTCGCGGAACGTCACGCAGCCCGGGTTCTCCATCGCACCGGCGTTGAACTCGGGGACGAAGACCTGGTCGTAGTCGCCGAACGGATAGCGGACGTCGAACGTGCGGTGGTAGTGGTCCAACGACTGCTTGGTCACCTCGAACATCTGCGGCGCGTGGGCCTCGAGCTCGCGCTGCAGGCTGCGGCGGGCGTGGATTCCCAGCGGTATGCCGTCGTGCTCGTCGCGCACGGAGACGTAGGGCCCAGCGCAGACGGTGACGAAATACGTTGCCAGAGGGAGGGTTTCGCTCAGCTCCCACTGGCCGGGTGCAATCTGGGTGGCTCGGCCGTTGCCGAGGACGACCCACTCCTGCGGCGCCCGGACCGTCACGGAATAGGGCGCCTTGAGGTCAGGCTGGTCGAAGCACGCGAAGACCGTCGGGGCCGCATCGAGGAAGAGGTGACCATAGACGTAGTCCTCATCATCAGCGGGGTCGGTGCTGCGATGCAGGCCCTGCCCGTCGCGCGAGTAGGCCATGGTTGAGACGACCTCGACGGTGTTCTCGCTGGAGAGGTCGGCCAGCGTGAGCCGCCCGTCGACGATTGCATCCGGGGCGATCGCAACGCCGTTGAGAGTGATCGACTCGGTGCTGGTTGAGCGCAGGTCGAGGAAGGTCGCTTCACCAGGAGTGCTGCAGGAGAACGAGATCCGCGCCGTTGAACCGAAGTGCTCTGCCCCCCGGTCGAGGTCGAGGTCGACTTCCATGCGGTCGACGGTGATCAGCAGCGCCCGCTGCCGGGCTTCTTCGCGAGTCAGAGATGGCACTGAGCGATGGTGCCACAGCTGGGGCCACCGTCCCTCAAAGGTGTTGACGACTCCGGGCCCATGGGTCTACGTTGCGGGTGTACGAAACAGTTTCGTTCCGTACGGTTTCGTTCCGCCGAACGTATCCACTCTTTGAAGGAGTCCAGTGCACATCACGCCGACAGCCGGTGGGGTTCGCCCACGAGTCGCCGGGGACCGCGAGGGAGAAATCCTCGAGGGTGTGCTGGACGTCCTCGAGGACGTGGGCTACGACAAGTTGACGTTCGACCTGGTCGCCGCACAGGTGAAGGCGAGCAAGGCCACCCTCTATCGGCGCTGGCCGACCAAGGCCGACCTGGTCATGGGCGCCATCGCACTGGTGAAACTGTGTCCCGGCGAGGGCGATGTCCCTCCCGACACAGGGACGCTGCGCGGAGACATGCACGCCCTGGCCTGCACGGACGGCGAGCTCACCAGCCGACTTCCGGATCTGATGAGCGCTGTCATTCCCGCACTGCATCGCGACACGGAGCTGACCGAAAGGTTCAAGGAGTCGTTCGTGGCTCCCCGCCAGAAGATGGTCGGCGACATCCTGCATCGTGCTCAGCAACGTGGCGAGATCGCTGCCAGCGCCGACCTGGAGCTCCTCGCCGCCATCATTCCGGCCTTGGCGATGCACCACACGTTCGTCCGTGGGCAAGGTCCCACGGAGGCCTACATGCGAGGGGTCATCGACGACGTCCTCATCCCGGCCTGCCAGGCCACGACCACCACCTGAGCACCGCTCACCCCACGCTGAAAAGGAACACCCATGTCCTCGACTCCGCTCGACACTGCCCAAGGGCAAGAGAGCAAGACCCCTCCACCACGCAACCTGGCGCTCGCGCTCGTGGTCATCGCCACCGCGCAGCTCATGATCGTTCTCGACGCAAGCATCGTGACCATCGCCCTTCCCGAGATCCAGACCGACCTCGGGTTCAGCGATTCCAACCGCCAATGGGTCGTCACGTCCTATGCCCTCGCCTTCGGCAGCCTGTTGCTGCTCGGCGGTCGCCTGGGTGATCTCTTTGGGCGCCGACGCATGTTCGTCGCGGGCGTCATTCTGTTCACGCTCGCTTCGCTCCTCGGCGGATTCGCGCCGAACGAACCTCTGCTGCTGGCTTCCCGCGCCCTCCAGGGCGCTGGGGCAGCGTTGGCCTCCCCAGCAGCACTCGCGCTGGTCAACACCACGTTCCCGGCCGGCAAGGAGCGCAACCGAGCGATGGCGGTGTATGCCGCGATGTCCGGTGCCGGTGCTGCGGTCGGCCTCATCCTCGGCGGCGTCCTGACCGAGATCGACTGGCGCTGGACCTTCTTCGTCAATGTCCCCATCGGCGTCTTCATCGCCCTCATTGCCCCGCGAGTCCTCGTCGAGTCCGATGGGCACGACGCGACGCTCGACCTCCCCGGCGCAGTCCTGGGAACAGGCGGACTGTTCGGGATCGTCTATGGCCTCTCGCACGCGGCCGAGCCGGATGCGTCCTGGGGCGACCTCATGACCCTGCTGCCCATCATCGGTGGGCTCGCCCTGCTCGTGGCCTTCGTCCTCGTCGAGGCCCGGGCCAAGCATCCCCTGCTGCCCCTGCGCATCCTCGCTGACCGCAACCGCGCGACCAGCCTGTTCACCATGCTGCTCGTGGGTGCGGGCATGTTCGCAATGTTCTTCTTCATCGGCCTGTTCCTCCAGCAGGTGCTCGGCTACTCACCGGTCAAGGCCGGGCTCTCGCTGCTGCCCTTCAGCATCGGCGTCGGCGTCGGTGCCGGCATTGCGTCGAACCTGCTGAGCCGGGTCGACCCGCGCTGGATCGCAGGAGCGGGTGGCCTCCTCGTCACCTTCGGGATGCTGCTCTTCACCAGGTTGGAGGCCGACAGCACTTATGCGAGCGGTCTGCTGCCCGGCATTCTCGTGATGTCGGTCGGGATGGCGTTCCTGTTCATCCCGCTCACGCTCACGGCGACAGCACGGATCAGCCCGAACGATGCCGGCGCGGCTGCGTCCGCGCTGAACACCGCGCAACAGATCGGTGGAGCGATCGGCATTGCCGCCCTGTCCACAGTGTTCACCAGTGCTGCCTCTGACAAGGCCAAGGAACTGCTTGCCCAGGCGATGCAGCAGGCACAGGCCCAGGGTCTGCCGATACCGAGCAACCCGACCGAGCAGGCGGCTGCCGCCGAGGCGTTCCAGCAGCAGTACGCCTCCCAGATCCAGGCCTTCGCGACCACGCAGGGATTCTGGGTCGCAGCGGGGATGATCTTCATCGGCGCCCTGGCTGCGGTCATCTTCCTGAACGTCAAGCACGAGGAGCTCGCCACCGACGGTCACCCCGCTGCGCACGTGGGCTGATCGCACAGAAAGGAACACGCCGTCACCCGGGCGGGTTCACGCGGTCCTTGCAACACCTCGGATTTTGAGGAGTTGCAAGGACCGTGTCGTTTTAGGCCCCTTAGTCTTGTGGCCATGTCCGGGGAGGGGAACGCCGCAACGCTGCCTGCCCTCACCGGGGCCCGCTGGCTCGCTGCCTCAGCCGTCTTCGTGCACCATGCCGGGCTGGCGGGATACCTGTCCGGAGGTGGGCAGCAATTCCTGCTCGACGTGGGAGCGGCCGGGCACGTGGGGGTCAGCTTCTTCTTCGTTCTCTCCGGGTTCGTCCTCTTGTGGTCCACCCGATCCGGTGAGAGGGCAACAACGTTCTGGTGGCGCCGGGTCGCTCGAGTCGTTCCCCTGCACCTCGTCACAGCTGCGTTGGCCCTGGCGCTCGGGTTCACAGTGGCTCCTTCGCTCGGACCTCGTGCGGAGACCGGAGGCTGGCCCGCGATGGCCACCAATGGCGGGCTGCTCAGCTCGTGGGTCCCCGGCTGGTCCCAGGCCGGCAACCCGGTCAGCTGGTCGCTCGCCTGTGAGGCTTTCTTCTATGCGCTGTTCCCCATCGCGGCCGTCGCCCTGGGGCGCCGGAGCCGTCGAAGCGCGTGGATCTGGCTTGCCGCAGCGGCTGTGGCGGCGGTGCTCGCGGCCGTGGCGATCGACCTGTCGTCGGCGGATCTCAGCCGAGTGCCGCTGCTGAGGTTGCCGGAGTTCGTCGCCGGGCTGGCCTGCGCCCGACTCGTGCGGCTCGGAGCGTGGCCGAGCGTGCGTCACCGCTGGGCTCTCGGGGTGGTCGCGCTCGGATGGATCGCCGCATCTCACGTCCCGACGGCGTATGCCGTGTCCCTCACGACGCTGCCCGGCTTCGTCCTGCTCATCGGCGCCCTGGCCGAGCGGCAGGCCAGCGGCGTCATTGGCGCCGGCGGTTCGGCCCTGACCAACTGGCTGTCGCGGCCGTGGCTGGTGCGGCTGGGCGAGTGGTCATTCGCCTTCTATCTCGTGCACATCCTGGTCATGCGCACCATCGAACACACGCTGGTCTCCCATCCGGCGTGGTCGCTGGTGCCAGGTCTCGGGTTGCTCCTCGGTGTGCTGCTCGTGAGCGTGGCGCTGTCCGCCGTGTTCCACCACGCGATCGAGGCGCCCGCCAACGCCTGGATCCGGGCTCGCACCCAGCCTCGGACGACGCTGCGCCTGGACCAGCTGGGTCAGCTGGGGCGGTAGCCGGTCGCCATGGCCTGGAGGCGAGCGATCCGGTCGGCCATCGGCGGGTGCGTGGCCATGAGCTTTGAGATGTCCTGTGAGCGGAACGGGTTGGCGATCATCATGTGGCTCGCGTTCACGAGGTTCTTCGTGGGTGCGAGCGGTGCGCGTGACACACCTGCCTCGAGCTTGGCCAGGGCTGACGCGAGGGCCAGCGGATCGCCGGTCAGGGTGGCGCCGTCCTCGTCAGCGTCGTACTCGCGGGTGCGGGTGATCGCGAGCTGGATGACCATCGCGCCGATCGGGGCGATGAACGCCATCGCGAGACCGGCCATCGCGCCACCGGGGTTGTCGTTGTCACGGTTGCCACCACCGAACATCGAGCTGAAGGCCAGCATCTGACCGACGCTGCTGATGACGCCGGCGATCGCGGCAGCGACGGAGCCGGTGAGGATGTCACGGTTGTAGACATGCATGAGCTCATGGCCAAGGACCCCGCGCAGCTCACGCTCGTCCAGGAGCTGCAGGATGCCCTGGGTGCAGCAGACGGCTGAGTTCTGGGGGTTGCGCCCGGTCGCGAACGCGTTGGGAGCCTCCGTCGGCGAGATGTAGAGCCTGGGCATCGGCTGCCCTGCCTTGGTGGAGAGCTCGCGGACGATGCGGTACATGGCCGGGGCCTCGGCCTCGCTGACCTGGTACGCCTGCATCGCCTTGATGGCGAGCTTGTCGCTGTTCCAGTACGAGTAGAACGTCATCGCGACACCGAAGAGCGCGAAGATGAGGATGAAGCTCGGGTTGCCGAAGTAGCTCGCTGCGACCCAGCCGAGGCCTAGGAACAGGGCCATGATGAGCCCGAACAGACCAGCAGTCTTCGCGCCGTTGAAGTGGTTGTGCATGCCCCTATTAACGCAGATCGCTCGCGGCACGTTCCGTGTGCAGCATCCCTGGGAAACCAGCCCCCGGTGCGATGCGACGTTGGCTGCCGAACGCCTGCGTCACGACACGAGGCCGACGAGGAGCTGCGGCAACACACTCGTGACGATGAGAAGTGCGGCCCCGATCGCAGCCACCCCCACGCTCGCCCGACGAGACCTCGGCCGCGCCGGCGCATCACTGTCCGACTCACCGAAGAGGACTGCGAACCAGCGCAGATAGACGGCGATCCCCAGCACGGCCGCCACCACGGCCACCACGGCCACCGGCCACAGCCCGGCCGAGACGACCGGCCGGATCGCGACGATCTTGGCGACGAGTCCGATGACCCCGGGCGGCAGTCCCGCGAGGACGAGCAGCGCGAGCGCCAGCGTTCCTCCGGCCACCGGGTCGCGTCGCAGCAGACCCTTGTATGCCGTGAGCTCCCGACCGTCTTCGACGTGCGGTCCGTGGATGGCACGGACCGCAGCGAACGCGACCAGGCTGGCCACGGCATACACGACGGCATAGATTGCGGCAGCCTGACGGCCGGCAACGGTCAGCGCCGTGAGCGGGAGGAGGATCCAGCCGGCCTGCGCGACGGTCGACCACGCGAGCAGGCGCACGACCTCGGTCTGGCGCAGCGCCATGACCGTGCCGATGAGCATCGAGGCAACGGTGAGGATGACGAGTGCCGCGACGATGACGTGCGGACCGGGAGTCAGCCCGACGACCGCGTCGTAGGGCGCCAGCACGACGATGAGGGCGCCGACAGCGGCGAGCTTCGAGGCCGACGCCAGCAGCGCCGAGACCGGGAGTGGACCCGAGGTCAGCGTGGTCGGGGTCCACGCATGGAACGGCACGGCCGAGAGCTTGAATGCGAGCCCGGCGAGGAGGACGACAGTGGCCAGACCGGCGAGAAGGCGCTGCTCGGGGACGGCCCAGGCTGTCGCCAGGGAGTCACCGGTCAGGGTCGGGTCTCCGGTGGCCGTGACCCAGAGAGCGGTCCCGAGCACGAGCAGCCCGAACGACACCAGTGAGGTGGTGAGGAGGGTGAGAGCGCCATGGGCTGCAGCCCGGCGATCACGCCAGGCGACGAGGGCGATGACGGGGAGGGTCGCGAGCTCGAGCGTGATGAGCCAGGTGCCGAGGTCGCGTGAGGCGACGACCGCAACCGCGCCGCTGGCAGAGGCGAGCAGCATGACGACATCGATGACGCCGGCCCTGCGGACGGAGACCAGGGCAAGGACCGCGAGGGTCGCGAGAAGCGCGGCGATTTGGAGGGTGCTCGTCAGGGGACTGCCGTCCCACATGCAGCGACCATCCGGAGCGGGTGTGCAGAGGGTGAGGCGGGGTTCGGTGGCGAGGAGACCGGGGATTGCGGCGACTGCTCCCCCGAGGAGTCCGAGGCCCCCGATGACCGGCGCAGCCAGCCGGGCTCGCGGCGTGATCGCATCGACGACGAGCACGAGCACCATGGCGGCAACGGGGATGAGCGCCGGCAGCAGCAACGCCCATGACATCTCGAGGGTCATCGGCCACCTCCGATGAGTGCGGTGACGGCGTCGGCCGTCACCGAGAAGACGAGGTGGGGAGCGACGCCGATCGCGACGACCCCGACGACGAGGGCCGCGACGACACCCAGCTCGACGCCGCGTGCGTCAGGCGCACGATCGGGCGCATCGTCCTCGACGGCGTCGCCCACCCAGACGATGCGAGCCACCCGCAGCGAGTAGGCCGCAGCGAGAGCGGCCCCCACGGCGGCGATGACGGCGCAGGTGCGCAGGATCCCGGTGTGCTGGGCGGGATTCCACGCTGCGACGAGAGAGACGAACTCCCCCCAGAAGCCGGCGAGCCCGGGGAGCCCGAGTCCGGCAGCCAGGCCGAGGATGAGTCCAAATCCGAGGCGCGGTGACACCTCGCGCAGCGCAGGCCGCACCACCGCGAGGTCGACCGACCCCCAGCGGTGCTTGAGCCCACCGACGATGACGAAGAGCAGGGCCGAGATGACGCCGTGGGCGATGTTGCCGATGAGCGCTGCCTGGAGCCCGGTCTCGGTGCCGGAGGCGAGACCGAGGACGACGAAGCCCATGTGCGCCACCGACGAGAAGGCGATGAGCCGCTTGAGGTCACGCTCCACGAGGCAGATGAGGCCACCCCAGAGGATGCCCACGACACCAGCGATCGCGAGGACGGGCGCGATGCGGGCGAAGCCGTCGGGCACGTTTGCCAGCGGCAGCCGCACGAGGCCGTAGGTCCCGAGCTTGAGGAGCACGGCGGCGAGGAGCACCGACCCGGCCGTGGGCGCGGTTGTGTGCGCCGCGGGAAGCCACGTGTGCAGTGGGAAGACAGGAACCTTGACGGCGAGGCCGAGCGTGAGCAGCACTGCAATGAGGGTTTGCTGACCAAGGGTCAGGCCGGCGGCCGCTGCCGGCAGTGCGCCGAAGTCGGCCGTCCGGGCCTGGGTCACGAGCAGCAGGATGCCGACGAGCATCAGCGTTGAGCCGACCGCCGTGTAGAGGATGAACCGGGCGGAAGCATCAGCCCGAGCCGACGCACTGTGCTTGTCGCCATAGCGGCTGATGAGCAGCCACATCGGCACGAGGACGATCTCGAACGCGATGAAGAAGAGGATGGCATCCCGCGCCGAGAAGGCCGCGAGTGCACCGGTCTCGACGAGGAGCAGCGCACCGAGATAGGTTGCGGCGCTGCCACTGCGCGCCGAGTCGGCCCAGGGCTGCTCCACCCAGGCGTGCGCGACGACGAGGACGCCGATGACCGCGGTGAGAACGATGAGCGGCGCACCGATGCCGTCGACCTCGAAGTGCCAGCGCACCCCGAGATCGGGGATCCAGGCCCGGTCGACGACGGGCCGGATCACGGTCGCGGCGATCGCGGCCACTCCCCCGACGACCGCGGCCGCGAGGGCGACGACGCGTGCGGTCGACGCAGTGAGGGCGCGACCGCCCGTGACCAGCCACAGGCCCACGGCCCCTGGCACGAGCAGCATGAGGATCAGCGCCATGTGAGCACCGCCGTCCCCGCCGCGACGAGGAGCCCGAGCGCAATGAGCCCGATGCCTGCCGACGGCGCTTCCCGTCGGTGACCGCGCTCGGCGAACCACCCGACGATCCCGGTCGAGGCCGCCGCCCCACGCACGTAGCCGTCGACGACCTCACGGTCGAGGAACGCGACGACCTTGGCCAGTCCCAGCACCGGTCGGGCGACAAGCTTCCGGTATGCCGTGTCGAACCCAAGGCCTGCATCGGCCAGTGCGCGTTGACGTGGCGTGCGGACGAAGGCGTCTCGTGGGTCACCGGAGCCGCGGGCAAGATAGGCGATGCCCCCTCCGATGACGATGAGGATGGCGGTGAGCAGCATCCACCACGCCGATGCACCGTGGATGTCGAAGAGCCCGGTGATGAGCACCAGCCCACCGACGATGGTGAGCACGGTGAGAACGGCCAGCGATGCGAGAACGGCGGCCGGCGGCATACCGGAATGGTGGTCTTCGTCGTGCGCGACCTCGGCGGGCATCTGGAGGGGAGCGGTGACGACAAGGTGGGCGCGAGTCGCGTAGGCGGCCGTGAGGACGACGGTCACGAGGAGTGCGGCCAGCACGAGGACCCCCGGGCCGCCGGAGACAATCGCACCTTCATAGGCCGTGGTGATCACGTGTTCCTTGGACAGCCCACCGATGAGAAACGGCACTCCGGCGAGCGAGAGGAGGCCAAAGAGCCACGCGACCCGGGCGAGCTGATGGACGTGGCCCGTGCCGCGCAGGGCGACCGCGAGCGTCGACCCGGCCACGACCGCGAGCCAGCCGATCGTGAGGAAGAGGAGCGACTTGAAGATCGCGTGCGACCACAGGTGGAAGAGCGCCGGGTCCGGACCGATCGCCTCGGTGCTCGTGGCGAGCGCAGACAGCATGATCGCGACCTGGCTCACCGTCGACCAGGCCAGGAGTCGCTTGAGGTCGGACTGACCGAGGGCGAGGACAGCTGCACCGACCATGGTCACGGCCGTCGCGGCGCCGAGCAGCCAGCGGGCACCGTCGGCGTGGACGAGGATCGGGAAGAGCTGCGCGAGGACGACCGTGCCGGCCGCCACCATCGTGGCCGCGTGGATGAGTGCTGACGCCGGCGTCGGGCCCTCCATCGCATCGGGCAGCCAGTCCTGGAACGGGAACTGGGCCGACTTGCCGAGCACCCCGATGATGACGAGCGCGAGCAGGAGAGAGCGCAACCACGGCTCGGGTGCAGACACGCAGGCCGCGATCTGGGTGGCCGTGTCGATGCACTCTCCGCCGGTGTTGGACCAGTGGGCGATCACGGCATCGAGGCCGGTTGACCCAGCGCCGGCGACGAGACCGACGATGCCGAGGACGAAACCGATGTCCGCCACGCGCGTGACGATGAATGCCTTGTAGGCCGCTCGTCGCGCCGACTCCTTGCGCGACCAGTGGCCGATGAGGAGATAGGAGCACCAGCCCATGACCTCCCAACCGACGAGGGTGAGGACGAGGTCGCGGGCGTGGACGACGAGCATCATCGCGCCGGTGAAGAGCGAGACGGTCGCGGCGAACTGGGCCAGGCGGTCGTCCTCGGCGAGGTACCAGCGGGTGAAGACGAGGACGGCGACGACGACGAGCGCGACGGCCGCGGCCACTGCCGCAGTGGCCGGACCGGCGCCGAGCTGCAGCGGCATCTCGATCTCGCCGACCAACAGCGTCCCGCCCAGCTGGATGATTCCCTGGAAGCGGGTCGGGGCGACGACGAGACCGACGACGGCCACAGCCAGTGAGCCGAGAGCTGCGAGGGTCGCGAAGCCCGCTGCGAGGTGTGGTGTCCGTCGGAGGGCCAGCGTGACGACCGCCGCGAGGACGGGGATGAGGACGAGGAGGTGGGACACCTGGAGCGCAGTCACGTCCCGCTCCCCTCACCCGAGTCGGCTGCGCCCAGGGGGCCGTCGAGGTCGATCGAGCCGCGGTGGCGGAACGCCGTGAGGATCACCGCGAGGGCGACGACGACCTCGGCCGCCGCGATCGTGATGACAAAGAGCGGCAGGACGCTGGACGACTCCCAGCGCGACGGCGAGGTCGCACCCGAGGCCACAAGCAGCACGAGTGAGCCCGACAGGATGAGCTCGACACCGATGAGCAGGAGCACGGCGTTGCGGCGCACGAGGACGCCCATGACACCGAGGCCGACGAGGAGCGCGGCGACGATGTAGGGACCGGCGAGGTGGATCACGACCCCTTCACCCCCGACTTATTGCGCATTCCGACGTTCGTCGTTGCGCTCCTCCCGTCGGAATGCGCAATAAGTCGGGCTTCAGGACGTCCCCGCGACACGGCAAGGGCCGCGATGAGAGCGGCGAGCAGCAGCACCGACAGCGCCTCGAACGGCCACACCCACGTCCCGAACAGTTCGGTCGCGACGGCCTGGTTGGAGATCTCACGCCGCTCGACGGCTCCACCGGCCAGCGGCAACAGTGCCGCGAGCAACAGCCCGGCCGTCGCTGCACCAGCAACCCCAGCAGCGACCCGACGCCACACCGGAACGTCGTGCACCAAGTCGGGCCCGATCGGCGCGCGCGTGAGCATGAGGGCAAAGAGGACGAGCACGACGACGGCCCCGACATAGACGAGGACCAGCACGAGCGCGACCAACTCGTGCCCCAGCACGAGCAGGCACCCGGCCACGCCGAGCAGCGCGACGACCAGCCACAGCGCCGCGTGCACCACCTGACGGGTCGTCACCGCGAGCAGCCCGGCGACGACGGCGAGCAGACCGCACGCGGCGAACGCGAGATCGAGAGAGGTCATGTGTCAGGACCCTTGGTGGCCCGGGGCGTGCGGGCTGGCTTGTTGATGGCAGCGATCTCGGCCGGCTCGGCCGCACGCTCATCGAGGGCAGGCGGCGGCGGGACGCTCTCCATCCAGCCGCCGAGGCGGTCTTTGTCGTGGAGGAGGTCGCGGATGTCGGTCTCGGCGTATTCGAACTGCGGGCTCCAGAAGAGCGCATCGAAGGGGCAGACCTCGATGCAGATCCCGCAATACATGCAGAGCGAGAAGTCGATGGAGAAGTCGTCGAGGACGTTGCGCTGGCGGTCGCGCCCACCCTCGGTCGTCGCCGGGATCGTCTCCTTGTGCGACTCGATGTAGATGCACCAGTCAGGGCACTCGCGCGCGCACAGCATGCAGCTCGTGCAGTTCTCCTCGAGGAGCGCGATGACTCCCCTGCTGCGCGGGGGAAGGTCCGGCGCGACGTCGGGATATTCGTGGGTGTGCGCCGGCTTCATCGCGGTCTTGGCGGTTGTCGCCAAACCCTTGAGGATGCCGGGCAGGATGCCCTTGTCATTGTGCTTGCTCATCGCGTCATCACTACGCCAATTCCGGTGAGGGCCAACTGGATCAGGGCCATGGGCAGGAGGATGAGCCACGCGAGCCGTTGGAGCTGGTCCTCACGCATGCGCGGCCAGGCGACGCGGAACCAGATGACGAGGATGGCGATAACGAAGCCCTTGAGCAACGTCCACAGCCACCCGACGTGCTCGTCGAACGGACCCCGCCAGCCGCCGAGATAGAGCACGGCGAAGAGGAGAGAGAAGACGACGATCCCGGCATACTCCGCGAGCAGGAAGAACGCGAACCGCAGACCCGTGTATTCGGTCCACGGACCCATGACGAGCTCGGCGTCGGCGATGGGCATGTCGAAGGGCGGACGCTGCAGCTCGGCGAGGGCGGCGACGAGGAAGACGATCGCGCCGGGCAGCTGCCAGATGAGCCACCACGGCGACCAGGCCTCCACGACACCAGAGAGGCTAAGCGTCCCGGCCGCGAGGCAGGCAGAGGCAACCGCGAGGACGAGCGGCAACTCGTAGGACACGAGCTGTGCGGCGGACCGCAGCGCACCGAGCAATGCGTACTTGTTGGCACTGGCCCACCCCGCCATGAGCGTGCCGAGGGCACCGACACTCGTCGCGGCCAGGATGAGGACGGCGCTCGCTGGCACGTCGACAGCGACGACATCGCGTTGCAGCGGAAGTGCCGCCATCGCCAGGAGATAGGGAATGAGGGCGACAAAGGGCGCGATCTTGAAGATCGTCCGGTCGGCCGCGCGCGGAGTGATGTCCTCCTTCTGGACGAACTTCACCCCGTCGGCGACGAGTTGAGCCCAGCCGTGGAAGCCACCGGCATACATCGGTCCGAGGCGGCCCTGCATGTGGGCCATGAGCTTGTGCTCGGTCTGCCCGACGAGCAGGGGGAAGACAAGGAAGGCGGCCAGCACGGCCACCGACCTCACGACCACCTCGAGCACGCTCATCGTCACGCAGCCTAGTAGTTGGGCACTGACGGGAGCCGTCTATGCCGTGCCGTGGTCACCCGACGCCACTCACCCGGGCTTCGTGTCGCCAACGTTCAGCTGAGCATGCCTTCAGTCGGACGGGATCGGTACTTCTCCAGGCGCTCGGTGAACAGGGCGAACAAGGTGTCGTAGTCAACCTTCAGCGGGTTGGAGGCGATGCCCACCGGGGACCCCATCATCTTCATGTTGATTCGGGCGTAACGACGTCGCCCCGCGCCGAGGCGGGCGACGTAGGTCTCCGGATTGCGGACCGTGACGACGAGGACGTTGGCACCTTGGTGGGCCCACGTCGACAGTTGTGTGACGTCAGCCCACAGGACGCGACCAACGGAGCCCGCTGAGCTGTCGTCGACAAAACCCTCGTCGTCGAGGACGAGGCCCGGGCCACTCTGGAAGAGCGCGCGCACGATGAAGACCCCGAAGGCACCGAAGGTCAGCAGCCCAAGAAGGCCGATGACGGGGTTCCCCGCCCTCCAGAGCACGACCGAGGCCACGCAGAACAGCACACTCCCGATGAGCGCCAAGGCCGTCTTGACCTTGCTGCGTTCGATGACGACTGCGTCCACGTCAGCGCGGTCCCCAGTCGGGTCCGGGGACACCGGGAGCCTGGACGCGGCGGCGGGACGGGGACTTGGCGGAGTCGTGTCCCTCTCCGGGCTCCTTGCCACCCGGCCACTGCTTCGACGCGCGCGCAGCGAGGACGAACGACTTGCGCAACGGCGTCCCCTCGAACCCGTCCGGGAGGAGCAGGGGACGCATGCCCGAGCCGGAGCCGTCGTCGAAGTCGGCGAACTCGACCCCGAACATCTCGTGCGTCTCGCGTTCGTGCCAAGCGGAACCGGCATACACATCGGTCACCGAAGGTGCCGCCTCGCCTTCGGCGACGCGCGTCGTGATCCGGATGCCGCGCATGCCGCGACCCTCGCCTTCGTGGGAGACGTCCAGCGCGCGCAGGACGAGGTCGTAGCCGGGGGCCGCCTCGTCGTAGGTGCGGTCGACGGCGCTGAGCCAGTCAAAGAAGGTGAATCCCGTGGCCTGGGCGGCGGCGACGGCCTCGTGCCAGTCGGCCAGGGCCACGTCATGAAGCTCGTCGGTGCTCACAAAGGAACCCTATCCCCGGCCTCGTGAGTATGAGCCCACGCCAGAGCGTGGGCTCATACTCACAAGGCGAGGTGTCAGCGGGTTGCGGCGTGCTGCGCGGCCTGACGTTGCGACCACTGGCGGTCAGCGGCGTCGATGCTCGCCCGCGACGACAGGTCGACACCGGCACGGGCCGCAGCAGCCTTGACCCGCTCCGAGCCCAGGTCGGGCGTCAGGACGAACTTCGGCTTGATGCGTGAGTCAGCGGCGGCGTAGGTGCGCTGTTGCTCGGCGAGCCGATCCGAGGACGCCGCGGCCCGTTCGAACGTCCTGGCGTTCACCTTGAGGGCGGATCCGGTGAGCGGCGCGCTCACGGTCGGCGTGTAGCCACTGGCGTGACCAGCCACGTTGGGGTGATAGCTCTCCACGATGGGGTTCGAGAGTCCGTTGAGCCACTCGACGTCGTCGCAGACCGCGTGACCGATGAAGCGCGAGGTCGGGTTGGCAAAGCTGAATGCCTTGGCACCAGCGGCTGCTGACGTTTTGGCGTTGATGAGATCAGCCATCTGGTTGAGCCGGGTTTCCTCGGCCGGTGAGAACCAGGTGAAGGCGTTGCAGTCCTCGCCCTGGAAGATGCGTGGGTAGCCGACAACGACGACCCTGGCGTTGGGCGCCTTGCTCCTGATGGAGGTGTAGAGGGTCGAGAGCTGACCCGGCAGGACGTTGTTGATGTAGTTCTGGGCACCGTCGATCTTGCCGTTGCAGTTGCTCGCCCAGCCGGGCATGGCGCACTCCGTGAGGACGTCAGCGAAGCCTGCATCGTTGCCGCCGATGGAGATGCTCACGTGGGTCGTCGACGAGGTGAGCGCGCTGAGCTGGGTGTTGGTGACGTCGGCGACCTTCGCGCCCGAGCAGGCCCGGAAATTGAGCGCATAGCCCTTGGCCGCGGCGATGAGCGAGGGATAGGCCTTCGTGGATCGCAGGCACTCGGTCCCGTCATTGATGTAGCTGCGGGTCCCCGTGCCCGACGAGTACGAGTCGCCAAGTGCGACGTAGGACGAAGCCGCCTGGGCGGGTGCGGCAGCAAACAGGAGGCTGCCTGCTGCGGCGGAGGCAGCGAGCAGGCCGATCTTTGCGATGGTCGTCATTGAGCATCTCCCACTGGAATGAGGTCGTGGACCTCGGTTTGATGCTCGCAATTTAGGGGTACATGAACGCCCCGGCGGTCCTTTGGATCAACCCTTTGCCAAGCCCATACCTGACGTTGACCCTTGCCAGACCCACTGTTCTGGTGCACGATGTGTCCACCCGATTGTAAGCGCTTACAGAGATTCCTGGCGTGTACGACCGGACTCCGACTCAACGACGAGACCAAGGAGCACCCTGCTGATGTCTGGACGTGCGAACCACAGCCAGCGCGCGACGATCTACTCCGTCGCCGACGCCGCAGGGGTCTCGATCGCCACCGTCTCGCGCGTCTTCCAGGGCCCGGGCACCGTTGCAAAGGGCACCCGAGAGCGCGTCCTCGCCGCGGCCACCGAACTCAACTACGTCCCCCTCGGCGCAGCCCGCAGCCTGGCCGTCTCCCGCCACGAACTGCTCGGCCTCGTCCTCCCTGAGCTGGGCGGTCCCTACTACTCCGAGCTGCTCATGGGCTTCGAGTCCCGCGCCTCCGAACTCGGCCTCGGCGTCATCGTCGTCGTCACGCAGGGCAAGCCCGACCCCAGCCGCGCCATCCGCCAACTGATGTCACGCGTCGACGCGCTGGCCATCCTGGGCTCCGACCTTGACGACGAGACCTTGGCCCAACTCGCGATGGCCAAACCGCTCCTCTCCCTGGCCGGCGCTGCCGGCGGGGTCATCGACAGCCTCGCCGCCGAGAACGTCACAAGCGCCGAGCAACTCACCCGCCACCTCCTCGAGCACGGGCGGCGCTCGTTGCTCTTCCTCGGAGATCCCGATGCCGGTGCAGACATCGCCGGCCGGTATGCCGGCTTCTCAGCCGCGCACGCAGCTCATGGACTCGAGGTGGCCGAGCCGGTCCGGATCGGTTTGCGGGAGTCGGACGGCACCGCCTTCGCGGCGGCATACCTCGCGGGTGAACACCGCACCGACGCCCTCGTCTGCGCCAACGACGAGCTCGCACTGGCCGTTCTCGGCCACCTCCAGGACCACGGCCTCTCCGTGCCAACCGACGTCGCCGTCGTCGGCTGGGACGACGTCATGGCCGCGCGCCATGTCCGACCGGCCCTCACCACGGTGCGGCAGCCGGTCCGCGACCTCGGCGCTCTCGCGAGCGAGCGCCTCCACGGCCACCTCACTGGTCTCGCCGCCACCAACGGCTCCTCCCCCACCCACGACATCCTCCCCACGCAGGTGGTCATCCGCTCCTCCTGCGGCTGCACCACATCCCCTCCTGAAAGGCACCTCCCATGAATGCCCACCCCACGTTCACCCGCCGGACGGTCTTCGTCGTCGCGGGTCTGACGGCCACGACCCTGGCCCTGTCCGCCTGTGGTCGCGAAGCCGACAGCGGCGGAGCCAACGCAGGCGCCTCCGCCAAACCGATCGCAGAAGGCAAGGCGACCGGAACGCTCACTGTGTGGGCGATGGGCGCCGAGGGAGAGAAGCTCCCGGCCCTCGTCAAGGAGTTCGAGGCGGCCAACCCCGGCGCCAAGGTCGAAGTCACCGCGATCCCGTGGGATGCCGCGCACGACAAGTTCGCCTCGGCGATCACCGCCGGGCAGACACCCGACGCCGCCATGGTCGGCAGCACCTGGATGGGTGAGTTCGCCGGCATGGATGCCCTCGACCCCACCCCTGAGGGCATCGACAAGGCCTCGTTCTTCGAAGGGGCCCAGAAGACCACCGAAGTCGACGGCACGGCATACGGCATCCCTTGGTATGTCGAGACGCGACTCGTCTACTACCGCACCGACCTCGCCGCCAAGGCCGGCTTCAGTGAGCCCCCCAAGGACTGGGACGGGCTCAAGGCGATGGCCAAGGCCATGCAGGAGAAGGCGGGCGCGAAGTTCGGCATCGGCCTGCAGGCCGGTGGCCAGGGCTCGTGGCAGTCGATCATGCCGTTCGCCTGGTCCAACGGTGCCAACCTCACCAAGGACGACGGCAAGGCCTACAACTTCGACACGCCCGAGATCGCCGAGGCCGCGAAGTACTACCAGTCCTACTTCACCGACGGGATCGCCGACAAGGCCGCCCCGGCGCAGCCGACGACCGAGCCCGACTTCGCCAGCGGTCGCGTCCCGATGTTCATCAGTGGCCCGTGGATGATGTCGGCCGTTGAGAAGGTCGGCGGCGCCGGCTTCAAGGACAAGTACTCCGTCATGGCGATGCCGACCAAGGACTCGAGCTCGTCGTTCGTCGGTGGCTCGAACTTCGTCGTCTTCAAGAAGACGGAGAACCGCGACAGCGCCTGGAAGCTCGTGCAGTGGCTGGCGCAGCCTGAGACCCAGGTCAAGTGGTACCAGCAGTCGACTGACCTGCCGTCGGTAAAGTCCGCGTGGGAGGACCCCGCCATCAGCGCCGACGACAAGCTCGCCACCTTTGGCAAGCAGCTCGAGACGGCTCAGGCCCCGCCGACCTTCCCGTCGTGGGAGCAGGTCATCACCAGCTTCGACACCGAGATGGAGAAGGTGACCAAGCAGAACGCTGACGTCGGCGCGGCACTCAAGACGGTGCAGCAGCAGGCCGAGTCCATCGGCACCGGTCAGTGACGCCATGACCACGACAACGCCGGTCGCTGCCGACAGCCGGGCCGGGCGCTCCAAGCGCCCGTCCCGGCGCGGCCGACAGGAAGGGATCGCGGCCTGGGTCCTGGCCCTGCCGTTCTGTGCCCTCTTCCTGATCTTCACGCTGTGGCCAGTGCTGCAGTCGCTCTTCATGAGCGTCACCGACACGAAGTCGAAAGACCTCCGGACGCCGTTCTCGGTGGACATCGTCGGTCTGGACAACTACACGCGTGCCCTGTCGGATCCGGTCTTCCGCAAGGCCATGTTCAACACGGCCTACTTCGTGTTGATCGGTATGCCGCTCACTCTCGGTCTCGCCCTGGCCGCAGCCCTCGCTCTGGACAAGGGAATTCGCAGGTTCCGAGCGGTCTTCCGGCTCGGCTTCTATCTGCCGGTCATCACCTCGATCGTCGCGGTGGCCGTCGTGTGGCGCTTCCTGCTCCAGCATGAGAGCGGGCTGATCAACACCGTGCTCGGCTGGGTCGGCATCGACGGGCCCAACTGGCTCGGCGACCCGAACTGGTCCATGCCCGGCCTCATCATGATGGCGTCGTGGCGCAACTTCGGCACGCCGATGATCATCTTCCTCGCCGGGCTCCAGAGCGTCCCCGCCATGCTCCACGAGGCGGCCAAGATCGACGGGGCCAGCGCGTTGCAACGGTTCCGGCACGTCACGATCCCGATGTTGCGCCCGACGATCCTCTTCGTGTCGGTGACGACCTCGATCGGCTACATCCAGTTCTTCGAGGAGCCGCTCATCATGACCAACGGTGGTCCGCTCAACAGCACGATCTCGATATCGATGTACACCTACAAGCAGTTCGGCTTCGGCAACTACGGCTTCGCCGCGTCGATGAGCTATCTCATCTTCGTCATCATCGCCGTGGTCACCGCCATCCAGTTCCGCCTCCTCCGGGAGAACACATGAGCACCCTTCCCGTCCTGTCCAGCACGACCGGATCGGCTTCGAGCTCTGCACCGGATTCCGAACCCGAGACCTCGACGGTCACCGCCAGCGACGGACAGCCCAGTCGCTGGTGGCTCTACGTCATCCTCTCTCTCGTCCTGCTCGTCGTCGTCGCACCGTTCGTCTGGATGGTGCTCGGCAGCTTCAAGACCCAGGGCGAGCTGCTGCAGCGTCCGCCGACGTGGTGGCCACAGGCAGCCACCTTCGACAACTACACACAACTGTTCACCCGCCTGAACTTCTCGCAGTACTTCGTCAACTCCACGGTCGTGGCGGTGGTCGTCACAGCGGGCAACCTGCTCTTCTGCTCGATGCTGGGCTACGCCCTGGCGATGCTCGACTTCCGCGGCAAGCGGGCGTTGTTCCTCGTGGTCATGGCAACGCTGATGATCCCGGGCGTCGTCACCTTCGTGCCGCTCTTCGTGCTCGTCGCGAACATCGGCCTCATCAACAGCCTGCCCGGCCTGATCCTGCCGTTCCTCGTCGCACCCTTCGGGGTCTTCCTCATGCGCCAGTTCTTCCTCGGACTGCCGCGTGACCTGCTCGACGCGGGGCGGGTCGACGGTGCCAGCGAACTGCGCATCTTCACGCGGATCTTCCTGCCCCTGTCCGGGCCGGCCCTCGCGACCCTGGGGATCCTGACGTTCCTCGGGAGCTGGAACAACTTCCTGTGGCCGCTCGTCGTCGCCCAGCAGGAGGACAAGTACACCCTTCCGGTCGCCCTCGCCCTCTATTCAACCGGCCAGAACTCCACGCAGTACGGCCTGCTCCTGGCGGGCGCCACGATCGTGATCCTGCCCGTGCTCGCCGTCTTTCTCGTCTTCCAGCGCCGCTTCATCGAGGGCATCGCCACCACCGGCATCAAGTAGCCCGATCCGCTCAAAGGAGAGCTCCATGTCCGAGAACCCGATCACCCCTGTCACCCGTCGCACCCTCGTCACCGGCGCCGTCGCCCTGACCGCCTTTGGCCTGGCCCCCAACGCCAATGCCGTTGCGGCACAGCGTCGCCCCACTCGCACCACAGCCACCACGGCAGGCACCGCGTGGGACGAGGTCACCGTCCGACGTTGGGCCCGTGACACGTGGCGCAGCCTCGATGCCATGACCGATCCCCGCACCGGCCTTCCCGCGGACAACATCCCCGAATCGCTTGCGGCACAGGACCGCTCGGGCTACACCTCCCCCACCAACATCGGCGGCTACCTGTGGAGCGCCATCGTGGCGCGCGAGCTCGGCGTCATCAGCCGTGGCGAGTGCACCAGTCGGATCCTGCGCACGCTGCGCACTCTGGCGCGCATGGAGCACCACGAGCCGAGCGGGATGTACTACAACTGGTACGACGAGGCGACCGGGGACGCACTGCGCAGCTGGCCGGGCTCTGGCACCACCGTCCACCCGTTCTGCTCGAGCATCGACAATGCCTGGCTCGGCGCTGCCCTGCTCGTCGTGGCCAGCGCGGACAAGGGCGCTGCCCAGCAGGCGCGCCGACTCTTCAGCCGCATGCGCTGGGACGCGTACTACAACCCCGGCACCGACCCGGCGCACCCCAGCGTGCGGCCCGGTGGGCTCATGCACGGCGGGTTCTTCCCCTTCGACCACGACCGTCCGGGCGGCGTCTACAAGGGAACCCACATCGGTGGAGATCCGGTCTGGCTCTCGAACCACCACTACGACACGGCTGTGTCCGAGACCCGGATCACGAGCTATCTCGGCATCCTCACCGGCCAAGTGCCGGCGCGGCACTACTTCGCTGCGTGGCGCACCTTCCCGGCGACGTGCGACTGGTCCTGGCAGGAGATGCAGCCCGTGGGCGAGACCCGTACCTATCTCGGGATCGATGTCTACGAGGGCGCCTACACCTACCGCGGCATGCGGATCGTGCCCGGCTGGGGCGGCTCGATGTTCGAGGAGCTCATGCCCGACGTCTTCGTTCCGGAGGCGACGTGGGCGCCCAAGAGCTGGGGTCGCAACCACCCCCTGCACGTCCGCGCCCAGCGCGAGCATGGTCTCGACGAGGCGGGTTACGGCTACTGGGGCTTCTCGCCGTCGAGCAACCCGGCCGGCGGCTACCGCGAGTACGGCGTCGACCCTCTCGGCCTGGGCCCCGGCAACGAGCCCGGCAACGGTGCCAATGGGTACTTCTCTGACCAGGAGATGACGAACTACGACGTCGGCTTCGGTGACTGCCGACCGGCGACGAACCCGAACCCGACCTATGGCGACGGCGTCGTCACTCCCCACGCGTCCTTCCTCGCGATGATGCACGAGCCGCAAGAGGCCTTCGCCAACCTCGCCAGCATCGAGCGTGACCTCAAGGCCTATGGTCGTGGTGGCTTCTTCGATGCGGTCGCCGTCCGCTCAGGTCAGGTGGCGCGGCGCTACCTCTCTCTCGACCAAGCCATGGTCATGGGGGCCGTCGGCAATGTCCTGTGTCGCGACGTCATCCGGCGCGCGTTCTCCACCCCCGCGGTGGAGCGCGCCCTGCGACCCGTCATCGGTGCTGAGGAGTTCGGCGCCGGCACCACCTGAGTCAGGAGCACCGCAACCTCATGAAGCCCGTTACCCGCACTGCCAGCGACGGCACGACCTACCGCGACCTCAACGGCAACGGAGTGATGGACCCCTTCGAGGACCCACGCCTCGACGTGGAGGCCCGCGTCGAGGACCTCCTCACCCGCCTCAGCCTGGCCGAGAAAGTCGGCCTGATGTTCCACACGGTCATCGAGGCGGGTGAGGACGGCCACGTCCTCGAGCACCCGGGCAGGATCAGCAAGTCAGCCACGAGTGATGTCGTGCTGGGCAAGCACCTCACCCACTTCAACGTGCACGCTCTCGGCGAGCCGCGTCTCGCCGCAAGGTGGCACAACGAGCTCCAGGCGATCGCCGAGAAGTCTCCGCACGGCATACCCGTCACGGTCTCCACGGACCCACGGCACGCCTTCCTCGAGAACGTGGGCACCTCGTTCGCCGCGAACGGCTTCTCACAGTGGCCGGAGTCCCTGGGGCTGGCAGCTCTGCGTGACCCGCAGCTCGTGGAGCAGTTCGCGGACATCGCGCGCGAGGAGTACTGCGCCGTGGGCATCCGCGCCGCCCTCCACCCCACCGTCGACCTCGCGACCGAGCCCAGGTGGGCGCGCCAGCCGCAGACGTTCGGACAGGATCCGGCGCTGGTCACCGAGCTCGGCCTGGCCTACCTGCGCGGCTTGCAGGGCGCCGAGCTGGGCGCAGACAGCGTGGCGTGCACCGCGAAACACTTCCCCGGTGGAGGTCCGCAGAAGGACGGGGAGGACGCTCACTTCCCCTACGGGCGCGAACAGGCCTACGAGGGTGGGCGATTCGACGATCACATCGAGCCCTTCCCTCCTCTGATCGACGCCGGTGTCGCCGCGGTCATGCCCTACTACGGCATGCCGATCGGGCTCACGATCGATGGTGAGGCCATCAAGGAGGTCGGCTTCGGCTACAACGAACAGATCGTCACCGGCCTGCTGCGCGAGGACCTCGGCTACGACGGCGTCGTCCTCACCGACTGGGAACTCGTCAACGACAACCACGTCGGCGACCAGGTCCTGCCGGCGAGGGCCTGGGGCGTCGAGCACCTCACCCCGATCGAGCGGATGGAACGCATCCTGCGCGCCGGCGCCGACCAGTTCGGTGGTGAGGAGTGCGTCGAGCTGCTCCTCGAGCTCGTGCGCGACGGCCGGGTCACGAAGGACCGCGTCGACGCGTCGGCCCGCCGTCTCCTCGCCGTGAAGTTCCGACTCGGACTCTTCGACAACCCGTTCGTTGACGAGGAGGCCGCCGCTTCCACCGTGGGACGTGAGGACTTCACAGCGGCGGGGTATGCCGCACAGGCACGTTCGGTGACCGTCCTCCAGAACGCGATGGTTGGCTCCACTCCTGCGCTCCCTCTCACCGGGAAGCGCAAGGTTTATGCCGAGAACTTCTCCGATGAGGCCGTGGCCACGTTGGGCGATCGAGTCTCGCAGCCGGCCGACGCCGATGTCGCGATCGTGCGGCTGGCTGCCCCGTTCGATGCCCGGGACGACCTCTTCCTCGAGGCGTGGTTCCACCAGGGCTCCCTGGACTTCCCACCCGGCCTCGTCTCGCGGCTCCAAGCCATGGCTGACGCGTGTCCCCTGATCATCGACGTCGTCATGGACCGCCCCGCAGTGCTGACCCCGTTGCTGCCGTTCGCTTCCGCTCTTGTGGCGAGCTATGGCACGAGCGACACCGCACTCGCGGACGCGCTTGCCGCAAGGATCACCCCCCAGGGGAGGTTGCCGTTCGACCTGCCGCGCTCGATGGAGCAGGTGCGCCAGCACCCTTCCGACGTCCCCGGCCTCGATGACCCGCTCTTCCCCTTCGGCTTCGGCCTCTCGACGTGAGCTGACCGACCGACGACTCTTCGCCGAGGGCGGTTTGGGTCACGTGCTCACGACGGGGACGAAGCGCGGCGGCAGGAGCGGGTTGAGCGCGTCGAGGAGCGCGTTGACGTAGGTCGGTGGGACGTGGCGGTCGGGGGCGCTTTCCAGTTCGCCGATCTCCAACCCGACGACTTCGGACTCGGCGAGCACTTCTGCGGTGGCGAGCAGGTCAGCGAGCGTCATGCCGTTCGCGACCCGGTAGTCGGTGGGGACCGTGCCTGCGTCGAGGACGTCGCAGTCGATGTGCACGTAGACGGGGCGGCCATCCACGAGGCGACGCAGGTCATCGGCCATGGACGGCCCCACCTTGACCAGTGCCACCGTTCCCCCGTCGATGAGTTCCTGCTCGGCCGGGTCGAGGTCGCGGGCTCCGACCAGGACGGCGTTGTCGGGATCGAGACCGCCTCCGAGTCCAGAGTCCCAGTATCCGAGCGGGCCACTGTAGGCGAGTCCCCCGAGATAGCCCGTCGTGGTGTTTTCTGGGGTGTTGAGGTCGGCGTGTGCGTCGAACCACACCACCACGGCGTTCGGGTGGTGGGCGGCGACCACGGGCAATGTCGCAAGCGCCACCGCGCAGCGGCTCGAAGCCGTGATCGGGGTCAGCCCCTCCCTGAACGCCTGGTCCAGGTGGGCAGCCATCGCCTTCAGGGTGGGAGTAGCTGCGGCCAGTTCTTCCTTCCACCCAACCGACAGTGCGGGCTCCGGCGTCCCGACGACGGTCGCCTCGACACCGATGTGTGCCGACAGGGCAGCGGCCAGTTCGCGAGACCCCACCATGGCAAGGTCGTTGTGGTCACCGGCTCGTCCCGCGAAGTGGGTCAGCGCCACGCGTGACCTGCCATCGCGGGGAGTGGCCGGCGGTGAAGAGTCCGTAGGTGAATGGCCCGTCGGGAGGGTGGTCGGGGTGGGCATGGGATTCTCCTGTGTCGCGGTGCATGCGGGTCACCAGCGACGTTAGAAGCAGGCGATGTGGACCGACAACCGCCATCGTGTCGACATTGTGCGCGGCATCGCAGCAGTCTGCGGTCCCGGAGTAGGCTCATTGCGTGCTGGACAACCTGGATCATCGCCTGATCGCCGTGCTGCGTGCCAATAGCCGCACCCCGGTGGCAGTGCTGTCGAGGGAGCTCGGTGTCAACCGCTCCACCGTGACGTCGCGAATCGAACGGCTTGTGGACTCAGGCGTCATCGAGGGGTTCACACTGCGCCTGGGCAACGACGTCGACCGGGACGCCGTCCGGGGCGTCACCATGGTGGTCACCGCTCCGAACGAAGGGCAGAGCGTGGTCCGTGAGATTCGTGGCTACCCCGAGGTCGAGCGGCTCCACTCCACCACCGGCGCATGGGACCTCGTGGTGCAGCTGCGATGCCGCAGCCTGTCCGAGTTCGACCTGGTCCTCGAACGCATCCGCAGCCTCCCCGGTGTCCGGGACACCCAGACGAGCCTGTTGTTCAACTCCCTCACTGCGCCTTAGCGAACACGAGGCGCGAGCGTCAGCGGCGGCGACGTGACCGGCGCCCGTCCTCGAGAGGGGTACGCGGTGGAGACGTCGGCACGACGTCGTCGAGGGCGATCTGGGCCCCGACGAGGACCAGCCCGGCGCCGATGAGCACCAGCCCGAATCGCGTGTGGTCCAGGCCAAGGAGTCCGGCGCCGACCACGGCGACCGCTCCCCCGGCAGCGAGGGCGCGCGGCACCTTGGGGACCCGGCGTCGGGCCTTGGGTGCGATGAACAGTCCCCACATGACCGCGACGAGGACGACAGCGAGGACGCCGACGACAAGACCTCCGAAACCTCCACCGGCGAGTCCTGACGCCAGCATGAAGACGCCGACCATGAAGGCGAACTCGATGATGAACGCGAGCAGCCCGAGCACGATGAGCATCAGGACGGTCTCTCGACCCGACCGCGCGTGACCTCTCCGGCGGACCCGGTCCGGTGCGCGGTGTAGCGCGGTGCAGCGGCAGAGCCGTCGCCAGGTCCGAATCCTCCGGCGCCTCCGAGACGTTCGGAGATCGCGCGCCCGGACAGCCGCTCGCCGGCGATCTGCTCCTGGAGTTTGATGATGCCGTGGAGCAGGGCCTCAGGTCGCGGCGGGCAACCGGGGACATAGACGTCGACGGGGATGAGCTGGTCGACGCCCTTGGTCACGGAGTACGAATCCCAGTAGGGCCCACCGGAGTTGGAGCAGGCGCCGAACGAGATGACGTACTTGGGCTCGGGCATCTGGTCATAGAGGCGGCGGATCGCCGGCGCCATCTTGTCGGTGACTGTGCCGGACACGACCATGAGGTCGGCCTGACGCGGGCCGGGCGCGAACGGGATGACACCGAGACGGATGAAGTCGTGGCGACCCATCGATGCGGCGATGAACTCGATCGCGCAGCAGGCCAGGCCGAAGTTGAAGACCCAGAGCGAATAGCGGCGACCCCAGTTGAGGATGACCCGGATCGGCTTCGGTGCGTGCTCGCCCACCGGTCCGACGCGCGGCATCGGCAGCATCACGGGCTGGTCAGCACTCACGAGCCCACCCTAGGCGAGCGGACGGCACCCCGGCGTGTCGCGTCCCGGAGGGGAGGAATTGGCGAGTTGGGGACGGTCACGGCAGGGCCGGCAGTGCTGGCAGGGCCGGCAGTGCTGGCTGTCGCAGCCACACGTCAAACAGGCCTGCGAGCCGCCGACCGGCTGCACGGTCACAGAGCGCCTCGAACTGGGCGGTCGTGACGACGCCACCGTGGTGTCGCGTCACCCAGTCGCGCAGGATGGCGAAGAACGTGACGTCGCCGACCTCGCTCCGCAACGCGTGCAGGGTCAACGCGCCTCGCTTGTAGACCCGGTCATCGAACATGTCGGATGCACCCGGCGCGCCGACAAGGATGTCCTGCGCCGACGTCGCGAGCTTCTGGTGGTGGCGCACCGCCTGCTCCTGCGCGGTGGCGATGCCGGCAGCCTCGGACCACAGCCACTCGGCGTAGCAGGCGAAGCCCTCGTGCAGCCAGATGTCGCTCCACTGCGCTGCGGTGACGGCGTTGCCGAACCACTGGTGCGACAGCTCGTGGGCGATGAGCCGCTGCGCGTCCCACGAGCGAGTGCAGTGGTTGGCGCCGAACGTCGACACCGCCTGCGACTCGAGCGGGATCTCGAGCACGTCGTCAGTGACGACGACGGCATACTCCGCAAACGGATAGGGACCAAAGAGCGTGCTGAACACCTCGATCATCCGCGCCTGGTCGGCGAACGCCTGGCCGGCGACCGCACGCAGCCGCGCCGCGTGGAACAGCCGCACCGGAACGGCAGCCCCGGCAACCTCGGTCGTCTCGTAGCGCCCAATCTGCACGGTCGCGAGGTAGGGCGCCATCGGCTCGTCCATCGCATAGGTCCATCGGGTGGCCCGGCCGGCCTTGCGTCGCTCGATGAGGCTTCCGTTGGCAACGACGGTGTATGCCGTGTCCGTCGTCACGCTGATCCGATAGGTCGCCTTGTCGGCGGATCGGTCGTTGCACGGGAACCAGGACGGGGCGCCGTGAGGCTGCGCCGCGACGATGACGCCGTCGGCCAACTCCTCCCAGCCCGCACGACCGTCGGGACCGGGAACGGTGCGGGGCGTGCCGGCATACGCAATCGTCAGGGTCAGCACGGTGCCGGCGGGCACCGTCTCGCCGAAGCGGAGCGTGAGCCGCGACGAACGGTGCGACCAACGGCTCAGGGTCGCCCCCTTGACGTCCACCCGCGTCACCTTGAGGGCGTGCAGGTCGAGCGCAATGGTCGGGGTGTCGCTGTCGAGGGTCACGGTGAGCTGGGCACGACCCGTGAGGTGGTTGCCGGCGGCCTTGTAGGTCAGGTCGAGCTCGTAGCGGTCGACGCCGTAGGCCGTGTCGCCGTGGCCGGGCACGTAGGGGTCGGCGTCGATGCTCGTTGCGTTCGCGCTCACTCGTCCACCCATGGTCCGACAGGGTTGCCGATCCAACGGGTCCGATCCGGGACCGACTCGCCGCGCATCACCAGAGAAACCGGGCCGACGGTGGCGTGCCGGCCGATCTGGGCGGCGGGCAGGATCACGGAGTTGGGTCCGAGGGTGCCGCCACGCTTGACCGTGACCGTGTCCATCGACAGCACCCGGTCGTGGAAGAGGTGGGTCTGGACGACGGTGCCGGCGTTGATCGAGGCGCCGTCGTCGAGCCGGACGAGGTCAGCCTCGGGCAGCCAGTAGGTCTCGCACCAGACCCCGTCACCGATCCGCGCACCCATCGACCGCAGCCACAGGTTGAGTGCGAGGGTCCCCGTCGCGGCCCGGGCGAACCAGGGCGCGGCAAGGACCTCGACGAACGTGTCAGCGAGCTCGTTGCGCCAGACGAACGATGACCAGAGCGGGTGGTTGCCCGGACGAAGCTGACCAACGAGCAACCACTTGGCGGCGGTGGCGCTTCCGGCCGCGAACGCACCGGCTGCGAGGAGGACGAGTCCGCTGAGGAGCACGGCCCAGATGAGTCCTTGGGCGAGGAGCACCTCAATGGCGGCGACGACAACGACGACGAGGGCAACGTGGATCCAGACCGGGACAGCTCGCAGCGCCTCCACGACCGCACGGGCCACGCGCAGCTGCGTGGGCGGCGCGTAGGTGCGGCTCGACTCGGTGTCGGAGCCTTCGCGACGCAGGGGCCGCGGTGGGGAACCCAACCACGAGGTGCCGGCCTTGGCCTTCTTGCGGCGAGGTGCCGCGGACAGGACTGCCACGAGCCCCTGCTTGGGGACCTTGCGGCCGGGGGCGGCCATGCCGGAGTTCCCGACGAAGGCGTGTTTGCCAATGCGGACGTCCTCGACGCGCAGCCACCCTGCACCCAACTCGTAGCCCGCGATCATCGTGTCGTCGGCGAGGAAGGCCCCGGCACCGACGCGAGTGAACTTCGGGATGAGGAGGACGGTTGACGCCTCGACGTCGGGGCCGAGGTCGGCGCCCAGTGCACGCAGCCAGGCCGGCGTGAGGCTGCTCGAGTAGAGCGGGAAGAGCCAGGTCCGCGCGTCATCAAGGATGCGGATCGTCGACCAGGCCTGCCAGGCCTGTCGTCCGTGGACCGGGTGAGCGCCGGCGTGCAGCCCGATCGCCAGCAGCCGGACGAGCACGAGCATCATCGCCGCGAGCGCGACGAACCCAATGGTGGCGCCGAGCGGAACCCACAGGAGCGCAGACCCCAGAGCATCCGAGACAGACGTCGAGCCACGCAGCGCCGGCACGGCCACGGTGGCACCGACGGCGATGGCCACGATCGGGAGGAGGGAGACGAGAACAGCAGACACGGCATACGCCATCAGCCAGGCCGGCCGGTTGGCCGCGATGTGATCGTGCCAGGGTCCACGCGCTGTCCCGGAGGGCTCTGCGGGTGCGCCGGACCATGATTCGCCGGCGGGGACGATGCCGAAAACTGCTGAGCCGGGGGCGATCTCGGCGCGCTCACCGACGTCAGCCCCGGGCAGGAGAGAGCTCCGGGCACCAACACGCGCACCCTCGCGGACTCGGATGGGTCCGACGATGAACTTCGCGCCGTCGATCCAGTGTCCGCGCAGGTCGACCTCGGGCTCGATCGAGACGCCGGCTCCCAGGTCGAGCATGCCGGTGACCGGGGGCACCGAGTGCAGATCGACATCGTCGGCAACAGTGGCACCGAGGGCGCGGGCGAACACCTTGATGAACGGAGCGCCCGAGACGTTGGCCGCGCCGAGCTCGTCGACAAGACGCTCGGCCAGCCAGACGCGCAGGTGCACCGCGCCGCCACGGGGATACTCCCCGGGCTCGAGGTCACGCAGCAGGATGCGGACACCAAGGGCGGCCAGCGCCATCCGGCCCACCGGCGAGATGAGGAGGAGCCAACCGAGGGCGAGCCACCACCAGGGCACGCTCGGCAGCCAGGTGTGGTCGAAGGCAGAACGGGCGACGGCGTTGCCGAGGCCGATCCAGGTGATCCAGCGCAGGCCCGAGATGCTGCGCAGGGCGAACGACGCGAGGAGCTGGGCCGCCTGGGTCTTGGCGGGGACCGGTGGGACGTCCCGGTTGAGCCGACCGGTCGGCGTCTCCATCTCGTCCAGCGCAGCGGCGAGCGATCCGAGGCTCGAGTGCTCATAGATGTCGGCGACCGTCACCTCGGGGAAGCGCTCACGCAGCCGACTCACCAGCTGGGCCGCGCTGAGAGAGCCACCGCCGACGTCGAAGAAGTCCTCGTCAGGAGTGCTCGGCGGGCCGCCCAGGATGCTCGCCCACAGGCCCGAGACCCAACCGGCGGTGTCGCTGGCGTCAGCGCCAGCGACCGGCGCCGTGGGTGTCAACGGCCAGGGCAGGGCGTCGCGGTCGATCTTGCCGGACGTGCGGGTCGGCAGGGTGTCGACGACGGCAAGACGCGGCACGAGGGCGGCCGGCATCGACTGACGCATCGACTCGGTGGCGGCCCTGGCGTCGAATCCGTCGTCGGTCGTGACGTAGCCGATGAGCAGGGTGTTGCCGGCCTCGCTCTTGCGGACGGCGGCGGCAGCCCCACTCACCCCCGGCAGTTTGAGCAGGGCGCTGTCGATCTCACCGAGTTCGATCCGGCGACCACCGACCTTGACCTGGTCGTCGGCCCGACCGAGGAAGACGAGGCCCGCGGGATCGTTGCGCACGAGGTCACCCGAGCGGTAGGCGCGCTCCCAGCCCAGGGCGGGCATCGCGGCATACGCCGCCTTGTCCTTGGCTTCGTCGAGGTAGCGGGCCAGACCGACGCCTCCGATGATGAGTTCGCCGCTCTCGCCCTCGGGCACGGGCCCACCGGTCGCATCGACGACGGCAAGGTCCCAGCCGGCGAGCGGGAGGCCGATGCGCATCGGCGGCTCACCGGTGAGCTGGGCCCCGCAGGCGACGACGGTGGCCTCGGTTGGGCCGTAGGTGTTCCAGACCTCACGACTCTCATTGGCCAGGCGGGCGCCGATCTCTGGCGGGCACGCCTCGCCACCGAGGATGAGCAGGCGGACGTCCGAGAGCGCCTCGGTCGGCCAGAGTGCGACGAGCGTCGGCACCGTGGACACGACGGTGATGCGGTTGGCGGTGAGCCACGGGCCGAGCTCGACACCTGAGCGGACGAGAGAACGGGGTGCGGGGACGAGGCACGCGCCGTAGCGCCACGCAAGCCACATCTCCTCGCAGCTCGCGTCGAAGGCGACGGAGAGTCCCGCCATGACACGGTCGCCGGGGCCAATAGGGCTCTCCTGCAAGAACATTCGTGACTCTGCGTCGACGAAGGCTGCCGCGTTGCGGTGAGTCACGGCAACGCCCTTGGGCTTGCCGGTGGAGCCGGACGTGAAGATGATCCAGGCGTCGTCGTCGGTCGTCGGGTCTTCGCGTGGCCGGCTGTCCTGTGCGGCGTATGCCGTGTCGTCACCGAGTGCGGACTGCTCACCCACCGCGCGCACGACGAGGTCCGTGGTGATGATGGCTGCGACATCGGCCTCACCGAAGACGATCTGAGCGCGCTCGTCGGGGTCGTCGAAGTCGACGGGGACGTAGGCCGCGCCCGCGACGAGGATCCCGGCGATGGCGACATAGAGATCGAGGGTGCCGGAGGGGATCCGGATGCCGACGCGGTCACCGCGCTCGACGCCCGCGGCCTGCAGGGTGTCGGCGACGTCCGAGGCAGCGTCGGCGAACTCGCCGTAGGTGAGGACGCTCGTGCCGTTGTCGACGGCGGGTGAATCGGGGTTGGTCTCGATGGTGGCGCGCAGGATGTCAACGAGAGTGCGTGGGCTCGGGGCCTCACTCCCTCGCAGAAGCGGGGTGCTCACGTCCAGCGCAGCAGTCCGCGGCGGGCGGCATGCAGCAGCCCGATGACGATGATGCCGATGAAGACCGCGATCTCGACGAGCGACGCGGCTCCCAGCTCGGTGTCGCGCAGGACGTAGGCCCATGGGAAGAGATAGACGGCGTCGACGGCGAAGACGACATAGAGGAAGGCGAAAGCAAGGTAGCGGACCTGACTCTGGGCCCAGCCTTCGCCCACGGGGTCAACACCGGACTCATAAGTGGCGAGCTTGGCGGTCGAGGGGGCCATCGGGGCGAGGAGGCGGCGAGCCCCCATCGCGGCGATCACCAGCACCAGTCCGATGCCCAGCACCCCGGCTGCAGCGAGGTATCCCGTCATGGCCACAGCCTACCGAGGGCGGGGAGGGGCCAACGCCCCAGCGCCACCCGGCGAGATGAACAATGCGGGAAGGGCGGCGGCCGCTCGGCGACCACCGCCCAACGGCGCCCCTTCGACTACCGACCCAGCCGAACGGCATACGCCGAAGGCCTGGCACGGCAGTCGGTCAGGGTCACTTCAAGTGACAGGCCCCATAGATGGACACGTCCGTGTTCACCTTGGTGTTGATGGAGAGTTCGGCTCCGTCCGCGTCATAGAGCGACGCGACGTGGTGACCGGGCTTGTCGATGACGAGATGCGGCTTGCCGAATCCCTGCTTGCCGGCGACGGCCTGAACGGCCGCCCACGCCTTCGGCCAATCGGCGTCGCTGATGCCACCACTGGCGCCTCCACCGTTGAAGGTGGCGCTGGATGCATTGGAGATCTCCTCGAACTGCGGCTCCCCACAACCGCTCTCGGTGTCGAGGACGGGCTCCGCGGTCAACCACTCCAACTGAGGAACGACCCCGCTGAGCGCCGTGCGCACCTCCGTCAACAGGCTGAGGCTGTCTGCCTCTGCCTGGGCAAAGGGTCGCCTCTTCTCGAGCTCTGCGCGTGCATCCACTGAAGAACCTCCTTGTGTGTCGCCACAACCAGCCAGCAGGAGCGCCGCGAGCGCACCGGCCACCATCGTGGTCACTCTCATCACGGGATCCAGCCCGTGAGCTTCTTGTAGCCCTCGCCCACGACGTCCTTGGTCCCCTCGCCGATGTCCTCAGCGAGGTCCTTGCCGTCCTCGTAGGTGTCCACCACGACGTCCTTGCCATCCTCATAGGTGTCGACGACGGCGTCCCTGCTGGTGTTGTAGGTGTCCACGACAACCTTCTTACCGTCCTCGTAGGTGTCGACGGCGAAGTCCCTCCCCTGTTCATAGGTCTCCACTGCACCATCCTTCACGTCGCCAGCGATCTCGACGCTCTTGTCCCTCACCTCCACCGCTGTTTCGTAGCCGTCGGTCTTGACCTGCCCCCAGAGGTCCTGCTTGTTGGGATCATGTCCCTCGATGGCCTGCTCGGGGTGCCCGCTCGCGACGGCTGCCATGGAGTGCTGGCTGGTGGTGCCGTCGTCGAGGTACTCGCTGTGGCCACTGCTGCGGGCGAGGGGACGACCGTCGGGGGTGGTCTCGGCGTCGGTCTCGAGGTGCTTGACGCCGTCAAGGTAGGTGAGGTCCCCGCCGAACCTCCCGACATCGCCCACGAGGTCGTTCTTGGTCTCCGCGTAATACGTCGTGCCCGTTTTCGTCTGGTAGTCGTCGATGTCCATCGTGCCGGCTCCCGGCGAGCCGAACAGGACCGTGCGGTCGACCCCCGTGTTCGACTCCTGGAGCGCGATCCCCGTGGTCGTCGAACCATAGGAGTGTCCGAGGGCGGTGATGTCGGGGTCGCCCATCCGAGAGGTGTTGATCCCGCGATAGAAGTCCGCGAGGCTCGCACCACCGGTCTCGGCCGCATCCCTGGACGCGACGGAGATGTCGGGCAGGGCCTGCGGCGCTTGGTACCCCATCCAGGTGACGGTGGCGACGGTCTTGGGACTGCCGTCGGCGCTGACGTCGCCCTCGGCGAGCAGGATGGCCTCCATGCGTCGCTTCAGCTGGGCCATGTCGGTGTCATAGCCACCCATTCCGGGAACGTTGGACGTCATCCCCGGCGTGAACACGGCGACCTGGTCGGCAGTGTCGAGGTTGCCGTTGACGACGATCGCCTCGGTCCGCTCCTTGCTGAAGTCGAGGCCAGCGAGCTGGTGCACCCCCTTGCGGCCCAGCATCTCGTCGATCTGTTCGATCGACGCCTGCTCCTCCTCGAGGTCCTTGCGCTGCGCTGGCGTGAGGTCGGGGTCGTCCAGCCGGTCCTGCACCCAGTCCCGACGTGAGTCGAGGATGTTGCGGTTGGCCAGGTCGCGCGAGGTGAAGTCGACGCCGTCGCGGTTGCCGATCCACTCGGGGAACTTGGCGATGATCTCCTTGCGCTCGTCCGGGGACATCGTGGCCCACCACGCCGCGTTGTCGCTGGGAGTCCCGCCCTCGGGTGGTTCCATCACGCCAAGGTCGCCTTCGACCTCGCCCAGTTTCGAAGCCTGGGCAAGTCCCCCGGCCCCGGCTCGGATCTCGTTCTTGTCGATCGCGACGAGGACGGCGTTGAGGTCCACATCGACGTCGTCGGCCTTGCGCAGAGCCTGCTCGATGAGGTCGACACACTCGGTGATCAGCCCGTTGCGCTCGTCAACGAGCACCTTGTTGTCGTGCTCGTTCCCGGTGTCGATGGCCGGACCGTCATCGCTGACCACACCCGCATCGGAGATGAGGAGCTGGTTCGCCGACGCGAACGATGTGGCAGCGTCCACTGCCTGTTCCACCCCGCGCACCGCGTCAGCCGCGTCACAGACGGCGGTGTATGCCGTGGAGACCTCCGCAACGATGTCCTTGAGGTCCGAAGTGACGGTCTTGAGCTTGCCCCGCGAGGTCTCGGAGGCGGTCCCGCGCCAGCGCGCCGGCAGGCCCATGACCTCGAGCTCGTCGGCGAGATCGAGCATCGACCTCCGAGCGATTCGGAGATTGGTTTCAGCGGTGTCCAGCGGGCCAGGTCTCCACTTCTTGATATCCCCCCACGTGAGCGCCCCCATGTCAGCGCTGCGGCTTCCCGATCGGACCAAAGGCCGCCCGCGAGGCGTCGTCATCGAGTTCGTACTGCGTCGCGTTGGTGTCCAACGTCCGACCGTAGGCCCTCGCCGCTTTGGCCCAGTCGGTCAGTTCGGTGGTCCAGTCGGTGCCCACTCGTTGCATCGCGGCCACACTCGAGGCCCCGGGCATGGCCGCCTTCGCCCCGGTCAAGGCCTCCCCCGGCGTGACCTTTGCGATCTGTCCCGCGGCCGAACGCGCGGCCTTGGCCGAGTCCCGCAGGTCCTTGATCTGGACGTCGTACGTCATGAGCGCTCCTCCCCGTTGGTTCCCCATGCTTGCAGGGGTGTGCTTTCTTCGCCATGGGGAGAACTCCCCCTTGGCGGGAGGGATGTGATCCTTGTTGGACACCTCCATAGCCTTGCCTTACCTCGGTCGTACGATGGGGGTACCCGTCGGGTCACGAGAAAAGAGCCCCGGCTGACAGCTCTCGAGTCAGGTGTTCATGTCCAGCAAGACCGTTCAAAAGCTCGATCGTGTGGTCATCCGTTTCGCTGGCGACTCCGGCGACGGTATGCAGCTCACCGGAGACCGATTCACCTCCGAGACGGCCGCGATGGGCAACGACCTCTCGACGCTGCCCAACTTCCCTGCCGAGATCCGCGCACCCCAGGGGACGCTGCCCGGGGTGTCGAGCTTCCAGCTCCACTTCGCGGACCACGAGGTCCTCACCCCCGGCGATGCCCCTGACGTCCTCGTCGCCATGAACCCGGCTGCGCTGATGGCCAACCTCGGCGACGTGCCGCGTGGCGCGACGATCATCATCAACACCGACGAGTTCTCCAAGCGCGCGCTGGCCAAGGTCGGCTACGCCGAGAACCCGATGGACGACGGCTCGCTCGAGTCATTCCACGTCCACGCCGTGCCGCTCACGAGCATCACCGTGGACGCGCTCGCGAAGTTCGAGGGTCTGACGCGCAAGGAGAAGGAGCGCGCCAAGAACATGTTCGCGCTCGGCCTCCTCTCGTGGATGTACACCCGCCCCACGACCGGCACCGAAGCGTTCCTCAAGAAGAAGTTCGGTGCGCACCCCGAGATCCTCGAGGCCAACCTCACCGCGCTCAAGGCTGGCTGGAACTACGGCGAGACGACCGAGGACTTCGCGTCGAGCTATGTCATCGCACCGGCCGTGATGCCCCCGGGCACCTACCGCAACATCACCGGCAACACCGCACTCGCGCACGGCCTCGTCGCCGCGGCACACCAGGCGAAGCTGCCGCTCGTGCTGGGCTCCTACCCGATCACTCCGGCCTCCGACATCCTGCACGCCCTGTCGTCGCTCAAACGCCACAACGTCACGACCATGCAGGCAGAGGACGAGATCGCCGGCATCGGCATCGCGCTCGGTGCGAGCTTCGGTGGGGCGATCGGCGTGACGACGACCTCTGGTCCGGGCGTCGCGCTGAAGTCGGAGATGATCGGCCTCGCCGTCTCGCTCGAGCTGCCGCTGATCATCGTCGACGTCCAGCGAGGCGGACCCTCGACCGGCCTGCCGACCAAGACCGAGCAGTCCGACCTGCTCCAGGCGATGTTCGGCCGCAACGGTGAGTCGCCGGTCCCGATCATCGCGCCGTCAACCCCGGCCGACTGCTTCGACGCAGCCTTCGAAGCAGTCCGGATCGCCACGGCATACCGAACGCCTGTCTTCCTGCTCAGTGACGGCTACCTCGCCAACGGCTCCGAGCCGTGGTCCGTCCCGGAGGTTGCTGACCTGCCCGACCTCCAGGTCGAGTTCGCGTCCGCGCCCAACGGCATCGACGACAAGGGCGAGCCGGTCTTCCACCCGTTCCTGCGCGACCCCGAGACCCTCGCCCGCCCGTGGGCCGTCCCCGGCACGCCCGGTCTCGAGCACCGCATCGGCGGCATCGAGAAGGCCGACATCACCGGCAACATCTCCTATGACCCCGACAACCACGACAAGATGACCCGCCTGCGCGCCGCCAAGATCGCCGGCATCGCGGGCATCCCCGATGTCGTCGTCGAGGATCCTTCGGATGATGCCCGACTGCTCGTTCTCGGTTGGGGCTCGACCCAGGGCCCGATCGCCGCTGCTGTCAGGGCTGTTCGCAACGCCGGACACTCGGTCGCGTCGGCACACCTGCGCAACCTCAACCCGTTCCCCGCCAACCTTGGCGAGGTGCTCCGGTCCTACGACCGCGTCGTCGTCCCCGAGATGAACCTCGGCCAGCTGTCGATGCTGTTGCGGGCCGAGTTCCTCGTCGACGTCCGCCCCCACACGTCAGTGCGCGGCCTGCCGTTCTCCACGGTGGACCTCGCCGACGTCATCCTCACCCACCTGGAGGAGGTCAAGTGACCACCACGAATCATGCAGCCTCACGCCCGAGCGGGCTGACCGGCATACCCCTGCTTGCTGTTGATTCACCGAAGCAGACCAAGCGCGAGTTCACGTCCGACCAGGAGGTGCGCTGGTGCCCGGGTTGCGGTGACTACGCGATCCTGGCGGCGGTCCAGTCGTTCCTGCCCGAGCTCGGGCTCAAGCGCGAGAACATCACGTTCGTCTCCGGCATCGGGTGCAGCTCGCGCTTCCCCTACTACCTCGACACCTATGGCATGCACTCGATCCACGGTCGCGCGCCGTCGATCGCCACCGGGCTCGCGACGTCGCGGCCGGACCAGAACGTGTGGGTCGTGACGGGCGACGGCGACGCGCTGTCGATCGGTGGCAACCACCTCATCCACGCGTTGCGCCGCAACGTCAACATGACGATCCTGTTGTTCAACAACGAGATCTATGGGCTGACCAAGGGCCAGTACTCCCCCACGTCGCGCGTCGGCCAGGTGACGAAGTCCTCCCCGCTCGGGTCGGTCGACCAGCCCTTCAACCCGGTGTCGTTGGCGCTCGGTGCGGAGGCGACCTTCGTGGCGCGCACGACCGACACCGACCGCAAGCACCTCACCGGGATCCTGCGGGCGGCTGCGGAGCACCGTGGCACCTCGCTCGTCGAGATCTATCAGAACTGCCCGATCTTCAACGACGGCGCGTTCGACCTCATCAAGGACCGCACCCAGCAGGAGGCGCGTCTCGTGCACCTCCTCGACGGCGAGCCGGTGGGCGTGGGTCCCGAGGACGACCGAAAAACGTTGGTGCGTATGCCGGGTGGTCGCCTTGAGTTCGTGTCTGCCGCTGACGCTGTCGGCGCCGACGTGGTCGTGCACGACGCGGGCGCTGAGGACCCGAGCCAGGCATTCGCACTGTCGCGGCTCGACTCCCCCGAGATGACGCACGTGCCGATGGGCATCTTCCGGTCGGTGTCGCGTCCGACCTATGACGACGGTGTGCGCGCACAGGTGGAGGCCGCGATCGACACGGCGGGTGGCCCGGCGACCGACGACGACTTGGGCTCCCTGCTCCGCGGTCGCGACACGTGGACCGTCGCGTGAGTGCTCGTGTGACCCAGGGATGAGTCCGCCCCTCGCGGGTGATGCCGGGGAACTGAAGCGCGGGACGATCTTCGCATTTCTCGCCTACGGCATCTGGGGACTCTTCCCCCTGTACTTCCACGCGCTCGAACCCTCGGGTGCTTTCGAGATCCTCGCGCACCGGATCCTGTGGACGATGCTGTTCTGCGTCGTCGTGCTCGTAGTCCGAAGGGACTTCGCGTGGGTGTCGACGGTGGTGCGGCGACCGAAGCTGCTCGGCGGGCTGTCGCTCGCCGCCCTGCTCATCGCCGTCAACTGGGTCGTCTATGTCCTTGCCGTCATCACCGGTCGGACGTATGCCGCTGCCCTCGGTTACTTCCTCAACCCCATCGTCACCGTGGGGCTGGGCGTCTTCGTGCTGCGCGAGCGGCTGCGGCCGATGCAGTGGGCGGCGGTGAGTGTCGGGGCGATCGCCGCGGTCTACCTCACTGTGGCGGGTGGCGAGTTCCCGTGGATCGCCGTGTCGCTCGCGTTCTCGTTCGCCTTCTACGGGTTGGTCAAGAAGAAGGTCGGCGCGTCGCTGGATGCGATGCACTCGCTGACGGTCGAGACGCTGGTGCTGGCCCCGGTGGCTGTTGGCGTGCTCGTGTGGCTTGCCTCAAAGGGGTCCACGACCTTCGGGGAGGAGGGTGCGGCCCACACGTCCCTGTTGGTCGCTGCTGGAGTGGTCACGGCGATCCCGTTGCTCTTCTTCGCAGCCGCTGCTCGGCGGATCCCGCTGGTGACGATCGGGCTGATCCAGTTCCTCACCCCGATGCTGCAGCTGCTCATCGGTGTCGTGCTGCTTGGTGAGCACGTGACCGGCGCGCTGTGGGTCGGCTTCGGGATCGTGTGGATCGCCCTGCTGCTGTTGACGATCGACTCGCTGCGCCAAGGCCAGACCAACCGCCGAGCCCGCCTCGCCGAACCTGAACCCTGCCCCTGACCCGCCCTCAAGAGCCAGAGGCCGACGCCGTCTCGCCGACGGTGCCCGCCTTCTGGAGGGCCCAGTCGAGGGCGTGGTCGGCGACGGCCTCCCAGCCCGGGGCACCGCAGGTCCAGTGGTCGCGCCCCGCGAACTCGTAGTACTCGGTGAGCGCCGGTGACTTGGCGTAGTGCTTGGCGTTGGACTTGTTGACCGAGGGAGGCATGATGTGGTCCTTCTCGCCACCGATGAACAGCAGCGGCGCCCGATCGGCGGAGTAGTCGACCCAGGTCTCCTGACGACCGGGTTTGAAGTTGGCGAACAGTCCGTACTCCCAAACCCAATGCCCTGGTGCCGCAATGGCGTAGCGGTCCCACACGGCCCTGGACTCTTCCTCGGTGAGGGTGTTGGTGAAGGCGTAGTGAAACTCCTCCGGGGTGAACCCAACCGCCTTGTGACGGTTGGCCGGGTTCTTCAGCGCCGGAAACAACGACTTGGCCTGCGAGAGCGGGTTGACGCGCACGCCCTCGGTGGGGGCGGAATCGATGACAACACCAGCCGAGCCGAGGCCGCGGGCGAGGAGCAGCTGCGTCAGCGTGCCGCCGAAGGAGTGGCCCATGATGATCGGGGGGACCTCTACGCTCTCGATCACAGCTGCGAGGTGGTCGAGGGTCTCCGGAACGGTCAGGTCGGCGATGATCTGGGGATTCTCCCGAAGAGCTTCGACCTCGATCTCGAAGCCCGGGTAGGAGGGTGTGAGGACGGTGAGGCCCTTCGCGCGGTAGTACGCGGCCCAATCCTCCCAGCTGCGGGGGGTCATCCAGAGTCCGTGGACGAGGACAACGGTGTCGGGGCGTTCGTTCTGGTTCATGAGTCTTCTCTTTCGTCAGGAGTTGATGAACTGGAGCAGGTCGGTGTGGAGACGGTCCCGGTCGGTGTCCGGGAGCGCATGGCTGCTGCCCTCGTACACGGTGAGCACTGCACCGGCGATGAGGTCGGCAGAGCGCTTGCCCCCTACGTGGATGGGGACGATCTGGTCGTCGTCGCCGTGGATTACAAGGGTGGGAATGTTGACCTTGGCCAGGTCTTCGCGGAAGTCCGTTGCCGAGAATGCTGCGATGCACTCGTAGGCGCCCCGGTGTCCGCTGGACATGCCCTGCAACCAGAACGCGTCACGAAATCCTTGGTCGACGTCACCGTTGCGGTTGTGTCCGAAGAATGGGCCGTCGGCGAGGTCCCGATAGAGCTGGGAGCGGTTGGCCACCTCTCCGGCTCGAATGTCATCGAAGACGGTGACCGGCAGGCCCTCGCGGTTGTCGTCGGCGCGCAGCATGAGCGGTGGAACGGCAGACACGAGCACGAGTTTCGCGACGCGTGCGCTGCCGTACCGCCCGATGTAGCGGACGATTTCGCCGCCGCCGGTGGAGTGTCCGACCAACGTGAGGTCATGCAGGTCGAGAGTTTCGATGAGGGTGGCGAGGTCGTCGGCGTAGGTGTCCATATCGTTGCCGTCCCAAGTCTGTGTGGAGCGGCCGTGTCCGCGACGGTCGTGGGCGATGACGCGGTGTCCGTGCTCGGCCAGATGCCGCGAGGCGGCATCCCAGGCGTCGGCGTTGAGGGGCCATCCGTGGCTAAGGATGACGGGGGTGCCGGTGCTTCCCCAGTCCTTGTAGAAGATCTGGGCGCCGTCATCGGCGGTGACGTAGGGCATGGGGGCCTCCTCGAGGGCTTGGATTCCCGAGTCTGGTTTGGCACCCCATGTCGCCGGACCACGCGCGGCTCGTAGTCGTCAGTGCTGTCTGCCGTCGGGCTGGAGCGGAGTCGGTCTCTGCTCGGGCGTGCTCACGCAACCGAACGGTCAACCGCCGGCGCGAAACCTCTCCCTCAGCTGACGGCGGGAGGAGATGCCGAGCTTTTGGAAGACCTTGCGCAAGTGGTAGTCCACCGTGTTCGTGCTGATGAAGAGGGTGGCCCCTATCTCGGCGTTCGTGCTTCCCGACTCGGCCAGTCGCGCGACCGTCAGCTCTTGGGAGGTCAGGCCCAGTGGCTGAGGCTCGCTGGCCGCCTCGGAGGTCAGTCCGGTCGCCGTGAGCTCGTTCTGGGCGCGCTGCACGAAGATTGGGGCCTGGCTCCGTTCGAAGAGGTCCACGGCCATCCGCAGCTGATCACGGGCGTCGCGGCGGCGCTTGGTCCGCCGGAGCCACTCTCCGTACAGCAAGTGAGACCGACCGCGTTCGACCTCGATGTCGGTGGGCTCGAGGGTCGCGATGGCTCTCAGGTAGAGGGGTTCGGGGTCGTCGTCGACGAGGGCTCGGCTGCGCTCGGCGATGGCGCGCGTCCACCGCGACTCGTTGGCCCTAGCCATCTCTTCCAGCCGTCGGACGTGGGGCATAGCCTCGGCGGGATGGCCGGCCCGCACCGCGGCCTCGACGAAGTCCGCCAGGTCCAGCGGGGTCACGTGCAGGAACGGCTCGTCGATGAGGGGCTGGAGCGTGGTGTAGGCGTCGCGGTAGTGGCCTTCGGCCAGGTCCCGCACGGCAAGGGCGGCGACCCCCGCGGAGTGCACCCCACCGAAACCCATCGCCAGCGCAGCTTCGCAGACCGCCCACACCAGGGGCCGCGGCGCACCGTTCCACGCCAGGTAGGCCGGGTTCACGACTTGCTCAGCGTCGTAGCCGATGGCGCGGCGGAGCTCTCGCACCTGCTCGGCACCCTCACCGGCCGCCTTGGGCGTGCCGCCCTTGAGCTCGGCGAGGGACATGGTCCACAGAGTGGTGTCGAGCACCTGCAGGGCTCCCGCGTCCCGGGCTCCCTGGGCCGCACGCTCGAGAACCTCACGGCGGCCGTCCGCATCCCACAGTGCCGTCGTGAGAGCGACACCGACCACGACGTAGGTCATGGCCTGTGCCTGCGGCAGGGCGTTGATGGCGTCGACCGCGCGACGCATGAGCGGGACCGCCTCGTCATAGGGCAGCTCGATGAGGGCACCGAGGGCCGTGAGCACGGTCGAGTTCACGCCGAGCCGCAGCGCTGCGCCCTCGCTCAGGCGCTTGCCCAGCACGGCCAGCTCCACGCCATCGACCAGTCGCTCCGCCGGAAGGCAGTACTCGAACGCCCTGATGAGGGCAGCCTGCTCGGCGTCGGCATCGATCCCGTCGAAGCAGCTCGCGGCCTCGAGCATCCGAGCTGTTCCCCTCACCAGGACCGGGTCTCCCGTGAACACGGCGTGCATCGCCTGCAGCGAGATGAGTCGGCCCCTGACTGCCGGTGGCACCGTTGATGGGTCGAGGTCGTCGAGCAACGCCTTCGACACCTGCACGGCACCTGCGGCCGAGGCCGCCTCTCCCGCGCTCACCAGTCGGGCAGCCTTGACGTCCCCAGCGGGTGTGAGTGCCGAGGCCTGGGCGAGAACGTTCGCGCGAGAGAGCAACCCCCCGCGCCGTCCGGCCAGGTCGGCCACCTTCTCGAGGCGCTCCGCGACCTTGGGGTCGCTACCGAGCGTGGCCTTGGACGCGTGCCATGCCTCCAGCTCGACCAAGCCATGCCCGCCGGCAGCGAGGGACAGCGCGCGGTGGACCCGACGCCGGTCCGTGCCGGAGGCCGCGTTGTACACCGCCGACCGCACCAGTGGGTGACGGAAGTCCACCGTGGCACTCAGTGCCACCAACCCGGCGAGCTCTGCGTCCTCGCCTGCTGCATCCGGAACCTCCAGCGTGGCTGCTGCCGAGCGGATGAGGTCGAAGCTGCCGGTCGAGTCAGCCGACGCCAGCAACAGCCACAGCTGTAGCTCGGGGGCCAGCTGCCGCACTCGACGCAGGTAGAACGTCTCGAGATGGCGCCCCACCGGGATGGGCTCGTCAGCCAGGCTCGAGTGCGTCAGCCTGCGCACGTCGAGCTCGGTGGCCAAGTCCACCAGGGCAAGAGGGTTCCCCCCTGTGGACATGGCGATCTGGGCGGCTGCTGCGGGGTCCATCGGCTCCGGCAACGCCGACTGCAGGAGCCTGATCGCGGCCGCAGGACCCAGTCCCTGGAGATGCAGGACCGGGATGCCGACGATGCGCTCGATCAGGTGAGGTTCGTCGCGACCGGCGAACACCAGGGCGACCGATTCGGCTTCGAGCCTGCGAGCCACAAACGCCAGCGCTTCCATGGACTCGGGGTCCAGGTGGTGGGCGTCGTCGACCGAGCACACCAGCGGCGTCGTCTCACCCGCCGCGGCCACCAGCGCCAGCACGCCCATCCCCACGAGGAAGCGGTCGGGCGGTGGGCCGGGGTCGACGCCGGCGGCCACCCGCAGGGCACTCTGATGGCGGTCAGACAACGACACCACATGTGACTGGAGGGGAAGCATCAGGCGGTAGAGCGCCGCGAAAGGGCTCGTCGACTCGGCCTCGTAGCCGGTCACCCTCAGCTGACGCATCCCGGCGTGGGCGACCGACCCCAGCAAGGTCGTCTTGCCAATACCTGGCGCTCCGAGCAGGAACAGCGAGCCACCCCGGCCGTTGCGCGCGCCCGAAAGCAACGTAGCCAACTGACGTGCCTCGGCCTCGCGGCCCAGCAGGCCGAGGGAGCTGTCCATGTCGCGACGCTAGCGCCGTGACAAGTCGCAGCGCCAGAGGCATGACTACGCGTCTCACGTGGTCCCGGCACAGGGCCCCGGCACCCACGCTGTTGAGCGCCCACCCACAACCTCAGGAGTGCCTCATGACCATTCACCGTTCACGCCGACCCCGACTGCTCGTCGCGGCCCTTGTCGGCATCCTCATGCTCGCCGGAACCACCCTGGCTGCGGCCGCCGCTCCGGCGTCGACAGCCCTCAAGAAGCCCATGACGCCCAAGCCCACCGTCGTCCTGGTCCACGGAGCCTTCGCCGACTCCAGCGGCTGGAACACAGTCGCGGGAAGCCTGCTGAGCGACGGCTACCCCGTCATTGCGTTCTCCAACCCGCTGCGTGGTCCCGGCTCGGACTCTGAGTATCTGCGCCAGCTTCTCGCGACAATCGACGGACCCGTCGTCCTGGTCGGCCACTCCTACGGCGGCGCCGTCATCACCAACGCCGCAAAGAGTGACCCCGACGTCAAGGCGCTGGTCTACATCGCGGCATACGCCCTGGCCGAGGGTGAGAGCGTTGCGGAGGCGAACGCGCTCGGGGGCGGCCACACCGACGTCATCGACCATCTCGTCGTGCGGCCATTCCCGGGCGCGACCGGAGGCGACGGCGACGCCTATATCGATCCGGCCCATTTCCCGCGGTTGTTCGCACAGGACCTGCCCAGGTCGACCACCCGCGTCATGGCTGCGACCCAGCGACCCGGAGCCCTAGCGGCCCTGGTGACACCCTCCGGCGCGGCGGCCTGGGAGGACATCCCCAGCTGGTACCTCGTTGCGCGGCAGGACCGCATCATCCCGCCGGAGGCCGAGCGTGCCATGGCGGCCCGCGCTGGATCCACGACCGTGGAGATCGACAGCTCGCACGTCGCGATGCTGAGTCACCCGTCTGTGGTGCTCAAGCTCATCAGAGCAGCCGCCGACAGCTGATCGGGTGGTCACCCGCGCAGCTTCTCCGAGCCATCATGGCTCGAGGGCGGACCGCCTGGGGTGCCGAGATGTGGACGAACGACGCGTCCCTGCGGCTCAGGCGATCCTGCTCTCGGCGGCGCCGCGGAAGGTGCGGCGATAGGCCTGCGGCGAGACGCCCAGCGTGGCCGCACAGTGCTTGCGCAACGAGGCACCCGTGCCCATCCCGGCGCGCGTCGCGATGACGTCCACCGTGAGGTCGGTGGTCTCGAGGAGGTGCTGCGCGTGGCGCACCCGCTGCTGGGTCACCCATGCTGCGGGCGTCAGGCCGGTCTCGTCACGGAAACGTCGGGCAAAAGTGCGCTCACTCATCCGTGCTCGCTTGGCGAGGGCGGGGACAGAGAGGTCAGCAGCGAGGTGTGCCATCGCCCAGGCCCGCGTACTCGACGTGGAGGCGTCATCCATCACCGGCACGGGCCGCTCGATGAACTGCGCCTGCCCTCCGTCACGCCACGGCGGGACGACGCAATAGCGGGCAACGTCGTTGGCGACGGCGGCACCGTGGTCGCGCCGCAGGAGGTGCAGGCACAGATCGACGCCGGCGGAGAGCCCGGCGGCGGTGAGGACGTCACCGTCATCGACGAACAGCACGTCCTCGTTGAGATCGACCTGCGGATAGAGCTTTCCGAAGGGCTCGGTGTGCTGCCAGTGGGTGGTGGCCGGCCGCCCGTCGAGGAGGCCAGCCGCGGCCAGGACGTAGGCGCCAGTGCAGATCGAGACGATCCGGGTGCCGGGGCGGATGAGACCCAGTGCTCGACCGATCTCCTCCGGCAACGTGCCCTCGAACCGAGGTCCGGGGATCTGGGTGCCGGGAATGATCACCGTGTCCGCGCTCGCAAGGAGGGACGAATCACCATGGGGCACAACGGCATACCCGTTGTGCGTCTGGACCGGACCACCATCGAGGGACGCCATCTGCACGTCGTAGAGCGGACGCCCATCGGCTCCCTCGGCGGAGCCGAGCACCGCACCGGGGATCGTGGCGTCGTAGCCGATGAGGGGCTCGAGGAGCAGGACGACGACCTTGTGGCGGGTGGGGACGCGTGGAGTGCGCATGGCTGAATCTTTGCACATTGTGGCATTTCTGCCACTAGGCGAGGCCCGACCGGACTGACAGGCTCGCTCTCATGACCGACGACCTCGCGGTGAATGCCGCCGACGCCGAGCCCTTTGCCGACGACCCGGCGCGTCGACGACGCCCACCGCTCCACCGCGCGTGGATCGTGGCGATCGTCGGATTCGTGACCCTCATCGGTGCCGCCGGGTTCCGCTCCGTGCCAAGCGTGCTCATCGACCCGCTTCATCAGGAGTTCGGGTGGAGCCGGGCCACGATCGGCTTCGCGGTGTCGGTCAACCTCGTGCTGTTCGGACTGTTCTCACCGTTCGCCGCCGCACTCATGGACCGGTTCGGGATCCGGCGGGTCGTCGCCATCGCGCTCACTCTCGTCGCCCTCGGCAGCGGCCTCACCGTCTTCATGACCCAGCCGTGGCAGCTCATCCTGCTGTGGGGAGTCGTCGTCGGCATCGGCACCGGCTCGATGTCCATGGCGCTCGTGGCGACCCTCGTCAACCGATGGTTCGTCGCTCGCCGCGGTCTCGTCAGTGGCGTGCTCACGGCGGCGGGCGCCACCGGCCAGTTGGTCTTCCTCCCGCTGATCGCGATCCTGGCTGACCGATATGGCTGGCGCACACCGGCGCTCGTCGTCGCGGCCGTGGCCCTCGCCGTGGTTCCCCTCGTCATGTTGTTCGTCCGCGATCACCCGCACGATGTCGGCCTGCAGGCCTATGGCGCGACGTCCGACGACCCGGGCCTGCCGGCGCCCAACCCCGTGGGCAATGCCGCAACCCAGGCGCTGTCAGCCCTGCGCGACGCGGCCAAGACGCGCGCCTTCTGGCTGCTCGCGGGAGGATTCGCGATCTGTGGAGCCTCGACCAACGGTCTTGTCGGCACACACTTTGTCCCGGCAGCCCACGACCACGGGATGCCCACGACGATGGCCGCGTCACTGCTCGCGCTCATCGGGCTCTTCGACATCGCCGGCACGATCTTCTCGGGATGGCTCACCGACCGGGTCGACGGGCGACTCCTCCTCGTGGGCTACTACTCCCTGCGCGGCCTCTCGCTCATGCTGTTGCCCTCCCTGCTCGGCCCTACGGTGCAGCCCACCATGTGGTTCTTCATCCTCTTCTACGGACTCGACTGGATCGCGACCGTCCCACCGACAGTGGCCCTGTGCCGCGAGTGGTTCGGCATCTCCGCACCAGTGGTCTTCGGGTGGGTCTTCGCCTCGCACCAGATCGGTGCCGCGATCGCTGCCACGGGGGCCGGGGCGGTGCGTGACTTCACCGGTACCTACTCCCTCGCCTGGTTCACCGCCGGCGGACTCTGCCTCCTCGCGGCGGGGCTCTCGTGGGCCATCCCCCGCCGCCGCACACCCGTTCCCGCCTGACGAGGGCTGGGACGCCGTCTCGACTGGTGGCCACAACGCTCGCCGCGGCGAAGGCAAGGTTTGCTTGGTCCCATGCCCCCCGAAGAACTCGCGCTGCCGCCGGCCAATGGGTCCGAGCACCTGCGGGCCGTCCTGCGGGCCCCCGTCTATGAGGCTGCGGTCGTCAGCCCTCTCGAGGTCATGGAGTCCTTGTCCGAGCGCCTCGACAACGTCGTTCAGGTCAAACGCGAGGACCGGCAGCCGATCCACTCGTTCAAGATCCGTGGCGCCTACACGAGGATGCGCGCCCTCAGCAGTGCGGAACGTGCTCGCGGAGTCATCACGGCATCGGCCGGCAACCACGCCCAGGGGGTCGCGCTGTCCGCAGCACTGCTCGACCTGAACGCTGTGGTCGTCATGCCGGCGACGACCGCCCCCATCAAGGTCAACGCCGTCCGCGGTCACGGCGCCGAGGTCGTGCTCCTGGGTGACACGTTCGACGTCGCGCAGGCCGAGGCCCTGCGATTGGCCGACGCTCGCGGGCTCACCTATGTTGCCCCCTTCGATGACCCGCTCGTCATCGCGGGACAGGGCACCATCGGACTCGAGCTCATCCAGCAGGACGCCCACCTCGACAGGATCTTCGTCCCCGTCGGCGGCGGTGGGCTCGCGGCCGGTGTCGCCGGCCTCATCAAGAACCTCATGCCCGGCATCAAAGTCATCGGGGTCGAACCCGAGGACGCGGCCTGTCTCAGCGCCGCCCTCGCCGCTGGCCACCCAGTGCAACTTCCCGAAGTGAGCCGCTTCGCCGAAGGTGTGGCCGTGAAGCAGATCGGCGACCGGACCTTCGACCTCTGTCAGCGCTACCTCGACGACGTCATCACCGTCAGCTCCGACGAGATCTGCGCAGCGGTCAAGGACATCTTCGAGGACGTCCGCGCCGTGGCCGAACCGGCCGGGGCCGTGGCACTTGCTGGACTCAAGAAGTACACCGAAGCACACGGCATACACGGAGAAAGGTTGGCACACATCCTCTCTGGGGCCAACGTCGCCTTCGACACCCTGCGCTACATCTCGGAGCGCGCAGAGATCGGTGAGCACCGCGAGGCCCTCTTCGGCGTGACGATCCCCGACCATGCCGGCGCGTTTCTCGACTTCGTCGAGGTGCTCGCTGGACGCTCGGTCACGGAGTTCAACTACCGCGCGGACGGGACCGACCGGGCCCGCATCTTCGTCGGCGTCCAGCTCTCCGGTGGCGCCCCCGAGGGCCGCGAGATCCACGACAACCTCACGGCTGCGGACTACGAGGCCGTCGACCTCTCAGAGGACGAGACCGCCAAGACCCACGTGCGCTACATGATCGGCGGACGTTCTCCTGGCGTCGACGAGGAGGTCTACAGCTTCGAGTTCCCCGAGCACCCCGGTGCCCTCAGTCGCTTCCTCACCGAGCTCGGCACCCGCTGGAACATCACGATGTTCCACTACCGCAGTCATGGGACGGACTACGGCAGGGTCCTGTGCGCCTTCGAGGGAGTGCGCGATGACCCCGACTTCGCTGCTCACGTGGCGAACCTGGGCTACCCCTGCCAGGACGTCTCCACCTCCCCGGCCCTGTCCTACTTCCTCCTGCGCTGACTGGAGTCCGCGCCGAGCGAGCCAGAAGTTGGTGGCCGGCCGGGACGGGTCAGGAGACGCGGTGGGTGACTGAGGTGGCCAGGGCCAGCAGGGCGGTCTTGGCCTCGCTGTCGGGCAGCCCGGTCAAGGCGTCCTGCGCCTGCTCACCGACCGCACGCGTCTCGTCGCGTGCCCGCTCCAGCGCAGGGTGAGCGCGCAGCAGAGTCAGCGCCTCGGCCAGCTCGGCATCGCCCGAGAGGTCCGAGAGCAGCAACTCCTGGAGCCGGGCATCTTCCGGTGAGGTCGAGGCCAGCGCATGCAGCACCGGCAGCGTCCGCTTGCCCTCGCGCAGGTCGGTGCCCGGCGTCTTGCCCAGCTCTTCGGCGGAGGACTCGATGTCGATGAGGTCGTCGGCGAGTTGGAAGGCCATGCCCAGCCGCTCACCATAGACCCGCATCGTCTCGACCACGTCGTCGTCGCACCCGGCGAACATCGCACCGTAGCGCGCAGCGGTCGCGATGAGCACCCCCGTCTTGTCCTCGAGGACTCGCAGATAGTAGGCACCGGCGTCCTCGCCGTCGGGGGCCTGCCGTTCGTCACGGATCTGGCCCGTGCACAGACGGATGAACGTCTGGGCCTGGATCCGCACCGCCTCCGTTCCCAGCTCGGAGACGAGTGCCGACGCGTGTCCGAAGAGCAGGTCTCCGATGAGGATGGCCGTGGAGTTGCCGTATGCCGTGTTGGCCGTCGGCGTTCCACGCCGCAGCTCCGCCACGTCCATGACGTCGTCGTGATAGAGCGAGGCCAGGTGGGTCAGCTCAACCGCAGCAGCTGCCGAGACAACCGCATCGTTGACGCCGTCGCCCAGCTCGGCGGCCAGGATCGTGAGCATCGGCCGGAACCGCTTCCCACCGGCCCGCAGCAAGTGGACGTTGGCCTCGGCGATGAAGGCGTCCTCGTGGTCGATGCGCTCCTCGATGAGGGCTTCGACTCGGGCCAGTCCGTCGGTGAGCCGTTCCTGAAGCCCGGCCGACACCTCGGGCAGCGCCAGCGTCACTGGATGAACTGCGACACCCGACCGGCGAGGTCGAGAATCGGGCCCGGGAGGATGCCGAGGATGACGGTGCCGAGGGCACCGACCGTGATGGCGACCGTCGAGGCGATCGACGGGGTCAGCGCAACGACGTCGTCACCCGTCGGCTCGGTGAAGTACATGAGCACGATGAGCCGGAAGTAGACGAACGCGGTGACGGCCGAGGCCAGGACGCCGACGACGACCATGATGATGCCCGCCAGTCCACCGTGCGCGATCGCCGGCGCGAACACCGCGAACTTCGCGGTGAAGCCCGACGTGAGCGGGATGCCAGCGAACGCCAGGAGCAGCAACGCGAAGATGCCGGCGACGACCGGGTGCTTGCGACCCAGGCCAGCCCACTGCGAGAGGTGCGTCGCCTCGGAGCCGCCTGAACGGACGAGCGAGACGATGGCGAAGGCCGCGATCGTCGCAAGACCGTAGGCCGCGAGATAGAACATCGTGCCGGACACGCCCGTCACGTCGAACGCCAGGACACCGACGAGGATGAAGCCGGCGTGCGCGACCGACGAGTAGGCCAGGAGCCGCTTGACGTCGGTCTGGGTCACGGAGAGCACTGCGCCGACGACCATGGTCAGGACCGCGATCGCGGCGACGCCGAGGCGCCACTCGAGGCGCGAGGACTCGACCCCGACGTAGGCGAAGCGCAGGATCGCACCGAAGGCAGCGAGCTTGGTCGCGGCGGCCATGAACCCGGTGACCGGGGTCGGGGCGCCCTGGTAGGCGTCCGGCGTCCACGAGTGGAACGGCACAGCGCCGACCTTGAACAGCAGGCCGATGAGCACAAGAACGACACCGGGGAGCAGCAGTCCTTCGTAAGCCCCGTTGGCCGTGGTGATCGCCTGGGCGATCTTCGCCAAGTCGGTCGACCCGGCATACCCGTAGAGCAGCGCCGCACCGAAGAGGAAGAAGGCCGACGAGAAGGCACCCAGCAGGAAGTACTTGAGCGAGGCCTCCTGCGAGAGCAGGCGACGACGACGCGCCAGGCCCGTCAACACATACAGCGGCAAGGACAAGACCTCGAGCGCGACGAACATCGTGATGAGGTCGTTCGACGAGACGAACATCAGCATGCCGAACACGGCGAACAACGTCAGCGGGAAGGCCTCCGACGTCGCGAAGCCAGCGCGATCCGCTGCGGACTCAGCGGGTGAGCCCGGTGTCGCCGCACCCATCGGGGTGAAGGCGTCGGCGGACCGGCCACCGAAACGCTCCGACATGGTCAACACTCCGAGGACCGAGAAGACCAGCAGCGTCCCCTGCATGAACAGGGCCGGGCCGTCGACGACGATCGAGCCGCCGGCGGTGACGCTCTGGTTGTCGACGGACACGAGCGCGAGCACCGCGAAGGCAACCACGAGGGCGGCCAGCGCGAGCGTCACCTGGATGATGTGCCGTGACTGTCGCGGCGCGAACGCCTCGACCAGTACCCCGACGAGCGCGGCGCCCACGATGATGAGCATCGGCGCGACGGCGCCGTAGTTGACCTGGACGGCCTCGAAGGCTGTCGGCAGGGCGGTGGACAGGGCGGTCACTGGGCACTCCCGGTGGCGTGGGTCGGCGTCGGATCAGTGACACCGACGAGTTCGAGCGTCTGCTTCACGGCGGGGTTGACGAGATCGAGGACCGGCTTCGGGAAGAACCCGAGGAGCAGGAACGACGCGATGATCGGCGCCACGACGAGCTTCTCGCGCAGGCCGAGGTCGCGCGGTTCGCCGCCCTTGGCGAACGTCGGACGCGGACCTGTGAAGACGCGCTGGTAGGTCAGCAGGATGTAGAGCGCGGCGAGGACGATGCCGATGGTCGCGATGGCGGCAGCCACCTGGTAGCGCTGGAAGGTCCCCGTGAGCACGAGGAACTCCGATACGTAGGACGACAGACCGGGCAGCGCCAGCGACGACAGACCGGAGATGAGGAACGCCCCGGCGAGCACCGGGGTCACCCGCTGCCAGCCGCCGTAGTCGGCGATCCGCTGCGACCCGTGCCGCGAGATGAGGAACCCGGCGAGCAGGAAGAGCCCGGCCGTCGCGAAGCCGTGGTTGATCATGTAGAGCGCCGACCCGGACCCTGCCGTCGTGGTCATCGCGAAGATGCCGAGGACGATGAGGCCGAAGTGGCTGATCGACGTGAAGGCGATGAGTCGCATGATGTCGCGCGATCCGATGGCCAGCAGCCCGCCATAGATCACCGAGATGACGGCAAGCGTGATGACGACCGGGGTCGCCCACTGCGACGCCTCCGGGAAGAACCCGAGGCAGAAGCGCAGCATCCCGAAGGTACCGACCTTGTCGAGGACGCCGACCAGCAACACAGCCGTCGCCGGACGGGACTCAGCCGCCGCGTCGGGCAGCCAGGTGTGGACCGGCCACATCGGCGCCTTGATCGCGAAGGCGATGAAGAAGCCGATGAACAGCCAGCGCTGGGTAGCGGTCGACCCACCGACAGCACCTTCGAGGGACTCGTAGAGGAAGCCCTGCTCGCCACCGGGCCCTTGGAAATACAGGCCGATGACAGCGACGAGCATGATGAGCCCGCCGACGAGCGAGAAGAGGATGAACTTCACGGCGGCGTACTGCCGTCGCGGCCCGCCGAACAACCCGATGAGGAAGTAGACCGGGATGAGCATGGCCTCGAAGAACACATAGAACAAGAAGACGTCGCGCGCCGCGAAGACTCCCACCATGAAGGTGAGCAGGATGAGCATCAGCGCGAAGTAGGTCTTCTCGCGACCCGGCTCCGCGTCGTCACCCAGGTCGTTCCACGCCGCGAGCAGGCAGATCGGCGTGAGGATCGCCGCCATGATGATGAGCGAGAGCGCGATGCCGTCGACACCGAGCGCGTAGGAGACCCCGAACTGCGGGATCCACGAGTGCGTCTCGGTGAGCTGATAGCGATCACCCGACGCGTTGTCGAACTGAGCCCAGGCGACGAGCGCCAGCACCAGGGTCAACAGCGAGACGCCGAGTGCGATCGGCTTGGCCAACCGCGATGAGGCAGAGGGCAGCAGCCAGATGACCGCCGCGCCGACGAGCGGCACGACCATCATGAGCGTGAGCAGGGGCAGGCCGGACATCAGTTCATCACCCACAGTGCTCCGAGAATGGCGACGACACCGGTGAGCATCGTCAAGGCATAGGACCGGGCATAGCCGGTCTGGAGGCGGCGCAGTCGCGAGGACAGCCCGCCGACGGACGCAGCCAACGAGCCGACGAGCCCGTCGACACCCTTGCCGTCAGTGAAGACCAGCGCGCGGGTGAGGTGGGTGCCGGGCCGCATGAACAGGCCCTCGTTGATGGCGTCCTGATAGAGGTCGGCACGGGCGGCCTGCGTGACCAGCGAACCTCGCGGTGCCGTCTGCGGGACCGCGTCACGCCAATACAACATCCAGGCGTATGCCGCTCCGCCGGCTACCAGCAACAGCGTCAGTCCGATGATGACCGGGACGGCGAGCACAGGGTGCTCCTCACCGTGCTCACCGACGACCGGCTCGAGCCAGTGGGTGAACATGCCACCCCACGAGAGGATCAGGCCGAGAACGCCGGACCCGACCGCGAGAACCATCATCGGGATCGTCATGGTCAACGGCGACTCGTGCGGGTGTATGGCCCGAGATCCGAGCTCCTTGGCCTCTGCCTCGTCGACCCAGCGCTTCTTGCCGTGGAAGGTCATGAAGAACAGGCGCGACATGTAGAAGGCGGTGATCCCGGCGCCGATGAGGGCGATGAAGCCGAAGACCCACGGACGCCAGCCCTCACCGATGAAGGCGGCTTCGATGATCTTGTCCTTGGACCAGAAGCCCGAGAACGGCGGGACACCGAGGATGGCGAGCCAGCCCAGGCCAAACGTGATCCAGGTGATTTTCATGGCGCTCGACAGGCCACCGAAGCGGCGCATGTCGACCTGGTCGTTCATGCCGTGCATGACCGAGCCAGCGCCGAGGAACATCCCGGCCTTGAAGAAGCCGTGGGTGATGAGGTGGAAGATCGCGAAGGCGTAGCCGACCGGGCCGAGGCCAGCGGCGAGCATCATGTAGCCGATCTGCGACATGGTCGAGGCAGCCAGCGCCTTCTTGATGTCGTCCTTGGCGCAGCCGACGATCGCACCGTAGAACAACGTGATCGCACCGACGATCGCGACGGCGAGCTGCGCGTTGGGCGCAGCGTTGAAGATGTCGTGCGAGCGGACGATGAGGTAGACGCCGGCGGTCACCATCGTCGCGGCGTGGATGAGCGCCGAGACCGGCGTGGGGCCGGCCATCGCGTCACCGAGCCAGGACTGCAGCGGGAACTGGGCCGACTTGGCGCAGGCACCGACGAGCAGCAGCAGGCCAAGCGTGGTCATCGCCGTCGAACCGGCCTCACCCGCACCGGCGTGCACGGTCGCGAAGTCCACTGCACCGAATGTGTAGAACATGAACATCAGCGCGATCGACATCCCGACGTCACCGACGCGGTTGACGAAGAACGCCTTGTTGGCCGCAGTCGCGTAGGCCGGGTTGTGGTTCCAGAACCCGATGAGGAGGTAGGACGCCAGACCCACGCCCTCCCAACCGACGAACAGCAGGAGGTAGGAGTCGGCCAGCACCAGCAGCAGCATGGACGCGACGAAGAGGTTGAGGTAGGCAAAGAACTTGCGCCGGTTCTCGTCGTGCTCCATGTAGCCGATGGAGTAGACGTGGATGAGCGACCCGACGAACGTGATGAGCAGGACGAACGCGATCGACAGCTGGTCGACGAGCAGGCCGGTCTCGAGCTGGAACTGACCCGCAGGGACCCAGTTCCACCCCGACACGTGCGCTCCGCGAGCCTCTGATCCGCGACCGATCATCGAGAACAGCAGGATGAACCCGAGGACGAAGCTGGCCCATGAGAGCGCCGTGGCGAGCAGGTGCCCCCAGGCGTTGGTGGCCTTGCCACCCAGCAGGAGCAGGCCTGCGCCGAAGAGCGGGAAGGCAACGAGAAGCCAGGCGTATGCCGTGATGCCGGTGGCCGCGGCCACCTCGCCTTCCGCGGCAAGCAGTGCGAATGAGTTCACGAGTGCCCCTTAGAGCTTCAGCAGGTTGGCATCGTCGACAGAAGCCGACCGGCGGGCACGGAAGATCGCCATGATGATGGCGAGGCCAACGACGACTTCGGCCGCAGCGACCACCATGACGAACAGGGCAATGACCTGCCCGTCGAGGTTGCCGTGCATCCGGGCGAACGTGACGAACACGAGGTTGGCCGCGTTGAGCATGAGCTCGACACCCATGAACACGACGATCGCGTTGCGCCGGGTGAGCACGACGGCGCCACCGATCACGAACAGCAGCGTCGCGAGGTAGATGTAGTTGATCAGGCTCACGGCTGGTCCTCCTTGGTGACGTCCACGTCATCGGCGTCGGTCCGCTCGGCGACGCCGTCGTTGACGCCACGAGCGTCACGGTCCTGCGCGAGGTCTCGCTCGATCTCGCGTTCTGCATCAACCCAGGGTGCGGCGGAGCCGACCTGGTCGCGCGCGGTGAGAACGCGCGAGATGGACAGCTCGCTCGGCGAACCGTCGGGCAGGAGCGCAGGGGTGTCGACCGCGTTGTGGCGGGCGTAGACACCGGGGACGGGCAGGCCAGAGAGGTTCTCTCCGCTGCGGATTCGCTTCTCGCTCCACGCACGCTGGTCGGGGCGAGCGCCCAGACGCTCGCGGTGGGCGAGCACCATCGCGGCGAGTGCGGCGGTGATGAGCAGTGCCGACGTGGCTTCGAAGACCCAGACGTAGCGGCCGAAGATGAGCTCTGCCATGCCGGACACGTTGCCGGTCTCGGTGTTGATCGCGTCGAGCTTGTTGGCCGGGCCGTCACCGATGGTGATGCGCCCGATCGCGCCCATGAGGAGAGCGGCAAGTCCGAGGGTGAGGACGATCGTCGCGGCCCGCTGACCCTTGAGGGTCTCGACGATGCTGTCGGACGAATCCACACCGACGAGCATGACGACAAAGAGGAAGAGCATCATCACGGCGCCGGTGTAGACGAAGATCTGGATGACGCCGAGGAAGTCCGCACCCTGGGCCAGATAGAAGACGCCGAGGATGATCATCGTCAGCGCCATGCCGAGCGCGGCGTGGACGGCCTTGCGGGCAAAGATCAGGCCCATGGCGCCGATGACGGCGAGGGGGGCGAGGACCCAGAAGAGGATCGCTTCTCCTGTGCTGGTCACTTGGCCACCGCCTCCTGCGTCGCGTCCTGAGCGTCCTTGGCGTGGTGTGCCTCGACCCATTCCTTCTGGGTGGCCGTGGCCTCCGAGACCTTGCCGAGGTAGTAGTCGCGTTCTTCCATGCCGCTCACCATCGGGTGCGGGGCTGGCGTCATACCGCCCTGGAGCGGTGCGAGCAGCTGCTCCTTGGTGAAGATGAGGTCGGCGCGGTTGTTGTCGGCCAGCTCGTACTCGTTGGTCATCGTCAGGGCACGCGTCGGGCAGGCCTCGATGCACAGTCCGCAGAAGATGCAGCGCAGGTAGTTGATCTGGTAGACGCGGCCGTAGCGCTCGCCTGGGCTGAACCTTCCGGCACCGCCGTTGGAGTCATCGTTGTTGGCGCCCTCGACGAGGATCGCGTCGGCCGGGCAGGCCCAGGCGCACAGCTCGCAGCCGACGCACTTCTCGAGACCGTCGGGGTGACGGTTGAGCTGGTGGCGACCGTGGAAGCGCTGCGCCGTCGGGCGCTTCACCTCGGGGTACTCGGTCGTGGCGACCTTGCGGAACATCGTCGCGAAGGTCACCCCGAACCCACCCACGGGGGCGAAGAGGTCGGACAGGAACCCGCCCTTTTTTTCTTCAGCCACGAGGGGCCTCCTTGTCGGTGAAGTCGAAGACAGCGGGACCATCCGGACGCTTGGGCGTCACGGGGTCAGCTTCGGGAAGGGCAGGTGCGCCGACGCGGGCGGTCTCGCGCAGACGCTGGCCGGGCAGCGGCGGGACGGGATAGCCACCGGCATACGGGTCGATCTCTTCCGGCGGAGCCACAGCCGCTGCTGCTTCCTTGGCGAGAGCCCGGCTGTCCCACCACCAGCCGAAGGCGAGGGCACCCACGGCCACGAGCGCGACGATCGCCAACGACGACACCGGGAAGCGACGTCCTGCGAACTCGAGCGCGGCGTCACCGAACCAGCCGTTCTGTGCACCGCGGAAGAACGCGACGAGCACGACCCAGCCGAGGGTGGCGGGGATGAGGAACTTCCAGCCGAAGCGCATGAACTGGTCGTAGCGGGTCCGGGGCAGCGAGCCGCGCAACCAGACGAAGAGGAACATGAACATCCACAGCTTGACGGTGAACCAGAGCAGGCCCCACCAACCCTCGTTGAACATGCCGTCGTTGATCGCGGCAATTCCGGGAGGTGCCTGCCAGCCACCGAGGAACATCGTCGTGGCCAGCGCGGAGACGGTGAACATGTTGATGTACTCGCCAAGGAAGAACATGGCGAAGCGCATCGAGCCGTACTCGGTGTGGAAACCACCGGTGAGTTCGCCTTCACCTTCAGCGAGATCGAACGGGAGACGGTTGGTCTCGCCGACCATCGTGATGACGTAGACGAAGAAGCTGAAGAACGCCGGAATGATGTACCAGACGCTCCCCTGCGCGGCCACGATCTGCGAGGTCGACATCGAGCCGCTGTAGAGGAAGACGGCGACGAGCGAGAGACCCATCGCGATCTCGTAGGAGATCATCTGCGCCGAGGACCGCAGCCCACCCATGAGCGGGTAGGGCGAGCCCGAGGACCAGCCAGCGAGGACGACGCCATAGATGCCGATGCCGGCGATCGCGAGGACGAAGAGCACCGAGATCGAGGAGTCGGCGAGCTGCAGCGGCGTGGTGTGACCGAACATCGTGACCTCGCCGCCGAGCGGGATGATCGCAAAGCCGATGAAGCACATCGTCGCCGTGATGAGCGGAGCGAGCGTGAAGACGAACCGGTCCGCCTTGGCGGGGGTGACGTCTTCCTTGAGCATCGCCTTCATGCCGTCGGCCAGGGTCTGGAGCAGGCCGAACGGGCCGTTGCGGTTGGGGCCGGGACGCTGCTGCATGCGACCGATGACGCGTCGCTCGAACCAGATGACCATCAACGTCGACACCAGCAGGTAGACGAAGATGATCGCCGCCTTGATGAGCGAGAGCCACCACGGCGTGTCCGAGAAGTCAGCCGTCGGGTTGTCGGTGCCTTCGGCAACAAGCGTGGTCAGGGTGAGAAGGGTGCTCATGCGGAGTCCACCTTGGTGACGGAGACGCGGATGGCCGGTGCGTCCGCGAGCGTGCCACGAAGGTCACAGCCGGCAGAGTGGGTCGGGAGCCAGACGACGTGGTCGGCCATCTCTGTCACCGTGACCGGGACGGTGATCGGGTCGGTGACGGTCGAGTCGCCGATGTCCACCGTGACGATGTCGCCGTCGATGACGCCGAGCGAGTCGGCGGTCGTGCGCGATACCTTGGCAGCGGGCTTGGGTGCGGTGCCCGCAAGGAACGGCTCGCCGTCCTGGAGCTGACCGCGGTCGAGCAGGTGGCGCCACGTCGCGAGGACGAGGTGTCCGTCCGCGGCACTCGGTACCTCGCCGGCCTCATGCTCAGGGGCCGCGTGCTTGTGTTCTTGGGACCCGGGGCCGATGCGCTCCATCTCGGAGCGGACCTCGGCCACGGTGCGGCAGCCGAGGAACTCGCCCATCTCGTCGGCGATCATGTCGAGCGCGCGGTGGTCGCTGACGTAGCCCGTCTGGATCGCCTGCTGGAAGGTGCGCACACGCCCCTCCCAGTCGACGAACGTTCCGGCCTTCTCGGCGTGCGCCGCGACGGGCAGGACCACGTCGGCGACCGCGGTGACGGCCGACTCACGGATCTCGAGGGACACGACGAAGGTGGACTCGAACGCCTGGATGGCGTCGGCTCGACCGAAGTCGAGCGGGTCGACGCCGCCCACGACGAGGGCACCGATCTTGCCGGTGCGTGCACCTTCGAGCATTGCCGCGGCGTCACGGCCGGCAGCGTCGGGAAGTCCGACAACCCCCCAGGCCGAGGCGACCTCGGCGCGAGCGGTGGCGTCAGTCACCGGACGTCCACCGGGGAGCAGTGTCGGGAAGGCGCCGGCCTCGAGGGCACCGCGCTCCCCCGCACGACGCGGGATCCACGCGAGGCGTGCACCCGTCGTCTCGGCGAGGCGGGCAGCAGCAGTCAGGGCACCGGGCACGGTGGCGAGGCGCTCACCGACGAGGATAATCGCCCCCTCGCCGCGCAGTGCCTCGGCGGCAGCCCGCACGGTGTCGGGGCCATCGCCCGCGGCACCGCTGGCCGAACCCTTGCCCAGGGCCTCGAGGACCTCGGGCTCGGTGCCGGGCGCCGTCGCGATGAGGTGACCGGAGACCTTGGTGAGCCCACGGGTCGCGACGGGCGACACGGCATACACAGTCGTCTTGTTCTTGCGCGACGCCTTGCGAAGGCGCAGGAAGACGATCGGGCTCTCGTCCTCGGGCTCGAAGCCTGCGAGGACAACGGTCTTGGCGTTCTCGAGGTCGTCATAGGTGACTCCGCCCGACTGGGGCGCGGTGAGGACGACGTTCGAGGCGAGGAACTCGGCCTCCTCGGCCGAGTGTGGCCGAGCGCGGAAGTCGACGTCGTTGGTCCCGAGGACGGTGCGCGCGAACTTGCCGTAGGCGTAGGCGTCCTCGGCGCTGACACGGCCACCGACGAGGACACCGGCAGAGGACGCAGCCTTGAGTCCGGCGGCAGCGACCTCGAGGGCCTCACGCCACGACGCGACGCGCAGCTCGCCGTCTTCGCGGACCAGAGGGAGCTCGATGCGGTCCGGCAGAGTGGCGTACTGGAAGGCCCAGCGGCCCTTGTCGCAGTTCCACTCCTCATTGACGGCCGGCTCGTTGGCGGCCATGCGACGCAGGACCGAGCCACGGCGGTGGTCGGTGCGCGTGGAGCAACCGCTCGCGCAGTGCTCACAGATGCTCGGTGTGGAGACGAGGTCGAACGGGCGGGCCCGGAACCGGTATGCCGCACCGGTCAGCGCGCCGACCGGGCAGATCTGGACGGTGTTGCCGGAGAAGTAGGACTCGAACGGCTTCTCCTCGTAGATGCCGACCTGCTGCAGGGCGCCACGCTCGACGAGTGCGATGAAAGGGTCACCGGCAACCTGCTCCGAGAAGCGGGTGCAACGCGCGCACAGGACGCAGCGCTCGCGGTCGAGCAGGACCTGGCTCGAGATGTTGATCGGCTTCGGGTAGGTGCGCTTGACGTCCTCGAAGCGGCTCACCGTGCGGCCGTTGCTCATGGCCTGGTTCTGCAGCGGGCACTCGCCACCCTTGTCGCAGACCGGGCAGTCGAGCGGGTGGTTGATGAGCAGGAACTCCATCTGCCCGTGCTGCGCCTTGTCGGCGACCGGAGAGGTGTGCTGCGTCTTGACCTGCATGCCGGGCGTGGCCGTGATCGTGCAGGAGGCCTGCGGCTTCGGCATGGGGCGGAGGGTTCCGTCCGGTCCGGGGGTGGCGACCTCGACGAGGCACTGGCGGCAGGCGCCGACCGGCTCGAGCAGCGGGTGGTCGCAGAAGCGCGGGATCTCGATCCCGACCTCTTCGGCCGCCCGGATGACGAGGGTGTTCTTGGGCACGGAGACGTCGATGCCGTCGATGGTCAGGTCGACCATCTCGACGGCCGGCTTCTCGGTCACGGCGCCGGACTTGTCGGCCGTGGTGGTCCTGGACGTGACGGTCATGCGGTCACCTTGTCCTTGTGGAAGAGCGTCGACTCACGCGAGTCGAAGGGGCAGGAACCTTGCGTCAGGTGCGCGATGTATTCCTCGCGGAAGTATTGGATGGAGCTCGTGATCGGGCTCGTCGCACCATCACCCAGCGCGCAGAAGCTGCGGCCGAGGATGTTGTCACAGATGTCGAGGAGCTTGTCGAGGTCCTCCTCGGATCCCTGACCGTGCTCGAGACGACCCAGGATCTGCTTGAGCCACCAGGTGCCCTCACGGCACGGGGTGCACTTGCCGCAGGACTCGTGCTTGTAGAAGTCGGTCCAGCGATCGACCGCGCGCACGACACAGGTCGTCTCGTCGAAGATCTGCAGGGCGCGCGTGCCGAGCATCGAGCCAGCCGCGGCGACGGACTCGAAGTCGAGCGGGGTGTCGAGGTGCTCGGCCGTGAAGAGTGGCGTCGAGGAGCCTCCGGGAGTCCAGAACTTCAGCTGCTTCTCGGGGTCGCGCATGCCACCGGCCATGTCGAGCAGCTCGCGCAACGTGATGCCGAGCGGGGCTTCGTACTGGCCCGGGTTCTTGACGTGTCCCGAGAGGCTGAAGATGCCGAAGCCCTGGGACTTCTCGGTGCCCATGTCGCCGAACCACTCGGATCCGTGGAGCAGGATCGGCGGTACGGACGCAATGGACTCGACGTTGTTGACGACGGTCGGGCGCGCATAGAGCCCGGCGACTGCCGGGAACGGCGGCTTGAGGCGCGGCTGGCCGCGACGACCCTCGAGGCTGTCGAGGAGCGCGGTCTCCTCGCCACAGATGTAGGCACCGGCACCTGCGTGCACGGTGATGTCGAGGTCGAAGCCCGAGCCGTGGATGTTCTTGCCGAGGTGACCAGCGGCATACGCCTCTTCGACGGCACGCAGGAGGCGACGGTAGACGTGGACGACTTCACCACGCAGATAGATGAAGGCGTGGTTGCAGCCGATCGCATAGGACGTGATGACGCAGCCCTCGATGAGGAACTGCGGCGCCGCCATCATCAGCGGGATGTCCTTGCACGTGCCCGGCTCGGACTCGTCGGCGTTGACGACGAGGTAGCGGGGGCCGCCGTCCGGCGGGGGCAGGAAGCCCCACTTCATGCCGGTCGGGAACCCCGCGCCACCGCGACCACGCAGACCGGAGTCCTTGGTCATCTGGACGAGGTCCGCGGGCTTGGCCGCGAGTGCCTTGGTGAGTGCCTTGTAGCCGTCGTTCTTCTCGTAGGTCTCGAGAGTCCAGCTCTGCGGGTCGTCCCAGAACTTCGTGAGGATCGGCGTCAGCGTGGTGCTCATGACTCGTCCTTCTTGCTCTTGGCGTTCTTGCGCTTGCGGGCGCTGGTCGACGTGGGGGCCTCAGGAGCAGGGTCGTCGTCGAGTGGCTCGGCGGTGCCCTCGTCGAACGAGGAGGTGACGAAACCCTCGGGACGCATCCCGCCGGTCTGGGGGGTGGCTCCCTGCGACGTCGGCGAGGCGGGCGTGCCCACGAGGGGTGCGTCCCCCTTGGGGTCGCCCTCGGCAGTGGAGGAGCCGTCATCGAAGAGGGTGTCGTCCTCTTCGTCCGGCGCCGGCGAGTCCTTGGCCGGCTTGCCGCCCGGCTTCTCGTCGGGCTCGTTGGTCGGCGCGTTGACCGAGGTGTGCCGTCCGGCCGCCTTGCCCTCGACCTTGTCGCCCTCAGCGCTGGCCTCGGTGGTGGCGTCGTCGGCTCCACCGTCCGTGGAGTCGGCGGGCTTGCCATGGTCGGCGCGCGGCGCCTCCCAGCCGTTCTCGTGCGCGACCTCGAGGCCACGCAGCGAGGCCGGTCCGGCGCCCACACCCTCGTCGGCGCGACCGTCGTGGAAGCCCGCCAGGACGCGAGACATCTGCTTGAACGAGCACACCGTGTTCGCACCGCGGGTCGGCTTCACCGGAGCGCCGGAGCGCAGGTCATCGACGAGCTGGTTGGTGGATTCCGGCGTCTGGTTGTCGAAGAACTCCCAGTTGGCCATGACGACCGGTGCGTAGTCGCACGCCGCGTTGCACTCGATGCGCTCGAGGGTGACCTTGCCGTCGTCGGTCGTCTCGTCGTGACCGACGCCCAGGTGCTCGGAGACCGAGTCCCAGATCTCGTCGCCGCCCATGATCGCGCAGAGCGTGTTGGTGCAGACGCCGACGGTGAACTCACCGTTGGGGTGGCGCTTGTATTGGGTGTAGAACGTCGCGACACCCGACACCTCGGCGCGGCTCAGCTCGAGGACCTCGGCGCAGAAGTCGATGCCACGGCCGGTGACGTAGCCGTCGACCGACTGCACGAGGTGCAGCAGCGGCAGCAGTGCCGACCGCTTCTCCGGGTAGCGCGCGATGACCTGCTCGGCATCCAGGTGCATGCCCTCAAGGACATCCGCGGGATACGGCTCCTTGGACTCTGCGGACACCGTGAGGTGCCCGGACGCCGTCTGCAATCCGTAGTGCTCCATCAGCGGTCCACGCCTCCCATGACGGGGTCGATCGAGGCCACGGCAACGATGACGTCAGCGACCTGACCGCCCTCGGAGAGTGCGGCCACGGCCTGCAGGTTGTTGAAGCTCGGGTCCCGGAAGTGCGCCCGGTAGGGACGCGTGCCGCCGTCGGACACGAGGTGACAGCCGAGCTCACCCTTGGGCGACTCGATCGGCACGTAGGCCTGACCGGCCGGCACGCGGAAACCCTCGGTGACGAGCTTGAAGTGGTGGATCAGGGACTCCATCGAGGTGCCCATGATCTCGCGGATGTGGTCGAGACTGTTGCCCTGGCCGTCGCTGCCGACGGACAGTTGCGCCGGCCACGCGATCTTCTTGTCCTGCACCATGACCGGGCCCTGGACCTTCTTGAGGCGCTCCACGCACTGTTCGATGATCTTGAGCGATTCGTACATCTCGTCGAGACGGATCCGGAGCCGGTCGTAGGCGTCGGCGCCGGTGCGGGTGACGACCTCGAAGTCATAGGTCTCGTAGCCGCAGTAGGGCTGGCTCTTGCGCAGGTCGTGCGGGAGCCCGGTCGAGCGCAGGATCGGACCGGTGATGCCCAGGGCCATGCAGCCGGCGAGGTCGAGGTAGCCGACGTTCTTGGTGCGGCCCTTGAGGATCGGGTTCTCATTGAGCAGCAGCTCGAGCTCGCGGATCCCGCGACGCAGTTCGACGACGGTGCCGTTGATCTGGTCCAGGCAGCCGTGCGGCAGGTCCTGCGCCACTCCGCCGGGGCGGATGTAGGCGTTGTTCATGCGCAGGCCGGTGACGGTCTCGAAGATGCGCAGGATGCGCTCGCGCTCACGGAAGCCGACGGTCATGACGGTCGTCGCGCCGAGCTCCATGCCACCGGTGCCGAGGCACACGAGGTGGGAGTTGATCCGGGTGAGTTCCATCATGAGGACGCGGATGATGCTCGCGCGCTCCGGGATCTGGTCCTCGATGCCCAGGAGCCGCTCAATGCCCAGGCAGTAGGTCGTCTCCTGGAACATCGGCGTGAGGTAGTCCATGCGCGTGCAGAAGGTCACCCCCTGCACCCAGTTGCGGTACTCCATGTTCTTCTCGATGCCCGTGTGCAAGTAGCCGATTCCCGCACGGGCCTCGGTGACCGTCTCACCGTCGAGCTCAAGGATGAGACGGAGCACGCCGTGCGTCGACGGGTGCTGCGGCCCCATGTTGACGACGATGCGCTCCTCGTGGAGTGCGGTCGCCTCGTCGACGAGGTCACCCCAGTCGCCACCGGTCGCGTTGAACACGCGGGCGCCGTCCTCGCGGTCGGCGTCCGTTGTGGCGTAGGGATCGTTCTGTCCATCGCCCAGAGCCGAGTCGAGCCCGGGGCTCTGCTCGTGCGCCGGAATGTCTTCGTAGACCGTGTCTGCCGTGTTCTTGTCAGTGTCTTGAGTGGCCATCAGTTGTACGACCTCCGCTCGTCGGGCGGCGGTACGGTGCCGCCCTTGTATTCCACGGGGATGCCACCCAGCGGATAGTCCTTGCGCTGGGGGTGGCCCGGCCAGTCGTCCGGCATCAGGATGCGGGTGAGGGCGGGGTGGCCCTCGAAGACGATGCCGAACATGTCCCAGGTCTCGCGCTCGTGCCAGTCGGCCGCCGGATAGGTGTCGACGACCGAGGGGATGCGCGCGTCGTCATCGGGCGCGCTCACCTCGAGGCGGACGCGGCGGTTATGGGTGATCGAGAGCAGGTGATAGACGGCGTGCAGCTCGCGCCCGGCCTCGTTGGGGAAGTGCACACCCGAGACGCCGGTGCAGATCTCGAAACGCAGGGCCGGGTCGTCGCGCAGGGCGCGAGCGACGGTCGGCAGGGCTTCGCGGGCGATGTGCAGTGTCAGCTCGCCACGGTCGACGACGACCCGCTCAATGCTTTTTGCGTATGCCGTGTCGCCCGTCTCGCCAAGAGCCTTGCCGAGCGTGTCGGTCAGCTCGTCGAAGTAGCCGCCGTAGGGCTTCTGCGACGCACCGGGAAGGAGGATGGGGGTGCGCAGGCCGCCGTAGCCGGTGGTGTCGCTCCCCCGCGTGGGGCCGAACATCCCGCGGCGTTCGCCGATCTGGACGGGTGCGGTGTCGCCGGCGGCCTGCGCCTGCGTGAGGTCAAGGTCGCTCGCGTGGAGATCACCGGAATCCAACACAGGTTCCGCAGGTGTCGCCTTCGGCTCATCCGCCTTCTCAGCGGGCTTGGCGTTGTCTTTGGCGGGCTTGTCGCTCATGCGAGGAGATTCCTCCCGGGCGTCGCCGTGAGGGCGTCGTGGTCGTGGGTCGGCTGCATGAGGTGCGTCGGGGTGGCGCGCAGGGCTGCTTCCTCGGCGGCGCGAGCGGCGGCGATCCGGTTGACGCCGAGCTTGGAGTTCTGGATCTGGTCGTGGAGCTCGATAATCGCGTTGAGCAGCATCTCAGGCCGCGGCGGGCAGCCGGGCAGATAGATGTCGACCGGGATGATGTGGTCGACGCCCTGCACGATCGCGTAGTTGTTGAACATGCCGCCCGAGCTGGCGCACACACCCATCGAGATGACCCACTTGGGGTTGGGCATCTGGTCGTAGACCTGACGGACGACCGGCGCCATCTTGTTGGACACGCGTCCGGCGACGATCATCAGGTCGGCCTGGCGCGGCGTCGCCGAGAAGCGCTCCATGCCGAAGCGGGCGATGTCGTAGTCCGGTGTGCCGACGGCCATCATCTCGATGGCGCAGCAGGCGAGGCCGAACGTGGCCGGCCAGATCGAGGCCTTGCGCATGTATCCGGCGACGTTCTCGAGCGTCGTCAGGACAAAGCCTGCGGGCAGCTTCTCCTCGAGTCCCATCAGCGAACCCTTCCAGTCAGATCAAAGGCAGCACCCGGCATACCCGGCATACAGGAGGTCATCAGTCCCATTCCAGTCCGCCGCGCTTCCACACATAGGCGTAGGCGACGAACACGGTGAGGATGAACAGCACCATCTCCACGAGGGCGAACAGTCCGAGGGAATCGAAGGCGACGGCGAACGGGTAGAGGAACACCGACTCGATGTCGAAGATGATGAAGAGCATCGCCGTGAGGAAGTACTTGATCGGCACGCGACCACCGCCGGTTGCACGCGGCGAGGGTTGGATCCCGCACTCGTACGGCTCGGACTTCGCGCGGTTGTAGCGCTTGGGTCCCACGACGAGGCTGGTGCCCACCGACAACGCGGCAAATCCGAAGCCGAGTGCCAGGAGGAAGAGGATCGGGACGTAGGGGTTGCTCATCGCTGATCAACTCCCCTTTCGGTGCCTGGGTGTGCGGCGGCTCGGATCACGCGCCCCATCGTAGAGGGCGTGACGCAGGTCTCAACTGCAGGATTGTTCGGCGTGGTGAGGCGGCCCAGCACGAGCTTCATGAGGCGCTCTCGTGGCAGGGCGTAGGTCGTGGCCAGGTGAGTGATCCACGGGCGGTCGATGAGGCGGGCAGCGACGCGGCCGAGGGTGCGCCGCCGTCCCAGTGCACCGTCCACAAGCGTGGCGTATGCCGCGAGCACACCTTCGCGTTCGGCGGCAGTTCCGTGGGCAAGGGCTGCGGCGACGACCTCAGCAGCGACGCGTCCCGATGCCAGTGCGGCAGTGAGGCCCTCGCCGGTCAGCGGGTCCGCGAGCTGGGCTGCGTCGCCGACGCGCAGGACGCCGTTCGCGTAGCGGGGACCAGCGTCGCGATGAGTGCCCAGGCGGGAACCGCTGATGGGCGCGGTCATCGTCGCGTCGGTGAGCTGCCAGTTGGCCGGCAGCGCGGTGAGCCACTGCCGGAGGACGAAGGCGCACTTGTCGGTTGTTGCGCTCGTGTCATCGGCCAGGGCTCCGACACCGACGGTGACGTGGCCGTCGCCACGGCCGACGATCCAGCCGTGACCGGGCAGGCGCGTGCCTGCAGCGTCGGAGAGTTCGAGCCAGGACTCGAGGTGGTCGTCGCTGTGGCGCGGGCTGACGAAGTCCGCGGTCGCGGCCACGCCTGACCTGGCGCCTTGCACGCCTGCCCCTGCACCCGAGGCGTCGATGACGACGGCGGCCTCGACCGTGAGGCCGTCAGCGGACACGCCGCTCACCCGGCCGGACGCATCGGTCGTGAGGCCGGTGACCTCGGTGGCGCGACGAAGGCGCGCGCCGCGAGACACGGCATACGCCGAAAGGCTCTCGTCGAGAGCGGCGCGCGACCGGACGAATCCACGTCCGGGGCGGCCGGCGACGTCGGGCCACGCGAGAGCCAGGCGCATCCCGCCGCCGACGAAGCGGACGCCCGTCGCGCGGTGCCAGCCCTCGGTGTCGGCCTGCGTCAGACCCAGGGCGTCGAGCTCGGCGACGGCGCGCGGTGACAGGACTTCGGCGCCCCTGCGAGCGGTGGTGCTGGGAGTGCGTTCGAGGACAAGGACGTCGATTCCAGCTGCGCCCAGGTGTGCCGCAGCAGCGGAACCGGCGGGGCCGGCTCCGATGACGACGACGTCCGCGCGATCAGAGTCGCGGACGGCACTGGCGAGGCCAGCGGCAGCTTGGGCGAGGATCAACGACACACCTTGCTTGTGAAAGTCTTCACGAACACCGACCCACTCTATGCAGCCGAATTGTCGGCGCTCACTAAGGCGAACCTAAGTGCGCGGAGGCTGCCTCAGAGCGACTTGGTGCCCCGGTGCAGGGCTACGATGCCGCCACTCAGGTTGCGCCAGGCGACGTCGCTCCAACCAGCCTGCGCGACCCGGGTTGCGAGCGCCTTCTGGTCGGGCCACGCCTGGATCGACTCGGCGAGGTAGACGTAGGACTCGGGGTTGGAGCTCACCTTGCGGGCCACACGGGGCAGGGCCGCCATGAGGTACTCGCTGTAGACCTTGCGGAACGGCCCGTTGACCGGCTGGCTGAACTCGCACACGACGAGGCGCCCGCCCGGCTTGGTGACGCGAGCGAACTCACGCAGCGCCGCGTCGGTGTCGGCGACGTTGCGCAGCCCGAACGACATCGTCACCACGTCGAACGACTCGTCGGCGAAGGGGAGGCGCATCGCGTCGGCGGCGGTGAAGCCGAGATCGTCACGACGCTTCTTGCCGACGCGCAGCATGCCGAGCGAGAAGTCGGCGGGGACGACGTGGACACCCTTGTCGGCGAACGGCTCGCTCGACGTCCCGGTGCCGGCGGCGATGTCGAGGACCCGCTCCCCCGGCTGTGCGGCGACTGCCTGGAGGACGGCTCGTCGCCACAGCCGGTCCTGGCCGAGGGAGAGCACGTCATTGGTCACGTCGTACCTCTCGGCGACGTCGTCGAACATCGCCGCGACGTCGCGGGGGTCCTTGTCGAGGGAGGCGCGGCTCATGTCGCCATCATCTCACCGCGCCCATTCGGGGACCGCCGCCCCTCGGGGTTACGCTCAGCGTGATGACGTCCCAGCCCACGTCCGAAACGGACATTGCGCCCCACGCGCCCCTCGTCGCCCGCACCGTCGCGCTGTCCCCCGCGGACGGCACGGCCCTGCTGGCACTTCTGCCTGCCACGAGTGCGCGCGACACCACTTCATGGGTTCGCCGTGGCGACGGCCTCGTCGGCTGGGGCCGCACGGCATCGGTCACGGCACATGGCGCCGATCGCTTTGCCGCGCTGGAGTCGTGGTGGCGTGAGGTCTCGGGGTCCGCAGTCGTGCGCGACGAGGTCGACCTTCCGGGAACCGGACCCGTCGCCTTCGGCGCGATCTCGTATGCCGCCGACTCACCTTCCGGCGCCACTCTCGTCGTGCCTTCGGTCGTCGTCGGTCGCCGGGGTGACCAGTGGTGGGTGACGACGACGTCCACGGATGCGCTTCCCCCGAGCATCGAGCCGGTGGCTACGTCGGACCCTTTGTCTCCGGGCGAGGTGTCGTTTGCCGACGGCTCCCTGTCACCGACCGAGTGGGCCGGGGCCGTGGCCGAGGCGGTGTCCCGCATCCAGGCGGGCGAGCTCGACAAGGTCGTGCTGGCCCGCGATCTGGACGTGCGGACGGCTGCGCCGATCGACGTGCGGTGGCTGTTGGGGCGGCTGGCCGAGAGCTATGAGTCGACGTGGGTCTTTGCCGTCGACGGACTCGTCGGGGCAACTCCCGAGATGTTGGTTCGCCGCGAGAAGGGTCTCGTGACCTCTCGGGTCCTGGCCGGCACGATCCGTCGCACCGGTGATGACGATCACGACTTGGCACTGGCGGCGTCGCTGGCCCGCTCGTCGAAGGACCTCGAGGAGCATGAGTACGCCGTGCGCTCGGTCGCCGATGCCCTTGCACCGCACTGCTCCTCGATGAATGTCCCCGAGGCACCGTTCGTCCTGCACCTGTCCAATGTCATGCACCTGGCGACCGATGTCGCGGGTGTGCTGACCGACGCCACGACGTCGCTGGCGCTGGCTGAGTCGCTGCACCCGAGCGCTGCCGTGTGCGGGACGCCGACGTTGGTGGCCGATGCGTTGATCACCGAGCTCGAACACATGGACCGCGGCCGCTATGCCGGACCTGTGGGTTGGATGGATGCCAGTGGTGACGGAGAGTGGGGAATCGCGTTGCGGTCAGGGGCGATTCACCCCAATGACGATCAGCGCATGTCGCTCTACGCCGGGTGCGGCATCGTCGCCGGCTCCGACCCGGAGTCCGAGGTGGCGGAGTCGGACGCCAAGCTCATCCCCATGCGCGACGCCCTCACCTCCGCCCCGCGTCCCTAACTCGCCAATTCCTCCCCTCCGGGACAGACACGCCGGTATGCCGTCCGCCTACCGCTGGCAGACTGAGCGCGTGAAGGAGTTGTGGGGACGACGGGCGGTCCGGATCCTGGCCGTGCCGGTCGTCATCGGACTCCTCGGGGTGCTGGTGCCATGGGCTTGGGTGCTGATCGCATCTGTGGGACGGGTGCACAACGCGGCCGATGCCCCGGAGGCGCCGGTCGCGCTGGTCCTCGGTGCAGGGCTCATGGGCGGCCGTCCGAGTCCCTACCTTGCTGCCCGGCTCGACGCGGCCAAGGACCTGCACGAGGACGGCAAGGTTCGCGTGATCCTCGTATCCGGCGACAACCGCACCCATGCCTACGACGAGCCGACGGCGATGCGCGACTACCTGGTGGCAGCGGGGGTGCCGACGGAGGACGTCGTCCTTGACTTCGCCGGTCGGGACACCTATGACTCGTGCCAGCGCGCCCACCGCATCTTTGGCGTCGACGAGGTCACCGTCATCTCGCAGCGCTATCACGTGGGCCGGGCGGTGGCACTGTGCCGGGCGGCCGGGATGACAACGCACGGGGTGGGTGACACCACGATGCGCGATCGCTATCCACGAGAGTGGTGGATCGGCTGGGTGCGCGAGAAGCTCGCCAACATCAAGGCCGTGGGCGATGTCGTCACCGGGCGCGATCCGGTCCTCGGGCAGCCCGAACCCGGCATCCGCGACGCCCTCGCCCGCTGACCACTCAATCGGGGCACGCTGCTGCTCATCGACGACTGGTGAACCGCAGGTAGTCCGAGTTGCCCTCGCGACTTCGCTCAGGTGAAGGGTGGGCGGTGCTCGAGGCGCACAGACTGGCGGCCAGCCCAGCGCCATACACGGGCGGCAGAGTCGCGGTCCTCGTCGGTCACGAGGTTGCCCATCCAGCGCAGGGCCAGAGTCATGAGCCATTCCGAACGCATGCCGGCAGGGCCGAGCGCGGGCAGGATCCGCGGCACGGTCACGACTCCAGCGAGGCGACGAGCAATGGAGAACGCCTCGCCGTAGTGCTCCTTGAGCAGCGCCGGCCACGTGACCGACAGGTCGGTGTCGAGCAGGTCGACGACGAACCGCCCTGACTCGAGCCCGTAGTCGATGCCCTCGCCATTGAGGGGATTCACGCACGCGGCGGCGTCACCGATGAGCGCCCAGTTCGGGCCGGCAACACCACTCACGGCCCCACCCATGGGCAGCAGCGCACTGGTCGCCAACCGAGCCTCGCCCTGCAGCCCGAAGTCCCTGCGGCACTCCTCGACATAGCGCGCCATGAGCGGCTTGATCGCCACCTCGGCGGGCCGCTTGGTCGTCGCGAGTGTGCCTGCGCCGACGTTCACCTGGCCACCACCGAGCGGGAAGATCCAGCCGTAGCCCGACAGGATCTCGCCCTCCTCACCACGCAGCTCGAGGTGGCTGCTGATCCACGGGTCGTCAGCCTGCGTCGAGTCGACGTAGCAACGACCGGCCACGGCGTAGACGGTGTCCTTGTGCCACACGCGACCGAGCACCTTGCCGAGGCCGGACCGCACGCCGTCGGCGACGATGAGCCTCTCGCACTCGATCTCGAAGCTCTCGCCGTCGCGCTGGAACGTCACGGCCTTCACGCGCCCACCCTCGATCCGGGCATCGACGGCCTTGGCCCCTTCGACCCCGACGGCACCGGACTTCAGCGCGGCCGTGCGCAGGTGGTCGTCGAGTTCGGTCCGGGCCACGGCCGAGCCCCAGTCGGGCAACGACCCCCCGGGCCAGGGCAGTTCGAGCACCTGACCGAAGCCGTGAGCCTTGAGCCCGTGGTTCACGGTGTGCCCACGCAGCCACTCGTCGAGCCCGAGCCGGGTGAGCTCGGCGATCGCCCGTGGCGTCAGTCCGTCACCGCAGGTCTTGTCGCGCGGGAAGACTGCGGCGTCGGCGAGCACCACGTCACGTCCGGAGCGCGCCGCCCAGTTCGCCGCAGCGGAACCGGCCGGACCGGCTCCGACGACGAGGACATCGGTGCGAGTGGGGGTCGTGGTCACGGGCTCATTCTCGCAAGCCGGGGGCTCACGTCGAAATCAGGGCCTCGCGCGCGATCCGTCGCAACCGCTCGTGGGCGCCGCGGTGCGACTCCGCGTCGATGGGCACCTCGACGACGGTGATCCCGTCGGGGGGCGCGGACAGCGCTTCGGCTGCCGCTTCGCGTGTCTCCGCAAGGACGTGGCGTATGCCGTGTGCTCGGCACAGTGCCTCGAAGTCGGTTCCCGTTGGGGTGGCAAAGATGCGACCAAAGTCGGCGCTTCGTTCGGGTGCTCCGTGCTCGAGAGTGCGGAAGATGCCGCCACCGCCGTCGTTGGTGACGAGGACGGTGAGGTCGGGGCGGGGCTCGTCCGGACCCATGGCCAACGCGTTTGAGTCGTGGAGGAAAGTCAGGTCGCCCACCCAGGCATAACTCGGCGCATCAGTGGTGAGCGCCAGTCCGATGGCGGTCGAGAGGCAGCCGTCGATGCCGGCGAGGCCGCGATTGGCGACGACCGTGATCGGCGAGTCACGACGCATGCCGAGGTCGAGGTCGCGCACCGGGTTGGACGAGCCCACGAAGAGCTGGGCGCCTTCGGGCAGCGCCTTTGCCACGACGGAAGCCACGGCCAGACCAGTCCCCCACGGCGATCGTTGATCCTGAACCGCCTGTGCCACAACCGATCCAGCACTGTGCCATGCCTCAAGCCACTCAATGTCCGGCTCGTGCTCGTTCGTGTCTGTGAACACCGTGATCGGGTGCACAGCATGGGCCACATGCCCAGGGTCGGCCCAGTCGGGGGTGGGCGTACACACCTCCACTCGAATGCCCTCGGTCCGGAGCAGCGTTGCCACTGCCCTGGACAACGTCACGCGGCCGACGACGAGGACGCGCTCCGGGAGCTTCTGCGCGAGCCAGCCTGGTTCCGTCAGCAGGAGCGGTCCGTGCGGCATGAGCATGGACCTGTCATGGTCGCCGAACGGCTCGGCGATGACGGGGTAGCCGTGCCGATCAGCCCAGTCGACCACGTAGTGCGATGAGAGGGATGAAGCGGCGAGGTCGCCCAGGACAACAAGGGTGCGCGGCAGGTGCTCGACACCTCCCCAGGACATCGGGAAGGAGGGAGCAGGCGGCATGACCCACGGACGCTCTCCGTCGCGCCCCTGATGAGCCAGGGTCGTCGTGCCTTCGAGGTCTGGGGTGAGCGGGTCGCGGAAGGCGACGTTGAGGTGGACGGGACCACCGGCGCCTGCCGACGCACCACTCAACAGGTCTGCGCGCGCGGCCGCGAGCGCCCGACACACGGTCGTGCGGTGAAAGGCACCCACGGACTCGACCAACTCGGGCGCCGGGAGGTCAGCGGACCAGCGCACGGCCGCCCCGAAGATCCCCGGCTGCACCGTGGTCTGGTTGGCGCCCGTCCCCCGCAACTCGGCCGGACGGTCGGCCGAAAGCACGACCAGCGGCACTCCGGTGTGGTGCGCCTCCAACACGGCGGGGTGCAGGTTTGCGACAGCCGTGCCTGACGTCATGATGACGGGAACCGGTGTGTGAGAACCCTTTGCTAGCCCCAAGGCCAGGAAGCCGGCCGTGCGTTCGTCGACTCTCACATGAAGACGAAGTCGACCTTCACGCTCGGCCTGCTGGACGGCATACGCCAGGGGCGCGGAGCGCGAACCGGGAGCGAGCACAACCTCGCGAACGCCACCACGGATCAGCTCGTCGACGAGGACGCGAGCAAGCGCGGTGGACGGGTTCATCAGCTACCCGATGCCGGCGGGCCGACGAAGAGGGCCACGCCGGTGAGGCCGACGACTGCCACGACCCCGACCACGGCCGCGAGGGCCGGGTTGCGCGTGAGCCAGGCCAGCAGACGCTCGGCGAAGGAGGCCGGCGCCTCACCGCCAGCACCGAAGCGCCACGACCCTTCGAGCTGCCCGGCGGACTCAGCGCTCTTGTCGAAGAGGACCGTCGCGAACGGAGGCACGGCGCTCACCAGCGCGAGCAAACCGGTGCGGAGCGACCACTTCTGGTTGACCCATGTGGCCAGGGCGATCAGCCCGTAGGCGATGAACACGACCCCGTGCACCATCCCGAAGATCCGCACGCCGAGCTCGGTCGTCTCGGTGACGTACTTGAGGAACATCCCGATGAGGAGAAGGGCCCAGGTGATCGCCTCGGCGATGGCTACCCGGCGGAACAGCAGTTTGGGGGTCACGAGTCGCGATTCTGCCACCGTCGCTCCGACCGGAACTCATGCACCACGGGCTTGGCGCCAGCGGCGGGGGCCAGCGCGGGTGCCAGGTCGCGCCGCCACGCAGCCAGCGAAACGTCGGGCGACCGGTCAGCCTGTGCGGCCACCCGCCGGTAGAGCCCCAGGTCGTGGAACCGGAACACTCCCTTTGCGGTGGCCGCGGCGCTGGACGTCACCGTCGTCCAGTTCCCCCGACCGGGCGGTGGTGAGACGTCGAGGACGTGCACCGGATCCCCCGCCTGCTGCAGTGACAGCACCGATGTCGAGTCCGGGATGGGGAACTCGTCAACGGGTGAACCCGCCGTGACCATCTGCGTCACCCGATGACGCCGGGTGAACTCAGGGTCCGAGGCCAGTGCGGCGGCGACGATCCCACCCTGGCTGAAGCCCGCGAGGACGACTCGATCGCGGGGACCGGCGCGACCTGCCTGGGCCCGCTCCAGCGCCTTGACCGCCGCGATCTTGGACGCACTCGTCGCCTCGAGCATGAGCGAGACGTTGGCGGGCCAGTCCATCGGAACCTCTCCTGCACTCTCGATGCCACCGTGAGTGCCCGGGACCTGCATGACCCATGTCGTCGACCCGTCTGCGCAGGGCAACTCGATCACGCGGACCCGACCCTCAAACCCGAGTGAGTCGATGCCGGCGAGAAGCGACTCAGCGGACTTGGGCACCGGCACGGCGCCTCGCGGCTCAGCAGGCGTCAACACCACGTCCCAACCGTCGCCCTCGTCCAACACGCCAAATGCGCGCCCCGTGACGTGGGTGATCAGCCAGGCGATGCCCATGGCCTGCGCGTGCACCCCCGAGACCAGATCGCGCGCCGCCCCCTCGGCCCATTCGTAGTTGGTGGCTGCACTCGACACGGAGTCGGCGAGCTCGCGAAGTCGCTCCATGGCGCCAGCAACATCCGAGATCAGGTCGGCGAGCTCTCGTCGGCACCGGCCCACGAGGGGTGCCAGATCGATGGGCGCCCCGAGCGCTCGAGCTCCCAGTCCCCAGTCGGGCCCGACAACGGGCGCCGCCGTGGTCAGCTCGATGTCAGACTCTCGCGGCGTGTCCCGTGCGATGGATTCGGCAGTGCGGCGCATCCGAGCGGCCGCGGCTCTCAGGTCGCCCACAGCCACTTCGATCCCACCCTTGCCCCCCGTGACCTCGAGGTCGCTCACGCTGCCCGCTCGGCCTCGCCGGCCACGCGATCGAGGAGGTCCGCGACGGCATCCTCACGGTCGGCAAGCTCTCGCAACTCGCGCACCCGGCGGGCGATGAGACGCCGGAACTCCTGCGCCGACGGCGAGCGCCAGCTCAACTCGGACACCTTCATCAGCATCGCGGACTCCGCGCGGGTGGCGTCTGCGGCCAGCCGCCATCGACGTGCCCGCTCCCTCAGATCCCCTGTGTTGACCATGCGAACAGCCAACTCCTGCACCTTCATTCGCGTCCACACGATTCCTAGATCTGTGGACAACTGCGTCATCATCGCCACCCTGTGGACAGCTCAGGTGGAGCTCGTGGCCCCTCCGAACAGCTGATCCACAACGTTGAGCATCTCGCTCGCAGACGCTGCCGGGTCGGTCACTGGAGCTTGCACAGCACGCACCACACCCTCCGGGTCGACGACAAGCGTCACGCGCTTGAGCCGGTCCACGCCACCCGAGCGGAATGTCGGCAAACGCAGCGTTCCCGCCAACATCAGGTCCTCGTCCGACAACAGCACATAGGGCAGACCAGCATGGGACGCAAAGGCCGACTGCTGATCGGGCCGCTGGGTACTCACGCCGTGCACCACGACCCCGCACGCCGCAAACGCGGCATGCTGCGCGGCATACGCGTTCGCCTCCACGGTGCAACCAGCGGCGCCCGGGATGTCACCCCAACCGGCTGGATAGCCCTGCGCCGCAGGCGCCCAGGCGCCCGGCATACAGAAGAGGACCGTCCACGAACCAGACGACGACAGACCAACGGGTATGCCGTCGTGCCCTGTCAGCGTGACCGGTGGCAGTGCGTGCCCCACGAGATCCGCGACGCGGCGCGACTCGGCCGAGTCGGCCGTGACGCCGGCGCTCACCGAGCCGTCTCCGAGGACATGCCGGGCGCCCCAGTCCTGCAGCGCGACAAGAACCGGCAGGAGCCCCTCACCCTTGGGGGTCAAGACGTAGTCGTGCCGAGGCGGTCGCGTCGAGTAGGCGACCTTGTCGAGGACGCCGTCGGCCACGAGCCCGCCCAGCCGCTCGGTGAGCGCCCGGCGACTGATGCCGAGTCCTCGCTGCAGGGCATCGAAGCGGGTCACTCCCCCGGCGACGTCACGCACGATGAGGAAGGTCCACCCGTCCCCGAGCACGCCGAGGGACTGGGCGATGCCGCAGTCCTCGTCGGCCAGGTCCTCTCGTCGCACTTCATGAGTATAGTCCGTTCCACATTGGAACTCACTAGCCCGGGAGACACCCCATGACGAGGGACGCCCGCTCGTTCTGGACCTACTGGACCGCGAGCGCTACGAGCAACCTTGGCACCGCCGTCGGAGGAATTGCCCTCCCTCTCACGGCGATCACCGTGCTCGACGCCACCGCGTTCCAGATGGGTCTCATCGCAGCAGCCGCGAGCGCCGCGTGGCTCGTGATCGGACTGCCCTCAGGCGCTCTCGTGGCCCGCCTTCCGCTGCGCGGCACCCAGGTGACCATGGACCTGGCTCGGGCCCTGGCCGTCGTGTCGGTCCCGCTGGCCTGGTGGTCGGGGCACCTGAGCATCGTGCAGTTGGTCGTCGTGGCTTTGGTCATCGGTTTTGCTGACGTGGTTTTCGACGTCGCGAACTCAACCTTCCTGCCGCAGGTCGTGCCACGAGACCAGCTGCACGAGCGCAACAGCCTCATGTCGGCGACGCACGCCACAACCCAGCTGGGCGGGCCCTCCCTCGGCGGTCTCGCGATAGCACTGTTGGGAGCCGTGCCCACCCTGCTCGTCGACGCGGTGAGCTACCTCGTCTCTGCCGCGCTCCTGCGCAGCCTCCCGGCGAGGCCTCCGGCTACTGCTGGCAATGCCGACCGGCCATCGATGCGACAGATGATCGGCGAGGGTTGGCGCTTCGTGACCCGCCACCCCGTCATGGCTCCATGCATGTGGGCTGCGACTGCCGTCAACTTCGTTTGCGGCGCCCAGCTGGCGCTCTTCGCGCTCTATCTCGTCCGAGACCTTGACACCCCCGCGGCGTTCGTCGGCTTCCTCCTCGCTGCTGAGGGCGTGGGAGCACTCATCGGCGCGGCACTGTCTCCGCGTGTCGTCCGGGCACTCGGTTCCGCGCGAGCGTGCGTCGCTGCGTCGATCGTGTCGTTCATCGGCGGGCTGCTCATTCCGATGGGCACAGGCTGGGTCGCCTGGGCCTGCTTCGCGATCGGCAACATGGTCTTCGCCGGCGGGGTCGTCATCTTCAGCATCGCCACCCGCACCTATCGGCAACAGGCGAGCCCACCCGAGCTGCTGTCGCGGGTTATGGCGACGGTGCGCTTCGTGTCCTGGGGCGCCCTCCCAGTGGGTGGACTCGTCGCTGGCCTCGTCGCGACCTGGATCGGCGCCCGATGGGCTCTCGTGGTCTTCGCCGTAGTCGGCATCATCAACGTCGCCGTCATGCTCACGAGCCGCGTCGGGAAGTTGCGCGACCTCACCGACCTGGACGAGACCGACGGATCGGACACCCCCGCCTCGCTGAGCGGGCGTAGCGACCCCTCGTAATGCTCCGTGATCTCGCCGTCGCGGTTCAAGGTTTGATGCGAGAGACGCATAGGGCGTACTCGACCTGAGGTCAGGCAACCCATGCTTCGTCGGACAGGAACCAATCGTCGGGTGGGTCCGGGATCCAGCCACCCCAGGGGTCTTCCGGTAGTGGTCGGTCTTGGAGGTGGACGTCACTAACCCACTCGTCAGGAACGGTGTCGGGCGCCCGCCAGCCTTCGCCGAGGATGGGTGGTGCGGTGGCGTCGTGGACTCGACCCGTCGGGGTCTGGGTGCGTATGCGATGTGATCCGGTGCCGTCGAGCCCGGTGGACTCGACGGTCGTGTGCCACCCGGGCTCTTCCTTGACCAAGTTGTGGCGCTTGCACAGGCCACCACCATTGGCGCCAGTCGTGGCACCGTCGTCGTGCACCGCGTGGACGTGGTCGGACTCGGTCGCTGGGGCGTCGCACCAGGGGACGCGACACGTGGGGTCGCGCAGCTCGAGGAAGCGGCGGAGTCCCCCGAGGAACAGGCGGCGTTTGGAGTCGAGGGCGACCAGGTCACGACCTGTGGGGTCGGTGAACAGGCGCCGCAGCCAGAGGCCGCTCTTGGGGTCGCTGTCGTCGGCGCGGTCCAGGAGGGCGGCGATGTGGGCGCGGGCTTCAGCGCCGGGAATGGGACCCCAGCCCGGGATGGTCGCGACGTCATCACCCGGGGCCTTGCCACCGAATGCTGCAGGCAGGAGGACTGTGTCGGTCATGACGAGACTGACCTCAACCTGTTGCGGCTGACCCTTCGCACGCCCAGAGAGCAGCTCCAGGGCACGATCAGCCAGCCATGCACCCTTGCCGCGAGTGTCGGCACGAGCCGCGGCTGCCGCAGCTTCCCACTCATCGGCGGGCAGATCCGGGTCGATGACGTTGCGTCGACCTTCCTCACCCAGCAGCGCGACGTGCGCACCGATGATCTCTTTCATCGGCCCCAGGATCGACAGCCACGCCATCCCGTCCGCAGCCGCCCGCACACTCATCCGACGGGACGCGACCGCACGCCGATTCCGTTCAGCCAACGACTCCGCATCCAAAGCCGCACCTGCGCGACGAGCAGCCCCAGCCAACGCCTTGTCCCCAAGACTGGCAATCGTCGGTGCCAGCCGGCGGTCGACCTCGCCCCGGTGCTCAACGCTCAGGCACGCCGTCTCACGCACCACGATCATCGCCCGCCGCTCGCTGATCTCGCCCCGCTCCAGCGCGCCCATCGTCAACGGCATCTCGCCCACAAGGGCCTTGGCCACCCCAACATGCTGATCCGCCAACGTCGGCGAACACCGACGAGCCAACGCCAGATCGGCGCGCACACTGCGCGAGTCCTCACCCAACGCCTCCCGATCCACCACCGCAGCAGCAGTCAGACGCGCCTGCGCCGCAGCAGCTGCACCCTTCAACGCCTCCAGCGCAGACACCACCGCGACCCGCTCCGACTGCGTCAAACCCTCCGGGTTCACGTCCGCGAGCGAGGACACGACGAAGCGGACCTGAACCTCAGGCCCTTCAAGTGTTGGCGTCCCCGTCATACCTCTCATCGTACACCTGTTCGGTGACACTCAAAAGGTTATCCACACGCGAATTCACTTGCAGCACAACCGAACTGCTCAAGCCGCGGCCTCCGCGAGCACGGCCGCAAAGGCCGCCACGCCCCACTGCTGGCCGCCACCTCAGAAGTCCATCAGAGACCTCTGACACCCGCGAACGGAAGGGCCTGAGATGGACGGAACCACCCGGCATACGCTGAAGGCATGGCGACGCACCACGACCTGATCATCATCGGCACCGGGTCGGGCAACTCGCTCGTCACGCCCGAGCTCGAAGGCCTCGACATCGCGATCGTCGAGGAGGGCACGTTCGGCGGCACCTGCCTCAACGTCGGCTGCATCCCGACCAAAATGCTCGTCCTTCCCGCTGACCGCGTCCTCGAGTCACGCGAGGCTGAGCGCCTCGGGGTGACGATCAGTCGCGAGGTCAGCGTCGACTGGCCCGGGATCCGCGACCGCATCTTCACCAACCGGATCGACCTGATCGCCGACGGTGGTGAGCGCTACCGCCGAAGCCAGGGCTTTGTGACCGTGTATGCCGCGACCGCCCGTTTCGTGGGCGAGCGTCACCTTGCGCTGTCGACCGGTGAGGAGATCACCGCCGATCGCGTCGTCGTCGCCGCCGGGTCGCGTGCCGACCTCCTCGACATCGACGGGCTGGACAGGGTCGACCCGGCGCGTGGAATCCACACGAGCGACACCGTGATGCGGATGGACGAGCTGCCTCAGCGGATGGCGATCGTCGGCGGGGGCTTCGTGGCGTGCGAGTTCGCGCACGTCTTCAGCGCACTCGGTGTCGAAGTCACCCAGATCCAACGCTCGTCCGCCCTGCTGCGCGCCGAGGACGCCGAGATCTCGCGCCGCTACACCGAGCTCGCCCGTGGCAGACACGACGTGCGGCTCGAGACCGTCGTCACGTCGGCCATGCGCTCCGACGCGGGCACGTGGACGCTCGGGCTCAAGGGTCTGGACGGCGACACCGACGTCGAGGTCGACGCCGTGCTCGTCGCCGTGGGTCGGACCCCCAATGGTTCCCGGCTCGAGGTCGAGACCGGCGGCATCGAGGTCGACGCCCGCGGCGTGGTCGTCGTCGACGCGCAGCAGCACACCACGGCAGACGGTGTGTGGGCCCTGGGTGACGTCGCGAACTCGTGGCAGCTCAAGCACGTCGCCAACCACGAAGCCCGCATCGTCGCCCACAACCTCGCCGTCGACGCCGGGCGGATGGACGGTGAACCTCTCGACGCCGACCACCGGTTCGTGCCGCACGCCGTGTTCGGACACCCGCAGATCGCGGCGTTCGGGCCGACCCGGGCCGAGCTCGACGAGGCCGGGACGCCCTACGTCGCCAAGACACAGTCGTTCGGCGACACGGCCTACGGGTGGGCCCTCGAGGACACGACCGGCATCCTCACGGTCTACGCCGACCCGTCGACCAGGCTCATCCTCAGCGCCCACTGCATGGGGCCGAACGCCTCGACGCTCATCCAGCCGCTCATCCAGGCGGCGTCGTTCGGGCAGAACGCGCACGAGGTCGCGCGGGGCCAGTACTGGATCCACCCCGCGCTCGCCGAGGTCGTCGAGAACGCCCTCCTCGGCCTCGACGTGCAGCCTCGTCACTAGTCGAGGCGGGCCATGGGATCGGGTCGGGTGCGCCGTTAGCGTGAAGGGACGAGGACTCCGGACCCGGAAATGGTGAGCGAGGTGAGCGCCGTGAAGGCGTCGCGTTGGGCAGGTGGAGTGACACTCGCGTATGCCGTGGGCTTCGGCCTGCCGGCCATCCCCATCGCCGCCTACGTACGGAGCGAGCGCGCGCTCCCTTGGTTGTGGGACCTCTTTCCGATGTACGGAGGCCCGTGGTGGGACGCCCTGACGGTGAACCAGTTCATCGCCACCCTGCTCGCCTTCGCTGGCGTGACCGGCGTCGTCGCGGTGGGGGGCGTCCTGCTGTTGAGCAATCGTCGCCTCGGTGCGATCCTCGCGGTCGCACCCATCCCGGTCGAGGTCGCGTTCTGGATCGGCTTTGCGCTGCCCATCCCACCGGTCATGGCCGTGGCACGAGTGGCCTTGGTCGTCGCGGCCTGGCGTCGCCTGGCGCCTGTCACCGACAGGACCGCCCCTGCCTGACCACCTGCCCTGCCCCCACGCACCACCCGAGGCCGCAGCCTCAGGGGGTCGGGTTGCGGGCGTCGTAGCGCAGGAAGCCCGGCGTCAGCTTCGCCAGCACGACAATCGCTGCGACACAGGCGAATCCGCCGACCAGCGCAGTCATCCCCTCGCCGATGTTCTCGGCGACGAACCCACCGATCAGCTCACCGAGCCGCGGCCCGCCCGCCACGACGACGATGAACACACCTTGGAGCCGCCCACGCAGGTGATCCGGCGTCGCCGACTGGAGGATCGTCGTCCGGAAGACCGCGCTGACCGAGTCCGCCGCCCCGGCGACGGCCATCGCGACGAGGCCGAGCCACAGCGCCTGACCCCGGGTGAGCACGTCACCGGCCGCGAGCATGGCTGCCCCGAGGCCGGCGATCGCGGCGCCCCACCCGACGATCGAGATGAGGATCGCGCGCCCCTGATGGATTACCGAGCCGAGCCGTCCGGAGAAGAACATCGCCCCGATTCCGCCGACGGCAGCAGCGGCCGAGAGGGCGCCCACCGTCGTCGCTCCGCCGCCGAAGATCACCGCTCCCGCTGCCGGGAAGAGCACTCGAGGCTGCGCGAGGACCATGGCGGCGATGTCGGCGATGAAGGTCATGCGGACGTTGGGTCGCGTGGCGAGGAACGTGAATCCGTCCAGGACGGAGCGTATGCCGGGTTTGGAAGGCACGGTCTTGACGCCGCCTGGATCTGCGGGTTCCGGTGGGAGAGAGGGCAATCGGGCCAGGCCCCACAGCGCGGCGGTCGTGATGATGGCATCGACCGTGTAGGCCGTCTTGAAGCCACCCCAGTCGACGAGGACGCCCGCGAGCAACGGCCCCACCGTCATCGACGCGTTCATCGCGAACACCGACAGGGCGTTCGCCGCTGGGAGTTGGTCGCGGCGCAGGATCCGCGGATAGATCGAGGTGCGCGCCGGTGAGGAGACGGCAAAGGCGGCGTTCCACGCGGCGACGAGCGCATAGAGCACCCAGACCTGGGTGTTGCCCATCCATGCCTGGAGCGCGCAGAGGATGCTCACGAGGAACGCGACGCTCTGGGCGACGAGCCCGACGATCCGTCGGTCGAAGTGGTCGATGAGCGTCCCGCCATAGAGACCCATGACCACGAGCGGGATGAGCGCGCACAGCCCGACGATGCCGACCGACGCCGTGGAGCGAGTCAGGTCATAGACCTGCAGGCCGATGGCGACCACAGCGAGCTGGGAGCCGACGTTGGAAAGGGTGAACCCGGCATACAGTCGCCGGTAGTTCGCATTGCTCCGGAGCGGTTCGAGGTCCAGGAGCAGCGGCACCCTGCGACTCTATGTCGAGCCGACGAGACGGCGGAACCCCGTCAGAACAGACCGAACGCGACGAGCTCCTCCTCCGTCATGAGCCGCGAGCGGATGAGGAAACGAACGCCCTCCGGCGCCTCGACCGAGAAGCCCGACCCCCGCCCCGGCACGACGTCAACGGTGAGGTGGGTGTGCTTCCAGTACTCGTACTGCGTGAGGCTCATCCAGAACTCGATCGGCGTCACGCCTCCGGGCGCCAACGTGCCGAGCAGCACGTCGGCGTCCGAGGTCATGAACTCTCCGACCGGGAAGCACATCGGTGATGACCCGTCGCAGCACCCACCGGACTGGTGGAACATCAGCGCACCGTGGATGCGCTCCAGTCGCACGAGAAGCTCTGCGGCAGGGTCCGTGAGCTCGACGCGGGTCATCACAGATGGCTCGGTCATCTCAGAAGAATCCGAGCTTGTCGGGGCTGTAGCTGACCAGGAGGTTCTTCGTCTGCTGGTAGTGGTCGAGCATCATCTTGTGGTTCTCGCGGCCGATGCCCGACTGCTTGTAGCCACCGAACGCTGCGTGCGCGGGGTACTGGTGGTAGCAGTTCACCCACACGCGTCCGGCTTCGATCCCACGACCCATCCGGTATGCCGTGTTCGTGTCTCGCGACCAGACGCCGGCTCCCAGCCCGTAGAGGGTGTCGTTGGCGATGCGGAGAGCATCGTCGCGGTCGGTGAACTTCGTGACCGACAGGACCGGGCCGAAGATCTCCTCCTGGAAGACCCGCATCGAGTTGTCACCCTCGAACACGGTCGGCTCGATGTAGAAGCCCCCCTCGAGACCGTCGACCGTGCGCCTGTTGCCACCGGTGAGGACCTTGGCGCCTTCCTGCTTGCCGATGTCGAGATAGCTGAGAATCTTCTCGTACTGGTCGTTGCTGGCCTGGGCGCCGACCATGACGTTCGGGTCGAGCGGGTTGCCCACGGTGATGGCGTTGACGCGGGCGATGGCCTTGTCCATGAACTCGTCATAGATCGACTCCTGCACGAGGGCACGCGAGGGACAGGTGCAGACCTCGCCCTGGTTGAGCGCGAACATTGTGAAGCCCTCGAGCGCCTTGTCGAGGAACGCGTCGTCGGCGGCCATGACGTCCTCGAAGAAGACGTTTGGGCTCTTGCCACCAAGCTCGAGGGTGACCGGGATGATGTTCTGGGACGCGTACTGCATGATCAGGCGGCCCGTCGTCGTCTCGCCCGTGAACGCCACCTTGTTGATGCCCGGGTGAGTTGCGAGGGGCTTGCCGGCTTCGACACCAAAACCGTTGACGACGTTGAGGACGCCGTCGGGGAGCAGATCGGCGATGATCTCGACGACCTTGAGGATTGACGCGGGGGTCTGCTCGGCCGGCTTGAGGATGACGCAGTTGCCAGCTGCGAGAGCGGGAGCGAGCTTCCACGTCGCCATGAGAATCGGGAAGTTCCACGGGATGATCTGCCCGACGACGCCGAGCGGCTCGTGGAAGTGATAGGCCATCGTGTCGTGGTCGATCTCCGAGATCCCACCCTCCTGCGCGCGGATGCAGCCGGCGAAATAGCGGAAGTGGTCGATCGCGAGCGGGAGGTCGGCAGCGAGGGTTTCGCGGACGGGCTTGCCGTTCTCCCACGCTTCGAGGACGGCAAGCTCCTCGAGGTGCTGCTCCATCCGGTCGGCGATCTTGAGCAGGATGTTGCTGCGCTCGGTCGTCGACGTGCGGGCCCACGCGTCCTTGGCGCCGGTGGCTGCCTGGACTGCGGCATCGACGTCGGCGGCCTTGCTGCGGGCGACCGTGACGAACGCCTTGCCGTCCACGGGCGAAATGTCCTCGAACGTCTCACCGTCCTGCGCTGGCAACCACTTGCCACCGATGAAGTTGTCGAGCTGCGACGGCAGTGTCACCTTCGAACCGTCGGCGTTGGGGGGTGCAAAGACCATGACCGGACCTCCTTGTCCTGGGCGACGCGCCAGTGCGTCACCACTTGCGCGGACGCTAGGACGGGTGGGGTTGGTCAGAGGTTGGTCAGAGCTGACTCAGCGGTTGGCCGAGTGGATCGCGATGAGTTCGGCCCGGGCAGGATGCGGCCGGTCACCGAGCGCGGCCAGGGCGCGTTCGACGACCTCCGTGTCATAGGGCACCGACCGGGCGTAGCGGACGACGACGTCCGGCCGTGGGTCGGCAAGCAAGGACTCCCGCACGGCGACGGCGAGGAAGTCGCCGGTCGAGGTGAGTTCGGGTGACTCCGTGCCGGGCACAAGATCTCCGCCGTATGCCGCGACCGCACCTTCCACGTCCCCGCTGCGGACCGCGCGCATCACCTCGACCGCGTCGCACGTCACCGGGAGGTCGAGCCGGTAGGGGCGGGAGGTGAGCCGTCCGCCGAGAGCCTGCCTCAGGTGCGACACCTCGGCCTTGAGGGTTGACGCGGAGACGCGGGCATCGCCATAGAGCGCAGCATGCAAGGCATCGAGGCTCAGGCCCTGGGGGTGGAGGGCCAGGATCGCGAGGATCTCGCTCTGGCGCCGCGTGAGGAGCAGCCGAGCACCGTCGACGTGCGCCTCGGCCGCGCCGAGGACGCGCAGCGAGAGCCCGCTGCCGGCATGGGAGGTCGGGCTGCCTGACCCTGCGCGCGGGATCTCACGTTCGAGAAGCGAGGCCAGCGCAGTGGCGGTGGCGGCGCCGATGGGGTGGGTGCGGTCCCACGTCGTCGACAGGTCGAGGACACCGAGCTGCTCGCCGGTGACGAGATCGCGCACGGGCGCCGCCCAGCAGACCCAGTTGTGGACGATCGGCGCGTAGTGCTCGGCCGAAAAGACCGACTGGGTCCGGCCAGTCTGCTGTGCGAGAGACAGCGCATTGGTGCCCACGCTGCCCTCATCCCAACGACCACCGGCGACGAAGTTGACGCGTTCGGCCTTGCGTCGCATGACTCGTCCGCCGTAGGTCCACAGGATGCGGGTGTCGCGATCGGTCACCGCGACGACGAGGTCACCATCCTCTGCCGCGCGACGCAGTTCACCCTCGAGTTGGCCCACCGCAACGTGGAGCGGAGAGTCCTCGAACTCCGCCTGCGTCTGGTCGGGGTCGTCCATCGGCGCCTCGCTGACGCTGTCCGGGACGTGGTCGGCGCTGCGGTTCCAGCTGTCGACGATCGTGTCGGGAACGCCCTCGGACCCGGTGCTGCGACGCTCCGCCCACTCCTCGCGGGCTCGCTCGAGCGCACTGCGTCGGCCCTTGAGGTCCTTGGTCGTCATCGACTCTCCGTCCACACCTGTTGGTCGCCACGCTAGCTGTACTGACCCGGGACGTTGGTTGAGTGATTGCGATCCGCTGATCTGATCAGTGGCGCGGGAAGGGCCTCCCGCGGTGGAGTGGAACTGCCAAGTCACCACTGCCACACACAGGAGGCCCTCATGTCCCACGCTAACGCTGCCCTGACGGTTCGTCACCGTCTTAAGGTTGCCCAACTTGTCGTCGATCAGGGCGTGCCGATCAGTGAGGTCGCGGCACGATTCCAATGTTCGTGGCCGACGGTGAAGCGGTGGGCTGACAGGTATGCCGCCGGTGAGCCGATGAGCGACCGCTCGAGCCGCCCGCACGTGATGCCGGCCAAGACCTGCGTGTCGACGACGAAGCGGATCGTGTCGTTGCGGCTGCGCAAGCGCCTGGGTCCGGTCCAGCTCGCTGCACACGTGGGTGTTGCACCCTCGACAGTGCACCGGGTGCTCACCAGGTGTCACCTGAACCGGTTGGCGCACGTCGATCGCGCCACCGGTGAGCCGGTGCGCCGCTACGAGCATGAGCATCCCGGGGACATGCTGCACGTGGACGTCAAGAAGTTCGGGAACATCCCCGACGGTGGCGGGTGGCGCTTCGTGGGCCGAGCTCAGGGCATGAAGAACCGGACAGCCACCCCGGGCAAACCGAAGAGCAAGAACCACAACCCGAAGATGGGCCACGCATTCGTGCACACCGTCATCGATGACCATTCCCGAGTCGCCTACGCCGAGATCCACGACAACGAGACCGCCGCCACCGCCACCGCCGTCCTGCGCCGAGCCGTCGCCTGGTACGTCGCCCGCGGCATCACCATCCGCAGAGTCCTGTCCGACAACGGGTCCCCGTACGTGTCACACCTGTGGCGGGACGTCTGCGCAGAGCTCGGCATCAAACACTCACGCACCCGGCCCCGCCGCCCACAGACCAACGGCAAGGTCGAACGCTTCCACCGCACCATGGCCGACGGATGGGGATACGCCCGCTGCTACACCTCAGAGACCGAACGACGCCAAGCTCTGCCAGCATGGCTCCACGAGTACAACCACCACCGACCCCACACCGCCTGCGGGAACAAGCCACCCAACACCCGCTTGATCAACCTGTCAGGTCAGTACAGCTAGCGGGGCGACATCCGCGCGGACAGGCGAACGGTCAGGGCAAGCGGTGAGTGAGGCAGTAGATGCGCCCGACGGGGTCGTGCATGACGGTCCAGAAGTCGTGCTCGGAGACGACGGTGGCGCCGGCGGCAACGTGGGCCTCTCGGCTCGCGGCTCGGTCGTGGCAGGCGAAGTCGACGTGTCCGCGGACGGTTCCGCTACGGTCGCCGAGCTTTTGGAACAACAGCCGGACGGGTATGCCGTCCGGTCGCGTCAGTGACGTGAACTCCGGGAGGGCTCCGGTGCGTCTGCGCCAACCGGTGAGCTGCTCCCAGAAGTCGACCTCGGCGTCGTACAGCTCGCTTGGCACGTCGAGGCAGATCTGGTCGAGCAGGTCGGGCTGGTCTTCACGGACCTGATTGATCGGCGAGCCAGCCTGCGTCCATGAGGTGAGGCAGAAGGTGAACCCGCCAGGTGAGGTCATGACGATGACGTCCTCCTGGCGAACGATTTCGCTGGCGCCCCGTCTTGTGGCCTCAGCGGCGGCTTCTGGCAGCGGCTGCTCGACGTCGAGATCGAGGTGGACTCCCCCGCCCTCAACGACGCGCTGCACCTTGACCCAGGCATCACCGAGCTGCGGCACCAGCGTTGCGAACTCACCTCGCTCGCCCCGCGGCGGCGAGAGCTCAGTGCGAGTGACCCTGTGCCAGAACGCCTCTGACGCCTCGGCATCGTCGTCAACGGTGTCGAGGAACGCCCACACCCAGCGCACCGTGATCATGTGACCTCCCAGGCAGAAGTGACTCGCTCGCGCCACCACTGGACTCGCTCGGGTGACGCTGCATGGCGGTCCAGCAGGCCGGGGTCGGCAGCGACTCGACGCACCGGCAGCTTGCCATCCACGGGCACGAGCGACTCTGCGGTCACATCACCGTCGAGCAGGGCCACGGTGCCGAGCCCACAGGCGTGGTCGAGTTGTGGCAAGGCGGCTGCCAGCGCCACCCCTGCCGCCATCCCGACGCTGGTGTCGAGGGCCGATGACACGACCGCGGGCAACCCGCACTCGGCGACGATGTCGAGCGCTCGCCGCACTCCCCCGAGCGGCGCGGCCTTGATGACGATGAGGTCCGCTGCCTCGAGGTCCCGCACGCGCATCGGGTCCTCCGCCTTGCGGATCGACTCATCGGCCGCGACCGGGATGTCGATCCCATTGCGGGCCAGGGCGATTCGCAGGTCGCGCAGCTCCTCGACACTTGCGCATGGCTGCTCCGCATACTCGATGTCGTATGCCGCCAGCCGGCCCAGAACCTCCGTCGCCGTCGTGATGTCCCAGGCTCCGTTCGCATCGACCCGGACCCGAGCGTGGGGTCCCATCGCCTCGCGAACGGCGGCCACACGGCATACGTCGACTTCTGTCGTTTGTCCGCGCTCGGCGACCTTGACCTTGGCAGTCGTCGTCCCGGGGAACCGCTGCAGCACAGCGGGAACGGCGTCAGGGGCGATCGCCGGCACGGTTGCGTTGACCGGCACGAAATCACGAAGCGGAGCCGGCCAGCCGTGCCACGCGGCCTCGACGGCGGCGGTCAGCCAGCGACTCGCCTCGGGCGGGGCGTACTCGAGGAAGGGGCCGAACTCGCCCCACCCGGCCGGGCCCTCGATGAGAGCCACCTCCCGCTCGGTCACTCCGCGAAATCTCACCCGCATCGGGATCGAGACAACCCGCAGCGAGGAGAGCAGGTCGTCGAGCGAGGGTTCGGTCATCGGTCGCGTGAGGAGAGGACGCAGAACTCGTTGCCCTCGGGATCGGCGAGCACGGCCCACGTGGCGTCGCCGGTCTGGCCGACGTCGACGCGGGTGGCGCCACGCTCGAGGAGTGCGGCGATGTCGTGACAATCGACGACGAGGGTGTACCAGAGCAGGGCCATGCACCAAACCTAGTCGCGCCTCGACAGCAGACCCACCGTGTCTTTGGACGGTCCCTCCCTTGCCAACGGTGGCCAGGTGGGATGCCATGGAGAGATGCAGACCACGATCAGCATGGATTCAGCCCTCCTCAAGCAGGCCCGCGACTACGCCAAGAGTGCTGGCCTGACGTGGAACGACTTCGCGGAGCAGGCCCTGCGCGCCCACCTCGAGACTGTCGATCCGGGCGGCGCCGCAGCCGTCGAGGCGACGGGTGAGGTGACCCACTTCGTCGTCGTCCCCGATGACCTCGCCAAGGCCGAGGACGGCCACAACTACAGCTGGCAGCGCTGAGGGGAACTCGAGCTCAGTCCGGGACGGGCCTGGTCGGCTCCGGGGTCGTCGCACGGAGGTGGAGCGCCGCGTCGCGTGCCGCGATCACGGCCTGACGGAAGGAACCGACCAGGAAGTCTGGCGATCCAAGAACTGACACATCGAGGAGCGGCCGCTCCCAACCGCCCAAGAGTGCTGTCTGCGGTGCGACCGCGCGCGTCATGGCCGACACCTTGTCGTTTGGCGCCGACCGTAGATTGAAGAGTGTGCGCAGCAAAGAGACCGGGACGACCCGCCCCTGACCCACGAGATCGTTTGCCTTGGCGACAGCGGTCAACGCGGCGCACGCCATCACCTCGTCGCCGGCGACACCGCGCAGAAGGGCGGGCTGCGCCACCACAGCCTTCACAAGGAGCCGGCGAGCAGCCGTGCGCACCTCGGCTCCGAGGATGAGTTCGGTCACCCGGGCGAGTTCGCGGTCAATGGACTCCAGCCGCAGACGGACGTCGTCACGGCACCCTGTCAGGTCGAGCTCCTCGCTCGGCAGGGGTCGGGCGTCAAGGGCGGTCAGCTCCTCCTCTCCACCGACGAGAAGTGAGAGCCAAGTGAGGATCTGCTCGTGTTTGGCCGGAGCCGGTGGCGTCGGCGGGACCTTCGGCGGCACGGGCCGACCACGCCCGAGTTCCATGGCGGCGCACTCGTAGCCGGTCCCTTGGATGGACCGCTTGCGGACGTCGATCACCTGGTCGTTGACGACGATGACTTCAAGCAGGTCACCCAGCGCGCGAGCGCTCGAAGTGCTGTAGTAGCCATCACCCGTCTCGCCGTAGGGGTAGTCATCATCGGGCTCATCCGCGCGGGCACCCCAGTGAGGCTCGGTGTATCGGTCCCGGTCGAAGTTCAGGATGTTGTCGTTCATGGGAGCACCTCCGGATATCGCAGGCAGCAGTGCGCCACCCGATCTCGAACGGTGCCAGACATGCGGGCGACTCCCGAAGAGTTATCCACAGGGCATTGCATCATGATGCGCGCCCATGATGCACTGATGCGATGCGCACGACGGTGACCCTCTCTGACGACCTCCTCAAGGCTGCTCGTCTGGAGGCTGCGCGCAACAATCGAACAGTGAGCAGCGTCCTCGAAGAAGCTCTGCGAGAGCATCTCGTGCGCAGTCAGCCCACCGCGCGAGCGGATTTCACCCTCCCCACCTTCGGCGGCGGTGGCCTGCTCGTGGATCTTCTTGACAAGGAGGCCCTGGCCGAAGCACTGGGCGAAAACGAGCCCATCGCGTGATCGTTTTCGACGTCAATGTCTTCGTCTACGCGATCGACAGCTCCTGCGCGCACCACGGCGAGGCGCGCCGCGCGCTTGAGACTGCTCTCGGCGGGGCCGAGACCGTGGCCGTCCTCGAGTCAACCCTGGTGAGCACGACGCGCACCGTGACCCATCGACGACTCATGTCGAATCCGCTGGAACCCGAAGAAGCTCTCGAGTTCTGCGCGGTCGTCCGTGACGCACCGGCGGCCCTGCCTGCCCCCTCGATGCCGCCGGCCTGGGGCCATTTCCATGACCTGGTCACGCGTCTCGGACTGCGAGGTTCGGACCTCAGTGACGTCTGGCTGGCCGCTCAGGCCCAAGCATTGGGGGCGCGCTTCGTGACGTTCGATCGTGGCTTCCGACGCTTCACAGAGCTGGACGTCACAATCCTCGGAGAGCGGTCAGCAGAGCCGACGCTAGGCTCCAACCCGTGACTGCGATCGATGGTGTGAGTGAGACGTTCGACCCGGCGGCGTGGGACGAGGTCGAGGGGTTCGACTTCACCGACGTCACCTACCACCGGGCGCGAGGCCTTGGTGCGGTCCGCATCGCGTTCGACCGGCCCGAGGTGCTCAACGCCTTCCGCCCGCACACGGTCGACGAGCTCTATCGCGCCCTCGACCACGCCCGCCGCAGCTCCGACGTCGGCGTCGTCCTTCTCACCGGCAACGGGCCGGGTCCGAGTGGCACCGGCAGTGAGGGCAAGTGGGCGTTCTGCTCCGGTGGCGACCAGCGCATCCGTGGCCGCAGCGGCTATCAGTACGCGGCGGACGGCACCGACGACGTCACGGCTGCCGGTGTCGACGAGCGACGGGTCAAGGCCGAGGGCGGCCGGCTCCACATCCTCGAGGTGCAGCGCCTCATCCGCACGATGCCCAAGGTCGTCATCTCGCTCGTCAACGGGTGGGCGGCCGGCGGTGGCCATTCGCTCCACGTCGTCTGCGACCTGACGATGGCCTCCCGGGAGCACGCCCGGTTCAAGCAGACCGACGCCGACGTGGGCTCGTTCGACGGCGGTTATGGCTCGGCCTACCTCGCCAAGATGGTCGGGCAGAAGTTTGCCCGCGAGATCTTTTTCCTCGGTCGCACCTACACCGCTGACGACATGCACCGCATGGGGGCCGTCAACATCGTCAGCGCCCACGCCGAGCTCGAGTCCGACGCGCTCCAGGTCGCCCGCGAGATCATGTCGAAGTCGCCGCAGGCCCAGCGGATGCTCAAGTTCTCGTTCAACCTCGTCGACGACGGACTCATGGGCCAACAGGTATTCGCGGGCGAGGCGACGCGCCTGGCCTACATGACCGACGAAGCGGTGGAGGGGCGCGACCAGTTCCTCGAGAAGCGCGACCCTGACTGGTCCCCCTTCCCCTGGTACTTCTGAGACCTCAACCCTGACCGCCGATGTCGACCTCATAGGCCTCATAGATGAGGTCTGCCCCACGCTGTCGGTGACGGACGATCCGACCGACCAGCGCGGTCGCCGCTTCCCGGTGTGCCGCAACGGCTTCCGCGCTCTGGAGACCAGCCTCTCGCTCACCAAGCAGGCGTTGGACGATCTCGACGAAGTCGAGGTGCTCGCCCATCTGCAGCCTCGCCACCGAGGCGAGCCGAGGCGCACGAGTCACCGCGTCGGCATACAGACCGCCGGGTTCTTCAGTGATGGAGCGATGGTCGCGCAGGTCGTGCTCCAACTCGGTCAGAGCGGCACGCACCCTGCGACGCCACAGCGCACCCAGCCCGACGGGCAGAGCCAGCGCAGCATCGAGAGCAGCCAACGATTCGCCCAGCTCGGCGCGGTGCGACCGAACCCGCTCGAGGTACTCCGCAAACTCAGGGTCCATTCGCCCATCATCCTCACGATCGCTCGCGCTGCCTAGAGTGAGCGGCATGAGGATCGAGCCGCTCGCCGTGCTGGCAGGCAAGGGCGTGCTCAGTGTCCTTCCACGTCTCGCGCTAGCGCTCGAGGGTGGTCACCCCATTGCCCCGTATGCCGCGGGGTCGACTTCCCCGGATCTCGCGCCTCACGATGTGGCCGGGCTCCCACCCGACCTTGCCGTCGTGGTGGGTACGTCCGGGTCGACCGGCAGTCCCAAGCGGGCGATGCTCGGGACGCAGGCCCTGCGCGCCAGCATCGACGCCACCCACACCCGCCTCGGCGGCCCGGGGCAGTGGTTGCTCACCATGCCGGGGCATCACATCGCCGGGCTCCAAGTGCTGCTCCGATCGCTCGTCGCCGGCACGACTCCCCATGTCATGGACCTGAGCGGCGGCTTCACCCCCGCCACGTGGACCGACACCGTCGACGCGATGCCGCCCACCGACCACCCGACCTATGTCTCCCTCGTCCCGACCCAGCTCACCCGGCTGCTGGCCGACGACGCGGCCACGAAGCGACTCGCGAGGTTCACCGCGGTCCTCATCGGCGGCGCCGCCACCCACCCCGACCTCCTGGTCCGCGCCGCCGACGCTGGTGTCACTGCCGTCACGACGTATGGCATGAGCGAGACCGCAGGGGGCTGCGTCTACAACGGCACACCCCTTGATGGCACCGAGGTGTTCCTTGACCAAGACGGTCGTATCCACCTCGCCGGCGACACCGTCGCCCACGGCTACCTCGGTGACCCTGCCCACACCGCAACCGCCTTCCCCACGCTCCCGGGTCGAGGACGGGTCTTCCTCACCGACGACATCGGTCACCTCGACGAGGACGGGAAGCTCCGCGTCGACGGCCGCATCGACGACCTTGTCAACACCGGCGGCCTCAAGGTCGCGCCGCGCCTCGTCGAAGAGGCCGTGGCGCGCCTCGACGGCATCGCCGAAGCGGTCGCCGTCGGGGTCCCGGACCGCGAGTGGGGAGAGGCCATAGCCGTCGTCGTCGTGCGGGCCACGGGTTGCTCACCCGACCACCCCGCTTCGGTGAGCGGACTGCGCGAGCAGCTGCGCGGCATACTCCCCGATCACGCTCTGCCCCGAGCGGTTCGCGAGGTGGCCTCGATCCCCACACGCGGACCCGGCAAACCCGACCACGCCGCCATCCGTGCATTGTTCGAGACCGTGGGAGAATGAGCACGTGCTCCGCTTCCTGCCCGTGCTCCTCGCTCTCGCGTTGTCGATCTATTGCGTCGTCGACTGCCTCCAGAGCGACGACCACCAGGTGCGGGGCCTCCCCAAACTCGTCTGGGTGTTCGTCATCCTGCTCTTCCCGTTTGCCGGGTCGATTGCCTGGCTTCTGGCTGGTCGCCCCAAGCTGACCCCGCCGCGTCGTCAGACCCGCGGACCCGACGACGACCCCGACTTCCTCAAAGGACTCTAGGCACCAACACCATGGCCACGTTCGAACAGTGGGTCGCCGGTGCGCGCCCTCGCACCCTCTTTGCTGCCGTTGCACCAGTCGTCATCGGCACCGCCGCGGCCGCCCAGCACTCCGAGCCGAGCTATGCGATCGCGATCCTCGCGGCCGTCGTCGCACTCGCCCTCCAGATCGGGGTGAACTACGCCAACGACTACTCGGACGGCATCCGAGGCACTGATGATGAGCGCGTCGGGCCGGTGCGACTGGTCGGGCAGAAGCTCGCCCGACCCGAGAGCGTCAAGGCGGCGGCATTCCTGACCTTCGGCTTCGCGGCGATCACGGGGCTCGCCCTCGTCGCGCTCGCGGAGGCCTGGTGGCTCCTGCCGCTCGGCGTCCTGTCGATCATCGCGGCGTGGAAATACACCGGTGGCGACAAGCCCTACGGTTACCGCGGCCTCGGTGAGATCTTCGTGTTCATCTTCTTCGGACTCGTCGCGACGCTGGGCACCTTGTATGCCGAGACCGGCGCACTCTCGTGGTTCGGGCTGGCGGCGGCCGTCGGGGTCGGCGCCATCGCGTCGGCGATCCTCGTCATCAACAACCTGCGCGACATCCCCAGCGACACCGAATCAGGCAAGAACACCCTCGCGGTGCGCCTCGGCGACCGGGGCACTCGGCGGCTGTGGCTGGGCCTCATCATCGTGAGCGTGCTCGCGGTCGCAGCCATGGCGATCTGGGACGTCTGGGCCCTCGTCGGGCTGCTCTCTGTCGCGGCCATCCTTGGCGCCGTCAAGGTCGTCATGGGCGGCGCCGAAGGGCGCCGGCTCGTGCCGGTGCTCGGCTCGACCGGCAAATACGAGCTGGCGTATGCCGTGACCGTCTTCGCTGGCATCCTCATCTCCCGCGCCCTCGCCTGACCGCCACCCCTTTCCCGCCGCCCCCGGAAAACAGTTCCCGAGCAAGGGAACTGTTCTCTTGTTCGGGACCCCTTTCCCGCCGCCCCCGGAAAAGGGTCGGTCAGCGGAAGTCGGAGTCGCTGTCGTTGCCGGTCGCGGCCCTGGGGTTGGACGTGGCGGGGCGCTCCTGCTCGGCGTCCTCAGCGAGTTCGTCGCCACGGGCTTGACGCTTGCGATCCACGCGCTGGTCGACGCGCTCGGCGATGGCAGCCGAGGCCTTCTGGCGGAAGGGCTTGAGCACGACCGCAGAGATGGCGAGCGAGGCCACCGCGGCGATGATGACGGCGAGCAGTTGCTCCTCGCGGTCACGCAGGCCGAGCAGCCAGGTCGCCGCGAGGCAGCCGACGAAGATCAGGGTCCTCAGGATGAGGTAGCGCACCATCGCCATGTCAGAGTCCCGAGTAGGAGTGCTGGCCGACGAAGTACACGTTGACGACGGCGTAGTTGATGATGATGCAGGCGAAACCCGCGACCGCGACCCACGTGGCCGACTGTCGACGCCACCCGCGGGTCACCCGCGCGTGCAGGTATGCCGCGTAGACGACCCAGATGATGAAGGTCCAGACCTCCTTGGGGTCCCAGTTCCAGTAGGAACCCCAGGCCTGCCGGGCCCAAATGGCGCCAGCGATGAGGGTGAACGTCCACAGCGGGAACGCGATGATGTGCAGCCCGTAGGCAAAGCGCTCGAGGGCGCGCGTGTCAGGCAGCGCGCGCAGCACACGAAGCCCACCATTACTTGCCCCGAAGCGGTCCTTGGCGAGATAGAGCAGCGCGACGACGAAGCCGACGGCGAACAGCCCGACCGAGATGGTCGCGACGGTGACGTGGATGACCAGCCAGATGCTCTTGAGCGAGGGCATGAGCTCGGCGGCCTCGGTGTACCAGATGGTGTTGGCGAGCCCGAGGAGGATGAGCACAGGCGCGACGACAAAGACTCCGAGCCAGCGCAGGTCGCGCCGGATGCCAGCCACGACGAAGACGATCATCGTGAAGAGTGCCGCAGCGACGCCGAATTCGAACATGTTGCCCAGGGGCCACCGCTCCACCGACCAGCCGCGCAGCGCGGCCGAGGCAAAGAGCAGCACCGTGCCCAGCAGGGCGAGGGTCTGGGCGATGCCGCCGGCCTTGCGCGCCCGCAGGGGCACCTCGGGCGTGGTCACCGCCGAAGCCGCAGCACCCGCGTTGGACGAGCCGGCGGAGACCGATCCACCGCCGGCAGCGACGAGCTCACGATCCTCGACGTCCACCGTCTCGGACTCGGCAACATCGTCACGCGCGGGAAGCCACCCAGCGAGGTACGCGGCATACCCGAGCATGGAGAGGGTGAGGACCGCCATCGCGGAGTACAGGCTGAGGTTGGCGTAGTTCGCCAGGGTCTCGTGGGTCACGTGCGTCGTTCCTTCAGTCGCGTGAGGACGTCTTCGAGCTGTTCGCCCATGCCCTCGTCGTCGTCCTTGGCCAGGCCGCCGATGCTCACTACGGTACGGCCCTCGTCCTCGGCGGGCGCAACCCGCACGAAGACCCGGCGCCGACGGATGGTCAGCGACAGGATGAGTCCCAGCAGTGCCACGAGGGCGGACACCAGGGTGACCTCCTTGCCGGGGTCGTTGCGGATCGAGATGCCGGCGAAACGCTCGACACCGTCGAAGGTGATGGTGCCCTGACCGCCGGGTAGCGTGTAGGTCTGACCCGGCGTGAGCCAGATGCGCAGGAGGTCGGTCCCCTCCTTGTTCTTGAGCTGGGTCATCTCGGCGGTGTCGAGCGAGTAGACCGACTGCGGCCGCCCACCGGGAAAGAGCGTCCCCTCGAATGCCGACAGCGCGAGCGCCGGCTCGAGGGCATCCGGGAACACCGAGCGCGGCCCCTGCTCGTCGAGGACCGCCGTCGGCAGGAAGAGCCCCGCGAACCCGAGCTGCTTGCCCACCGGCCCGGCACCAGCGACCTTGACCGCACCCACCGAGTTGTAGTTGTTGTCCTGCGCCAGGAACGGGGTCGCGTCGGAGTAGGTGACGTTGCCCTTGGCGTCCTTGACAGTGAGGTGCGGCGCGTAGCCGTTGCCGAGGAGGAAGGCCGTCCCGCCGCCGGTCTCGAGGGGTCCGTTGACGCGGATGACCTTCTTCTCGACCTTCGCGCCGGGTTCTTTCGTGAAATCGACGTATGCCGTGAAGTCCCGTGGGGAGCCGAACTGGCCCTTGCCCTTGACGTCAGTTTCGAACACGGCGTCGAACTTGGTGAGCTTCATCGTGAACGGCTGGAAGTCGGAGGTGTCGACGAGCGGCCCGGGGCTGAGGGTGTCGAAGCGAGCCGCCGTGTTGGCGAAGGTCTGGCCCACCGGGATGATCACGTCGCCCTTCCACCCGAAGAGGTGGCCCCCCGCCATCCCGAGGATGACCCCGATGAGGGCGAGGTGGAAGAAGAGGTTGCCCGTCTCCTTGAGGTAGCCCTTCTCGGCAGAGATGGTGGAGTCGTCGTGCGAGTGCATGCGGAAGCGGCTCGACTTCAGGGCTGCGCGCACGTCGTCGAGCACGTCCTCAGGGTCCCCATCGAGGGTCAGCGTCTCGTGAGCAGCAAGTCGCTCCAACCGCTTTGGCGCGCGCGGCGGCTGCGAGCGCATGGCCTTCCAGTGGACCTTGGAGCGCGGCAGGACGCAGCCGACCAGTGACACGAGCAGCAACAGATAGATCGCCGCGAACCAGGGCGAGGCATAGACCTCGAAGAAGCCGAGCCGGTCGAGGATCGGGCCGGTCGTCTCGTGGCGGGCGATCCAGTCGGTGGTCCGGACGGCGTCGATGGAGCGCTGCGGGAAGATCGAGCCGGGCAGGGCGGCGACGGCAAGCAGGAGGAGCAGGAAGAGCGCGGTGCGCATCGAGGTCAGCTGGCGCCACGCGAACCGGAGCAGTCCGAGGGCGCCGAGCCTGGGCTGGGTGATCTCGTCGCGACGTGGGTCATTGGGCTGGGTCGACAGACTCATCAGATCGCCACCTCGAATCCGTTGATGAGCTCGGTCTGGACCCACCGCATGAGGTCCTCCCAGACGCCAGTGATGAGAAGGATCCCGATCGCGACGAGGAAGCCGCCACCGACCAGCTGGACGGCGCGGTGGTGGTGTCGCACCCAGCTGGAGACGCGGTCGAACCGCTCGATGCCGGCTGCCGCGAGGATGAACGGCAAACCCAGACCCAGGGCGTATGCCGTCGCGAGCGTCACCGCTCGTCCCTGGCTCGGCTCCGTGACCGATGCCGACATCGCCAGCACGGCGCCGAGGGTGGGGCTCGTGCAGGGGGCCCAGCCGAGGGCGAAGACCGCGCCGAGGACGGGGGCACCGAGAAGGCCGGCCCGAGGTCGCCACGTGGGGCCGAACTGGCGCTGCGAGCCCATGCCCAGGAACACGAGTCCCATGAGGATGACAAGCACCCCCCCGACGCGCATGAGGATCTCTCGATGCTCGGTGAGGCTGCGTCCGAGCGTGGCGACGAACAGGAACATCAGGATGAACACGACGGTGAAGCCGAGCACGAAGAGCACCGACCCGAGCACCATCCGACCGCGCGAGCGCTGCTCCAGCGCCGTGTCGCTCAGCCCGGTGACGTAGCCGAGGAAGCCCGGCACGAGCGGCAGGACGCAGGGCGACGCGAAGGACACGAGCCCGGCGAGCGCCGCCACGAGGACGGCGAGCGGCAGGGCTCCGGAGGCGATCGTGTCGGACAAAACGGTCAGGACTCGGACTTCAGCACGTCGTCGATGAGGCCCTGCAGCGTGGTGGCAGTTACGGGACCGTTGGCCCGGGCTGCGACCCGGCCCTCACGATCGAGGACCAGTGTCGACGGCGGTGAGGTCGGGGCCTGCTTGCCGAACGCGAGGATGAGCACGCCCGACTCATCGGTGAGGCTTGGATAGGTCATCTTCTGGGTCTTGACGAACGCAGCGCCGCGCTGGACGTCCTCGCGGAAGTCGATCCCCATGAACTGCACCGGCTTCTTGGCTGCCTGGACGTCGGTCCAGACCTTCTCGAGGTCGGGGATCTCCTCGATGCACGGCGGACACCACGAACCCCAGAGGTTGACGACCACGACATCCTTGCCGCGAGCAGAGGTGCTCGACCAGTCCGTGCCATCGAGGGTCTTGCCCTCGAGCGTGATCGGTTTGAGGCGCTTGTCGACGGGGATCTGCTCGATCGCACCGTTGCCGGCGATGTAGCCCTTCTGGTCGCCCTGCTTGGCCTGCTCCGCAATGGAATTGGGGTCAGACGTGCAGGCTCCGAGGGCAAGCAGCGCACACGCAGAGGCAACGGCCACGGCACTACGGCGCCACACGGCATACCGGGTGGTTGTGCGGTTCATGCACCCGCTCCCGAGTGGGCGAGGGGAAGGAGGGCTGCGGCGGGCTCGCTGTAGGCCAGCGACTCGAGCTCGTCGCCGCGATAGGTCAAGGAGGTGAGCGACGCGAGGGTGCACTCCCGCTTGCGCGGGTCGTGAACGAACCGGCGGCCCTCGATGGCCAGGCGCAGCATCCAAATCGGCGCCTGGTGCGACACGATGACGGCCTCGTGGCCGCGTGCCAGTGCACGCGCAGCGTCGACGGCCGCCTGCATCCGGGCCGCGAGGTCGACGTAGGGCTCACCCCATGACGGACGCATGGGGTTGACCATGAGCTTCCACAGTCTGGGGTCACGGAAGATGCCCTTGCCCCCGGCGACGGCGCGCCCCTCGAAGGCGTTCTCGGCCTCGAGGGCCCGCTCGTCGAGGGTGACCTCGAGGTCGTGGCTCGCAGCGATCGGTGCCGCGGTCTCACGCGCGCGCTCGAGCGGGCTCGAGATCACGTGGGTGATGTCGTGGTCGGCGAGATGGGTCGCGACGAGGTCGGCCATCTCGCGACCGAGGTCGGAGAGGTGGAACTCGGCCAGTCGCCCATAGAGGATGCGGTCCGGGTTATGGACCTCGCCGTGCCGCACGAGGTGCACGACCGTGCGGTCGGCCGCATCGAAGGCGGGGGCAGGCGGCGTCATGCGCCGATTGTCGCAAACGAACCTGAGGGTCCGATCAACCGGCGTGTGCGGCTGCGCGCGCAGCCGCTGGCAGGGCCTCGACGACCTGCCCGATGGCCTCGTCGTCGTGTGCGCCGCTGACGAACCAGGCCTCGAACGCGCTCGGTGGCAGGTGCACTCCCTGGTCGAGCATGGCGTGGAAGAAGCGTCGGTATGCCGCGGTGTCCTGGTCGCGGGCTTCGTCATAGTTCGTGACGCTTCCGTCGCGGAAAAAGACAGAGAACATCGAGCCGGCCCACTGCACCGTGTGGGCGACGCCCTCCGAGGTCAGGGCTGCGCTGGCCGCGTCCGCGATGGTGTGAGCCGTCGTCTCGAGGCGGGGATAGAGGTCGTCGGTGCAGCCCTTGAGGGTGGCGAGTCCGGCGGCGGTTGCGACGGGGTTCCCGCTCAGCGTGCCGGCCTGATAGACGGGGCCGAGCGGTGCGAGGTGCGCCATGATCTCGGCGCTGGCGCCGAAGGCTGCTGCGGGGAAGCCGCCACCCATGACCTTGCCGAACGTGAAGATGTCGGGTGCGCCGGCGGCATACGGGCCCTCGAGACCGAACCACCCGGCCTTGCTGCACCGGAAGCCGGTCATGACCTCGTCCGAGACGAGCAGGGTGCCGTGCTCGCGGGTGACGCGACGCAGTGCTTCGGTGAAGCCGGGCGCGGGCGGGACGACACCCATGTTGCCGGCGGCGGCCTCGGTGATGACGGCGGCGATCTCCCCGCCGCGCTTCGCGAAGACGGCTTCGAGAGCGGGGACGTCGTTGTAGGGCAGGACGATCGTGTCCGCCGTCATCTCGGCGGGCACCCCTGCGGAGTCGGGCAGGGCGAGGGTCGCAAGGCCGGAGCCGGCTGCGGCCAGGAGCGCGTCGACGTGGCCGTGGTAGCAGCCGGCGAACTTGACGATGACGGAGCGACCGGTGACGCCGCGCGCCAAGCGGATGGCGCTCATCGTCGCCTCGGTGCCGGACGAGACGAGGCGGACCTGCTCGAGGGGCTCGATGCGCTGGACGATCTCCTCGGCGAGGAGCACCTCGTTCTCGCTGGGCGTGCCAAAGGAGAAGCCCTTCTCGGCGGCCTTGCGCACGGCCTCGAGCACCTCGGGGTGGGCGTGACCGAGGATCATCGGGCCCCAGGAGCAGAGCAGGTCGACGTAGCGAGCGCCGTCCACGTCGGTGAGCCACGGGCCCTTGGCCTCCGCGATGAAGCGGGGAGTGCCTCCGACGGCGCGGAAGGCGCGCACCGGCGAGTTCACGCCCCCGGGGATGACCCGGGTCGCGCGCTCCAGCAGGGCGGCCGAGGCCGGCGCGTCGGAGGTGTGGGTGGCGGTGGTGGGTGTGGCCGTGGTGGGTGTGGCGGCAGGGGTCGGGCTGGACGTCATGCGCCCATTGTCCGCCTCAGCGGATCTCGTCGTCCGCCCGGGCACCGGGGACGAGGTGGGCCCGCACCTGGGCGAAGACGTCGTGGAGGGTGCCCAACTGCTCGGGGGTCAGCAGGTCGATGAAGTGGGCCCGCACCGACTCGACGTGGCTGGGCGCGGCGCTCTCGATCATCCGACGCCCTGCGGCAGTGAGGGCGAGAGCCACGCCGCGGCCATCCTCAGGGGTGGGTTCGCGGCGCACCCAGCCGCGCTGCTCGAGGCGCTTGGCGGTGTGGGTGACCCGGCTGCGGCTCTGGACCACGAGTTCGGCCAGGACCGACATGCGGGCGCGATCTCCGTCCTGCTCCGAGAGCATCGAGAGCAGTTCGTACTCGGGGAGGCTGATGTCGAAGGCCGCGAGCTCACGGTCAAGGGCCACCTGGAGCTCGCGATGGGCTCGCAGATAGGCCCGCCAGGCCTGTTGCTCCTGTTGCGACAGCCAGCGGGTCGCGGGGGTCTTCGGGGCGGCCACATTTACAGGTTAGCGAACCCTTGACGATCTCCTGACCTGTTGTTCACCCAAAAGTTTATTGATTGTTGAAATATTAACGACAGGACGCCCGTTGAAACCCTCGACAGGCACCCGACATCCTCAAGGAGTTCCCACATGAGCACCACCACCACCGACATTCAGCTCGCCACCGGCACCTGGGCCATCGACCCGACCCACACCGAGGTCGGCTTCGTCACTCGCCACCTCATGGTGAGCAAGGTCCGCGGTTCGTTCCGCGAGGTCTCCGGCACCGTCGAGGTCGCCGAGGACATCACCCAGTCCGTCGTCGACGTCACCGCCCAGATCGCCTCGGTCGAGACCGGCAGCGCGGACCGCGACACGCACCTCAAGAGCGGCGACTTCTTCGACGCCGAGCAGTTCCCCACCATGACCTTCCGCTCCACCGCCTTCGATGGCGCGACCCTCACCGGCGACCTGACCATCAAGGACGTGACCAAGTCCGTCACCTTCGACGTCGACTTCGGTGGCGTGGGCCAGGACCCGTGGGGCAACACCAAGGCCGGCTTCGAGGCCACCGCAACCGTGAACCGCAAGGACTGGGGCCTCACCTGGAACGCGGCCATCGAGGGTGGCGGCGTGCTCGTCTCCGACAAGATCCAGCTCAACATCGACGTGCAGCTCGCGAAGCAGGCCTGAAAACCTCTTGCGCATCTGATTGCGCAAAACGTCACCCCCGCGGGGCCTTCGGGCCGGCGGGGGTGACGTTTGGCTCAATCAGATGCGGTTGGCGACGTCGAGGGCGCTGTAGGTCAGGATGATCTGCGCTCCCGCCCGCCGGATGTGCAGCAGCGACTCGAGGACCGCCCGGTCACCGTCGATCCAGCCGCGCTCGGCCGCTGCCTTGATCTGGGAGTACTCCCCCGAGATCTGATAGGCCGCCACCGGCACCGGTGACATCTCCGCCGCCAGCGCGATGATGTCGAGATGCGTCTGCGCCGGCTTGATCATGATGATGTCGGCGCCCTCGGCGAGGTCGAGCTCGATCTCGCGCAGCGCCTCGGTCGCGTTGGCCGAGTCCTGCTGATAGCTCGCACGGTCCCCGACCAAGGAGGACTGCACCGCCTCACGGAACGGGCCGTAGAGCGCGGAGGTGTACTTCGCGGCATACGCCAGGATGATCGTGTCGGCGAAGCCGGCCTCATCGAGCGCCTCGCGCACGTGGGCCACCTGCCCGTCCATCATCCCGCTCAGTCCAAGGACGTGGGCACCCGTGCGAGCCTGCGCGAGCGCCATCGCGGCGTAGCGGTCGAGCGTGGCGTCGTTGTCAACGCGACCTTCAGCATCCACCACCCCGCAGTGACCGTGGTCGGTGAACTCGTCGAGGCACAGATCGGCCATGACGACGAGTGAGTCACCGACGGCGTCGACGACGGCCCGCAGGGCGACGTTGAGGATGCCGTCATCGGCGTCGGCACCTGAGCCGACCGCGTCCTTGGACTCCGGCACGCCGAAGAGCATGATCCCGCCGAGGCCAGCCTTGACGCACCGGTGCGCCTCAGCGACGAGCGAGTCCAGCGTGTGCTGGACGACGCCCGGCATGGCCTCGATGGGCTGCGGCTCGTCGATGCCCTCACGGACGAAGACGGGCAGCACGAGATCGGCGGGGTGGAGCCGCGTCTGCGCGACGAGCCGACGCACCGCCGCCGACTGACGCAGCCGTCGAGGACGCAACGGGATACTGCCCGGCCGCGGATCGCCTGCGGTCACTTGGCGCGACGACGTGCGGTGGGCCGCTTCTGACTCGGGCGAACCGCCTGCTCACCGGACTCCTGCGCCGTGAGGGCGAGGGAGCGGCCGTGGTCGGCCAGTGCGTCGACGAGTTCGTCCGCGGACGGCTCCGGCGCGAGGACGTCCACCCGAAGGCCACACTCCTCGGCCGTCTTGGCCGTCGCCGGACCGATGCACGCAATGACCGTCGACGGGTGCGGCTTTCCCGCGATGCCGACGAGGTTGCGCACGGTGGAACTCGACGTGAAGACGACGGCGTCGAAGTTGCCGCTCTTGATGGCGTCGCGGATGTGCGCGGCCGGCGGAGCCGCACGAACGGTGCGGTATGCCGTGACGTCGTCCACCTCCCAGCCCATCTGCTGGAGCCCGGCGACGAGCGTCTCGGTGGCGATGTCGGCGCGGGGCAGGAAGATCCGGTTGATCGGGTCGAGCAGCTCGTCAAAGGGAGGCCATTCGTCGAGCAGGCCCTTGGCCGACTGCTCACCCTCGGGCACGAGGTCGGGGTTGATGCCCCAGTCGCGCAGCGCGTCGGCGGTGACTCCACCCACGGCAGCGACCTTGAGCCCGGCGAACGAGCGGGCGTCGAGGCCGAACTCCTCGAACTTCTCGCGGATCGCCCGAACGGCGTTGACCGAGGTGAAGCCGACCCATTCGTAGCGGCCGGTCACCAGGCCCTTGACGGCGCGCTCGATCTGCTGCGGAGTGCGCGGGGGCTCGACCGAGATGGTCGGAACCGTGGTCGCGTGCGCGCCGAAGCGCTCGAGGCGGCGCACCATCGAACCCGACTGGTCCTTGGTGCGTGGGACGAGGACGTTCCACCCGAAGAGCGGCTTGGTCTCGAACCACGAGAGCTTCTCGCGCAGCGACACGTTGTCGCCCACGACGGCGAGGGCGGGGAACTGCATCGACTTGGCGGCCGTGGCGACCTCGGCGAGGGTCGTCGTGATCGTCACCTGCTGCACGGTGGTGCCGCGCTCGGTGATGGCGACCGGAGTCTCGTCGGCGCGACCGGCGAGACGCAGGGCCTCGAGGGTGCCGACGAGGGTGTCGGGCTGACCGAGGACGACGACGGTGACCGACGGATCGGTCGCCACGGCGATGTCCTTGAGCTTCTCACCCGCGGTGATGATGTGAATGCCACGCGAGCTGCTCGTCGTGAGGGGCACGCCGGCATAGGTCGGCACGGCGCTCACCGAGCTCACGCCCGGGACGACCTCGAAGGGCACGCCGGCCTTGACGCAGGCGGCAGCCTCCTCGGCGAGACCGTTGAAGGTCGCCGGGTCGCCGTCCATGAGGCGCACGACCAGGCCGCGCGGGTGGGCCTTGGCCGCCTTGACGACGAGCTTGGCGCGCGACGCGTGAGTCAGCGGCTGGCCGTGCTCGCCGTGGCCGGCGTCGACGACCTCGACCTCGGGGCGGGCGTAGCGGGCGACGACGTCTTCACGGGCAACCTGGTCGATGACGACGGCGTCGGCCTCGGCGAGGTACTCGAGCGCGCGCACCGTCATCAGTCCGGCATCACCTGGGCCGGCGCCGACGAAGGCGACCCTCGCAGGGGTGCGTGTGGTCGGGGTGGGTCGGATTGAGCGGATGGTGCTCACTGGTCACGCTCCGTGGCGTTCGGTGTGGACGGTGTGTTGACGGTATTGGCGCTGCTGGCGCTGTTGACGGGCGCGAGGTCGGCGGCGCCGTCCTCGAGGAGGAGGCGGGCGAGCCCACGGCCGACGGCTTCTGCGTCAGTGGGTCTGCCGGTGGCCGAGCGACGGATGTCACCCGTGCCATCGGGACTCGCGACGACGGCGCGCAACGAGAGCTCATCGCCTTCGTCGCCGAGAACGATCTCGGCGAGCGCACCGACGGGCGCGGAGCAGCCCGCCTCGAGCTCCGCGAGGACGGCGCGCTCCGCGTCGACGCAGGCACGGGTGTCGGCGTCGTCGAGAAGGGAGACGGCGTCGCGGGCGACGACGTCATCGGCGCGGACCTCGACGGCGAGGGCACCCTGGCCCGGCGCTGGAAGCATCTGGATGGGGTCGATGACCTCGGTGACGACGGCGGTGCGACCCAGGCGCGCGAGTCCGGCCTGCGCCAGGACGACGGCGTCGAGGTCACCGCTGGTGACGCGCCCGAGGCGTGTGTCGACATTGCCGCGCAGCTCGCGGATGTCGAGTCCCAGCCCCAGAGCCTCGAGCTGGGCCCGGCGCCGCGGCGAACCGGTGCCGACGGTCGAACCGGGCGGGAGCTCACCGAGCGTGAGCCCGTCTCGAGCCACGAGCGCGTCGCGAGGGTCCTCGCGCGGCGGGATGGCGGCCACGACGAGGTCATCCTCAGGAGTCGTGGGCAGGTCTTTCAACGAGTGCACGGCGAGGTCGACGGTGCCCTCGCGCAGAGCGTCGCGCAGGGCAGAGACGAAGACGCCGGTGCCGCCCAGCGTCGCGAGAGGCGTCGTGCGGTCCCTGTCGCCCTCGGTCGTGATCTCGACGAGCTCGACGTCATGCCCCAGCCCTCGCAGCTGGTCGGCGACCCACGTGGACTGGGTGGTCGCAAGCACGGAGCGACGGGTTCCGAGGCGCAGCGTCATCGGCCAACCCCCTCGTCGTCGATGATGGGCAGGATCGGCGGAGTCGACACGACCGACACCTCGCGTGGGTCGAGGTCGAACAATTCGCTGAGGGCCTTGGCATAGCTGCCGCCCTGACCGCTCTGAGCCATCTCCTTGACGCGCACGGTCGGCGCGTGGAGGAGCTTCTCGACGATCCGGTGGACGGCACGCTGCACCTCGGCGCGGTCGCTGTCGGCCAGCTGCGGTGTGCGCCGCTCGAGCCGGTCCATCTCGCGGTCCACGACTTCCTGGGCTCGTGACCGGAGCGCTGCAACGGTCGGCGCGACGGCCTCCGCAGAACGTTCGGTGAGGTATGCCGCGACCTCGCCCGTGACGATGTCGCGCGCCTCGCGCACCTGCGGGACGTCGCCGGCGTGGCTGAGCATCTCGCCGAGTTCGGCAAGCCCGATGCGGGTGATTCCGTCGAGGTCGGCCACAGCGACGTCGACGTCGTGCGGCAGCGCCAGGTCGATGAACACCTGCGGGCGACCGCCACGAGCCGCGGCTGCGTCAGCGACCTCCACCGCAGTGAGCACGACACCGGTCGCACCCGTGCTCGAGATGACGATGTCGGCATCGGTCAGCGCGTCGAAGCGAGCGTCCCAGGGCAGTGCGCTGGCGCCGACCCGCTCGGCCAGGCGCTCGGCCCGGGCGAGGCTGCGGTTGGCGATGGTCACTGAGGCGGCACCAGCCTGGCTCACCGTTGTCGCGGCGAGCGCGCCCATGCCACCGGCGCCGAGGACGAGCACGCGGGAGCCCTCGACCGGACCCACACTCTCTCGGGCGGCCGAGAGTCCGGCACCCACGAGCGAGCGGCTCACGTCGTCGATCTCGGTCTCGGTGTGAACGCGCTTGCCGACCCGAAGTGCCTGCTGCAGAAGGGTGTTGAGCGCCGGCCCGACGTGACCGCGGCGCTGGGCACGGGTCAGGGCGTCGCGGAGCTGGCCGAGGATCTGCGCCTCACCGACGGCCATCGAGTCGAGTCCGGCAGCGACGCAGAACGCGTGGGCGATGCCACGGTCCTCGTAGTGGACGTAGAGGTGCGGCTGGAGGTCAGCCAGGGCGACCCCGGTCGCGGCGGCAAGAGCTTCGGAGACGTCAGCGAGGCCGCCGTGGAAGGTCAGACCCTCGGCATAGACCTCGGTGCGGTTGCACGTCGAGACGACGACTGCTTCGACGACGTGCTCCGAGGAGACGATCGCGGCCTCGAGGCGCCCGCGGGCGGACTGGTCGAGAACGGCGGACTCGAGAAGCTCCATCGGAGCACCGTGGTGGGACAGGCCCAGGACGAGAAGGCTCACAGGGCAACCTCCTCGGCGTCGGGCTGCTCGGCGAGGTCGAGCTGGCCGGTGCGCCGCTGCTCGTGGAAGGCAAGGATCTGCAGTTCGGTCGACAGGTCGACCTTACGGACCATGACGTCATCCGGCACGTCGAGGACACATGGCGCGAAGTTGAGGATCGAACGCACGCCCGCGCCGACCAAACGGTCAGCGACGTCCTGCGCGGAGTCAGCCGGCGTGGCGATGACGCCGATGGCGAGCCGGTCCTCACGCACGAGAGCGCCGAGGTCAGCCATGGGGCGGATCCGGCGCTCACCCACCGAGGTGCCGACGAGGGTGTCGTCACGGTCGAGGACAGCGATGACGTTGAAGCCGCGGGTGGCGAACCCGCTGTATGCCGCGAGCGCGCGGCCGAGGTTGCCCATCCCGACGATGGCCACGGGCCAGTCCTGGGTGAGGCCGAGTGCCGTGGAGATCTCGTAGGCGAGACGGTCAACCTCGTAGCCGACACCACGAACGCCGTAGGAGCCGAGGTGGGACAGGTCCTTGCGCAGCTTGGCCGAACTGACACCTGCGGCGGCGGCGAGCTCCTCGGAGCTCACGGAGCTGATCCCACGCTCGGCCAGACTCGTGAGGGCCTGCAGGTAGCCCGGGAGTCGAGCCACTGACGCGTCGGGGATACCCCGGCGAGCTGCGACGTCGGCGGACACGTGGCCTTCGACTCCTGTCTGAAAGGTGTGTGGTGCCCTGCCAGCGTACGCACTTGTGAAGCGATGCACAAAGTCGCGAACCCACCCCGAGACGATGGCCTCATCACGCTCTGGTACAAGCCTCCTGCGTAACCGCTTGCATCTCGGTCATGCCCACTTCTTTGGCGGGTATGCCGCCCGCTCCCGTTCCGCTGCGCGTGGGTGTGCCGTTCGCCGCTGTCCCATCCGACGCTCGCGCGCTGAGCGCGCTCACGTCTCCCGCCAGACCCAGCCGGCGGCGAACGGCACACCCTCGCTCCGCTCAGTGGTGCAGTCGTCTAGCGCTTGGGTTGGGTCAGGGCTGCTCGCAGGCGGTTCTCGTTGACTCGCCAGAAGTCGTGTTGCCTGCCGTCGACCAGGGTCACGGGGATCTCCTCGGCGTAGCGCTCCATCAGGTCAGGGCGCTCGAGGATGTTCAGCTCCTCGAAGGACTCTCCGCACTCTTGCGTGACTCTCGCGATGATCTCGCGGGCGTCTTGGCAGAGGTGGCAGCCGGGCTTGCTGATCAAGGTGACGCGGGGGGCACTCACGAGGGCGGACGGCATACGCGGATCGCTTCTAGAAGAAGACGGAGCGCCGCTGCATGAGCAACGAGTAGAGCGTCTGCTGGATGGTCTCGCGCACCTGGTCGGTGAGGTCGAAGACCAGCATGGGGTCGTCGGCGGCTGCGGACCCGTGACTTGCGGTCTCGATGGGCGCACCGAACTCGATGATCCACTTGCTCGGCAGCGGGATGAATCCGAGGGGCCCGAGCAGGGGGAACGTCGGCGTGATCGGCAGGTAGGGCAACCCGAGGAGTCGGGCGACCGTCTTCATGTTGCCGATGATCGGCATGATCTCCTCGGCGCCGACGACGGACGTCGGGATGATCGGCACGCCAGCCTTGAGCGCGGCCGAGACGAATCCGCCACGGCCGAACCGCTGCAGTTTGTAGCGCTCCTTGAACGGCTTGCCGACACCCTTGAAACCCTCGGGGAAGACTCCGACGAGCTCACCCTGGGCAAAGAGGCGCTCGACGTCTTCCTTGGCTGCCAGCGTCGAGCCACCGCGACGGGCGAACGCACCAAGGAACGGTGTCTGGAAGACGAGGTCCGCGCCAAGCCCGCGCATCACGCGGTGCCGCGGGTGCTCGTCGTGGATGGCCTGAGCCACCATGAGCGAGTCGATGGCGACGGTGCCGGAGTGGTTGCTCACGATGAGCGCGCCCCCCTCGGCGGGGATGTTCTCGAGCCCACGCACCTCGACCCGGAACCAGTTGCGATAGAGGGGGCGCAGCATCGGGAAGATGACGTTCTCGGCGAAGTGCTCGTCGTAGCCGAACTCGTCGACCGAGTAGTCCCCCTCGATCCGACGGCGCAGGAAGGCCAAGGTGGCGGCGATCCGCCGCTCGATCTCGTCGGGTGACATGCCTGCACCCTGCGCGGCGATTCGCATGGCCGCGATCGATGCGCTGACCAGTTCCTCGACTCCTGGCACCGGGAGGGACATGTCGGTCTGCGTCGCGGTCGGGTCAGGCGACGCACGCGTGGGCACAGGGGGCGCGGCGACCCGCAGGTGCCTGCGTGCGGCTTCGTCGGCCGCACGCTTCGCGCGCGGACTCTGCGGGCGTATGCCGGCCTGCTTCGTCGCCTTGGACGACGGCTTTGCGCTGGCCGTGGGTCGCGGACGGTGCGCGGCACGTCGCCCAGCGGCGAGGGCTTTGCTCGGCGCGGCCGCGGCCGCGGCCGCGGCCGCGGCCGCGGCTGGGGCTGGGGCCTTGGGCGCATTGGCCTTGGGGGAACCCGTCTTCGCAGTCTTCGAGGCCGCGGTCTTCGAGGACAGAACCTTCGGGGACGAGGGTTGCGTCGTGGACGTCGCCTGGGCGGACAACAACGGTGTCGATCGACGGCGCGCGCGCTCGCCCGATGCCCGGGCCGCTCCGGCGGCAACGGAGGACACCTTCTTCTTCGGCGTCTTGCTGGTCGTCTTCTTCGTTGCCATCAGCGCTTCCCTCGTGCCGGTCGTCGGCCCAGGATCTGTTGTGCAGCACCGACCATCCCGCCGACGGCGCCGCTGACGGCGTCGAGCGAGGGATAGACCGGACTCACGGTGCGGGCAAAGTCCTCGAAGGCCGCCCGGGTCGAGAACGACGGGGTGAAGCCGAACGACTCACGCATGGCGGTGGTGTCCATGCCCCGGCCGAAGGCGAGGAAGGACATCTGGTCGGGGCTGAAGTCCGCGAGGCCGAAGCGCTTGCCGAGTCCTCCGATGGTGCCGGCGGCGGCCATCGGGACCATGACGAACGGACGGCGGGCGATCGAGGCGGCTTGCATCACGGTGAGCACGCCGTCTCCCGCGACATTGATGACACCGGTCGCCGAACCGGTGACGCCTCGCGCCAGGGCCGCGATGGCGTCGTCCTCGTGGACGAACTGCATCCGGGCGTCATAACCGAGGGGAACGGGGATGACCGGCAGGTTGAAGTAGTCCGTGATCGAGGTGCGGATCCGCGGACCGATGATGTTGGCGAAGCGCAAGGTCAGGATCTCGGCGTCAGGTCGCCGACGGGCGAAGCCGCGCACGTAGCCCTCGACCTCGATCGAGTCCTTGCCGAAGCCCGAGGACGGCAGCCGCTTGGCGCTCATCTCCTCGGTGAACATCGCCGGGTCGCGCGGAGTGGACCCGTAGACCGCTGCAGTCGACTTCACGACAAGGCGCTTGACCGACGAGGCCTTCTGGCACGCCGCGAGCAACTGCATCGTGCCGATGACGTTGATCTCCTTCTGCGGAGTGCGTCCTCCGGCGAAGGTCGGCGTCGCGATGACGTTGGCGTGCACCACGGTGTCGACGTCACCCTGGGCGATGACCTTGCCGATCATCGGGTTGCGGATGTCGGCGCGGATGAACTCTGCCCCGCCGATGTCACGAGGAGGAGGGATGACGTCGACCCCGATGACCCTGTCGACGCCAGGGTCGGCCGCAAGTCGCCGCGCCAGGACACCCCCGACATAACGGGACACCCCCGTCACGAGAACTACTTGACCCACGGACACAGCCCTCTCTTTGGATCACGCTCTTCGTGCCAGACCCTACTTGCCACCGCCCTGAGACGGGAGGGGTTGGAGAGGCCTGTCACCCCAGGGCCCACGTGCTGGACGCGCAGCGGGAGGCGAGCGCGGGTCCCACGCTCTGCGTGGGCCGGCATACCCGCCCTGAATGCGGAACGGCCCCCACCGGGAGGGCGAGGGCCGTTCATCCGCGTCAGGGACGCGTCACTTCTTGTTGCGACGCTGGTGGCGCGTCTTGCGAAGCAACTTGCGGTGCTTCTTCTTCGCCATGCGCTTGCGGCGCTTCTTGATCACTGAACCCATGAGCAGTCCTTGCTGATTGAGGGAATCTGAACGACGGTGGACCAGCAGCTGCTGATCGGCCTGCGCGGCCGACCGGCGCGCGTGTGTCGATGGGCCACCCTACCGGCGAGCGGGCCGAGCGCCCAAACGGGCCTCGAACGGGCAGAGGAGACGGCACCGGAAACGGCGAAGGCCGGGCCTCATCGGCCCGGCCTCCAGCGTGTGATGCGGCTCGCTCAAGCGGTGCCCATGTAGGACTCCCGGAGGTACTTCTGCACCTCATCCTCGGGAACCCGGAAGGACCGTCCAACGCGCACGGCCGGAAGTTCGCCGCCGTGCACCATGCGATAGACGGTCATCTTTGACACGCGCATGATCGAGGCCACCTCGGCAACGGTGAGAAACCGCACCTCGGCAAAGCGTTCCTGAGACATCGCCACCTCGATCTTCTGCACGCTCGCATCGCCGACTTCCCCGTCGGCGGTCATCTACGGCGTGTAAGTAGCAACCATAGGGGCTGGTGTGACCATTGGGGAAGCGGATGGAGCCGAATCTTTCCCACGTCCAGTCGACACGCGGTGGAGTGGAGAGAAATCTGGCTCAGTCGAACCAGGGATCCAAGCCGTGGAGCGGGAACACCGCTTGACGAGTCGCCAGGATGGCGGCGTCGCCGGGTCGGTCCGGGTTGTGCCCCATCTCCCATGGCCGCACCCAGATCGGCAGGTCCTCCTGCGCCAGGTCACCCATGGTGCTCGGGCCTTCTCGGCCGTACGTCTCACGGACGTGGTCGAGCCATTCCTGCGGAACCACGGTGTCGACCGCCACGGGTGCGTGCGCGGCGATCGCCGTGAGGTGGGCCCAGGACCGCGGCACGACGTCGACGAGTTCATAACCGCCGCCGCCCAGCGCAACCCACTTGCCGTTCGCGTGGTCATGGGCGAGCCGGTGGAGGCACTCGTGGGCGCGCCGCTGGGCATCGAGGGAGACGCTGAAGTGCGCCAGCGGATCCTGGCGATGACTGTCGCAACCGTGCTGGGTCACGAGCACATCGGGATCGAAAGCCGCCACGACGTGGGGCACGACCGACTCGATGGCGCGCAACCAGTCGGAGTCGCCCGTCCCCGGCGGGAGCGCCACGTTGACTGCCGTGCCCCGCGCGTCAGGCCCACCGATGTCGCCCGGCCACCCGGTGCCCGGGAAGAGCGCGCGCCCGGACTCATGGACAGAGACCGTCAGGACGCGCGGGTCGTTCCAGAAGATGCGCTCGACACCGTCGCCATGGTGGACGTCGATGTCGATGTAGGCCACTCGCTCGGCGCCGTTGTCGAGAAGGTGCTGGATGCCCACGGCGATGTCGTTGTAGATGCAGAAGCCCGCGGCGTGGGTGGCCATCGCGTGGTGGAGACCGCCGCAATAGTTCACGCCGTGGTCGACCTCGCCACTCCACACCGCGTCGCAGACATCGACCGTTCCCTGGACGATTCGGGCGCTCGCCTCGTGCATCCCCGCAAAGGCTGGGTCATCCTCCGTGCCCAGGCCGCGGCGCAGATCTGCGGTGTCCGGATCGATCGACGCTGCCCGCACCGCAGCGATGTAGTCGCGGTCGTGCACCGTCGCGAGGAGTTCGTCACTGGCGATGCCGGGACTGACGACTTCGACCTGGCCAAGGACGCCGAGCGAGTCGAGCAACCTCGTCGTCAGAGCCAGCCGGGAGGGCCCCATGGGATGGGTTGGCCCGAAGTTGTAGGCCGTGAACCCGTCGTCCCAGACGAGGCGCGTGCGATGAGCCATGTCGGGCACGCTACCCGGCGCACCCCAGTTGAGGGTTAGCCTCGTCCCGAACGTCCACCTGGCGTCGTCGTTGCAGTCAGTCATCAGGCCGTCAGTCATCAGCAGGAGGAAGCCTTGGGCGCCAAGAACAGCGATCTCGATGTGCTGGTCGTCGGTCTGGGTCGATTCGGTGGCGCCGCCGCCCTCGAGCTGCGCCGCCTCGGACACCGGGTCGTCGCCATCGAGAAGGACGGGCTCCTCGCCGAGAAGTTCCTCGGCCGGATCAGCTCGATCATCCACGGCGACGCCAGCGACGCCGAGGTCATCCGCGACGCCAAGGCCTCGCGCTACAAGATCGCCATCGTGGGCGTGGGTTCCTCGATCGAGGCGTCGGTCCTCGCGTCGGCCAACCTCGTGGACCAGGGCATTCCCGACATCTGGGCCAAGGCGATGTCACCGGAGCACGCGCGCATCCTCGACCGCATCGGCGTCCAGCACATCGTTCGCCCCGAGGCCGACACCGGCCGCCGCGTGGCGCACCTCGTCGGCGGCAAGCTGCAGGACTACATCGAGTTCGACGACGGCTTCGCCATCGTCAAGATGCGCCCTCCGACCGAGGCCATCGGCTTCACGTTGGAGCAGAGCAAACTGCGCAGCAAGTACGGCGTGACCATCGTGGGCGTGAAGGCTCCCGGAGAGGACTTCACGTATGCCGTGCCGACGACGAAGGTCTCGGCTCACGACACGCTCATCGTCAGTGGTCCGACGGAACTGCTCGAGCGCCTCGCAGCCCGCCCCTGACGATCAAACCCCCCAAGTAGTCACTCCGCAGCCCGCGCCAACCGCGCAAAGAAGCGAGCCACGAAAGCGGTAACCGCTGGAGAAGGCGAGCCGACCCAAGAACGTGCGCACGTCACCGACGGAGCGATCGGGTATGCCGTTCGCCGCTGGCTGGGCCTGGCGGGAGCGCGAAGCGCGCTCTGCGCGCGAGTGCGGATGGGACTGCGGCGAACGGCATACCCGCTCGCGACAGCGCAAAGAGAGACGAAGCGCGACTAGAAGTCGGTGGGCACAGACCCGCGGTCGCCGCCGAGCGCGAGCACCATGGCGACCTCGTCCTCGTCGTCTTCGCTCTTGACCCGCATGGCGCGGCGCTCCGCCGTCGGGCGGAATCCGAAGCCGCTGGCAAACGCGACGCCGCGTCCGTTGTCGCTGCCGACCCAGTAGGCAAGCTGCGTCTGCCCCTGACTGCGGGCCAGGTTGGCACCGGCGCGCACGAGAGCAGAGGCCACGCCACTGCCGCGGGCCTCGGGTGACACCCAGAGCCCGAAAAGCTCGGAGGTCTTGGGGTTCTCATCGCTCGAGCGGCCGACACTGACGATGCCGAGCGGGCTTCCGTCGCGTTCGGCGAGGAGTCGGGCGGAGCGGTTCATCCGCAGACGCCAGAAGTCCTCGTCGAAGGCCCCTTCCTCGTCCACGGTGGCCGCGAAGGCTTCGGGCGACTCGCGCAGAGCGGTCAGCCGCGTGTCGCGGTACTGCTGCCAGTCCTCTTCGCCCAAGGGGCGCACGCTGATTTCGCTCATGCGTCCACTGTCTCTGACGGCACCGACGGGCGGCAAACCGGGTCCACATTGACGGCATACCCGATCTCGCGGATCCCGCCATAGAGCGGGTTGTCCCAGGTGGTGCCGGTGGGCGTGAATCCGTGGCGTTCGTAGAGGCGTTGAGCGGGGAGGTTCTCCTGCGCGACTTCGAGGTGGACTCGCGCGTACCCGTCCTGACCTGCGGCGTCGAGGGCGGCGCAGACGAGGAGGTCTCCGAAGCCCTGACCGCGCACGGACGCCGAGACCCACATCCCGATGAGATAGACCTCGTCGTCGGGCTGGTCCTTGCCGTGCCAGATCGCGACGGTGCCGACAGGTCGATCGTCGAGCATCGCGAGAAAGACTCTCATCGAGGTGAGGCGCGCGAGCCAGGAGGTGTCCGGGTAGGCCGCACTCACGGCATACGTGTTGGCGAAGGCGCGTGGGGTGTCGAGGAGCGAGGCGAGACGCACGTCGCGATAGGTGCGCCAGTTGGCCTCGGTGACCGGGACGACGTTGGCGACCGCTACCGATTCAGCCATCGGCTCAGCCATCGGACAGCTCGCGCGAGCGGACGGCCGCCGCCTCCATCGCCGTGACGAATGCAGCGCGGACCTTGTGGTCGTCGAGAACCCGCAGGGCCGCAGCCGTCGTGCCGCCGGGCGAGGTGACCTGCTCGCGCAGGACGGTCGGGTGCTGACCGGTCTCGCGCAGCATCGTGGCGGCGCCATAGAGGGTTTGGGTGACGAGTTCGGTGGCGGTGGCACGCGGCATACCGAGGACGACTCCCGCTTCGATCATGGCCTCGACGACATAGAAGATGTAGGCCGGTCCGCTGCCGGAGATCGCCGTGACCGCGTCGAGCTGCTTCTCAGGGACTTCGGTGACCTTGCCGGTGGCGGCAAGGAGCTCAATGGCGTGTTCGAGCTGCTCGGGGAGGCAGTGCTTGCCACCGCTCACGGCAGCCATGCCCTGGTCGACGAGGGCCGGGGTGTTGGGCATGACGCGAACGACCGAACGGCCCTCTGCCAGACGGCTTTCGAGGAACTCCGTCGTGATCCCGGCGGCGAGACTCACGACAAGGTTGCCGTCAGCGACGTGTGGGCTGATCTCATCGAGGAGGGCCGCCATGTCCTGCGGCTTGACGACGAGGACCAGCGTGTCGGCCTCGGCAGCGGCCTCGATGTTGCTCACGGCCCGCACGCCGTACTTGTCGGTCAGCTCGGCGGCGCGCTCCGGCCGTCGCTCAGTGATGACGAGCTCGTCAGCAGGTCGGCCGGCACGCAGCAGACCTGAGAGCAGGGTCTCGCCCATGACGCCGGCACCAAAGATCGCAACCGTTCCCATGCCGCGAGACTAAGCCCTCCTCACCTCGCGGTTCACCCCGTTTCACCGCCGGCATGCGGGCCGCGCGCCTCCCGGCGAACCTTTGGACATGCAGTGCCCTCCTCGGCGAGGCGTTGCTGAACACGCGCTGGGCGTCCCGGGCGGGCTCGGCGGGACCACTGCATGTCCGTCGGCCCGCCGATCCTGCGGGTCAGCCCTTGGTGACGAGGCTGCGCAAGAAGAACTGCAGGTTGGCCGGACGCTCGGCCATCCGGCGCATGAGGTAGCCGTACCACTCCTCGCCGAACGGCAGGTAGACGCGCATCTGGTGCCCACGGTCGGCGATGCGGGTCTGCTCGTCGGGGCGGATGCCGAAGAGCATCTGGAACTCGTAGGTGTCGGGCTCGCGGCCATGTCGGCTCGCAAGAGCGCGGGCGATGTCGATGAGTCGGGGGTCGTGGCTGGCCACCATCGGGTAGCCATCGCCCTCCATGAGCACCCTGAGGCAACGCACATAGGACAGGTCCACGTCCTCGGCGTCCTGATAGGCGACCGAGGCAGGCTCCTTGTAGGCGCCCTTGCAGAGGCGGACCCGGCTGCCGGCGTGGGCGAGGTCGCGACAGTCGGACTCGGTGCGGTGGAGGTAGGACTGGAGGACGGCGCCGGTGTCGGGGAAGTCCTTGCGCAACTCGGCGAGGATCGACAGCGTTGAGTCGGTCGTCGTGTGGTCCTCCATGTCGAGGGTGACCGTCGTGTCGGCGTCCTTGGCGATCTCGCAGAGGCGCCGGGCGTTGTCGAGGGCGATCTGCTCGCCGTCCTGCGGCAGCGCCTGACCCACGGCGCTGAGCTTGACGCTGACTTCGGCCGCACCGAACTGGGTCAGGTCGCGGGCCCGGAGCGCGCGGAGCAGCCCGACATAGGTGTCGACCGTGTGGGCAGCCTGCCCGGCATCCAGCGTGTCCTCGCCGAGGTAGTCGATTGTCACCATGCGGTTCGTTGCGCGCAGTTCGGCTGCAGCTCCGACGGCGTCGGCGACGCCTGTGCCGGGCACGTAGCGCTGCACGACGGAGCGACTCACCGGTGCCTTCTCGATCGTGCTGCGCACGAGCGAGGAGTCGGAGAGGTGCAGGAGACTGGAGCGAAGCAGGTCTGAGGCATCCACGTCGGTCAGGTTATCGGCTCCGTTGCGGCACTTCGGACGGGTATGCCGTCCGCCCAGCTCCGCGCCCGCCTCACCTCCTCTCGCCCCACCTCCAGCGTCGAGCCTGGGTCAGGCGGTGCGGCGGCGCAGGGTCAGACTCCCGAGGGCAAGCGCCAGGACGATGGCGCCGATGATGATCCCGATGTCGCTCGAAACGTCACTCAGTGGTTCGGGAACCGCAGCGATCGTGCGCATCGCGTCCACGGCATACGAGAGGGGTAGGTAGTCCGAGAACGTGGACAGGACCGACGGCAGGGAGTCACGCGGGACGAGCAGTCCGCACAGGAGGAACTGTGGGAGCACGAACGCCGGCATGAACTGCACCGCCTGGAACTCGCTGGACGCAAAGCCGCTCACCAGCAGGCCCAGCGCAGTGCCGAGGAGTGCGTCACAGACCGCGACGACGACCAGCAGCCACGTCGGGCCCGCGACGTCCAGGTCGCAGACCCAGACGGCGAATCCCGTTGCGACAAGGGCCTGCACGACGGCCATCACCCCGAAGGCAAGGGCGTAGCCGAGCATGAAGTCCCCCTTGCCGAGCGGTGTGGTGAGGAGCCGCTCGAGGGTGCCCGAGGTGCGTTCACGCAGCGTTGCCACGCTCGTCACGATGAACATCACGACGAAGGGGAAGACACCCAGCAGCGCCGCACCCACGCGATCGAAGACCGGTGTGCCGTCGAAGATCCAGGCCAGCAGACCGATGAGGACGCACGGCACGACGAGCATCAACGCGATGGTGCGGTGGTCGGCGCGCAGCTGACGCAGGATGCGCGCGGCCGTGGCGAGGGTGATGCGCGGGTTCATGACCGGCCTCCTGTCGTGGCCGCGGCCGCATCGACCAGGGCGAGGAACGCCTTCTCGGCATCAGGTGCGCCGGTGCGGTCGAGCAGCTCGGGGAGGGTGGAGTCGCTGAGGATGACGCCCTCCCGCAGGAGGAGCAGGCGGTCACAGCGAGTGGCCTCGTCCATGACATGACTCGAGACGAGCAGGGTGCGCCCCTCGTCGTGGGCGAGGCGGCGGAAGAGGTCCCAGAGGTCGCGGCGCAGGACCGGGTCGAGGCCGACCGTCGGTTCATCGAGGACGAGCAACTCGGGATCGCCGACGAGGGCTGCGGCGAGCGAGACCCGCGACCGCTGCCCGCCGGAGAGATTGCCGACCGAGGCATCTGCGTGGCTCGCGAGGTCGACGGAGTCGATGGCCCGGTCGACGGCGCCCTTGGGTGCGCCGAGGACCTTGGCGAAGTAGGCGAGGTTGTGGCGCACCGAGAGGTCGGCGTAGACGCTCGGTGACTGCGTGACGTAGCCGACGCGATGGCGCAGGCCGGGCGATCCCGCGGGTTCGCCGAGCACGCTGACATCGCCGGAAGCGACCTTCTGCACCCCGACGATGGCGCGCATGAGGGTGGACTTGCCTCCCCCGCTGGGCCCGAGCAGTCCCACGACCTGGCCGGCAGGCACGGTCAGGCTGAGGTCGGGCAGGACCTCGCGGTCGCCGCGGACCACGCGCAGGCGCTCCACGACGATCGCGTCCGCGTTCGCGTTTTTCATCATGTGATGAATTTAGACCCGACACGGCATCTGGCACAAGCCTTGCGGCCGGCACGTCGACAACCCCAGCCGCCAGGTGCGGACGCCCATGCTCAGCTGGACGGCGGGACGAGGTGGTTCTGGAGGGTCGGGCCGAGGATGGCGACCAGCTCCTCGATCGAGGCGTCGGCCACCGCTGGCACCTTGACGACATAGCGGAGCATTCCCATGCCGATCAGCTGCGCGGCACCGAGGGCGACCCGCGTCTCGAGCGACTCCCCCGGACGCACCGGCTCCATCCCGTCCGCCCTCATCGTCTCCACCACGCGATGGAGGATCTCGCGGCCGACGAACTCTCGGACCATCCGGGCGTGCTCCTCGTGGGCCGCTGCAGCGGCAAACATCGCCGCGAACCGCTCCCGCCCCTCGGGGGCATCCCACACCGTCAGGAAGACCCGCGCGAGCGTCTCGCCCAACTGCGAACGGGGGGCCGCGGCAATCCGCTCGACGAGGACTGCGGGGTTGGCGGGGAAGGACATGACCTCGGCGAACAGCTCCGTCTTGCCGTCGAAGTAGTGGTGGACCAACTTGGCGTCGACGCCGGCCTCCCGGGCGATGCCGCGCAGCGAGGTTCCGTCATAGCCCCGCTGGGAGAACTCGACCCTGGCGGCGGCAATGATCGCGGCACGCGTGTCCTCTCCCCCGGGACGCCGTCCGCGCGGGCTCACGAGGCACCCTCACCCTCGACCGCTGAGGCGAGGTGGAGTCGGCAGAACGCCAGCGACTCGGCCAGGGCGAGCTCGCGCTGATCGACGGTCAGCCGGCGGGTGGAGACCTCGACGACGATGGCGCCATCAAAACCGTTGTGCACCAACACATCCAGCACCTCGGCACACGGCTGCGACCCACGCCCGGGAACCAGGTGCTCGTCCCTCATCGACCCGAGCCCGTCAGCCAGATGCAGGTGGGCAAGGCGTGGGCCGAGTGCTTCCACCATGGCCAGCGCATCGGATCCGGCGGTCGCCGTGTGCGAGAGGTCGAGCGTCACATGGTCATAGGGCTGCGGCACCGGGTCCCAGTGCGGCAGGTAGGCCTCGATCTCGCGACCACCGACCCGCCACGGGAACATGTTCTCGACGGCGAGGGTGATACCCGATTCGTGCTCGCGCGTCGCAATGCCGTCGGTGAAGTCGCGGGCGTACTCCTTCTGCCACCGGAACGGCGGGTGCAGCACGACGGTCTCGGCACCGACTTCGTGCGCGAGCTCGATCGACCTGTCGACCTTGCCCCAGGCCTCGACCCCGAAGATCCGCTGGCTGATCAGCAGCGTCGGTGCGTGGATGGACACGATGGGTATGCCGTGGAGCTCGGAGAGTGCGCGCAGCGCACCTGCCTCCTGGGTCACCGGATCGGTCCAGACCATCACCTCGACGCCGTCATAGCCCAACCTGGCGGCGTGCTGGAAGGCGGCGGCGCAGTTCTCGGGATAGACCGACGCCGTGGACAGGGCGACCGGGATGTCCGAGATGATCACGGCGTCGCCGGCCGCCATCAGTGCATTCCGTCGAGTCTGCGCAAGATGATGCCCTCGCGCAGGGCCCAGGGGCAGATCTCCAGGCGGTCGACGCCGAGCAGGTCCATCGTCGCGGACGCCACGATGCCGCCGGCGAGGAGCTGGTGGGCCCGCGATGCCGAGACACCCGGGAGCGAGCTGCGCTGTGCCGCCGGCATGGTCGCGATCTCGGGCAGCATCGCGTCGAGAGCGGCACGCTCGAGGTAGCGGGCGGCATACATGCCCTCAGAGCTTGGCACAGCGCCCGTGATGCGTGCGAGGGACCGCATCGTCTTGGAGGTCCCGACGACGCGGTCCGGCGCCCCGGCCTTGGTGAGCGGGCGCAGCTGGCGCGCGATCGTGGCGCGCACGTGCTTGCGGGCGGCTCGCACGGCCTCGACACCCGGAGGGTCACCGAGCAGGTGGTCGCGAGTGACCCGGCCGGCCCCGAGGGGAAGCGAGATGGCGACGTCAGGATCCTCATCCATGCCCTGGGCGATCTCGAGCGAGCCACCACCGATGTCGGCGACGAGGAGGGTTCCGGCCGACCAGCCGAACCAGCGGCGAGCGGCCAGGAAGGTCAACCGCGCCTCTTCCTCGCCGGAGAGCACGTCGAGGACGACACCGGTGCGTTCCTTGACCTCGGCGAGGACCTCGTCGCCGTTGGGCGCCTCGCGGATCGCACTTGTGACAAAGCCCATGAGGTCCTCGACGCCCTGGTCCTCAGCGACGGTGAGGCACTCCGCGACGAAGTCGGCGAGCCGCCCACGGCCCGCCTCGTCGATCTCACCGATGTCCGTGACGTGCTCGGAGAGGCGCAACTCGCGCTTGTGCGAACTCGTCGGAAGCGGCTGTGCGCCCATGTGGGCGTCGACCACGAGGAGGTGCACCGTATTCGAACCCACATCGATGACCCCAAGCCGCATGGTGCCACGGTAGTCGGCATCGGCGGCATAGGGTGACCCGGTGGCTGAGACTCCGCTCGACATCCCCCGCACCTGGGTGGAGTTCCCCGACCCTGCCGACCCCGCACAGCGGTTCCGCTGCGACCTCACCTGGCTGACCTCACGCTGGACGTGCATCTTCGGTTCGGGCTGCGAGGGCATCTATGCCGACCAACCGGACGCCGGCTGCTGCACCCTCGGGGCCCACTTCTCCGATGACGATGACCTCAAGCGGGTCGCCGCAGCCGTGGAGGAGCTCGGCGAGGACGAGTGGCAGCTGCGCCCCGACCGCAAGAATCCGACGAAGATCTCGGCGTGGACCGAGCTCGAGGACGGCGCCCGCAAGACCAAGGTCGTCGACGGCGCCTGCATCTTCCACAACCGCCCCGGCTTCCCTGCCGGGGCCGGCTGCGCCCTCCACCAGCACGCGGTCCTCACCGGCAAGCCGCCGCACACCCAGAAGCCCGACGTGTGCTGGCAGCTGCCGATCCGCCGCACGTTCCGGACCGTCAAGCAGCCTGACGACACGAAATACCTCGAGGTCTCGATCGGTGAGTACGACCGTCGTGGCTGGGGTCCGGGCGGGCACGACCTCGACTGGTACTGCTCCGGCAACCCCGAGGCCCACGTCGGCGCCGAACCGGTCTATCGCAGCAACCGGGCCGAGCTCGTCGAGCTCATGGGTCAGGGCGCTTATGACGAGCTGGTCGTGCGGTGCGAGGCCCATCTGGCCGCGGTCAAGGCACTGCGCACGCCCGCGTCACGCCGGCTGCTGCCGCTCTTCGTCCACCCCGCGACCATCGCCGCCGGCACACCAGCCCTCCGCAAGGGCCGCTGACCCAGCTGTCCCGAACTCGCCAATTCCTCCTCCGCGGGACGCGACACACACGGCGTGTCTGTCCCGGAGGGGAGGAATTGGCGAGTTAGGGACGGAGGTCGAGGGCGAGGTCGAGGATCGGCGACGAGTGGGTCAGGCCGCCGACACTGAGATAGTCGACCCCCGTCGCGGCATAGTCCGCCGCCACCTCAAGGGTCAGCCCACCGGTCGCCTCGAGCTCGACGCTCTCACCGGTCGCGCGCACCGCCTCCACCGTCGCCCGCAGGAGTTGCGTGGACATGTTGTCGCACAACAGGAACCGCGCCCCGGCCTTGACTGACTCGAGAGCCTCTTCCGTCGTGGTCACCTCGACCTGGACCGGAACCTCCGGGAACTGCTGACGCACAGCGGCGTATGCCGCCCCAAGACTTCCAGCGGCCAGCTTGTGGTTGTCCTTGATCATTGCGACGTCGTGCAGGCCCATGCGCTTGTTGGTGCCACCGCCTGCTCGCACGGCGAACTTCTCGAGGGCGCGCAGTCCCGGAGTCGTCTTGCGGGTGTCGAGAACGGTTGCGCCAGACCCCTCGAGGACGTCGGCCCAACGGCGCGTGTGCGTGGCGATGCCCGAGAGGCGGCAGAGGACGTTGAGGACCGTGCGCTCACCCGTGAGGGTCACGCGGGTCGACCCGGAGAGTTCGGCGATGACGTCGCCGCGCACGACTCGGTCGCCGTCAACCATCTTCACGGCCAAAGCGATCGGGTCCGCTCCGAGCCGTCGAGCGACCTCGTCAAAGGTCAGGGCGATGACGTCGACACCAGCCACCACGCCATCCTCACGGGCCACGATCGCGGCTCGCGTTGCCTGCGACTCGGGGATCGTCGCGGTCGTTGTCACGTCGACCCCGTCGGGACCACCGAGGTCCTCGTCGAGTGCACCGGTGATGACCCGACGGGCGTCCTCGGTCGGGAAGGCGAGGTCGGATGACGAGGGCGAGCTCACGGCATACTCCGTTCGGTCACGGTGAGGGAACGATCAGGCGACACGACCACACTCTGGCGGACGAGCCAACGCGCGTCGTCACGCTCGGGGAAGTCAGAACGCACATGGCCGCCACGGGTCTCTGCGCGGCGGTGGGCCAGCTCGGTGAGGGCCTGCCCGAGATGCAGCAAGTTGGTGGTCTCCCAGGTCTTGGGTCCCGGCTCGGCGGTCGTCGGCGGCAACGCGGCGAGGTCACCGAGCGCAGCAGCGGTGGCTGCGGTCGACTCGGCCGAGCGCACCGGCCCGGAGCCGTTCGTCATCGCCCGCTGCACCGTGAGCCGCTGCGAATTGTCGAGCAGCGCACCCGGCCCGGCATCGGGGCCACCGGCATGCATCGGCGCCAATGGCTTCGGCTCGGGCAGCTCACCCTCGGTGATCCGGGCGGGGATGTCGGAGGCGATGCGGCTCGCGAAGACAAGGCCTTCGAGGAGGCTGTTGGAGGCGAGGCGGTTGGCACCGTGGACGCCGGTGCAGGAGCACTCGCCGCAGGCATAGAGCCCGGGCAGCGACGAGCGACCACGCAGATCGGTCTCGATCCCACCCGAGGCGTAGTGCTGCGCCGGGGCGACCGGCAGCAGGTCGGTGGCCGGGTCGAAACCCAGCGAGCGACACGACGCCATGATGGACGGGAAGCGCTCCTCGAGGAACTTCGCACCGAGGTGCCGGGCGTCGAGGAAGACGTGGTCGGTGTCCTGGTCACGCATCGTCTCGAGGATGGCGCGGGCCACGACGTCACGTGGCGCAAGGTCGGCCAGCTCGTGTCGACCCTCCATGATGCGAGCACCGGCACCATCGACGAGGAACGCACCCTCGCCGCGCACGGCCTCCGAGATGAGTGGCTGCTGCCCCGTCGAACCCTCACCGAGGAAGAGCACGGTCGGGTGGAACTGGATGAATTCGAGGTCGGTCATGCGCGCACCCGCACGCAGCGCCGCCGCCATCCCGTCGCCGGTCGCGACGGGCGGGTTGGTCGTGGAGGTGTAGATCTGGCCGAGCCCACCGGTGGCCAGGACAACGGCACGGGCGTAGGCCGCGCCGACACCGTCCAGCTGTCCCTCACCGATGACGTGGAGGGTCACGCCGATGACGGGGGCTTCATCGGCAGCACCGTCCTGGAGGAGGTCGACGACGAGGGCGTGCTCGACGACCTCGATGCCCGGGTCGTGACGCACCCGGTCGAGGGCGGCGATGAGAGCGCGCGAGATCTCGCGACCGGTGGCGTCGCCGCCGGCGTGAGCGATGCGATCGCGGTGATGCCCGCCCTCGCGGGTCAGCTTGATCTCGCCCTCGGCATCACGATCGAACTCCGCGCCGAGCGCAACGAGCTGTCGGACCCGCTTGGGGCCTTCGGTGACGAGGGCCTCCACGGCCTCGCGGTCACACAACCCGACCCCGGCCACGAGGGTGTCCTCGAGGTGCTCGTCGGCAGAGTCCTCGGGGTGGAGTGCGGCCGCGATGCCGCCCTGGGCCCACGCGGTCGAACCCTCGTCGAGGACCGTCTTGGTCACGAGGAGGACCCTGTCGACGCGCTCCCTCAACCGGAGCGCGCACGTCAGCCCGGCGATGCCCGATCCGACGACGATGACGTCAGCGGACGTCGTCCAGCCGGGAGCCGGTGCAGCGAGCGCGCGCGGAAGCCGCACGTCGACCGGAACACCAGGCATACCGGCGTCCCCTGTCGGAGTCGCACTCACCCGTGTGAGCGCTTCGTCACGGCCGACGTCCTGAGCCCGAAGCCCTCAGGAACGTCGCCACCGTCGTCGCCCACTTCGACGATCCTGTTGTCCTTGTCCACGAAGACCACGTGCGGGTCATGAGCCCGCGCATCCTCGTCTGACATGGAGGCGTAGGCGATGATGATGACGGTGTCGCCGGGCGAGATGAGCCGGGCCGCCGCACCGTTGATGCAGACGATTCCGGAGCCGCGCTCGCCCTCGATGGCGTAGGTCGTGAGGCGGTTGCCGTTGTCGACGTCGACCACGTCAACCTGCTGACCGGGCAGCAGGTCTGCGGCCTCCATGAGGTCCAGGTCGATCGTCAACGAGCCGACGTAGTGCAGGTCGGCCTGCGTCACCGTCGCGCGGTGGATCTTGCTGTGCAGCATGTAGCGGTACATCACAAGGGCTCCTGGTTCGTGCCAGTTCTCATGCCGGTTGAGTCGGCCGGGCGAGCGGGAATGCCCGGGGTGACAGGCTGCGAGAAGACATCGAGTCTCCCACCCCCGGGGCCCACGAGGATCGGGGTGTTGTCGATCAGCCGGGTCGTGCCGACGCGGGCGGCGATCGCGAGGAGCGCCTCCCCGCGGTACCACTCGGGGACGTCCTGCAAGGTGCTCGGGTGGACGAGGACGAGGTAGTCCACGAGGGCGAGCGGCTCCTCCACGAGGATCTCGCGGGCCGCTCGGCGAATCGCGGACGGACCGTATGCCGACGCATCGGCTCCTGCGGTGAGTGCGCGGCTCAGGCAGAGGGCGACCTCACGGTCGGAGTCGGTGAGATACATGTTGCGGCTGCTCAGAGCAAGGCCGTCGTCCTCGCGGACGGTCGGGACCGACACCACGTCGACGGGGAAGTCGAGGTCGCGGGCCATGCGACGGATGAGCAGGAGCTGCTGGGCGTCCTTCTGGCCAAAGAAGGCCCGCGTGGCACCGGTGAGGTGGAGCAGCTTGCCGACGACTGTGAGAACCCCGTCGAAGTGCCCCGGGCGGGACTTGCCCTCAAGGACGTCACCGAGAGGGCCGGCCGAGACGCGCACGCCGGGGTCGCCCTCGGGATAGACGACATCTGGAGTGGGCGCGAAGACGATGTCGACGCCCTCGGCCGTGGCGATCCGAAGGTCGTCGTCGAAGGTGCGTGGGTAGCGCGACAGGTCTTCCTTGGGCCCGAACTGCAGCGGGTTGAGGAAGATCGTGAGGATGAGGTGGTCGGCCGATCGACGGGCCTCGCGCAACAGCTGGGCGTGACCTTCGTGGAGGGCACCCATCGTCATGACGACGGCGACGTCGGACCCTGCCAGTGCGGCGCGCGCCTCGCGCAGCTCGTCACGGGTGCTCGCGACGACCGTTGTCACAGTGGCGTTTCCGTTCAGTTCGGCTTGCGTCAAGACGTGGGCTCCTGGTCGGCGAGGGTGTCGAGGAGAGGTTCGGCGGCCGATGGTTGGAGCCGACCGCTCTCGAGTGCACGCACCGCGGTGGCGCGAGCCAGGGCGACATAGGTCGTCCTGATCTCGGGCGAGATCCGCTCCAGCTCACGAAGGTGCGTGCCCACGGTACTCACATCGCCGCGGGCCACGGGCCCAGTGAGCGCTGCGTCACCGAGACGCAGAGCGTTGTCGAGCGCGGCCCGGACGAGTGGGCCAAGCACGGCCCGTGGCTCCTCCACTCCAGCGGCCCCGAGGACCTCCATCGCTTCGGCGATGAGGGTGACGAGATGGTTCGAACCGTGGGCCAGTCCTGCGTGATAGGCAGCCCGTTGGTCCTCATCGACCCACACCGGCTCACCCCCCATCTCGACGACGAGGGCCTCAGCCAGGGGGCGCAACACATCAGGACCCGTGACCCCGAACGCACAGTCCGCGAGCCGGCCCAGGTCGAGCGCAGTCCCGGTGAAGGTCATCGCGGGGTGGATCGCGACAGGCAGGATGTGGGCGCTCAGGGCCGGTCGCAGGATGTCAGTCCCGTAGCGGCCGCTCGTGTGCACGACGATCTGCCCCGCCTGCCACGTGTCGGTCGCGGCCAACCCGACGACGAGTTCGGCGAGGGCCTCATCCGGGACCGCGAGCAGCACGAGGTCGGCGCCGTCGATGACACCGGGGATGTCCTTGACCGGAACACCCGGGAGGAGCGCTGCCGCACGTTCACGGCTCTCGTCGCTCACGGCATACACGGCATGGACGTGGTGGCCAGCGCGGGCGAGAGCGGCACCCAGCACGGCGCCGACGCGACCGGCGCCGATGACGCCGATGGAGAGGCGGGCTGGATGAGTCACGCACCAAACCTAAGCCTTGTGTGCCCCACGGGACGCTCTGACGTCCCCTCAGGCACACAAGGCGCCGAGTCCGAGGGCTCTGAGGTCCGCCGCGAGCTGAAACGGCTCGTCCCTGACCTCGCGCGCCGTCCCTCGAACGATGATGCGGCCGGGCGTGGTCAGGCCCCGTTGCCGCTGGATGTCGTCTTCCCAGTGCTCCACCTCCATGTGGAACGCCCCATCGATCTCGAGCACCAGAACCCTGCCGTCTGGGAGATCCCACTCACAGTCGGTGTAGCGCCACTTCCCCGCTCGATCCTTGCGGCGCTTCTGTCGGTTCGGCAGCGGCAAGCCGTAGTCAAGGCACATCCGCTTGACGTCAACTTCGGCCACTGACTGAGCGCCACCCTCGAAGTCCGTCAGCAGGACTCGAAACTGTGGCGCGCGACAGAGAGGCTTCATCCGTTCCATCTGCTCACGCAAATCTGCTGGGGTTGTGAGGCGCTGCTGCACCACCGCCGCCAACAGACCCTGGGCTGTGCGCCACGACGGCTCGTATGCCGCACACACCAATGCCGCTGGCTCCACCCTGGCCATGGGAAGTTCGTGCTTCTTGGAGTGCCACAGGTCGAGCGGTCGACGTGTGCGGAACCAGTCGATGCCGTCGAGTGGATCGAGGTGTTCCTCGTCGTCCACCAAGATCGTGACGTCGTCACGGTGCCAGTTCTTCAGCCCGTGAATCTCCAGCGCGGTGTAGCCACCGACGATCGCCGGCGGCCCAGCATGGAGTACGCCCAGCCACGCACGCTGCTCCCGTGTGAGCTCCCCCGTGAACGTGCTGACGACCACAGAACTCCGCTCCATCCACCGTCCAGCAGTCAGCTGAGCGAGCACACTGCTCTTTGTGACTCGTGCAGCACCCAGCTGGCGGCGCGCAACGAGGCCACGTTGGCCATTCGCGAGCTTCAGCACGGGCTCAGGGATGGGGGGCATGGGTCGATGCTGCCCAACTTCTTGAAATACGCCGTTGGGTCATCCACAGACCCGGCAGCCGACCTCGCCTTGTGTGTCTGTGAGGACGCCAGAGCGTCCCCACAGGCACACAAGGCGGGTTGAAGGCGGGGTCAGATGGCTGCGACGAACTTGGTCGAGCGGCTTTGTACTCCGGCGACTCGGCGCTCGATGAACTCCTCGCGGGCGGACGGTTCGTCGGAGCCGAGCTCGGTGAACGTGGGCTTGCGTCGCACGTTGCTCGAGCAGGCGAACTCGGTGCAGATCAGCGTGCCGATCGTGTCGCCGTTGCGGCCCGCGGCGCCGCCCCTCTTGGCGACATACAGGCTGACATCCTTGGTCTCGATCGGGTCCTCGCACCACGCGCAGATCGCGCTCCGACGCCGACCTCCCAGCGCACTCGCCGGTGGTGCAGCGCGCAGGATGATGCCTCTCGGCACATCGTCGATCACGACGACGGCATAGCCCAGCGGCCGCTTGCTGTCCCGCCACCCGAGGTACTCGAGGCGCTCCCAGTCGAGCGCGCTCAGGTCGGGAAGGCTCGCCTGCGCCACCTCCCGCTTGGAGGCGTTGACGAAGCTGCTGCGAATCTCGTTCTCGGTCAAGGGGTTCACGTGCGTCGAGTTTGCCTCCATGCCGGCTCGGACGCGAATGGATTAGCTGTCGTAGGTTGCGGGGGTGAGTCCTCGACCGTGGCGTGACGCGTGGTGGGACGCGCTCTATGGGCCGAACGGGTTCTATCGTCGCGCCGAGGGTCCCGCGGGACACTTCACGACGTCGGCTCACGGAGGGCTGGGTGCCGTCCTCGCCGAGGTCGTCGCGAGCCTTGCCGACCAAGCCGGCGTATGCCGGGTGGTCGACCTTGCGTGCGGGCGCGGCGAGCTGCTGACTCACCTGCACGACAAGAGGCCGGACCTCGAGTTCGTCGGGGTCGACATCGTCGAGCGCCCGGTGGACCTGCCCCGGCGCGTCGAGTGGCTGCGCTCCCCCGGTGGAGGCGAGTTGCCGGACGACCTCCGCGAGATCGACGCGCTCGTGCTCGCCCATGAGTGGCTGGACGTCGTGCCGTGCACCATCGCAGAGGTCGACCACGACGGAGTCCTGCGTGGGGTGCTCGTGAACGCGGCCGGCGCTGAGTCGCTCGGTGACGAGGTGAGCACCGCTGACCGCGACTGGGCCGACACCTGGTGGCCGACCGCGAAGCCGGGCAATCGGGTCGAAGTCGGACTGAGCAGAGACATCGCCTTCGCAGACCTGTTGTCCCGCAGCCGAACCGGCGTCACCATCGCTGTGGACTACGGACACACGAAGGCGACGCGACCTACGCAGGGCACGCTCACGGCATACCGGGAAGGGACCCTGACCGACGCGATCCCGGACGGGCAGCGTGACCTCACCGCCCACGTCGCGACCGACTCCCTCGGGGCCGACGAGGTCGTCACCCAGCGAGAGCTCTTCCATCGGTTGGGACTGACCGCCGCGACACCCGAGCATGCTGGCGCCACAGCGGACCCGCTCGGTTACGTGCACGCGCTCGGCCGGGCCTCGACGATCGCCGCGCTCACTGACCCGCACGGACTCGGCGGGTTCCACTGGGCGATGACGCGGCATACTCGGGGCCATGCCTGAGCCGACACCCGCACCCACGCAGACGACCACCGTCGCTGTCGGCGCGGGCGGGCTCGCCACAGCCGACATGGTCCTCAACATCGGCCCTCAGCACCCGGCGACACACGGCGTCCTTCGCCTGCGCCTCACCCTCGACGGCGAGCGCATCATCCACGCCGAGCCGATCATCGGCTACATGCACCGCGGCGCCGAGAAGCTGTTCGAGGTCCGGGACTACCGGCAGATCATCGTGCTCGCCAACCGGCACGACTGGCTGTCAGCGTTCAGCAACGAGCTCGGCGTCGTCCTCGCGGTCGAGGAGATGCTCGGCATGGAAGTGCCCGAGCGAGCGGTGTGGCTGCGCACGATGCTGGCCGAACTCAACCGCGTCCTGTCACACCTCATGTTCCTCGGCTCCTATCCGCTCGAGCTCGGCGCGATCACTCCTGTCTTCTATGCGTTCCGTGAGCGCGAGGAGCTGCAGGCGGTCATGGAGGAGGCGTCGGGCGGGCGGATGCACTACATGTTCAACCGGGTCGGCGGCCTGAAGGAGGACGTTCCCGCCGGGTGGCTCGGTCGCGTCGACTCCGCTGTCCAGGCCGTGCGCGGCCGACTCCCCGACCTCGAGTCGATGCTCGTGGGCAACGAAATTCTCAACGCACGCACCCGCGGGGTGGGCGTTCTCGATGCGGCGACCGTGGCGGCATACGGAGTCTCCGGTCCGATCGCGCGCGCCTCGGGACTGGACATCGACCTCAGACGCGACGCGCCCTACCTCGCCTATGGCGAGCTGTTCGGCGAGGGCGGTCCCGGCCGGGTCGTGACCCGCACCGCTGGCGACTGCCTGTCACGCCTCGAGGTCCTGCTCGAGCAGGTGCACGTCAGCCTCGATCTCGTCGAGCACTGCCTGTCGATCCTGGGGTCGATGGCTGCCGGCCCGGTGAACCAGCGACTGCCCAAGGTGCTCAAGGTGCCCGAGGGCGAGACCTATGTCGCGACCGAGAACCCACTCGGCTTCAACGGCTACTTCCTCGTGTCTCGCGGCGAGAAGACACCGTGGCGGCTCAAGCTGCGGTCGGCGTCGTTCAACAACGTGCAGGTGTTGACCGAACTGCTGCCGGGAACGCTCGTCTCCGACATGGTGGCGATCCTGGGTTCGACGTTCTTCGTCGTCGGCGACGTCGACAAGTGAGTGTTGACCATTTGCGGGACGTGCTGAGCCCGCGACCGCTATGTTGCGCGAGACCTTGCTGATCTCTCCCGAAAGACTCCCATGACCTCTGCTGCCCTGCGTCGAGTCTGTTTCACAGCGCTTGCCGCCACCGCTGCCCTCACCCTCGCTCCGTCGGCGCAGGCCGCCAGCGACGACATCGCCTACACGTGCACGCTCTTCAGCCTGCCGACCGACATCGACCTCGAGGACCTCAGCTCCGACGAGCGCGAGATGCTCAAGTCCGTCGAGGAGGGCGAGGTCGACGCGGCCGAGGCCGCAGAGGACATCCCCGAGTTCGTCGAGATCGAGGGCCTCAACGCCACGGCCAGCTTCGACTCCGCGATCGAGGACGGCGCCACCGCCGCAGTGGGTTCGCGTGTCGAGCTGGAGCCGGTCGCCGCCACGCTGACCTTCGGCGACGACGTCGCCTCCGAGCTGCGCACGCTCGGCATCACCGACGGCATTGCCGGCGCCGGCATGCTGGCCGGGATCGAGGAGACCGAAGCCGACCGCGAGACGGAGTTCTTCTTCGAGAAGCTGAGTGTTCCCGCCTCGGGCGGCTTCACCCTCACGACCGAGGACGGCGTCGCCGACTCCATCCGCATCAACGGGGCGGGCACCTACACCTACGTTGCAGGTGACCTCGGGGTGTTCTTCGCGACCGGTGACGACGAGACGGGCACCTTCGCCGCCCTGGAGTGCGTTGCCGACGACGACCAGGACCTCACCATCGACCAGGTCACCGCGAAGGCCGCACCGCCCACGGGGACGCCCACTCCGACCCCGTCCGGCCCGGTTCGTCCGGACGTCGTCCAGACCGACGTCGCGCAGCCGACGTCCCCGTCCTGGCTGCCGTTCGCCGCGGCCGGTGCTGGCTCATTCATCCTCGTGGGCGGCCTGACGCTCACCCGACGCAATGCCGCTCGCCACTGACCGTCGGCGACTGATCGCGGTTGCTGCGGCGGTCCCCGTCGCTGCTGCTGTCGCACTTCTCGTCTGGGGCCTGGCCATTCGCGGTGACTCCTCGGAGTCCCGCGAGGGCCGGGCCCTGGCGCCCACGTCCACGTCTGTGCCCACGCCGACGCCCCAGCCCAGCCCAACAGTTTCGCCCAGTCCGCGTCCGAGCGCGTCCACGGCCACCGCGACCCCCACCCCCCAGGCCAAGCCCACAGTCAAGGCGCCCACCTTCGGCCCGTCAACCGTGAAGCCCAAGGGTGACCCCAAGCGCGTGGTCGTCGTCAGCACCACCGGCAGGACCCTCGTCGACGCCGACCTCGTCCCGAGCCGCCTCGACGCCAAGGGAGTGCTCGCACCACCGTTCGGGGTCGCCGGTTGGTATGCCGAGAAGGGCTGGGCCAGGCCCGGCTGGCCTGGCGCCTCGATCCTCGCCGGACACATCAACCGCCGCTCCCACGAGATCGAGCTCGACACCTTCGGCCACCTCACCAAGGTCCGCAGCGGCGACAAGATCACCGTCGTCTACACGTCCGGGCAGACCGTGAGCTTCACCGCCACCAAGTCCCAGGCGCTCTCCAAGAAGGCCGTCCCCAAGGACGACTCCATCTGGGACGCGTCCAACCCCAAGCCCCTCCTGCGGCTCATCACCTGTGACCCCACCACGCCCGTGCAGGGCGGCCACTACAAGGGCAACTGGGTCGTCTGGGCCTCGCTCGCCTGAGCCTGCAGGTCAGTCCTCAGAAGGCGGATCGACGCGGCACCAGTGCTGAGCGACGAGTCCGGCGATGGACAGCACGACGCCGGCCCCCACGAGGATCGCCAGTCGCCAGAGGCGGTCCTCGTTGGCCACGAGCGCAAGGCCACCGGCGACGACGGCCAACTGCCCGGCATACCAACCAGCGGCAGCAGCCCCGGTGAGCGTGGCCGCCTGGGCGAGCACGACGACGCGCGCAGCGCGCAGCGGATCCAGGCGCCGGGTGGATCGGCTCAAGAGATAGGACCGCACTGGCCAGGCGAAGCCGGCGACGAACGCAGCCATCCCGGCGAGCAGGATCGCCGCGAGCCACGACGGACGAGGCACGAGCGAGCCGTCACTGGTGACCAGGTGCCAGACCAGCCACGAGACCAGACCCACGACCAGCGAGACCAGGACCGCGACCCGAGCACGAACACCGTGTCCGGTCACCATCCGTCCTCCAACAGATCGACGTCGGGTCCGAGCGTGACGCCGCCGGTGCCGACCTCGGCGACAAGTTCTGCGACTCGACGCACCTCACCGTCCACGCGCAACGTCGCTTCGGAGTCGGCATCGGCCCAGGGGACGAGCACGAACCCGCGCTCGTGGGCGCGTGGGTGCGGCAGCGTCAGCGCTTCGGTCGCGAGCCGGACATCGGTGTCAAAGACGGGGTCGCCGTACTGGATCAGATCGAGATCGAGAGTGCGCGGTCCCCACCGTTCCTTGCGGACCCGGCCGTTGTCCTGCTCGATGTCCTGCATCGTGCGCAACAGGCGCTGGGGGGACATGGACGTCGTTCCGATGACCACGGCATTGAGATAGGTCGCCTGGGCCGGTCCACCCACCGGCGCGGTCTCGTAGACCCGAGACGCGCCCTTGAGTTCGAGCGCGAGCCAGAGGGAGCCAACAGCGTTCTGGATGGTGTCGACCGACTCGCCCATGTTGGACCCGATCGCGATGACGACCGGTGTCTCGCGCAGCCGCTCAACGGAGACGGCGACGTCGGTGAAGGGATGACCGACGGGCGCCTGCGGCTTGTGCACCGTGACGATGACCGCTTCGACGAGCGGGCGTGTGAGGACCTTGGCGGCGATGCGATCGGCGAGCGCCTCGATGAGGTCGAGGGACTCCCCGGCAACGAGATCGACGATGTCCCCGGCAACCTCGGCGTAGTTGACGGTGTCCCCGAGGTCGTCGCTCGTGCCTGCTGGCGCGAGGTCCACCTCCATCTCGACATCGACGACGAACGTCTGGCCGTCGCGCTTCTCGAAGTCGAGGACACCGTGAAAGCCCTTGGCGGAGATGCCCTTGAGGGAAATGCGATCGCTCATGAGCCCACCTTGCCATCGGGACTCTTCAGGGCGTCGGCGACGTCGAGGGCTTGCACGGTCGCGGCGACGTCGTGGACGCGCACCGCCCAGGCACCGTGGCGCGCTGCGTGGAACGACGTCACAGCGGTGGTGAGGTCACGTTCGGTGGCTGGGCTCGGCTCGGCGCCTTCGGGGCGACCGAGCCGCCCGAGGAACGTCTTGCGTGACGTGCCAACGAGGAGCGGGTGCCCGAGTGCGACGAGTTCATCGAGCCGACGCAGCAGGGCCCAGTTGTGCTCGGCGTTCTTGGCGAACCCGAACCCGGGGTCAAGGATGATGTTCTCAGGATGGATTCCGCTGTCCTGCAATGCTTCCACGCGGGCGCGCAACTCAGTGCACACGTCTGCGACGACGTCGTCATAGACCGCGCGCGACTGCATGTCGGTGCTGTGCCCACGCCAGTGCATGGCGATGAAGGGTACGCCGGCCTGCGCGACGAGCGCTGCCATCTCACCGTCCGCGAGTCCCCCACTGACGTCGTTGACGAGCGCGGCTCCGGCGTCGAGTGCTGCTGAGGCAACGGAGGCCCGCATCGTGTCGATGGAGATGACCGCACCCTCGGCGGCGAGAGCCTGCACCACGGGAACGACCCGGCGCAGCTCCTCTTCGACCGGTGGCCGCACCGCACCCGGGCGGGTCGACTCACCGCCGACGTCGATGAGGTCGGCACCGGCGGCGACGAGCTCACGCCCATGCGCGATCGCGGCGTCGGGCTCGAACCACGCGCCACCGTCGCTGAACGAGTCGGGGGTGACGTTGACGACCCCCATGACCAGGGGCCGCGGACCGGCAACGAGCGAGATCACCGCGTGCCGCTCACCGCTCACCGCTTGCCGCCGAGCAGGAGCGACATCGCCTCTGCCCGGGTGGCGGGGTCGCGCAACTGGCCGCGCACGGCCGACGTGATGGTGCGGGAGCCGGGCTTGTGCACGCCGCGCATCGACATGCAGAGGTGCTCGGCCTCGATGACGACGATGACGCCCTGCACCCCCAGCTGCTCGACGAGGGCGTCGGCCACCTGGGTGGTGATGCGCTCCTGGACCTGAGGCCGGCGAGCGAAGACGTCGACGAGCCGTGCCAGCTTCGACAGGCCTGTCACCGTGCCGTCCGTCGCCGGGATGTAGCCGACGTGGGCGACGCCGTGGAACGGCAGGAGGTGGTGCTCACAGGTCGAGAAGATCTCGATGTCGCGCACGATGATGAGCTCTTCGTGGTCGATCGAGAAGCGCGCGGACAGGACGTCGCCCGGGTCCTGGGACAGGCCGGCATACAACTGCGTTGCGGCACGCGCAACGCGGTCCGGAGTGTCGCGCAGACCTTCGCGATCGGGGTCCTCCCCGATCGCGAAGAGCAGTTCGCGCACAGCAGCGCGCGCACGCTCGTGGTCGACCTGAGGCGGTGTCACACTGTCGGCCGAAGCCGACCCCGGCTCAGTGGGCGTTGGGGTCGACACGCTGGTCCTCGGGAACCTCGATCACCTGCGTCGTCGGGTGCTCCTCGCCCACAGCCGCAGCCGGGTGCGCGCCGTCCGTGGCGGCCTTGTCGATCGCCGCGACCGTCGCCGGGTCACCCTCGTTGGCGTGGGCCCCGGCCGGCGCACCGGAAGGGTCGTGGCCGTTGAGGGCTGCCTGCTCGGCCGGTGTCATGACCGGAGGCTGGTGGGAGATCCCGCGGTGCTCGCTCGAGAGCCACGTCGGGCGCAATGGGCGCTTGACGATGTCCTCGAAGATGATCGCGAGGTCCTTCTGGTTGAGGGTCTCGCGCTCGAGCAGCTCGAGGACGAGCCGGTCGAGGACATCGCGGTTGGCATTGATGACGTGCCAGGCCTCGTCGTGCGCGGCCTCGATGAGGGCACGCACCTCCTCGTCGACGATGCCGGCGATCTTCTCGGAGTAGTCGCGCTGGTGACCCAGGTCGCGGCCGAGGAAGACCTCACCCTGGCTCTGCCCGAGCTTGATCGCACCGACGCGCTCGCTCATGCCGTATTCGGTGACCATCTTGCGGGCCATTGCCGTGGCCTTCTCGATGTCGTTTGCGGCCCCGGTCGTCGGGTCGTGGAAGATGATCTCCTCCGCGACGCGTCCACCGAGGGCGAAGGCGAGCTGGTCGAGGATCTCGTTGCGCGACGTGGAGTACTTGTCGTCGAGCGGCATGACCATCGTGTAGCCGAGGGCCCGACCGCGAGGCAGGATCGTCACCTTGGTGACCGGGTCGGTGTTGTTCATGGCCGACGCGACGAGCGCGTGACCACCCTCGTGGTAGGCCGTGATCTTGCGTTCCTTGGCCGACATGATCCGCGTCTTCTTCTGCGGACCGGCGATGACACGGTCAATGGCCTCGTCGAGCGTGAAGTCGTCGATCAGCTTCTTGTCCGTGCGAGCCGTGAGGAGCGCGGCCTCGTTGAGGACGTTGGCGAGGTCGGCACCGGTGAAGCCGGGCGTGCGTCGCGCGACAGCGAGCAGGTCGACACCGGGTGCCATCGGCTTGCCCTGCGAGTGGACCTCGAGGATGCGGTGGCGGCCGAGCATGTCGGGGGCCTCGACGGCGATCTGACGGTCGAAGCGGCCCGGGCGCAGGAGCGCGGGGTCGAGGATGTCGGGGCGGTTGGTCGCCGCGATCAGGATGACGTTGGTCTTGACGTCGAAGCCGTCCATCTCGACGAGCAGCTGGTTGAGCGTCTGCTCGCGCTCGTCGTGACCGCCACCCATGCCGGCGCCGCGGTGGCGACCGACGGCGTCGATCTCGTCGACGAAGACGATGGCGGGCGCGTTGGCCTTGGCCTGCTCGAAGAGGTCGCGGACACGCGAGGCACCGACACCGACGAACATCTCGACGAAGTCCGAGCCGGAGATCGAGTAGAACGGCACCCCGGCCTCGCCGGCAACGGCGCGCGCGAGGAGGGTCTTGCCGGTTCCGGGAGGGCCATAGAGGAGGACACCCTTGGGGATCTTGGCTCCGACGGCGAGGAACTTGGCCGGGTCGGAGAGGAACTCCTTGATCTCGTAGAGCTCCTGCACGGCCTCGTCAGCGCCGGCGACATCGTCAAAGGTGACCTTGGGCGTGTCCTTGGTGGCGAGCTTGGCCTTGGACTTGCCGAACTGCATGACCCGGGAGCCACCGCCCTGGGACTGGCTCATGATGAACCAGAAGAGGCCGACGAGCAGCAGGATCGGGAAGATGCTGATGAGGAGCGTGAAGAACGGGTTCTGGGTCTCGCGCTTGTCGTTGTAGCCGTTGGTGGGCTCGTTGGCGTTGACCAGCTCGACCAGGGACTCGGCGCGGGCCTCGACGAACTCGGCCTGAACCTTGTCGGCGTCCGCGATGTTGGCGCCCTTGTCGGTGTAGGCCGCGTCCTTCTTGAGGTCGAGCTTGAGGACGTTGTCACTCGTCAACTCGGCCTTGTCGACCTTCTTGTCGGTGATGAGCTTCTCGGCCTTCGCGGTGTCGATCGTCGCGTAGCCGTCGTCACCCCCGAGCGAGAACATCACCACGGTGATGGCGATGACGGCAAGGACCCAGAACAACGGGGTCTTGAACACGCGCTTGGCATCCATGAATGTGAATGGGGCCAGTGGCCCCACGTCCTCCTGATCGGCGAAATCTCCGTGCGCGCTCGGGCGGCACAGATCTGGGTGCACACGCTACCCGTCAGAGAGCTGGCTCCACGGGGCGCGTCCGATCGGGACAACGACCGGCGTATGCCGCGTGTTCCGCGAGCGCTTGGCCCTCAGTTCCGGTTGCGGGCGAGGAACGCACCGATCGCGGCTCGCGGGTTGTCGCGCAACTCAGCGCCGTGGGTGAAGGCAGCGGTCGAGTAGTCGAGTGTCGTCAGTCGCTCCGCCGTCTGCATCGTCATGACGAAGTTGGTGCAGAACGCCTTGATCGGCCAGCGCAGGCCACGCACGTTGAAGATCGAATCACCGGTGATGAGGACGCCGCTGTCGCGGTGGAGGTATGCCGCGTGCCCCGGTGAGTGCCCGGGCGTGTGGACCACTTCGAGGCCGCCAGCGACGGGGACGACCTGTCCGTCGACGAAGGTCTCGCCGACCTCGATCGGCTCGAACGCCTGCCGCCCGCCCATGAGCCGGTTGGCCAGGGCGCCGATCCGCAGGGTGCCGTCCCGTGGCGGCGACTGGCCGCTGCGGGCGAAGTCGGCGTCGCCCTCGTGGATGCCGAACGGCTTGCCTGTCTCGCGAGACACATGGGCAGCACCGCCCGCGTGGTCGGGGTGCGCGTGGGTGAGCAGGAGGCGGGTGACGTCACTCGGCCCCGAGCCGATGGCTGACAGCGCCCCGATGACCTTGGGGCCGTGTGTCTTGAGTCCCATGTCGACGAGCGTCACCTGACCGTCGTCGTCACGGAAGATGAACCCATTGATGAAGTCGCGCAACAGCCGGATGCGCCACACACTAGGGGCGAGTGGGACGACGAGATCCGCGGCCATCGCAAGGCTCCGGTCTGCGGTCAGCTGTAGACGTGGGGGGCGAGCGTGCCGACCTGGCGCAGGCCGCGGTACTGCTCGGCGTAGTCGAGGCCGTAGCCGACGACGAACTCGTTGGGGATGTCGAACCCGACCCACCTGACGTCGACCTCGACCTTGGCGGCCTCGGGCTTGCGCAGCAGGGTGACGATCTCGACGGAGGCCGGCCGGCGCGACTCGAGGTTGGCCTTGATCCACGACAGGGTCAGACCCGAGTCGACGATGTCCTCGACGATGAGGACGTGCTTGCCGGAGATGTCGGCGTCGAGGTCCTTGAGGATGCGGACGACGCCGGAGCTCTTGGTGCCCGAGCCGTAGGACGAGACCGCCATCCAATCGACGGGCGCCGTCATGGGCAGGGCGCGCATCAGGTCGGCCATGACCATCACCGCTCCCTTGAGGACGCCGACGAGCAGCAGGTCCTTGCCGGCGTACTCCTGCGCGATCTCCTCGGCGAGATCGGCGAGCTTGGCCTGGATCTCGTCCTCGGTGATGAGGACCCGCTCGAGGTCGGCCCCCATGTGGGCAGCGTCCACGGTGCACTTCCTGGTTGTGTCGTCGTTCCTGGGTCAATCCGGTTGGTCGCGTCCTAGTCAACCGGACGCGACCAACCGGAGGACACCCGGGGATCACCCGGATGTCACCTCGGTCACCGCCGACGTGTCCCCTGCGATCACGCGGGGGCGGCGTCCGAGGAAGATCAGGGTGCCGATGAGGCCGATGGACGTGAGCACGATGACGACCGTGATGGACGGGACGACACCCGGCGGGAGCTGCGTCGGGTCCGGGACCGCGCCTTGCGACGCCGTGGCCGTGATCGCGGTGACGACCGCGATCATGAGCGCCCCACCCACCTGGACGAAGGTGTTGAGCAGACCGGACGCGAGGCCCTGTTCGTCGTCGTCGACGCCGGCCGTGGCCTGGGCGTTCACGGCCGGGAAGGTCAGCGCGAAGCCGATGCCGAGCAAGAGCATCGTCGGCAGGAGGAAACGCACGTAGGGCTGGTCCGGGCGGGCCAGGAGGAACCACGCATAGGCCAGGACGAACGACACCAGACCCACGGCGACGAGCACCCGCGTGTCGGCGCGGTTGAGCAGGCGGTCGATCCGCAGCGCCGACGCCAGGACGATGAGCCCCGCGGGCAGGAAGCCGAGGGCCATGCCGATCGCTGACCACCCCAGCTGCTCCTGGAGATAGAGGCTCACGAGGAACTGGAAGGCGGCATACCCACCGAACATGACGAGCCCGGCGAGGTTGGCGTGGACGAGCGCCGCCGAGCGGAGGATGCCCAGGCGCACGAGCGGGTGAGAGTGGCGCTGCTCGATGACGACGAACGCGACCATGAGGATGGCTGCTCCGACGAAGCCGGCGATGGTGGTCGCCGACGCCCATCCGACGCCAGGTGCGCGCACCACGGTGAGCACGAGGAGCAACAGGGCGAGCGTCGACGTGAGTGCGCCGGCGATGTCGAACCGCTTGAACGAGAACGGCTCCGACGCCGAGCGCGGGATGACCTTCCAGCCGAGGAGGAATAGCGCGAGGGCGACCGGTCCGGGGAAGAAGAGCGCTGCGCGCCACGAGATCTCGGTCAGCAGACCTCCCGCGACGAGGCCGAGGGAGAAGCCGCTGGCCCCGCAGACGGTGTAGATCGAGAAGGCCCGGTTGCGGGCCGCACCCTCGGCGAACGTCGTCGTGATGATCGACAGCCCGGCAGGGACGGTGAAGGCGGCAGAGATGCCCTTGATGAAGCGCAGGGCAACGATGAGCGTGGGGGCGTCCACGAGCGCACTCACGACCGAGGCGATGCCGAAGACGAGGGCCGCCGCGAGGAAGGCTCGACGGCGTCCGAGGAGGTCGGAGGCACGTCCTCCCAGCAGGAGGAACCCGCCGTAGCCGAGGATGTAGCCGGAGATCAGCCACTGCGCCGAGGATGCCTCGAGGTCCAGCGCCTGACGAATCTCGGGGAGCGCGACACCGATCATCGAGAGGTCGAGACCATCGAGGAACAGGACGGCGCCGAGGACGAAGACGAGGAGCCAGATCTTCGACGTCCACTCGGTGTGTTCGTCGACGACGAGGTGGTCGGGCTCCCCTGTCGCGGTGGTGGCGGAGCCCAGGTCCCGGGTCGCGAGGTCGGTGTCTGGCGGTGAGGTCGAGGTGGACATGGGGCAACTCTCATGCATGTGCATTGAATGTGCAAGCAAATAATGCGGAAACAACAGATTCATGCGCATGTGTTAAGGTGCGCAGCGTGAAGGGCTCCCCTCAGGTCGACCTCGCCGCCGAGGACACCGCCGCCGCGTCGCCCATGGACGACGACGAGCTGGCTCAGGGCTGGGCGATGCTCATGCAGCGCTACCAACGCCTCACCTGCACCCTCGATCGCACCCTCATGGCCGAGCACGAGCTGACCTCAAGTGAGTTCAACGTCCTTGAAGCCCTGTGCGTCGCGGAGCCCGCGGACCTCAAGATGGCTGACCTCGGCGGTCACGTGCACCTCACTCAGTCCGCCCTCTCGCGCCTGGTCGGTCGCCTGGAGACCGCCGGACTCGTGCACCGCGAGATGTGCTCGAACGACCGACGCGCGGTGTTCGCCCGCCTCACCACCGAGGGCCGCGAGCGCTACGCATCCGCGAAGCCGACGCAGCGGGCCGTCCTGCGCAGCGAGGTCGAGGCTCCGCACTCCCCCGAGGCTGACGCCTTCGTGAGTGCCTGCACGCAGACCTCCGGCTGAGCGCCTCTCACGCCGGTCGGCTTGAGCCGGCCTGACCCAGCGCCGGTCACGAGCTGACTCCTGCCACCCCGACGGGCCCTTGGACGAAGTCAATAACTTCCTCGTTTGGCGGTGCCGCCGAATGACCTGAATCCTTTGCGTACCCGCGCGCACCTCGCACCGACCCGGGCGAGTAGGCGCGTTCAGGTCAGCGGGTCGAGGTCTCCGAGGATCGCCTCCGCCGCAGACGTGCTGACATACAGCAGCTTGCGATGCGGTAGCTCACCATCTCAATCGCCCTCGGGATCTGGGCTCGCCTGTGCCACAACGTATCCATCGCGTCGCATGACACGAATTCTCCCCGGGGCGTCGATGGCTCCCTGTCCGTGCCAGTTCGCCACCAAGGCGTCGCAGGCCTCGGTATGCCGTGTGCTCACCTGCCCGGCCGGCGCACCGGCCGCGACGAGGAGCCTTCTCCAGACCCTGGTGCGCACAGCCCGGGGCAGGCCGGCGATGGATGCAACCTCCCACGGCCCGACCCCGAGTGCAGTCGCCGCCTCGTGAGCCAGGGCCTCGAGGTGGTCGGCGTCCTCACGAAGCTGATCGGCCGAACGCCCCAGTGCCGCAACAATTCCGGGCCCGAGGTCAGCCTCGAGGTCGGCCACCGCACGCCGTGCGCGCACGCGAGTGAAGGCGGGGTCGTCGTTCATCGGGTCATCCCACCACTGCACCCCTTCGGCGTCGAGCGACTCACGGCATTCGGCGCGCGTCACACCCAGGAGTGGTCGCCGATAGATCCCACGCGCGGCTGCCATTCCCGCGAGCGAGCGCGCGCCCGACCCCCGGACAAGACCGAGCAGCACCTGTTCGGCCTGGTCGTCGAGGGTGTGCCCGAGCAGGACCACCGCGGCCCCGAGCCGCTCCGCGACACCGGACAACGCGGCATACCGGGAATCTCTGGCGGCGGATTCGAGTCCGGAACCGCTGTCCGACACCGCAACTCGCTCGACGATGACCGGATCGAGACCCAGGCCGCGCAATGAAGTGGCCGCCCGCGCGGCCACGTCATCGGATCCTGCCTGCAGGTCGTGGTCGACGACTACCGCACCGGCGGTCCACGACGCATGCCGAGCCTCGTGGGCCACGGCCTCGGCCAGCGCCATCGAGTCGCCGCCCCCCGAACACGCAACCAGCACCATCGGTGTCCCGAACTCGCCAATTCCCCCGTTCGTGACAGGACCGCCGGTCCCCAACGGGGGAGTTGGCGAGTTCGGGACGGGACGAGAAGGTGCGAGGTCCGCGAGAGCCGAGCGAACGGCATACCGGATCTTCGCCGTCGACGGATGCGGACCGGACACGAGACGCCTCGGCTCAGCCGTGCACGCGAGTGACCCAGGCGCCCGGATCGGTGATCTCGAGGGGCTGGGGCAGGGTGTCGGGTGAGGTCCAGATGGCGTTGAAACCATCGACACCGACGCGGTCCTGGACGCCACGCACGAACGCTGCACCGTCCTTGTACTGACGCATCTTGGCCTCGAGACCGAGCAACCGTCGCAGCATCTTGTCGACGGCCCCGGCACCCTTGCGGCGCTCGGTGAACTTCGCGCGGATCTGCGCGACCGACGGGATGTGGGCGGGGCCCACGTCATCCATGACGACGTCGGCGTGACCCTCGAGGAGCGACATGACAGCAGTGAGTTCGGCGAGCTTGGCGCGCTGCTCGGGCGTCGTCACGAGGTCGGTGATGCCGCCGGAACCGCTGCTGAAGAGCTCGGGGAGCTTCTCGGCGAGGCGCCTGGTGAGTTCCTGGATGCGCTCCTGGTCGGGTGCCATGTCAGTGGCGAGCTGGCGGGCCTCGGCGATCATGTGGTCGCGCAGCCAAGGGACGGCCGTGAACTGCACGCGGTGCGTCTCTTCGTGCATGCACACCCACGCGCGGAAGTCCTCGGCGTCGACGCCGAGCTCACGCCGCGTCTGCATGAGGTTGGGGGCGACGAGCAGGAGTGCGGGAGTGCCGCCGGGGGCGAGGTCGTACTGCCCCAGGACCTTGCTCGACATGAAGGCGAGCAGCGCACCGGCCTCGGCTCCCGTGACCTTGCCGCCGATGGCCGCACCGACACCACTCGGCGCGGCGCCTCGCTGGCTCGCGATCTGCTCGAACGCCGGGTTGAGCATCGCGCCCATCGAGTCGGCGTTCATCGAGATCCAGGTCGGGCGGTCGACGACGAGCGCCTCGGGTGCACCGTCAGGGGTGGAGAGGCGAGAGGTCTCGGCGACCGGACTGTGGGCTCGGCGGGCGGCCGCGCGGATCGCTTCGACCTCCGCGGCGGCCTCGTCGGGCGACACGCTCGGACCGGCCGCGACGAGGGTCCGTCCGGTGGTCTTGGCGAACTCCCAGTCGACGTAGTTGTTGCTCACGTGCCCTCCTCAGTGCCAGCCCTGCTTCAGCGACAGCCGCACAGAGTCAGTGCGGTGACGAACCGATCCAACGCCGCGCGTGCACCGAGCGTTCCCGATGAGGGTGGCACACGGTCGGCGAGCACGACGAACGTCAGCAGGCGGCCATCGGCCGTCACGGTCGTCCCGGCAAGACTCGAGATGCCCGTCAGCGTGCCAGTTTTGGCGCGGGGTATGCCGGCCGCGGCCTTGGTCTGCATGCCGGTGAAGCGGTCGGCGAGGGTCCCGCTGAGACCGGCCACGGGGAGGTTGCTGACGACCTCGCTCAGCCACGGCTTGCGGTCGGTGGTCGCGAGGGTGAGGACGTCGCTGAGGGTTGTCGCGGTGACGAGCTGACCGTAGGCAAGGCCACTCGTGTCGAGCGCGACATATCCCGTGACATCGATGCCGGCCGCGATCAAGGACTCCCGGACGAAGGCGGGGGGCGCTGCGAGCGAGGCAGCCGAGGTTCCCGCGGCCGCCATGGCCTGGCGGACGAGGTTCTCGGTGAGGGCGTCATCACTGTCGCCCAGAGCCAGCTCGACGACCTCGCGATAGGTCGCCGACTCCACCGATCCCAGCTCCTGAGCCGCAGCGGGGGGCCGGCTCCCCTGACCGCTGAACGGTGCGACAGTCGTTGTGACCCCACGCTGGGTGATGAGCGTCGCCAGCGTCTTGGCCACCGACACCTCAGCGACAGCCACCGAGGTGCGCCCGATGCGCGGACGCTCCGTGGCGCGACCCAGCATCGCCACTCCCTGGGTGAAGCCGTCCCGGACATCGTTCGGGTTCCACTTCGCCGGATAGCGCGGACCAGCGGCATAGCTGGCGTCAACCTTGAGGGTCACCGCCGTGAGCCGGCGATCGCGCAGGGACTGGGCAACCTCGTCAGCGAGAGTGGCCAGCCCTGCGTGACCGGCAACTGACGTCGTGTCGGACGCACCGTCACCCAGCCTGGTGTCACCACCGGCGACGAGGACGACCTCGCCCGGACCATCGCCCGTGACGACCTTGGTGCTCATCCGGGCGTCGGGCTCCAGGTGCTCGGTCATGGCCACGGCCGCAAGGAGCTTGAGGGTGGACGCGGGTGCGCGGGGCACGGTCGGCTGCACGGCATACAACTCGTTCCCCGTCACTCCGTCTCGCACACTGATGCCCACGGTGGGACCCAGCCACGGGTCCCTGGCAAGCGGGGCAAGAACCTTGGTGAGGCCAGCGGTCGTCGGGGCTGCGGTGGGTGCGGTGGTCGGCGCGGTGGAGGGGGTGGCCGCGCCACGCGACGAGGAGGCGCTGGGCGACGTGCTCCCACCAGGGGCTGCGGCGCTCGGCAACGGGGCCCAGTCGGTCGACGCTGACGCCGTGCCGGTCGGAGTCGGCGGGTCGACGGGGGCGCCGTCATAGGTGAGGATTCCCGGCGCCACGTCCACGACGTCGGCGGCTGCATAGCCCACACCGCCCACGAGAAGACACGTGACCCCCGCCACAACTGCCCGTCGCATCCGACCCCTTCTCCTGCAGCGCCCGAAACATGCGGGACAATGTTCCCCGAGCGTAGGTCATTGACACCCATTCGAAAGAAGGCCACCACCGTGGAGTTCGACGTCACCATCGAGATCCCCAAGGGTCAGCGCAACAAGTACGAGGTGGATCACGAGACCGGACGCATCCGCCTCGACCGGATGCTGTTCACCTCGATGGCTTACCCGTCGGACTACGGCTACATCGAGAACACCTTGGGTGAGGACAGCGACCCGCTGGACGCCCTGGTCCTGCTCGACGAGCCGACCTTCCCGGGTTGCCTCGTGAGCGCTCGCCCGATCGGCATGTTCCACATGCGCGACGAGGCCGGCGGCGACGACAAGATCCTGTGCATCCCCGCGGGCGACCCGCGCAAGGCGCACATCAAGGAGCTCGAGGACATCAGCGAGTTCGACCGCCTCGAGATCCAGCACTTCTTCGAGACCTACAAGGACCTCGAGCCCGGCAAGTCCGTCGAAGGCGCCCACTGGGCCGGCCGCGAGGACGCCGAGCGCACCATCAACGAGGCCGTCCAGCGAGCCAAGGACGCCGGCATGTCCACGGCTCGTTGGCGTATGCCGGAGGGCCACGACGATGACGCCCACGCAGCTTCCGCTGCGCGCACCGAAGAGGAGCACGCCGCAGCCCGGGCCAAGGCCAAGGAGGAGCTCGCCACCAAGGAGAAGCCCCTCAGCGACTCCCCCCACGCTTGAGCGAGTCGCGCTGGCGGCCCGCGTCGTCGAAGTTGTCCGGGTCGAGCCACTCCTCGTGGGTCGCTCGCACCTCTGGCCACTCCTCGCCCGTGACCGAGAACCAGTCGGTGTCGCGATTGCGGCCCTGGGTGACCATGTGGTTGCGGAACTGGCCCTCGTAGGTGAATCCGAGGCGCAGGGCAGCTCGACGTGACGGCTCGTTGAGGCTGTCACACTTCCACTCGAAGCGGCGATAGCCCAGGTCGTCGAAGGCGTAGCGCATCAGCAGGTGGATGGCCTCTGTGGCGGCACGGGTCCGTTGCAAGGACTGGGCGTAGAGGACTCCAGCGACCTCGACCTGACCCGTGCGCGGGTCGATCCGGTGGAAGGACGCGATCCCGCTCGCCAGCCCGGCACGCTCGCCCTCCTCAGGGACCAGCGCGAAGGTCAGGGTTCCCGGAGCCTCCATCACCTCGGCCAGGTGCATCCAGAGGCTGGCCAGCGAGGTCGGCTTGGCGATCGGCCGATAGGTCCAGAACGCGTCATCATCCGGACCGCAGAGCGCAGCGAACAGATCCGCGTAGTGCACGGAGTCCAGTGGCACGACCCGCAGGTAGCGGCCCTGCAACGTCACGGGCTCGGGCTCGGGTCGGGGCTCCCACTCGGGCACCACGTCTCCGACGGACTGACCGAAGGCATTGAGTTCTGTCACGGAGCGAGCCTAGGTCAGGCCCTGCGCACCCTGGCGTCCCCATTGTTCGGAGACCCCGAAGGGCATACGCCTCCTCGTCCCAAGGTTTCATCCGCACGGCCCGATGCGTTCACCGGACTTCGATTGAGTGGGGATCTGCCCCCTCCACCCTGAGGAGAACCGCTGTGAAGCCTTTTGCGTATGCCGTCCTGCCCGCCACCGTGGTCGCGCTCGCTGCCGCTCTCGTCGCCCCAATGGGGGCGGCCTCCGCCGACCCTGCGCCGGCGAAGAAGGATCACTTCGCCGTCATCGGCGACGTGCCCTACGGCCCCGCCCAGATCGACCGCTTCCCTGCGTGGATGCAGGAGATCAACGCCGCGGACCCCGAGTTCACGGTCCACGTCGGCGACATCAAGAACGGTTCGACCGCCTGCACCGACGCCTACATCACCGGCATCCGGGCTGTCTTCGACACCATCTCGAACCCGCTGATCTTCACGCCGGGCGACAACGAGTGGACCGACTGCCACCGCCCCAACAACGGTGGCTATGACCCGCTCGAGCGCCTGGACTTCGTGCGGGACACGTTCTATCCGACGCCCGGGCAGACCCTGGGCGAGAAGACCCGCAAGGTGTCGGCCGACACCGCGGCGGGCTACCCCGAGAACGTCCAGTGGCGTGAGGACCGGGTGTCGATGGCAGCCGTGCATGTCGTCGGCAGCAACGACGGGACGCTCCCGTGGACCGGCGCGACGTCCGCCACACCCGAGCAGCTCGCCGAGCAGTCGGCCCGGATGGACAGCGCTCTCTCAACCGTGCGGGCGGCCTTTGCGGACGCCTCTCGCCGCCAGGACCGGGCCGTCGCGATCTTCCTTCAGGCCGACATGTTCGACCCGACCTGGTCACCGACCTATGCCGACGTCTCGGCCTTCAAACCCCTCGTGCAGCTGCTCATCGACGAGTCGAACGCCTACGACGGCGAGACCTATCTGTTCAACGGTGACAGCCACGTCTACAACGAGGACCAGCCCCTGGCGGCCGGCTCAAAGTGGTTGTCGCTCTATGGCGTTGACGGATCCAGTGCGCTCCAGCGGGTCACCGTCGATGGGTCCGGCAACAACACCAACTGGCTCGACGTGACTGTCGGCCGCGACATGGACGAACCCGTCCTCACGTGGCGCAAGGTGCCCTACGTCAACTGAGGTTCGGCCTCAGGCGCTCGGGCTGATCGCGAGGTCGGCGCGCAGGGCCTCAAGGGTCTTGGCGATGTTGCGCTTCTGGAACGCGGCGAAGGTGCGGCCGCCGGTGAGCTTGCTGTCGACCGCGTTGGCGACCGCGTCGGGCCACCGGCGGCGGGCATCACGCCACGTCTCGGTGACCCTGGTGCCGTCTTCGGTGGCCTCGAAGGTGTACTCCCAGCGCGCGATCGCGATTTTGAGCAACGGGGACTTCAGGCCCCAGCCCACGACGTCGAACGCGAACTTCTCACCGGGTTCGGCCGCGACAACCTTGCAGCGTGTCTGCCACCGCACGCCACCACGCTTGTTGGCGCCGACGAACACGTCACCCGCGGAGAGGCTGCCGACGCTTCCTCGCTCGACCTCGGCCCCGGTGTTCTCCGGACTCCACCGACCCATGAGAGTCGGGTCGCTCACCTGCGCATAGACCTCGGCCGGGGTGACCCCGGGGATCTCAACCGAGTCGCTGACCTTCATCTCACGTGCCATGAGCCGAGCCTAAGGTGAGCGGCACATGCGCCTGACGGCGCGGCATACCCAGGCCTTTTCGGTATGCCGTATCCGCCCGGTTCCCGAGACATCCGGTCCTCCTCAGCGTAGGTTCACCGGAATCGAGGAGGTGGATCGATGCGGGGTGGCCTGCGGTGCGTGGTGGTGGCGCTGTGCTGCGCCCTCGTGGCCGCATGCGGGACGCGCCCCACGAGCGAACCCGTGTGGGCCGAGCCTCAACTCAAGACGAGTCCGGACTTCCGGATCAGCGATCACGATCCCGATGGAGCCACGATCGCCAAGGAGTCCCGCGAGTGGATCGCGCGAGGGTCCGTGCCCGGTGCGGGCACTCAGTGGGAGTCCATGAGCCGGTGGGCTCTCGTCGACATTCGACAGCTGATGGCCAGCGGCAAGGCGGCGGGCGGGGCGCCAGCGGCAGGAGCCGCTGCGAACTGGGGCTACTTCTGGCCGCGCGACGGGGCATTCCTCGCGGTCGCTCTGGACCGCACCGGCCACCACGAGGAAGCGCGCCATCTCGTGGATGTGCTGGCGGGGCTGCCCTTCGACGCGGCCGAGGGTTTCGACGCCCGCTATCTGCTCGGTGGGGAGCGAGTGACGCTCGACCCTCGCGGGCCCCAGTCGGACGGGTGCGGGTGGGTGCTGTGGGCACTCGGGTCGATGTCTGCCTCATCGTTGCCGACGTCGACAGCGGGCCTCAGGTCAAAGTGCCTGAACAACATCATGCGACTCACGTGGAGCGGGTGGCAGCTGCCTCCGCCGTCTCCGGACTACTGGGAACTGCACGTCACACAGACCTCTCTCGGCACCGTCGCCCCCATGCTCGCAGGACTGCACGCAACCGCTCGGGCTGGCACGACTTTGGAGCGCCCTCTCGCTGCCGACATGGCCAAAAGGCTTGGAGCGCAGGTGCATTCGCAGATGGGTCCTGAGTTGGAGCGCTTCGGTGACCACGGCGGCCTCGATGCCGCGGTGGCCATGCTCATGCCGCCCTTCGGCCCGTCGGATCGTCGGGTGACGAAGCAGTGGCTGGGCTACCAGAAGGTCGCCCTTCGCTCCTCCGGTGGGCTCGCCCCGGGTGCGGGATGGAAGAACGACGGGACGTCCTGGACCCCAGAGACGGCACTGGTCGCCTACACCGCGGCTGCGTCTGGGCAGGATCGGGTCGCCACGCGCTGGCTCGACTGGCTCGACGACAACCGGACCCCGTGGGGCTCACTGCCCGAGAAGGTCAATCGGTCGGGCGACCCGGCCGGACCGGCGCCGTTGTTGTGGACTGCTGCGTTGGTGCTGCTGACGTTGGACGCACTCGAAGCCGACTGAGCGCCCTCAGGAAAGCTGATGGCCGAGTTGGGCGATGAACTCGTCGGCCATCCCCAGTTGGCTCACGAGTTTCTGGCGGCGTGTGGTGGCCTCGGTGACGAGAGCGGCCAGGCGCTGACGCGCCTGCGCACTGACGTGACCTTGTGCCGCGGGGTCGCGGATGGTCTCGAGGTCGCGCATCGCGGCACCCATCTCGTCGAGGGTGAATCCCAGCGGCTTCATCCGGCGGATGACGAGGACCTTCTCGACGTCGGCCTCGGTGTAGAGCCGAAAGCCTCCGTCAGTGCGTCCCGAAGGTCGCAGCAGCCCGACCTCGTCCCAGTGGCGAAGGCTGCGCAGGGACAGTTCCGTGCGGGCCGCGACCTCACCGATGTGCATCACCGCCGGTTCATCATCCGATGGCGGGGAGGGCGTGGGTGCGTCGTTCACGAGTTGACCATCTCATGCCTTCACGATTTCAACCCTTACGCAACGTGAGGGTATCGTCGGCGCGTCCGTCGGCGCGTCGCCGGCCGTCATCGCCACGATCGGAAACCGCATGAGCACCACCCTGACCCACACGCCCGAGCCGACAGTGCGGGCCGCGCTGCGCTCACCGAAGCTCCTGCGCATCGAGGTGCTCGCCGGACTCGTCGTGGCCCTGGCCCTCATCCCCGAGGCCATCTCGTTCTCGATCATCGCCGGTGTCGACCCGCGCGTGGGACTCTTTGCGTCGTTCACGATGGCGGTCTCGATCGCCTTCCTCGGCGGTCGACCGGCGATGATCTCGGCGGCCACCGGCGCCATCGCGCTCGTCATCGCACCAGTGGTGCGCGAGCACGGGCTGGACTACCTCATCGCGACGGTGCTGCTCGGCGGCGCCCTGCAGATCATCCTCGGTCTCGTGGGCGTGGCGAGGCTCATGAGGTTCATCCCCCGCTCGGTCATTGTCGGCTTCGTCAACGCCCTCGCGATCCTGATCTTCCTCGCGCAGCTCCCGCACATGATCGACGTGCCGTGGCTGGTCTACCCGATGATCGCCGTCGGTATCGCCGTGATCGTCGGGCTGCCGAGAATCAGCTCGGTCATCCCGGCTCCGCTCGTCGCCATCGTGGCCCTCACGGCGTTCACGTTGCTCGCCTCGATCACCATGCCCAACGTGGGCGACGAGGGTGAGCTGCCCGACAGCCTCCCGTCGCTCCTCCTCCCCGACGTGCCCTTCACCCTCGACACCCTCAAGATCATCGCGCCCTATGCGCTGGCGATGGCGCTCGTCGGGCTCCTCGAGTCGCTGCTCACGGCCAAACTGGTCGACGACATCACCGACACCCACTCCGACAAGACGCGCGAGGCCTGGGGGCAGGGCGCCGCCAACGTCATCACCGGGTTCTTCGGCGGCATGGGCGGTTGCGCCATGATCGGCCAGACGATGATCAACGTGAAGGCCTCCGGAGCACGGACCCGTCTCTCGACGTTCCTCGCGGGCACGTTCCTGCTCATCCTCGTCGTCGGGTTCGGCGACGTCGTGGCACTCATCCCGATGGCAGCACTCGTCGCCGTGATGATCATGGTGGCCGTCGGCACGTTCGACTGGCACAGCATCCAGCCGGCGACCCTGCGCCGGATGCCCAAGTCGGAGACGGCCGTCATGCTCTCGACGGTGGCGTTCACCGTCGCCACCCACAACCTTGCCATCGGTGTGGGCGTCGGCGTCCTCGTCGCCATGACGCTCTTCGCTCGCCGGGTCGCGCACCTGACGCAGACGCACCGCGCACTGACCGAGGACGCGGAGGGCGCGATTGCCACCTATCGGGTCACCGGAGAGCTCTTCTTCGCGTCGAGCAACGATCTCTACACCCAGTTCGACTACGCCGACGATCCCGACCGCGTCGTCATCGACCTCAGCGACTCCCACATCTGGGATGCCTCCACGGTCGCGTCGCTGGATGCCATCACGACGAAGTACGCCCGCAAGGGCAAGTCCGTCGAGATCATCGGACTCAACGAGGCCAGCGCCGAGCGGCACGGACGTCTCTCCGGCGAGCTCTCCTCGCACTGAGCTTCAGCCGGGCGTGGACACTTGGGGACATGAGCGAGTCAGTGGGCCAGGCCGGATCGGTCGAGATGACATTCACGGTCACGGAGGCAGACACTGCCGCCGCGCTGGGATCAGGCAGCCTGCCCGTGCTCGCAACACCGCGTCTGCTGGCATGGCTCGAGGCCGCGACATGCTCGGCCCTGGAGCCACTGATCGGCGACGGGCGCACGAGTGTCGGCACCCGTGTCGACCTGCAGCACAGCGCCGCGTCCCCGGTCGGTGCGACGGTCATCGTCACTGCTGACCCGGCATACGCCGATGGGCGTCTGCAACGACTCAGGGTGGGCGGACGGCATACGGACGGCAAGATCGTCGCCACCGGCGAGATCACCCGGGTCATCGTCGACACCGACCGCTTCCTCGCTCGACTCAACTGACCTCGCCGCCGTTGTGGGCGTCCATCTGTGGTGTCGGTGCTCCACGAGGCCCCGACATCACAGGACAGCCCCGACAACAGCCGGCTCTGAGTGAGAATGCGTGGGTGACCTCACCTCGTCAGCACGTGAAGAACGCCGCTGGCTTCGCGCTGGTGTGGGTCGTGGCCAAGGCTGCCCACCGCGTGCGATTCCGGACGACGGGGTCGGTCCCCCGCACGGGACCGGTCATCCTCGTGGCCAACCACCTCACGATGACCGACCCGCTCGCCGTGGCACGGGTGGCGATCGGGCACCGGCGCTTCCCGCACTTCCTCGCGATGCAGGAGGTGTTCGGTTGGCCGGGTGTCGGCGCGCTGGCGCGAGCGACCGGGCAGATCCCGGTGGCGCGCGGTTCGGCGTCGGCGGCCGACGCCCTCGACAGCGCGTCGGAGCGGCTCACCCAGGGCCAGCTCGTCGCGCTCTATCCGGAGGGACGACTCACCACCGAGCCTGACCAGATGCCGGGTCCGGCGCGAACCGGTGCAGCGCGCCTGGCTCTGCGCCACCCCGAAGCGCCAGTCATCCCTGTGGGCACGTGGGGACCCAAGCAGGGCAACGAACACCTCTGGCACCGCCACACGGCATGCCTCTCGGTCGGGCCGCCGGTCGATCTCTCGGCCTGGGCCGGGCGCACCGACGACGCGGCGGCTCGTGAGGTCACCGACGCGATCATGGCCGCGATCCGCGACGAGATCGCCCACGCCAAGCAGATGTGGCACGCCCGCTGACCCCTCGTCGTCGCCGACAACCAGAAACGCCCCCGACCGGAGTCGAGGGCGTCTTCTGAGCCGCTTATCGGAATCGAACCGATGACCTATTCATTACGAGTGAATCGCTCTGGCCGACTGAGCTAAAGCGGCGTGGCGCCCGAACCGAGGGTCAAGCACGCGCCGGACGAGTATACGAACAACTTCGCCCCATCCCGAAATCGGGCCACCATCCGCTGTGGACCTCACGCCGGGCGGGCCGACGGACATGCAGTGCACCCGCTCAGGCCACAAGCGGGTGCTGCGCTGAGCATGGGAGGTGAGCGGACGGCATACCCATTGCATGTCCGTTGGCACCTCGCGGCATCAGCCGATCAGCACTTGAGGCCGTCCTGGGGCACCGTGCCCTTGAGATAGAACTCGTCGATCGGCTTGTCGACGCAGCCGTTGGACCGCATGTAGGCCGTGTGCCCGTCACCGTCGTACGTGATGAGTGAGCTCTTGGCGAGCTGGTCGTTGAGGCGAACCGACCACTCGTAGGGCGTGGCCGGGTCGCGGGTCGTGCCCACGACGACGATCGGGTCAGCCCCCTCGGCGGTGACCTTCTTGGGCGGCTCGGACGATCGCTCGGTCTTCACCGGCCAGGAGCCACACGTCATCGAGGACCACGCGAGGAACGGGCCCCACGTCGGAGCGTCAGCCTCCGAGGCCTTCGCCAACGCCGCATGCTCGGCGATGTCGGCCGACTCAGGCTTGTCGAGGCAGTTCACTGCATAGATGACTTCCATGATGTTGCCGCTGTAGCCGCCGTTGGGCACGCGGTCGGCATAGCTGTTGGCGAGGCCCATGAGCTCGGATCCGTCGCCATCGAGTGCCCCTCGCATGGCCTCGACGAGCGTGTCCCACATGCCTTCGTCGTACATCGCCGATGCGATACCCGTCGACGCCCACCCCTCGGTGAGCTCACGGACGGCGGTGTCTCCCGTCTTGGGCAGGGGCGCCTCGTCGACCTGCGCGAGGAAGTCACGGATCCCCTGCATGACCTCGTCGACTGACCCACCGAGCGGGCACTCACCCTTGTCGATGCAGAACTGGGCCCATGCCCGCGTCGCAGTTTCGAAGCCCTTGGCCTGACCGAGGTTCACCTCGGCCGACGTGAGGTCAGGCGCGACGACCCCGTCGAGGACGAAGCGCCCGACGAGCTGAGGGAAGAGGTCGGCATACGTCGCGCCGAGGTAGGTCCCATAGGACTTCCCGAGGTAGTGCAGCTTCTCCTCCCCCAGGCGCGCGCGCAGGATGTCCATGTCCTTGGCCGCGTCGACCGTCGACACGTGGCCGAGCAGTGGTCCGGCGTTGGCACCGCACTTCTCCGCAAATCCCTTGGCGTTCGCAGCAAAGGCCTCCTGCTCGGCAGCGTCGTCCGGCGTCTGCTCGGCCCCGAGGAACTGGTCGAGCTCGCCCTCACTCAGACAGTCGATCGGTGCCGAGCGCCCGACACCGCGCGGGTCGAAGCCCACAACGTCAAAGCGTTGGCGCACACCGGAACCCACGATGAAGTCAGCGGCCTTCGCATAGTCGACCCCGGACCCTCCCGGCCCGCCCGGATTGACGACGAGGGCACCGATCCGCTGTGACTGCTTGCGTGCCGGGACGCGAATCACCGCGACCTTGATGGTCTCGCCATCCGGCTTCGCGTAGTCCTGAGGCACCTCGAGCTCGGCGCACTGTCCGCCATCGCACTGGGCCCACTGCAGTTGCTGCGCATAGAACGTGTCCATGCCCTCCATCCCCGCGGGCGGCGTTGTCGGCGCCACTGACGCGGCAGTGTCCGGCCCGCGGTCGAACAGATCCTCGACGGCAGAGCAGCCCGACAGCAGGAGGGCAACGCTGGTCAGGGCAGCGATGGGGGCGACACGACGCAGCATGGCGACGACCCTACGGGCCGACCCTGAGGGTATGCCGTGTGCACCCGTTGCGTGGTCGATGCGACTTCAGCGGGGCAGCCGGAGCTCGAGCGCCATCGCCTCGAGGGCGAGCAACGGCTGGACGTTGGCGGCGATCCGCTCCCGCGCCGTGCCGATCGCATCCATCGCCACGAGCACCCGCACGGGTGAGAGCACTTGGGCGACCTGCTGCACGGTCTGGCGGGCATCCTCGTTGACGAGGGCCGTCTGAGCACCGGTGTGCAGCACCAGCGCGTCGCGATAGACCGACAGCAGGTCGACGAGTGCCCGGTCCATCATGTCTCGCGAGAACCTCGTGGCCCTGGCCTTCTGATCCTTCTCGAGGGACGACACCTGAGAGCGGATGTGCGGGGGTTGGGTTCGCGCCGACGGGTCGCCGCCCAGGATCTCCAGGAGCCTGGCCTTCTCGGCGGCGTCACGTTCGGCCGAGGACGCCTGTGACTCCTCGGTGGCGATCGTCGACAGGTCGGAGGCTGCGTCGATCGCGTCGCCGACGGTGCGGATCTTGGACGCGAGGGTGATGACGTCGTGCCGGCGGATGCGGGCGTGCTCGTCGCGAGCCAACCGACGCGCAAGGCCGACGTGCGACTGAGCCGCGCGGGCGGCATACATGGCCATCGGTGGATCGACGCCATCGCGACGCACGAGCAGGTCAGCCACCGCCTCGACCGACGGGGTGCGCAGGCGCACCTGCCGCGAGCGCGAGCGGATCGTGATGATGACATCCTCGACCGAGGGTGCGCACAGCATCCACACCGTGCGCGGAACCGGCTCCTCCAACGCCTTGAGCAGAGCGTCGGCGGCACGCTCGGTGAGCCGGTCGGCGTCCTCGACGATGATCACGCGGAAGCGACCGACCGACGGGCGGTGGGCCGCGAGTCCGACAAGGTCACGGGCCTGCTCGACCTTGATCGAGAGACCTTCGGTCGCGATGACGTCGACATCGGCATGGGTGCCGTCGGCCGCGGTCCGGCACTCACGGCACTCGCCACACCCGCCCTGCGGACACTGCAGTGCGGCCGCGAAGGCGCGCGCCGCCACCGAACGACCGGAACCCGGCGGACCGGTGAACAGCCACGCGTGGGTCATCGCAGCCGGGTCGGCCACGGCGCGCGACAGGGTCGCGATGGCCGGGTCCTGCCCGATGACGTCGCGCCAGACGCTCATGCGCCCCCACCTTCGAGCAGACCCGACGACTCGAGCCGCCCCAAGACGGCCGCGTGGATCTCGTCAGGCGCGGTCGTGCCGTCGACGACGAGGTAGCGCTCCGGTGACCCTTGGGCCATGGCGAGGTAGTGGTGGCGGATGGCGTCGTGGAAGGTGTCGGCCTCGGCCTCGAGGCGGTCGTGGACCTCGCCACGACGACGACGCCCCTCCTGCGCACTCACGTCGACAATGACGGTCAGGTCAGGCACCAGCGAACCGACTGCCCACATCTGCAGGTTGTGCACCTCGAGAGCACCGAGGTCCCGGCCTGCGCCCTGATAGGCGACGGCCGAGTCGGTGTAGCGGTCGGTGATGACGACGGCTCCCCGGTCCATCGACGGGCGGATGAGCTGGTCGACGTGGTGCGCCTTGTCCGCGGCAAAGAGCAGGGCCTCGGCCCGCGATGACACATGGTCGCCGTGCAGGACGAGGTCACGGATCTGGGCACCCAGAGGCGTCCCGCCGGGCTGCCGCGTCACGACGACCTCACGCCCCAGATCCTCGAGGGCAGCCGCGAGCAGACGCACTTGGGTCGACTTGCCCGCGCCGTCGCCGCCCTCGAAGGCGATGAAGAGTCCCTGTGTCACGCGCCCAAGCCTAGGCGAGCGCGAGGACAGGCGAACCCGACGTACTCACTTGGCGAGCGGACGGCATACGCCGCTGCCCCGGCGACCGGAAGGAAACTGAAGGATCCGGAGGGCGATAAACCCTCCGGATCCCTCAGAAACCACCATGGGGAGCAAAAGTGGGGACTCAGGCGTGGCGGTCGGCGTTCGCGTGGATCGCCTCCCGCACATAGACCGCGAGTCCCGGTGCGATGTCCTCGTACGTCTTCGTGAAGCGCGGGTCGGCGACATACATGTCGGCGAGGTTGCGCTGGAAGTCGTGCGTGCAGTCGTAGAACCACGTGTCGATCTGGACCCGATGCTCCTCGGCGGCGTCCATCGCCTCGGGCGACGTCGCCGGCAGGCCCGCCCGTAGCGCCGCGACGAACGCGTCGTTGACCGCGGCCGACTCGGTCTTGACCTTCTCCCAGTCCGCGACCGTGTAGTTCTTGGTCCGACGAGCCGACTGCTTCCAGGCATCGGTCTCGCCCCAACGCTCCTGCGCCTCGTCCTGGTACTCGTCCTTGAACCCGTCGCCGAAGATCTCCTTGAGGTCCTCGCGGGTTGCCGGCTGCTCGTTCATCTCTCTCTCCAGTGCTCGATCGATCGCGTCGATGAGCCCGTGCAGCTCCTCGACCTTGTCCATGACCGCGTCGCGCTGGCGGCGAAGGTGCTCGAGAGTCGAGCCGTCACCGCGGAGCAGGGCCGCCACCTCGTCGAGGGGCAGGTCCAGCCGCCGATAGGTGACGATCGTCGCCAGGCGCTCCAGGTCGTCCGGGGTGTAGAGGCGATAGCCGGCGCGTGAACGCTCCGACGGGCTCAGCAGCCCGACCTCGTCGTAGTGGTGCAGCGTTCGCACCGTCACCCCGAAGGTCTGCGCCACCTGTCCCACCGTGAGCAGTTCATCCACGCCAGTAGTTTCACGCATCGCAGTCTGTGTCTTCATGGAACAACCGTCCTGCCTCACGTCGCGTGAGGGTCAAGTCGCATTCACGACCAGAACACAACAGTGCGGCGTATGCCGCCCGCTCGCCTTCCGCGTCCGTCAGGCCTTGCTGGGGTGGCGGCGTTCGAGGCCGTCGAGGGTGACGTCGAGCCCGAACTCGAACTCGGTCTGGTCATCGCACCACCCGAGCGTCTGCTCGGGGCCGTCGGTGTGGGCGGCGTTCGCCAGCATCGCCACGAGGTGGGGCACGAGCTCGGCCATCTGGGCGAGGACCTCCTCGGAGTTGTCCTCGCTGCCATCGCCCGGGTCGAAGAGCTCCTGGCTGAAGCCGAGGACGCGACTGCCGAGGGCGTGGAGCGCGTGGTGGGTGAGGTCGTGGCCGAACCCGCCGGCCATGAGGATCGCGACGACACCGTCGAAGTAGCGGATGACCTCGAGGCTCATCGTGGTGCGGGATTGCAGCACGGTCGGCATCCAGGGGTGTCGCAGCATGACGACGCGTGCGGCCAGGGCGCGGGCTCTCAGCGCGCTCTTCCAGTCCTGTGCCGGGTCGATGGCTGCCTCGGCGGCAAGCTCGCCCATCTCCGCGTTGAGCTCGGCCCCGACGTGCTCGACCATGGCGTCCAGGAGCGCCTCCTTGTTGGCCACGTGGTTGTAGAGCGACATCGCCTCGACGCCGAGGTCGGTGCCCAGCCGACGCATCGAGACGGCCTCCAGCCCGGAGGTGTCGGCGAGCTTCACGGCGCGACGGAGCACCCGGTCACGGCTGAGGGGCCTGCGGGTGGCGCGGCTGCCAGCGGTGCGTCTCGCGGGGTTGGTCACGGTGTCCTCCTGTCGGTGCGCATCGTATCCGTTTGGGCCATTGACGTACTTACGCCGTAAGCCCTACCTTACAGCGTAAGTAGTCGGCGAGCCCCGCCGTCGCTGAGCCACTGGAGAACGTCATGACCGAGTCAACGCAGACCCCCACCGCCCAGTCCCCCGCCGGAGAGCACGCCGCAACATCCGTCCCCGCGACGATGCGCTCGGCATTCCATGAGCGCTACGACGCCCCCGAGGAGGTCGTGTCGGTGCGGACTGTCCCCACACCACAGCCGGCCGCCGGCGAGGTCCTCGTCCGGGTTCGCGCGGCCTCGGTCAACGCGCTCGACTGGCACTACCTCACCGGCCTGCCGATGTTTGCCCGACCGAGCCTCGGCCTGCGCCGGCCCAAGCGACAGGTCCCGGGCGCTGACGCCTCCGGCGAGGTGGTCGCGGTCGGTGAGGGCGTGACCCTCCACCACGTCGGCGACCAGGTCTTCGGTGAGATCGACGGCGGCGGCTTCGCCGAGTACGCCCTGGCACCAGAGGACTGGTGGCTCCCCCTGCCCGACGGTGTCTCGCGCGAGCAGGCCACCACGTTGGGGGTCGCCGCCGAGACCGCACTCCAGGGCCTGCGCGACTGGGGCAACCTGCGGGACGGACAACGAGTCCTCATCGCCGGTGCGTCGGGTGGAGTGGGCAGCTTCGCCGTGCGCCTCGCCAAGATCCTCGGAGCCAGCCACATCACCGCGGTGTGCAGCACTCGCAATGTCGACGCCGCCCTGGCCGGTGGCGCGGACCGCGTCATCGACTACACCCGAGAGGACGTCCGCGATCTCGGCGACCGGTTCGACGTCTTCTTCGACAACGCCGGGACGCTGCCCCTGCGCGACTGCCGCAAACTCCTCGTCAAGGGTGGCACCTACGTGTCGATCACGGCCCCCAAGACCAAGTGGGTCAAGCCCATGCCCCGCATGCTGAGCGTCCCGCTCTACTTCGCCTTCACCGGTGAGAAGGCACCCGCGTTCAAGGTCGCGTCACGCAGCGTGGCCGACCAGGCCTGGCTCGCCGAGCAGGTCTCCGCCGGGCGACTCGAGCCCCTCATCGAGCAGCGTTGGTCCCTCGAGGACGCGCCCGAGGTCCTGCGTCGACAGGGCGAGTTCCACGCACAGGGCAAGTCGCTCATCATTCCCTGAACCGCCAGCGGGTATGCCGCACGCTCCCGTTCCATGGCCAACGCACCTTCCCGGTGGGAGGGTGAGTCATGTCCAAGAGCTTCCTCAGCGTGCTGTCCGGGTCCTTCTCCACCCCGGCGGATGACAACCCGACGGTCGCGATGATGGAGGCGGCCTACGCGGCAGCCGGGCTCGACGCCCGCTACGTCAACTGCGACGTGGCCTCCGCCGACCTCGCCGACGCGATCATCGGCGCCCGGGCCATGGGCTGGGTGGGGTTCAACTGCTCGATGCCGCACAAGGTCGCGGTCATCGACCACCTCGACGGGCTCGGCGAGTCGGCCGAGCTCATCGGTGCGGTGAACTGTGTCGTGGCACGCGACGGTGGCCTCATCGGCGAGAACACCGACGGTCGCGGCTTCGTCGAGGCGTTGCGCGAGCTGCGCCACCCGGGCGGCACCCATGTGGTCGTCCTCGGTGCGGGCGGGGCCGGCCGGGCCATCGCCATCGAGATGGCGCTCGCCGGTGCCGGTCATATCACCATCGTCAACCGCAGCGTCGGGCGCGCCGAATCGCTCGCCACCCTCGTCGCAGAGCGCACCGACGCCGAAGCGGACTTCCGGCCGTGGACCAGCGCGTATGCCGTCCCCGCCAGTGCCGATGTCGTCGTCAACGCCACGTCGGTCGGGCTGGGTGACGCCGAGGCCCTCATCGACATCGACCTCGACAGCCTCAGACCCGATCTGCTGGTAGCCGACGTCATCCCGAATCCACCGCACACGGCATACCTGCGCGCGGCAGCGCAACGCGGGGCGCAGACCCTCGACGGACTGGGCATGCTCGTTGCCCAGGGCGCGGTCGCGATCGAGCTGTGGCACGGCGTCAGTCCCAACCGCGATGTGATGCGCGCCCGACTGTCCGAGGTGTTGGGCCTCGAAACGACGAACTGACCCCTACCTGTACCGTCCTTGTCGTTCCCTCGTCGGAGCAGCGACGAATCCGCTGCACGAGGTGATCAGCAAAGGACAGGTACGCCATGAGTCCGACCAGCACGGGCCGCAAGCTCGTCATCGTCGAGTCACCCGCGAAGGCCAAGACCATCGCCGGCTATCTCGGCCCCGACTGGATCGTTGAGGCGTCCGTCGGCCACATCCGCGACATCCCCACCCCGTCGGAGATGCCCGCCGACATGAAGAAGGGCCCCTTCGGCCGCTTCGGTGTCGACGTCGACAACGACTTCGAGCCCTACTACGTCGTCGACGCCGACAAGAAGAAGAAGGTCGCCGAGCTCAAGAAGGCACTGAAGAGCTCTACTGAGTTGTATTTGGCAACAGATGAGGACCGCGAGGGCGAGGCCATCGCGTGGCACCTCCTCGAGACCCTGCAGCCCAAGGTCCCGGTCAAGCGCATGGTCTTCCACGAGATCACCAAGGAAGCGATCCAGCGTGCCGCGGCCAACACCCGCGACCTCGACACCGCCCTCGTCGACGCCCAGGAGACCCGCCGCATCCTCGACCGTCTCTACGGCTACGAGATCTCGCCGGTCCTGTGGCGCAAGGTCAAGGCGGGCCTCTCCGCCGGCCGCGTGCAGTCCGTCGCGACCCGCATCGTCGTCGAGCGTGAGCGCGAGCGCATGGCCTTCCGGTCGGCGAACTACTGGGACGTCGAGGGCGAATTCACGCCCGACTCCGAGTCCTCCGCCTTCACGGCTCGCCTGTCCTCGGTCGACGGCAAGCGCGTCGCCACCGGTCGTGACTTCGGTGACGATGGTCGGCTCAAGGGCGAGGTCGCGCACCTCGACGAGGCCGCCGCCACCGGCATCGCCCACGCGGTCATGGCCGCCGACGTCACGGTCACCAACGTCAGCGAGAAGCCCTACACCCGCCGCCCCAGCGCGCCGTTCACGACGAGCACCCTCCAGCAGGAGGCCTCGCGCAAGCTGCGCCTCAGCAGCAAGAACGCGATGCGGGTCGCGCAGCGTCTCTACGAGAACGGCTACATCACCTACATGCGTACCGACAGCACCGCGCTGTCGCAGTCCGCACTCACCGCTGCCCGCCAGCAGGCGCGCGACCTCTACGGCGGCGACTATGTCCCTGACGCACCGCGCAACTACGCCAAGAAGGTCAAGAACGCACAGGAGGCCCACGAGGCCATCCGCCCCGCCGGTGACCGCTTCCGCACCCCGGCCCAGGTCGCAGGCGAGATCCGCGGCGATGAATTCGCCCTCTATGAGCTGATCTGGAAGCGCACCATCGCCTCGCAGATGGCCGATGCCAAGGGTTCGACGGCGACCGTCAAGCTCGGTGCCACCCTCGATCGCGAGGCGCCCGCAGAGCGGGTCGAGTTCTCCGCCAGCGGAACGGTCATCACGTTCCGAGGCTTCCTCGCGGCATACGAAGAAGGCCGTGACGAGCAGCGCAACGCGAACGCCGACGAGGAGCGTCGCCTCCCCCGCCTGGGCGAGGGCACCGCACTCAAGGTCATCCGTGCCGAGGCCGACGGGCACGACACGTCACCGCCCGCCCGCTACACCGAGGCCACGCTCGTGAAAGCCATGGAGGAGAAGGGTATTGGTCGCCCGTCGACCTACGCCTCCACCATCGGCACGATCCAGGACCGCGGCTACGTCTCGAACCGCGGCAACGCGCTCGTGCCGTCCTGGCTCGCCTTCGCGGTGACGCGCCTCATGGAGGAGCACTTCACCCGGCTCGTCGACTACGACTTCACCGCGTCCATGGAGGAGGACCTCGACCAGATCGCCGGCGGCAACGCCGAGCGCACCACCTGGCTCAAGCGCTTCTACTTCGGCGACGAGGCAAGCTCCAGCGAAGGCCTGCGTGACCTCGTCGCGGACCTCGGTGACATCGACGCCCGCGCCATCTCGACGATCGACATCGGTGACGGCATCGTCGTGCGCGTCGGTCGCTACGGCCCATACGTCGAGGAGGTCGCACCCGCCGGTGTCGACCCCGTCACCGGCGAGGTCTCTGAGGCGTATGCCGCTCCTTCGACTTCCGAGGGCGACTCCGGTGCCGATGGTGCCGACTCCTCCGACAAGCCTGCGACTCCTCGCCGCGCGACGATCAACGACGACATCGCGCCCGACGAGATGACGCCCGAGAAGGCGCGTGAGCTGCTCGCGACCGCCGCCGACGACGGTCGCGTGCTCGGCCAGGAGCCGGAGACCGGCCGCGACATCATCGCGAAGTCGGGACGCTATGGGCCCTACGTGACCGAGGTCTTGTCCCAAGACCCAGCGGACGTCTCGGGTGCGACGAAGTCGCGAGGCAAGGCCAAGGTCAAGCCGCGCACGGCCTCGCTCTTTGCCGACATGGACCTGGCGACGCTCGACCTCGACACTGCACTCAAGCTGCTCTCCCTCCCCCGTGTCGTCGGTCTCACCACCGACAAGGTCACCGGCGAGGACGGCAAGGAGACGTCAGTGCAGGTGGAGATCACCGCGCAGAACGGTCGCTACGGCCCCTACCTCAAGAAGGGCACCGACTCGCGCTCGCTCGAGACCGAGCAGCAGCTCTTCGACATCACGCTCGAGCAGGCGGAAGCAATCTATGCCCAGCCCAAGCAACGTGGCCGGGCTGCCGCCAAGCCGCCACTCAAGGAGTTCGGTCCCGACCCCGTGTCGGGCAAGCCGGTCGTCGTCAAGGACGGTCGCTTCGGCGAGTACGTCACCGACGGCGAGACCAACACGACCCTGCGCCGCGACGACGATCTCGAGACGATGACGGCGGCTCGCGCGTTCGAGATGCTGGCCGACAAGCGCGCCAAGGGTCCGACGACCCGCAAGCGCGCCGCCAAGAAGACGGTGAAGAAGGCCGCGACCAAGAAGACCGCTGCAAAGAAGACCGCGGCCAAGAAGACGACGGCGAAGAAGGCCGCCAAGAAGGCCTGACCCGACCCAGGGCCGCCACATGGGGCCACACGCGCGAGCTACCGCGCGTCTGGCCCCATGGCAGTCACGTCGGGGTTATGGCTCAGATGACGCGGGCGAGCTCACGCCAGCGCGCGAGCATGGCCGCGTCATCGGATACGAGCTCGTCACCGCGGTTCCACAGCCCGAGATAGAGCTCGACCGCCGAGCCGCTGAACGTCGCCTCGACGTCGTCGAGCTCCACCGCATCCGGCGTATGCCGCGTGCTGACCAGTGGCTCGGCGCTCACCTCGACGATCCACGCCTGGTCAACGTCGCTGGGGCGCACCGCGATTCGCAGCGGCACCTCGCTGCGCAGCTGGTACTTCGCCCGCGGCAGGAAGCCGGTGAGCAGCTCGTCGATCCCGTCGCCAGCGACAGGTGAGGAGATCTCGGTGAGGTGAGCGGACGGCATACGCCCGCTTTGTGCGGCACGTGCGTCGACCGCGTGGATCGTCGTCTCGTGGCACTGACGCCGCGTCCAGAACTCTCGCGCGGACGGTGCGTCCTTGAGGAAGACCAGCGCCTCGAGGTCAGCAGGCGCGGACTCGAGCGCAGTGACGAGAGCCGCGCCACCGTCCGCCAGCCATCGGACCGGATCGACCTGAGCCAGTCCCTCCTGCTTGAAGGGCTCCGTGGTGCGCGCGTGCTCGTGGTCACCCACGATGTTGGCCGTGGCCCAGCGGTGGACTGCACCCTGATGGGCGAGCAACTCTCGCACGGTCCATCCGGGGCAGGTCGGGACGGGTGTGTCGAGGCCTCCAGCGGCTGCATCTGCGGCGAGCCGATCGATCGCAGCGGTCAGTGCCTCGAGATGGGACTCACGATTCATGGGTGAATCCTCACCCACGGTGTGACCGGGGGCACTGCAGTCCGCTCCTTGTCGACCTACCTACCCACAAGTAGGGTCGATCGCGATCCCACGTACTTCAATGAGGAGAAGCCCCACGATGACTGACATCGACCCCACGACCTTTGCCACGATGGACCCGGCCGCTTTCGCAGCCACCGTCAAGACGCTCTCCGACAAGGAGATCAACGAGCTCATGGGCGGCGATCACCGCCAGGCCATCCTCGATGCGATCTTCGACCGCTTCCCCACGCTCTTCAACCCCGAGAAGGCCAAGGGCGCCGACGCTCGCGTCAACTGGCGCATCACGGGCGGCCCCGGTGGGAGTGACGACACCTACGCCGTCGTCGTCAAGGACGGCGCGTGTTCGGTCGAGAAGGACCCGACCGAAGAGCCCAAGACCTCGATCATGCTCGGCCCGGCCGAGTTCGCAAAGCTCATCACCGGAGCCGGCAACCCGACGATGATGGTGATGATGGGCAAGATCAAGGCCCGCGGTGACCTCAGCGCGGCCATGGCCTTCCAGAACTGGTTCGACACCCCCAAGGCCTGATCATGTCGATCAGCCTCCTCACCGTCGGGAGCGTGATGGCCAAGCGCGGCATGCTCGCGCCTGGCCCGCCCCATCGCCAGGTCAGCCAGCTCCGGGCCCTCCACAAATGGGGCTTCGGCCTCGCCGGCGAGCTCCGCCAGGCGGCCCACCGCAGCCCCAAGCAGGTCGCCGTCATCGACGAACAACGCGGCCCGGTCACCTATGCCGAACTGCTCAGAGGCTCCGAGCAGGTCTCAGAACTGTTGCGTGCCAGGGGATTCCAGCCCGGACAGCGTCTCGGCCTCCTCGCCCGCAACCACGTCGGCGCCATCGAGATCATGACCGGCGCATCCGCGATCGGCGTCGACCTCGTCCTCATGAACACCGGCCTGTCCGCTGGCCAACTCGCGCTCGTCGCGGAACAGCAGGAACTCACCGCCCTCATCCACGACGATGAGTTCGACGGCGTGGTCGGCGAACTGCCCGCCGCCATCGCCGTCATCCGCGAGGGCGATTGGGTGGCCGAGCTCGACGCGGCGCCTGACCCGACCAAGCTGGATCCCCCAGCCAGGGGTGGGCGCACGATCATCCTCACGTCGGGGACGACCGGCACCCCCAAGGGCGCCGCCCGCAAGACCCCCGGTGGCTTCGGCCCGCTCATCTCGATCATCGAGCGGATCCCCCTGCGGGCCCTGGACCGCATCCTCATCAGCGCGCCGATCTTCCACACGTGGGGGTATGCCGCGATGCAGCTGAGCTTTGCCCTGCGGGCCACGATCGTGCTCCAGCGTCGCTTCGATCCGCAGTCGGCCAAGGACACCCTGGAGATGAAGGAGTGTCACGCGATGTTCGCCATCCCCGTGATGCTCCAGCGGATGATGGAGCTGCCGGCTGACCCCGGCGGCAGGGCTCGCCGCAAGAACCTGCGGGTCGTCGCGACGTCCGGGTCGGCCTATCCCCACGGGTTCACGACGAAGTTCATGGACGAGTACGGCGACGTGCTCTACAACCTCTATGGCTCGACCGAGGCGTCCTGGATCTGCATCGCGACACCTGAGGACATGCGCCGTGACCCCGACACCGCGGGCACACCGCCCATCGGCACCGTCGTCAGGATCCTCGACGCCGACAACCGTGAGGTGTCGCCCGGCGAGACCGGTCGGATCTTCTGCGGCAACGAGCTCGTCTTCGAGGGCTACACCTCGGGGGCGACCAAGGACTTCGTCGACGGTCTCGTGTCCACCGGCGACATGGGCCACGAGAAGGACGGCCTGCTGTATGTCGACGGCCGTGACGACGACATGATCGTCAGCGGCGGCGAGAACGTCTATCCGATCGAGGTCGAGTCGCTCCTCATCGACCACCCCGCCGTGCGCGAGGTCTCGGTCGTCGGCGTGCCCGACCCGGAGTTCGGTCAGCGCCTCGCGGTGTTCATCGCACTCATCGAGGGCGCGGATCTCTCCGCGGACGAGGTCAAGGCCCACGTCAGGGCCCACCGGGCCCGCCACTGCGTGCCGCGCGAGGTGCACTTCCTCGAGGAGCTCCCCCGCAACGCCACGGGCAAGGTGCTCGCCCGTGAGCTGCGCGCCACCATCACCTGAACCCGCGAACGACGGACGCCCCCGGTGGGGAGTGCTCAGTGGGCCCCTGACCTCCCACCGAGCACCCTCCGCCGAGAGCGTCCGTCATCTGCGCTGCCTCACCCTGCTGGGCAGCGCCTGGTTGCTGGCTACTTCACCTCGCGGTGCATCACCCGGTAGGACCCGATGACCAGGGGCAGCAGGACCCAGACCCCGAACGAGGTCGCGAGCTGACCCCAGTTCTCACCGGTCATCGTGCCCTCGAAGAGGGGGCCGGTGACCTGGTTGAGGTCGAGCCACTTGCTTGGCTCCTGGAGCGCCTGGACCAAGCTTGTCGCCACGGTCCACAGGGTCGGCAGAAGCAGGGAAGCAACGATGGCGAAGGGCGTGTTGAGGAAGACGAACCCGAACGCCAGTCCCTGCAACACATAGATCGCAAAAGCGACGATGACTCCAACAGCCACGGTCCAGGTGACGTCCCATGTGCCGTCGCCGCCAGCCACGCCGCCACCGATGACGTTGGCCAAAGCCGAGGCAGCGAATGCCGTTGCGGTGACGATGAGTCCGAGGATCACCGCTGCCACGATCTTGGCGACGATGACCCGGCCGCGTCGCGGCTCGAGGGTGAACGTCACGAGTCCGGTGCGTTGGCTCCACTCGGCCGTCGCCGCCATGATGCCTACGATCGGCAGGAGCATGACCAGCGGCAGCGACGTGAACCCGAGGAAGGTTCCGTAGGTCATCTCGTCCGCCTCCCCCCAGATGAGGAGGACGGTCACGACGACGAGCGAGATCGCCGACATGACGATGAGCATCCAACGGCCTGCTCTGGTGTCGACCATCTTGCGCAGTTCTACGTTGATCAGGCGGGACAGCGGGACGCCGGGGCGTCCGTCCTGGCCTGGTGTCGGGACGGGGCGGGCGGCCGACGCGGGGTCGACTGCCGGGGTGCGGGTGTCGGTGGTGGTCATGCTGCAGTTCCTTCGCGTGACGTGGCGGCGGTGAGGCTGAGGAACATCTCCTCGAGTCCTTCCGCGCCGCCGGAGCGGAGCTCGAGGAGGACGATGCGCTCATCGAGAGCGATCTGGCCGACGACACCGGGTTCGGCGTCGACGACGAGGCCGGACGAGATGTCGTTGGCGGTGACCCCGGCGCGCTGGAGAGCGGCGAGCAGGGCGCGGTTGTCCGATGAGCGCACGGTGGTGCCCCCGCGACTGAGCAGCTCGTCCTTGGTGCCCATGGCGACGATCTCGCCGCGGCCGATCATGACGAGGTCGTCGGCGATGACCTGCACCTCGTGGAGCAGGTGGCTCGACAGGAGCACCGTGCCGCCACCGTCAGCGAAGCCGCGAAGCAGACCACGCATCCAGTGGATTCCCTGCGGGTCGAGGCCATTCGCGGGCTCGTCGAGGATGAGCACCTCGGGCTGGCCCAGGAGCGCCGACGCAAGGCCGAGCCGCTGGCGCATGCCGAGCGAGTAGTTGCGGACCCGCCGACTGGCCTCTTCATCCGTGAGGCCGACGATGGCGAGGGCCTCTTCGACACGCGACTTGGGCACGCCGATCTGGATCCCGGCGAGGCGCAAGACCTCGCGGCCGGTGCGGCCGGGGTGCTGCGCGGAGGCGTCGAGCATGACGCCGACCTGGCTCCCGGGGTTGTGGAGGTCGCGGTAGGGCTTGCCCAGGATGGTCGAGCGACCGCTCGTCACCGGTGTGAGGCCCGTCATCATCCGCATCGCGGTGGACTTGCCCGCACCATTGGGTCCGAGGAATCCGACGACGCTCCCGGGACGGACCTCGAAGGAGATGTCGTTCACGGCGGTGAAGCCGCCATAGCGCTTCGTGAGGTTCTCGACTGTGATCATGGTGACCACTCTGGTCCGCGCCCGAGGGCGCGCACATCGGTCGCCGGTCCCGACCGGCATACAACTTTGGTATGCCGTCCGCACACCGATCGCAGTCCGTGGTCTGACGCACGTCGAGGTCTTCCCTGCCTAGGCTCGGCCACATGCCCGACTCCACCCCGATCACCACGAGCCGCATGAGCTCGATGTGGCGCTATGCGCTGGCAGTGCTGATCAGTGTCGGGGCGTGGGTGGCGGTCGCCTTCACCATGAGCGAAGCCAACATCGACGACGCCCCGATCACGGTGTGGCTCTTCATCGGCGACACGGTGCTCGGACTGATCTCGTTCGTCCTCATCCGGTTCCGGCATCGTTGGCCAGGCCCCGTCGCGATCATCACTTCGATGTTCTCGTTCGTGTCGGCAGTCAGCGTGGGGCCAGCCACCTGGGCCGTCGGCTCGGCTGCCTCTCGACACCGCTGGCGACTGGTCGCGGTGCTCTTCCCGCTCAATGTGGCCGCAGGGATCGTGCAGGAGCGCTTCTATCCGGGCGAGGACGACCTGCCCCTGTGGGCATCGCTGCTCGTCGGCGCCCTCGTCGTCGGGATCGTCCTCGCCATCGGCTACGCCATGGGCTCCCAACGCAACCTCATGGACTCCTTGCGCGAGCGCGCCCTCACCGCCGAACGCGAACAGCAGGCACGAGTGGCCCAGGCCCAGTCGTCGGAGCGCACCCGCATCGCGCGGGAGATGCATGACGTTCTCGCACACCGGATCTCACTCGTCGCCATGCACGCCGGTGCTTTGAGCTATCGCACGGACCTCACTCCCGAGGAGCAGGCGACCGCGGCCAGGACGATCGAGGACAACGCCCATCAGGCCCTGCGTGACCTGCGTGACGTCCTCGGAGTCCTCCGCGACCCCATGGTCCCCACGGATGCCGCGCCCGAGCAACCTCAGCCGGTCATCGCCGACATCGCCCGCCTGGTCGAGGAGGAGCGTGCGAGCGGCATGCGTGTCAGCCTCGAGGAGGCCATCACGGGCGAGCTGTCCGACGGTCGCGCGCGAACGGCATACCGGATCGTCCAGGAGGCACTGACCAACGCGCGCAAACACGCGCCGGGCACCTCGGTCACGGCGACCCTGTCCGGGAACCCTGACGACGGCCTGTCGATCACCATCCGCAACGCGGCACCGGTCGGCACGCGCCAGTTGGATCTGCCGGACTCCGGCCTGGGACTCATCGGTCTCGACGAGCGCGTTGGGCTTGCAGGCGGACGCCTTCGGCACGGACCGGAGGCCGCCGGCGGCTTTGTCGTCGAGGCATGGTTACCGTGGCAGGCGTGAGTGACCCTGCAGCCTCCATCCGGTTGGCCATCGTCGACGACGACCCCATGGTGCGCGCGGCGCTGCGCATGATGCTCGGCGGCAACTCCGGCATCACGGTGGTGGTCGAGGCGACCAACGGCGAGGAGGCGCTCACCGTGGTGCCCGAGTCGGGTGCAGACCTGGTCCTCATGGACATCCGTATGCCGGTGCGTGACGGCCTGAGTGCGACCGAGGCTCTCCTGAGCGGCGATCCGTCACTCAAGGTCATCGTCCTCACCACGTTCGACGCCGACGACATGGTCCTGCGGGCCCTGCGACTGGGAGCTGCGGGGTTCATGCTCAAGGACACTCCCCCGGCCCGTCTCGTCGAGGCGATCAAGACGGTCGCCTCGGGCCAGCCGATGCTGTCGCCCAGTGTCACCGCGCAGCTCATCGCTGCCGTCGCGGGTCCGAACTCCAGCACCAGCGAACGCACCGACGCCCGTGCCCGGCTCGCCTCGCTCACCGAACGAGAGCGCGAGGTCGCCGAAGCCGTCGGGCGCGGGCTGAGCAATGCCGAGATCTCGGCCGAACTCTTCATGGGCGTACCCACCGTCAAGACCCACGTCGGGCGGCTGTTCATGAAGCTCGGCGTCGAGAACCGGGTGCAGGTCGCGATCCTCGTCCACGACGCCGCCGAGTGAAGGCACCTGACATGACCCATTGGTCGATCGAGGAAGGCGACAACGTGACCCCGATCCCGCTGGTCGAGCACCTGTGCGGCGTCATCGTCCACCCGGCGAAACCCCGCAGCGCCCCTGCTCTTGCGGCGCTGAGACGCGCGACGCGGCGTCGCGGTTGGCCCGAGCCGATCGTGATCGAGACATCAGCTGACTCCCCCGGCGCCGCCCAGGTCGCGGAGCTCCTCGCACAGGGGGTTGACCGGCTCGTCGCCGTCGGCGGGGACGGGACGGTCCGCGAGGTCGCCGCAGCCCTGGCGCGCTCCGGGGCGGCGGCGGATCGGATCGCACTGGGCGTGCTGCCCACTGGGACGGCCAACCTGTGGGCCCGCACCCTCGGCGTGCACGGTCACAGTCCTGACGCCGCTGCCGACATCGCCATCGACGGGGCCACACGCGACAGCGACCTCGCCTGGCTGACCGTCACGCGGGCCGACGGCACCACCCGCACGCACGACGTCGCCGTTGTGGCCGGGGTCGGGATGGACGCCGAAGCCTTTGCCGCGACCAAGGAGCGAAGCAAGGATCGGGTGGGCTGGGCCGCCTATTTCGCGGCGCTCGGACGACGCGCCGTCGGACCGCCGATCACGTTCGCGGCCACGCTCGATGACCGCCCGGCGATGCGGGAGTCGGCCCGCACCGTGCTCGTCGGCAACTGCCGGGTGCTCCCCCTGGGCCTGCCGCTCATGCCGACGGCGTCGTTGATCGATGGCCGACTCGACGTGCTCGTGGTGTCACCTCGGACCGTCGTCGGCTGGCTCGGGGTCGGCGCCGGCGTCCTCTTGAGCCGGCGCGGCGGTTGGACGGGCATGCGCACGCACCGAGCCCGCCATGTCGTCCTCGACCTCGACGCACCCACGGCCGTTCACGTCGACGGGGACTCGATCGGCGAGGCCGTCCACGTCGAGTTCGGCGTCTCACCGGCCGCCGTTCTCGTGCGGGGTCGCGCTGCGGGCATGAGCCCTGACGAACTCATCCAACAACTCGTCGACGATCCGGAGCGGGACCTCGCCGCCCTCGCCGACGCCCTGCACCGCAGCCGTCGATGGTCCTCCGACCACGCCCGCGAGCATCTCGTCCGCGACGCCTTCCTGTCACTGCGAGGTGGCGAGCTCACCCGCTTCAAGAGCCTGCTCAACTCGGGTGCGGACCACCGTGATCTTGAGCATCTGGTCTTCGACGTCGTGGACGACAGGGGCGCACGCCAGGACATCCTCGACCACATCGCGGCCGAAGCCGTCGGTGTCGAGGTGCCGGACCTGCACGTGCTCAGCGACATCGACGACACCCTTCGGTGCGCCCTCCACGATGACCGCTACCCCCGTGGCACCGTCTATCCCGGGGTCATCGCGCTCTATCGCGCCCTCGACGCCGGCCACTCCGGTGATCCGACGACACCGGGTGACCTCACCTTCGTCACGGCCCGCCCGATGGACCCAGCTGGCCTCATCGAGCAACACACTCGACGGGGCCTGCGTGACCTCGGCCTGCCGCCACACGCGGTGTTGTCCGGCACGTTCGACGGTCTGCGGAACCACGACTCCATGGCTGGAGCCAAGATCGAGAATTTCGCGCGCTTCCGGCTGCTCATGCCCGAGACGCACGTCGTCTTCATCGGCGACAGCGGCCAGGGCGACGTCGAGGTGGGCCGTCGGATGCTCGCTGCCGATCCCGAGTCGGTGCGCCTTGTCCTCATCCATGACGTCGTCGCCCTCCCCGACGAGGAGCGAGCAGCCCTGCGGTCGGAGGGGATCGTCGTCGTCGACACTCCCGTGGGTGGTGCGCTCGAGGCGTATGCCGTCGGGCTCATCTCCGCTGCCGGGCTCGCCTCCGTCGTCGACTCGGCAGTGCGCGACCTCGCCCGGATCAGGTGGGGGTCGCCCGCGCAGGAGGCGGCAGCGACAGCGCTCCTGGAGCGTGACCTCGCCTCCGCCCGCGCCGCCAACAACTTTTACTCCCCATGACGGAAGGTGGAGGGTTCGGAGGCTTTCTTTCCGTCCGGACCCTCCCCTTTCCCTCCGTTCGGCTGAGGCGGCCCAACGCTTGACATGGGATAGGCCTACTATCCATTATTGGAGAGAGCCGCTATCCAAGGAGTTCAGATGTCTGCGCTGTCCGACCCCCACACCCTCGTCGCCGCGACCGCCACCCTCTCCGACGCCTCCCGCACCACCGCCGGGATCCTGCTCCTCGCCCTCGTCACGGTCGAGAGCGGCGGGATATACATGCTCAAGGTCGTGCGTGGCAACGCCGACGTGACGCCGTTCCAGGAGAAGTTCGCGCGGGCCGGTCACGGCCACGCCGGCGTGCTGCTGCTCCTCGCGCTCATCTGTCAGGTCCTCGCCGACTCCACCCAGCAGACCGGTGCGCTGAACTGGTTGTCGCGGTCGGGTGTCGCCGTTGCTGCGCTTCTCATGCCCGGCGGTTTCTTCTTCTCGTCCATGGGTGCAGGCCGCACCACCCCCAACAAACTCATCGTGCTGGTCTTTGCCGGCGCCGCCCTGCTGGCCGTCAGTCTCGTCTCGCTCGGCATCGGTCTGTTGACCGCCTGACGCACGATCCGTGACATCGCGCCGACGGCGTGCACAGAATGAACGATGGTCCCCCCAGCGAGCCCTTCCCGCCGCCTGATCCTGACCGGCGCCGCAGCCTCGGTTGTCGCGTCCACCACGACCCTTGCCGGCCCCGCAACCGCTGAGCCGCGTCGCGCTGGCCCGGCGCCCGAGACCGTCCCCCTGCCTGATGGGATCCGACCCGAGGGGATCACTTCGGGACCCGGCACGCGCTTCTATGTCGGCTCCCTTGCCGACGGGCGCATCGTTGCTGGAGACCTCCTCACAGCCACCTGGGTCACCCTGCTCCCCGGCGCGCCCGGACGTGCCCTGCGCGGCCTCTTCTGGGATGCGCGCACCAACCTCGTCTGGGCCGCCGGCAACGTCGGCGCCGTCGGTCACGTGTGGGCCGTCCACGGCACCACGGGCGCCATCGTGCAGGACACCGTGGTCCCGGGCGCCGTGTTCCTCAACGACCTCGTCGTCACCGGCGACACGGTCTGGGTGACCGACTCCCGGGTCGTCCCCGACCGGCTCACCGCCATCACGCTCACCCCGACCGGCGCTCCCACCGGCGCGGCCCCGACGTTCGTCCCGCTGGGCGGCGACTGGCCGGCCGGTGACGGAACAGCCGTCAACGCCAACGGAATTCGTGCCCTCGCCGACGGCAGCCTCATCCTCAACAACTCACGCGTCGGTGGCCTGTGGCAGGTCGACCCGGCGACGGGTGAAGCCGCCGAGATCCCAGTCAGCGGTGGACCCGGAATCACCGCGGGCGATGGCCTCGTGCTCGACGGCAGCATCCTCTACAACGTCCGGGGCTCTGGGCAGAACGAGGTCTCCGTGCTTGAACTCGTCCCCGTCGGATCGGCCTGGGCCGCGCGCTGGCGCGGTGCCCGCTCCGACGAGACGCTCGACGTGCCCTCGACGGCGACCGTCGCCGGCGGCTGGCTGTGGGCGGTCAACGCCCGCTTCGGGGTGGCCTCGCCCGGCACGGCCGCCTACTGGATCACTCGCCTCCCCGCGCGCTGACCCGGACCTGGACGAGGCCGCGCCGCCCGCCAGGCCCACCCGGCTTGCCGCAAACGCAAGACGCTCCGTATGCCGTGTGACCGGCATACGGAGCGTCTTGCGTTTTTGGTTGTGCCTCAGCGCTTCTTGGACTTGTTGGACTTGGGCTTCTTGCGCGGCGCAGGGCGCGTCGCGTCATCGATGACCGGCTCGACATGGTCGGGCACGACCGTCGGACGGGCCCTGGCCCACCCCATGAAGCCTGCTGAGACGACCAGCAGGGCGAGGCCCGTCCAGAGGTTGGCGTTGATGCCGCCGGTCTTGTCGAGCTCCTTGTCGCCGAAGAGGCCCATGAGCGTGAGGATGATGCCATAGAGGCCGAGCAGCATCCCGATGAAGTTGCGGATGTCGAACGCTCCGGCTGTCTTCTTGGTCGTGGTGTCAGGCATGTCGCGCACCTCCTAGAAGATGAAGTTGAGAATGAGGACGAGGACACCCGCGACGAGCGCGAGCGGGATGGTGCGCTGGAACCACGGGCGCGCCGCCTCGTCCGGGTCGACGAGGTCCTCCTTGGGTGTCTCCGAATAGACGAGACCCCTGAGCTCGGAGGGTGGTTTGGGTTCGGTGACCATGGAGACGACGACCGAGACGATGATGTCGACGACGAAGGCGGTGGACGCTGCGACGAACGCCAATCCCTGGCCGGGAAGCTCGAACAGCCCCAACATGTCGGGGTTGCCGCACAGCCACACCGTGATCGCCGACAGGGTTCCGGCGACGAGGCCGGCCCACCCTGCAGTCGGGGTCATGCGCTTCCAGAACATCCCGAGGATGAAGGTCGCGAAGAGCGGTGCGTTGAAGAACCCGAACAGCGTCTGGAGGTAGTCCATGATGTTGGAGAAGCCACCAGCGATGGACGCGGTGAAGATCGCGATGACCGTGGCGCCCACCGTCGCGAGACGGCCGATGCGCAGGTAGTAGTCGTCGCTGCGGTCCTTGCGGACGTATCGCTCCCACAGGTCATAGCTGAAGACCGTGTTGAAGGCCGAGATGTTGGCCGCCATGCCGGCCATGAACGCCGCCAGCAGACCCGCGATCGCCAGCCCCAGCAGACCGTTGGGCAGGACGTCGCGCATGAGCAGGAGCAGCGCGTCGTTGTATTTCACCTCACCGCTCGCGCCGCCGGTCGGCGAACCCCCTGCCTTGAGGTCGATCATCTCCGTCACGAGGACGGCGGCGACCATGCCGGGGAGGATGACGATGAACGGCACGAACATCTTGGGGAAGGCGCCGATGATCGGGGTCTTGCGCGCCGACGAGATCGAGTTCGACGCCATCGCCCGCTGGACCTCGACGAAGTTCGTCGTCCAGTAGCCGAAGGACAGGACGAAGCCGAGACCGAAGACGATGCCGATGACCGAGAGCACCGGGGAGTCGAAGCCCGACAGGGCCTGACCGGGCCAGGAGTTGAGCTGCTGCTCGGCGGAGGGGACGTCAGCCGCTGCGGGCGCGGCGCTGGCCGCCTCGGTGATCTTGTCCTTGAGCCCGCCGTAGCCGCCGACGCGGTGCAGACCGATGAGGGTCAGGGGGAGCAACGAGGCCACGATGACGAAGAACTGAAGCACCTCGTTGTAGATCGCCGCCGACAGGCCACCGAGGGTGATGTAGCTGAGGACGATGACAGCCGCCACGATGAGCGCCACCCAGATGGGCCAGCCCAGGAGAGCCTGCACGATCGAGCCGAGGAGATAGAGGTTGACGCCGGCGATGAGCAGCTGCGCGACCGCGAAGCTGATCGCGTTGACGAGGTGGGCCCCGGTGCCGAACCGACGGAACATGAACTCCGGAACCGAGCGCACCTTGGAGCCGTAGTAGAACGGCATCATCACGATTCCGAGAAAGAGCATCGCCGGGATGGCACCGACCCAGAAGTAGTGCACCGTCGACAGACCGAACTCAGCACCGTTGGCCGACATGCCCATGATCTCGACGGCGCCGAGGTTGGCCGAGATGAAGGCGAGGCCGGTGACCCAGGCCGGGAGTGAACGCCCCGACAGGAAGAAGTCGATCGAGTCGGAGACGGCGCGCCGTGCCGCCAGCCCGATGCCCATCACGAAGACGAAGTACAACGCGACGATGAGGTAGTCGACGGCGTTCGCGTCGATGAGTGGTTCGGCAGCAGCCAGTGCTACCGGGGCGAGGGTCGATGTCATCGACGACCTCCTCGAGCTCGAGGGCGGCTCCAGGAGCCCGAACGCCCCAAACCTACTCCCGCGGGAGCGTCTCGGCGCGGCGACGGTACCCCCGATTGCGTCCGCAGAACCGGCCTCCTCCTTGGCCACCGTCGCGGACGCAAGCGGGGATGGGTGCGCTACTCCACAGGTTCGGCGACAGCGGCACGGAACTGTGCGGCATACAGGGCCGCGAATGCACCACCGCTGGCGAGGAGGTCCGCGTGCGAACCCTGCTCGACGATCCGCCCGTCTTCCATGACGAGGATGAGGTCGGCATCGCGGATCGTCGAGAGACGGTGTGCGATGACGAAGCTTGTCCGGTCCTGACGCAGGGCGGCCATGGCCTGCTGCACGAGGAGTTCGGTGCGCGTGTCCACCGACGAGGTCGCCTCGTCGAGGATGAGGAGCGCCGGATCCGAGAGGAACGCGCGGGCGATGGTGATGAGCTGCTTCTCGCCCGCACTGATGTTGCCGGCCTCGGCGTCGAGCACCGTGTCGTAGCCATCGGGCAGCGAGTGCACGAACCGGTCGACGTAGGTCGCCTGGGCCGCCGCGATGACCTCCTCCTCCGACGCGTCCGGTCGGCCGTAGGCGATGTTGTCGCGGATCGTCCCACCAAAGAGCCAGGTGTCCTGGAGGACCATCCCGATCTCGCCACGCAGGTTGTGCCGGCTCAGGTCGGTGATGTCGACACCGTCGAGGGTGATGCGACCCGAGTCGAGCTCGTAAAACCGCATGATGAGGTTGACGAGTGTCGTCTTGCCCGCTCCGGTGGGACCGACGATGGCGACCATCTGACCCGGCTCGACGGTGAGGTCGAGGTGCTCGATGAGCGGCGTCTGCGGCGTGTAGGAGAACGAGACGTCCTCGAACGCGACGCGCCCGTGCGGGTCGTCGAGCACGGTGGGCTGGGTTGCTTCCAGTTGCTGCTCGGGAGCATCAAGAACCTCGAACACCCGCTCGGCAGAGGCGACTCCGGACTGCATGAGGTTCGCCATCGACGCCACCTGGGTGAGCGGCTGGGTGAACTGACGGGAGTACTGAATGAACGCCTGCACGTCGCCCAGGGACATCGAGCCGCTGGCCACCCGAAGGCCACCGACGACGGCGATGATCACGTAGTTGAGGTTCCCGATGAACATCATCGTCGGCATGATGATGCCGCTGATGAACTGCGCACCGAAGCCCGCGTCGAACAGGTCGTCGTTCTTGGCCCGGAACGCCTCGCGTGCCTCGTCCTGACGGCCGAAGACCTTGACGAGCTGGTGACCCGTGAACGTCTCCTCGACGATGCCGTTGAGCTCGCCGGTCGACTTCCACTGCTGCACGAAGTGCTTCTGCGACCGCTTGCCGATCGCTGCCGTGACGAGAATCGTGATGGGGATCGTCACGAGGGCGATGAGGGCGAGCAGCGGTGAGATGTAGAACATCATCACGACCATCGCAATGACGGTGAGCAGTGACGTGAGCAGCTGCCCCAGCGTCTGCTGGAGGCTCTGCGCGACGTTGTCGATGTCGTTGGTGACGCGGCTCAGGAGCTCCCCGCGCGGCTGGTTGTCAAAATAGGGCAGCGGCAAGCGGTTGAGTTTGTCCTCGACGTCTCGACGCAGGTTGAAGATGGTCCGGTTGACGGCGCCCGTGAGGATGTAGCCACCTGCCCACTGCAACAGGCTGGCCACGACATAGATCGCCAGCACGATGAGCAGCACCCGCCCCACAGCACCGAAGTCGATGCCGGCACCCGGGACGAGAAACGGCATCCCCTCGATGAGGTCGGCCCTGGTGCCCTCGCCTCTGGCCCGCAGAGCCGCGACGATCTGGGCGATCGACCCCTCGGTCGGAAGGTCCTTGCCGATGACCCCGGCAAAGATGAGGTCAGTCGCGCGGCCCAGGATCTTGGGACCGATCGCGTTGAGGATGACGCTGCCCAACGAGAACGCCAGCACGCCGTTGAGCGCGAGTCGTTCGGGCTTCAGGAGGCCGAGCAGCCGCTTGGCCGACGGACGGAAGTCGGTCGACTTCTCGGCCGGGATGCCCATGGACATCGGCCCATGGCGATTCGTGTTGCTCGAGGCCGGGCCCCGCCGCGCCTCAGCAGCCTTCTCCTCAGCCGTTTTCACACCTTCACTCATGCCGCCGCCTCCTCTGCGCTGCGCTGGCTCTCCACGATCTCGACGTAGGTCGGGCACGTCTCGAGCAGTTCGTCATGGGTCCCGTTGCCGACGACGGCTCCGTCCTCGAGGACGACGATGTGGTCGGCGTCGATGATCGTCGAGACCCGCTGGGCCACGACGATGACCGTCGTATGCCGGGTGACCGGCTTGAGTGCCGCCCGGAGCCGTGCGTCCGTCGACAGGTCGAGGGCCGAGAAGCTGTCATCGAAGAGATAGACGTCGGGCTTGGCGACGAGCGCTCGGGCGATGGCGAGTCGTTGGCGCTGACCACCGGAGACGTTGGTGCCCCCCTGGGCGATCGCCGACTCGAGCCCGTCCGGCATCGCTTGGACGAAGTCGTCGGCCTGCGCGATCCGCAGCGCCTCCCACAGCTCCTCATCCGTGGCGTTCGTGTCGCCGTAGCGCAGATTGGACGCGACCGTGCCGGTGAAGAGGTAGGGCTTCTGCGGCACGAGCCCGATGCGCGACCAGACATCCTCGAGGGTCGCGTCGCGGACATCGACACCGCCGAGCAGGACCGCCCCGCCCGTGACGTCATAGAGCCGGGGGATGACGGAGAGCAGGGTGGACTTGCCCGAACCCGTGCTGCCGATGATCGCCGTCGCGCGCCCTGGCTCGGCGATGATCGAAACCCCCTGCAGCACAGGGACATCGGCGCCCGGATAGGCGAACTCGACGTCGCGCAGCTCGACCGAGGTGCCGCCCGTCGGCAACGCCACGGGTGCCGCCGGCTGGACCACTGTCGAGTCGGTGTCGAGGACCTCCGCGATGCGCCCGGCCGAGACCGTGGCGCGCGGGATCATCATCGACATGAAAGTCGCCATCATCACCGACATGAGGATCTGCATGAGATAGCTCATGAACGCGGTGAGTTCGCCAACCTGCATCTGACCGTTGTCGACGCGCTGGGCACCGAACCAGAGCACTGCGACGGTCGAGGTGTTGAAGATGACCATGACGATCGGGAAGACCAACGCCATGAGCCGACCGACTGCGAGGGCGGTGCCGGTGTACTGGGTGTTGGCGTCGGCAAAGCGCCCACGCTCGTGGTCCTCCCGGACGAAGGCGCGCACGACGCGGATACCAGTGATCTGCTCACGCAGCACCCGGTTGACCCAGTCGACAGACTCTTGCATGAGCCTGAAGTTGGGGATCATCTTGCGGATCACGAGGGCCACGCTGAGTGCGAGGAGCGGCACGGCGACGGCCACGAGCCAGGACAGTCCGACATCCTCGCGCAGCGCCATGACGATGCCGCCGATCATCGTGATCGGTGCCGACACCATCATCACGGCGCCCATGAAGACCACGGTCTGCACCTGAGTGACGTCATTGGTGTTGCGCGAGATGAGCGTGGGCGCCCCGAAGCGGGACACCTCCTGCGCGGAGAAGTCACCGACCCGCGCAAAGATGCCGGCGCGCAGGTCGCGCCCCATCGAGGCCGCCGCGCGAGCGCCGAGGTAGGTCGCCCCGATCGTGGCGGCGATCTGGACCAGTGAGACGGCGAGCATCCAGCCGCCTGCCGACATGATGTAGCCGGTGTCGCCCTTGGCCACCCCCTCGTCGATGATGCGCCCGTTGAGACTGGGCAGGTAGAGCGAGGCGATCGTGCCGGCCAGCTGTAGCAGGACGAGCACCGTGAGCGCCCCGCGGTAGGGGCGCAGGTAGTCGCGCAAGATTCGAAGCAGCACTACTTCTTCCTCCGGGTGGTGGTGGTCGGGCGCTTGAGGGCGCCTTCCAGAAGGACGTCAACGAGCTGCTCCGGAGTGGAGGCGTCGCCGTCGAGCATGGGGTGGACACTCGAGAGCGTGAGCATCCGCAAGTAGCCGATGAAGGTGGTGGCGGGGACTCGCAGCAGCGCCACGTCGTCGCCGAGAACGTCGACGAACGCCGCGTCGAGGTCGGCCGTGGCTTCGTGCCGACGGCGGTGCGCCTCACCACCGGGAGGCGGCCGGAACGGCTGGCCCGAGGACGCCATCACCGTCATGAGCACGACGATCCCCTTGAGGTGCTCCTGCATGATCGCGACGCCGACAGACAGTCGCTCGGGCATCTCGAGCGAGCGGTCGATGTCGGCAAGCTCGGCGATGAGCGTCGAGTTGTCGAAGGCGTCGTGGATGACGGCCTCGATGAGGGTGTCCTTGGTGTCGAACACCCGGAAGATCGTTCCTTCGGCGACACCGGCAGCCCTGGCGATCTCCTTGGTGCTCACGCTGCCACCCTTCGACCGCAGGAGCGGGAGGGTCGCAGCGATGATCGACGCCCGACGGTCGTCGGGGCTCAGGGCGGGGGCGCGAGGAGGCACCCCTCAAGTGTGAATGAGTGAGCACTCACTCACAACTTTATTACTGACCTGCACAGATGCCCGCGCGAAGAGACGGGACGGCCCGACCGCTCACTCGCGACCGGACCGTCCCGCGTTCATCGGGCTTGGAGCGAAGCTCGATCAGCCGTCCGCGTGGAGCTGGCCGCGGACTGCGCCGCCCGGGAACTCGCTGTTGTGGACGTTGACGTAGTAGTTCGACGGGTTGGAGAGGATCTCCTGCACCTCGCCGGCCTCGAGACCCTTGCCGGCCTCACCCTCGGTGAGACAGTCGGCCGACTGCCCGTCCTGCGGGAAGGCGAGGTTGACCTCGACGGGCCCGTTCGTGCCCTTGGCACCCTCGTGGATGTGTGCCGCCCGTCCGCCACCCGGCGCCTGGTCGAGCTCGGCGATCTTGCTCACCTCGAGGATGTAGCAAAGGGTGGTGGGGTCGCCGTCGATACCGAAGACGTAGAACTCGCCGCGACCGTTGGGGTCACCAACGACACCCTTGGCGCCGGTGGAACTGACCTCGGCGCGACCGGTGAGATGGGCAGAGACGAGAGCGTTGGTGTGGCCAGCTTGGGCCGCGGTTGGAGCCAGCATGAGGCCGGCCGCGAGTCCGGCGACGCCCAGGGCGCCTCCGAGGAGAATGCGCTTCATTGCGGATCAACTCACTTTCACAGGGAGGGCCAGGGGCGACCCTGTGGGGTGTTCGTAGCCGACGGGCATCCGGATGGGTCGACGGGTCAGACAGTGCCGTCCTGCTCGCCGACCACGTTGGCCTCCTGCGTGCCGTGGGTGCCGCTCATACCCACCCACATAGGCGCGACGAGCGCTCCACGACGGCGCCCATCATCGTCAGCTGCGCGACCGACCCTCTCGTCAGCCCGATGCGGCGACGATCAGGCCGTCCTTGGCCGCGTCGCGCACGAACGCGAGCACCTCGCGCTCCGTCTCGGTGGCGTCCAGCTCAAGGATGCCGGCGATCGCGCCCACCGCCTGCCTTGGCGTGAGGTCGCCGTCCGCGACGGAGAGGTATGCCGCCGTGACCGTCGTGAGGGTGATGATCCGCCCCAGTCCGCCACCTTGACGAGCCACGATGACTGACGGGTCGGCTGCACCCGGCAGGGTGTGGCGCTCCTCGGTCACGTCCGGCGTGGCCTTCCACGCCCGATCGAGGACGTCGTCGTCCGTATGTTCTGCCAACCACGCGCGGGCCTCGAGTCCGACCCGGACGGACTCCCCCATCGCCGGGGGTACCGGGCCCCGAGCGTCCATGAGGTCGACGAACGGCTCGCGCTCAACGGACGGACGGTGGAGGGTGATGACCCCGAAGCCGATCGACTCGACGTCGCGAGACGCGAAGTCGTCGAGCCACGCGGCATACATCGCATCGAAGTCTGCGGTCCCCGGGTGGTGACCACCATCGCGCGACCACGTCTCGGCGTACTCCGCCGGATCCTGCACCTCGCGCTGGATGACCCACGCGTCGACGCCCGCGCCATCGAGCCACGACCCGACCCGCTCGGTCCAGGTTGAGCCGCGCGGCACCTCCCAGTTGCCGAGGAACTGTGCGACTCCCCCGGGCTCGAGGTGTTCACCGACCGAGCGCACCAGGTCGGCGACGATTGCGTCACCGGACGCGCCACCGTCGCGGTACTCAAAGAGCGGGACCTCACCCGAACGCGGGGTGATGACGAAGGGCGGGTTGCTGACGATGAGGTCGAAGCGTTCTCCCGCAACGGGTTCGAGCATTGACCCCGACCGGATGTCCCACTCGTGCTCGTTGAGGACCGCGTTGAAGCGGGCGAAGGCCAAGGCCCGCTCGGAGAGGTCGGTGGCGACGATTGATTCGGTGTGGGCGCCGAGGTGAAGCGCCTGGACCCCACACCCGGTGCCGACGTCCAGCGCTGCACCCACCGGTCGCCGGATCGTCCACGCCGCCAGGGTCGTCGAGGCACCACCGATTCCGAGGACGTGGTCGCCCCGCACCGGCGAACCGGTCGCGACCTCGGCCAGGTCGGAGGCGATCCACCAGTGACGGTCGTCCGCGGCATACGGACGCACGTCGACACGCGCGACGACACCGTCGCCCTCCTCATCGACGAGACCGAGCGCCACGGCTCCACTCGCGCGCAGAGTCGGCAGCGCCGCATCAACCTCCGCGACATCAACGGGATCCCCGAGCGTGAAGAGGCGAATGAGAGTGGCCACAGGGGCAGTTGAGGAGCCCGCCACCCGCCGCGCGGGAAGTGGCTGCTCACGAGAGAGAGCACCACTCGCCAGCGGACCAAGGGTCTCGGTGACTCCCGTGACGGTGAAGTCGGCGGTCGTCAGGTCGGTGCGGAGCCGGGCGATGAGGGCCTCGTCGAGTCGAGGCGCACGAAGAGTCATGACCGGTCAGCCGTCGAGGAGGCCGCCGAGCATGCCGCCTCCACCGCCACTGGAGGAACCAGCCTGCGGTGTCCACTCGCTCGGCTGCACGATGACGAAGCCCTGGCCGTGGAAGGCGTACTGGAACGCCTCGCCGCTGCCGCCGCGCAGCATCGAGCGCATGTTCATGCTTGAGACGATCTGCGGTGTGAGGCCGAGCGACCACCCGACGCAGGCCTGCACGTCGACATAGGTCGGCTGCGTCGAGCAGTCGAGGATCACCGGCTGACCGACGGTGTGGACGGCGACCGTGCCGGCGCCCTCGAGCGTGGTGTTGAACAGGCCACCGCTCATCATCCCGGCGCCCTGGACGCGCTTGATGTCCCACGCGATCTGCGAGTCGAAGGCAAGGAGGTTGCGGGCGTTGATGCTCAGCCCGTCACCCGTGAGCTCGATGAGGTGGACGAAGCCGGCCTCGCTGGCAAAGAACACCTCGCCGTCACCCGAGACGCGCATGAGGCTGATGTCCTCGCCGGTGACAACCTTCTTGAAGAGCTTGCCGACGCTGCCGGCCTTCTCGTGGTCGAACTTCATCTGCCCCTGATAGGCGACCATCGCGCCCTTGACGGCGAGCACGTCACCGCCGAGGTGGACACGCAGGAGCTGCGGGTTCTGCAGGGCAAAGGTCTGCTCGGACTGGAGCTCGAGGTTGGACTGGTCAAAGAGCGAGGAGCGCATGCCGCCAGCCTAGAGCCGCCCACAAATCACCGAGCGCCAGCCGACCACTTCTTGGCGAGACGTCCAGGCCTACCTGGTCGCCTCAGCCAAAGGTGGTCACCTCGCGCCACCACGTCATGCCGCGTCGAACCAGGTGTTCCTCGCCTGTCTCGCGATCCCCTGTGCTTCCAACTTGGCCACCATGCGCATCGGGCGGGCGGCGTCGGCCCAGACCCACCGCGCCATCTTGTGGTCCCTGGCCCTGATCCGGTCCTCGCGCTTCTTCTCCGACCACAGCACCTGCTCGATCTCCGCTGGACTCATGCCCTCGCGCACGCGGTACTTCATGCGCCCGTCGAACTCCCCCACCACACCCTCCCACCAGAAGTCACAGACGCCAGCCAGGCCCTCATCGTCCTCGATCGATACTTGGAGGCGGGGTCGCGGAATGTTGAGCCGGAACATCTGCACCCGAGACAATGACTCGCCAACGGACATGGCGCCAGCGTCCGCCAGATTCACCACCAAGGCTGCTTGAGACCTGCCACGGGCGCCCGCCGCGACGGTGTCCAGCTCGACCAGTAGCTCCTCGCGCGTGCACAGCTTGTGGTGCAGCGCATGATCCGCGGCCGCCACCGCATCGGGCAGTTCCTCCGTCCGCGCCAGATCAATCAGGGTTCTCATCAGCGACGTCACGGGTACGCCGTCGATGACCTCTGGCTCCCCGACGTCGGCGCGGTGCCGCCGGACCAGTCCCGACGAATGGATCTTGCCCCCCGAGATCGACACGTCGACGCGCGCCGGCCATGCCGTGACCCGCGGGAGTCGCCACAGCGCCGCTGCGGAGGTGTGCGAGAAGGTCGGCAGGGTGGCGCTGCTCATCTGCATCACCGTCGAGTGCACGAGCGCCGCGTGCCGTTGCTCGGGCGTCAGTCCCCTCCAAGTCGCTGCGCGGACCACGACTCCGCGGCGCACCTTGATCCACTTGGGCTGACCATCCTCCTCACGATCACCCGGGCTCTCGCCAAGACGGCGCAGGTCTGCGGTCGGCCGCAGGAGGCCAGGGCGGAACGGTTCAGGACGAGACGTGGGCATGCTCGATCGTGGCAGTTTCGGCGGGTTGGCCCCCTGCGTCATCCACAGGCCACAGCGAGAGGACCAGTTCGTTGTGAGGCGACCACCTCTACCTGGTCGTCTCACCGAGAGGTGGTCGTCTCGGCCCTGCGCAGACGACGGCGGCCGGCTCACCCTCTCGGGTGGGCCGGCCGCCGTTCACTGCTCTTGGCGTATGCCGTGTGCGCGAGTCAGCGCTGGGCGGGCACCTCGGTGGCTTCGCGAGCGTCGCCACTGTCGAGCGACTCGTCGACGGCCTCACCCGGAGCGGTGACCGCACCCGAGTCCGGCGCCTCGTTGTCGAACTCGGCGACGGGCTCGCCCTCGTCGTCGCCACCGATGGCCAGGTCGCGACGCTTGGAGATCGCGACTGCCGTGACGACGATGACCAGACCGACGGCGGCGATGCCGTAGCGGATCGGCTTGCTGGCGTCCTCACCGACCGAGAGCATGACGATCGCCGGGGCGATGAGTACCGCGACGAGGTTCATGACCTTGAGGAGCGGGTTGATGGCCGGGCCAGCGGTGTCCTTGAACGGGTCACCGACGGTGTCACCGATGACGGTGGCCTCGTGGGCAGGGCTGCCCTTGCCGCCGTGCGTGCCGTCCTCGACGATCTTCTTCGCGTTGTCCCAGGAGCCGCCCGAGTTCGCGAGGAAGACGGCCATGAGGCAACCGGTGCCGATGGCGCCGGCGAGGAAGCCCGCGAGGGCACCGATGCCGAGGCCGAAGCCGATGATGACCGGGCTGAGCGCGGCGAGCAGACCGGGGGTCGTGAGCTCGCGGAGCGAGTCCTTGGTGCAGATGTCGACGACCTTGCCGTACTCAGGCTTGGTCGTGCCCTCCATGATTCCGGGGATCTCGCGGAACTGGCGACGCACCTCGAAGACGATGGCGCCGGCAGCGCGGGTCACGGCGTTGATGGCCAGGCCCGAGAAGAGGAACACGACGGCCGCACCGAGGAGCAGGCCGACGAGGGTTGACGGGTTGGTGACGACACCCTGGGCGCTCTGGATGAACGCGTTGCCCGAGGCAATCTGCTCCTCGCTCAGCTGGGTGGCGTCGATCTCGCTGATCGCGGTCTGCCAGGCGTCGGTGTAGGAGCCGAAGAGCGCGGTCGCCGCGAGCACGGCGGTCGCGATCGCGATGCCCTTGGTGATGGCCTTGGTCGTGTTGCCGACCGCGTCGAGCTCGGTGAGGATCTGCGCGGCCTCCGCGTCGACGTCGCCAGACATCTCGGCGATGCCCTGGGCGTTGTCAGAGACCGGACCGAACGTGTCCATGGCGACGATGACGCCGACAGTCGTGAGCAGACCACAGCCGGCGAGCGCGATGAGGAACAGTGACAGGGCCACCGAGCCGCCACCGAGGAGGAAGGCGCCGTAGACCGCGGCACCGATGATCGCCGCGGTGTAGACGGCCGACTCGAGGCCGACGCCGATGCCCGAGAGGACAACCGTGGCCGCACCCGTGAGCGACGTGCGGGCGACGTCCTTGGTCGGGCGCTTGTCGGTGCCGGTGAAGTAGCCGGTGAGCCACAGGATGATCGCCGCGAGGACGATGCCGATGATCACGGCATAGATCGCGACGAGGGCCGGGTTGCTGTCGAGGGCGGCGATGCCCTGCTGCGTCTCGGTGAGGGTCTGCGGGTCGCGGCCCTCGAAGAGCTCGGCGAACGTGTGGGGCAAGTAGAACCAGGCAACGATCGAGGACAGCACGGCGGCGATGGCGGCCGAGATGTAGAAGCCCTGGTTGATGGCGTCGAGCGCGCTCTGGGTGCCGCGGGCCTTGGTGATGAAGACACCGATGAGGGCGGTGATCGCACCGATCGCCGGGACGAGCAGCGGGAAGACCAGGCCGTAGTCGCCGAAGGCCACGGAACCCAGGATGAGAGCGGCAACGAGCATCACGGCATACGACTCGAAGAGGTCTGCTGCCATGCCGGCGCAGTCGCCCACGTTGTCACCGACGTTGTCGGCGATGGTGGCTGCGTTGCGGGGGTCGTCCTCGGGGATGCCGGCCTCGACCTTGCCGACGAGGTCGGCGCCGACGTCAGCGGCCTTGGTGAAGATGCCACCACCGACGCGCATGAACATCGCCAACAACGCGGCGCCGAAGCCGAAGCCCTCGAGGACCTTGGGGGCCTCCGCCTTGTAGAGGAGGACGACAACGGAGGCGCCGAGCAGGCCGAGGCCCACGGTCGCCATACCGACGGTCCCACCGGTGCGGAAGGCGATGCGCATGCCTTCGTCGCGACCGTTCTCGCCGCGCGACGCGGCGGCAACGCGGACATTGGCCTTGGTCGCGAGCTTCATGCCGAAGTAGCCGATGGCCGCGGAGAAGAGCGCGCCGACGACGAAGAAGCCGGAGCGACCCAGCTTGACGTTCCAGTCAGGTGCCGGCAGGAGGAGCAGCAGCCCGAAGACGAGGACGACGAAGACGCTCAGCGTCTTGAACTGTCGGGTGAGGAAGGCCTGAGCTCCCTCTTCGACGGCAGCGCCGATCTCGCGCATCTTGTCGGTACCTGTGTCCGCAGCCAGAACTTGCTGCCGGAAGACGAAACCCATGACGAGAGCGATCACGGCGATGACCGCGACCCCGACGACGAGCGTGACGTTCGTTCCGGTGAGATCCAGCGTGGACGTCGCCTCGACCGGTGCGAGCGCGAGTGCAGCCATTCCATCCTCCTTGACGGGTGTGCGTCATCAGCCCTTGACGTGTCTCGCGATCCGTTGGACCACAGGCAGACGCGGGGTGGACCTTACCCGGTGACTCAGGTCACAAGAACCCTCGGTGCACGTGTGTGACTGCTCTCACGCTCGCAAGAGGGAGCCGCTGGCCTCTGTCAGGCCGAGACGTCGGGCTCGAGGAGTTCGGTGGGGCCTGCCGCCACTGCCGCCTCGACGGAGTCGTGGATGGCGAGAACCTGGTCCAGACCGGTGATGGCGAAGAGGCGAAGGATGCGCTCGTTGGTGCAGACGACCCGAAGCCATCCGTCGACCTTCCTGACCGCCTTGACCCGCCCGACGAGCACGCCGAGACCGGTCGAGTCGAGGAAACCCACGTCCTGCAGGTCGACGACGAGGGCGGTGTGACCCGCGGCGATGCGCTCCTCGAGCGCCGACCGCAGCTGGGGTGCGGTATAGACGTCGACCTCACCGGAGACGGTCACAATGGTGACGTCATCTCGCTCCGTGGTTGCAACGATCAACTTCACTACAGCCGGCTCCTTCTTCGCGTCGGCGTCCGTGTCTCGGACCCACTTGGGTGCCAACCCCTCGAAGCATCACACTCCGCGGCCTGTCAGCGCACCGCATTACGGTAACTGCTGTGCCGCCATCTGCCGAGCCGATCGCGATCCTCGCTGCCCTTGCAGCCGGGGAACGCGGAGCTCGGCTGCGCCATGTCGAGCGTCTGCCTGCCCGGGCCGCGCAGGTGGCCGACTGGCCGGAGTGGATGGCGCCACCGCTGCTCGCCAGCCTTGCCGGCAGCGGCATCGCTCGCCCGTGGTCGCACCAGCGCGAGGCCATGGATCTGGCGCATCGCGGCTCGCACGTCGTCCTGTCCACGGGCACCGCCTCGGGCAAGAGCCTGGGCTATCTCGTGCCGGCCCTCACCGCTGTCCTCGACGGGTTCGATGCGCCCACGGGACGCGGCGCCACCGTTCTCTACATCGCACCCACGAAAGCGCTCGCAGCCGACCAGCTCGCCCGCATCGAGGCGCTCGCGATCCCAGGTGTGCGGGCGGCCACCTATGACGGTGACACTCCGCCCGACGAGCGCCGATGGATCCGCGAGCACGCCAACGTCGTGCTCACCAATCCGGATCTGCTCCACCACTCGATGTTGCCGGGGCACAGAAATTGGTCGCCGTTCCTGCGCGCGCTTCGTTATGTCGTCATCGACGAGTGCCACATCTATCGGGGCGTCTTCGGCTCGCACGTCTCGTCCGTGATCCGGCGGTTGCGTCGCGTCTGCTCGCGCTATCGCTCCGAGCCGACGTTCGTGCTCGCCTCCGCGACCGTCAGTCACCCTGCGTCCCACGCCAGTTCTCTGGTGGGTATGCCGGTGAGTCCCGTCGACGTCGACGGTTCACCTCGCGAGGCACTCACCTTTGCCCTGTGGGAGCCGCCGACCATTGACGAGTCACGACGGTCGGCAACGACCGAGGCGGCCGAGCTGCTCGCCGACCTCGTGGCGGCCGACGTCCAGACCCTGGCCTTCGCCCGCAGCCGGGCTGGGGTCGAGGCCCTGGCCTCCTCCGCACGGCGACGCCTCGGTCAGGTGAGCGGCACCGCGGAGGCGAGCATCGCGGCATACCGAGGGGGTTATCTGCCGCAGGAGCGGCGCGAGCTCGAACGCGCACTGCGCGACGGTGAGTTGCGCGGACTGGCCGCGACCAATGCGCTCGAGCTGGGCGTCGACATCAGCGGACTCGATGCCGTCCTCATGGCCGGGTGGCCCGGACGCCGCGCCAACCTGTGGCAGCAGGCAGGGCGGGCTGGACGCTCGGGGCGTGAGTCGCTCGCGGTGCTCATCGCGGCCGACGACCCGCTCGACACCTATCTGCTCGACCATCCCGAGGCGATCTTCGGTGCGCCCATCGAGTCGACCGTCATGGACCCCGCGAACCCGCACGTGTTGGCGCCGCACCTCGCCGCGGCCGCCCACGAGCTGCCGCTCACCGAGGCGGACCTGCCGATGTTCGGGACCGGCGCCCGTGCCGTCGTCGACCTGCTCGTCGAACGCGGCATCCTGCGGCGCCGACCCAAGGGGTGGTTCTGGGCGCGCGATGACCGGCCCGGCGACCACGTCAACCTGCGTGGCACGACCGAGGTGGTCTCGATCGTGGAGCGCCGCAGCGGCCGGGTCCTCGGCACCATCGACGACGCGTCGGCGCATTCGCAGGTCCACACCGGCGCGGTCCACGTGCACCAGGGCGACACCTATGTCGTCACCGACCTCGACCTTCCGGCAGCCACCGCGACGATCGTGCGCGGCGACCCCGGGTGGAGCACCCACTCCCAGTCCCAGAGCTCGTTCGAGATCCTCGGTGCGCAACGGACCAGCACGTGGGGCGAGATCGACGTCTGCTTCGGCTCGGTGCGGGTGACGACACAGGTCATGTCGTTCCTGCGGCGGCTGCCGTCGGGCGAGGTGCTGGGCACGCATCCTCTCGACCTGCCCGAGCGATCGCTGGTCACTCGCGGCGTGTGGTGGACGATCCCGCTCGACCTGCTCGAGGCGGCGGGGATCGAGGAGGCACAGGTGCCGGGCGCAGCCCACGCGGCCGAGCACGCGGCGATCGGGATGCTGCCGCTCGTGGCGACCTCTGACCGGTGGGACGTCGGGGGAGTCTCGACCGACCAGCACCCCGACACGGGCCTGCCGACGATCCTCATCTATGACGGCTACCCGGGCGGGGCGGGCTTCGCCGAGCGGGCCCATGGCGCGTTTGGTGAGTGGATCGAAGCGACTCGTGACGCCGTCGCGAGGTGTCGGTGCGAGCGCGGCTGCCCGGCGTGCGTCCAGTCACCCAAGTGCGGCAACGGCAACGAGCCACTCGACAAGGCGAGGGCGATCCGACTTCTCGATCTCGTGCTCATGTCGCGCCCGGCCTGACCACAGGCGCTTCGACACACTCGGTGGCCTCTGATCAGGCACGATGCCCCAAAAGGGCGCTAGCCTCGCAAGCGTGATCATCCTTGGACTCATCCTCGTTCTGCTTGCCATCGCTGCAGGAATCCTGCTCTTCGAAGGCACCTCCCAACTCACCGACGGCGTCGACATCGACGTGCTCAACGGGACCATCAGCCTGCCGCCACTGGCCCTCCTTCTCACCGGAGCCGCGGTCATCAGCGTGTTCTGGCTCGGCTGGGTGCTGCTGCGTCACGGCATCAAGCGCGGATCGCGCCGTCGCCGTGAGGCCAAGGAAGAGTCTGCCCTCGCCGATCAGCGCCGCGTCGACAACGAGCGCAAGATGCAGGAGGAATTCGCCCAGCGTGAGCGTCTGCTCACCGAGGAGCGTCGTCGCCACGAGGAAGAGACCGCCACCCTGCGCCGCCAGGGCGATGAGCGGGTCGAGGAGCAGCACCTCTCGACCGAAGAAGCCCGTCGTCGCGCAGAGATCGCCGAGGCCGAAGCAGGCACCCGCCGTGGCGACGTGCCCCGCGACGCCAACGACACCCGCGGCGGCACCGATACCCGTGGGGTGGATCCGCGCAACGACCCGCGCAACGACCCGCGCACCTGATCCGAGCGGCCGCATCACCCGGCGCCTGACGAGCGCACCTGACCCGAGCAGCCGCAACTCTCTCGGCGCCTGAACCGCGCACCCCGAGGACCTTCGCCCGGCATGGCATCAGCTGATGATGCCGTGCCGGGCGTTCCACTTCTGCGCGGGCTGACGCTCGCCGCGCGCAGCGAGACCAACCGCGTCTGTGTGCATGCGAGGCCGATCGCGGTCGGCACCCTGGGGCCGCCGGCATGGCTCGATCCGGCACGCCGGGCCATCGGCTCGACACGGCCGTGGACACCCGCACGGAGACCGACTCGCGCACCCCCAGGGAGCACTCGAGGACCTGCGCGTCGTTGCGTCCCGCCACTGCTGACGCCGCGCACACGCGTCGACTCCTCCTTGCTGGATCGCGCTCGCGCCGGCGAGGGCAGCCAGGTCAGCAGCGGATCGAGCGCGGTGAGCGGCAGTCGCAGCCGCACCGAGGTGGAGTCCACCGGTGACCAGGACGAGCAGGACCCCGATGGCCGCCACAACAAGGACGGTCCCGGAGCCTCTTTCGCGCTGACGCTCTGCCGCTCTCACACCACACGGCACCAACCGAGCGTGCACCAAGCCATGCCGCCTCATGGCACTGCTTCGGGCACGGCGTGGGCGACACCTCGAGGACGTGCGCTGACACCGAGGACCCTGAGCAACCGCCAGCCCCAGCCGGGTGTTCAGCTCGGACCTGTTGAGGCCGAAGGCCCGCACCCGGATCAGCGCCCATCCCCGGCGCGCCTGCACCACAGGGTCTGGCCATCAGGGCTGGCGGAACTCGTCACATCTTCACCGCGGGAGAGTCACATGCCCACCACGGCATACGTGGTGGTGCGCTCGCGGACCGGCCGCCCGATGCCCGCCGCAATGTCGGTGAGCTCGGCGACGGTCTTGGCTGAGCCGTGTTCGGATCCGGCCATCCGGCTGATTGTCTCCTCCATCAGCGTGCCGCCGACGTCGTTGGCGCCGCTGCGCAGCATCGTCCGCGTCCCCTCGACGCCCAGCTTGACCCACGAAGTCTGGACGTTGGGGATCAGCCCGTGGAGCATGATGCGGGCGACCGCATGCACCGCGATGTTGTCCCGCAGCGTGGGGCCGGGCCGCGCGATCCCCGCAAGATAGACCGGGGCGTTGGTGTGCACGAACGGCAGGGGCACGAACTCGGTGAACCCTCCCGTGCGCTCCTGCAGCGTCCGCAACGTGCGCAGATGGCCCACCCAGTGGCGCGGATGGTCGACGTGCCCGTACATCATCGTCGAGCTGCTGGGGATACCCAGCTCGTGCGCCGTGGCCACGATCTGCAGCCACTGCGCCGACGGCAACTTGCCCTTCGTCAGCACCCAACGCACCTCGTCGTCCAGGATCTCCGCGGCGGTCCCCGGGATCGAACCCAGACCCGCCTCCTGCACCTCCGCCAACCACTCCCGCACGGGCACGCCGGCCTTGGCCGAGGCAGTGGCGATCTCCATGGGTGAGAACGCGTGGACGTGGATGCCCGGCGCCGCGCGGGTCACCGCCCGCACGATGTCGACATATGCCGTGCGTCCCAGGCTCGGGTCGATGCCCCCCTGCAGGCAGATCTCGGTCGCCCCCAACGCCTGCGCCGCCGCGGCCCGCTGGCCGATCTGCTCCAACGACAACGTGTAGGCATCGGCGTCGGTGCGCCGCTGGGCGAAGGCACAGAACCGGCACCCGACGTAGCAGACATTGGTGAAGTTGATGTTGCGGTTGACGACGTACGTGACGTCCTCACCCACGACGTCGCGTCGCAGGTCGTCGGCCAGCGCCGCGACCGCCACCAGATCGGCGCCCTCGGCCGTCATCAGCGCCAGGTAGTCCTCGTCACGGCACCCGGCGGGATCGTCCTGCGCCCGGCGCAGCGCCGCGCGGACCTCGACGTCAGCTCGCTGCGCCGGCGCCTGGAGCGCCCGGTCGGGCACCCGCGCGGCGACCTCGTCCCAGTCGCCGTACACCTCGTCGAAGTCACTGCGCCGGTCGGCGCTGCGGCCTTCCTGGTCCACACCCCGGTGCAAGTCGACCCGCCCTGAACCGGTTCCCGTGGCCGCGATGCCACCATCGGGCTCCTGCCACGGCAGGCCGACCGGGCGCGCATCCTCACGCGCCAGACCGGTCGTCGGGTCGGCCAACGCGCGCAAGTGAGGGTGCAGCCGAGGGTCGACCCACGGCTCATCGCGCTCCAAAGCGCCCAGCACGAACGACGGGTGCGCCGTGAGGCGTTCGCGCAACTGCAGACCCGCCAGTGCCGTCCACCGCCTCAGGTCCTCGATCTCGGGCCAAGGCCGCTCGGGGTTCACATGGTCCGGGGTCACCGGAGAGACCCCACCCCAGTCGTCGACCCCCGCCGCGAGCAGCCGGCCGATCTGGTCCGGATCAGACAAGTTGGGCGGCGCCTGCACCGAGACACCCGGACCCAGCAGCAGGCGGGTGACGGCGATCGTGGCCAGGTACTCCTGCTCCTCCACATCCGGAACGTCACGCATCGCGGTGTCGTCCTTGGCGCGGAAGTTCTGGACTATGCACTCCTGGATGCCTCGGTACTCCCGCGCCACGGACCGGATCGCCAGGATCGAGTCCAGCCGGTCCTGCGGCTCCTCACCGATGCCCACCAAAATGCCGGTGGTGAAGGGCACCCCGACCCGGCCGGCATCCTCCAGCACCCGTAACCGGACCTGCGGGTCCTTGTCCGGAGACCCGTAATGCGCCTGCCCCGGCTGCTCGAACAGCCGCCGCGACGTCGTCTCCAGCATCAGGCCCATGGACGGGGCCACCGGCTTGAGGCGCTGCAGGTCTGACCACGACATCACCCCCGGGTTCAGGTGCGGCAGCAGGCCCGTCTCCTCGAGCACCCGGATCGCCATTGCGCGCACGTACGACAGCGTGTCGTCATACCCATGAGCATCCAGCCACTCCCGCGCAGCCGGCCAACGATCCTCGGGCCGATCCCCCAACGTGAACAACGCCTCCTTGCACCCTTGAGCCGCGCCCCGCCTGGCGATGTCCAGGACCTCGTCGGGCGACAGGTAGGCGGCGGGCAGCCGGTGGGGCGCCGTCGCGAAAGTGCAGTAGTGACACCGGTCGCGACACAACCGCGTCAAGGGAATGAACACCTTGCGCGAGTACGTCACCGTCCCCGGCCGCCCCGCGCGCAGCATCGCGGCATCACGCACCCTGGTCGTCGCCGCCAGCAGCGTCTCCAACGCCTCACCCCGAGCACCCAACAGCACCAGTGCCTCGCCCTCGTCCAGAGCCTTACCGTCCCGAGCCCGGGCCAGCGCACGCCGCATCGCAGAGTCAGTCACCCCAACCACGCTATCTGCCACCCGACCTCTCCAAGCACCTGTCTCGTGTGAACCGCCCCGGCATGTCTGTCAATGGTTTGCTCGGTGGTTCAGGATCACCATCGCGCCAACCTTTAGCAGACACGCTCTAGCTCGTAGCAGCGATGCGCGGCGACCACAACAGGCGCCCCCGGCGCATCCGGTGAACGACGAGGCGGCTCCAAGCACCCAGCGAGGCGGCGCCTCACCCTTCCCCACTTGACGGAAAAGAACACCCGGCAGATCAGGCGAAGGCAGGCATGACCCTGTCGTGGACGAGCTGCAGCTGGGTGTTGACGTCGGGAACTCCCTCGATCTCGCGTCCCATAAGAGCCTTCACCAGCGCCTTGTCCGTGATGGCCAGGATCAGGTGGTTGACGCCGGCGGCCCCGATCTCGTCCTGCATCTTCTCGACGCACTCCTCCGGGGTTCCCGCCACGGACAGGCGCTCCGCGAGGTCGGGGGTTGTCAGCTCGATGCCCTTGGCCATGTCGCCGGCCCCGATTGCCTCGATGATTGGCGCCACCTCCGCGGGGTCGACGCCGTTACGTTGAAGCTGCTCGTGCGGCATCGCGGAGGCGTAGAGGCCGACCATGCTGCGAGCGGCGTCCTTGGCCACGGCGCCGTCCTCGGCAACGGAGAAGACGATCCAGGCGCCGAGATCGAGATCTTGCACGTTCTTGCCTGCGCGCTCGGCGCCGATCGTGCAGTGCTTGATCATGTAGTCATAGGCCTCGCGGGTGTAGCTGAGCGCATGGTGGCAACCGTCGGAAAACTCCGCAGCCGCTTCGAACGACTTCGGTCCGCGCATCGCGCCCATTTTGACCGGCAGCCGCTCCTGCACCGGCCGGGCGAAGGTGAACAGGCCGCTGTACTTGAAGAACTCGCCGTCGAAGGTGATGGCGCCCTCGTCGAGCAGGGTCCGGATGACGTGGACCGCTTCCTTGACCCGCGAGAGCGGCTTCGTCTCGGCCCAGTCGATGTTGTACTCCGCGAGCAGGCCGAAGTTCCCGCTCGACACCGCGACCTCCGCCCGCCCACCGGTCAGCTCGTCCAGTGTGGCGGCTGCCTGCGCGATCAGGGTCGGCTCACGCAGCACAACGCCCGACACGCTGGGCCCCATCCGGATCTGGCTGGTCTGCGCGGCCGCCGCGGCGAACAGGAGCCAGAGGTCCTTGTGCCAGGTCTCGTCCGCGGCGTAGACGGCGTAGAAGCCGAGCTCGTCTGCCTTCTTGATCGAGGACAGGGACTCGACCAGCGGGTAGTCCGCCAGCATTGCGTAACTGAATTTCATCTTGACTCCTTCTCGAAACTCGGACGTTCAGGGTTCGTTCTCCGGGGCCAGCGCGGTCACGCTCCACCGTCCTCGGTCTCGACCTCGGCCAGCAGCTTCGAACCCGCCATGACCTTGGAGGCGAAGTGCCGGTGCATCCACTCGAGGTGATCCCCCCGGGCGTTCATGATCCTCAGGCTGTCCCAGTTGGGGAACTCCTGCTGCAGCACCCAGCGCTCCATCAACCGCGGGTCGACCTCGAAGAGGTGCGGATGGGTGGTAATGGCGACGTTCGAGACGCGTTCGGGACGCGGCGGCGTGTACTGCTCGTCGTAGCGGAAGCCGATCGGCAGGCCCGCGGCGTCATCGCTCATGATCGGGTTCCTGCCTCGTAGGCCCGGTCGAGCAGGTACTTCCCTGGGTTCATGATGTTGTTCGGGTCGAGCGCGCGCTTGATGTCGAGCATCACGTCGAAGCCGCGGCCGAGCTCGTCGGGCACCAGATCGACCTCGCCCTCGCGACACGAGCCGTGGCACGCGCTGATCGAGCCGTGGTGCGCCAGTGCCACGGCAGCGAGGTCACGCTTGGCCTTGACCCACATCTCCCACGCCCGGTCGTCGAGCTGTTGCTCCCAGATGCCCACGTCGATCTCAGTGAGGTAGTCCACGCCGGTACTGCCCGAGGTGTAGGCAAACATGCCCCAGTCGTCGAACACGTCGGTACGACGGCGCAGGTCCGCGACGATCTCGTGCCATGACTTCGTCACCGACGGGAGATCGGTGTAGTTGATCGCCGCGTCCTCGCAGTGCCAGCTCATCGGCACCACCTGACCGGCCTTGGTGCGACCGTGCAGCGGTGTGGCATAGCGGTCGTGCCGCGCAGCCCAGTCGCCCTGTGAGATCTCGTCGCCCAGGTAGCGGGCCCCGTGCTCCTTCGCGATCCGGAACAGCCGCTTACCGGCGGGCCTGACCTCGTCCTCGTAGCCGTACATCACCGCGCACACCAGGGCCCGCACGTCGCCGGGCTGGGGGATGTAGGCCTCGTCGTCGCGGCGGAGGTAGGCAACCTTCCACTCGTCGAAGAGCACCGCCCCCGCGAAGGTCGCGGCCCCGGCGCGGGCGAGCGCACCGACGCAGGCGTAGGCGTCGTCGTAGTTGTCGAATGCCCAGAATGGCGAGAGCTCCGCCTCCGGCTTGGGGAACAGTTTGAGGGTGGCCGCGGTGGCGATGCCGAGCGTGCCCTGGTGTCCCATGAACAGGTGTTTGAGCTGGTAGCCGCTCGAGGACTTGCTGACCTTGTGTCCGACGCCGTCGCCGACGTGCATCACCTCGCCGGTCGGGAGCACGTGGTCGAAGCTGAGCACTAGGTCGCGGGTGTGCCCATAGCGCGAACCAATGAGTGACCAACCGCTGGTGCCGATGCGTCCGCCGACCAGTGAGCACGGGTAGGACGCCGGGTCATCGGGGTAGAACAGCCCGTGCCGGGCGAGCTGCTCGTTGAGCTTGAGCATGTTGATGCCGGTGCCGACCGTGACAGTCCGGTTGGCAAGGTCGAGCTCCTTGATGGCGTTCATCCGTTTGACGTCGACGACGATGCCCCCGCGCAGGGGTACGGCGCCGTCCGTGAGGCCAGTGCCGCCGTCGCGGGGTACGACGGGCACGCGCAGGTCGTTGGCGATCCTGACGACCCCGGCCACCTCTTCGGTGCTGGTTGGCAGCACCGCGAGGTCAGGCAGTCGCTCGGACCAGCGGTGCACCGGGAACGGTGCCGGGACACGCGCCCGGTTGTAGCGGTCCGGCTTGGAGGTGAGGATCTGCTCGTCGCGCAGGACGGTACGCAGTGCAGTAACGAGCTCGTCGAGGCGTTCGACCGCGATCGTCATGACCGGTCACCCCCACGGGCGCCCGAACCCTCGGAACCACCGCGCGAGCCGCCGACCTCGATCCCGAGCGACTCGGCCAGCATCTCGTGGATGTCGACCACGTCGATGTCCGCCGCCTCGCCCGCCTCGCCGAGTGGCCGTTCCGACCAGGGACAGGCGCTGACCAGCGTGTCCACGTCGAGGCGCGCCGCATTCTCGAGCCGACTGGCCGAGATCGCCGCGGTGAGCTCAGGTTTCTCGACCGGCAGACCGCCCCCGCCGCCGGAGCAGTAGGACCACTGCGTCACTCGGTCGACGTCCTTGAAGTCGAGACCGGGGATCGAGCGAAGGATCTCGCGCGGCTCCTTCCAGATGCCCTTGCGCTTGTTGAGCCGACATGGGTCGTGGTATGTGATCGCGCGTTCGACGGGCACTCGCGGGGTCAGCTTTCCCTCACGAATCAACTCGGCGAACAGTTCCACGACGAGCACAACCTCGATGTCGAAGTCGGCGCCGAAGTACTTCGGGTAGTCCTCGGTGAAGGAGATGTAGTCGTGCGGATCGAGCACGAGCAAGCGCTTGGTTCCCGTCGAGCGCCAATCGTCGAGGTTGTGCTGGGCGAAGCGCTTGGCCTGGTCGACGTATCCCATCTCAGCGGCCGGGCCCCCGCAGCACCACTGGTTGCCCATCAGCCCGAACTCATAGCCCGCCAGTTGCAGGATCTGGGCAACAGCACGGGGGACGGAGGTGCGGTAGAACGCAGCCTCGCAGTCGACGAACAGCACTGTCTCGCCGCCGATCGGCAGGTCGAGCCCGTCGGACCAGTCGCGCACGTGCTCTTGGCTCACCGCGGTCTGGCCCAGCACCGGCTCGTGGCTGCGCTCGTCGGTGCGCTCGTTCCAGGACTGCCATGCCGGCTGGTGCACTCCGCTCTCGACAGCGAACGCCCGCACCGCCTTGACCACGTCGACTGTGCGCGTCCGGAAGCGGTAGAAGTCGCCAGTGAACAGCGTATTCGGGCAGCGAAGCTCACAGGCGCCGCACTGGGTGCAGTTCACATAGTCAGCAGCGATCTCCTCGATCGTCATCTCGCCCTTGTCCATCGCCACGACGTTGGCGTGGAAAGCTGTCGGCGTCCACGACTCGTTGCGGGTCACCTGAGTCACCGGGCACACCTCACGGCAGAACTTATGACCCGAAGAGAAGCAGCTGTATGCCGCATTGCGCCACTGCTCGCTGAACTCCTGCGACCGAGTCGGCCCAGGCGGCAGCACGTGCGCGCGGACGATCTCGTCGGGGATGGCCGCCAGCTCTTCCGGATTGTCACGCATGCCGGGAGTGAACGGCACCGACACTGGGTCCGATGCACCCGGCCCGTCCAGCTGGGTCATTGGAAACCTCCTGCCAGGCGACAGTGACGCAGGTCACAGTCTATGCAACATACGGCTCCCGACTTCGAGCCACAAGAGGCAAGGGCCCATCTGCATCCGAACTCTTCCCGTCGTGGTCTGGATCTCGATCCGCCGCATAGGTGCGCCCCAACGAACCCGAACCGGCAACGATGAAACCGATCACGGGGATCGCTCCTTCACATGAGTTATCGAGTATCTAGTGAGTGCGATAACTACCGTGGCAGCCGAGTCACCTCAGCCCTAACTTGACCGGCCTAACGCATCCGCGACGTTAAGTCGCCGCCACAGCCTGGCGGGGAGGGCGCCACCCAAATCTTGACCGCTGCCGATGCGCAAAGTGGAACCCCGCCCCTCACGGTGGGGCCACCCCGAGGACCTTCGCCCGGCATGGCATCAGCTGATGATGCCGTGCCGGGCGTTCCACTTCTGCGCGGGCTGACGCTCACCGCGCACAGCGAGACCAACCGCGTCTGTGTGCATGCGAGGCCGATCGCGGTCGGCACCCTGGGGCCGCCGGCCAAGGAGTGCGAACAGGGTTCGAGCAAGGTTGCAGGGTCGAGAGCGTGATCAGGGTGCTCACTCGGGCGCGGCATCGGCCGGTCCGGCACGGGCGGAGGCGATGGCTCGATCCGGCACGCCGGGCCATCGGCCCGACACGGCCGTGGACACCCGCACAGAGACTGACTCGCCCACCCCCAGGGAGCACTCGAGGACCTGCGCTTGGTTGCGTCCCGCCACTGCTGACGCCCGCGCACACGCGTCGACTCCTCCTTGCTGGATCGCGCTCGCACCGGCGAGGGCGGCCAGGTCAGCAGCGGAGCGAGCGCGGTGAGCGGCGGTCGCAGCCGCACCGAGGTGGAGTCCAGCGGTGACCAGGACGAGCAGGACCCCGATGGCCGCCACAACAAGGACTGTTCCGGAGCCTCTTTCGCGCTGACGCTCTGTCGCTCTCACACCACACGGCGCCAACCGAGCGTGCACCAAGCCATGCCGCCTCATGGCACTGCTTCGGGCACGGCGTGGGCGACACCTCGAGGACGTGCGCTGACGCCGAGGACCCTGAGCAACATCGGCGGATCGGCACTCACCTCGACCGAGATCGAGTCGCTGCCGACGTCGAGGCCGATGTCTGCCCCGTCGGGCGCCTGGCGTGCCACCTCGCTCCGCACCCGACCGGCATCCTCGCCCCGAGCGAGGAGCCGCGCACCCACCCGGGCCGCGTCGACGCACCTCAGGTGATCCGTGACCACGGCGACAGCACCCAGCGCCAAGGTCAGCACCAGGACGAGGGCCGGCAGGGCCACGGCGATCTCCGCCGTGACCATGCCGGACTCGTCGCGTCGACCTCGAATCACGTGCCCGTGCCGAGAGCCGCGGTGATGACGTTGGCCAGGGCCGACTTCACCGGGCCGGACTTGACGACGAGCATGAGCACGGCGGCGAAGGCACACGCGGCAAGCGCTCCCTGTCACAGAGGTACTCAGCCGTCCCCTCACACGGATTCGGAGCTTGGCCTTTCCTGCCGTCCATAACTTCACCGTTTGGCGGCTTTGGGAGCTTGTGAAGGCTAAGGCGAGGGTGGTTCCTCAAGTGCGGGTTGCAGTCGTGTTGCGCCCTGCGAATGATCCCCGGGTGCTGGACCATCTGTTGGTCAGTCTGCTCGAGGAGCGCACTAGCGGGCGTCGGGTTTTGCGGAGCGCTTCGTGAGGACAGATCGGATCGTCACCTACGCCAGGGTGTCCACGGCTGAACAGGTATCCACGGGGACCTCGCTCGAGGATCAGCGGACACGACTGAGTGCCGCGGTCCAAGCCCGGGGCGGTGAGCACGTCGGCCATTTTGTGGATGCGGGCGTCTCTGGTTCCCTGACCAGCAGGCCCGGGCTTGATGCGCTTCGACAGGAAGTCTCCAGGGGTGGCGTCGACCTGGTCATCGCCACGAAGATCGACCGGGTGTCCAGGTCCGCGTTGGGTCTGCTCAATTTGGTTGAGGAGCTGCGCGGGCACGGCTGTCATCTGGTGCTGATTGACGAAGGCTTGGACACCTCAACGCCCGCCGGGGACCTCACCTCTGGTGTGCTTGGAGTGATCGGCGGCTGGGAGCGTCGCCGCATCGCGGAGCGCACGAAGCAGGGGAGGCTCAACGCCGCCGTAGAGGGTCGCTTCGTCGCCTCCACACCTCCGTTCGGTTACCGCGTGGTTCCGGCCCCCGATGGTCGCGGCAAACGCTTGGCAGTCCACGACGAGGACGCCCGAACAATCCGCGCCATGTACGAACAGCTGGTGGTTCTCGGAAGGGATCAGCAGGATGTCGCCGACTACCTGAACGAGGCGAATCACCGGCCGCCCGTGAGGTCGCACTGGACAGCGGAGTCGGTGGGTCGATGGGCCAGGCGTCGCCAGCCCCTTTCCACGGCGTCGGGCGTGTGGCACTTCTCCGGGACGGCCGTCGCAGTACCGGCCCTGCTCACCCCGGAGCAAACCGCGAACTGGGCCCGCTGGCAAGCCGGTGGACGTCGCACCCAGCAGTCCCGAGGCCCCTACCTGCTCTCGGGGTTCCTGCAGATGCCGTGCGGCGACGCAGCCATGGGCCGCACCGCCGGAAGCCGGCGCCCCACCTACTCGTGCCGAAAGCACTACCTGCCCCGACACGATCCAGAGCGACACGACCTCTGCCACAACATCTCCCGCGACGTCACCGATCACGCAGTGCGAGAAGAGATCACCAGGCTCATCGCGCAACCAGTCGTGCTTGGGACGCTCGCCGATAGGCGCCTGGGACGACACTCCGAGGCCTCACGAACAGTGGCAAGCCTCATGCAGGGGGTTGCCGACGTGGAGGGGGCAATCAGCCGCGACGCAAGTGCACTCCGCGGGCAAGGTTTCTCAGGGTCCGCGCTGGCGTCCGCTCTGTCACCCCTGCGTGACGAACACGCCCGTCTCACAGCCGAACTCACCACCATGCAACGACAGATCACCCGACGCGCCGTCGGAACAGACCCCATGATGCGCAAACACCTCATCGACGCACTCACGACGAACCTCACCGCAGCGGACGACACCACCATGCGAAACCTGCTGGGAACCTTGGACGCAAGGATCCACGTGATCGGATACCAACCGTGCTCAACCTGCACAGGGACCGGATACCTGGCATTTGCGCCCGGCAGTACCCGTCACCCACCACAGACCTGTCGTCACTGCCTCAAAGGACGAAACCCCGACCTGCGCATCGAACTTGACGACATCGCAGCACTCGCCCTCACGATGCAACTCAGCGGCAAGGACGCACTCAACGCCGGCTAGGAACTCAGCGCGTGGGTGCCTCAACTCACCGAAGACCGGAAAGTCGACGGTTCGACACCTGCTGGAGCGACGCCGCCGCGCCGAGTCGGCATTGACCACGGTGGTCGCGATTTGCTACATCCAAGGGGTGTCCAATCGGCGAATGGACAAGCTCGTGCGCAGCCTGGGATCACCGGGTTGTCGAAGTCGCAGGTGTCGGTGATGGCGAAGACCTCGACGAGCAGGTCGCCGCGTTCCGCGCGCGCCCGTTGACCGATGGCCCGTACACGTTCGTGGCCGTCGACGCGCTCACCATGAAGGTCCGTGAGGGCGGTCGGGTGGTCAAGATCGCGATTATGGATGCCACCGGCGTCAACGCCGACGGCTACCGCGAAATCCTCGCAATCCACACCGCCACAACCGAATCCGGAGCGGGCTGGCTCAACCTCTTCCACGGCCCGGCCGCCCGAGGCCTGCCGGCGTCGCCCTGCTCACCTCCGACGCACACGCCGGACTGGTCGACGCAATCGGCGCGACACTGCCGGCCGCGTCGTGGCAGCGGTGCCGCACCCACTACGCCGCGAACCTCATGGCAGTCACCCCCGAAGTCGCAGTGGGGATGGGTCAAAGCGCTCCTGCACAGCTTGTACGACCAACCCGACGCGCAGGCCGTGCACGCCCAGTTCGACCGCGTCCTTAAGGTTCTGCACGACAAACTGCCAACGGTCAGAGCACCTCGAGGCAGCCCGCGAGGACATCCTCGCCTTCACCGTCTTCCCCAAAGTGATCTGGCGTCAGATCTAGTCCAACAACCCCAACGAACGCCTCAACCGCGAGATCCGCCGCCGCACCGACGTTGTCGGGATCTTCCCCAACCGCGACTCCGTGATCCGCCTCGTCGGATCCGTTCTGGCCGAACAGCACCACGAATGGGCCGAACAACGTCGCTACGTCGGCCTCGAAGCCCTCAAGGCCGCCCGAGCCGTCCTGACCAGCCGCACCACCACCCGCCCAGGGGGACGTCCGACTTGATCGCCGGCACGATCACCACCCAACGCACGGCCCCAAGGATCGCGTTGCTACACCACCGATCAGGACTTGACCGAGATCGGTCTTCCGCTCGGCAGCGCTCACAGGGTCGTGCAGGTTAACGCTAGTCCGCGTCTGCGTCTCGAGATTCGGTCGCGTCCTTGCGGGACGACGGCATACGGGCTGCGGACAACAGCCGCAAGGGGTCGGTAGTCTCTGGTGCGCTTGTGAGGCCTCCGGCCAGCAACCGCCTAACGCTCATCGGCCCCACCACTACCCCACCGCGGGATCGTCTGCTGCAGCAGAGGTCGCCTCCGGGTCTCGGTGCGGGTCGTACAACCCAGTCAGGCGCCCGTTCGGGTCGAGCCCTTGCAGCAGAGCATCGCCGATGCCGCGCAGTTGCTGCAGCTGTACGGGCGTGAGCGGGTCCAGAACGTGGCGGCGCACAGTGTCGACGTGCCCGGGAGCTGCGGCAACGACGGCTTCCCAGCCCGCCTGAGTGAGCCGCGCGTTGGTGGCCCGACCGTCCTCGGGGCACGGGTAACGCTTCACCAGGCCACGGTCCTCCAGCCGTCGGACGACGTGAGAGAGCCGCTGCAGCGTGGCGGTGGTCCGCTGGGCCAGTGCCGTCATCCGCAAGGTCCGCTCGGGTGCCTCCGAGAGCATCGCGAGGACGAAGTACTCGAAGTGCGTCAGCCCCGCTCCCGCGCGCAGCTGGGCGTCCAACACACCGGGGAGCAGCTCGACGACCGCCACCAGCCGTAGCCACACCGCCCTCTCATCGTCGGTAAGCCATCTGGTCTCCATTCACCCAGCCTAGCCGTTAGTTGACGGAACAAGTAAATCGTGTACAGTGTTAGTTGTAGCAACAACCAAAGCGGACATCCCGCCCCACACCACACAGGAGCACCTCATGGCACACCTCTCCATCCTCGGTACCGGCAACATGGGCCAGGCCATCGCAGCTGTCGCCGGCAACGGCGGCCACACCGTCCAGCTGCTCGGCGAGAACGACACCGCCACGCAGATCAGCGGCGACGTCGTTGTCCTCGCGGTCCCCTACCCCGCCGTCAGCGACGTCATCGCCCAGCGCGGCGAGAGCCTTGCCGGCAAGATCGTCGTCGACATCACCAACCCGCTGAACTTCGAGACCTTCGACTCCCTGGTCGTCGCGGCCGACAGCTCCGCCGCCGCGGAGATCGCCGCCGCTCTCCCCCAGTCGCGCGTCCTGAAGGCGTTCAACACCACCTTCGCCGGCACCCTCGCCGCGGGCACCGTCGGCCCCCTGACCACCACCGTCCTGATCGCCGGCGACGACGCCGACGCCAAGTCGGCCCTGGCCGGCATTCTCACCTCCGGTGGCCTCAACGCGATCGACGCCGGCGCCCTGAAGCGGGCCCGCGAGCTCGAGGCCCTCGGCTTCCTGCAGCTCACCCTCGCCGCCAACGAGAAGGTCTCCTGGACCGGCGGCTTCGGCGTCATCGCCTGAACCACCCGCACCCTGACCGGACACCCACCACGAGAAACGAGCCCGCCATGACCGTCAATGCCGTCCGCCTCAACCACGCCGTCCTGTTCGTGGCCGACCTGGAGCGCAGCATCGCGTTCTACTCCCAGGCGTTCGGCATGACGGTCATGGCACACGAGCCACGAGCCAACGCCGCGTTCCTGCGCCTACCCCGCTCTGGGAACCACCACGACCTCGGCCTGTTCGGGGTCGGCGCCCAGCCACCGCGGCCCCGCGGCGCCCTCGGTCTGTACCACCTGGCGTGGCAGGTCGACACCATCGACGAGCTCGAGGAAGCCAGGGTGACCCTGACCAACCTCGGCGCGCTCACCGGCGAGTCCAGCCACGGCGCGACCAAAAGCGTCTACGCCCACGACCCCGACGGCAACGAGTTCGAGGTCATGTGGATGCTGCCCAAAGCCAGCTGGGGTGAGTACGCGAACACCGCACCCATCGACCGACTCGACCTACCCGGAGAGGTCGCCCGGTGGGCCGGGGTCCGCACCGCCGCCGAGCTGGTCCCCGTGGACGCGGTGGACGCGGTGGAGGCGCCGTGAGCGGCGCGACCTTCGCGCCGCCCGTGGTCGCGACGCACGGCAGCACCGACGCGTCCGCTCCGCTGGTCGTGCTGCTGCACGGGCGCGGCTCCAACGAGCAAAACATCCTCGGTCTCGCCGGCCACCTGCCGACCGGTCCGAAGTACGCCGCGGTCCGGGCACCAATCACCGAGGGCGACGGCTACGCCTGGTTCGCCCACCGGGCATCGGACGCCCGGTCACCGACTCGCTGCGCAGCACCATGGACTGGTTCCGGACCTGGCTCGACCAGGCCGCTCCAGCCGGGCGGCCGGTGCTATTGGTCGGCTTCAGCGGTGGCGCCGCCTTCGCCGGCGGCCTGGTGCTCGACGACCCCCCGCGGTACGCCGGCGCGGCCGTCCTCTACGGCACCCTGCCCTTCGACGCCGGACTCCCCACAGACGCCGGCCGGCTGGCCAACCTGCCCGTCTTCGTCGCCCAGGGCGACGCTGACCACGTCATCCCCCGAGACCTCCTCGACCGGACCTGGGACTACCTGCTGTCCGAGTCCGGTGCGCCCACCGTCGCACAGCGTCAGCCCGGCGGCCACCAGCTCACCGCCTCGACGGTCCACCCCCTCGGTGACTGGATCGCTCACCGGCTCGCATTCCTCGACCACCACGGCGCCACCCCAACCGGGCCGCGCCCGCGAGCGACCTGGCCCACGCTCCCCGCTGGCGAGCTGCCCGGCCGGGCCGGCCCGCGGCCCGAGGTGAGCTGGACGATCCCACAGCAGCAGGAATCCCAGAACGCACCCGCCGACTTGCAGGAACGCCTCTACGACGAGGTCCGTTACCGGTCCGGAGTGGACGTGGGCCCCTCACGCATCTCAGTGCCCGGCGCACGCGGCTTCACCCTGCGCGAGGGCTCCGAGGACGACCATGCCTACCTCGTGCCGCACGTCCAGGAGTTCGCCCACCTACACCCGGCCCACGACGGGTCCCTGCACGTGATCCTGCCCCCGGACCTCGCCGCCGACGTCTCGACCAAGGGCTGGGGAAGACCCCACATGTGGGCCGGTACCCGCCTCTCCCCCGGCTTCACGATGGTCCACGGCCCCCGGGACGATCACGAGCTGTCCATTGTCCTGGGCATCGTGGCCGCAGGCCACGCCTACGCCAGTGGGGTATCGGCCGCACTTTGACTCGGCCGAGCGACGGGGATCCGACCCGCCGAACAGGTCGATGAAGGCGGCTCGGGTGTCCTGCAACTCTCGGCGAAGCTCCTCGTCGGAAACTGTCGAGAACGCGAGGGGCGCGACCACGTCGCTCATGACGGCGTCGATCTGGGCCACTACGGCCCGGGCCTTGTCGGTCGTCGTGATGAACGGGATCTAGCGGCGCGTGAACGCCTGGTGGACAAAGAGGCGCTCGAGCCGTCCCGGTTCTTCAGCCAAGGCTTGCCGATCGCCGGACGACGAGTGCCCCAACCAAGGTGTCGCGGTCGACCATGGTTTTGCCGCGCATCAGGCTGACTTTGGCGGCCGTCTCGGCGGCTTGACGAGGTCCGCGTGGCTGAGACCGTCGGTGTACTCGCAGAGTTTCGCGAGTCGAAGATCTGGCGCAGCTTTCTCGCGCTCTCGCCCATGTATTTGCTCATCAACGCATCGAGGCGAACGGTGAACATCGGCAGGGACAGCTCGTGGGCCAGCACGGAGGCGGTCATGGTTTTACGGGTGCCGGTTGGGCCTTCCAGGAGCAGTCGGTGAACAGGAGTGAACCCGTTGTCCAGGAGCCGCTTGCGTTGCCGCTGCTCCGCGAGCACATGCTTGATCTGCTCCTGAAGTGGGCACGGAAGCACTAGATCGCGCAGGCTGGTGCGTGGGTGCGAGGTGAAGATCAGCTCGCTGAGGTCGCCACGCGGCTGAGGGAGCGTGGTGACCTTAGGCGGGTGGGGGTTGTGGACTCTCGGGAGGCGTCGACAGACTTCTTGATTTCGCCCGCAAGAATGTGATGCCCCCGCTTAGCCTCACGAGCGGCGATCTGCAGGGCGACGGAGTAGAACGTGGAGTCGTCGCCAGAGGCGTGGCTGCGCACCATGGCGGTGATGTGGTCGCCGAGTCCGGCCGCCATACCCGCTTCCTCCCTCACTGTCACGTATGCACCGTACGGCCCGCTGGCCGCGTGGTTAGGAGCAAATCGCGGCGCGCTGGTGAGCGGTGGTGTCCGCCAATAGTCATGCTATCCATCTGCGCCGACCTTCGCGGGCGAAGCCCTGCCCGGCCAGCCACGATGCAGATCAACGCGGCCCTCACCAGCCGGGGGAGCCTGCCCCGGGCGTAGCACCCTCGTCTCACACATCCGGTGGTCGAGCGCCAGTCTCTCTGGTTGAAGTGACCGTTTTTCTGAATGGTCCATGCGATGGAGGACGTGAAGCGAGGCTTCCTTGACAGCGACCGCGGGGCACGTCCTGGACGGACGCGGAGAACCCGACCGCGTGCGAACCTCCCCTTGGACCTGCACAAACCCCATCAACGACACGCCCATCACTCACATTCTCTCGCCCAGCGCGGTCCCCACCTGTGTCCGCAAGACAACAGAGGGGCACGCGTCGGGTCGGTCGACTCAGGCGTTGATGTCGCTGAGGTGGGTGGCCAGCGGCGTCACGGTGATGTCCATGTGGGGGAACAACGGCAGGCCGGAGAGCACCTCGTGGAGGGTATCGTTGGACTCGACGTCGAAGATCGACACATTGGCGTACTCGCCCACGATCCGCCACAGGTGTGGCCAGCGTCCGGATGACTGGACCTCCTGCGCGTAGGCCTTCTCACGCGCAACGAGGTCCGCCCTGACCTCAGGGTCCATGTCGGACGGGATCCGCACATCCATGCGCACGTGGTAGAGCACCGGCTCAGGCCTTCTCGGGGTCAAGGACGAAGCCGTAGGCGACGGTCGCGGTGCCGTCGGCCTGCGACTGGGGCTCGAGGATCAGCTCGGGCTTGACGGCCGACGCGATGTCGTCGTCGTTGTGCTGGTCACCGGGAAAGTAGAGCTGCGCGGTGAGCAGCTCGTGCCCGGGCGCGGAGGCCTTGACGTGCAGGTGCGCAGGACGCCAGGCGTGCCACCCGGCGGCGGCGATGAGCTTGCCGCAGGAACCGTCGGTGGGGATCTGGTAGGGCGCAGGCTGCACCGTGTGGATCTCGAAGGCGCCGTCGTCGCCGGCCGTGAAGGTGCCACGAAGGTTCCACTCCGGGATGCCCGGGGCGAACTGCGAGTAGAAGCCGTCCGAGTCGGCGTGCCACAGCTCGACCGTGGCGCCAGCCAGCGCCGTGCCGTCGGTGGAGGTGACCTGACCGGTCCACGTCAGCGGGGTGCCGCCTTCGTCCTCCCGCATCGGGACGGTTCCGTTCGCGCCCTGCTCGGGAGCGCCGGGCACGTAGTACGGACCCTCGATCGAGCCCTTGTTGCCCTCACGATGGTCGGTGTTGACCTCTTCGACGACGTGCTCCAGCCACACGTCGAGGAACAGGGGCCACTCCCCGTCCTCCCCCACATTGATCATCCATGCCTTGAGGGCATTGAACTCGGCGTAAGTGACCTTGTGCTTGCGGACGGTGGCGTACACCGCGTCCAGGACCTCGCGGGCCAGCGTGTCGACGCGCTCGGCGGGGACGTCCTTGACTGCGTCGTACGGCGACTTGTCGGTGTGGAAGCGCTCGGTCGCGCTGGCGCCGGAGGCGGCCGCCGAGGCGGCCTCGGTGTCGGTGATGCTCATGGTGGTGCTCCTTCGGTGAGTGGTGTTGCGATGCGGATGTTGGTGGTGGTGGTGCGGTCAGTTCTGTCGGTAGTGCGCGAGCTTGTCGGGGTCGATGAGGGCGCCGAGGCCGGGTCCCGGGCGGACCACGAGCTCGCCCCCTCGGATCTCCAGCGGCTCGGCGAGGAGGTCGTCGGTCATGTCGAGGAAGTTGGAGAGTTCACCCGCCCTTCGCGAGGTCAGTTCGAAGGCGGAGCCGAAGGCGACCGAGCAGAGCGAGCCGAGCTGACCGTCGATCTGGTTGCCCATGACGAGCTCGATGCCGAGCCCTTCTGCGAGGTGATGCACGCGTCGGCTGGTGGTGAAGCCGGTGCGCGCGGTCTTGATGCTGGCGGCGGTGGCCGAGCCACCGAGGACCTCGCGGGTCACCTCCGCCGGGGTCACGACGGACTCGTCGGCAATGAAGGGGACGTCGAGCTGCGTGACCAACCAGCGGCGGCCGATGACGTCGTCTGCCGGGCACAGCTCCTCGGCAAAGGTCAGCCCGAGGTCCGCCATGTCCTTCATCGCGCGGGCCGACTCGGAGGCGGACCAGCCGCGGTTGCCGTCGACGTAGAGCTCGACGTCGCGTCCAAGGCCCTCCCGAAGAGCTCGGACCACGGCCGTGTCGAGGGTGAAGGGGTGGCGGCCCACCTTCACCTTGAACGTGGTGATGCCATAGGTGTCCCGCATCCGCTCCGCCTCGGCGACCATAGCCGCGGGATCGTCGAAGCCGAGCATGTGTGAAACGCGCATCCGATCGGTGTAGCCGCCGAGCAGCTCCGTGACGCTGTAACCCAGCGACTGGCCGAGTGCGTCCCAGATCGCCATGTCCAGGGCGGACTTGGCGGTCGGGTTGCCGACGGTGCGAGACAGTCGCGCGTGGATCTGCTCGCGCTCCATCAGGCCGAGCCCGACCACCTGGGGCGCGAAGATGCTGTCGATCACGGCCAGAATCCCGGCCTGCGTCTCGCCGTACGTGAAGGGACGGGGCGGCGCCTCGGCCACACCGACGACACCCTCGTCCGTGGTGACGCGGACCAGGACGTGCTCGGCGACGTGCACCTCGCCGCTGGCGAACTTGAGCGGCTTGGAGTAGGGGATGGCGAAGGGGATGGCTTCGACTTGGGCGATCTTCATCGGCTGACCTCATCGACATGGGTGGGGGTGGGCTCGTCGGCGTGTGCGACGTGGTCCGAGGACGAACCCACAGGGGTGAGGGCGTGGAGGACGGCGAGCACAGCCGGATTCGTCTCATCGCTGCGCCAGGCGAGAGCGAGCTCGACGGTGGCCGCCTCGGCGACGTCGCGGAAGACGACACCGGCTAGCGGCGCCGCCCGAACCGAAGCGGGGACGAGGGCGACCCCGAGCCCGGCCGCGACCAGCGGCAGCATCACGGAGATGCCTGCGGCCTCGTGCTCACGGTGCGGGACGAAGCCGGCAACGCGACAGCTGCGCAGCACTGCGTCGTTGACGGCCGAGCTTGTTCCCGAGAAGAGCACGAACGGCTCGGCGCGCAGGTCAGTCATCGAGATCACCGGCTCTGTGGCCAGCCGGTGGTCGGCTGCCACGGCCAACACGAGCGGCTCGGACTCGATGACCCGCAGATCCAACCCCTCGCCTGCCATCGGGGGCCGCAGCACACCGACGTCGAGGCGGCCCTCGTTGAGTCCGTCGACCTGGGCCGGAGTCAGCAGGTCGGCGTGAATCTCCAGGGCCAGGCCGGGCAGTTCACGCTTCACGATGCGCGCCATCCGTGGAAGCTGGGTGTGAGCCGCGCTGCCGGTGAAACCCACACGGACGAGCCCTTGGCGGCCCTGCGCGATCCGATGCACGCCGCGAACGCTGTCCTCCACGGCAGCGAGGATCCGCGCGACCTCGCCCTTGAAGAACTCCCCGGCGGGCGTCAGTCGCACCTGCCGCGTGGTGCGGGTGAAGAGCGGAGTGCCGAGCTCGGCCTCGAGCTGGCGGATCGATTGCGACAGCGCCGGCTGGGCCATGTGGAGCCGTTCGGCAGCGCGACCGAAGTGACGGGTGTCCGCGACGGCGGCGAAGTAGCGCAGGTGCCGAAGCTCCATCCCTGGTCTCCTCGAAGTCTTTCGGGATCGCGTCCCTGGGGCGATCGCGCAGCGGTGCGCGATCGATTTGTTCACGGTACGTCTCAATATTGAGTGCGAACAAGGACTGTTTTTGTACTGATTGAGAGGTCTCGATGATCAATAGGTGCCTAGGTCAGACCTAGGGCTTCGGCTGGTGTCATGCCCGCTGCGTCGTGCGACGGTCGTGGGAACCGCCCGATCAACCCCCGCAACGACGCTGGAGTATTCAATGACGAACACGATCTCCCACGTGGAATCGGTGCTGGCCGACGCTGTGGTCGACGACCGCGACACCGGTATCTACCGCGCCAACCGAGCGATCTTCACCGACGAGGAGATCTTCGAACTCGAGATGAAGCACCTCTTCGAGGGCAACTGGATCTACCTCGCCCACGAGAGCCAGGTGCCCAACCCGGGCGACTACATCACGACCTACATGGGTCGCCAGCCAGTGGTGATCACCCGCAGCCAGGACGGCGAGCTCAACCTGCTCATCAACGCCTGCGCCCACCGCGGTGCGATGATCTGCCGCCGCAAGACCGACAACCGCACGACACTGACGTGCCCGTTCCACGGCTGGACATTCCGCAACGACGGCACCCTGCTGAAGGTCAAGGACCCCGACGGTGCCGGATACCCGGACACCTTCGACACCAACGGCTCCCACAACATGACGAAGGTCGCGAAGTTCGACAGCTACCGCGGTTTTCTCTTCGGATCGCTCAACGCAGATGTGTCCACGTTGGCCGAGCACCTCGGTGACACGACGAAGGTCATCGACATGCTCGTCGACCAGTCGCCCGACGGCCTTGAGGTGCTGCGCGGCTCGTCGACCTACACCTATGACGGCAACTGGAAGGTCCAGGCCGAGAACGGCGCCGACGGTTATCACGTCACGGCAACCCACTGGAACTACGCCGCCACCACCTCGCGACGCAACACGGGCGACTCGGCCAACACCACCAAGACGCTCGACGCCGGGAGCTGGGGCAAGTCCGGCGGCGGCTACTGGTCCTACCCGAACGGCCACCTCTGCCTGTGGACGTGGGCCGGCAATCCGGAGGACCGCCCTCTGTGGGACCGCATGGAGGAGCTGAAGGACAGGTTCGGCGAAGCCAAGGGCGAGTTCATGGTCAAGGGCAGCCGCAACCTCTGCCTGTACCCGAACGTCTATGTGATGGACCAGTTCTCCACGCAGATCCGGCACTTCCGCCCGATCGCGCCGAACCAGACCGAGGTCACGATCTACTGCATCGCCCCCAAGGGCGAGGCCGCGGAGTCACGGGCCTGGCGGATCCGCCAGTACGAGGACTTCTTCAATGCCTCCGGCATGGCGACGCCCGACGACCTGGAGGAGTTCCGCTCGTGCCAGCTCACCTTCCAGGCCACCGCTGCACCGTGGAACGACATGAGCCGCGGCGCCGAGCACTGGCTGAGCGGACCGGATGAAGTGGCCCTGACCTTGGACATGCCGGGCGTGATCTCTGCCGGCCTCAAGAACGAGGACGAGGGGCTTTATCCCGTGCAACACGGCTACTGGCTCGAGACGATGCGGGCCGCAGTGGCCCGTGACAACGCAACGGAGACCTCGGCATGAGCACCACGGCTGCCACCCCCGAAACCCTGCCCGTCAACCGGCTGATCACGCAGAACGACATCGAGCAGTTCCTCTACAGAGAGGCGCGCTTCCTCGACGACCGTGAGTTCGAGAAGTGGCTCGAGTGCTACGCCGACGACTGCGAGTACTGGATGCCCGCCTGGGGTGACGACGACCAACTCGTCGAAGACCCCCAGACCGACATCTCGCTCATCTACTACGCCAACAAGGGTGGCCTGGAGGATCGCGTCTTCCGGATCCGCACCGAACGCTCGAGCGCCACGTCGCTTCCCGAGCCGCGGACCAGCCACAACATCAGCAACGTCGAGGTGATCGAGCGTCGCGGTGACGTGCTCGACGTGCGGTTCAACTGGCACACCATGTATTTCCGGTACAAGACGATCGACCCCTACTACGGGACGTCCTTCTACACGATCGACTTCTCCGGCGAGAGCCCGCTGATCCGGCGCAAGACCGTGGTGCTCAAGAACGACTACATCCACCACGTCGTCGACGTCTACCACTTCTGAGACCCCCGGAACCCGGAGCTGTCATGACTACCCACCAGGTCGCCCTCGCTTTCGAGGACGGAGTCACCCGCTTCATCACGTGCGCGGAGGACCAAACCGTCGCGGACGCGTCGTACCGCGCCCGCATCAACATCCCGCTCGACTGTCGCGACGGCGCGTGCGGCACGTGCAAGGCACAGTGTGAGTCCGGCGAGTTCGACGGCGGCACCTACATCGAGGACGCGCTGTCGGCTGACGAAGCGGCCGCCGGCATGGTGCTGCCCTGCAGCATGAAACCCCGCTCGGACCTGGTGCTCCAGATCGCCAGCACCTCCGCCGTGGCCAAGACCCGCGCCGCGACCTACAAGGCCACCATTGCCAGCATCGACCGCCTCTCACCCACCACCATCGCGTTCACACTGCAGACGCCCGAGCGGGAGCAACTCGCGTTCCTGCCCGGGCAGTACGTCAACATCGAGGTTCCGGGAAGCGGAGAGAGCCGGTCGTACTCCTTCAGCACCGCTCCCACCGACACCTCACTCGGCTTCCTGGTCAAGCTGACACCGGGCGGCGTGATGTCGACGTGGCTGACCGAACGGGCGGCCGTCGGCGATGAAGTGACCTTCACCGGCCCCAACGGCAGCTTCTTCCTCCGCGAGACCACGAGGCCGCTGCTCCTGCTCGCCGGCGGCACCGGCCTGGCGCCGATCCTCGCGATCCTGCACGCGATGCGAGAGACCGGCAGCACCCGCCCCGCGCACCTCGTCTACGGCGTCAGCACCGACGACGACCTCGTCGAGTTGGCCAAGCTCGACGAGTTGGCTTCGGACATCCCCAGACTGACCTGGGACCACTGCGTGTCCGACCCGACGACTTCTGCCGCCAATCAGGGCTTCGTGATGAGCCTGATACGGCCCGAGCACCTCCACGACGGCGACGTCGCCGTCTACCTCTGCGGACCGCCACGCATGGTCGAGGCGGTGCGGCAGCACTTCACCGACGAGGGCGTGGAACCGACTGGCTTCTACTACGAGAAGTTCGCGCTCTCCGGAGCGGCCCCAGCCGTCGCGTCCACCGAGCCCGCCAGCGCAGTGGACTCCGTCCGCGAGCCGGTCCTCGAGGTGGCACCGGAGCCGACGCTGGAGCCCGCAGAGGTCCCGATGCCCGTGGTCGAGATCACCGCGCCTGCGTCCTTGGTCGGAGTCGCGTCCTCGGCCCGCGGCCACACCGACGCCGCCGCTCGCACCGTCGCCGGCCAGGTCGTGTTCTCCGCCCGCGAGACAGCCGCACTGCATGGCGGGACGGCTCCCGACCCGGTCGCCGTCGCCGACACCGCCCGCACCGTGGCTGGCCAAGCGGTCTTCCCGTCGCGAGCGGACGGTGTGGGTGACGGCTCCCCTGCGCCGTACGCCGAAGTCGATCTCGTCCCGGTGGGCGACGCCCGATCCGTCGCCGGTCAAGAGACGTTCCCGGTCCGTGAAGTCGCGCCGCTCATCGCACCGGAACACACGGCATACACATCAAAGACGGCAACCACGGCACCCGAGGCGCCGGACGGGAACACAGCCTCCGACGGCTACGAGATCGGTGAGGAGCACCCCTCCGTGCACGCCTCGGACGCGATCTTCGAAGCGCGGATGGCCCTCGAACTCGGAGCCCTCGACCTCGTGCTGGGGCGCCTCAGCTCCCAACAGGTCGCGGGCTACCGCCTGCTCGCCGAATCGACAGTGCCCTACGTCGATGGTGACCGTTTCGTGGACGCCGCGGCATACACCGAAACCAATGCGGCCTTCCACGACTACCTCTTCGGACTGACCGGCAACGAACACCTGCTGCGCGCCTACCAGGCGCTCGGAGTCAAGGGGCGCATGGAGGAAGCCCTGCGCACCGCGACCTGGTGTGACCCTCGTTGCGCCCAGGACCACCTCGACATCGTCGACGCTTTCGAGCGCGGCGACCGGACCGGCGCCCGGCTCCTCGTGAGCGAGCACGCCGACCGCTCGAAGACCACCATGCGTCGCGCCATGGACGAGAGTCGCCAGGCGCACCGACCCCGCTTCGTCACGCCGGGCAGGTTCACCGGCAAGGTCGTCGTCGTCACCGGCGCCGCCCAAGGCATCGGCGAGGCCGTGGCACGTCGAATCAGCGCCGAGGGCGGCCAGCTCGTGCTGGTCGACCGGTCCGACCTCGTCCACGAACTGAATGCCGATCTCGACGGATCCGGCGCACACGGGATCGCTGTGGTCGCCGACCTGGAGGCTTATGACGGTGCACGCGCCGTGGCCGAACAGGCACTCACCAGGTTCGGCCGAGTGGACGTGCTGATCAACAACGTCGGCGGTGCGATCAACTTCAAGCCCTTCACCGAGTTCACCGACACCCAGATCAGCGCCGAGATCCAGCGATCGCTCATGACAACGCTTTTCGCCTGCCGCGCTGTACTCCCGGGCATGGTCGAGCGCGGGACCGGCGTCATTGTCAACGTCTCATCGGCGGCGACACGCGGCATACACCGCATTCCCTATTCGGCCGCCAAGGGCGGCATCAACGCGATCACCGCGTCCTTGGCGCTGGAATATGCCGAGGCCGGTATTCGCGTTGTGGCCACCGCCCCCGGCGGGACTGAGGCCCCGCCCCGGCGCATCTCCCGCGGCACTCCGGTGGCGCAGGACGAGCAGGCGCGCCAGTGGTTCCAGGCCCACATCGACCAGACGCTCGCGCATTCCCCCATGCATCGGTACGGCTCGCTCGACGAGCAGGCGGCCGCCATCACCTTCCTCGCCAGCGAGGAAGCGTCCTACATCACCGGAAGCGTCCTACCGGTCGCCGGTGGTGACCTGGGCTGACCTGGCCCGCCCACACGGATGCTTCGTGCGCCCGTGCCCGCATCACCTCCCTTTGCCTCACTCCAGGAGCTCTGCCATGCCCTCAACACCTGTCGACCTCGAGAAACGACGCCGGACCCTGCGCTGGGTCGTCTTCCTCTCCACGGCTGCTCTGATCTTCGACGGTTACGACCTCGTCGTCTACGGAACCGTGGTTCCCGTCCTCCTGTCCGATCCTGACCAACTGGGCGCACTTACCCCCGGCCAGGCTGGCACCCTCGGCAGCTATGCGCTGCTCGGCGTGCTCGTGGGCGCGCTGGCCGCCGGCGCCGTCGGTGATCGCATCGGTCGCCGCAAGGTGATGCTGGTCAACCTCGCCTGGTTCTCGGTGGGCATGGCCATCACCGCCACCACCCAGTCCGTGGCCACCTTCGGCGCCTTCCGCTTCCTCACCGGCGTTGGCGTGGGTGCCCTCGTGGCCACCGTCGGTGCACTCGTCGCAGAGTTCGCCCCGCCCGGCCAGCGCAACCGCTACAACGCGATCGTTTACAGTGGCATACCCGCAGGTGGGGTGCTGGCAGCACTGACTGCCATCACGCTGGGGGACAGTTTGGGCTGGCGTGGTCTCTTCTGGATCGGTGCCCTGCCGATCGTCGTGCTCCTCCCCCTCGCCCTGCGATTCCTCCCGGAGTCGCCGAAGTGGCTGGTCGCCCGGGGCCGCTACGCCGATGCAGAGGCCGCTCAGATCCGCACGGGCATCCCCGTGCCCGACCCGGAGCCGGTAGTCGAGGACAAGGTCGGCTTCCCGGCTCTGGCGAGCCGTCGCTTCAGGTTGCCGACCGCGCTGCTCGGCATGATGAGCTTCGCCGGGCTGCTCCTGACCTACGGCCTCAACACCTGGCTGCCGCAGATCATGGGCGATCAGGGCTACGGCAAGAACTACTCCCTCACCTTCCTGCTCGTGCTCAACCTCGCCGCAATCGGCGGTGGCCTGATCGCGTCCTTCGTCGCGGACCGGATCGGCGCCAAGCGCGTGGTCGCGTCGACGTTCGTCCTGGCGTCGCTGGCCCTGGCCGCCCTGCCGCTGTCGATGCCAGCTGCGGTGCTCTTCCTGGCCGTGGCGCTCGCGGGCGTCGGCACCATCGGAACGCAGGTGCTGATCTACGGACTCGTCTCGAACTACTACCCCACCAGCGCACGCGCCGCAGGAGTCGCCTGGTGTGCGGGCTTCGGGAGGCTCGGCGGCATCGTCGGGCCCATCATCGGCGGGGTGCTCGTCGGTGCGGGAGTGGGCGGCTCGACCGCCTTCCAGTTGTTCGCCGGCATCTCGCTCCTCGGAGCTCTGGTGACGACGATGGTCCCGCGATCGTCCCACTTCGAACGCCCGGCGACAGACCTGGCGCAGGACGGCGACCGGTCTACCGTGGCTGCGTGACCGAACCAGAATCCATGCCCGTGCTGGTCGCCCGCGACACCGAGCTCACCACCTTGCGGCGGTATCTGCTGCAGGGCGGTAGGCCCGGTCCGGGTGTGGTCCTTGTGACCGGAGCGAGCGGCACGGGAACCAGTGCACTGGTGCGCCAGCTCGCTCGTGAACACCGGGAGGCCGGAGGTCGAGTCCTCAGCGCCCTGGCAGTCCCGTGGGAGACCGATGTCCACCACGGTGTGCTGGCCCAGCTGCTGGGAATGCCTTTGCCACAGATGGAGGTGCTGGCCACCGCCGACCGCGTGGTCGGAGCCCTCGGCGAACCCTCCGGGGCCGGGCCCACACTGCTCGTGGTTGACGACGCGCACTGGAGCGACCCAGCCTCCCTGCAGGCGCTCTCCACTGCTGTTCGACACCACCACCAGGCGCCCATGCTTGTGCTGTGCGCCGCCTCGGTCGGCGCGCCTGCCGCGCCCACCGGGTCTGCGGCAGTTCTTGATCGGGCGGACCAGACGATCGTCGTTCCGCCCCTCTCGGCCACCTCGGTCCAGTTGCTGGCTGCCGGTGTCGGGATCGCGCTCCATCCCTCTCTGGCTGACCGGCTGTGCCGCTTCACCGGAGGCAGGCCCGGGCCAGTCATCGCCCTGCTGCGCGAGCTGCCTGCCGAGTTCTGGAGTGACTTCGAGCCTGACTTCCCCGCGCCCTGCGCTGTCGCGGCCGACGTGGCGCAGCGGCTGCGAGCACTGACGCCGGACGCGCGTCAACTGGCCGAGGTGGTCGCCGTGCTCCGCCGGGGCCCGGTTCCACTAGCCGCGTCCGTGTCAGGTCTGGACCAGCCACTTCCCGCCATCGATGAGCTCGTGGACGCGGGCATCATCACGGTGGTGGCCGGGTCCGGCGTGACCGTCGTGCGACCGAGCGACCCGATGCTTGCGGCGGCCGTACTCGGTTCGCTGGGTCGGGTCCGAAAAGCCGAGCTGCACCGGACAGTTGCCGACCTCATCGAGGATCCCGTGGCGCGACTGACGCACATGGTCGCCGCGGCACCCCTGCCCGATGCCGCCCTCGCCGATGAACTCGATGCGCTGGCCGAGGAGCGTGCCCAGACTGGGCAGTGGGCCACCGTCGCCGACCTGCTGTCCCGCTCGGCCCGAGTGACCTCCGACGCCATCGTCCGCGAGGACCGTCTCTCTCGTGCATTTGACGCCCGCGTCGGTTCAGGGGATACCTTGGGCGCCGCCTCGGCGGTCGCCGAGGTGGAGAGCCTGCGTGAGACCCCACTGCGCAACGCCGCGCTGGGATACCTCGCGATCGTGCGAGGTCGCTCGACCGAGGCCGAGAGCCGGCTGGTGCGGGCCTGGGACCTCGTCAACATCGAGCGCAACCCCGACACCGCCGCCCTCATCTGCCAGCGCCGCGTGCTCCACAGCCTGGCTCGCTGCCGCGGCGACGAGCTCGTGCACTGGGCCGATCGGGCCCTCGAGCTCGCGCCAACTGGCTCGCCGGTCGCCGTCGAGGCACTGGCCATCCGGGGACTCGGTCTGGCCGGCACCGGCCACGGGCGCGCAGCGCTGGACGGCTACGAGAGGCTGGCCAACGAGGTCGGCCACGGGGCCCAGGGCCAGCGAGTGGCGATGGGACGCGGGTGGCTCGCTCTGGCTCTCGACGAGATAGACGAGGCGCGCGCCTCGCTCGCCTCGGCGACCTCCACGGACTTCCTCGGCGGCTCGACCCGAATCTCACTGTGGGCGCACGCCTGGCTCGCCCGAGCTCAGTTCGTCAGTGGCGAATGGGACGACGCCCTCCGCACGGGAGAGCAGGGCATGGTCCTCGCGGAGCAGACCGGGATGCGCCTGATCCAGCCACTGCTGGCATGGACCCAGGCGCAGGTGCACTCGCTGCGCGGCGACTGGTCGGGAGCCGACCTCGCCGTTCGTGATGCCGTGGCGGGTCCGCGCGACTACGAGATCATGCGTGTCGCCTCCAGCTTGGCTCGCGCCAGTGTGGCCGAGGCGCGGGCCGACTACGCAGGCGTCCTGCGGGCAGTCGAGCCGCTCCGCCAGCCATGGGCCCGAGGCAGCATCGACGAGCCGGGTGCCTGGCCGTGGCCCGACGTCTGTGCCAACGCGCTGGCGATCGAGGGCCGTTACGACGAGGCGGAGACCTTCCTCGAGCCACACGAACAGCTCGCGGCAGAGCGAGGGCACCGGTCCGCTCAGGCGCGGCTGGGCTACGCGCGAGGTCGGCTGCTCGGCGCCACGGGCAACCTGCCCGCGGCCCGCGAGGCCTTCGAGGGTTCCGCATCCCTGCTGGCCGATCTGCCGCTCCCCTACGACCGTGCGCGCACGCACTTCGCGTGGGGACAGACCCTGCGCCGAGCGGGCAAGCGCCGCGAAGCCGACGCCGTGCTTCAGACGGCCCGTGACCTCTACGACAACCTCGGCGCGACGACCTATGTCGAACGCTGCGACCGCGAGTTGCGGGCGGGCGGGGTCCACGCGAGCCGCCCCCCTCTCGCGGACCGGTCCGCCGAGACGCTGACTCCACAGGAAGAGCTGGTCGCCGACCTCGTCGCGAGCGGCATGACCAACCGCGAGGTGGGCACCGAGCTCTATGTCTCGACCAAGACCGTCCAGTACCACCTGACCCGCATCTACGGAAAACTTGGTATCCGATCGCGCGGTGAGCTCGCGGCCCTGCGTGGATCGCCCCGTGAGGAGCCAGCACAGCCATGAGCACGACCACCCACCGCGACAACGACGTCGACGCCTCACCCACACCGCGAGCGGGACGGCTGGAGCGACCCGCAGGCCGACTGCCGTCACCACGCGCGGTGTTCGCCGACCTCGGTTCGTACCAAGTCGTCAACGGAGTGATCGGGGTGCTGTTCTCGATCACCGGGCCCATCCCGATCATCGTGGCGGTCGGCCGCGGGGGCGGCCTGTCCGCCGAGCAGATCGCGTCCTGGATCTTCGGGGTGCTGGCCTTCAACGGACTGCTCACGATCGTGATGTCCTGGACCTTTCGGCAGCCGCTGGGCTTCTTCTGGACGATCCCCGGCACGGTCGTGGTCGGCACGGCCCTCCAGTCGCTGACCTGGCCCGAGGTGATCGGCGCCTACGTGCTCACCGCACTGCTGGTGCTGGCCATCGGCCTGACCGGGAAGGTCGATCGAGTCATGTCACTCCTGCCCATGCCGGTGGTGATGGCCATGGTGGCTGGCGTCTTCCTGGGCTTCGGGATCGATCTGGTGACAGCGGTGGAGAACAACGCGGCCATCGCCGCACCCATGGTCGCGATCTTCTTCCTGGCCACGGCGTTGCCGTCGGTAGCGCGGTTCGTGCCTCCGATTCTCGGCGCGCTGGCCGTCGGCGTGGTGGGCGTCCTTGCAACGGGCGCCGTTGATGGGGGGACCGTGTCAGGCCCCTGGCTGGCCGCTCCGGTTTTCACCGCGCCGCAGTTCACCTGGTCGGCGGCAATCGAGCTCGTCATTCCGCTCGCGCTGACGGTCGTGGTCGTGCAGAACGGCCAAGGCATGGCCGTGCTCCGCGAGGTCGGGCACCGACCGCCGATGAACCTCGTCACGGTCGTGTGCGGCCTCGTGTCCCTGCCCGCTGCCATGGTCGGAGCGGTCTCCACTTGCCTGACCGGCCCCACCAATGCCCTCCTGACCGCATCGGGACAGCGCCGTCGGCACTACACCGCGGCGTTGGTGTGCGGGGCGCTCGCGATCATCGTCGGACTGCTGGCGCCCGGCTTCGTGCGACTGCTGCTCGCGGTGCCGGTGGCCTTCGTCGCCGCCCTGGGTGGGCTGGCCATGCTGCGAGCACTCGAAGGTGCCTTCCGCGCGGCGTTCTCAGGTGGCCACGTGTTGGCCGCCCTCATCACGTTCTTGGTGACGGTCGCCGAGGTCACCTTCCTCAACATCGGTGCAGCCTTCTGGGGACTGGTTGTCGGGGTGGCCGTGCACATCCTGCTCGCTCGCGGTCCACAGTCCTGAGCTCCGCCATCACCACTGTCTGAACGCCGCAGATGGGACGTCGGCCGAGCTGCTCGAGTTCAGCGCCGCCCGGTCGGGACCAGGACGGGGGCGCCGGTCTTCGTGATGATCTCGTCGACGGTCACACCAGGAGCAAGATCGACAAGTTCGAAGGCGTCCCCGGATACGTCCAGAACGCCCAGGTCGGTGATGATCCGGGAGACGACACCGCGCCCGGTGAGGGGCAGGTCGCAGGCCGCGACCAGCTTGGGGGCACCGCTCTTGGCGCAGTGCTCCATCAGCACGATCACGCGCCGCGCGCCGCTGACGAGGTCCATCGCACCGCCCATTCCCTTGACCATGGCGCCCGGGACCATCCAGTTCGCGAGGTCGCCGTTGACCGCGACCTGCATGCCCCCGAGGACCGCAGTGTCGATGTGGCCGCCGCGGATCATGGCGAAGCTCAGTGAGGAATCGAAGTAGCTCGCACCGGGGAGCACCGTGACGGTCTGCTTGCCCGCGTTGATGAGGTCGGGGTCGACCTCATCGTCGTAGGGGAAAGGACCCACGCCGAGTATGCCGTTCTCGGCGTGCAGGGTGACCGTCGAGTCGGCGGGGAGATGGGCCGGGATCATCGTGGGCAGGCCGATGCCGAGGTTGACGTACTCGCCCTCATGGAGCTCGAGCGCCGCCCGGGAGGCCATTTGGTCACGGGTCCAGCTCATGCTGACGTCTCCTCACGGGGGCGGGTGGTGCGCTTCTCAATGTCCTTGTGGGCGGCCTGTTCTGGGGTCAGCCCCACCACCCGTTGGACGAAGACACCCGGTAGGTGGACCTCGTCCGGCCCGATCTCGCCGATCTCGACAACCTTCTCGGCCTCGACGATCGTGAGGCGGCCGGCCATCGCAGCGGGCACGTTGAAGTTGCGCGCGGAAGCGTTGAAGACGCAGTTGCCCGCGCGATCCACGACCGCGGCACGCACCAGGGCAACGTCCGTGATGATCGACTCCTCGAGGACCATCTGCGTGCCGTGGAAGGTACGCACCTCCTTGGGTCCAGAGGCGAGGGCGACGGTCCCATCGGCGTGATAGCGCCACGGCAGCCCACCCTCGGAGACCATCGTGCCGACCCCGGTGGGGGTGAAGAAGGCGCCGATGCCGGCACCTCCGGCCCGCAGTCGCTCGGCGAGGGTGCCCTGGGGGGTGAGCTCCACGGTGAGTTCACCGGCCAGGTACTGCCGCGCGAACTCCTTGTTCTCTCCGACGTAGGAGGCGATGACGCGGCTGATTCGGCGCTGCTCAAGGAGCAGGCCGAGGCCAGCACCATCGACACCGCAGTTGTTGGACACGACGGTGAGGTCGTCTGCGCCCTGCTCGAGCAGCGCACCGATGAGGAACCACGGGATGCCCACCAGTCCGAAACCGCCGACCGCGAGGGTGGCACCACTGGGCACGTCTGCGACGGCCTCAGCCGCGCCGGACACAACCTTGTCGATGCTCATGAGGACACTCCCGTCAGGTGGACGATGATCGCCGGGGTGATGGTCTCCGGCTGCTCGGCGTTGGCGAGGTGCGCGGACTCGGGCACGACGAGGAGATGACCGTCCTGGACGTTCTCGGCGATCTCCTCGAGGAAGGACGAAGGGGTGGCCGGGTCGTCGGCTCCCGCGATGGCGAGCGTCGGCGCGGTGATGGTCGGCAGGTCGGCGCGCAGGTCCATGGCTGCGATGACCTCGCAGCAGGAGGCATAACCCTCGGCTGGGGTTGCGCCCACCATCGCCTCGCAGGCGGCTCTGGTGTCCGGGTTCGATGCAAGGTATGCCGCGGTGAACCAGCGCGCGACGACGGCTTGGGCCACGGCTTGCGTGCCCATTTCACGCACCAGGGCAGCCCGGTCGCGCCAGGCGCTGGAGGGATCGAGCTTGGCTCCGGTGCACAGTACGACGAGTCGGTCGACGCGTTCCGGGTTGCGGGCAGCCAGGCGCATACCGGTCATCCCGCCGAGCGAGAGGCCGACGAAGTGAGCCTTCCCGATGCCCAGGGTGTCGAGGAGGGCGACGACGTCGTTGGCAACGTCATCGATGTCATAGGGCCCGGTCGGCACAGGCGATTGACCGTGCCCTCTCGTGTCGTAGCGCACGACGCGGAAGTGCTCGGCCAGCGCATCGGCCTGGGCGTCCCACATGGCCATGGTCGAGCCGAGGGAGTTGGACAGGACGACGACGGGCGCATCCGCACGACCAGTGACGACGTGGTGGACGGCGACGGCTGTCATGACGCGACCCTCTCGAAGACGGCGGCAAGGCCCTGTCCACCACCGATGCACATGGTCTCGAGGCCGTAGCGGGATTCGCGGCGCTGCATCTCGTGGGCGAGCGTGGCCAGGATCCGGGCGCCGGTCGCACCGACCGGGTGGCCCAGCGAGATACCGGAACCGTTGGGGTTGAGGCGTTCGTCGGTCGCGTCGACCTTCCATTCGCGCAGGACTGCGAGGACCTGTGCGGCGAACGCCTCGTTGAGCTCGATGAGGTCGATCTGATCGAGGGTGAGGCCCGCGCGCTCGAGGGCTGCAGCCGTGGCCGGCACCGGTCCGATGCCCATCACCTCGGGGCCGACTCCAGCCACGGCCCACGACTTCAGGGCGAGCAGGGGCCGCAGACCACGACGATCGGCCTCCTCGCGGGTGGTGACGACGCACATGGCGGCCCCGTCGTTCTGGCCGCTCGCGTTGCCAGCCGTGACGGTCGACTCGGAATCACGTTCTTGGCGGACCGGTCGCAGGACGGCGAGCTGCTCAAGAGTGGTCTCGGGACGTGGGTGCTCATCGCGATCGACCACGACATCGGGCTTGCCGCGACGGCCGGGGATGGTGAGCGGCAGGAGCTCGTCGGCGAACTTGCCGGCGTCGTGGGCGGCACCGGCGCGCTGCTGGGAGCGCACTGAGAACTCGTCCTGCTCCACGCGAGAGATCGCGTACTCGCGGCGCAGGTTCTCTGCGGTCTCGAGCATGCCTCCGGGCACGGGGTGGTCCCGGCCACCAGCAGTCTCGCGGGCCCGGACCAGGCGGTCCATGAGCTCGACGCCACCGCTGCGTAAGCCGGTCCGCAGGCCGAGCGCGTAGTGCTCGACGTTGGACATGGATTCAACACCGCCAGCCACGATGACACTGCCAGCGCCGCTCGCGATCTGCGACGCGGCATACAGGACGGCTTGAAGGCCCGACCCGCAACGGCGGTCGATCTGGAGTCCTGGGACACCCACGCCGAGACCTGCGTCGAGGGCGGCGATGCGCCCGATGGCCGGGTTCTCGCCGCTGGGGTTGCAGTTGCCCAGGATCACGTCGTCAACGTCGCCCTCCCCCATCCCGGTCCGACGCATCAGCTCCGACAGGGTGTGCGACGCGAGGTCGACGGCGCTGAGCGTGGACAGCGCCCCGCCAAAGCGACCTACGGGAGTGCGGACCGGTTCACAGATCACAATGTCAGGCATGGGTCGACCGTAGGTGAGGCCACCAATATTGAGAAGTATCTATTTCGCTCGGATCAAGACTGTGGAAGTCTTGATAGATGGAACTCCGACACTTGCGCTACTTCCAGGCCGTCGCCCAGGAGAAGCATTTTGGTCGCGCGGCTGTCCGGTTGCACATGGCACAACCTCCCCTGTCCCAGCAGATCAAGCAGCTCGAGGACGAGCTCGGGGTGTTGCTGCTGAGCCGCACCACCCGCCGCGTCGACCTGACCCCGGCGGGCGAGGCGTACCTCGCGCGCGTCCGGGCAATCCTCCAGTCCGTCGAAGCGGCAGGGGACGAGGCCAAGCGCATCGGCAGTGGGCTTGAGGGACGGCTGGTCGTGGGGTGCGTCGGCTCTGCGACGTACTCCCTGCTCCCGTCGCTCGCACGAGCACTGCGAGAGCAGCTGCCCGACGTGGACTTCGCGTTCCAGGGGGAGATGCTCAGCCCCGACCAGGTCGCTGCCCTCCGCGATGGGTCGATCGACCTCGCACTGCTGCGGCCGTCCGGCGACCCGGCCGACCAGACCGACCTGACGCTGCTCACCTTGCGCGACGAGAAGTACGTCGTCGCACTGCCCGAGGGCCACCGGCTCGCGGCGCGCAGTCGGCTACGGATGGCCGACCTTCGCGACGAGGACCTCATCGTGCACTCCGGGCACGGGCGCTCGGCGATGTACGACGCAGTGGTCGAGTTGTGCCGCGACGCGGGCTTCGAGCCGGTGATCCGGCACGAGGTCGCGGAGACCTCGACGCTGGTGACGTTCGTCGCCGCCGGGCTCGGGGTGGCCATCGTCCCCGAGCCGGTCTCCGCGCTCGTGGTGGCCGGAACGACCTACCGGCCGTTGGCGAACTCAGCCCGGATGCAGCTCGTCGCGGCGACCCGCGTCGACGACGACTCGGCCCTATTGGCCCGCACCCTACTGGTGCTCCGTCGGCAGGTCACGGCCTGAACGGCGGCGCGCGAGAGGCGCCACGGCAGACGCCACGCTTGTCAGGCGACACTCAGCCGACGGTACGTCCGACGTCGAACGGTGCACGCCGGGAACGTACCGTCGCGGCCGCCACGACCGTGATGACAGATCACGCGGGACCTACGCCTGTATGGCCGGAGGCAGGGCTAACCTTCACACCCCCGCTGGTTGTGCACCATGGCCCTGCTGGGCGCAGGTCGTTCATGGCTGAGACCGTTCATGCGCTCGCGGGATGTCTGGGGGGTCTCGCCTGCTCGGTCGAGGGTTGCCGCAGCACGGGCGGCAGACGTGCTGGTGTCCACGGCTCGCTGCCTTGCTGCTTGAGTGCGCCTCTGATCGGGTTTGGGAGGGCGACTTGCCGGTTGCCGACGACGTCGTTGGCGTCGACTACGGCCGCGATTGGGTCGGCTCTGTTTTGTGGTCGGTGTGAGTCCAGTTCGGTGGACATGGTCAAGGCCGCCCGGGCACCGACCGTGATTGTGGTGTCGTCGGTGGCCGCGAGCAGGCCGTGTGCCAGGTCGACTGACCCGGAGATGGTTGGCCCTGTTGTCGGTGTGGATGTACGCCACGAGGCTCGTCTCCTCGAGCGCGCGCTCAGCAGTTTCGCCTCCGACCTGACTGGTGACGGCCGACCAGGTCATTGCTGAAGGCGAACCATTACCTTGCAGGCGTAACGCAACGCCACCACGTCCACTGGGGCACTTCGTGGTCAATCCAGGTCCAAGCTGCAACGGCGGCGACGCCCTCGAAGGACCGCCGCTCCTCTGAAAGGCTGGCCGCGATCACGGCCCGGCCATCGCGATCGCACCGGGAGCTACCTCTCCTAGGGCAGCGGGACCGACGGCTCGCTGCCGGGCGGGGGCAAGGCGTCATCTTTGGGCATGACCGCAGCGAGCGGTCGCCGCAATCATGCACGCAGATGGCGCCCCTAACTAGGCGTTTTGCGGGAACCCGAGCTCTATGCCGCCCTGGCTGGGATCGAGCCAGCGGGACGTGACGACCTTGCCGCGCGTGAAGAAGTTCACGCCCTCCATGCCGTGCGCGTGGGAGTCGCCGAACAGGGAACTCTTCCACCCGCCGAAGGAGTAGTAGGCCATCGGCACGGGGATCGGCACGTTGACACCGACCATCCCGACCTCGACCTCGTTCTGGAAACGGCGCGCCGCCCCGCCGTCATTCGTGAAGATCGCGGTGCCGTTGCCGTAGGGATTGTCGCTGATGAGCTTCAGGCCCTCGTCATAGGAACCGACGCGAACGACGGAGAGCACGGGCCCGAAGATCTCGTCTTGGTAGATCGACATGTCCTTCGTGACGTTGTCAAAAAGAGTCGGTTGCAGGAAGTACCCTTCGCCGGCGGAGTCGACGTTGCCTTCGCGGCCGTCGACGACAAGCGTCGCCCCGGCCTGCGTACCGGCGTCAAGATACGAGGTGACTTTGTCTCGGTGCTGCGCGGTGACCAGCGGGCCCATGTCGCAGCCTCGTGTGCCGTCACCCGTGACGAGCTTGCCCATTCGGTCGGTGATCTTGCTGACCAGATCGTCGCCGACCGGCTCGACCGCGACCAGGGCCGAGATGGCCATGCACCGCTCGCCCGCGGAGCCGAAGCCCGCGTTTATCGCGGCGTCGGCGGCGAGCTCAAGGTCGGCATCGGGCAGCACGAGCATGTGGTTCTTCGCGCCGCCCAGGGCCTGCACCCGCTTGCCGTGCGCGGTGCCCGTCTCGTAGACGTACTGCGCGATGGGGGTGGACCCGACGAACGACACTGCCTTGACGTCGGGGTGGGTCAGCAGGGCGTCGACGGCCTCCTTGTCGCCGTGCACGACGTTGAGCACCCCGTCGGGCAGCCCAGCCTCCTTCCACAACGCGGCGACGGCGTTGACGGCCGAGGGGTCCTTCTCGCTGGGCTTGATGACCACCGCGTTTCCGCAGGCGATCGCGATCGGCACGAACCATAACGGCACCATCGCCGGAAAGTTGAATGGGGTGATGACCGCGACCACGCCCAGGGACTGCCGGATCGAGTACACGTCGACCCTCGTGGACACGTTCTCGGAGAACCCTCCCTTGAGCAGGTGCGGGATGCCGCAGGCGAACTCAGCGACCTCCAGGCCACGGGTGACCTCACCGACCGCGTCGGAGAGGACCTTGCCGTGCTCGGCAGTGATCAATGCCCCGATCTCGTCCTTGCGCTCGTTGAGCAGCTCACGGAACCGGAAGAGCACCTGGGTGCGCTTGGTCAGCGAGATGCTGCCCCAGCCGGAGGCCCAGGCCGTGCGGGCAGCGGCAACAACCTCGTCGACGAGCTCCGCCGACGCGAGGTCGAGCTCACCGGTTTGCTCACCCGTCGCGGGGTTGAACACGGGGCTCGTGCGCTGCGCCGCGCCCTCCCACGGGGCGCCGTTGATGAGGTGGGTGATGCGGGTCGGGGTCGTGCTCACAGGAATTGTCCTAACTCTGGGGTGTTCAGGGATTGGGCTGCAACTCGTTGGCGCGGTTGCGGCACCTCCACGTGCCGGCCCCACGCAGCGAACAAGTCGTTCCTCGCTGAAAGGCGACGCTTTAGGTAGTTAGGCGACCATGCGCACTTCGACACCGAGCTCACGGATAGCACTGACGGTCTTGGGGTCCGCTTCGGTATCCGTAATAAGTAGATCGATCTCTTCCACGTCGGCAACATGGGCGAAACGCTGCACATCGAGTTTCGTGCTATCCGCGAGTACGACGCGCCGCCGGGCAGTTTGGATCATGACGCGTTTGATTTCCGCGGTATCGAGGTTGAAGTCGGTGAGACCCGCGCCAGGACTTAACCCGGCAACGCCGAGGAAAGCCGTGTCCAAGCGCGTTCGACGCAGCTGCTGAATCGCTCCCTCGCCATACATTGAAGTCTCTCCGGGGCGTACGACCCCACCCGCAACAATAAGCCGGTGTGGCGTGCGAAGTTCCTCAGACATTGAAACCGCCCACGCAGTCCGCAAGTTGGCGGTGACGATGGTGAGTTCCGCTATTGAGACGAGGTGCTCAACCATACCCAGCACCGTCGAGCCGACGTCGAGCGCGATCGCGTCGCCGTCCTTGACGAGGCTCGCGGCTTCCGCAGCGATAGCCGACTTCGCGGCCGCCGCCAGTTCCTCGCGCACATGGAAGGGTCGTTCCGCAAAGCGGCCGGCTGAACGGAGAACCGCTCCGTGGACACGCTCAACGTGCCCGGCCAGTGCTAAGGAGCTCACGTCACGACGGGTGGTGATCTCCGACGAATCGAGGCGACGAGCCAATTCAGCCACGTCGATCCGCCCCTCTTCCTCCAAGAAGCGAAGGATCTGCGCATGTCGTTCACTCTTGCTCATCTTTCACGTCCCCTTTCGCTAGGGCGAGGTATCGACTCTCGATGTACTTATCTCGAGGGCTGGATGAACAACTTCACAATGCCAGATGTGGGGTCGGCGAGCCAGCCCAAGGCGTCCTCCGCGTTCGCAAGACCGGCTGTTGCGCGTGGCATGGCTGATAGGTCGATTGTGCCGTCTGCCAGCGCTCGGATGGCCGGACCGGTTTCGTCGTTGGCGCCCGTGCACCCGATGAGCTCAAGTTCCCGATGCAATATCCGCAAGAGTGGCAGTTCGACCACGCTCGTAATCGCACCAAAAAACATTACCTTCCCCCGCTTGCGCGCGAGTTCAAGTGCTTGCTGGTAGGTCGCCGATACGCCTACCGACTCGATGACGACATCCGCGCCGACACCGTCGGTCAAGCTGGCGACAACCGCTTCAAGCTCACCGGGGATATAGGCGTCGACGACGTTACTCGCGCCCATGGCGGTCGCGATGTCACGCTTGGTGGCTGAAGGTTCAGCAACGACTATCCGCATTACGCCGCGAGCGCGAAGGCACTGGATCATGCACAGACCGAGGGGGCCGGCGCCGATGATGACAACGAGATCCTCGGGTGACACTTTGGCGCGATCAATGACATGCCAAGCGTTGGAGAGCGGCTCAACCAGTGCCGCATCTTCCGGCCCGACCGCGGCTGGAACCGCGTGTACGAGTTTCGCGTCCACTGCGATCACCTGCTGAAAGCCACCCTGCTCAAAGCCGCGCAAGCTGGATCCCAGAACACGTTTGTGCTCACAGATGGAGATCCACCCCTTGAGGCAAGCGACGCACTCGCCACACACCACCTGCGGGTCGATCGTGACGAGCGTGCCGGCAGTTGGACCGGTGACTCCCTCGCCGAGAGCTTCGACGTGCCCACTGATCTCGTGACCCATGGCCAAGCCGTCCTCGCGGGCGGTAGACGAGGCATCGAGGAAGCCGTGTAGATCGGAACCGCAGACTCCGACGTGGCTGACCCGCACGGTGATCTGCCCTGGCGCCGCGATGGGCTCGGGCACCTCCTCGACTGACAGGTGTTTGACGCGGTTTGCGTCGCGGCGGATGACGGCGATTCTCATACGAACTTTCCTTCGGGGGCCGGCTTGGAGTCACCGCGGGGTCGGAAGGCGTGCACGGCGTCTATGTAGTCGCGCAACACCCCGTCGACGTCCTGCGCGGAGATCAGCGGTTCGCCTTGGACGATGATCGATGCACCCGCTTCGACTGCTGCGCGCGCCTCTTCGACGTCATAAGCGGCGAAACTCACTGGGACTGAGACGGCGTTCACGACCTTTCGAAGGAGGTCGATGGCATGCTCATCCCCTCCGAGACGTTTTTGATCGACTCCGATGTGCACCATGACGTAAGGGGCGCCACGTGCTTCCGTGCGCCGGGCTTGCGCGACGGGGTCGGCGACGTTGAAGAGGTCCACTGTCACGTCGACGCCCGCCTCTCGGCCAAGCGTGATGGCCTCGTCCACAGTTGCCTCTGGGGACAATGCACTGACGGTGACGTTCCGTGCGTTGAGTCCCTTTGCTGCCTCGACGTATCGGCGCGACCCGGCTATGACCATGAGGTCGATTAGCCAGTATGCGTCCGGGACGCTTTGAATGAGCTCGCGCGCCCCGGCGAGCCCGTTGAACTCGATGAATGGTTTACCTACCTCCAACCAGTCGGCTCCCGCCTCCATGGCGGAGTGCGCCAGCGCAATGGCCCGCGCTGGTTCCGTCACGTCGATGGCGATCTGGACAATGGGAGCAGCAATATGAGGGTTCATCTTTAAGTCCTCGCGTAGTGGGGGGAGGAGAGTTTCGGCAGAAGGGCTAAAGGGTCGAGGTGGTCGACAAGAGCACCCACTGGCGCTCCTTGATGTAGAACCGGGACGCCGTCGATGAGGAGGTTACCGCCGCCTCGTCCTGCACCATCGGGCCTAAGGTCCTTGACCAAGTCCCAATGCAGGCTGGACTTGTTGACGCCGCCGCACTGGGGGTAGGCCCGGCCCAAGGCGATGTGAACTGTTCCTAGGATCTTCTCGTCGACAAAGAGGTCGCCCACCATAGTTTGTATGAGGTGATTGACCCCGACGCCGAGTTCTCCAATACGACAGGCACCTTGGTCCGCCGTTACCAAGCCTCGAGCAACTTCTTCGCCGGCCCGGGCGTAAACGTCGACGCATGCTCCTGCTTCGAAGGTGAGTCGCAAGTCGGTGAAGGTCGTATCGGCGAAGGCGAAGGTTCCAGGAAAGGTGATATAGCCGTGAACGCCGTCCTCGACCGGTGCGCTAGCCAGCTCTCCGTCCGGAAAGTTTGACTCGCCAGCGAAGACGGCCCACGTGCGCCCCGCAACGGAGAGGGTGAGGTCGGTGTCCTCGGAGATGATCTGCACCGTGCGTGCTTCAGTGAAAGCCTGGGCTAGGCCCTCCCATCGGCGTCGCTGGGCGGGCCAGTCCATCAGGCAGCCCTTAATGTTCTCTGCAATGAACTGTGCTTCGGGGACGCCGGCCCACAGGGCCCATTCCGAGGTAGGAACCCGCACGATGGCCCACCGGGATTGCTGCCACCTCAACGACGAGATGTCACCCTTGGCCAGACGTTGCAGCACGCGGCGCCGGGCATCATCGGAGGCCGTACGCCCGGTGGCAGGTGGGGTGGCTTCAGGGGGCACCATCGCTCTGAGAGCCACGTAGACGTCCGCCCACTCCAAGGCCGCGGCCTCAAGGGGCCCAGGAGTGCGCAACGTTTCGTCATCGGCGTGGATAAAGGCTGACCGTTCAAAGCTATCGGTCACAAGCACGACCTGTGGCAATGCACCGCGACGGTGCACCTCCTCCACAAGCGCATCGCACAGAGGCATCGCCGACGTGTCGGTGAGCGTGACGGCAACATGCGTTCCGCGCTCAACGGTTAGACCCTCGCAGATGGCACTGGCAAGATCAGACCAGGTGGGGATCACGAGACAACCTCTTTGGTGTCGGCCGTTGAATAAGCTCGATGCTCGCGTACGGCGCGCATCGCCGCATATATCTCTCGTTGGCCCTCGAGCCCAGGGCGTAGCACCGCGGCCCGGTCGGGATCAGGACGCAGGATCAGTGCCGGCCGGACCCAATCCCGTGAGACGTCGAGGCCCACGGACCCGTGAGCTGCCGCAGCCAGCATCGCGCCACCGAAGGCCGCGCCGACTCCGGGGGCGATTGTTCTCTGCATCAGTCCGGTGAGGTCTGAGACCGTTTGCAGCCAAATCAGGCTCTGAGTGCCTCCCCCGACCGCGGTCACTGCACGAGGCGCCGATCGTTCATTGGATGGAGAGCACCCCTCGGCAGCTTCCAGGACCGCGAGGATTCCCAAGGCCATGGAGGTCGCTACGCCCTCGATGGCGGCTCGGGCGACATGGGACCGGTCGTGATCGAGCGCGAGCCCGGCAATGACGCCGCGAGCATTCGGATCTTCGAACGGCGTCCGCTCACCAGCGAGATGAGGCAACACCGTCACGCCACCGGAACCCACATCCGCCTGGGCCGCGAGTTCCTCGAGCTGGACCCAGTCTGGGTTTCCTTGAGCGTCAGTGATTCCGAGCAGTTCGGTTGCCCATCGGACGAATGCTCCGGCTGTGCTGGTGCCGCCTGCGAGGATCCAGTGGCCGGGCTCAACGCCGGGCGCGCAGTAGAGTCCGGTCGCCGGCCGCGGCTGTTGCGTAGGTGCGATGAAGAACCCGGATGAGCCGTACATGCACATGAGGTCGTCTGAGCCATGCACCCCCGAGGCCACGGCGTCCGCAACCGCGTCGGCGGTCCCCACCGCGACGACGACGTTTGATGGCAACCCGAAGGTTGCCGCCACCTGTGGGAGCAGGGTGCCAGCGGGCTCGCCACTCCAAGCCAGTTCGGGCAGCTGCGCGAGATGCACGAGGTCACCGCAGCCGGAGACGTCCCACCGGTGCTCGGTGAGCCGGTAGAAGGGATGAAAGTAGGCCGCGGTGGCATGGTCGACCACTGCACGTCCGGTGAGGCGCAGAACCAGAAATGACTGACAGGTCAGGAACCAGCGAGCCTTGGCGTGCACATCCGGTTCGTGACGCGCAAGCCACGCGATCTTTGGCCCCGCCGACTGCGCCGTAAGGTCATTGCCACACCGTTGACGAACGGCGTCGGCGCCAAACCGCTGCGTCAATTCCTCGACCTCGCGCCAGGCGCGGGTATCTACGCCGTACAGGATCGCGGGGCGCAACGGGATGCCTTGCTCGTCCACGGGCAGAACACACGGACCGATTCCGCTGCAGCACAGGGCAACTACTTGTGAGGCATCTACCTCCGGGTTGCCCAAGAGCTCGCCCAGCACGGCAACAAAGCCTTCCCACCAGTCCTCCTCGGGATCGTGCTCTACGTGCCCGGGTGCAGGGGTTCGAACCCGGTGCGCGCAACTCGCAAAGGCCAGAACCGATCCATCGGACCCCGTGGCCACGCCCTTGGTCTCGGAGGTGCCCACGTCGATTCCGATATAGACCGGAGTGCTCATCCAACCTTCCCAACGGGAACGGGCGAGGCCGGTGTTCGTGCGCGGCTCACGGCGGCCATCAATTTCTCAACTCGCTTCGGGTCCACGGGATTTGCGAAGAGGCCATCTCGCTTGAGGAAGGTCCCGACGATGGCCGCGTCAGCGACAGAGAGAAGGTCGGCAATGGTTGTGTCTTTGACACCGGTATTAACGACTACAGGCGTGCCAGGCACCGCCTCTTTGACTGTGCGAAGGCTGTCGGTATCGGTGGTAGCTCCTGCGGTCAGACCCGAAACGCAAAGGCCGTCAGGGCGGGCGTTGAAAACCGTTGACTTGGCGATGGCAGCGAGGTCGCGCGAGGCGAGGTAAGTCGCTGCCTCAGGGACGATGTTGAAAAGCATGCGCACGTCTTCGGCGCCGACACGGCTCCGGTGTCGAGCGACCTCACCGATATTGGTATCCCAGATTCCAAAGTCGCTCGCGTATACACCGGTGAATATCTCGCGAACGAAGGACGCACCTGTGGCAACGGCCAGGTCGATCGACGCGCGACCGTCCCAGAGCACGTTGACCCCGAACGGCACGGTGATGTCGGTCATGACCTCGCCAATAATGCGAGCCATGGCGGCGGCGGTGATCGGCTCTGTTTTCGTCAGGTAGGGCAGCGAGAACTCGTTGGAGATAAGAATGGCGTCGATGCCACCTTCTTGGAGTGCAAGAACCTCCCGGCGGGCGTAGTCCACGATGTCTCGCATGCCTTGGCGGCTGCTGTAGTGCGGGTCGCCTGGCAGGGCCGGCAGATGGCACATACCAATGATTGGCTTGTCTACCGCGAACAGGTCATTCCACATGGATTCTCCTTGGATCATTTGGCAGAGCCGGTCGTAGGGTCAATGGCTCGCAGTAGCAGTGATGAGATGGCGATGATCAGGGCGAGCATGACGACAGCGATAGCTGCTCCCTTGCCGACGTCGAGGTAGGTGAACGCGTAGGCAAAGGCGTGCAAGTCGAGCGTCTCGGTCGAGTTGCCTGGGCCGCCGCCGGTCATTACGTAGATCGTGTCGAACCGTTTAATGGCATCCATGGTCCGGAAGAGCGTTGCGAGGATGATCATCGGCTTGATGATGGGCAAGATGATCCAGCGCAGCATCTGCCAAGGGCTAACACCGTCGACCCTCGCGGCCTCGCTGATTTCTTGAGGGATCGCCTGCAGGGCGGCGAGCAGGATGATGACCACAAAGGGGGTTGAGAGCCACAGATCAGTCCCGATCACGGAGGGCATGGCGAGGGCGGGATCGCCGAGAAAGTCGATAGGACCGATACCGATCACAGCCAGCATGCGGTTGACGGGTCCATTGTCCGTCTGCAGCAGCACTCTCCACATAAGCCCGACGACTACGGGCGCGCACATCATCGGTACTAGGTAAAGGGCGCGCGCGAGTCCTACGCCACGGAACTGCCGTGAAAACAGCAGGGCTATGCCCAAGCCGAAGATGATCTGGAGAATCACCGTGCCCGAGACTTGGTATGCCGTCAGGCCGGCCGCCTTCCAGAAGGCGGCGTCCCCCATCAGCGCCGTGAAGTTGCTCAGCCCGATGAAGTCCGGCGGGACCGGTGAGGCGCGGTTCCATTCCTGCATCGACGTCCAGATCAGCGATACCAGGGGTACGGCAGTGAGGAGGAAAAGGATCAGGAAGGGGGGGACGATGAGCAGATAGAACGCTCCGTCGCCGTCGGTCGCCTGGCGGACGCGACTGAGACGGCTGGGCCGACCCGTCGGGTCAGCCTGGCGACCGAGCGGCGTGGCCGTCACTTGGAGATGCCCTTGACTTGGTCGCTGGCGGCCTTCATTGTCTTAGCTGCGTCGCGAGTGCTGGTGAGCCCTTGACTAAGGCTCAAGGCGAGGGCGCCACGGATCTGCGGTCCCTCCGGGATGTTAGGCGTGTAGGCGGGGTTGGTGTGCGCGATGGCCTCGGTGAGGGCAGCGACGAACTCAGGGTTAAGAGCCTTCTTCACGTCGGCGTCCTCGAGCACGTCGGTGCGGCCCGTCGACCCGTTGGTGCCTGACACAACCTGTGCCACCCCAGTTTCCTTCGAGGTCAGGAACTCGATCAGTTCGAAGCTATCGGTGGGGTCTTGGGTGGCCTTGGCGATCGAGAATCCCCAGACCGCGCCCACGTTGTAGTCGTCTCCACCCTTGCCAGTCAAAGCCTGGTAGCCCACCTTGCCGGCGACCTTGGATCCGTCACCTTCGAGTGCCGGGCCAAGCTGCGCGGCATCGATCCACATCGATGCTCTTCCGTCCTGCATGGCCTTCTGAGCCTCAGCGAACGTGTAGTTCGCTGCGCCATCCGGCCCGAATTCGCCGAGGAGCTTGAAGTAGGCCTCAGTAGCCTTTATGGCTGGTGCCTCGGTGAGGACGGCAGCGTCCTGCTGGACAGTTCCCTTGGCGTTCTCGGGCCAGCGGCCGCCCTCGAGGAACCACAGCATGAGCCAACTGAACGAGTTCTCGTTGCCCTCGCGCGAGCCCCGGGCGACAAACGGCGTAACCTTGGAGGCCTGCTTAAGTTTGGCAGCTGCAGCAACGACTTCGTCGAGGGTCTTGGGGGGGTTCGCAGCGTCGAGGCCGGCCTTTGTCAGGTGGTCCTTGTTGTAGAAGAGCATATCTGCGCCCACCTGGTAGGGCATTGCGTAACTCTTGTCGCTGATCTTGAGGTTCTGTATGAGTGTCTCGGGGAACCCCGCTGTGTAGGCCTCGTCGGACTTGGCAACGAGGTCATCCAGCGGCTGCAACCACCCGGAGGAGACAAGGGTGCCAAGGTTCTTGGCACCGGTCATCACGACGTCGTACTGCGCTTGGTTGCCGGACATCGCCGTGGCGAGCTTGGCGTCGAGGCCGGACTCAGGGACGATCTCGACACTGACGTCGATCCCGCTGGAACGCTCGAACTCGGGAATGAGAGTTGACTGCAACTCTTTCGTGGACGGCTGATCCACTAAGAGCAGGCTCACGCGACCGCCTTTTGTGTCGGAGTCATTCTCTGCGCCACCCCCCGCCACGCCGGAGCAGGCCGCTAGAAGTGTCAACGGCAGAGCAGCCGCTGCGAGGGTGAACAACCGCGGGGACGTCGTTGTCATTGGTCGAGCTCCTTTTACTTGACAGCCCCGTGCGTGAGTCCACGCACAAGGCCTTTCTGGGCGAGGGCGGTAAACAGCAGTGCGGGAAGTAGAACCAGCACGGCACCGGCGCAGAGAAGCCCGGTTTCGATGCCAGCCGAGGAAACGTAGCCCTGCAGGGCAAGAGAGGCCGTTTTTGTGGTGCGTCCGGCGATGACGAGGGGGTAGAAGAATTCGTTCCATGACGCGATGAAGGAGAAGATCGCGACGGTGGCGATGCCGGGTCGAGCTGCAGGAAGCACGACAGAGAAGAGGGCGCGAATTCGACTGCAGCCATCGATGCGAGCTGCCTCTTCGAGCTCGACCGGGATGCTTTGAAAGAAGCCCGCCATCAGCCAAGTTGCGAAGGGCAACGTGACAGTGAGGTAGACAAGGACGAGGGCTGGGTAGGTGTCGAGCAACTGCAGCTTCTGCATCATGAGGAAGAACGGCAACGCGAACCCCATCGGCGGCGCCATACGAACAAGGACGATCCAGATGCCCATCCACCGGGTCGACCGGGTCCGGGTGCGCGCGAGCGTGTACCCACTCGTCACCCCGAACGCGACCGTGAAAAGGGTCGTTGACAGTGAGACAACCAAGCTGTTGACGTATGTAGCGAGGAAGTCTCCGGTGCCGAGAACCTCGCGAAAGTTGGCCAAGGAGGCACCCGGGTTGCCGCCAGTCAGCGCTGTACTAACCAGCCAGACCAGCGGCGTCAGGGTCAACAGAACGATGACCCAAGCCAAGACACCCCACAGGCCAGGCATGCTCGAGGGCCACGTCGGGCGGCCGGACAGGCCCACGGCACGGCCTGGCTGTCCGGCCGTACGTGGGATCTGTGTAGTCGTCATCGAACTCATAGGAACACAGTAGCGACTGAAAGATCGTTCGGTCAAGAGAAATGATCAGATCATCACTATTACCCTCTCTGTCGGCGGACTACCTGTCACACCTCGTCACTCACACGCCGCGACGACTCACTGAGACTCGACTGCGCCCGGGTCAGACCTCGGGCGGCTCGGTAGCCCAGCGCTTCGCGCGCTGTCGGATGTGGCGGCGTTTCCTGCTCTCGGTTCCGTCCTAGGTCTTGAAGAGGGTCAGGACGCTGGCGGCGACCGTGCAGCCTTCCTTGCACCCAGCCGTTGCGACGGAGCGCACTGCCGAGGTTCTTGCCGCGCATCGACTAAGCGGCGTTACAACCCCCTAAGTCGCCATGCTTCATTGCGACCGGACGGGTCGACCTACCGGGACCGTGCACGCACCGGCTGCGGCATTTTCGACCGAGGGGTAGTGATCCTGTGCTCGCGTGGTGAGGTGGACGTGGCCGGGCTGGGCAGCCACGAGTCGTAGACCTCAGCCAAACTCCACAACGCCCGCCGTAAGGCGCCCCGGCCGGGCGCAGTCGAATTGAGATCAGGCCACCGGTCTACCGGCCGACTTTGGACAAGAACTGGGGTGAAAGGGCGAGTGGCAACTCAGCCTCACGGGACCGCGTCGACGTAGGTCAGCGCGCCCTTTCGGGAATCGAAGGGCAACACCGCCGAACGCGCGTCGAGATCGCGCAAGTTCGGGTTCGTTCCACCGCGGCACCCCGGGGACGCGCTTGGACCATCGGTGATGTCGATCATTATGGGCGGATGTCTCTTGGTCAGAAGAAATCGAGAGCTAAGTGGCGCAACTGCTTCATGGACGCGTGCGAGCTTGGGATGTAGCCGACTCCCGTGCGGGCCCTCACGGCCTCCGCTCGCCGCAGCCGTGTTCAGGGCGACGATTCCCAGGATCCACGCCTCGGCAAGGACGGATGACGGTAGTCGGTGAACCATAGGGATGCGAGGACGAGCCCGGCGACCACAAGAAGGACTAGCGCCAACGCTGGGAGCACGCTCACGACGTGTAGCGGCTGGCCCCGTGACAACGACACGGAGTGTGGGTCCTCAGACTCCCCCTCCCCGCCTTGTGGAGTCGGGGCTCGCACTCGGCCTGCAGTGTCTGCGCTTTGCCCCATTACATGGCAGCGTCCATGACCCGAGCCTTCCGTGTGTTAGCAGACGACATCAGCGAAACCACTGCATGTGCCCTACTGCTGTGCGGTCTTGGCCCGCTCGTCTGCAGGATTGGTCCGGAGACCTTGGTCTCCGCGGAAGTGGTGGCGATGTTCGCCGGGGGTGGTGTTGAGCCGCCTACGAAAGGCCCGGTTCATGGTTTCGGGTGTGCCGAAACCGCAAGTCTTCGCGATCTGTTCGATGGTTCTGTTGGTGCTCTCGAGGAGCCGGCATGCGGAGTCGAGCCGGACCGCTTCGACGTGGTCCGCTGCGGTGGCTCCCACCTCGGCCTTAAACACACGGGTGAACTGCCGTTCGGAGAGGTTGATCTGCCGGGCGAGCGCTGCGATGGAAAGGTCGTCGGTGAGGTGGTCTCGCAGCCAGGCCAACAGGTCGCGAACCGGTTCGGTGGCAGCTGCCTGTCCCGCAAGAAGCGCGGAGAACTGAGCCTGACCCCCGGTGCGCTGGAGGTAGACGACTAGCTGACGCGCGACGGTGGCGGCGGCCTGACGTCCGTGGTCGTCGGCGACCAGCGCGAGGGCTAGGTCGATGCCGGCCGTGACTCCTGCGGAGGTCCACACGTTGCCATCGTTGACGTAGATGGCGTCGGGGTCGACGGTCACGTCGGTGTAGGTGCTTTCGAGGAGCCCACAGTCCGCCCAGTGCGTGGTGGCACGTCGTCCATTGAGGAGCCCGGCTGCAGCCAGGAGGAACGCGCCGGAACACACAGAAGTTACGCGCCGTGCGTTACCGGCGAGTCGTCGGATTTGGTCGAGCAGTTCGGTATCCGCGACGGCCGTGTCGATGCCGGCGCCACCGGCCACCAACAGCGTGTCGATTGGTTCGGTGACGTTACTGACCGCTGAGGACGTGAACTCAAGTCCGCAGCTGGCGACGACGGGGCCGCCACCGTTCGTCACGACCTGGGTGCGGTAGCGAACCGAGGGCAGGAAGCGGGAGGCGTGGGAGAAGACCTCCAGTGGCCCGGTGACATCGAGAATCTGCCCCGACTCGAAGGTCACGATGACCACGCGCCGCTCGGTGAATGGCTCGAGGCACGCCTCGCTCGAGGGTGCTGCCATCGCCTCGGTCATTGCGTGTCCATGCGTCGACGGTACGCCGGGGCAGGGCCGTCATCGTCAAGGATGTGTCCTTGTGGCTCGACCGGCGCGGCCACACGCTGAATTCATGAAGATTGCCTACCTGCTCTACCCTCGGTTCACCGCGCTGGACGTGGTGGGCACCTTCCAGGTTCTGGCCGCCGCACCGGGCATCCAGAGCGTGTTCGTGGCCACCTCCGCCGGCCCCGTCATCGACGACACCGGGCTCTGCCCGCTCCAAGCGTCCGCGCGCCTTGGTGATGTCCAGTCCGCCGACGTGGTCATCGTCCCCGGCAGCGACTGTTCGTGCGACCCTGACCCCGCGCTGGTCGACTGGCTCCGCATGGTGCACCCGTCGACGACGTGGACGCTCAGTGTCGGTACCGGGTCCAGCTACCTCGCGGCCGCGGGCGCGCTGCATGGCGGCACGGCCGCCACGCACTGGGCGTCAGCGCAGCGCCTGAACGACGCGGGCGTCACCTACAGCGCGCAGCGGGTCGTGCAGAACGGGAAGGTCCTGACCTCGGCCGGTGCCTCTGCCGGCATCGACCTGGCCCTGACCCTCCTGGGCCTCAGCCACGGCCCGGCTGTCGCCCAAGCCGTGCAGCTCGCCCTCGAGTACGACCCTCAACCCCCCTTCGATGCCGGCTCTCCGGCGAAGGCGCCCGCCGACATCGGCGAGCTCGTCCGTTCCTACTACGCACAGAGGTGCAGCTGATGTCCCCCATCGACAACCATCCCTTCGCAGCGTTCCAGATCTCGGTCCGACGCCAGTTGCTGCCATCGCTACCGGTTCGTCAGACGTCACCGACCCCGCGGGCTCTTGTCGCGGTCGCTTCCGCGGCAGAACGGACGAACCGATGAGCACCGGCGGAGACGGCCCCACCGGTCACGACCCTCACGTCGCTCCAAGCGCGGGGTGGCACCCCAACCCAGCCCGCGTCGTGGTCGCAACCATCATGGGGGTGCTGGTCGCACTCCTGGGCCTCGCATTCATGCCGCGGGTACCCTCCCTGTCGACGCAGGTGACCGGGGACCAGGACCTGGCGGCCCAAAGTCTTCCCCATCTGGGGGGCGCCCTGGACGTGGTGAGCATCGCCACCGTCGACGCCGGCACGATCCGCTATGCCGGTTTCGGCGCCGACGAAACCACCGTCTACGAGATCGGTTCAGTCACCAAGACGTTCACCTCCGCCGCGCTGGCAGACGCCATCTCACGCGGGGAGGTCACGGCAGACACCAAGCTGGGTGACCTGTTGCCGGTGCGCGGGACTCCCGTCGAGGACGTGACACTGGCAGAGCTCGCCAGCCACCGCTCCGGGCTTCCTCGCGTGGGGACAAGCCCCACGGTTCCCGAGAACCTGCGGTTGCTGACCCACCGAGATGCTTTCACGCAGAATCTCCCGGACCTGCTCGACGTGGCCCGCTCGGCGCGACTGACCAACCGGGGGCGCTACGCGTATTCCAATCTGGGAACCGCCCTGCTCGGCGAGGGCCTGGCCTCAGTGGCCAACACCGATTATCGCCAGCTGATGCAGCAGCGCATTTTCGGGCCGCTCGGCATGAGCAGCACGACTGTTCCCATCACGGGTAGCGACCTGCCGGCAGATGCGTCGGAGGGTTACGGCGCAGACGGGCAACCTCACAAGGCGTCGGTCACGCACGCATGGGCGCCAGCGGGAGGGATGCGCTCGACCGTGGCAGACATGACGGCGTACGCGACGGCGCTCCTGAACGGCAGCGCACCGGGCATGGCCGCCCTCACCCCGCGATGGGACCAAGGACACGGCACCCGGGTGGGCTACGCCTGGAACACCATGCAGCTGGACGCAAAGACCGTGACCTTTCACGGCGGCGCCACAGGGGGTTTCTGCGCGACGATCGCGCTTGACCGGGCCAACCATCGAGCGGTGATCATCCTGTCCAATACCAGAGCGCCGGTCGAGGACGCCGCACTCACTCTCCTCGGAGGCATGTCATGACCTACATCGTTCTCGCCACCACTGCCTCTTTGGCACTGCACGCTCCGTTGGGCATGGCCATCGGATTCGTGGCTGCCCTGATCACGGCTCTCGCGCAGTCCCACGGCACCATGCCGGAGCGGGCGCGCCAAATACTCCGGGTGGACTACCTGAGGGCGATGACCACGTTCGCCGTCGTTGCGCTGGTCACCGACGCTCTGGACGACTGGAAGATCGCCGCCATCGCTTGGCTCGTCGCCGCGTTCGCGACGGGAGCCTGGAGGACCCACGGCCCGCTCGCCGCCAAGAGCCGCTGGGCGCTGCTCAGTCGCTTCGGCGGAGCCGCGGCAGGCCTGGCCATGGCGTGGCTCAACATGAACTGGGTCACCACACCGCTGGCAGTGTGGTTCCTCCTGGTTGCACTGGTGAGCGCCGGCGCGCTCAAAGCAGCGTTGCGCTGGCCCGACCTGCCGTGGATCGAGCACGCCCTCCCGGCCTCCGCGCGCCCAACTGGCGCCCTCGCAAGCCTGCTCATGTCCGCCCTGATCGTAGGCGCGAGCATCGTCTGATTCCAGCTTGGCTGAGATCCCCAACCCACCGCTCCTCGCCGCGGCCGGCCTTCTGGACGGGCGACGAGCCGCCACGCACTGGGCGGACTGCGGACTGCGCGGCGACACCTACACCGACGTGACAGTTGATCCGGACGCCATCTATGTCCACGACGGCAACGTGTGGACTTCCGCTGGAGTCACCGCCGGCATCGACCTCACGCCCGCCCTCGTCCCGACAGCCAGGACCACGCCATGACGCACACCGGTACCGACCGCATGGCTGGGCGCACCGTGGTGGTCACGGGCAGCAGCGGCGGCATCGGCAGGGCCACGGCCCAGCGCCTGGCACAGATGGGCGCCACCGTCGCTGTGGTCGGGCGGGACCGGATCCGGACCGAGGACGCCGCAGGCCAGATCCGTGGCGCGACCCAGAGCCACGTGGACGCGTACACCGCGGATCTGTCCTCTCAGACCCAGGTCCGACGGCTGGCCACCGAGCTCCTCGACACCCTCCCCCGCATCGACGTCCTCATCAACAACGCCGGTGGCTACTGGAACACCCGGCACGTCACCGACGACGGCCTCGAGCGCACCTTCGCCATCAACCACCTCGCTCCCTTCCTGCTCACCTCCCTTCTCCTGGAACGGCTGAAGGACAGCTCCGACGGTCGGGTCGTCACGGTCTCCTCCAACGCGGAGTCCATGGGGAGCATCGACTTCGACGACCTGCAAGGCGAACGGAGCTACTCCGGTGCCCGCGCCTACAACCAGTCCAAGCTCGCCAACGTCCTGTTCACCCACGAGCTCGCTCGCAGGCTCCGAGGGACTTCCGTCACCGCGAACGCGTTGCACCCCGGGGTGGTTCGCACCGCGTTCGGCGCCGACGACCCCGGTCGCGCCCAACGCGTGTTCGTCCCCCTCGTCCGCCCGTTCATGCGGACACCCGAGCGGGGCGCAGCAACGTCGGTCCTGCTCGCCTCCAGCCCGGACCTGAACGGTGTCCGGGGGCAGTTCTTCCGCAACGGCAAGCAGAAACGCTCCTCGAAGCCCAGCTACGACCAGGACGTCGCCGCCCGACTCTGGCGAACCAGCGCGGAGCTCGTGGCCCCGCTCTGAGGTCCGGATGGCGCGGTCGTCTGGTCGAAAGTCGCTGCGGTGCTGGCCTGGTGTGGTGCCGTGCGGCGGCGGAAGGACCGGTTCATCGTCTCCGTGGTTCCGGTCGGCATGCGATGCCTGCAGCGGGTGTCAGTGCCGCCCGTTGCACTGTTGCTGCGACCCGGACGAGCCTCAGCGCACGCCTTTGACAGGAAGGATCGCCGCGGCCGCGAGCAACGCGCAAACCCCGGCGACGGCATACAGCATCGCGTAGCTGCCCCCACTCATGGCAAGGATGACCGGGGCGACGGCCGGCGCGACAGCGCTGGGGAGAGCACCTGCGATGTTCAGTACGCCGAGATCTTTCGCGGCGGTATCGGGGTCAGGAAGCACGTCCACGACGAGGGCAAGGTCGACGGCCATGTACATCCCGAAGCCCAGCCCGCCGACCGCCATGCCGACGAGGAAACCGTTGAAGCTGCTGGCCGCGGCGATGAAGAACATCGCCGCGCCGTAGATGGCGGAGGCGATGACGACGAAGGCCTTCCGCCGTCCCGTTCGGTCGGACAGCTTCCCGGCGAGCAGGGACGCGGCAACCATCACGGCGGACTGGACGAGGGTGCCGAGGAAGACCTGTTGCGGTACAGCGCCCTCGGCGCTCCCGAGGTGGTCCAGCAGGTAGTACGCCTGGTATGTGGTCAGGAAGGCGAAGGCCAGGACGAACATGAAACGGCTGGCGAAAGCCCATGCGAAGTCCGGGCTCCGGCGCGGGTCGACCCAGAAGGTGATGGCCAGCTCTCGCACCGACCACGGCGGCCTGTCCGCCCGGTCCAGTCGACGATCCGCCAACGTCACGGCGAAGAGCACGATGAAGATCCCGCCGACGAGGCAGGGCACGAGAAACATCGCGAGCATGTGGCCGGTGAACAGCTTGACGAGAAACGTGCCCGCCACCGAGGCGACCGGAAGGCACACCCCAAGAACTCCTGCCACCATCCCACGCTGCGTGGCCGGCACCTGGTCGGGCAGCACTGCGACCATTGTGGCCAGCAGCGCGTTGAACCCCAGCTGCGCCACGCACCATCCCAGCAGGACCAGCGGGATGGTCGGCGCCAGCGCGACGATGAGGACGCCCACAGAGCCAGCCGTGAGTCCGGCCACGATCCAGGGGCGGCGCATGCCGAGCTGCGAGGTGGTGCGGTCACTGAGCTTGCCGAAGAACGGGTTGGCGACCACTGCCACAGCGGCACCAATGCCGGCGACGAGCGCAAGGCTGTTTGGCGCACGTTCGAGCCCGACGAGCGAGTTCACCTTCAGGGCCAAGGTCACCAACAGCGGTGCGAGGAACACCAGGCAGGTACTCATGTAGGCCAGCGTGTAGAGCAGGAGGAAACGCCATCCAACGTCGGGCATCGTGGCGCGGTCCGGCTCCGCCGTGGCCATGCCAGCGGCGGTGCTGTCGGATTGGGTCGGGTCGATGCACCCAGTGTGCTCCGACCCCGCTACCCGGCCGGGCCGTTTCGCAGTAGTGTCCTCGCCGGCTCGAAGTGCGGCAGAACGGGTGGTACTGCCCACCGCAACGGAGCGATTTCCCGGGAACGGCAACGATTCGCGCCAGTTTGCGCTCGTGAGTGCACCCTTGCGGCATGAGCGATTTCGACGTAGTGGTGATCGGTGGCGGTGCCGCCGGACTGTCCGCAGCCCTGGTTCTGTCCAGAGCGCGCCGCAAGGTCCTCGTGGTCGACTCCGGCTCCCCTCGCAACGCGCCGGCGGCCCACATGCACGGGTTTCTCTCGCGTGACGGTATGCCGCCTGGCGAGTTGGTGGAGGCTGGCCGCAAGGAGGTGGCTGGGTATGGCGGGGGGCTCCGAGACGGCGTCGTGACCGGAGTCGTTCCGTGCGGCACGACCAGGTTCTGGGTCCTGCTCGGGGACGGCACCAGGGTCCTCGCACGACGCCTTCTCATCGCGACCGGGCTGCGCGACGAGCTCCCCGAGATCCCTGGCCTGGCCGATCGGTGGGCACGCGATGTCCTGCACTGCCCGTACTGCCACGGGTGGGAGGTCCGCGATCGTCGGCTCGGCGTTCTGTGGAACGGCCCGGAGACGGTCCGCTACACCCAGATCGTGCGGCAGTGGGCCGACGACGTCGTCCTGTTCGCGCCCGCCGACACCCTGACCACACCGAACCGTTCGCAGCTAGTAGCGCGGGCCGTCGGCATCGTCGAAGGGGAGGTCGCCGAGATCCGGGTCGAGGACGACCGCCTCACAGCTGTAAGGCTCACCGACGCTCAGTCCGTTGCGCGCGACGCGCTTTTCGTACCACCACGATTCGTCCCGAACAACGACCTGCTGGTCGGGGTGGGCGCCGACATGGACGAGCAGGGCTTCGTCGTCACCGGCGCCCACGGTGCCACCAGCGTCTCCGGCCTCTGGGTGGCGGGCAACATCACCAACCCTCGCGCACAGGTCATCACCGCCGCCGGCGAAGGCTCCGCAGCCGGCATCGCCATCAACGCGGACCTGGTCGACGAGGACGTCCAAGAGGCTGTCCGCGCCTTCCACCTCTGACGTCACCGACCACACGTCCCTTTCCCCATCAGTCCCAAGGAGCAAAACATGGCCAACCCCGCACCCCCGTCCACCCCGGCGCCCGACGCGCAGACGCAACCGCGGGTCGGGCCGCCCACAAAACACCAGCTCGCACTGATGATCTGGGTGGCGGTCTTTCCCACCCTGAGCATCCTCAACCTGGCGCTGGGCAGTTGGCTGGTCAGCGTGCCAACCGTCGTTCGCACTCTCGTCCTGGCCACCCTTGCAGTACCCATCGTGATCTATGGGCTGTTGCCCCAGCTGCACAAGGTGCGGGTGCGCCTCATCACTGGCTCGTCCGCGGGATAGATCCTCGGGGGTGACCGTGTGCCCTAGTCTCGTGCGCATCCCTCATCAAGGGCTCACGACGGGAGTGGTCATGGCAAGCCCTCTGGTCGAGACCAAGCTCTTCATCCCCGGTGTGCGTGGGGGCGCCGTCCCACGCGCCCGCCTGGATGCACACCTGCGCCGTGGCTCAGCGGCCAAGCTGACACTCATCTCCGCACCCGCTGGCTTCGGCAAAACCACCGCACTCGCATCGTGGCTGGCCGAACCGCAGTCCGGGAACCGGTTGGTGGCGTGGCTGTCCCTGGAGGAGCATGACGGTCAGCCGACGACCTTCTGGAGGTACGTGACCGCCACCTTGGCCAAGGTGGTTCCCGGACTCGTCGACGACGCGCTTTCCCAACTGGCCTCGCCGCAGCCACAGGTCCAGACGGTCCTGACCACTATCGTCAACGAGCTCTCCTGCGTGAGAAGCGAGATCCATCTGGTGCTTGATGACTACCACCAGGTCGACGGGCCCGACATCGCAGCGGGCATGACGTTTCTGCTCGAGCACCTTCCCCCGAACGTGCACCTGGTCATCAGCACGCGCGCCGATCCGACCCTGCCGCTTCCTCGCCTACGCGCCCGGGGTGAATTGGTCGAAATCCGTGCCGGCGACCTGCGCTTCACGCCAGAGGAGGTTGCTCAATACCTCGACAATGTCGCTGGGCTCAGTCTGGCGAACGCTGACATCGCGACCCTCGAGGTCCGCACCGAAGGATGGATTGCGGCGCTCCAACTGGCAGCGTTGTCCATGCAGGGACGAGATGACGTCAGCCGGTTCATCGCCGGATTCGCCGGGGACGACCGCTACATCGTCGACTACCTCGTAGAGGAAGTGTTGGCCCGACAACCCGACCACGTGCGCAGTTTTCTTATCGACACTTCGGTCCTGGACAGGTTGTGCGGTCCCCTGTGCGACGCCGTCACGGGACACCGGGGCGGTAAGGCGATGCTCGAGATCTTGGAGCGCTCCAACCTCTTCGTTGTCCCGCTCGACGAGCGGCGCCACTGGTACCGCTACCACCACCTGTTCGCCGATGTCCTACGCAGCCATCTGGGCGATGAGCAACCTGGCGCGGTGCCATCCCTGCATCGCCGGGCGAGCCAGTGGTACGAGGAGCAGGATGAGGCGCCGGCATCCGTCCGGCACGCCCTGGCCGCCGGGGACGTCAATCGTGCCGCGGTTCTGGTTGAGGCGGCCATCCCCACCCTTCAACGCACCCGCCAGGATGGAATCGTCCGTGGATGGGTCGACGTCATCCCCGACGCCGTGGTTCGAGCAAGGCCAGTGCTCGCCGTCCTTTTCGTCGGAGCGCTGATGTCCGCAGGGGAGTTCGACGGCGTCCGGCAACGCCTTGACGATGCCGAGCGGTGCCTCGACAGCCTCACCAGGCGGACGACACGTGAGCTCTCGGGTCCGTTGAGGCCGTTGGTCGTGACCGACCCTGAGCAGCTTGCCGGACTCCCGGGCACCATCGCGATGTACCGAGCCGCACTGGCCCTGCATCGAGGCGACGTCCCCAGCACCGTCAAGCATGCGCAGCAGGCCATGGCTCTGGCCGCTGACGGTGACGAGCTGGTCCGGGCGGGCGCCTCGGCTCTGTCCGGGCTGGCGTCCTGGAGTGACGGTGACCTCGAGGCAGCCCACCTCTCCTACTCGGACTGCGTGGAGAGGATGCAGCGGATCGGCCACATCGCGGACATCCTCGGGTGTTCGATCCCCCTGGCGGACATCCGTTTGACGCAAGGTCGCCTCGGCGACGGCCTGGCCACGTATGAGCGCGCCCTGGGGTTGGCTGCTGGCCAACCGGAGCCGCAGGGTGGGGTACTGCCAGGCACCGCAGACATGCACGTGGGCCTGAGCCAGGTTGCCTACGAACGAGGCGACTTGACGACAGCCCTCGGACATCTGTCGCGCAGTCAAGAGCTCGGTGACCGCGCCGGCCTACCGCAGAATCCATACCGGTGGCGTGTCGCCATGGCGCGCCTCAAGGACGCGCGGGGAGATCTTCCGGGCGCGCTGGAGCTGCTCGACGAAGCGCAAGCGGTCTACACGGGCGACTTCTTGCCGGATGTGCGCCCGGTCGCTGCGGTCCGAGCGCGCGTGCTCACCGCCCACGGGTACCTCGATGAACCGCTCACCTGGGCGAGGGAGCATGGTCTGACCGCGGACGACGACCTGACGTATCTGCGCGAGTACGAGCACGTCACTCTCGCGCGCATCTTGCTAGCCCGGCATACCAGCGACGGCGACAAGGCCTCCCTGCGTGAGGCCACCGATCTGCTGCAGAGGTTGCTGGACGCCGCAGAGTCGGGCGGCCGCACTGGCACTGCCATCGAGGTCCTCATCCTGCAGGCGCTTGCCCGACAGGCGGACGCTGACACCGCCGGCGGCCTGGTTGATCTTGGGCGTGCGCTGGGTCTGGCTGAACCCGAGGGTTACGTCCGCGTCTTCGTCGGCGAGGGCCCTGCCATGGCGGTGCTGCTGGAGGCCACACTCGCCCAGCACGGCGGATCTGCTTACGTCCAGCGGCTGCTCGACGCGTGCAGGCAAACGGCGCCGGCCAGTGGCCCCGCCGAGCGGCCTGCACACGTTGACCGTCACGTCCCACACCTCGTCGAGCAGTTGAGTGAGCGCGAGCTCGAGGTCCTCCGGCTGCTGTCCACGGATCTTGACGGACCCGCCATCGCGCGCCACCTCGTCGTGTCGCTGCACACGGTGCGCACGCACACCCATCACATCTACGCCAAGCTCGGCGCGAACAGCCGACGCGCAGCTGTCACCCGAGCACGGGAGCTGGGTCTCCTGCCTTCAACCTCGCGGCCCTGACACACCAGACCGCGACGGCGACCTGACCCGCTTCGCACGAATCACCACACTGCTCACTACATGTGCTGACGCGCGCTCACCACATCGGTTCCTACATTTCAGTCAACCGCACCACAAGCTCCGAACTACGGGAGCCCCAGCGGGACCGGGATGACAGGAGCCACCGATGCATGAGACCACAGCCGGCCAGCACGACGGGGCGCGGTACGAGATCCGTATCCAGGGGCACCTCGGCTCACGGTGGGCCACCTTGTTCGAGGGGATGGCCCTGTCCACTGACCCCGACGGCACCACCGTGCTCAAGGGTCCCGTCGTCGACCAGGCCGCCCTCCACGGACTCCTGTCCAAGCTGCGTGACATTGGCCTCCCACTGCTGTCGGTCACGCAGCTCGACACGGAGACGCAGTCACCATCTGCCAGCCCTCTCAACACCCCTCGCGCAACCTCACCGACAACCACAAACACACCCCAAGGAGACTGACATGGCCACCACGACCACTACGCCCACCACGACCACCACCGCGCCTGCGGCAGCGGGTGACTGGACCCGCAAGTACGCGTTCGCGACGGGGCTGTTCTACCTGATCACGTTCGCGTCATCCATCCCAGCCGCGTTCTACTTCTTCAGCCCGATACTGGACGACCCCAACTACATCGTCAGCTCCGGCGAGGACACCCGCGTGGTCATCGGCGCCCTGCTCGAGACGGTCAACGCCCTGGCCTGCATCGGTAGCGCAGTCGCCTTCTACCCCGTCGCCCGGCGCCTGCACGAGTCCCTCGCGCTGGGCTTCGTCACGACCCGCATCTTCGAGGCAGCCGTCATCATGACGGGGGTCATCAGCCTGCTCGCCGTCGTCACCCTCCGGCAGGCCGGTGAGACCGCAGGCACGGACCAGACGTCCTTGGTGACCACCGGCCACGCCCTCGTCGCCGTACGTGACTACACGTTCCAGTTCGGGCCCAACATGTCTGCAGCCCTCAACGCAACGATGATCGGCACCATTCTGTATCGCTCACGGCTCGTGCCGCGCATCCTCCCGACGATGGGACTCCTCGCCGTGGTGCCCCTGCTCGCCGTCACCGTCGCCGTCATCCTCGGGCTCACCGAACAGGGTTCGGTGTGGTTCGCCCCCGGCGGAGCCCTCATCTTCATCTGGGAGCTCTCACTCGGGTTCTACCTGGTGGCCAAGGGATTCAAGCCCTCACCGCGGACCGCTGCCGCACCCGCCAGCGCCAGCTGATCAACGCAAGGCAGCTCTCCGGCTTCACACCCCTGCACCCACTCAATCCCTCAGCCGACAGGAGCCACCCCATGATCACCGTCGAAGGACTCACCAAGAAGTACGGTCCCACCCTCGCCGTCGACGACGTCACATTCACCGCCTCACCCGGCCGAGTCACTGGGTTTCTTGGCCCCAACGGGGCCGGGAAGTCCACCAGCATGCGGATCATGGTCGGACTTACCCGGCCAACGTCCGGCACCGCCACGGTCCTGGGGCGCAGGTTCGCCGACCTGCCCAACCCGGGACTCGAGGTGGGAGTGCTGCTGGACGCGTCCGCGCAGCATGCCGGCCGCACGGGCCGCGAGATCCTGACGCTGAGCCAACAGATGATGGGCCTGCCTGGTGGCCGGGTCGACGAGATGCTCGACCTGGTCAGCCTGACCTCCACAGAGTCGACCCGCCGTGTCCGCGAGTACTCGCTGGGTATGCGGCAGCGCCTCGGTATCGCGACGGCCCTGATCGGCGACCCTCAGATCCTCATCCTCGACGAACCCGCCAACGGGCTCGATCCCGGCGGCATCCGCTGGATGCGTGACCTGCTGCGTGGGTATGCCGACCGCGGGGGAACCGTTCTGCTGTCCTCCCACCTGCTCCACGAGATCGAGGTCATCGCCGACGACATCGTCGTCATCGGACACGGCCGCATCGTGGCCAAAGGCACCAAGGCGGACCTCCTCGCAGGCACCGGCACCTTGGTCCAGACCCGCAACCGTGGGCCGCTGGTCGCCGGGCTCGACGCCGCCGGCGTCACGTTCACCGACCACGGCACCCCGTATGCCGGTGCCGTCACCCTGCGCGTCGACGCCGACCCGGAGCTGGTCGGTCGGCTCGCGCACGAAGCCGACGTCGCCCTCCTCGGGCTCCGGCCAGCGGAAGGTGCCGGGCTGGAGGAGATGTTCCTCGAGCTCACCGCAGACACCCAACGAGAAAGCGCAGCCTGATGACCACCATCGCCCCACCGCAACAGACGATCCCGACGACACCACCGAGGGTCCGCCAGGAATCCCCCGTGCACATCCCGCTGTCCCGGATTGCCCGAGTCGAGCTGCGCAAGTCCCTGGACACGAGAGCGGGATTCTGGCTGCTGGCCAGCATCGGCATAACTTCTCTGCTGGCCACCGGCGCCGTCATCGCGTTCGCCCCCACCAACCAGTTCACCTACAGCACGTTCACCTTGGCCATCGGCTTCCCCATGTCGGTCATCCTGCCGATGATCGCCATCCTCTCGGTCACGGCCGAGTGGAGCCAGCGCAGCGGCCTGACGACGTTCACCCTCGTCCCCCACCGCACGCGAATCCTGCTCGGCAAGGCCATCGCCGCCGTGACCATCGCCGTCGTCTCCATGCTCGTCGCCTTTCCCGTCGGCGCCGTCGGCAACGTGATCGGATCAGCCATCCACGGCGTGCCCACCGTGTGGGACCACGGTGTGGTCGATGTGCTGTGCATGGTCGCCGGAAACACCCTGCTGCTCATGGTCGGCTTCATGCTCGGCGTCCTCATCCGGAGCTCCACTGCGGCGCTTGTCGCCTATCTCATCTACGCCTTCGTCGCCCCCACACTCCTGACCTTTTTGGCCCTCAACCAGAAGTGGTTCGCCGACCTGCAGCCGTGGGTCGACCCCAACTTCAGTCAGGACGCCCTGTTCCAAGGCGGCTTCCACGGCGAGCAGTGGGCCCAGCTCGCCCTCACGACCCTGGTCTGGCTCGTGGTGCCCCTGGCTTTCGGCGTGCGGTCGCTCGTCCGATCCGAGGTGAAGTAGGGCGATGACCTTCGGCGCGGAGTCCCGGTTGTGGCAATGTGCATTGCCATGACCGGGAACCGATGGTGAACTGCCCCTATGGACAGCACGTCGGCAATCAATACTGCACTGGCCGACGTCGGCCCCCGACTCCGGCGGGTCCGAGCTCAGCGGGACATCACCTTGACGGAATTGGCGACCGCAACCGGCATCTCCAAGAGCACTCTGTCACGGCTCGAGACGGGGCAGCGCAAGCCCAGCCTCGAGCTGCTCCTGCCCATTGCCGCCGCGCACAGGATCCCGTTGGACGAACTGGTCGGCGCCCCCCAGGTCGGCGACCCCCGGGTTCGCTTCACGCCTCGCAAGCGCAACGGCCGCACCGTGGTTCCGCTGACCCGCCAACCCGGCGGCATACAGGCATGGAAGGCGGTCATCCCCCCGGAGGCTGGCGAACGGGAGCTGCGCACCCACGAAGGCTACGAGTGGCTGTACGTCCTCGCCGGGCAGGTGCGCCTCATCCTGGGCGATCACGACATCACGATGGGACCGGGCGAAGTTGCTGAATTCGACACCCATCTGCCTCACTGGTTCGGCGCGGCCGGCGACCAACCCGTTGAGGTCCTGAGCTTGCTCGGTAGGCAGGGTGAGCGCATTCACGTCCGCGCAGCGCCTCGCAAGCGCTGAAACGCGGCCCGTTGGCCCGTGGAGCTTTCAATGCTGAGGCCGAGGACTGCCGAACAGGCGGCCGAGGCCGTCATAGTGACCAGCACGACGAGGATGGCCGCCACCGCAAAACCGGTCATCGCCGCCTGCCTTGTTCGCAGAATGCCGAGCATGCATTGAGACGAGCGTGAGCGGGGACACGAGGACCACCGGGGGTGTGACTTCGATAATCCACATTCCAACCCGAAGGTGGCCGAACACATCTAGAAGCTGATGGCGACCCTCTCACCGCGACGTGGGACTGTCGGTCGGCTTCTACATACCCCGCAACTGGTTCATGTACGCGCCAGTCACGTCGGCGGTGACCTGATCCGCGGCGGGTCCGCGTCCGCGCTGGAGGCGCCACTCGACTTCCTCATTGAGTGGTGGCCCCCAGTCAGCGTGCGGTCTACCCCCTTCAACCCGCCTGCTTCATTGGTACACACTCGAGGCTGGAGGTGCGTCGACAGGTGGATCAGGTCCGAGTGTTGCTGGTCGATGACCAGAAGGCTTTCATGCGCGCCCTCGCGGCTGTCGTGGGCGCGACACCGAACTTCGAAGTGGTGGATCAGGCCCTCACCGGGGAAGAATCACTGGCTCTTGGCGAACGTGGTGAACCCGGACCTGGTGATCATGGACGTGAACCTGCCCGGGATAGACGGGCTGGAGGCGACGCGGCGGTTGCGCGCGCGTAGCTCGCCGCCAGCGGTCGTGCTGGTGTCCACGCACGACGAGGACGCGGGCGAGCAGTTCGTGGCGGAGTCCGGCGCACAAGAGTACGTGACCAAGTCGGCGTTCGGCCCGCGACGGCTGGCGGAGGCCTGGTCCCGGTCACGGAGCTGAGAGCGCGCCTGGTAACGCCGGTGGTGCGATGCCGGTCACCACGGTATCCGGCAGCAGGGCGACAGGGATGCGGACCTCGATGGTGGTGTCGTCACTGCCTGATCGGACAGTGATGGATCCGCCCACCGCGTCCACCCGGTCTCGCATGTGGGGCACGGAGAGGGCCCGTGCCGGGTTGTTGCCGGTGAGCACCACGTCCAGGTCGCCATCGATCAGGCGGATTCGGGCGACGGGATGCCGGAGCTCGCGTGCTCCCTCGGCGATGCAGTAGTACGCCGCAGCCTCGATGCTCAGGTCGAAACGGTGGCTGGCGACGTCGTCCACGAGGATGAGGGTTCCGGGAGTGCTGGAGCGCGCGAGCAGGGAGCTCACGGCTGAGGGGAGCCCGGAGCGGGTGAGCTGGGCGGGGAAGATCCCGCGCGTGATCTCCCTGAGCCCCTCGAGCGCAGCGGTCAGTGACTGCACCAACGGCGAGAGCCTGAGAGCCAGTCCAGGCTCATCCTGGCGTGGGTCGTCGGCCAGTTGACGCAGCCGGTGCGGCAGCGGACTGAGGTGGATGAGCACCTGTGCAGAGATCGCGCGCTCGAGTCGGCTGCGTACCGCGTCGGCCGCAGTGATCAGTCGTTGCCGGGACTCGGCGAGGTGCACGGTGTGTTGCCGCACTTCTTCCACCTGCGCCGACAGTTGGGTGGCCAAGTGGGCGTTGTGGAACGCCAAGCCCGCTTGGTCCGCCAGGTCGGCGAGCAGCCGATGCTCCCGCGCCCGCAGGGGGTGTCCGGCCGGCATCACCACGGTAAGGCTGCCGAGGTGCTGGCCCCGGTGGAGGATCGGAACCTCAGTGGTGAGGCCATGGCCGTCCGCGCGTGTGGGTGCCCACCGCGCAACGCGATCGGGTCCGTGATCTACCTGGAGCTGCACGGTCGTGTGGTGCGCGTTGACAGCGACCCCCGCAGCCTGCGACAGCGCCGGGAGCAGGGCGTCGGGGTCGGGACGTTCGCCCAACCGGCGACTGAAGTCGGCCAAGGCTTCGTAGGGTGCCGCAGCGTCCCCGAAGGCCAGTCGGTCGGCAATCCTGACGATCCTGCTTCGCAGCGGCTGGAGGGCCACCGCGACCACCGCGGTCACCACCACCGACGGCCAGAAGCCCGCCACACCCCCGATCACCGTGAGACTCGCGGCGACCACGATGCTGACGTATCCGGCAGCGACAACCGCGGTCGCCAGGGTCAGCACAAGAGCTCGGTTGACGACGAGGTCGATCTGTACCAGACGGTGTCACAGCACCGCGACCGCGATGCAGACCGGGACCGCCACCTGAGCCAGCCTCAGCGGAAGCGCGGCCAGCCAAGTGCCCTCCTGACCCTGAAGACGTGGGACGGCGAGGATCACGATGTGTCTGGCATCTCCGGCACCAGTGGACTACGCCACAGCATGGGTGGCGTCCCTTGGGTTCCTCGGCATCGTCATCACCCAAGTTGGAGCCGAAGTGCGAACTCGCAAGGCACAAGATGCACAACGGGAAGAACGCTTGGATGAAGTCAGGACCCGCCGAGAAGATGAAAGGGAAGCGCGCGAGCGTGAGCGCGCCACGGCTCTGATCCAAGCACGTGAAGACGTGCTGATCTTGGCGGAACGGCTGGCCACCACGATCGATTCGTTGGAGGAAGCCACTGAGACTGTTCGCAGTCAGATCACTCCTGAGCTCTTGTCGCTTTCGGCCCAGCTTCGCGAGGTGGCGAGCCGCGCACTGACAGCAGAAGACGATGAAGATCGTCGCCAGCAGCTTCGTGAGCTGCTGGCGACGGCGGGAGAGAACGCGATCAGTGCAGTGTCTGGCAGCTCTGCTGACGGGGACATCGTCAGGATCGCGCGTGATCGGTTAGCCGAGTCATGGGCCAAAGACCGTCAGGCGTGACGCCTACTCTCGTCCAGTGCCTGCACCGCCTCAACCACGCCCTGCCTCCATGCTCGAGTACGCCCTGATCGACTACGACCCCGTCACCGACGGCGACGAGGCCGACTGGGCGCGCACTCTCGACGCGCACGGGTGGCGCACCTGGCACGACACCGGCGTGTGGGTCACCGTCAACGGGCGACGGGTCCGGCGCTGGAGCGTGCGCCGACGTAGCGCGCGTGGACGTGCGACCTAGGCTCGCCCCGTGCTGGAGTACACCCCGCCGACTCGGGCCTGGCTCCGTTTAGGACCCGGTCGATAGGGCAAGCGGCAGCGACTGGGACGACGAGAAGGACAATTCACGTCAAGCAATGTCCCCATCCGGAAGACGCCCGGGACCTACCCCCCTAGGGTTCGCAGGAGGGAACTCAACCAGGGGGTACGGGATGAAGATCTGCACAAGCTTCAAGCTGGCGGTCGCAACGGTCGTGCTCGTCGTGAGCGTGGGCGCATGTGGGGGGCCAGAGGACGCGGTGTCGCCGCCTTCCCAGAAGGCGCCAGTCGCACAGCTTCCCACCAAAACTGCGACCCCCACAGACAACTCCGCCGCTGAAGCGGCCGCGAAGGCGCAGGCAGATGCCGCGGCTGCAACCGCTGCCGCGCAGGCAAAGGCCGTCGCGGAAGCGAAGGCGAAGGCTGCTGCTGCTGCTGCGAGGGTGAAGGCCGACGCGGAGGCGAAGGCCAAGGCAGCAGCTGCGGCCGCGGCGAAGGCCAAGGCCAAGGCGGCCGCTCAGGCCAAGGCAGCGGCAGCTGCAGCTGCGGCTGCAGCCGCAGCCGCAGCTGAAGAGGCTGAGTCTCAGGAAGTTCACTACGAGAACTGCACTGCGGTTCGAGAGGCGGGAGCTGACCCGATCCGCCGTGGTGACCCCGGCTACTCCACCGACTTGGACCGCGACCAGGATGGCATCGCCTGCGAGTAGATAAGGCACGAACCGGGGGAAGTCACAACATGAGCGCACTAGCTGGGTGGTATCCCACCCCCGACGGCACACTCAGATACTGGGACGGAGCCCAGTGGACCCCCCACTTCGCGCCAGCCCCAACCGCCTCGCCCGCTGACGCGCCCCACCCGCTGCATGCGCTCCCAAGGCCGCCATCGAGTCGCCCCGTGCTTCCACAACGCCACCCTGCGTGGTGGTTCGGCTACGGCGGTCTGATCTTCGTAGCGCTCCTAGGTGCGGCCGGTTCAGGCGTGAGCGGCTTATTCAGCCTCTCCGGGTTCTACCTGTTGGTGGTAGCCCTCGTTGCCTTGGTTCGTGGCCGCGTCGAGTGGGCGCGACTGCGCAGCCGGGCTGCCAGTGGAGTTGCCTTGGGCGTCGCCTTGGCGCTCACCGTCGTCGGGGGTGCTACCGCCAACTCGCCAGAGGACCAGCCGGTGGCGGCCCCACCGGCCTCGACGGCTCCCGTCCCCGCTTCGCACGCACCTTCGACAGCTTCCCCGAGCCCCTCCCCGTCTGCCATTCTCACCGCCCAAAGTGCCTCACCCACTGCGACACCGACGCGGACGCCCGCAGCCAGCAAGCCCCCAGCCCCTCGGGCAACGGCAGCCAAGGGCACCGCCTTGGCTGCCGTTGCCATGCTCGCTGTCAAGGGTCGCGCACCCAAGACTGGGTACTCCCGAGAGCAGTTCGGGCAAACATGGTTCGACACGGACCGCAACGGCTGCGACACCCGCAACGACATGCTGCGCCGCGACTTAGTGGACAGGGACATGAAGAACTGGTGCAAGGTCCTGGCCGGCACTCGCAGTCCGGACCCCTTCACCGGGGCCGACGTGCGCTTCGTCGTCGGCGGTGGCAGTGAGATCGACGTAGACCACGTTGTCGCGCTCAGCGATGCCTGGCAGAAGGGAGCCGCGAAGTGGAGCGCCGGCAAGCGTCTCGCATTCGCCAACGACCCATTGAACCTGCTCGCAGTTGACGCGGGAACCAACCGCTCGAAAGGCGACGGGGATGTCGCTACCTGGCTCCCGCCCAATAAGCCATACCGGTGCACCTACGTGGCGAGAGTCGTCGCGGTCAAGGTGAAGTACGAAGTCTGGGTCACCGCTGCTGAACGGGAAGCCATGGTCAGGGTGCTGTCGAACTGTGCGACCACGGCCCTCCCCGGTCCCGGGCCCGCCCCAACTACGGCCGCCTTGCCCAAGTCCGTGCCGAAGGCGACAACCGAGTCAGCCGCCCCACCGGCTCTCGAGCCCAAGGCGCCGTCAAACGTGTACTACAAAAACTGCGACGCTGTACGAGCTGCCGGAGCGGACCCCATACGGATTGGGCAGCCCGGCTACGCGCCACATCTCGACGGCGATAGTGATGGGATGGGGTGCGAGGGCTGATCCGCCAGGGCGGACTGGCCTTCCGATGCCACCCCGCCAACGCGGGGACTGGGTGACCGCGGCCCTGCCTCGAGCATGCGGTATGCCGTCGAGCTCGCGGGGCGGCACTCATGGATCTCTGGACAACGACGCATGGTCGGCTGGGCTGTGGACGACGGCCCGACACATGTTCCCCGGGGAACACTTAGGAGCGGAAACCAGCCCTGAGACCACCTAAACTGAAGTCAATCGTGCGTAGCCCACGCACGACGGCGGCACGTGTTCAACCTTCAAGTCCCTGATGGCGCACGAACACTGCAGGCCAGGGCCATTTTGGCCTTGGCCTGTTGTCGTGTGGCCCCCGGTTTATGGCCCGGTTTTGCCCGACGGACCGTCCTCCGACCACCGCGAACCCAGTTATCGTCGCGACCCGGCGGTGCGTCTGAGTGCTCGACGTTGCCCGTCCCCTGCTGGCTCGACGGACTGACTCTTATAGCGCAAGTTCGGGCTTCGACCCGCGGATCGGTTACCCCCGAGATCTCCCGACTTGGACGCCGGGTGCGAAGCCCTCGGCCCACGGACAAGGCGTGGTCCCGCGCCTGACAACTCTCGTCAAGCCCAGCGCCGACTTCATCACCGCCAGCCGGGGACTCTTTTCTCGCCCTCGAAGAAGCTCGGGCTCGTTCACACGGGTTCACGGAGTCGGAGCGAGCCACGGGCAACCTCGGGCAGGCCATGGCCATCCTCGGCCGTCGATGGACGGCCGCCGGTCCGACGGCGAATTGTTGCGACCGTTCTTGTCCCGAAGCCTCGGCCTGAACTGAGCCCGGTCAGGTCACGCGACCGGCCGCATCGTGTTGGTCGTCCAGCCGCTGCATCCGCAGGGGGCCCCTCAAGAACGTCAGGACCAGCGCCACGACCAAAAGGGCCACCCCGGCACCGAGGACGGTGACCCGCGGGCCGAACAGGTCGGATAGGAGTCCCTGCAACAGACCCCCGATCGGGAAGCACCCCGTGTAGGCCATGATTCGGACTGCGAGAACGCGACCGCGTAGTTCGTCGGCCACGATGACCTGAACCGCGGTGTTCGTGGCCGAAATACTAATGAGAAGCGCCCACCCGATGACGATGAGTGCCACTGCTCCACCGACCGGTCCGGGCGACAGTGCAAACGCGGAAAGGCCAACCGCCTGACCGATTAGTCCGACCTGCGTCAGACGAGATCGACTCAGCACGTGGCTCCATCCGGCGAGTACCGGGGCCGCCAACAGCGCCCCGACACCAAGTGCCGCGTTGAGCAGGCCCAAGGTCCCCGGCCCCACGTCGTAGACGCTTCCGGCAAAGACTACCGTGAACTGGAAGATCGGGTTCACCAGCAGGCCGACAGCGATGGCGACGAGCAGCCCCATCTGAATCCCCGGCTCCCCACGGATGTAGCGCAGGGCCGCTCGAAACTGCCGGAAAACTGGCGCGGGATCCCTTTGCCTGGCCTCGCTGCGCACCCGAAGAAGCACCAGTGCCAGGAGCACCGCGAGAAACGACAGCGCGTTGAGAAGCAGGGCCCAGCTTGGCCCGATCGTCGCCAAGATCAGGCCTGCGATGGCGGGCCCCAGGGAACGAGCCGCGTTGAACTGCAGGGAGTTCAGGGCGACCGCGGAGTCGAGGTCGGAACGCGGAACGAGGTCGTTCACGAACGACTGCCAGCTCGGCATATTGACGCCCTGGAAGATGCCGCCAAGTCCGACGAGGGCCATCACCACCAACGGTTCACGCAGCCCTGCCACCCACAAGGCCCACAGCAGCAGGGCGCTCAGCGCCATCCCGAACTGGGTCACGAGTAGCACCTTGCGCCTGTCGTGCCGGTCGGCAAGCACACCGCCCCACGGGCCTAGAACGATGTTCGGCACGAACTGGAACACGCTGACGAGACCCACCCACAGGGCGCTCCCAGTCATGCCGTAGATGACGAAGGGCACCGTGAGATTCGACAGCCAGCCACCGGTATTGGACGTAATGGCACCCACCCAGAACACGGCGTAGTCACGGTGCCTGAACGCGCGCATTGCGTGACGCAGACCGTGCGGAGGTATCCCCGCCGGCTCGACCCCGCCGACCGCCGCAGGGGGGTTCGTCGGCGCAGAGCCCAGGCCCACGCCGTCACCGGTCCGGGGTCCACCCGGGTCCTGCGGTTCTGGCGATGCGTGACCTCGTTGCTTCACCGCCCCTGCCACTTCGGCTCACGCCGCTCCAGGAACGCGTGAGCACCCTCCTTCTGGTCCTCGGAGAGGTAGACGTCGGGACCAGTGTCGAGCCTGATCGCCGCCAATGGGGACATCCCGGCCGTCTTGCGGTAAGTCAACTTGAGCCGCTGCAACGAGAGCGGGGCCGACGAGACGATCTCGTCGAGCAGCGCCGTGGCTGTGGCATTCAGTTGGTCCGCGGGCACGACCCGGTTGAGCACACCCCACCGTTCGAGCTCGCCGGCGCTGATCTGCCGCCCCGTGTACAACCACTCCATGGCGATGGCCGGCGGCACGGTAACGGGCAGCAGCACCGAGGCGAAGTGGGCCCCGCGTCCCCGTTTCGCCTCCGGGACACCGAAAACGGCGTCCGCAGTTGCGACCCGGAGGTCGCAGGAGAGGGCGAGCTCGAACCCACCTGCCATTGCCGGGCCGTTGACGATGGCAAGCGTGGGCTTGCGCGAGTCGATCATCACCTCCATGAGGCTGCGGCGGTTGCTGTGGAGCGGCCCATAGAAGGGTCGTCCCGACGCAGCGAGGTCACGCGCGTCCTTAAGGTCCGCCCCGGAGCAGAACGCGGACCCGGCCCCGGTGATCGCGATGGCGAACACCTCGGGATCGTGGTCCGCCACGATGATCTCATCGACGAGGCGGTCGTTGAGGTCGCGGTTGAGCGCGTTGCGCACGGCGGGCCGGTTAAGGGTGAGTAGCCGTACACGGCCCCGGTCCTCCACCTTCAGGATGTCGTCGGTCATGGCTGGTCCCTATCGTCTCGCGCGGTTGGTCAGGAAGGGTACGTCGGCAGGTCACGCCGCACCGTCACCCACTGCAATTCGGTGAAGGCCTCGAGGTTGGACTGCACTCCACCGTGCTTTCCGCCGGACCCCGACTCCCGGAGGCCACCAAAGGGAGCTGTCGGCTCGTCGTTGATGGTCTGGTCGTTGATGTGCACAGACCCGGTGGAGACGCGGTCGGCGAGGTCAAGCCCGGCCATCACGTCGCGGGTGATGATGCCGAGGGACAGCCCATACGGTGAGTCGGCCGCCAGCGACGCCGCCTCGTCCGCGTCGGCGAACGACACCACAGGTGCTACCGGGCCGAAAACCTCGGACGCGTAGGCGGGTGCGTCGAGCGGCGCATGCCCGAGCACCGTCGGGCGATAGAACAAGCCGTCGTAGGTGCCGCCGGCGAGCAGTGCCGCGCCGGCACCGACAGACTCGGTGACCAGGGCGTGGACACGGTCACGCTGGCCGGAGTCGATGAGCGGCCCGTAGCCGACATTGGCGTCGAGTGGATCACCCACTGTGGTTCCCTCGGCGATGCGGGTGAGCGCGGCGAGGTAGTCGTCAACGACGGACTCATGGACCAGGTGTCGTCCGCTCGCCATGCAGATCTGCCCTGCGTGGCGGAACGACCCGAAGGCTCCAGCGGCGGCCGCCCTGGCCACGTCCGCGTCCCCCATCACGACCAGAGCTGAGTTGCCCCCTAGCTCGAGGTGGACCCGCTTGAACCTCTCGGCGGCGGCGCGAGCGATGGCCCGGCCGGCCCCGGTCGATCCGGTGAAGGCGATGACCGGCACCCGCGAGTGCCGAACCACGGCGTCGCCGACATCGGCCCCGCCCGGCAAGACGTGCAGCAGGCCGTCCGGCAGGCCTGCCTCCTCAAAGATTCGGGCGATGAGCACGCCACCACTCACGGCGGTGCGCGGGTCCGGCTTGAGCACGGCCGCGTTGCCGAGCGCAAGCGCCGGTGCCACCGCGCGGATCGCCAGCACCAGTGGTGCGTTGAAGGGTGCGATGACGCCCACGACTCCCACGGGTCGCCGGCGCGCGAACGACAGTCGCGGGGCGGTCGAGCGAAGCAGCTCTCCGTACGGCGCGCTGGCGAGCCCTGCAGCCTCGTAGCACTCCTGCGCGGCGACCCCCTGCGCTCGCTCGGCCATTGCCAACGGGGCTCCCGTCTCACGCGCGGTCCACTCCGCGGCCTCGGCAGCGTGCTGTTCGAAGAGCACCCCGGCACGGCGCATGACGGCGGCACGGGCGTCGTAGGGAAACTCCGCCCAGGAACGCTGCACCCCGAGGGCAATCCCCACCGCGACCGACACCGCGTCAGCATCGGCCAGGCCGATGGTCTCCAGCCGTTCCCCGGTCGCCTTCTCTGTGACGGCACCCTGGGACCCTGCCGGCTGCCAACCGTTGCTGAAGTACCTCCCCGACCACCGTGAGCTGGAGAGCAGGCCGTCGCTCACGCCGTCACCTGGTCCGCGGATGTGCTGGAGTCGACCACTCCCCCGGCGACGAGCTCGTCCACCTCCTGGGCGCTGAAGCCCAGCTCGCGGAGCAGCTCGGCACTGTGCTGCCCGAGCTGCGGAGGTGGGCACTGGTGAGGCAGGTAGGCGCCGTCGAAGGTCACCGGCAGGTTGATGACCTCCAGCTCCGGCACCAGCGGGTGGGGCAGGGGCGTGACCAGACCGACGGCCTGCACCTGAGGGTCGGCGGCCACCTCGTGCACGGGCCGCACCGGTGCGCTCGGCACCCCGGCCTTCGCCAGCCGCTCAAGGAGGTCGTCGGCCTCGAAGGTGCGCGTCACCTCGGAGACCGCCTCGTTGACTTCGGCCCGGCGCTCGGCCCGCTCGATGTTGGACCCGAAGCCGGGACGCTCGAGCAGGTCGGGTGCACCGAGGGCGGAGACGAGGCGGACCCAAAGGGACTGGTTGCCCGCCGAAATGAAGACGTAGCCGGAGCTCGCGGGAAACGCGCCGTACGGCACGACACCGGCGTGGCCGGATCCCAGGTTGCGCGGCGGCGGGTTGCCGGCCCGCGAGCCCATCACCTTCTGGTCGACCCAGGAGACGGCGGTCTGGAGCAGCGAGACCTCCACGTGGCTGCCCTCACCGGTGTGGTCCCGTCGCCGCAGCGCGTCGAGGATGCCGATGACGGCCCACATACCGGTGCCCTTGTCGAGAATGGATAGGGGCACCCGGTTCGGTGGGCCCTGTCCCGTGTCGAGCATGCTCACGATGCCTGCGTACGCCTGCAGCAAGGGGTCGTAGGCCGGCTCCATGGCTCGAGGGCCCACGGAGCCGAACCCGCTCATCTCGCAGTAGATGAGACGGGGGTTGAGCTCGCGGAGCCGCTCGAGGTCGAAGCCGGCCTTGGCGAGAGCGCCCGGTCGCAGGTTCTGCACCAGTACGTCGGCGCTGCGCAGGAGCCGCTCGAGCACCTTCGCCCCGCGTTCGTCCTTGAAGTCGAGCGCCAGGCTTTTCTTGTTGCGGTTCAGTCCGAGGAAGGCCATCGGCTCGCTGCCCCAGTACGGTGGCGCCCAACCCCTGGTGTCGTCGCCCGTGCCCACCCTCTCGACCTTGATGACCTCCGCGCCGAGGTCCCCGAGGACCTGGCCCGTGGTCGGCCCGGCCACGCTCGTACCGAGCTCCACCACGCGGAGGCCGACGAGCGAGCCTGGGGTGGTTCCGGTCGGGATCTGACTCTTCATGGTGGTCTCTCTTGTCGTCATGACTTGTCCTGATGCTGGGGCTCTCGCGGCGCCGTGCCGCTGTGCAACAAAGCGCGTTCGGCCTCGTCCCGGGCCGGGGAGGTGATCGGGCTGCGCCATGGACTCGGGCACCCGGCATACACCGACGGCCCGATTCGGAAGTGCTGGGCCTGCTCCTCGGTTTCAACCAGCGGCATGTCCATCGCGTACAAGGCGTCCCCCGTCGGGCGCGGTCCGGCTTTGCTGACCTTGCCGTAGAGCGGATGTCCGACGACCTCCTCGGCCAGGTGGGCAGCCTCGATCAGCCTCGCCAGGTCGATGCCGGTGTCGATTCCCTCCGACTCAAGCATGTCGACGAGGTCCTCGGTCGGGATCATCTTCGTTGCGCGGCCGTTGCCGCAGTAAGGGCACCCGCCCATTCCCCCGATGGAGGAGTCCAGCACCAGAGTGTGCTCTCGGTCGAGGGCACGCAGAGCGACGTAGGCCGAGGTCAGGGCGCTACCCCGTCCGTCGTGCAGGTGCAGGTGGAAGGTCTTAACCTCCGGCCACTCCCCCCGGATGCAGCGGAGCTGCTCCTCAACGGCACCCGGAGTGTTCCAACTCATCGGGTCGCCGAGCCAGACAGTGCGTGGCGTGACGCCACAATCCTGCCATGCCTGCATCTGGAGGCCGATCAGCTCGTTGCGCCTTTCCAGGCTGAACCGACCGAGCCAGTTCGAACCCCACGCAGCGTTAATGGCGACGACGGCCTCAGTCACCCCACGCGCCAGCGCGGCCTCCACGGTGCGTGGCACGGCGGCAATCTCCTCGGCCTGGGTGCGGGCAGTGTTGCGTTGGACGAAGACGTCACACAGGTGGACCGTCGTGCGCGAGGTGGCCTCCTGCGGCGCGAGCGGCGGCACGTGTTCGGCACGGCGCTCGGCGCCCTTCTGGTTTAGGGCGAGCGCGGTGTAGCGGACCCCGGGCATCGGCGTGAAGCCTTGGACGACCTGCTCGATGTGTTCCATTTGCGGAACCCACCGGGGACTGACGAAGGACCCCACCTGGATCGTGCGGAGACCGGTCCGGGAGAGCGCGTCGAGCAGCCGGATCTTGGCCGCCACCGGGATTTCGGCGCTCTCTATCTGCATGCCCTCGCGCATGCCCTCCTCGATGATCTCCACCGTCGGGAATCCGCTCATGCCAGCCCCCTCCGTACCCCCGTCGCGCCCTCACCAGCAAGGACGTCCTGCAGGCCACCGAGGTCGCCGCCGGCCCAGAGTGACGCGAGCCCGGCCAGCAGGTCGTGGGTCGGTGCCGGGGCCCACCCCACGAACTCGAAGGCCTCGACGGCCTTGTCCATCAGCTCGGTGGTGCTCATCGGGTTACGCGCGTCGCCGCGACTTACATCGACGCGCCGCGTGTGGACCTGGTCGTCGTTCGTGTGGATCGTCACCACCGTGAACGGCTCCGTCGAGCCCTGCACGTCGGGATCGGGCCCCTCTCGGACCACGACGCCCTCGACCAGCGGGCGCAGAGCCGGGTCGAGTACGGCCTCGTCGGTGAAGTCGGTCAGTCGCACGTGTCCAGAGCGCACGGCTCGAGCCACCGTGTACGGGAGGCTGAACTTGCCCTCCAAGCCGGTGCTGGGCAGGTGCGCCAGTAAGGGCCTCAACCCGCCCGCGTGCACGGTGACCTCAACGGAGGACACCGCCTCGGGGTGGACGCTCGTTCGCAGGTCGAGAACCGCATCGATGGCCCGGTGCGTGGCGTAGCACGATGGGTAGCGCTTGATCACCCAGTCGTCTCGCCACGTGCTTTCCCAGCGTCGCAGGCGCTCTGGCAGCTCGCGCAGCCGGACGTCGTCGGTGTCACCGAAGAGAGCGAAGAACCCTCCGGTTGCCTCCAACTGGGTGTGACGGGAGGTGAACCCCCGCTGCGCCAGAGCCACCGCAGTGACGGCGTCACGTGCTGCCAGGCCCGCATGCAGGGGCTTGGTCATCGTGCCGAAGTTCGCGAGGCTCCCCGAGGCCATGGAGGCGGCCACGCCCAATGCGTGACGCGTCTCCTCGAGGCCAAGCCCGGTCAAGGCGGCCAGGGCCGCCGTCGCCGCGAGGCGCCCCGTCGTCGAGGTGTTGTGCCACCCCCTGCCGTAGTGGACCTCGAGCGGCAGCACCTCCGACACCGCACGGAAGACCGCCGAGCCCACCGCGTATGCCGAGACGAAGGAATCTGTCGTCGCACCCGTCCGGGCCGCCTGCGCCACGAGGGCGGGAAGCAGCACCGCGGCGGGGTGCATCGGCATGGTCGGGGACGCGTCATCCCAGTCCAGGGCGTGGGCCGCCGTACCGTTGATCAAGGCCGCGGCCGAGGGGCCGACCGCCAGAGCCGACCCCCAGAGCCGACAGTCCCCCGGTGCCGGCTCCGCCTCGAGCACCTCGAGGAGGATCCGCACCGCGGGCGTGCTCATCCCGGCAACCGTGACCGCAACCGTGTCCACGAGGGCCGTAAGCACCGCGTCGGCCTGATCGGCTCCGGCCCTGCGCGCCACGGCGCCCGCGGCGAAGGCCGCAATGTCGTACGTCGCTCCGCTGCCGACTGCAGCGGGTGGCCCGTCCGGGCGGCTGCCACGAGCCGCGGTTAAGGGTCCCGCAGCAGGGCTGGGCGTGGTCGTCATGGCTCAGAAACTCTTCGGCATGCCCAGGTCGCGGTGCGCGATGCCTGCGAGAACAAGATTGGTCGAGATCGGGGCGATCATCGGACCACGCGCCGCCCGGAACTTCTGCTCGATACCGTATTCGGAGGCGAGACCGGCACCTCCGAACGTGTCCATGGCGGCGTTCGCGGCGTTCCACAACGCTTTGGAGGACAGCAGTTTCGCGGTGTTGGCGTAGAAGCCGTCGCGGCTTCCCGCCTGGAACACCTCTGCCGCGTGCCAGCGCATGAGGCTCGCCGCGCGCAGCTCGGTGAAGGCAGTGGCGAGCGGGAACTGGATGCCCTGGTTCATCCCGATCGGGCGACCGAACACCTCACGCTCCTTGGCGTACTGCACGGCGCGGTCCATGAAGTACAAGCCCGACCCGATGTACTCACTCGACACGAGGAGGCGCTCCGCGTTCATTCCCGACAGGATGACCTTGAAGCCCTTACCCTCCTCGCCGATCCGGTTCTCGACGGGAACGCGAAGGTTGGTGATCGACAGCTGGTTCGTGTGGTGACCGGACATGACCTTGATCGGCCGGTACTCGATCTGGCCGTTCTCCTTGGCCTCTCGCACGTCGACCAGCAGAACGGTCATGCCGTCGGTCTTCTTTTCCACGTCCTCGTACTTCTCCGTCCGCACGAGCAGGAGCATGAGGTCGGTCTGGTGGAATCGCGACGTGTAGATCTTGCCACCATTGACGACGTACTCGTCGCCCTCACGCGCCGCGAAGGTTCGGATACGGGTCGTGTCGGTGCCGGCGTCGGGCTCCGTGATCCCGAACGACTGCAGGCGCAGACCGTCGTTCGCGATCTGCGGCAGCCACTGCCGCTTCTGCTCGTCACTTCCGTGTCGCAGGATGGCGCCCATCTGGTACATCTGCGCGTGGATCGCGCCGGCGTTGCCGCCCCAGCGGTTGAGGGTTTCGAGGAAGAGGGCCGCGTCCGGGATGGTGCCACCCCCGCCGCCGTACTCCTCGGGGATGAGCAGCGAGAGCCACCCTCCGTCGGTGAGTTCCTTGACCCACTCGGCGGGGTAGCGGCCGGCCTCCTCGACGTCGATCCAGTACTGCATGTCGTACTTCTTGGCGATGTCAGAGACGGTGTCGCGCAACGCCTCTTGGTCCTCCGTAAGGAAGTCCTCGGCGAGCCAGTCCTGGGCCATAATGGCCTCCTTCGTGGTTCATGGGGTGGCGCGGAGTGCGGGCACCCGCGTGATCAGGCTGTGGCCTCCACGACGACCTCGAGCAGGAGCGGCTCGGTGCGCTCTCCGAGGGTCGGAAGGATGCGATCGAGCTGGTCGGTCAGCTCGTCGTGGGTCGTTACGCGGCTGGTTGCACAACCGAACCCGGCTGCGATCGTCGACACGCTCACCTCGGTAAATGCCGGCCACGGCGGCTTGCCGCCGTGGCCGGCAGCCAGCCGGTCCATCACGGCATACCCACCGTTGGATAGGACGACGAACAGCGCCCCGACCCGGTAGTGCTGGGCGCTCCACAGTCCCTGGATGTTGTAGAGCGACGCGCCGTCGCCCAGCAGCGCGACGACGGGGCGGTTCGGGCGGGCCATCCGCACGCCGATGCTCGCCGGCAGCGCGAACCCCAGCCCGCCCTGTGCCACGGTGACAAAGCCGAAGGGTCGGCGGGTGGGCATCAGATCGAGCAAGAGGCGACGGCTGGACGGGCTCTCCTCGAAGACGGTCGCTTCCTCGGGTAGCCGGTCGGCCAGAGCGGCGAAAACGTGCTCGGCACGCAGGCTGCCCTGTGGGGGCAGCACCATGCGTGAACGGGGCGGCTGTGCCTCAGGCGCGTGTCGGGGTGCCACCCGCTCTGCCAGATCCGTCATGACTCGCGCCACGTCGCCGACTACGGCGAGGTGGGCCGCGCTGTAGGTCGCTTCCTCCGGGTCCGCCGTGACGACCAGGACCGTGGTGCCCGCCGTAACAAAGTGTCCTTGCTCCCATGTCCCCTGGCGGAAAGCCGGACCACCGGCGACGAGGACGACGTCGTGAGGCGCCAGCGCGTCGCGCAGCGCCGCACGACCCGCCGGCAGGTGGCCACGGAACCGTGATGAGTCCTGGGGGAAGCCCGCCTGCGACCCGTGCGCCTCCTGCCACACGGGGCAGTCGAGCCGGTCAGCGAGGGCACCCAGGCCGGCCCAGCCGTCAGCAGAGTCAGCGCCAGGACCAACGACAAGGACCGGGTTGCTGGCGCCGTCGAGGACAGCGGCCAGCTCCGCGCCAACCTCCTCATCGACGCCACGACAAACACGAAGGCGCACGGGGGCAGGCACCGCGATGGTGTCGTCGGCTGACTCCGCCCAGTCGCTCATGGGGACGACAACCACGGCCGGACCACGGTGGAGGGCGGCCTCGTGGGCTGCACGCGCAATGGCCGCCGGTACGTCAGCCGCTCGGGCCGGCTGCCGGCTCGAGACGGCATAGGCGCCGGCCAGTCCGTCGAGGTGGCCCGCGAGGAAGGGTTCTGAGGCGACATGACGGCGGTCCTGCTGGCCGACGAGGATGACGAGGGGGGCCTTGTTGGTCCTGGCCGTCGCGATCGCTCCGACCGCGTTGCCGAACCCGGCCGTCGTGTGCAGCAGGACAAGCGCCGGTGACCCCGTCGCCAGAGCGTAACCGGAGGCCATCCCGACGACGGAGCCCTCGTGCAGCCCCAGGACGAAGTCGAGGTCGTCAGGCAGGTCGGCCAGCAGGGCGACCTCAGTCGAACCGGGGTTCGCGAAGATCCGCGTCAGCCCTTGTTGCCGCAGGACCTCGAATGCTGCATCCCGCACGGTGCGCACGACCTGCTCCTCTCGCCTGAGGACCGGTGCAGGACGCACTCGGCCTCTGCCATGGTTGGAGGAGCGGACGGTCGGTGACAGGCCTTGTCGCACCCAGCGGAAGACTCCGTCAGGGCACCATCGTTCCTCTCACCCAGTGATGTCTCCCCTTCTGCAGCCCCCGGCCCCTCCTACGGTCGAGAGGTCCCGACCCAGAAGGAGAAGACATGTCAACGACCCCGCGGGCGCCCGCGCCGACGACGTCCGCAGGCGGCGTCACCACCGGTCCGGCGGTCTCCGGTTCGGGGCCGGCCTCGGCTCTCGGCGACCTCCGGATCCTCGACGTCGCCACGCTGTTCGCCGGACCCTCGGCTGCCACCGTCCTCGCCGACTTCGGAGCGGACGTCATCAAGATCGAGCACCCCCGCAAGCCGGACCCCGCCCGCACCCATGGGCAGAGCAAGAACGGCGTTGGTTTGTGGTGGAAGATCCTAGGCCGCAACAAGAGGGCCATCACCTTGGACCTGTCGAACGAGGAGGGCCAGGAGATCTTCCTTGACCTGGTCCGCACCGCGGACGTGGTCATCGAGAATTTCCGCCCCGGCACGCTGGAGCGGTGGAACCTCGGGTACGACCGGCTGCGGGAGGTGAACCCCCGGCTCATCCTCACCCGGGTTACCGGTTTCGGGCAGACCGGTCCCCGGAGGAACGAGCCGGCTTTCGGCACGATCGCGGAGGCCATGAGTGGGTTCGCCCACTCCACGGGACAACCGGACGGGCCGCCCACCCTGCCCCCGCTGGCACTCGCCGACAACATCAGTGGCCTGGCCGCTGCCATCGCGACGCTGACCGCCCTGCACCGCCGCGAGCGCACGGGTGAGGGACAAGTCATCGATCTTGCCATCATCGAGCCGATTCTGGCCATGCTCGGCTCGCAGGTAACGGTGTACGACCAGCTCGGCATCGTTGCCCAGCGCCGCGGGAACCGGTCCGAGAACAACGCCCCCCGCAACACCTATCGCACCGGTGACGGCGACTGGGTCGCGATCTCGACCAGCGCGCACTCGATCGCGGAGCGGGTGATGACGCTCGTCGGCCGACCCGAGCTCGTGCAGGAGGAGTGGTTTCACGACGGCTTCCAGCGGGCTCAGCATGCTGACGAGCTTGACGAGGCGGTCGGCTCGTGGATCGCCGAGCGGCCGACGTCCGAGGTCGTGGAGGAGTTCTCGAAAGCACAGGCCGCGCTCGCAGTGGTGTACGACGTCGCCGGTGTCGTCGCCGACCCGCAGTATGCCGCGATCGGCGCCATCGCCACGGTGGAGGACGCTGATTTGGGTCCGGTCCGCATGCCTAACGTGCTCTTCCGCATGTCCGAGTCCCCGGGCGCGATCCGACACACGGGACGCTCTCACGGGGCCGATACGGAAAGGGTCCTGACCGAGCTGGGCATCGACCCAGACCGGCAGGCGCGGCTCCGAGCCGGAGGAGTGATCTGAGTGCGTGACGACGTTGCCACCTGGCTGTACGTTCCCGCGGATCGTCTCCCGGAGCTGCTGACCAAAGCGGCACGCTCTGCCGACGGCATCGTCGTGGACCTCGAGGACGCGGTGCATCCTTCGTCACGGCCCCGTGCCCGGGCTGCCCTGGGCCCAACCTTCGGAGCCGACTCCGGGTTCCCGGCAGGGTTGTTGAAGACCCTTCCTATCGTCGTGCGCGTCAACAGGGTCGACTCGCCAGACTTCGCGGCCGACCTCGCTGCCGTCGGGCCGCTGCTTCGCGCCGGCACCGTCCACGGCATCCGCCTCCCCAAGGTGGAGTCGGCCGCGGAGGTCGACGCCGCGTTTGCCCAGACCCGACGCTTCCGCGACGCGCCACACCTCGTCCCCCTCATCGAGTCGGCGCGTGGCCTCTCGAAGGCACAAGAGATCGCCGACGCCTTTGGGGTGCACTCGATCACGTTGGGAGAGAGCGACCTTCGCGCTGACTTGAGCCTTCCCCGTGGGGCGAGCGACACCGGGCTGCTGCTCTCCCGCCTCACCATCGTGCAGGCTGCGCGCGCTGCGGGGCTGCCATCGCCCGTGGGCAGCGTCCACCCCAGTGTCACCGACCTCGACGGGCTTCGTCGGTCGTGTGACGTCCTGAGGGAGCTCGGCTTCTACGGGCGATCGGTCATTCACCCGCGTCAGGTCCCCGTGGTCCGTGAGGCGTTCGCGCCGAGCACGGACGAGGTCACGTGGGCCACGGACGTGCTGGACAAGGCGGCCGCCATGGACGCCGCAGGCTCTGCCGCTGCGACGCTGGCCGACGGAAGCTTCGTGGACCCGGCGATCCTGCGCCTCGCGGAACACATCAGGAAGCGGGCGCACGCATGAGTACAGGGCGGACCGCCGACGGGGCGGTCGTGACGGTGGTCGACCTGGCACAGCCGGTGCATCCGGGCGTCCCCACGTCACCGAACCACCCGGGCTACCGTCACTCCTTACTCCGCCGTCACGGTGACGCCGTACGGGTCGACGGCACGTCGGGCGCCAACGACCTGCTTGTGATGGGGACACACACCGCCACGCACCTCGACGCCCTTGCGCACATCAGCCACGACGGTCTGCTGCACGGCCGTGTCTCGGCCGCCCAGGCCCAGGCCGGCGGGCGCTTCCTCGACCACGGGGTCCACACGGTCGACCCCATCGTCACGACGGGCTACCTGCTCGACGTGCCGGCCGTCCTCGGGGTCGACCGGCTCGCCCCCGGCCATGCCGTCACGGTCGCCGAGCTGTCCCAGGCGCTCGGCGACCGTCGACCAGCCCCGGGCGCGGGCCTGCTCGTTCGTACCGGCTGGGCGCAGCTGTGGGACGCCCCCGCAGCCTTCCTCGACCACGATGGCGGGGTACCAGGGCCGGACGAGGAGGGCGTGGCCTGGCTGGCCTCGCACCGGCCGTGCGTCGTCGGCTCGGACACGACCGCGTTCGAGCACATCCCGGGGGGTGCCGGGCACGCCCGCCTGCCGGGACACCGGATCCTCCTCGTGGAGAACGGCATCCCCATCCTGGAGATGCTCGACCTCGAGCAGCTCGCCCGCGCGGGGACGAAGGCGTTCACCCTCGTGGCCGCTCCTCTGCGGCTCGTCGGCGCCACCGGCTCCCCCCTGCGGCCGATCGCCATCCTTCACTGACGCACCGACCAGGTCCGTCCCCTCGCCCAAAGGAGACTCCATGGCTGCCGCCGGAACCACCCCCATGACCGGTACCGCCGTCGCACGCCTCGGAGCGTTCGCGGCAGAGGTCGCAGAGAACGCCCCAGAGCATGTGCTCGTCGACGCAAGACAAAGACTGCTGGACGTCGTCGGCATCTCGGTCGCCGCACTCGGCACCGGTCCGGCGCAGGTGGCTCACTCGCTCGCCCGCCGTTGGGGGGGTGCGGCAGTCGCCCTCGCGATCGGTCTCGAGGACCGGCTCCCGGCTCCGTCAGCCGCGCTCGTCAATGGCACCTTAGCCCACGCCCTCGACTTCGACGACACGCACGTTCCGTCGATCCTGCATCCCAGCGCATCAGTGGTGCCTGCCGCGCTCGCTGCCGCCGAGGAGGCCGGGGCTCACGGCCGGACACTTCTCGCCGCGATTACGGTCGGCAACGAGATCGCGATCCGGCTCGGCAACGCCGGGTACGACCCACGCATCAACAACTCGGTCTTCTTCGAGCGTGGCCTGCATGCGACGTCGATCTGTGGTGCCGTCGGCGCGGCGGCCGGGGCGGGTGTCGCCATGGGCCTGGACGCCGAGCGGCTGGCCCACGCGATGGCCATCGCCTGCAGCATGGGAGCGGGCCTGCTCGAGGCCAACCGGGCCGGAGGGTCGGTCAAGCGGATGCATTGCGGGTGGGCCGCCCACAGCGGCGTGGTGGCAGCACAGGCCGCGGAGGCCGGACTGACCGGTCCCCCGACGGTCCTCGAGGGACGGTTCGGTTTCTTCCAGGCCTACTGCGGTGACACCTACGACGAGGCGGCGCTGCTCGACGGACTCGGTGTGCGGTGGGAGACGGCCTCCTGCTTCGTGAAGCCCTACCCGACGAACGTGTTTACCCACACGGGTATTGACGCGGCCATCGCTCTCCGGGCACGGGGGCTGCGGCCCGCAGACGTGGAGTCGGTCCGGATCGGCGTGGCGGGCGCGACCCTGCGAACGATTGCTCAACCGCGCGAGGCCAAGATCCGTCCCGAGTCCGGCTACCACGCCCAGTTCAGCGGACCCTTCACCTTCACTCTGGCGCTGCGCGGCGGAGGCGGCCTCGGTCTCTACCTCGACGACTTCACCGACGAGGCAGTGCGGGACCCGCGCAACCTCGACCTTGCGGCGCGCGTCGAGCACGTGGCCGACGCACGTTGTGAGGCGATCTTCCCCCTGCAGTTCCCTTCGGTCGTCGAGGTGCGCACCACCGACGGACGGATGCTCTCCCAAGAGGTCCTCGCCAATCGTGGCACCGCCGAGCGACCCCTCACGGACGCCGAGATACAGGTCAAGTACGACCTGAACGCACGCCGGCTGGGAGCTGGGGCCGACGTCCTCGCCGACCGCATCTCCGGCCTGTTCGACACGACGTCGGTCGCGGGTCTGCTCGCCCTCTGAGGATCCGCACCACTCGGGCTGGCGGGCGCCGCTGCGGCGGCGGCTCACCAAGTTGGTCGGATGTGGTCAGACCGGAGTCGTCACCACGTCGTACGAGTAGAGCCAGTCGTAGCGGTCGGCGATCGGTTCGATGCTCCACTCGCGCTGGAGGTAGGGCTCGGCTCGCTCCTCGGTGACGAGCTCTCGGCTGTGGAACCGTTCGGTGTTGGCTGTGGCGCCGCGCACCATCCTGCTCGTCCGCTCGATCCTTGCCGTCTCGTAGCGGGTGAGCGCCTTGGTGGGGTCGTCGGCGTACGCCTCGATCGCCCGAGCGAGCACGACGCCGTCCTCGATGGCGTGGACGGCTCCCTGCGCCAGGAAGGGCAGCGTCGCGTGGGCGGCGTCACCCAGCAGACTGACCCGCCCCGACGTCCAGGCGGGGATGGGGTCACGGCTGAGTAGGGCCCACTTGAGCAATCGGGGCGAGGCGGTGATGAACGTGTGGATGTCCTCGTGCCAGCCGGCGAAGTCGGCATGGCACTCCTCGGCGGTCCCGGGTTCGGTCCCGCCTGCGGCGGTCCATTTCTTGCCCTCGATCGTCGCCACGAAGTTCATCAACGTGCCTCCATGGAGGGGGTAGGTGACTGCGTGGCCGCCCGGACCGATCCACGTCGAGCCCACCGGCGTACGCAGGTGCTTCGGAAGGTCGTCCATCGGGATGAGCCCCCGCCAGGCGACCATGCCGGAGAACTCCGGGTTGCTCGGTCCCCACACCGTGTTGCGCACCACGGAACGCACCCCATCGGCGCCGATGACGACGTCGCCGGTCACCCGAGTGCCGTCGTCGAGGACCACGGACGCGCTTGACGCGTCCTGGTCGACTCCCGCCACGCGCGAACCGAGCAGGATGACGTCCGCCCCCAGAGCCCTCACGGCATTTTCCAGAGCCTTGAGCAGGTCGGGACGGTACACCGTGAGGTACGGGTAGCCATATCGCTCGACTGCCATCGGCCCGAGATCGAACATCGGCCAGGGCCGACCGGTGTTCCAGAGCCGGAACTCCTTGCGGACCGGGTCGCAGGACTGCTTGCGCAGGGTCTCGAAGACCCCGAGGTGGTCCAGCGCCCGGTTGCCGTTGGGGCTGATCTGAATGCCGGCACCGACCTCGGTGAGGGCGGGGGCTTGTTCGAGCACGGTGACGTCCACCCCGCGCTGCAGAAGTGCCAGCGCCGCGGTCATGCCACCGACGCCACCGCCTGCCAGGACAACATGCATCTGTTTCTCCCTCACACCTTCTCGGAGCGCAGCAGGCCGAGCACGGAGAAGACCGGCTCGTCGCTCGCGCGGACCATCCGCGCAGGCTCGGACACGATGTGCTGGTAGGGCCGCCATGCCGGGACCGCGATGATGTCGCCGCGCTCCCAGGTCAGCCGTTCACCATCGACGATGGTCTCACCAGAGCCTTCGATGACCGTGAAGATCGAGTTGGCGGTCGTCCGCCTCGTCGGGGACTCGAAGCCGGCGCCGAGCTCCTGGACGTGCAGTGCGATGGTCGGCATCGCCGGGCTGCCGAGTTCGATCTCGCGTTCGGCCATGCCGTGCTCCGGGGCCGCCGTCTCGGCGGCCAGGCAGGCGAGGGAGTCCTCCCACCGGAACGCGATCGGCGAGGTGTCGATGTCACGAGGGTCCTCCTGGACCCCGGCGGGGTACTTCTCGAAGAACATCGGCTCGAGCAGGTGCACGAGGGGGACGTCGAGGATGTCGACCCAGTAGCAGTCGTCCGGACCGACCGCCGAGTGCTCGTGCCAAGCCCAGCTCGGTGTCAGCAGAACGTCACCGGGTCGCATCTCGACGCGGTCCCCGTCCACGACGGTGTAGGTGCCTCGGCCCTCGAGGATGATGCGCAGCGCCGCCGGCGTGTGGTGGTGTGCGGGGGCAACTTCGCCAGGACGAATGAGCTGGTAGGCGGCCACGAGGCTGCGGACGGTCGCGTAGCCGTTGCCCTCGACCGGGTTGGTGAGGGTGAGGTTGCGCCGGTCCGCCATCTCGTGGTCGACCAGTCGCCCGGCCGCGTCCAGGACGGCCTTCATCTCGGCGTAGCGCCACACGTACGGCAGGAAGTTGCGCAGCGGCTCGGGCCACAGGGCGGGCGCGCGGCGATACCAGCCGCCCTCAACGCTCAAGTCGTCGAACACGCTGTACAGGTCGTCGAGGTTGTCGATCTCGGCCACGGACCGGGCGTCGAAGGAGGTCATGCGGGGCTCCTCACTGCTGTTTGATGATCGGGGGGTCGTAGGGGCGGGCGAACACCTCGGTGCGCCCGCTGGTGCCTTGGACGACGTTCACGCTCATCTCACCGACGCGCTCGATCCTGATCCGGATCGTGTCGCCATCGGTGACCGGTCCCACCCCTGCCGGGGTGCCGGTGGCGATGACGTCTCCCGGGTGGAGGGTCATGACGGCCGAGGCCATCGCGACCATGCCGGGAATGTCCAAGACGAGGTCGCGGGTGTTTGCGTGCTGGCGCAGCTCGTCACCGACCCAGAGGCGCATGTCGAGGCTGGTGGGGTCACCCACCTCGTCGGCCGTCGTGATCCACGGACCGACTGGGCAAAAGGTGTCGTAGGCCTTGCGGAAGACGCGCTCCTCGCGCCCCCGGACCACCATGTCGAGCAGGCAGGCGTAGCCGAAGACGTGCAAGCGCCAGTTTTGGCGGGGGATGTCGCGTCCGCCGGCGCCGATGATGATCGCGAGCTCGGACTCGTGGTGGACCTCACGGCCCGGGACCACTGGCAGCATGACGGGCTCACCGGCACCGGAAAGCGACGACGGTGGTTTGAGGAAGAAGCCCTGCACGTCCGCGCGGTATCCGGCCTGCATCTCGCGGCCGTGGTCGTGGTAGTTCACCGGGTACGCGATCACCTTGTTGGGCCACGGGACCGGCGTGAGGAGGGTGACCTCGGCGAGCGGACGACGGGCGCCCTCAGAGGCTGCGCGCTCGAGGAGCGGGCGGACGGCGTCGAAGTCCCTGATGACCCGGTTCATGGTCACCGGCGGCCACGCTTGGGCGTCCTCGTCCACGGCGTGGGTGACATCAACGATGTTGTCGTCGATGACCACGCCGATGCGGTCATCGTCGAAACGGGCGATCCTCATGGCGCTCCTTCGGGCGTAGCCAGCGGGTCGGAGCCATCCTGCGACCTCGGTCGATGAGCTCGCCGGTGTCGTCGCACCTACCGGAACACCGCTTTCGGCGTCGAGCTACGAACGGCCGGCTACTGCGGCCCCGATCTCGTTGGCGATGGCGACGACGTCGTCCTTGACCTCCGCGTATCGCGCGGCGGTCAACCGCGTGGAGGATCCGGAGATGCTCAGGGCCGCGATCACCTGACCGTCACCGTCCCGCACGGAGGTGGCTGCGCCACTCAGTCCCTTCTCACGCTCATCGATGGCGATCGCCCAGTGGCTCTCTCGGATGGCGTCGAGTTCCGCCTCGGTGGCGACCCACCTTCCGGCGGCTGCGGCGTCCGCGCGCACGACCTCATGGACGGGGGCGGGTGCGAACGCGAGGAGGAGCTTGCCAGACGAACCCAGGCCAAGGGGCTGGTGACCGCCTGTGGGAACGACGGGGCGCAGGGAGGCGCGCCCTTCCACGGACGCCAAACAGATGCGGTGCTTGTCCTGTCTGATGTATAGGTGGACGCTCTCACCGGTGGTGTCCCGCAAGCGGTGCATCCACGGCTCGGCCACCCCACGGATGACGAATGAGTCCGCGGCGCTCGCACCCCAGGACAGGAGCCGGGGACCTAGGGCGAACCGCCCGTCGGTCGTGCGCCGGGCGATGCGCAGCTCGATGAGCTCGCTCAGGAGCCGGTGCACGGAGGACTTGGGCAGGCCCAGGCTCTCGGAGACCTCTGCCAGGCTCATCGGTCGACCACTGCGAGCCAGGCTGTCGACGGCCTTGGCCGCCTTGTCCAGGACGGACATGGGTTCTGCTCCTTGGCTGTGGTGTCGACTCAGGCGGGACGGACTGCGTGGACACCGCTTCTGCGGGAGTGTCCACGGTGTCCAAGCCCGCTCGAGATCATCATCGCGGCCTGGGTCACGACCCGGGCAAGCGGGGCCGGACTCAGCGGCTCGGGCGACAGCCTGACCGAGACGGCGGCACGGACCTGACCGTCTTCGTCGAAGACGGCCGCCGCCACGAGAAGACCGTCACCGGATCCGTCGGACCCGCTCACGGCATACCCCGCGCGACGCACCTCGCCGAGCCGCTGGCGCAGCACGAACTCCCCACCGTTGGCACCCGGGCCTTCCTGCGCGAGCAGGAGCGGCTCGAGCGGTAGGTGGGCGAGCATGGCCAGCCCGCCCGCGTTCTGCGTCAAGGGAATGCGACGCTCGGGATGCCAGGTGGCCGCCGCCTTGTGGCCGGCGATGAGGTCACAGAGGATGGCTTCGTCCTGCTCGCGGGACCACAGGGCGACCGGCGCCGCCGTGGCCGAGTAGAGGTCCACGAGGAACGGTCGTGCCACGTCCTTGAGGCGACGCACCTCGGGAACCCCCCAGCCAAGCCGCCACATGCGGCGGCCGAGCCGGTACCGACCGCGACAAGCCCGCTCCACGGCACCCCACTCGACGAGGTGCGCCAGCATCCGGTGGACCGTCGCGGGGGGCAGGCCCGTCCGCGTGCATACTCCCGCGATCGTCTGCTCCGGCGTGTCCGGTCCGAAGCAGTCGAGAATCTCGAAAGCCCGTCCCAGCACTGAGCGCTTCTGGTCCCCGTCGAGCTGGTTTGGTGACGTCACTGTCATCTCCCAATATCCGGAATGGCGTTCCACTATGTTGAACGATAAGACCCAAATGTTCGTGATGTCAATGGTGCGCGTGACCGGTCAGCGTGCTGACGCCCCGAGGAGGAAACCCACGAGCAACGTGTTGAACTCGCTCACTCGCTCGAATGGGACCCACAGACCCGTCCTGCCGTAAAGGTGCACCTGGACATTCGGGATGCGGTTGAGGAGGAACAACGCGTTGTCGTAGCCCTGTACGCGGTTGTCCCGGCCCCACACCACGAGCGTGCGTGCCTTGATGCGGTCGACGTCTCGCCACACCTGCTCGGTCACCGGTGGGGAATGCTCAGGGCGCCCCTCCGGGGCGGCCGCCCTGAGGTCGGGACGGATGCTGGCCGCATAGCGCTCCTGCACGATCTCGTCGGTGATGGAGGTCTTGTCGTACATCATCATCTCGAGGTACGCGCGCATCTTGGCTGGGGAAGGACCCTCGCCGCCGTAGTAGGACTGTATGAGCTTCTGGCCCTCCGACGGCATGGGGGTGAACAGCGGCAACCCTCCCGCAGAGCTGACGAGGACGAGGTCGTCGACGACGCCTGGGTGCTCGATGGCCAGCATCATCGCCGCAGCTCCACCGGTGGCCATCCCGAGGACGTGCGCGGACTCGATGCCGAGCGTTGCGAGGAGGTCGGCGAAGACCTGGGCATAGAAGCCGTAGCGACCGCCCCTGATCTCGGGGGCGTCTGAGCGCCCATAGCCCGGCAGGTCGACGACGAGGACACGGAAGTGCTCGGCCAGCCCCGACACGTTGGCACCGAAGTTGCCCCAGCCGTAGGCGCCCGGTGCGCCGCCGTGGATGCAGAGAAGCACCGGGCCGGAGCCGGCGTCGTGGACGTGCACTCGGACGCCACCGGCGTCGACGAAGCGGCTCGTCGACTCCTCGGTGAAGCGAGGCTGGGAGCCCTCTTTCGGGGCGGCGCCGTCCATCAGATCTTCACGTGTGGCGGAATCGGGTGACCGAAGAGGTTGAGGCCGTAGGCGTGGAAGATCGGGCCCGACCCGTTCTGCACGTGGTGCAGTGCAGCCTGGGTGTCGCGCCACCGGCGCTGGAGCACCCCGCTGCGGTGGAGCGAACCTCCTCCGCTGAGCCGAAAGACGCTGTCGGCGGCAGCAGCGGCACGATGGCTCGCCTGCACCTGGTTGCGGCGCACCTCTGCCCGCACGTCGAGCGACACGACCTCGCCGCGTTCGACGATGTCGTGGACGCGTTCGATGTCCCAAAGCAGGTGGCCGATGCTCGCGTCGATGTCTGCCGCGGCCGCCCCCAGTGCAGAGAGCTGGAACGGGTCGAGGGCCGCTCTGCCACCTCGGCCCTCTCGTGAGCGCGTCACCGCGACGTACGCGGCGAGTGTTCCCTTGGCCATGGCCAGCGTCGCCGCCGTGATGGCGCCGGAGAACATGACGTTGCGCGGCATCCGGTAGAGGGAAACAGACGCTCGACTGGGGTCCTTCCCGCCGGTCCCGTCCGTGACGCCGGAGGTCTCGATGGTGCGGTAGGCGGGGACGAACGCTTCGGTGACGACGAGGTCCTTGCTGCCAGTCCCACGCAGGCCGACGACGTCCCAGGAGTCCTCGACGACCTCGTAGTCCGAGCGTGGGAGTAGGAAGTGGACCGGGGCGGGATCAGCGACCTCGCCCTCTTGGTCGGTGATGAGCCCGCCGATCATCACCCAGCGGCAGTGGTCGGTGCCCGAAGAGAAGTTCCAGCGCCCGTTGAAGACGTACCCGCCGTCCACCGGCCGCGCGCGACCCAGGGGTGCGTAGGGCGACGCCACCCAGGTGTCCGGATCCTCCGCCCAGACCTCGGCCTGGACGCGACGGTCACCGTGGGCGAGCTCGTGCGGGTGAACGCCGACTACACCGGCGACCCACCCGGAGCTGGGGTCGTGCACCCCGATCTCGAGGACCGCGCGGAAGAAGTCGACGGGGTGCGACTCCAATCCGCCGAAGTCCTTGGGCTGCAGCATCCGCATGACTCCGGAGGTCCGCAGGGCCGTGGCTGTCTCATCGGGAAGCCGCCCGAGCCGCTCGCCTTCGGCGGCGTTCGCCTCGAGCACGTCTGCAATCTGCTCGATGTTGTCGAGGACGGTCATGGCCCTTCCTTTCATGGGGTGCGGTGGTGGCCCCAGTAGTGCGCCACGTCGTAACGGGTGGGGAGCCAGGACTCGTCGTCGATGAGGATGCCGTCCGTGCCGTACTCGATGCCAAAGCCGGAGGGGGAACGCACGTAGTACGAGACCATCTTGTCGTTGGTGTGCTTGCCGAACGTGGAGAGGATCGGAGCGGCCCCGGCGAGCACGTGGTCGTACGAGCGGCCGACGATGTCGAGGTCGTCCACCTCGAACATGAAGTGACCCACCCCGATCGGGCGGTTCGGCGACGCGGCGAACGCGAACGAGTGATGCCGTGGGTTGCAGTGGGTGAAGACCCCGGACACTCCCCCGGGCATGTCGATGTGGTCGCTGAGTCGGAAGCCCAACAGATCGAGGTAGAGCTCGGTGTACACCTGCTCGTCACGCACCACCTGGAAGGCATGGCCAACGCCGAGGTCCCCCGCGACGAAGGTCGCCCCAGTGGGCGAGACGAATCGCTCGGCCGCGTTGCGCAGGCCCCAGAACAGCTCGATGTCGTAGTTGTCGTCGGGGTCCCGGAAGCTGGCTAGCCCGCTGACGCTGCGTTCTGTCGCGGCTTCGGCGTCACGTGTCGTGACCTCGTAGCCGGCCGAGGTGAGCCGGGCCGTGATCTCCCCGAGGGCAGCGGGGTTCCCGACGTCCCAACCGATGGCGATCACGCCGTCGGTGGCGGCACGACGGATGTCGAAGCGATGGACGAACTGGTCCATCCGCAGGGTGAGCCTGTCCTCGCTGCTGTGGGCCACCTGCAGTCCTAGCAGTCCGGAACCGAACTCCTGCCATGCCGCCGGGTCGGTGCTTCCGACCACCGCGTAACCGAGAGCCTTAACTCGTGCCGTCATTGTGAGGTCCTTTCCGTTGGGCTTGTGTGCGTCATCCTGTGTCCCGACCGGACTGCCGCATAGCCGAGCGTGCCGACTGGCGGAATGCCCTCTCCGGACCTATTACCGGCAGAGTCGTGCGGCAGCGGTGTTCGCCGCGCGGGACAAGGCGTCGACCCACGCGTCCAGTTGGGCCAGCGACGCGTCGGTGGGCAAGCCGGACATTCGCATCGCGATCTGCGGCATCTCGGGGGGAACCGGGACGGGGACGACGATCGAGTGCAGGTGGTAAGTGCGGTCGGGCTCGAGGTCCGGCTCGTAGAGCAGCGCCGTGTCCGCGATCATCTGCTTCATCCGGCGCTCGTGCTGCGGCGTGCGCTCCGTGGAGGAGTAGTCCGTCATGAGCGAGATGCGATCGACCGAGGGGTCGGGCATGAGTGACACCGAGTAGCCGCGCTCGCGGACGCGGTCGACGTTGCGGCGGAAGACCTCGCGGGTGGCGTCGTCCTGTCCGGGCGCCCGGGCGAGCCAGTCGTTCACATCCTCCTCGGGTGCGTCGCGCAGGAAAACGGATCCCAGGGGCGGGACGAGTGGGACGCGGTGACCGACGGACGGTGTCGTAGGTTTTTCGGACCGGTTGGCGGTGAGGACGAAGACGACGTCCCCGCCGACCTTTGCCAGCACGGCGCAGTCCACCTCGTGCTCGGCGCTGAGCTGTTCGATGTCCCCCCTGGCCAGCTCCGCCAGCCTCACCGCGTGGATGAGGTCGGGGTGCGAGGGCGCGACCAACGAGGGTGGGGCGAAGCGCCCGTAGCCACCTTGGAAGAACAGCAGCGGCAACGACGGTCGCGCCACAGCGAGGTCGCGGATCCGCCCAAGCACGATGTAGTGGTCCCCGCCGTCGAGCACGTCCTCGTAGGTGCACTCGATCCACGACACCGCGCCGTCGAGGATGGGTGCCCCGCCCGGAGCGGGCGACCAGGCGACGCCCTCAAACTTGTCGACGGCACGCGACGCGAAACGCCGGCACGTGGACTCCTGGTCAGCCGCAAGCACGTTGATGCAGAAGGTCGCGCCGGTGCGTAGCCGGGCGAAGCTGCCCGAGTCACGTGTGGGCAGGAAGGCCACCAGTGGCGGGTCAAGGGAAACCGACGTGAAGGAACCGACGACCATGCCTGCCGGGAGGCCGTCATCGGCGATACCCGTGACGACCGCGACCCCGGTCGGATAGTGCCCGAGGGTCTCGCGGTACAGGGCTGGGTCGATGCCCGCGTGCGGTTCCTTGGGTGCCACGTCGGGGTGCGTCACGTCATGCCTCCTGGTTCGGTGGGTGCGGCCGTGGTGGCCATCCATCTTCGAGTGTCGCGGGCGGTGCCGCGTCGGCCTAGGCGGCCGTCCCGCACCTCGGGACGGCGCCCGTCACGAGGTTCCCTCGAGAATTCTCGTCAGGGCGTCCCGGCCGAGAGTGACGTCCTCGTCGGGTGGGGCGCCACTGACGCCGATTGCGCCGAGCACGTGACCGTCGACCTCGACGGGTAGGCCTCCCGGGAGGCAGGTGGGGGCGAAGGCAAGGCTGTCGGCGATGAGATCGAACAGGTCCGGATATTTCTTTCGCATGCCGCCGAGGCTCTCTGACGAACGGGCGAAGGCCGCCGCGGTCCGCGCCTTGGCCCGGGCCGCGTCGGGGGTGAACCACGAGGCGCCGGCCCCCCGAAGGACGACCAGGTCGAACCCGCGCTCGTCGACGATGGCCACGCTCACCGTCAGCCCCCGGGCCGCGGCTGACGCCAGCACCTCGTCGGCGACCGCCTTGGCGACCGCCGTCCCGAGGCAGGCGGGGTGAACACGGCTCACGGCCGGCCGCCTACGGAGCGACGGTGAGCGTCGTGCTCGGGGTGGCCCCGTCCGCTGCTACAGGTCTACGGATCAACGTGTAGACCTCGCTGCGCAGCTCCGCGAAGCGTGGCAGGGCCTTGGTGTCGAGCTGGTCACGGGGCACGGGCAGGTCGACGTCGATCAGTGCCGCCACGCTCGCCGGCTTGCCCGCGAGGACGAGGACGGTATCCGCGAGGTAGACCGCTTCGTCGATGTCGTGCGTGACCAGCAGCACGGTGATGCCCAGCCGCTCCTTGAGGCCGATGACCAGATCCTCGAGGTCGGCGCGGGTCTGGGCGTCGACTGAGGCGAACGGCTCATCCATGACGATGGCGTGAGGCCGGAAGGCGAGGGCCCGTGCGATCGCCACGCGCTGCTGCATACCGCCCGACAGCTGCCACGGATAGGCATGAGTGAAGTCGGCCAAGCCGACCTCCGCCAGCGCCTCCTTGGCTTGGGCGATCCGCTCCGTCTTGCCCATCCCTGCTGACCTCAGGGGCAACGCAACGTTCTCGAGGACCCGCAGCCAGGGCATGAGCGATCTGCTGTAGTCCTGGAACACCACGGCCATGCCGCGCGGGGTGCCCTTGACGGGCTCACCCTCGAAGACGACGCTGCCCCTCGTCGGCTTCCGCAGCCCCGTCAGGCACTGCAGGAGCGTCGTCTTGCCGGCGCCAGAGGGTCCAACGATGCAAACGAACTTACCCGTCGACACCGTGAAGTCCAGACCTTCAAGGACGACGTGGTCCCCGTAGGAGTGGCCCAGTCCGTTGACCTCCAGGACTGTGTCGTCGGTCGCGTTGCGATGTGGGGTGACACTCATGATCCGGCTCCTTCGTGGTGGGACATCATGCCTTTGTGCCAGCTCAGGACCCGGTTCTCCACGAGGCCGAAGAGCTTGTTGAGCAGATAGCCGACGATGCCGAGGGCAATGATCCCCGTCCACATCGCCGGAATGTTGAACTCGCGCTGCGAGCTCAGGATGAAGTACCCCATCCCGCCAGGAGTGCCCACCATCTCGGAGATGACCATGGCGACGACCCCGATGGCCAACGCCGTCCGGGCTCCCGCGAAGATCTGCGGCATCGCCGTGGGCAGGGTGATATAGCGGATCCGATCCCATTTGGAGAGGCGATAGCTGTTGGACACGTCGCGCAGGACGGGCTCGACCGACCGGACTCCGTCGATCGTGTTGAGGAGAATGGGCCAGGCGCTCACCAGAGCGATGATGCCGATCTTCATCGAGGTGCCGATGCCGAGGACAAGCATCATGATGGGCAGCACGGCGACGCCGGGGGTCGCCCTCAGGAACTCAATGATCGGTCGGGTGGCCTCTTCCAGCCAGCGGACCGAGCCCAGGAGCAGCCCCAGGGCGACCCCGCCAACGACAGCGATGGCGAAGCCCGCCCCGAGCCGGGCCAGGCTTGGAACGATCTGGGTGGGGACGTTCTCGAAGATCCAGAGTGCCCGGAACTCCGTGAGGATTGTGGACAGCGGTGGAAAGTAGAAGGACGTGCTCTTGGCACTGGCGAACCACCAGAGCGCAACCAGCAAGGCGGGGAGCCAGATCTCCCACAGAATCTTCGAGCGCCAGGACTTCATATCAGCCGCTTTCTCTCTGCGAGGGGTGCCACCACAGCAACCGACGTTGCGCGGCGAGCAGGACGAGGTTCAATCCGACCCCCATGAACGCCGCTGTGAAGGCGTAGACGAACATCTCGTCGGGGTTGTTCACGGTGAGGGCGTTGAAGAGACTGCGCCCGATCCCGTCGGTGCCCCCGAGGAACTCTGCCGAGATCGCGAGGAGGAGGCTGATGGTGGCAGCAATACGCAGACCAGTGGTGAGGAACGGCATGGCGCTGGGCAGGTAGATGGCCCGGATCCGATCCAAGGTGCTGAGGTGGAAGGCTGCGCCCACCTGTCGCATCTGCGGCGAGACCTGCTGCACGGCGTAGGTCGCCTGCACGAGCATTGGCCAGACGGCACCGAACATCACGAGGACCAAGGCCATGGTCCTTGTGCCGCCGAACAGCAGGAGGACCAACGGGAGGATAGCGATGCCCGGAATAGTGCGCCCGAAGTCGACGACGAACTGTGAGCTCAGGGTGACCTTGCGGCTGGCCCCGTTGACCAGGCCCAGCGGCACACCCACGGCGACCGAGAGCAGGAGGCCGAGATTCGCGGTGAGCAGGGTGTTGCCGACTGCGGTCCAGTAGTCACTGCCCTGTGCCATGTTGATCGCCGTCACCAGCGTCCGCCACGGCGTCGGAACATCAGCCGCCTCACCCGGACCCGTGGCGAACAGGTGCCAGATCACCAGGGCGATCGCGCACGCCGCCGCCTGCCGGGCGACGACAGCGCCTCGGGCCGCGCGTGTTCGGCTCGGTTGCGCCATGCGGTTCTCCTTCCGGTCCGGCGCCGCGGTCGCCCCATCTGGGGGCCGCGGCGCCGTGGTCCTGGTGGTCGGTCTACTTGCCGGCAAAGACGAGGTCGGCGGCCTTCGGTGCCTTGGCCTTGTCGAGCAGGCCGTACTTCATCAGGCGGTCGAGGGCCGTCTGCACGTTCGCCTCACTGATCGGCTCGACACTGAACTCCGGGTAGTGCGCCTTGTCGAGCAGCGCCTTCGGCGCCTTGATGTAGCTCGCGGCGACCTCGGACCGCTTGGCCGGGTCGGTGTTGACCGTGGTGTTGCCCTTGAGGATCGCTTCCTCGAACGCCTTAACCGTATTGGGGTTCTTCTTCGCGAACTCCTGCGTCGTGACGTACGCGTACGCGAGGTCGCCGCCGGCGGCGGTGTAACCGCCGAGGACTCGGATGGACGGGTCCGCCAGGGCCGCGGTTCCTGCAGGCTCCGACGTCGTGGTCACCTCCACGTTGCCCGCCTTGAGTGCGGAGAGCGTGTTGGGAACCTCCACGAACTTGATCTTCGAGGAGTCGCCACCTGCCTCGTCGACGACGGAACGGATGTCGACCCAGATCTGACTGTTGATCTGGGGGATACCGAAGGTCGCGTTCTGGACGTCCTTCATCGTCTTGATCGGGCTGTCGGCCTTGACCCACAGGTTGCCGACACCGAAGTTGTCCTTGGGTGCTGTGCCCTTGGCGCCGGGGGCGACCAGCGTCAGCGGTACACCTTTGGTCCGTGCCACAGCTGGCACGGTGAGGTCCATGAGAGCGAACTGGACCTTCCCACCCAGCAGCTGTGGCAAGCCCTCGGCCGGGGTGGCGATGGTCGCCAAGGTGACTGTCAGGCCCGCGCTGTCGAAGCTGCCGTCAGCCTTCGCGGCCTGCGCGCCGAGCGCGTTGAAGCTCGGGAAGACGGCGACGGACACCTGCGGCGTCTCGACCTTGCCGTCCGAGGCGCCGCTGGCGGCGGCACCGGAGGGGTTCTCCGTGTCGGAGCCGCAGGCCCCCACGAGGGAGACGGCGGCGACTGCCACGATGGCGAGCCCCGCGCGGCGGATTCTGCCCAGAGTGATCATGTTGGTTCCTGTCTCGGGCCGAGGCCCAGTCTCCATTGACGTCGGCAGGTCGGCGACTGTGCGCGACCAGAATTGGCAGCACGGTGACGAGGGTTGTGCGGCTCGTGCGCCCTGCAGTACACGACCGTGACACGGTCGAAATACCCGGCACGTGCTTTACCTCATCCTGCGGAATACGCCGTCGTGAAAGGGTCCTTGTTCCGCATACTGGCACGAATGTCCCATGAGCCGGAATAGCGGGACGCCGGGACGATCGCCGCCTCATCGATGAGTTCGCGGCAGTGAAGGAGAACCGATGACCGCCACCGTCAACAACTCGCACACCAACCCGGGCACGGCACACCGAGGCGGGGGCGAGCGGCCTTCGACGGGCTCGCCCACCGAGCGGGTCCCCTCCTTGGGGGAGGATCGACAGATCACCTCCGTGGGCAAGGCGCTCGAGCTGCTGGCGGCGTTCCGCGGCACCGTCCCCGAGCTGGGGGTGAGCGAACTCGCACGTCGGGCCGGCATGCCGAAGTCGACAGCGTTCCGGCTCCTCGCCGACCTCGAGCGCGCCGGCTTCGTGGCCCGCGCGGGTGCCAAGTACCGCCTGGGACTGTCCCTCTTCGAGCTGGGCAGCAGGGTCGGCTTCTGCCGACCCAATGGGTTACGAGACGTCGCCATCCACGACCTCAGCTCGCTCCACGTGCAGACCGGGCTTACGGCTCATCTGGCCATCCTCGAGGGGACGGACGTGGTGTATGTCGAGAAGGTGCACGCCGCGACGTGGCCGCGGGTCGTGACGGTGCCGGGCGCCCGACTCCCCGCGTCCTGCACCGGACTTGGGAAGGCGATGCTGGCCTTCAGCGACGGCGCGACCGTGCGGGCCGTCGTTGAGTCGGGCCTGCCCCGGCGAACCCGCAACTCGATCACCGAGCCGGGCCGGTTCGTCCGCGAGCTCCGTCGTGTGCGCGAAGCCGGGGTGGCTTATGACCGAGAGGAGGGCGCCTTGGGGCTCTCGTGCGTCGCGGCCCCCATCATCGTTGGCGGCAGGGCCATCGCCGCGATCTCGGCGTCGGGCCCGGCCTACGGGACGAGCTGGGAGCGCATCGAGGGCCACGTCCGGCGGGCCGCCGAGGGGATCAGCCGCGCCTACGTCCTCCGCATGCCCGAGGTGTCCTGAGGCTCGGCCGGGACCTAGGGCGTCGACGAACACGACCGGCTACAGCCGGGTGCCCGGGGGCATCTCCCTGCCGTAGAGGTTGAGTCCGTAGGCCGCATACACCGGGTCCGCGACGTTGGAGACGTGGGCGAGTCCGGTATGGGCGTCGCGCCAGAAGCGCTGGATGGGGTTGTCCAGGCGCATGGCATGCCCGCCGGCGTGGGCCACCAGACGGTCCACGGCGTCCACCGAGCGCCGCACCGCGCGGACCTGGTTGCGCCGGATCTCTGCGCGCAGCGCGAGGGGCATGGCCCCGTCACGCTGAGCGAGGTCCCAGAGCCGGCCCATGTCGGACATGAATTGCACCCGGCTGGCCTGGATGTCGGCGGCTGCGGCCCCCAGGCTGGCGAGCTGGTGCGGGTCTTGGCTGACCCGGTGCCCAGCCCTGCTGATCCGCGAGCGGCTGTGCGCGACGAACGCTGCGAGGGCGCCCTCGGTCAGCGCGATGGTCGCACAGGCGATTGTCCCACTGAACATCGTGTGGAACGGCATCCGATATAGGGGGGCGTCGCCGCGGCCCGCCTGAGCTGCGGCCGCCCCCGACTCCAAGTCCAGAGGGTCGATGATCCGGTGGGCCGGCACAAACGCATCCCTGATGACGACGTCCTTGCTGCCGGTCCCGCGAAGGCCAACGACGTTCCAGGAGTCGGCGATGATCTCGTAGTCCTGCCGCGGAAGAATGAAGTGGCGTAGCGGGTTGGACCCGGCCACGACGCCGTCCTGATCGGTGATCATCCCGCCGAGGACGACCCATTCACACAGGTCGGTCCCTGAAGAGAACGGCCAGCGACCGCTGAAGATGAAGCCGCCCTCGACCGGGCGAGCACGCCCGAGCGGCGCATAGGGTGAGGCCACCCAAGTGTCCGGGTCCCCTCCCCATACCTCCTCCTGCATCTGCCTGGTTCCGACGGCGAGTTCAAAGGGGTGCACACCGACGACGCCCGCGACCCACCCTGAGGAGCCGTGGCGGGAACCGATGGCGAGCACGGCCTCGAAGAACTCCAGAGGGGAGGTCTCAAGACCCTCAAAGTCCTTGGGCTGGAGCATCCGGCCGACGCCGGTCGCCCGCAGTCGCTTCGCCGTCTCGTCGGGCAGACGGCCCAAGTCGTCAGCCTCCTCAGCCTGATCGCCAAGGAACTCGGCCAGCTCCTCTACACGGTCGAGCACCGTACTCATGAACGTCTCCTCTGGGATGGCCGTGGTGCGGGAAATCAGTTGTTCGCGACGAAGTCGGCGACGAGCCGATTGAACTCGGCGGCGTGCTCGAGCTGCGCCCAGTGGCCACAGCGGTTGAACAGCACGAGGCGAGAGTTGCGGATCACGGCGACGAGCTGGAGTCCGTGCTCGAAGCCGACGACGCGGTCGTCACGGCCATGGACGAGCAGGGTGGGCGCCGAGATGCTGGCGAGTTCCTCGAGCGTCGCGGTCCCCCGCCGGGGCTTGCCGATGCCGGACGCGAAGTTCTCGAGATGGGTCCGGTTGGCCGTGGCATTGTCATACCGCTGCTGCGCGAGGGCCTCACTTTGGGTGCCGCTGTCGAAGGTCATGATGTCGACGAGCTGGGCCATGACCTCGACCGACGGCTCTACGTAGCCCCGGTGGAGGATCTTCAGGCCCTCCGACGGACCGTCGCCCGGGGAGAAGAGACGGACGCCGCCGGCGCCAGCGCCCATCGTGATGAGGTGGGACACCCGCTCAGGGTGCACGGCCGAAAACTTCAACGTTGTGGCCCCGCCCATCGAGTTGCCGACCAGGGCGGCTTGGTCGATGCCGAGGGCATCGAGCAGGTGCAGGACCGCAGTGACGTGGTCGCGCTTCTCGTAACTCACGGGCGACGACTTGCCCCATCCAGGCATGTCCGCAGCGATGACCCGGAACTGGCTGCTGAGCGCCTTGAGGTTGGGGCCGAAGTTGCTCCACCCCGTGGCCCCCGGACCGCTGCCGTGCAGCAGGAGGATTGGGTGCCCCTCGCCGGCCTCGTTGTAATGGATGGTGCCGCTCGGCGTCTCCACCGTCCGGCTGGTGTTCTGCTCGGTCAGTTCCTCGGTGATGCTGCTCATCTGCGAACTCCTTCAGGACGATCTGCTCCGCGCGAACAGGCCTGTCGCCTGCCTTCCCCGGAAGCCTGACTCACAAGAGGCCGGATGCCGAGCGGGCGGTGCCGGATGCCGGAACACCTCACCTCGGTGCGGCGAACCGGGCCACCCCCACCGGTGCATTTGAGGCCCCCAGTCGATCAGCCCGACCACCGACAGTCGCGCAGCCCCACGCCACTGCCGTCGCCGCAACCACGACGACCGCCAGGGGGACGAGACTGGCGCCTCCTCCCAATCCGACGATCGGAGCCACTGCGGCTCCGACCACGAACTGGGAGAAACCGATCCAGGCGGAGCCCGCGCCGGCTGCGTCGTGCGCGTGGCCGATGGCGAGGGCGATCGAATTGCCGAAGACGAACCCCATGCAGCCCACCAGCAGCGTGCACGTCGGCACGGCGGCCCACGGCGGCGCCGCGAAGACCACGGCGAGCGCCAGAGTGATTGCTGCGACCGTGAGCAGGATGAGTCCGACGCGCAGCATCAGGGCGGGCCCCCGCCGGCGGACGAGCCGCGCGTTGACGGCGCTGGCGATGATCATCGTCAACGAGTTGAGGGCAAACAGTCCGGCGCCCTGCAACGCATTTAGCCCCAGCAGGTCCTGGAAGAGGAACGGCGACGCCGAGATGTACCCCATGAGTGCGGCGAAGCTGCAGGTCTTCACCAGGGCGTATGCCGTGAAGCCGGGTCTGCACAGCACCGAGCCGAGGTGCGGAGCCGTCTTTCGCGAACCGGTCGCGGCGTGGGCATCTGGGCGTACCCGTGGTGCGGTTTCCCGGATGACGAACACCGCGACGGCGCACATGGCGCCCGCTAGGCCGGCGAGGACGGCCAGGACACCCCGCCAGCCGATCGGGATCGCGAGCAGGCCCCCGGCGATGGGCGCCACGATGGGCGCCAGCCCTCCGAGCACGGCCAGCACGCTGAAGATGCTCGCCGCCTCTGGACCGCGGAAGACATCCGCCACGATGGCCCTGGCGATGACGATTCCGGCCGCGCCGCCCACACTTTGGAAGAAGCGCGCGACCAGCAGCACCTCGATGCTGGGGGCGAGGACTGCCACGACTGAGGCGGCGACACACACCACGGTTCCGATCACCAGCGGCGGCTTGCGCCCGAGCCGGTCGGAGAGCGGCCCGAACACGAGCTGGCCGAGGGCCACACCGACCAAGAAGGTGGTCAATGTCAGCTGCACACCCGAAGGCGTGGTGGACAGGTCTTCGGCGATCCTCGGGAAGGACGGCAGGTACATGTCCGTGCCGAACGGAGAGATGGTCGACATCAGCGCCAGGGAGATGAGGAGGACCAGCCTCGCGCCCCCCGCCGGGGCGGCCGGCGGCGATGCCGCTGCGGTGGGGGCCCCGCGGGCCCCTCGGTCTGCTGGCGTCCGGGATGCGATGACTGCCATCAGGGGGTTGACATCGACGCGGCCAGGGCGGGGGTCAGCTTGTAGGAGTGGTACTCGAGGAACGAGTCGTAACCCTCGACCCCGTTCTCCCGGCCGAAACCGGAGTCCTTGACACCACCGAAGGGGGCGCTGACGGGGATGTCGAAGGAGTTGACCGCCGCTGTCCCGGTGTCGAGCTGCAGCGCCACGTCCAACGCGTGCGCGTCGTCCCGCGAGTACACGGCACCGTGCAGCCCGTACCGGGAGTCGTTTGCGAGCCTGACCGCCTCAGCCTCCGAGTCATACGGGATCACCGACACCACGGGGCCGAAGATCTCCTCACGGGCAATGAGCATGTCGTTGCGCACGTTCCCGAAGACGATCGGCGCGACGTACCAGCCCCGTGAGAGTCCAGCTGGTGCAGACCCGCCGCACACGAGGGTGGCGCCCTCGGCACGACCCGACGAGACGAGCGCCAAAACCTTGTCCCTCTGACGCTTCGTCACCAGCGGACCCATGGTTGTCCTGTCATCCATCGGATCACCGACCACCAGCCGCGACGCGCCCTCTGCTAGGGCTTCCACCACCTCCTCGTGCCGCGTGCGAGGGACGAGCACCCGTGTCAAGGACGCGCAGATCTGTCCACTGTTCCCGAAGCCGAACGCCAGCAGGCTCGGCACAGTGGCAGCGAGGTCGGCATCCTCCAGCACGATCGCCGCCGACTTCCCACCGAGCTCCAACTGGAGCCGTTTCATGGCCGGCCCCGCGAGAGCCGCGATCCGGGCTCCCGTGGCAGTACTGCCGGTGAAGGCCACCTTGCGGACGGTCGGATGCCGGACGAGGGCCTCCCCGACGTGGCCCCCGCCGACCACGAGGTTGACGACCCCGGGCGGGAGCCCTGCCTCCCCCAACAGCTCGACGAGCGGGCCGGCAACCAGGGGTGACTCCAGCGCCGGTTTGAGCACCACGGTGCACCCGGACAACATGGCCGGGATGATCTTCTTGAGCTCGTTGCGCACGGGAACGTTCCACGGAACGATTCCCGCGACGACACCCACCGGTCTGCGGAGGACGAGCGAGTCGCCAAACCGGTCCCGACGGACCTGTGAGAACTGGACCTCGTTGATGGTCTCGAGGTACATCTGCAGCAGCCCCGCCGAGTTGCTGAGCTTCAGGGAAGACCGATACGGCGCCCCCATCGACAGGCTCCGGAGCCGGGCCAGTTCCGGCGCGCGCTCTTCCAGGAGCTCCGCCACCCGTACCACCACGGCGCGCCGCACCGGCAGCGGAGTGGCTGCCCAGCCAGGCAGTGCGCGCTCCGCGGCCCAGACAGCCTCGTCGACGTCCGAGTCGGTTGCGAGACCTACTACCGCAAAGGGCTCCTCCGTGGCGGGGTTGACGACGGCAACCGAGTCCCTGTCCGCCGAGTGCCTCCAGGCACCGTCGATGTACACGCCGGGATACTGGTCCACGTCAGGTCTCCCGGTGGAGGCCGAGGATCGCGGGGATGTACGCAGCCAGCTCCTCGACGGTCCAACCGCGCGTGTGCCGGGCGAAGGTTGTGACCCCCTTGAGGCGCAGGGGTTGGGCGTACGCACAGATGTCGGTGCCAGCGGAATACAGGAACTGCCCAGTGACATCCGCCGCTGCCGGGGACACCAGGTAGGCGACGAGGGGGGCGATGTACTCGGGTTCCATGTGCAACGTCTCGGGCATCCCGCCGAACCGTCGGTTGCCAGCGGGAATGCTGAAGAGCTGGGTCACAGCGCTCGGCAGCAGGCAGTTGACCGTGATGCCGTGCTCCGCCAGCTCTCGGGCGGCGCCCGATGTCAGCCCCATGATGGCGGCCTTGGCGCCGCCGTAGGCCACTTGCGTCCCGAAGAGGCCCCCACGCGAGGAGACCGTGACGATTCGGCCTCCGTCTCCCTGCACGATCATCTGCCGGGCGGCAGCGCGCATGCAGGCAACATGACCGCCGAGGTGGACGCCCGTGACGCTTTCCCACTCGTCCTCCTCGAGATCGAGGATGGAACTGGGGCGGTAGTTGCCCGCAGGAGTCACGAGGATGTCGAGACGCCCGAAGGTCTCCACCGCGGCGCTCACGATGTGCGCCGCAGCGTCAAAGCCGGAGATATCGTGCGTGTCGGCGAGGGCCTGCCCTCCAGCGGCTTCGATCTCGGCCGCGACCCGTTGGGCGGCGGGTGTGCCGTCTTCGTGGACGAAGAGGTCGTTCACGACCACTGCGGCTCCGCGCCCGGCCAGCTCAAGAGCGGTAGCCCGACCGAGGCCTCGCCCGCTGCCGGTCACAACGGCGACCTTCCCGTCCAGCCGGGTCTGGGGATTCGCGGAAGTCGTCATCATGTCGTTCCGATATCGAGAAGGGGGCTGAGGAACTGGCTGACCGCGTCGGCCGGCGCGTCCTCCGCAAAACGCACGAGGGCATGAGGGTTCGCGATGGCGAGTGGCACTGAATACATCCCGAGGTCGTGCTCTGAGGCAAAGAGGAACCGGCCACTGATGCCTTCTGCGGCGGGAGTGCACAGGTGTGCCACCAGCTCGGAGACCATGTTCCGGTCACCCGCGGCGGATCCCCGGGCCGTGACCTCGTCGCCCAGTACCAGGCAGTTGGCCGTGACACGGTGCTCTGCCAGGGGGCCTGCAATGGCACTGGCCAGGCTGAGCATCCCCGCATTCATGGCAGCCGAGGCAGGCCCCAACGAGGTGAAGGTGTCCCTGTGGGAGAAGGTGAGGATTCGCCCTCCACGACCTTGCTCGACGAACCGCCGGGCAGCCGCGCGAGCCAGCGCCACGGCTCGCTTCTGGTAGGCGGTCAGCAGGGCGTGCCAGGCTTCGTCGCCGAGGTCCACAAGTCGATCCCCGCTGGTAGGTACGGGGGGTGTGAGGAGAACGTCGAGCCCCGCGTAGGCCCGAGCCACTTGGCCGACGAGGTCGTCCGCGTCTTGGAAGGAGTCGACCGCCGCATCGAGGACCTCGACGCGGCCCCCGCTGGACGCCGCCACGCGGTGCGCCGCCTCCAGCTCCTGCCCGTCCTGCGCCTGAAGGAGCACTCGGGCACCCATGCCGTTCAGCGCGGCCACGATGGAGCCGAGATGGCCGTCACCGCCGCAGATCAGAGCGATCAGTTGGGGATTCATGGTGCTCCATCACGTCTGCCGGCCTGGATCTGGCGAACGTAACCAGGCGCCGGCGCCCCGGCGGCCGGTCCGCTCATCCAGTGGAAAGCCGACCTGGGCCGACGATCGTGCCGGTTGGCGGTCCTCGTACTCAGCAGTGTGGCGTCAGAGGCTCGAACCTAGACCAGTCGTGAGGGTCATGGGCTATCCACAGTCGGTGCCCGGAGCGTTCGAGCAGGGCAAGGCGTTCCAGGCTCCGGACAGCGAGCTGGGGGTCCCAGTCGTACGGGTAGGGCGCGAGACGGTCCAGTCCCTCCCGGAGGTGGACGGTGTCTCCCGTGAGGACGATGGTCTGTGACGGGAGTCGAACGACCAGGGACAGTTGTCCCGGTGTGTGGCCTGGGGTGTGCAGCACGATGATGGAGCCGTCACCGAGGACGTCGTGCGCGGGGCCGTTGACCACGGTCCAGCGCTGGGGCTCGACTGGCGCCAGGTCCTCCGACCAACGGAAGTAGCGAGCACTCGCCCGGTTCGGCGACCTGGCCCATTCCAGCTCACCCGGCCCGACGATCATCTCGGCTCGAGGGAACAACCCCAGTCCACCGGCGTGGTCACTGTGGCCGTGCGAGAGCACGACGTGCGTGACGTCTTCCGTGTCGAATCCCAGACTTGCCAGCTGCCGGTCGAGCCGCTGCCCCGGGTGCGTCCGGATGCGCAGCACGTTGGCGAGCTCGCCGAAGTATCCGACAGGGTCGTCATAGAACCTCGGCGCGAATCCGGTGTCGAAGAGGATGAGGCCCCGGTCGTGCTCGATGACGAACGAAGGCACGGGGAAGGTCACTGAACCTTCAGCCCCCACGACCAGGCTCGACGCGTCCGTGGTCATCGTGGGTGCGTCGAGCGCCCGGAGTCGACGTGCCGTGCCGGCGTGTGAGCCGTGCGCATAAGGCATCAGGCATCAGTACCACACCGCCGGCAGGCCGGGCCTCCGTCTGAGAACCGGCCCTCCTGTCGTCGAAGTCCTCTCGCGGTCCGGTCGTGGGGGGCTGGCGCGGGGAACGCGCGGCTAGGCGGAGTCACGTGTCCACGACGGTGTCGGGATTGAGTGACATCGACTCGATCCCCTGGCCGCATCATGATCCGGTGCTCACCCCGCGGGCGGTCAGGTCGAGGGCGATGTCGACGATCATGTCCTCCTGCCCCCCGACCAGCTTGCGTTTGCCGACTTCGAGCAGGATGGTGCGCACGTCGATTCCGTAGCGCTCCGAGGCGGCCTCGGCATGGCGCAGGAAGCTCGAGTAGACGCCCGCGTAGCCGAGGGTGAGAGTCTCACGGTCGACTTGGACGGGCCGGTCCTGCAGCGGGCGGACGATGTCGTCCGCGGCGTCCTGGAGGGCGAAGAGGTCGCAGCGGTGCTTCCAGTCCTGCAGGTTCGCCACGGCGATGAACGGCTCGATCGGGCAGTTGCCCGCTCCCGCTCCGTGTCCGGCGAGCGAGGCGTCCACCCGGGTGACGCCCTCCTCGACGGCGACGACGGAGTTGGCCACCGCCAGGGAAAGGTTCTGGTGGGCGTGGATGCCGATCTGGGTCGCGGGGTCGAGCAGGTCGCGGTAGGCGCGAACCCGGTCGCGGACACCGTCCATCGTTAGGCGGCCGCCGGAGTCGGTGACGTAGACGCACTGTGCGCCGTACGACTCCATGAGCTTGGCCTGGGCAGCCAGCTCCGGGGCGGTGTTCATGTGGCTCATCATGAGGAACCCGGAGACGTCCATGCCCATCTCCCGGGCCTTGCTGATGTGCTGCGCCGAGACGTCCGCCTCCGTGCAGTGCGTCGCGATGCGGACCGAACGGACCCCGAGCGAGTAGGCATCCTCCAGTTCGGCGATCGTGCCGATGCCCGGCAAGAGCAGGGTCGTGAGCGTGGCCTGGGTGATGTTCTCGGCGGCGGCCTCGATCCAGGCCCAGTCGCTGTGCGAACCCGGTCCGTAGTTGAGGCTGCCCCCCGCGAGCCCGTCCCCATGGGCGACCTCGATGGCGTCGACACCGGCCGCGTCGAGCGCGGCGGTGATCCGACCGACGTCCGTGGGGCTGATGCGGTGGCGCACGGCGTGCATCCCGTCACGAAGGGTGACGTCCTGGATGTAGAGGCGAGGGCTGTCAGTCATGGCGTCGGCTTCCGGGGGCGTGGGGGCGGTGGACTTCTGCACTGGTTCTCCGGTGCTCACGCGGTCACCGCTGCAGGGTCCTGGGCAACGGACTTGGCCGCCGCCCGCTCGACCATGCTCTCGGCCACGCGCAGGGCGGCCGAGGTCATGATGTCCAAGTTGCCGGCGTAGGCCGGCAGGTACATCCCTGCCCCCTCGACCTGCAGGAAGACGCTGACCTTTGTCGTCACCGTCGGGGCACCCTGCGGCAGGAGCGTATGCACCGGCTCGTCCTCGGGGATCGGCGTGAACTGCACCTCCTGCTTGAGGCTGTACCCGGGCACGTACTGCTGCACCTTTTCCACCATCTGCGCGATTGACTCGCGGATCGCGTCGTGGTCGGCGTCACCGATGAGGGCGAAGACGGTGTCCCGCATGATGAGCGGCGGCTCGGCCGGGTTAAGGATGATGATGGCCTTGCCGCGCTGGGCGCCGCCGACCTTCTCAATTCCCACGGTGGTGGTCTCGGTGAACTCGTCGATGTTGGCCCGGGTGCCCGGGCCGGCGGACTTGGACGAAATGGACGCGACGATCTCGGCGTAGGGAACAGGCGTGATGCGTGAGATCGCGGCGACGATAGGGATGGTCGCTTGGCCACCGCACGTGACCATGTTGACGTTGTCGGCGTCATCCTCGAGGTGCTCGTCGAGGTTGACCGGCGGGACCACGTACGGGCCGATCGCTGCGGGCGTGAGGTCGACGAGCTTCTTGCCGTATGCCGTGAGCTTTGCAGCGTTGGCCACGTGGGCCTTCGCAGAGGTGGCGTCGAACACGATGCCGATCTCGTCGAAGTTGCCCATGGCGATGAGCCCGTCGACACCCTCATGGGTTGTTGGAACGCCCATGCTCGCGGCGCGGCGCAAGCCATCGGATTCGGGGTCGATGCCGACCATGGCCCCCATCTCGAGGTTCGTGGACAGGCGTATCACCTTCAGCATCAGGTCGGTTCCGATGTTTCCCGGACCGATGATGGCCACCTTGGTCTTTGTCATGAAGGATCCTTCTTCGGGGAGCTCGTGGGATGAGGCGTCGGGGGGTTTGCTGGCTCGGGAGCGTCGGACGCGAAGGTCACGCTCACCGTGCCGAGCGCGGAGATCTCGGCGCTGATCACGGTGCCCGGAGTCACTGAGTGCATCGGACCGAGGGCGCCCGAGAGCACGACCTGGCCGGCACGCAGCGGGTCGCCAACCTCTTGGGCCGTCCGGGCGAGCCAGAGCAGCGCCAGAAGGGGGTCGCCGAGGCACGCGGCACCATTCCCCTCGGAGACCAGCACGTCATCCGCGGTCATCCGCATCGTGACGGCGATCGGGTCGAACTCGTCGAGCCGCACCTGCTTCTCACCGAGGACGAAGAGCGCGCTCGAGCCGTTGTCGGCGACGGTGTCGGTGATCCGGATGTCCCACCCGGCGATCCTGCTGTCGACGATCTCGAGGGCGGCCACGGCGTGGTCAACTGCCCGGCGGACGGTGCCGAGGTTGAGCCCGTCTTGGTCGAGGTCGGCCCTCAGGACGAAGGCGACCTCTGCCTCAACGCGGGGCTGGAGCAGGGAACCCGTCGGCACGGTGGCCAGTCCGGACACGTTCATGTCATCGAAGAGGAGGCCGAAGTCGGGTTGCTCGACACCGAGTTGCCGCTGCACCGCCGGTGAAGTGAGACCGATTTTTCGTCCGACGACCCGCGCCCCGGCAGCGCGTCTCCGGGCGGCGAGGCTGTGCTGCACGGCATACGCCCTCTCAAGGTCGGACTCCCCGATGAGGTCACGCACGGGCGGGCATGGTTTGCCGGTGCGGGAGGCGCTTTCAAGGCGCTCGACGGCCTCTAGGACGGCGGTGTCGGACTCGGGATCGGTCGTCGGCTCGGGTGAGACGGTCATGGGATCTCCTTGGGTCGGTCGGTCTCAGCGTGAAGGCTCCCTCCGCAAAGTCCTACGACTTGGTTCCACTGCGCGGAACGCCGCCTCCTGGGCCCGTGTCGGCCACGACCCAACGATCGACACACGGATCACTGCGAGCAGCTGGCCTTAATGGAATCCAGACCTCCCGTCGGGCGCGAGGTCGATGGCCACGGCCGTGTAGGAGGTTGGCAGGTCCTCGCTTACGACGTCACCGGCCATGTCTTCGAACGGCCGAATCAGCCGATTCAGGGAGACCGCGCCCCCCTCAGTCCCGGGCCGGTCAAGTCCTTCTACCTTGACCGTGCACGCACCGGTTGCGGGAGCCTTGAGCGAGCTGCGGGGATCCTGTGCTCGCACGGTGAGGCGGGCGTGGTTGCGCTGGGCAGCCACGCCCCGGCGTGGGCCGCAGCCTGATTCGCGGCAATCAAGTCTTCGGCGTGGTGGGCCTCTCGATCGCGGACCACAGGGGTGAGGGGGATCTCCCGGTTCATCGTGAGGTCCTTGATCGCGACATGGGGCGCGTTGCCACTCCCCGGAACGAAACCACCGCTGGGGGTGGTGCTCGCGGCGATTGCGGCGGCGTTGACCGCCCGGGCGGGGAAGGTCACGGCCGGGTCCGTGGTGACGTCACGGACTAGGTGGGCCAGGTCGGTGGACGTGGACAGCACCGTCGATAAGGTTCGCGCTGCGGCGGTCAAGTCGATGCGGCCGGCGATCACGTCACCGGTGGCCGTGCTTGAGCCGTCGACGGTGATCTCGCGCAGGGCCGCCCTGACCTCGGCGGCCGCGCCGGTCAGGGCGGGCACGTCGGGGCGAGCACCGTGGGCGGCGAGCTGGGCCCAAGACCGGCCGCTGGCCGCCCAGGCAGCCCGGGCCAGATCCAAGGGCTGCTCGAGCCGGGTGGCGTACTGGAAACCGTCGATGGCACCGGCGCGGGCGGCGGCGGACAGCAGCACCGCGGCGTGCCCCAGGACCAGCTCCTGGGTTCGGGCGACCAGGCGCAGGTGGCCTGCGGTGGGGTGAGCGGCGATCGCGCGGTGGGCGTGCACGTCCCACGCGGCAAGGGCGGTCGCGACCCGTGAGCCGAGCGGGGCATGGCGGTGTTCACCTGCCAGGGCGGCGGGGTAGGTGCGGGTGACGTAGGCGCCGGCGACCTGCTCCACCGCGTCCAAGCGACCCAGAAACGACCGGGGAACACTCAGGCCGCCAGGCGCGGTGACTCTGCTCCGGGGGGTCAGGGTGGCCTCAACCGAGCGCGTGTACTCCAGGACTGCCAGACGCACACCATGCGCGGTGAGGTACAGGGTGTGGATGATCCGGGTGCGGGCCGCATCGACGTCGGCGCGCACGGCGGAGTTGCCACTCGAGTGGGGCGCGCCGTGCCGGTCGACAAGCTCAGCTGCCCGGACGAAGCTGTCCGCGATGTTTTGCAGCAGGTTGTCGGTGGGTCCGGGGCCGGGCCACCGGCCGCTGCGGCTGCCGCGGTGCAGGACCGCGGTTATTGCCGCCACCCGCGCCATGGGGTCGGTGCCTGAGTGGTCCGGGGCCACGGTCACCCACCCTGGCGCGGGCAGGGCGGACCACAGGGTCGCCGCGGTCTGTACGACCTCGGGCCAGGTGCGGAGCATTGCGGCGGCGTTCAGGTCGCCGACGTCGATGAGGACGTCGCGGGCGGTGTGGTCGGCGTCCAGGAGGAGCTCTCCGACGCTGCGACGGTCGAGGCCGATCATGGTGTGGACCGGGCGATCAGGTCGCAGAGGTCGCTCACCAGAGTCGTGGTTCCGGGCGGGAGGTCCTCGCTGGGGTTCACGCGGATCAGCTGCTCCGCGCCCCGCAGCAGTGCAACCGGATCGCGCTCGGCCGGTGCGGGGACGTCGTCGACGCTCACCCCCGCTGGCAGCAGCCGCAGCACCTGCGAGGTCAGCAACGCAGCGCACACCGCGAAGTCACACTGGTCGGCGTCGGTACCGGGCAGGTCGACGGCGCGAACCTCTGCGGCGATCAGGAACCGGGCTGCGCGCTGCAGCGTCAGCACGCCGTCGGCGCCTGCTGTCGGGGTTGTGGGGTTCATGGCCTCTCCGTCACTGGGATTGTTTCCTTCACAATGCGCACTGCTGCGCGCGGAATCGCGGGGCCCGAGTTGATGTGTGGACGACGCACGCCGCGGCACGGGGTTGTGCACGAAATGCGGCACCCCCGCGCGTGGCTCACGGCTCGCCCGCATTTGTGGCCGCCTGCGCAAGTCGGCGCAGTCGGGCGACCTCCCGGGTGGTCACCGACCCGGCGCACCACTGCGTCGCCTCGGCCGCGCCCACTCCCTCATCCACGACCAACGCACGCAGTGCATCGCCGGCCCGGCGCTCGAACCGCGCCACGACGGCGTCGCGCTCCCGCAACGCGGACAGCACCTGCACTCCTAAAGCGGCGCACCGCCGGTCACGTTCGAGCCGCTCCCGCATCAAGCCGGCTTGAGCCTCCGCCGCCGCGCGACGGGCCGACTGACGCGTGGCCTGCTTCCCGTGGTTCGAGTTCACTGCCCTTGCTCCCTCCGCTGATCGCCCGCACCCCCCAAAGCCACCGACCCGCGCACTTGTGGACACCCCGCACCTGTCACCTCCGACGACCGCCCCACGCCACCGACCGCGAACCACCAGCGCGACGCCCTCAGCCACTACGTCCCTCCCCCGAAACTGCCAATCTCATGTCCTACACACCTCATGCACCCCCGGTCGTGTCGGCCGCAACCACCTGTCCACAACAGGGGTCGCCGTTGCTTTGGGCAGGGTGACGATGAGCCTCCACAAGCTGACGGCGGGGTCGGGGTATGACTACCTGACCCGTCAAGTGGCTGCCCAGGACCGCACCGAAGGCGGCCGCGCGGGCCTGGCCGCCTACTACGCCGAGCAGGGTGAAGCGCCCGGCCGGTGGGTCGGGTTGGGGCTGGCCGGGGTCGAGGGCCTCGCTGGCGGGGACGAGGTCACCGCGGATCAGATGCAGTCGCTGTTCGGGTCCGGACACCACCCCCTCGCGTCGCAGCGACAGGCCAGTCTCCAGGGCCCCGGCCTGACCGAGAGGGACTACCAGACGGTCGCCCGGCTGGGCTCGCCGTACCCGGTGTATCCCGGCGACGTCAGCGCCTTCCGGCTCGAGGTTGCGCAGCGCATGGAGAAGCTCGCCACAAGCCAAGGCCACCCGCGCGACTCTCCGCTGAGCGTGGACGAACGGGCCCAGGTCCGCACCCAGGTCGCGGTGGAGTTCTTCACCGCCGAGCACGGCCGCCCCCCAGCGGACGCCCGCGAGGTCGCCGCGACCATCGCCAGACATTCCCGCCAGCGCACCACGGCCGTGGCCGGGTACGACCTGACCTTCTCCCCCGTCAAGAGCATCAGCACCCTCTGGGCGGTGGCCCCCGTCGAGGTGGCCGCCCAGATCGAGCAGGCCCACCACGACGCCGTCAACGACGCCCTGGCGTTCATCGAGAAACACGCCCTGTACACCCGCGAAGGCGCCCGCGGGGTTAGGCAGGTCGACGTTACCGGCCTGGTCGCGACCGCGTTCACCCACCGCGACTCCCGCGCCGGGGACCCCGACCTGCACACCCACGTCGCCGTCGCCAACAAGGTGCAAACCCTCTCCGGGAAGTGGCTGGCCATCGACGGGCGGGTCCTGTTCAAGGCCAACGTCACCGCCTCCGAGACCTACAACACGGCCATCGAGAAGCACCTGCGCACCCGGCTCGGACTCACCTTCACCGAGCGGGGCGGTACGGTCCGCAGCAAACGTTCTATCCGCGAAGTCGTCGGCGTCGACCCCCGCCTGAACGAAAGGTGGTCCACCCGCCGGGCCTCCATCCAAGCCCGCCGCAGCGAGCTCGCCACCGCGTTCCAGGCCGACCACGGCCGCCCCCCGACGGTGATCGAGTCCATCCACCTGGCCCAGCGGGCCACCTTGGAGACCCGCGACGCCAAGCACGAACCGCGCGCCTTGACCGAGCAGCGGACCACTTGGGCACGCGAAGCGCGCGAGGTCCTTGGGGGCCCCGACGCGGTAACCGCAATGGTGACCGCGGCCCTGTCCCCCACCGTCAACCCCGCCGTCCCTGAGCAGGTGGGTTCGGCGTGGGTGGGAACCACCTCCAGAACCGTCTTGAGCACGCTGCAGGCCGCACGTTCGACGTGGCAGGTATGGCATGTGCGCGCCGAGGCGCAGCGTGAAGTCAGGGCCGCGGAGCTGCACTCCGATCAGGTGGAGGCGGTCGTGGACCTGCTCGTGGACGAGGTAATCACGCGAAGGTCAGTGCGGATCACCCGCGCCCATGACGACATTGTCGAACCCGAGGAACTGCGCCGCCGCGACGGCTCCAGCGTCTATCAGGTAGCCGGATCGACCCTGTTCACCTCCGCCGAAATCCTGTCCGCCGAACAGCGCCTTGTTGAGATGGCGGGTCGCTGCGACGGCCGCAGAGCAGGCGAGCACGCGGTCGCGATCGCGTTGCTGGAGCAGGCCGCGAACGGGGTCACCCTCAACGCCGGACAGGCCGCGCTAGTGCACGGGATGGCAACCTCCGGGTCCCGGCTGCAGCTGGCGATCGCCCCCGCCGGAACCGGGAAGACCACCGCCATGCGGGCCCTGGCCGCCGCATGGGAAGAAGACGGAGGCACCGTCATCGGCCTCGCACCATCCGCAGCCGCAGCCGCGGTCCTGCGCGAGCAGCTCGGCGCCGGGACCGACACCCTGGCCAAGTTGACCTGGTCCATCGCGCACCGCGACCTGCCCGACTGGGCCCACCAGATCGGCGCCGGAACGCTGGTGCTGGTCGACGAGGCCGGCATGGCCGACACCTTGTCCCTGGCCGCCACGGTCGACTTCGTGCTCGCGCGCGGCGGGTCCGTGCGGCTCATCGGGGACGACCAGCAGCTCGCCGCGATCGGCGCCGGCGGCGTCATGGGCGACATCGCCGCCACCCACGGTGCGCTGCACCTGTCCGAGCTGTTGCGATTCGTCGACACCGCCGAAGGCGCCGCATCCCTGGCGCTGCGCGACGGCCACCCTGAGGCTCTCGGGTTCTACCTGGACCGCGGCCGGATCCATGTCGGCGACCTCGGCGTGATCACCGACGACGTGTTCACCGCCTGGGCCCACGACCGCGGCAACGGGCTGGACTCGATCATGCTCGCCCCCACCCGCGAGTTGGCCTCACAGCTGAACCAGCGCGCCCAAGCCCACCGCCTGACCGGGATACAACCGCGTGCAGGAGTGCGGTTGGCGGACGGGAACACCGCCTATGTCGGGGAGCAGGTCATCACCCGCACCAATGACCGCCGGTACCGGATCGGCGCCACGGACTGGGTCAAGAACGGTGACCGGTGGGCCGTCCTCGCCGCCCATTCAAACGGGTCCCTGAGGGTGCGGCACGTCCGCCACGGGCGTGTCATCACCCTCCCAGGCACGTACGTGACCGCCTCCACGGAGCTTGGCTACGCAACCACCGTGCACAGCGCCCAAGGCGTCTCCGCCGACACCATGCACGGCCTGGCCACCGGCACCGAATCCCGACAGCAGCTCTACACAATGCTCACCCGCGGCCGACACGCGAACCACCTCTACCTGCAGGTCGTCGGCGACGGTGACCCCCACACCGTCATCCGCCCAGAGAACCTCCACCCGGGAACCGCCACCGACCTGTTGCAGGGGATCCTCGTCCGCGACGCCTCCCCCACCTCCGCATCCACGATGTTGCGGGAGCACGCGGACCCCGCTACCCGGCTCGCCGACGCCACCGCACGGTACGTCGACGCGCTCCACGTCGCCGCCGAACACCACCTCGGACCGCCCACCATCGCCCGCCTTGACGCCGGCGCAGACCAGGTCGTCGACGGCATCACCGACGACCCCGCCTGGCCGACACTGCGCGCCCACCTCGTCCTTCTCGCGGCGAGCGGCGGCGACCCCCTCACCCACCTCCAGTCCGCCGCAGCATCCCGAGAGTTCGACACCGCCGGCGACCGCGCCGCCGTCCTCGACTGGCGCCTGGACGGCACCAGCCTGCGCAACGCCGAGCCCGGGCCGCTGCCGTGGCTGCCCGGCATCCCCACCAGCCTGCGCGCCCATGAAACGTGGGGCACCTACCTAGCCGCGCGTGCAGGACTTGTCACCGACCTCGCCGCCCAGGTCCACCAGCGCACCCACACCGCGCCGACCCCCACCTGGGCATGCCCTGGCCGCGGGCGCCCCAACCCCGACATCTTGGCCGCCGTCACCGTCTGGCGCGCCGCCACCGGTGTCCATGATTCCGACCAGCGGCCTACCGGCCCCAAACAGCTGGCCAAGGCCACCGCCCTCTGGCAACGCGCCCTCGACGCCCGCGTCATCGGCGGACACTCCCCCGCGCTGGCCGAGTGGGGAGCGCTGCTCGAGGCGATCGCTCCCACCGTCCGCAGCGACGCGTTCACTCCGGTGCTGGCCGAGCGGCTCGCCGCGGTCTCCCGCTCAGGCTTGGCCGCCCACCGCTTCCTCCAAGCCGCGGTCGCCGAGGGTGACTTGCCCGACGACCACGCGGCCGCCGCCCTGTGGTGGCGGATCAGCCGCCACCTTTCCCCCGCCGTCGCGAACCGGGTCGACGAACGGCACGACCTAACCCCTACTTGGACCGCCCGGCTGAGCACATCACTCGGGCCCGACCGTGCCGCGCAGCTTCAGGACAGCCCGTGGTGGCCGTCGCTGGTCACCGTCATCGAGCACGCCCTCGCCCGCGGTCAGGCTCTGGCGGGCGTCATCGGCATGGTCGGCGCCATTGATCGGGCCGTCGACGTCGACCGGTGCCAGGCCCTGGTGTGGCGCCTGTCGGTCTTGACCGACCAGCCCACGTCGCTCGACCAGGGCGAGACCCCGCCACCCCCACCAGAGGACATCGATGCTGAGATGCCCGCGGATGCAGGGCCGTGGTGGCCCGCCGACCAGAGTCACCTCGTCGAAGCCCCCACCCCAGACCAGTGGGCCCAACTCAGCCCCGGCAGTCAAGGGCAAGGAACACCCCCCGACCATGACACGCTCCCGGACGATATGGTCACCGACCTCGCCGCCGCCGCCGTGTACCGGCAGAGCATGGGCGTCCTCGAACCCACCGACGCCCAGATCCAGCGGATGCTCAACCGAGCCGCCGCGTGGGACCACGCGGTCGCCGACCAGAGACGAATGACCCAGATCCACGCCATGGCCATGGACTTCTACGCCGCACGCGTCGACACGGGTTGGGCCGGCTTCTACCTCGACGATCGCCTGCCCGGGTGGCGGACGAGTCCTCACGTCACCGCCGGCTACGCCCCGGCATCCTGGACCGCCTTGGTGGATCATCTGGGTGGACGCGGAGTCACCAACGACGAGCTCCTCGAGACCGGGCTGGCCACCCGCGCCCGCACCGGCACCATCATCGACCGCTTCCGCGACCGCGCCATCCTCCCCATCACCCACGAGCACCAAATTCTTGGGTTCGTCGCCCGACGCCACCCGAAGCTCACTGAGGACGACCGGTGGGGACCGAAGTATCTGAATACCGCCGACACCGTGCTTTTCCACAAGGGCGCCCAACTCCACGGAGTCACCACCGAGCTCCTGGACCATGGCGCGGTGCCGGTGCTCGTCGAAGGGCCCATCGACGCCCTGGCCGTGACCCTCTCCGGCCACGGCCACTACGTCGGCGTCGCACCACTAGGAACCGCCCTCACCGATGAGCAGGCCCGAGAGCTCGCCACGCTGAGCACCCACCCTGTCGTCGCCACGGACGCCGACCTAGCTGGCCGCATCGCCGCCGAACGCGCCTTCTGGCTTCTCGCCCAACACGGGGCAGACCCGCTGGCCGTCGACATCCCCGAGGGGGCTGACCCCGCATCCGTGCTCCACAACCACGGTCCGGCTGCACTTCTTGAGTTGCTCGGCAGCGCCCGGCCCCTCGGCGCAATGCTTATTGACGAGCGGCTCGCCAACCTCCCCACCAACGCTGCCGTCAATTCAGCAGCCCGCGTCATCGCAGCGAGCCCACCGACGTCGTGGGTCGCTCAAATCCGAACGTTGCAACGCCGTACTGCCAGCCCTCTCGAGTCCATCGCCGGACTCGTGCGGACCGCCGCGACCCGTTGGAACAACGCCCCCGCGGAGGTAGCGAACGAACACCTAGCCGAGTCCACCACCATCCAAGTTCGCCTGGCGCGCACCCAAGACCCCCTGAGTCGTTGGATCTCCCTCGCCGAAGATATCCACGACGGCCTCAGCAGCGAGCCTGACTGGCCGGCTCTCGCATACGTCCTCCAGTCTCTGGCTGACAGTGACCTCGACGTGGCACACGTGACCCGGGCCGCCGTAGATCGCCGGGCCCTATCGGATCGGCCCGCTCAAGACTTGCGCTACCGACTCATCGGGCTCCTGCCGCCCCCGCCGAACAACGACCTTCCTCTCGACTGCGCGACCGCGCCGGGAGTGGTGAGTCACAGACACCAACAGCCCGGCAGGCACCCCTCAATGCATTCGCATTCGCGCTCGAACCGATGAACTCGTCAGACCAACGCGCACCGTGCCGGCGCCCAGCCCTCCGGAGTCGGATCGCCGCTCAGACAGCGTCACATCGCCCACAAAGGGCTACCCCGCGTGGGCATCTCCTAGCGCGGATGCGACGATCGAGAGTCCCGCTCGGGGTGCGACCGACCGCCCGTCGTGTGCAACATGCTGTCAGGCAGAAAACTCAGACTTCTGCGGACGTGAGATCTACTTAGTCAGCTGAAAGCCCAACCACACCGCCGTCAGGACGCGTGCAGAGAGATCTTGATGTTGGCTCTAGGCGGGCCTTGGCTCATCTCAGTCGGGGTCAGGCTGATTGTGGTCGGCGGGTCAAGCAGCCCTTCCAGCCCAAACACATCCCGGTGGGGGCCTTGAGTGCGGGTAAGCCGACCGCGAGTGCCGTCAAGCTAATGGTGATTCATGCTTCAATCCAGTTCAGGATTCTGACGCACCATGAGCGGCGGCCCCTCACCACGTCTAGGAACCTGCTGATCGCGGAAGCGGACTTCGCATGGGACGGAACGCCCTCGTCGAAGCCCGGGCACTGCTGAGGATGGGCTTCCGCGGCGGTTAGCCCCAGTCGTCGACTCATGGGCCGTCGGACCAGGCATCAGATAGGCGACTCGCTGCTAGCCTTGCGCCTAGCGGTTTCTCCCCCCGCCGCCGCTCATGGTAGTCCGCGAGCGTATGTAAGGCAGGTCCGGGTCATGCTCGAATACTCCCTTGTACTCAACGTCGCGGAGAAGGTCTACGGTCTGCTCGGCGACTCGAAGACTGATGAAGCGATAGAAGCCATCTGGAAGGGCTTGCTTGAGACATACGGGGACATCTCACAGGCACACTTCAAATCCGCCCGGCAGGCTGTTGTTTCCGCCGAACATAGCCGTGCCCCGGAACAGGAATTGCGTCATGCTATTGCGCATCTGCGAGATGCGTTTAACATCTATGAGTCCCTCTTGGAGAAGAAGAAGACCCAGCGTCTCCTTCTGGTTATCAAGTGGGAAGTTCCGGTCGTTTCAGATTTGGAAAGAGATATAGTTTGCGCACGACTGGCTGAGGTAGCGGCTCTGATGCACGGGCTGTATCGGCGCATTGGCGAGCCGGAGAACGCCGGCAAAGCAAGGGACCTGGCTTTGCCGCATCGCGACCCATTCGTCCGAGCAGTGCTCCATTCCCTATATTCTGCCAAAGAGGTGTATCGGACCAAGGGAGAACAATTCGCAACGCGCCGCACGGATGTTGAAAGAATCACTATCAGTCCATCCGGTTACAACTCACGGGAGGTAATTCCGGAGCTGTGTGAGCTAACGCCTCGGGGGGAGAAGTATGTCAAGGAGAGGCGCAAGGAGATAGAACTCAACTTCGAGAGAATGTTTCCCGTGTCCTAGTGCAATTGCACAGGCCACAGGACCGCACCGCCCTCCAGTCCCAAGCGGTCAGGCGAGTCCGGACGGAGCATCGAGTCAAGCGTGTATCAGGTCCAGCGCCGCCCACTCGACTGCCCCACCGTCCGGGCTTCAGCACGCCGACGCTTCCGGAGGTGCGTCTCTGCACCGCCAAACGGCCGTCGTCGGCGGTGACGAGATCACGACTCGCGGCAGTCGTGCCCCACTAGCGACTGAGGGGGACGAATGCGTCGTAGGGTCGGCCGATGACGAATGAGCATCTGAGTGATTCAGCCGTCCAGCGGAACGCAGAGAGCGCGATCGTCGAAGCCCTTGCGGCACAACTCGGGTGCAAGGGGGAGCTAAAGCCAAAGCGAGTGAGCGTGCTCGGTGGCAGTTACGTCCAACTGGATGCTTGCTCAGACGACGAACGCATCCTGGTTGAGGCCTACGCGAGGCAGGGCAAGCTCAAGGGTGCCCAGATCAAGAAGATCAGCCAAGACATCCTCAAACTGGCACTCCTGAAGCGCGACCCTGGCTTGAGCGACTCAAGAGCAATTGCCGTCTTCGCCAGCGAGGAAGCTCGCGATTCCATCAAAGGCTGGATCCGTTCGGCGGCCGAGCAGTTCGGGATCGAGCTGGTTGTAGTCGAGATTCCCGAGGCCCTGCGTGACGAGATCATGGTCGCCCAAGCACGACAGGTCATGGTCAACGTCGAGATTCCGATGGAGGAGATCGCGGACGACGTATCACTCGAAATGTCTTGACGGACTCCGGATCGCGAAGCCCGAGGGCCGCGCCCACCGGTGTGCCTGCGTCATACCGCCGCCTGCCGGCAGGTTTGGCATTTAACTCCCAGGGTCTGAAAGCAGTGCGGATTCGCCGTGTCGGCTCACTCGATACCACCACCTTGCGCCGTCAGCGACGAGGAGGAGGTTAATGTCGCGGTCCCTTGTGAGCGTGACGATCTCTCTCCACTTGGCCAGGTGGTTATTGCTAGCCGATGTGGCGGGGTCGGACGACAGTGCCAGCAGAGAGGCCAAGAGTGAGCGGAGCCCGTCGGGACCATCCACTCGAGCCTTCGCCTCAGAGGCAAATGTGATTTCACCCTCCCACCACGGGCCGTCGGCGGCTCTAGCGAATCCCCAAAGATCGAGCGCAGCGCCGCGGACGAATGGATCGAAAACGAGGCAGCTCTCTTCCCAGCCGTGATCCAAGACCAACTCCGCATATGAAGTGATGTGGACGAGTACTTCCGTGTGGAGTGCGACGTGATCCTCATTTCGCCCAACGAGGTGCAGGTTCTTGGAGCAAGCCCGGGCTCCCGGTACCTGGAACCCGCCGTCCGGCGCCAGCACAATCAGGCCGTGCTCAAGGGCGCGGACGAAGCCGCCGGCTTCGTCGACGCCAAGCCCGCGCCCGTAGAGGAGGCGTGGTGACCGCGTCGGGTCCCGCGGGAACTTCTTGGAGGGCCGCGAGCGACACGCTGCCGCGAATACGTCCGCGCATGCCGTGAGCATTTCGTCGGTCGTGGCTTGGGCCCGCGTCGACCAGGCTTGCTCTGGGCGACCGAGACCTCTGATGGTCCGCTCATACGACATGTTCGGAGTGTGGCTCTGGTGGTCGTGGTTGGCAAGAAGCCCAACATTCCTGACCGCCTACGTCGCGGGCGTCTGAACTGCCGGGCGCAACTGCGTCGATTCCGCCCACATAGGGCCACAACCCCATCAACGTCATCCCTTTGGCAGTGCCTTGGTCCCCGTGGGCCTTGGGCCAAGGCACTGCCGTCACCTCGCAGGCGAATTACCGTGGGCCGGTTCCTCCTTGGCGGAGGGCCTTGATGAGTCGGATGACGTCTTGTCGCCGACCGGGTGTGAGGTGTGCAAACAGCCAAAGAAGACACGCGACGCCGGCGGTCAGAACGAGGATGACGAGCGCCATCGACAGAGCAGTTTCGAAGGTCATGCTGTCGGGGATGAGATCGGCAATGGTGGCCATGGTGAGTCCTCCAGCCCGTTTTCGGGCATGCAAAAGGCCCGCTGGGTAACAGCGGGCCGGGTGTGGTTCGTATGTGGTGCGCGTGAGCGCCGTTGTTGTTCGAGAGAGCGTCAGGGCATGGCTGTGCCTAGGGAGGTCGCATGCGAACCTCCCCTCAAGGGGTGAGTGTTAGAACGGCTTTAGTCGACGCTGCGGGCGGTGAGGAGATCGACGCGCTGCGGCAACAACGTCGGCAAGAAGGTAGAGCGGAGTCCGGCCCGAATGCTCGGCGGCACTCAGATGACCCCGGTGCTTCCAGACGCGGATGGTTGAGGCAGCGACACCCGCGGCGCGTGCTGCGACATCGGCCGTAACGAGCTCGTGCATCAATGCGGCGGAGATGCCGAGGGCTGCGGGCTGTCGACGGTCGTCGTCCCTACGGAGGGCGCCTCCGGGCTGCCTGTTGCGATCGCCTGTGGTCAGAGCGGCCCGGCTCACGTCACGCGCGGAGAAGATCAGGGTTCGACCCTGGTTCCTCGTCGGTTGCAAGCGTCCGCGGCGAACCCATTGGCGGATCGTCGCGGGAGAGACTCCATATGCCTGAGCGGCCTCGGCTGTGGTGATCTCTTCAGGACCTACCCAGTTGGTCCAGACGGGACGCTCGTCACCCCAGTAGTAGTCGTCGTGGACGCTGCGCTGCTGCCACGTCCAGAACACCTGACGACGCGACGGTTTGCGCCCGTAGTGCCGCGAGCTTTCGGCGAACACCGTGGCCTTGGTGGTGCCAGCGATGAGGGCGGCCCCTCCGGGGCTCAGGGCCGAACTGGCTGTGGCATGCCATGCCGCGTTGGCCTCGAGTAAAACAAGGAGGCGCCGGCTGGACACATCCAGCCTGGCGGCGGCTTGGTAGACGCGCTCAGCGGTCACCACGCAAGTGTGACACTGCAACGGGGGCCGCTCTAAGAGTACCGTTCGGTGAGGCGCTGAAGTCGGTGAACTTGCAGGTCAGATGCAAAAAACGCCCTCCGGCCTTGGGAGAGCGCTTCTGGTTTTGGGTGCGTTTCGCCCAACAGGTGTGACATTAGCGGAAATGGAGGGCGTCGTCACGGCCATCGCACCGCGTGTCGTGGGCGCGGGTTCGGTCGACTTCGCGAGATCGGATTAGGGTCAAGTCGGCCAACCGAGTCCGGGGCTTTGCCAGCTAAACAGCCGCAGTGAGTGGTTAGTCATGACCGACGACACGGATCCTGACTTGCTGAAGAGCCCTCTTCGTTGGGCAGCGTCGCGTCGGCGACTCAACTGCCACCGGCTGCCCGACGTGGCCACGGCTCCGAGCGGGAGTGCCAGGACCCGGCGCCTCGTCCTAGGTGCGTCTCATCGCCGCTTTGGGCACGCCCAACGGAGTAGGAGTAGCGGCCGTCTTCTGCGAAGGGTCATCTCGCTGGCGGCGGGGCGTCGGAGGGGCAGTTATCTCGATTGCCGAAACCTCGCACGCTCCCTATCGTCGCAACATGTCGGATCGCTTCGCTGGGATGACCTGCGTCCTGTGCCCAAATCAGTCCAAGGGCGTCGGCGAACACGTGTGGCCGCTCTGGCTCATCCAGGATTTCCACGGACAGGGACCGTTCACAACCAACAAGGCGGGCGTCGCCTACACGAAGCGTGATGGCGTCACGCCCGTCACCGCAGTCGCGCTGCCTGGCGTTCACGTGCCGATGTGCGAGCCGTGCAACTCCGAACTCAACCGCTCCATCGAGGAACCCGTCAAACCGGTCATTCGCGCCCTCCTCCCTTGGTCGTCCAACCATGCGTGGCCGACGATCACCGCGGATGAGGCTGCGGCGCTCGCCCGGTGGTTCCTCAAGATTGGGCTGCTGGCAGGTCACCCCGATGCCGTGCACGACAATCCCCACGTCCAGCGCGACGAAGACTTTCCTCGATTCGAGCGAGTTGAGCCCGCCTGGCTGGATTGGATGCGCACCGGCTCCGCCCCGCCCGCCGACTTCTCGGTTTACATTGCCAAGCGCGACGTCATGGGTGAACAGCACTGGGAAGGCGACACTCAGCGCATCTTCCTCCCGACCCGGATCATGGTCGGGGACAGAGAGCTTGGCTTCGCAACCCGCTCCTTCGGGCTCCGCGGTCTTGACGTCACGATGGTGTGGCATCCCGGCTGGCCGATCCTGCATCCGTTGGAGGAGGCCGGCCGAGTGGCAGCACTGTGGCCGGACCCGGCCCCAATCGACTTCACCAAGTTGCCCGACGTGCACCCAAGGGAGTTCAGCTTCACAGTTGGATTCGGCACTCGCATGATGAGCGAGGCCGGCTTCGAGGCGGCGACGCAGGAGCCACTCAGCGTTACCACAGACCCGTTTGTCCAGTTCTTTGGAGACTAAAGTCCGGCGGCCTGAGTTCTGATCACTGCCCACCACCGGTTCTTCGGTCGGATCAGCGGTGCACTCCGCGTCGCGACTACTCGGCCTTCATCAGCTACCCAGGAGTGAACCAGCGGGTTCGCCTCGCGTGAGCGTGGCACGAGGCTGGTGAGCCACAGGCCCCCGGCAGGCGTTACGAATTCCGAAGTCCGATTCTGTCGCAAGTGGCAATGCGTCATACGGCCGCCAGCCGACTGTGGTGATGGTTCTGGAACGCTAAGACAGCGGCGTCAGTCGGCCTCGGCGGTAACTTCTGGCAAGCGTTGTGCCTGGAATCGGTCGAGGAGGATCGGTATTCCGGTGTGTGACCACCAAGGGAGGTGAACGGCTCCCGCGGATATGCCATGACCGGGGTCGTACGCGGGGACGTAGACAGCGGCGTCGGGGTCGTGCCAGCCGAGGGATTCTCGGGATGCGAGGAGGTCACCGACCACCTTGTCGACGCCGCCTTGGAGGAGTTGGCGCAGCTCGTACCAGTCCGACGGTAGGGGGGTGGTCGCGAACTGGGCTCGCAGTTCGCGCCACAGGTAGGCGTCGCCACGCAGGCTGAACTGCACCGGTTCGCGGTCGAACAGTGCGCCAACGGTGTCTCGGGCCACCACGGGCGGGTGCGGCAGAAGAGCGGCTGCTGTCACGTGGTGGTTGACGCCGTCCTCGGCGCTCGAGGCTGGACGCGGCAGCACCCATGGGACCAGTTGGGTGCTCGCAGCCACATAGAGCGGGTGACGAGGTTCCCCGCCCTGGGTTGTGCCGAGGCACATGGGTGAGTCCAGCAGCGGACCGACCTGTGCGGAGCGTCCGTTTAGTCTCCCGGATCCGCCCCATGCAGCGATAGTCTGCGCGCCAGCTGTTGTGATGACACGAAGCACCTCGTCGTTGGCGGGGCCTATGGCGTCAGGAGCGGCGCGTAGGTTGCGTGGGTCGGTGTCGCGAAAGGCGAAGAGATTGACGATGACCAACCCGGTGTGCCCTGCGGCGCGTGACGCGGAGATGCAGCGCTCCAAGGTGGGCCGATGACGCCGTTCGGTGTCGCCGGTTGCAGGGTTGAGCAGTACCCAGATTGCGCTGGTTGCGAGGTCGGTGTTTCCCCACCACCGTCCGAAGGCGTACCTGAACACCATGTCTGACGAGTACAAGTACCTCTCGGTCAAACCCTCTGGCGACCGGCCTAGCCGATCCTCCAGGTCGTTGTCCGATGCAAGTCGTGCCAAGGTGTCGATCACCGCCCGATCATGACAGCCCGGTTTACGAAAAAGGTCGGCTAGGTGGCCATCCCTAAGTCATTTCGCCGCGAGCGGGGTGCCCTCAACGTCCTCTCAAGGACCACGTGCTGGAACACGACGGGGGGGGGAGTTCAACGCGTAGATGGGTGACACTTTGGACGACCCACCGGGCGACGCAGCAGAGAGGCTGTTGCAGAGCAGCCGCGATCAATGGCTGCGACACTCGGCCCCCTGCCGAGGTACGGTCCGCGCGTGCCCGACTACACCGCACCAGTCCAGAACAGCGCAGTCCAGTTCACACGCTTCGTCGGCGAGCTAATCGACCAACTCGACCTCGAGTATGGCTCTTTCCGTTGGTGGCATGGCCACACAGACAACCAACGGCTGGTCCTGATCGCCGACTACCTGATTCAGAGCTGCATGGGAGTCCCCGACGCTTTGCTCGATGCCGCACACTGTGCGGCTGACCATCGGGAGGCGGTATACGCGGACAACTCTTGGCTGCGGTCCCGCGAGCAGAGTCTGTCCCGCACGAATCCCAAGGCCACACACGAGGACTATCTGCGTGCGTTCCACCGCGGCACTCACGAGGACCGTCGCGATCGACGTATCGACACAAGTGCCACCCACGCGCTGATCCATCTGGTGCAGGTTCTCGACAGGTTGGCTGCAATTCTCGTGATCGTTTCGGGGGTGAGCTCGGACGCCATCAAGGCCGGTTGGCCAGCCATAGAAAGGCTGGCGGTCGAGGAGGACCGCAAGGGCAAGATCTATACCGCGGGCACCTCAGAGGGTGTCGCGACGCAACGTGCGTTGCTTGCCACCTCCCAAGATTGGGAGTCATTCGGCCCGCCGGACTGGTTGCCGTGGCTTCTGCAGACGAGACACGCAGTGGCCCATAGGGCCGCGACTACTCACTGGAACCTCACGACCGTGGGTCAGGGCAATCGCATGACCGGACTGCTGCGACCGTTCTTTCGACAACCGAGCCGGAGCGAGATGCACTCGCTGTCGTACGGGCCAGCGGACGAAGGTCTCGACACGAACTCATTGGAGCAGTTGCTCGTGCTGGAAGACTCAGCGGACGTCCTTGACGGTCTCATCGCGTCTACCAACGACTTCGTGTTGCACGTGCTGGCAGCCGTCGAAAGCACGTGGAGGCGACGGCGTGACGATGCTGACCTGATAGTCCAGCCAGAGTCGCAATGGAAGCTTGACCCTGATGCAGTCCTTGAGTTCACGGGCTACGGGAAGGCCGCCAAGATCCAGCGGGGCGGCTTCCTCACGGTTGGCCCGCAACTGAGCAAGCGCATCCAGGCCGCCAAAATCATGGACGACGACCGTCACGATTTTTGGGCGTAGTGGGTTTGCACCTCGCGCGTCCTTCCGCCGCCAGTCGACAGCCGGGCCGACTCGCGGGCGGGAAGAGCAATGGTCCCTTTCAAGCCGGACCCCCGTTTCTATGGTCAACCCCAACTGTCATGTAGGTCCCGGCAGCGACTAAGCCCAGCTGAGGAAGCACCATGACGAAGACAGATCCAAGATTTACCACGGCGCCGCACAAGTGGGCAGTGCCCGATGACAAAGTCATCGATGGCGCCATGCGGGCTGTAGACGCGGCGCTATCCGACCCCCGGGCGGTGGAGTACCTAGTGCATAACTACTCCCGGGAACGGAATTTCGCGGGGGGCTACCTTCCTTGATCTCGGTCCGGCAACCCCTTGGGACGTGAGCGCTGCCGAACGGCTCGCCATCACGCTGCTCTCGGTGGAGGCGCCCCCTTACGCGGTGAGGAAGCTGCTCGAGCCATCCCCTGAGCGCAACCACGTCCTGCGCCTGCTGTCAGAGGATTGGCTGCCCGCCGATGCCGAACTGGCGGTGGCCGACGACGCCACGCTGCGGCCATGTCGCAGTTGCACGAGGCGTTTAAGCTGTACCTGTCCCCGGCCCACAGCCAGGCCAAGAACCCTTGGGTCACTGCTTCCAAACTGTAGTGTGGGGAGCGAACCAGACAGCTGACGTGTGCCTCACCACTCCGCCTGCGCACGCGCTGCACAGCGAAGAGGTCTAGCGTCGATGCGGTTCGGGTGCCTGGGCCGCGCTGGCGGCGGGCGGGTCATGGCCTCTTGCGGTCGCCGCGTGGGGAGACGCCATGTCCGCTCCGACGACTCGGCTTCCCTTCCAGCCGTCATCGATGTCGACCGCCCAGCTGGCAGCGGTCTCGTTCTTAGCCCGTTACGCCGAGCGCACCCACACCTTGTACGCGTTCCAATTGCGGCAGTGGTTCGCCTGGTGTGAGGCGAACGCCTTGGACCCGTTGGTGGGGGTCCAGCGCGCCCACGTCGAGCTTTACATCCGCAGTCTCGGGGAGCGGGGCCTGATGGACTCCTGCGTCGTGACGATGATGCACGGCGTCCGGGGCTTCTTCCGGTTCGCGCACATCGATGGTCTCATCCCCGCCGATCCGGACGTCTACGCGAGACTGCCGAAAGTCCACCGCGACGAGTCGCGCACTCAAGGTCTGGACCGACTGGAGCTGATCCGTTTCCTGCAAGTCGCCCAGACCATCACCGTCCACCACGGCGCCCTGGCATACCTGCTTGGCATCAACGCGCTGCGTGCATCGGAGGCTGCTGCGGTGCGGATCGAGGACTACGCCGACACCTTGCGCGGGCACCGGGTGCTGCACGTGGTGGGCAAGGGCAACAAGCCCGCCACGATGCCGATCACCGTCCCGGTGCTGCGGGTCTTGGAGGCATGCCGAGGCGAGCGCACCAGCGGGCCACTGGTCCTGCGGCCGCTCACCGGGAAGGCGATCGATCGGCGCGACGCCTATCGGATGGTCGCCCGGATCGCGAAGGTGGCCAGCATCCCGCGTCACGTCAGCCCGCACTCGCTGCGGCATGCCGCGATCACCGATGCCCTCGACGCCGGCGTCCCCCTGCGTGACGCCCAGATCCTGGCCCGGCACGCCGATCCGAGAACCACCGAGCACTACGACCGCGCGCGAGGCAACCTCGACCGACACGGCGTCCACTTCCTCACTGCCTACGTCGCCGGCGTCTGAACTGCCGGCCGCAACTGCGTGGATTCCGCCCAGATGGACGCGCTAGCGCCAGCCTGCCTGTCAAGTGCATCGGGCCGACTGCTCGAGACAGGAGGCCACATGCACGCGACTAACGCTCGGCCGGCGAGTCACGGTCGGGTGTGCCTCTATGAGCTCAATCCTTGCCTTCGGTCATGCCGCACAGGCACACGTCTGCCACCATCCGCACATGCCTCTTGATCTCGTAGTCGTATCTGAGAACCGGTCGCCACAGAGGGAGCACGTGATGCCAGCCTTCCCGCGTGACCCACGGTTCAATCCGTCATGGTGGGAACTCGGCAGCGCCAAGAGTCCTGTGTCTTACTGCCAACTCATGGACGAGGGCGAAGAGGTCGCACGGGCAAAGATCCTCCCAGGAGCGGGTCGTTACGCTGATTACACGTCGTGGGAATGCCCGCTAGGAGGAGTGACGGAGATCGATCTCCTTGAGGTTCGACCCGATCTCCGTCGCACGGGGCGTAGGTTCGGGGAGCTCGCAATCGAGCAGATTGGTCTTGGTTACGGGTGGCCGATGGTCGCAATGTCTCTTGACGAGTCGTCAGATGGCTTTTGGCGCCGCGTGGGCTGGATCGAACACCGCCGCGTGAACGATCCAATGTCCCGGAGCCTCTTTGCTTCCTCGCTGGGTCACGATGATTGGCCCTAGCAAGGGCTCGTGAAGTCGAGGCGATCGATGCCTGTTGTGAGGGCCAAGGCACAGGAGCCGCGTCGCCACCATGTACGCGCATGGGGCAGTGGGGACGTGCGTCTTTCGCCGCGAAGTCTGTGCCTACTCGCGGATCCGGTACAGCGGACTTCCGGTGTTGATCTCAACCACGCGGTCGTCGCGGATCCGGTACACCGGATTACCCGTGTTGATCTCAACCACGCGGTCGTCGCGGATCCGGTACACCGGATTACCCGTGTTGATCTCAACCACGCGGTCGTCGCGGATCCGGTACACCGGGTTACCCGTGTTGATCTCAACCCAACGCGTCATACAGGGATCATCGCTGCAATGGACCTGGAGGTCGAACCAGGCGCGTCACTTCGCCGCGTGCGCTCCAGGTCGATGCTTAACCCCGCGACGTCTGGCGGACCCGCACGATGACGCACAGAGGCTCGCGTAGAACGGAGCCTCAGCCTTCATGGATGCCCTCACGCAAGCTGGGTTGCCCATCGTCTTGTTCATTCCTCAGGAATGCGCGGCCAGCAACGATGTAAGCATGGATCTGCGCGGCTGTAGTCACGATGCTCCCCTCTCCGCGCCGGCGGACGATGCTGAAGAATGCGCCTTCTACCTTGTCAGCCACGATGGCGCCGTGGACCAAGAACGGCTGCAATTCTCGAGCTTGCCGCGGAACGTTAATGAGCAAGAGGCCACAGCCATGACCCAATTCGATCTGCTCTAGGCGGAGTCCATCGACGGGCGGAATGATTTTGGAATCGAGAACCGCCCGATACCGATCGACGTCGATGGCGCTGATCGGCACGGGCGTCACTGCGTCCACGGCGTGCTTCCTAGCGCCTTTGCCTTCTCGCAAACCTATTACGAGCAATGCGTCCGTCTCGCCGTTCGCGAATCGGGCGACGTCTTGTGCCAACTCGATCTTTTGTCGTTCCCCTGCGACACCCGGCACGCCGATGTTGTATGCCTGCGCCTTCACCTCGAACCACTCGCTTTCACTGAGGCCGACCAACAGGGATGGGTGTCCCCCTCGGAGAAGATTGCGTACCGTCTCAACGTCAAGTGCTCCACCCTGGTGCGCCGCGAGGAGAGCCTTCACCGCGCGCCCAGCGGCGAGAAGTTCACTCACGGTCAAGGCCTCCTCAGCCGCAACACGCACGTGAATCTCGTGCGGCTCGTCTTCCCCTCCGCGGTGCAACTCCTCCAGTTCCTCACGGTCAAGGCCCAGACCGTCCCAGTCGGCTGGATCGCCGCCATGACTTTCGTACAAGACACGCTCGATTGCACATCCATACTGAGACGCCGCCGGCGCGAGAAGCAGGGAGAGCTCGTCGGCGTTCCAAGGTGGCTTCCGCCGTGCCTGTGTCTCGATGACTGCGAAGACGCGATCGGACTCCACCCACAGGGTGACGGGGTCAACCGGCGATGTCAGCGCGTGAAAGTCAGCACCGTGCTCCAATGCAACGTGCACGTACTCCGTGGACCCTGGAAGTTGCGAGCAGCATCTGCGCCCGTCAAGCATGGCCGCTCGGAGACTCTCGATGTTGGCGGCCGCGATCACTTCCTCGGACGCAACGAAGTCGTGGTGCTTCGGCTGAACGATCCATCCATGGCCAAGGACATGAAGCTGGTGGCCCTCTTGGCCGCCAACCGATCCCACGAACCCATCGTCCTCGAGATCGAAGGACACAGTTGCACCGCTCGCGGCGGATGGATCTCTGCTCACAACATCATCGTCACACGCTTCAGAGCGCGTCGTAGCATCCGGCTCTTCACCGCGTCATTCCGCCGCTAAGCCATGTATGCACCCTGCTCGGCGAGACGCTGCCCCTTGGCATCAACCATAACTTGAAGCCGCGCGCCTGATTGACCGGAGCAAAGACGCCTCTGCCAATCGGATTCAAGGCCCAGCCCCGACGCGGCATCAGATCGGTTCAGGCTCCTGGGGTACGCGGCGTGCGCGTCAGGCCTGCATTCGCGCAGAACAAGTCGATGGTGTGGACCAGGGCGCGAGCGTTCAAGACGGTGCCCAAACCGAGCCCTTGTTCAAAGGAGCCGCCTAGGTCACCGAAGTTCACAGATTGATTGCGAATCAGCGAGTCTGTCAAGACGCCAACGAGCATCATTCTTTGACCGATTGCGAAACTCCCCCCAACAGCGAAGCCTCCGGTGTTGTAAATCAGAACAGGGCTGCCACTGCTCCCCGGGAAGACACCGCCGTCGATCAGGAAGTAGGGCCGCCCGTCGTAGTCGAGCCAAACTGGAGTCGCGGTGATCCCACGCCGAGTTGTCGGGGTCTGGTTGATGGAGTCCCACCGACCATCGGGGTAGCCCACGAAGATCAGTTCCTCGATGGCATCCAGTGCGTCCAGTGCGTCCGCGTCAGGTACGAGAGACGCTGGAAGGGCACGATAGAAGAGCCGCTCTGGCGCATCACGGATCACTCGCCCGATGGGGGCGATTGCGATGTCGATGCTGTCATCCGGATGGTAGAAGAACGCCTCGCGTCCGTTCACCATGCGGACTTGTAGCGCGCTACGCAACTGGACATCGGAGTCTCGCCCTGCAACCGCTAGATGGAGGGAGACCTCCGTCGCTTCTTCAACCACATGGCGGCTAGTGACGAGTACTGGTGTTGACTCTCCCTTCATCAGTTCGAGGTCGAGTATGAAACCCGTTCCCGAGGTTTCTTCGCCGTCCTGGGCCTCGGTGACGAGCCTGACGGTGGCAAACAGAAGGTCCTTGGCTACCGTGTCTACCTGCATGGCCCCAGTCTGTCAGGGCGAACTGAAAGCGGCCCCCGTCTCGAATCGTCCCTGGATGTGCACCTCCGAGATAGCCCTACTGGCTCGGAGAAGGGGTTTATCACTGACGATGGCGTTGCTGCCGTGCCGCAGTTGGCTCACCCCTTGTTCATGAGGTGCCTTCCCTCTTCCTGCATGACTGGCAGTTAGTTTTGGCTCCGTCCGGCACGCCGGGCTCGGCCAAAGATCATGTGCCGTGCCCTGCGTCCTTTCGCCGCGTCAGCACTTGGCTGATCTCTTTTCTCCCACGGTGGCACTTGTGTCCCTGACTTGGACGTGAGGTGCCAACATCGGCACTCGCTGCAGAGGTAGGTACCCGTCGGAACCTTGGCGTTTTGACCTTGGCGCTTACGGACGATGGCGCGCATCGCGCAGAGCGCCATCCATCGAGTCCGGTACGGCAACTTCGAACACGACATGTCGCTGTTCCTCGACTTGTCGCACTCGGCCGGCTCATATCCGACCCGGTGCGCGGTTCACGCCCTATAGCGCTCGGCCACCAAGGAGCCTGAAGGCCCCACTTACGCCAACGGTAGGGCAACGAAGGCTGCGAATCCATGGAATCGATGCCCGAGCACGATCCCGGAGGTGCGGCCTTTGGTTGCATGGGTCGCGGAACCGTCATCGGATTTGAGCCGCCCGCTGGTGCATCACGTCAGTGGGATCCTCGCCAGCTCCTGAACCCAGATAACCGGTTGCCCCTCGCGGAACAGCAGTTGGCCGCAGACTACGACCGCGTCTCCGGTGCTGGCGGCTCGACCTTTGCCCACAGCGTTGGGAAGACCACGCAACGCAGACGGCGTCCTCGCCAACGGCCCTCGAGAACGGCCCATGGGTCGCCATCCTTGGTTGACTTGAGTTCGACGAACCTCGTTCGCATGGAGACTGTCACGACGTCGCCACCGGCTGCCTCGTCAAAGAGGTCTCGGGGCCGAAGGGGGCGGGTGCCTCCGGACGGCGCCTGAACCGGTAGTCGGGCCACAAGGTCATCGTGCTTGACGCCGCTGACAGTCGGGTCGCACCCAAGACTGGGTGGCCGCTGAACCCATTGGGTTTGACTGTGGACGCGGACTCCATCGCATGTATGAGCGATGCCTTCGCGGCCGGCACTTTAGCGACACAATCGGATGCGTGCCCCGTCGAACCGACCATGACCGCGTCCGTCAAAGCATCATCGAAACCGTCAAGGGGCCGCACGCTCATGACCTTGTCGCCGCCTACTTCGACCAACGCCGTGGATTCGCTGGGGCGATGTTTGACGGCCTCGACCCCGGCGGACTCCTGGCCCACAATCCCATCGACTGTTTCACAGTCGATGACATCGCCGCCGCGTCGTTGCTGGATGTCCGATTCGGACCCACGGCCGTCCGCGAAGTGCTGATATCTCAGGAAATTCAGTCGGCCCTTAGGGCCGTTCCGGCCCAGATCTCGCTCTGGGATGCCAGTGAGACAGACCTTGGCGTAGCAACCGAGCTCTGGTCCTTGGTCCGCGGCATCGATGGGGTGGGACGAACTCGAGCGAGCAAACTCTTGGCACGGAAACGCCCTCGGCTCATCCCTATCGTCGACTCAGTGATCGCCGGCGCTTTGCACCTCGGCGATGAGACGTGGCGTCCGTTGGCCGAAGCGCTGAGGGATCCAGAACTACGCCAAGCCATCGACGTCTTGCGCCCGCTGCCTGTCAGCAAAGGCATAGGTACCTTGCGCCTGCTGGACGTGTTGACCTGGATGTCAAACAGTCGAAGCGAGGCAGCAGTTTCGGTGCAGATTGCGGTAGGAGCGCCGCCTACACGAAGCATGCCCCGGGGTCGAACCTCTAGCCCTTAGCTTCCTGCCGGCATGTGGGCGCTCCATCGGATCCGCGCCCGGACACGAACTCGGTCCCCACGAATCTGCGTCTATTCGCCACCTGCGGACTCGCTGCTTGGAGAGGGGTCTAGCGTCGATGCGGTTCGGGTGCCTAGGCCACGCTGGCGGCGCACGCGACCTGGCCTCTTGCCGTCGCCGCATGAGGTGACGCCATGTCCGCTCCGACAACTCTCCTTCCGTTCCAGCCGTCATCAATGTCGACCGCCCAACTGGCAGCGGTCTCGTTCTTGGCCCGCTACTCCGGGCGCACCCACACCTTGTACGCGTTCCAGCTGCGGCAGTGGTTCGCTTGGTGTGAAGCGAACGCCCTGGACCCCTTGGTCGGGGTCCAGCGCGCACACGTTGAGCTGTACATCCGCAGCCTCGGGGACCGGGGCCTGATGGACTCCTCCGTCGTGACGATGATGCACGGCGTCCGTGGCTTCTTCCGGTTCGCGCACATCGACGGTCTCATCCCCGCAGACCCGGCCGTCTACGCGAGACTGCCTAAGGTCCACCGCGACGAATCGCGCACTCAAGGACTGGACCGGCTGGAGCTAATCCGTTTCCTCCAAGTCGCCCAGACCATCACCGTCCACCACGGCGCCCTCGCCTACCTGCTCGGGATCAACGCGCTGCGCGCATCCGAGGCTGCCGCGGTGCGGATCGAGGACTACGCCGACACCCTGCGTGGGCACCGGGTGCTGCACCTGGTGGGCAAGGGCAACAAGCCCGACACGATGCCGATCACCGTCCCGGTGCTGCGGGTCCTGGAGGCTTGCCGCGGCGATCGAACCAGCGGGCCCCTGGTCCTGCGGCCGCTCACTGGGAAGGCGATCGACCGGCGCGATGTGTACCGGATGGTCGCCCGGATCGCGAAGGCCGCCAGCATCCGCGTCACATAAGCCCACACTCGCTGCGTCACGCTGCGATCACCAACGCCCTCGACGCCGGCGTCCCCCTGCGGGACGCCCAGATCCTGGCCCGGCACGCCGACCCGAGAACCACCGAGCACTACGACCGAGCCCGAGGCAACCTCGATCGACACGGCGTCCACTTCCTGACCGCATACGTCGCCGGCGTCTGAACTGCCGGGCGGAACTGCGACGATTCCGCCCACTGTGCGCCCAACTTCGCCGACTTGGGGAGGCGGCTCAAACGCCCAATCGAGGAAGCACCTTCGTTTGTCGCGATCGACTAAGAGCAGAAACTGCGCTGCCGCTGCCGCTGCCGCTGCCAGCGATCCGGGGCCCGCCCAGGCCCCTCCCACTAGGGTCACCGTCACTGGGTAGCGGGATTCATCATCGAGCAGTCCACCAAGTCTCTCGTAGACAATTGACCGAAATCTGGAAGGCACCGGTTAATGTGCCAGCGGCCAGACACTTGCGGAACACAAGTCGAAAGTATGATCATCGGCGCGATTTTGGCGCTCCTTCTGCGTGCCTACTACGCGACAATCAGTTCATAGTGGCCGAGGCATTACTTCTCAGCCAAGACCCCCGCGGGCCTTGGGCGGGCGCGGCGTCATAGAGGTGACGAGCGTCGACCGAGATGGTCAAGAATTTCTGATCTCGGGCACTGCTAGCGATCACGAAGGGAATCTTCAGACTATTACGGATGTAGGCAAAGCCTCTAGCCTTAGCGTTCACCCAGGCGCACCGGGCCGAGGTAAGTTCGTTCTCGTAGTTCCGCTGTCGGCCACCTATATCGACCTCCTTCAGCCAAATGAGTCGGACGGCGATGAGCCATCGGTTTCCAGGTCCACGGTCCGCGTAGACCTTCAGCGAGCGATAAGCACCCCGATGGGCGCTTTGGCAAGTGCTTTCTCTAAGGGGAACGAAAGAACCGTAGGAAGATTGCTCCGTCTTTGGTCGCCGAGCCACCTTCGCACACTAAGACCGCGGAGAGTGGTGGCGCGGAGTGCGTGGTCCACGGGGAAATGCGAGGGATCGGCCCAAAACGTCCCGGCCTTGATTCACGGTCAAGCCGCGAACGGTCCCGGAAGTCTTGGCACCGTGGAGGCGCCTAGGCCCTGGGTGCGGGGGGCGTTAGACGGTTGACTTCTATCGAGCATCTGAGGCGACGGTGATCAAGCGTTGGTGCCACATCCCCCACGCGACACTCCATGGATCCTCGGTATCGGCGATGTCGGTCAGGAATCGTACGATTCGGCCCCTCAAAAGGTCTCGTCGCTCGAGACCTTCCTGTCCTACGGACATGATCGCGGCACGGGGATAGAAGTTGCGACGCTCACAGATGCGGTCGAAAACGTGCGTGTGAAGCTCGGCCACTTCACATAATGCATCAGCCGCTTCCTGTCGACTAGGGGCGTAGGCCCCATGGACGATTCGATGCCGCAGCGCGTGCCCTCCTCGGAGCCAGCGGACGTAGGGGCTTGAGGTAGATGTCCAGTCACCCTTCAGGCGGTGCGTCAGGTGGTGCGCAACGCGCGTCCGCAGCTGACCTTCTACGAACTCCAGTCCCCACTCGTCCGCTGTCGGCTTGGTGTCGTCCTGCAGGTGCTCCTCCCATGCGAGCAGAGACAGGGTCGAGTCAAGCAAGACTTCACTCGCCGTATTGGCCTTCACCACCGCCTCCGCGTACTCGCCCCGCCAGTCCATGGCAATCCCGGCCAGTTGAAGCTGTTCGCGAGCCAGCACCCCCGGAGCCCCGGTCTGTAGGGCGTGCATCCAGAAGCCTGACTGCCGCAGCTCATCTGCTCCAGCGCTCTTAGGCAAGAGGTCAAACGCGATGTTCATGTGGTTCAGCATCATGAGCGCTTGTGGCGTCCAATCCGCAGGGGCAGGCAGCCTCGAGCCCTGTCGGTTTAGCTCGCCCTCTCCGAAACTCAGAAGCACGTGCGGAGGCAACCCCTCGTAGGTTGGTAGTTGCAGGGGATCGCCCTGCACCAACCGGAACGCCCGCACGACTTGGGCCGCAAGCGTGATGCAACGAACGAGGAAGTCCTGTTCGGGCGCCAGGTTCTGTGGTTCGCCATCCCAGCCATCCCGGTTGGTTGCCTTGGCGTCAGCCTGTGTGATGGCCTCAACAACGGTCACACGCCGTGTCGCCAGCCACTCGCGGCCTGAGCCTGTCCCCTCGATCTGTCCGTCACTCACCCGATCCCTGACTGCCAATACGGCCTTCATCGATTCGCCCATCGCCTCTGCGGACTCCTCGTGCTGCCAGAAGATCAAGTGGGCCAAGGGGCCCGGAGGCGGAGCCCCAACGCCCGGGGCTTCGGTAATGCTCCAGCCGTCCGGCACCGGGAGTGGGGAGGGCAGGGGGAAGAAGAAGCGGACGAGTCGCTGCGGACCGGCCTTGTCGTCGTCGGGCATGCCTAGACCGTACGGTCAAAGTGCCAGCACTGTACTTGAAGGCATCACTGGCCAGCCCAGCATCCCAAATGAACCACCATTCGCCGTGATCGCGGACGAGCAAACAGACCGAGGCCGTCAGTCGTTGGGTCCGTCGCATCGAATGTTACTTAGTAGTTCCGTTCGCGGAGTGCAGCGTGAGGGTGACACTGCGCGACACAACGCCTCAAATTGTCCCTAGGGACTGCTGCACGGACGACAGGTGCGTCACTGCGCCGCGATAGCGGGAGATGCGCTGCAGATAGCGCGGGATCTAGCGAGAACAGAGGGCGCGCCTACCCAGATTCGGTCGGGATGCGAAGAGCCCACGGGTCTGTGAGACTCCTCAGCCATGTACTCGCATTGGCTGGTCGACGAGGATCACGGCCATGCCCCCCGCCCTCTGGCTTCAGACCCAGTTGCGCTCGCCCATAAGTGGCACACCGCCTATGGGGATGTGGAACGGACCCAGCGGCGGCTCATAGCTGCTGATGAGGCCGTCGAGGGGTCGTGGTGGTGGAATCGCCGCCGACTGGCCCATGAAGCAAGGGAGCGCACCGGGTATCACCGCCGTGCGCTTGCCGAATTGCTCCGGGCCGGCGATCACCTTGAGCGCAATGCCGTCGGCTCTACCCAGAATTGGAGCGCCCTTTCCCGGGTCAACGCGCGGCAAGGAGCCCTGTCCCTTGAGGAAACGCTTCGTCGACTGGCCAATGACTTACCGAAGGGGTGGGCCAAATCGACGTTGGCGAGCCTTCCGGCGATCCGCGCCAACACCGCACTAGGTGCACCTACCGACGTCGACCATTTGCATACGCAGATCCTCTCGGTCGCCCGAGACCTCAGAACGGAAGTCGCAGTAGATCTCTACGAGCACATTCCCGGGCCACTAAGGCCTCTGCCGGAAACGGTGGAGGCCTTAGAGCGCAGGACCCCTTTCCGCACGCTCTCAGTGTCCCTGCCAATGGAAGACGCGCGGTGGGAATTGCTCGCCGACGGAGCTCCCCGTCGTATCCGGCTGCACGACATCGTGGTGGAGCAGCGGGGGCGAGGGCTTGGCACAGCCGTACTTGAGCATCTGTGCGCATTTGCCGACGAGCACGAGTACATAATCACTGGCCAGCTCGAGCCTGGCCCCGGCAAGCCTGATGCGGACGCGGTAAGGCTGGCCGCGTGGTACGCGCGCCACGGCTTCAGGCAAGGAGGCTCGCCGCCCAGCCAATGGCGCCGCGGCGCGTATATGTCTCGGGCACCCCGGCAGGTTCAAAACCCGTCGTGACTGCTGCACGACGCTCCGGGCGCGGATCACTTGCCTTGGTCAGCATTGGCAGTGCGTCTTACCGCAGCCAGTCGACCGCTTTCACAGGGGTACGAGCGGAGCGCGTACGATCCACACTCTCGGAAGCGCAGCATTGTGGACTGCTCGAAGCACCTGCAAGAATCCTGCGCGATTCCCGTCACGCAGATAGCTCCGTCAGTGGTCACGCCGATCATTGGAAAGATGCTGTACCTAAGTGGTGGGTCGATCACGACTACTGAGCCGGGCAGGATCCCTCGCCGGACGCGCTCCACACGCCAGGGTTAGTCATCATCCACGCAGGTGCGCACCAGGGAGCTGACACGAAGTCGTCGACCTTTGACATCTTATTGACGTTCAAGGTGCTCTCAGCACTTCCGGATTCTGAGTAGAGCAGTTCAGCCTGCCAGCGGACTACATACTCGTCGACGTCGGGAACCGCGTAGTGGGAAATATAGAAGACACCCTGCTCGCCTGGCTCAAGCCGATACAACAGACCGGCAAGATCGTTGCCCGCTTCGTCTGAGTAGTCGACGCTCGGTGCACCACCGAGCCTCACGCTCGCTTGGTGTTGAGCAAGCGGTTCCCCGACAGGACAGATGAACTGCCGGGCATCCGAAGGCAGTGGCGTGGACGAGACCACAACCGGCTTAACCTTGTGGAGCACCACGTCATTCGCCGTCTCGTTTGTCACCTGTACCCGGTAGAAATTGTTGACCGCGATAGACCCCTGCTGCTCCCGCGCCCACGCCCCAAGCTGGAGCTCGCAATCATCCATGCCGCTCGGCTGGGATGCGCCGGCGACAACATACGCACCACCCACCTGCTCGAACGACTCATCGATAACTGCCACTACGAGCTCACCCGGGGCGACGGCGCCTTTCACCCATGTCCAGACATCACCTCCAACGCCCGCCAGAACGCCTCCCAGCACGACGGCACCAGTCACTGTCAAGGCTCCCCTCCGCAGCCACTGCGGTGGTGGTGAAGGCGTTGAATTTGACATGGCTCTCCTTAGTCTTTGGTCCGCCTCATCTGCCGAACTCGGCGCACAGCTCAGGGGGTCACTGCCAGCAGAAACCTAGCGGGATGCTTCGTGGTTCCGAACCTCTTTTCCCCGATCAGAGCGGAAAGGGTTCGATCTGAAGTCAACAATTGCCCGCCAAAACCAGTCCAGTACTTGACGAGCCGCTCGTGAGTGCGTGTTTGTATCCGGCGCCGGTGTCATGGCTGAGGGCGTTGCCGTGGTGGCGGTACTCGATGACCTTGACGACCTGACGACCCGGCTAACACTGCCAGTCACCGAGGGCGCCTCACGCGCGATCAACGCTCGCCTTCGATCGTCGGCTTGAGCGCCGTCGCGACAGTGAAGCGGCACGTTCCTGAATTGGTCGAACGAGTGGAGGCGCGGACCCCCGGGCTGGCTGCCTAGCGTGCGTCACATCGCCGCTTAACGTGCGGGCTTCTCAACTCTTGCAGGCGTGCCGCCGTCTACTGCAAGATCTCACCAGTGTCGGTGTCGACGGCGTTCCCGTCGACGACCGTCAGGCACGGCGTGGAGGGCCTGAGTGTCACGGGCTCTTGCGTCGGCGAGAGCAGGTCGCTGTCGTTCTTATACGCAAGTTTCCGGCGTCTTCGATGGGGGTCGCTGGTGTGTCGGACGTGGCGGCTTCCGGCGGGCCAGGCTTCGTGACCGTTCTCGCAGTGGGACTTGAGGCGGGCAGCCATACGGTCGAGAAAGGTGGGCAGGGCGAACCGATGCCAGTCTTCAAGAGCATCGCTGGTGTGTGCTAGTCCGGCGCGTCGTCGTTGATCAGCGAGGACTGCTAAGTCGTGGACAAGGTGGGGGTGCTCGGGCCAGCAGGCTGGGATGAAGCCATCGGTGTCCCAGACGTACTCGTGGTTGATCCACGTGACGGCGTCGTCGAGCCACATCCATAGTTCCAGCCTGAGGTCGGGGTGCGTGCATGTGGGTGGGTCCCACGGTCTGGGGAGGCGTCGGGTGTCGCCGAGTGCTTTGCGCTGTTCGGGAGTGCCGTTGGCGGAGATCGACAGCTCACGGTAGGCGTGTTGGACCAGCCTTCCCGGGGTGGGGAACGCCCGGGCGAGCGGAGTTTCAGAATGGCTGGCAGTTGGGTCAACTGTCATCAAACACCTCGCACATTGACGCTGTTGAGTCCGCGTCTTCCGGCCTCGGTTACTGCGGCTGTCGCTCTGGCATCGGGGTGCACTAGGTGCTTACAACCGTCGGCGACCCGGGCGCGAGTGTCCGCCTGCGCTCGCAGCAGGGCCCGGCCGGATTTGCCGTCGATGCAGCGGGTGAGTTTGGCGATGAGGGGTTTGCCGTTCTCGGCGACGACGAGGGCGTGGCGTTCCTCGAGTTGTCGGACTTCGGAGCCCGTGAGGATGGGGATGTCCTCACCGGTGACGGAGCGGTGTGACCGCCCAGACTGCCAGCTGGTGCGGGCTACCCGGACGGGTCCCAGAAGGTCGGAGATCTCCTGGTTGAACGCGACGTCCTTGGACCCGCCGAACATGACCAGAATATTCGTCAGTCCGAGCACGGCCCGGGCTTGGTGCTCACCGAAGATCTGGCTGAGCTGGGCTCTGGTTTGGGCGGCCCAGATGAACGAGATCCCGAGGGCGCGTTCATTGGCCATCCGGGTCTGCAGAGTGGGCAGCGGTGCCGTGGACGGCAACTCGTCAAGGCACGCGAGCATCGGAGGGCAAAGCCGCCCCCAACCGGACCTTGTGGCGAGAGTCAGTGCGGTGTCGAGGACGTGTTCAGCCACAGCGGTCATCAAAGGTGACGCGGACTCGTACGGGCTCTCCCGTCCCAGCAGGTAGATCGTCCCCCCGGCGCCGATAACGTCGGCGATGTTGGTGGCCGGGCGTCCAAGTCCGGGCACGCAGCGGCGACGGATCTCCTCCTGGAAGAACAGGCCGAGCGCCTGCTGGACGGTGGTGATGGTGTTTCCAGCGGTGCGGTCGTCCCCGCGCAGCGCACCGTGGAGCAGTCCGTGCCAGAACGGGGCTGCGTGAGGATGCTCGCGCAGGATCTCGGTGGGTTCGACGGCGGCGACGGGGTTGGCAACCCAGCGCAGCACGTTATCCAGGGTGCGTCCGGTCAGCGCGGCCGCGTGGAAGTAGCCCTGGATGACCTTGGCTGCTTCGGCGGCGTAGAACCGGGCCGCGTCGTCGCCCTGTCCGCGGGCTCCGGCTCCGTTGACGGTGCCAGCGGTGAAGGCCTTTGCGCGCTTCTCGGCGACCATCGGGTCCACGCACCCGGCGACGGGGTCCCACACCAGTTCGGGGAGGCCGGGGGCGAGACCGAACGGGTCGAGCACGACGCACGGGCGACCATTCGTGGAGCGTTGCCCGATGGACAGAAGCAGGTCATCGGCCTTGGTCAACGTGACGAGCGCGGCTCCGGGGGCTTCGAGCAGGGCGGGGATGAGCAGGTCTAGGGTCTTGCCGGAGCCTTGGGGGCCGATGACGCCGGCGGTGCGGTCCCACGGCACCCACAAGTCGCCCCCGCGGGGTTCGTGCGCCCGACCGAGGCGCCAGCCGACCTGGCGTGGATCGAACGAGGTCATCGGCGGGCCGCCCTGCCAAGCAGGTCTGGGCGGACCACCGGCGCGACCTTACGCAGGCGCCCCACGCCGAGAAGGGTTCCCGCTTCGGCGCGGGTGGCCATCCCACGCACCCGTGCCGGTCCCCACTGGCGCAACCCGGCAATGACGGCCCACCCGATGAGCACAATGGCAAGCAGCTCGGCGGCGACGAGGCATGTGTAGAGCAGCGCGGGCGAAGCTGCGGGGCCGGGGCCGAGCCCGGCCCGGCTGTCGCCTCCGAGCATGCCGGGCAGGGCTGTGAACAGTTGCGCCTGTGACGTCCACGTCCACCCGGCGCCGACCAGAGCGAGGGCGAGACTTCGGCCGGTGTGGGCGGCCACGACGAGCACCAGTGTGACCGCAAGAACCGCGCCCACCGGGATCTCCCAGGTGGACGGGTAGGGGGTGGTGCGCCGTGACTGCTGCATCGGATCTCCTCCAACGGTTGCTATGTCCCAAGGCTGATGGGGTGCTCGTTGTGGTCACCCGCGACGCGGAAGAGCTCTGCTGGATCGCAGACTTCAGCCGCGCATCTGCACGCCCTACGGCGCCGGCCCTAGCGACCGTGCGATCGCGTCTGAGACAGGAACTGCTCGCCCGTAGCGCCGTTCGAGGAGCCGGTCCTCGAGGTCCTGTAGTGCAGCGGCGAGGTCCTGGGCGGCGGGTGGGACCTCGAGCTGGTCGGCGACCTGGGAGACGAGATCCGGGCGGCGCTGCTCGAGCAGGGTCAGTCGCTCCCGGAGCTGGCCCAGGTCGCGGTGCAAGCGGACGTGCCCGAGGTACCGCGAACGGGTCTGGGCGGTGACATCGCGCACGGCCCGGCCGACGTCGCGTTGTCTAGGCCGACGACGCGCGGGCCACGCTGCGGCGCCAGCCTGGGGTCAGGAGCTGTTGTCATGAGTTGCCTTCGGCGGCGCCGGGACGCCAGATCTCGTAGATGCTCTTCCCCTGCTCGGCCCCGGCGTAGCTGAAGGTGCCGGCCCCGGCGCGGGGATTCTTGGCCTCGAACGTCGTTCTCGTGGTGGGGTTTTGGACGATGACGACGTGCCCGATGGCGTTGGGTCCGAGGTAGCTGTCCCAGAAGATGAGGTCGCCGGGGCGTTCCTGCCCGGGTGGGATGCGCGTGCCGGCTCCGGCGGCGAGCCAGTCGCGTTGGGCGCCAGCGGTGCGCGGCAGAATCAGGCCGATGTGGCGGTAGGCGGCCTGGGTGAAGCTGGAGCAATCCCAGGCGTCGGGGCCGTTGGCGCCGAACACGTACTGGTCGCCGGTCTGCTGCCTGGCCCACCCGAGCAGGGCCGCGACGCGGTCAGCAAGCAGCGGGGCGAGGTTTGGGTTGCCCTGTGCCCCAGCGCAACTGGTCGGGTCGCCCAACACAAGACCACCGCCATACCTGTGCGCGTAGTGCAGAACGTCGTTGACGTACCAGGTGGCGTGGTTGTACGCGTACAGGGCTTTGCGGACCCCAGCCTCGCCCTTGGTGACCCCGGACTGGGTGAGGTAGTTCGCCGCGGAGAAGACCGAGTCTGCGTCGCTACGGATGCTGGCACGCCCGTCGCCGTCGCCGTCGACGCCGTGCGCGGCGAAGGTGGCGGGCATGAACTGCATCAACCCTTGGGCCCCAGCGCTGGAGGTGGCGGTGGTGCGTCCGTGGGAGGTCTCCTCCATGCCGATCCCGGCGAGCAGCGTCCACGGCAGCTGGTACTTCATGGCGGCAGCGACGTACAGGGCTTTGACCCGTGCGGGGATGGTGGCCGGTGGGGTGGTGAGCGAGGCAAGGCGGGGGGCGCTGGCGGGGGGCAGGTCGAACCCGAGACCCCCTTCGACGTCACGGGGGGTGTCAGTTGTGGGGGTGGGTGCGACGGCGCGCCCGTCCAGGGGTGCCCCGCGCTCGGCCATGAACGGCACGGGGTCGACCGGGTCGCCGTTGGTGAGGATCTCGAGGTGGAGGTGGTTGCCGGTGGAGGCACCGGTGGAGCCTTCGACCCCCAAGACCTGCCCGGCGGTAACCGTTGCGCCGGGGCGGATGGTGGGGTCGATGCGGGCGAGGTGTGCGTAGCGTGAGGTGATGCCGCCGCCGTGGTCGACGTCGATGGCGTTGCCGTACCCGCCGCGGTAGGCGGCCGCGGTGACGGTGCCCATAGACACTGCGACGACGGGGCCGGGGCCGGGCTGGGAGACCAGGTCGGTGCCGCTGTGCAGCTTCCACACCTGGTCGATGGGGTGGAACCGCTTGCCGTAGTGGGAGGTTCTGACGTAGGCCTGCTGGAACGGGGGCCGCCACGACCCGCTGGCCGCCACGGCGGCCTCGCACCCGTGCAGGCGCGCCTGTTCGGCGGCGGCTGGGGTGATGACCGCGGCCAGGATCACCGCGGCCCCGAGCGGGATGACGAACAGGACCGCGAGCAGTGGGGCCATCACCCACAGGGCCTTCTTCATAACGGCGCGCGTTCCTTGCGGTTCAACCCGCGCCGGCGATGGCGTCATTGGTGAACGTCAGGGCGGCCTCGGTGGGGTGCAGCACGGTCTGGACCTTGTACTGCTGTTCGCCGACGCACCACAGGGCTCGTCCTTTGCCGTGCATGGCCCAGGTGGTGATGACGTCGCGGGCGATAGGGCCCAGCCCCATGACCTGTTCGAGGTCTCGGGCGACGCCGAGGTCTTGGCCGTGGAGGATCTTGATGTCGGCCAGGTGGAGCAGGTCCTTGGCGATGGCCACGGCTTGGGAGCTGGCGTCGCCTACGGAGAGCAGGTCGGAGGGTTTGTGGGCGTTGGCCCACTGCACGTCGCCGTGGGAGCGGGACAGGCGCAGGTCCCCGTCGAAGGACTTCACCGCTTCCGCCCCGAGGCGCATCTGCTTCCACACCTCGTCGCGGACCATGATCCGCAGGTCGCCGGGGTCGGCGAGTTCGCGCATCCCGCGACCCCAGGAGGACAGGCAGGTCAGGGCGATGCCGACGGCCTCCTCCCCCAGGAGTTCGAGCCGGGACAGGCTTAGCGACTGGATCGGCGCGGCCCAGTCCACGGTGATGCTGGTGTGGTCGTCGAAGATCCCGGCCAGGGCCCCGGAGGTGAGTTGGCCCAAGGCGTCCCGCAGCAGTCGGGTCTCGTCGAGGAAGTGCCGAGTGGAGGCGTACCGGCACTGATCGACCAGCTCAGGGGTGGGGGCGTTGAGCAGGTGCCACAGTTCGGGGATGGTGGTCTCCGCCAGGTGGGTGTTGCCGTGGGTGTACCCGGTGAGCTGCCGCAGGCCGGCTTTGACGACGTTCTCCTCCACGGGACCGAACGGGACCGGGGTGTCTCCGACGCGTTGTGAGCCGACCAGCCCGCGCAGCAGGGTCAGCCACCGCCCGAACACGATCGCCGCGCGGGACTGTGCCTCGCCCGCGTTCAGGTCCGCCCACCCCTGGGCCAGGGGACCGAAGGCCAGCGGGTTGATCCGCGCGGGCAGCCCGGGCCCGATCCGAAACGGCTCCACCCCCAACACGGAGCAGAGGGGTTCGTACTCGTCCTTGGGATCCCCCAGGATCAGGGTGCGGTACCCGAAGTCCATCATTCGCAGGATGAACGCCTTGGTGGTGGCGGACTTGCCGCGACCGGGTTTGCCGAAGCAGATGACGTTGGGGTTGGTAATAGGGACGTCATCGCGCAGGACCCAACCGAACGGGTCGAGGTAGAACGACCCCCCGGACAGCACGTCGATGCCCATCTGGGCTCCGGTGGGTGGCAGGCCGGTGGCGGCGATGAACGGCCACAGCACCGGTGCTTGGTCCGACGTCATCCGCCACACCGAGACCGGTGCCCGTGTCGAGGCCGCCCAGCCGCTCCCGCGGTGGCGGGGGCCGCGGCGGGAGGCGTTGCGGAACAGCCGCGGCTCCCGGACAGACGGTGACACGCTCGGGGCTGCGGGGAGGTCGTGGCCGAAGTCGGCGAGCAGGCGGGTGACGTCACGCCCTGTAGTGGTGCGGCGCATCAGGTGTCTCCGGTGCGGGTGAGGCTGATCCCGAGCGGGATCGTGGATGCGGCGAACGCGGCGTCCTGGCTGAGGTCCAGGCGCAGGGGGGCGAACCCGGCCTTGCGGACCGAGGCGTCCAAGCGCCGCCCGAACTCTGCGGCTCGCACGGTCTTGGGGACGGTGACGGTGGCCACGGCGTAGGGGCGGGTCAGGGAGGAGCCGCGCGCGAGCTTGCGGTCCAGGCCGCGGACCTTCGCGGCGTCGTCGACCGCCCTAGTGCGCGGTTTGACCTTGGCCTTGGTGCGTAGCCCTTCGCCCATGTCGGCGGCCCACTCACTGCTCGCGGACTGTCGGTCCGCCGCGGAGGCGCTGATGATCGGGAACGCGACGAGCACGGAGCGCCGCTCCCCCGGTTCGGTCGGGGTGAGGATTGGCGCCAGTGCACCCATGGCCGCGCCCTTGACCGGAAGCTTGATGGTGGCCGAGATTGAGTTCCACGCGTCGTGGCTGTAGTGCCTGGCGGCGGGGTCTGCTCCGGAGGGCCCGGCCATCGCCCACGGCACGTCGGCGTTCACCGCGGGGTCGCTGGTGTGGGCGGTCAGGGCGTCGATGATCCCGGCCCGGTCGCCGGGGGCGAACCCGGTGCGGCACGCGGCCGCCAGCTGGGGGGAGGTCAGCCACTCCACACCGGTCATCCCGACCGCCCCGCGTAGCTGAGCGTCGCACTCGCCCATCAGCGAGTACAGGACCCGGGCCCGTCCCTCAAACCCGCCACCGGCCTCCTTCGCGGCCTTTCCGAGGCGGGCCTCGGGTACCACGAGGGTGAGGAACGCCTCGGTGCGCACGCAACCCCCGGTCAACGCGGCCTGCAGCTCGTCGTTGACGACCCGGGCCACGGTCGGGCCGGCGGGGCTTCGGTGCCGGGTGATCCACTGGTCGCGTTCGGCGCCGTCCTCGGGCACCGTGCGCACCAGCAGCAGGATCTCTTCGACGAGCTCGGCGCGGGAGGCGAGGTCGAGCAGCTCGGACAGCCCGGTGCCGAACTGGGCGCGTTCGTCGGCCTCGCTCATCCCGATCCCCGGATGCACCACCGCTGCGGCGACGGCCCAAGTTCGGGTGGTGTGGTTCTGCACGACCGCGACCCGGGTCCCGGCCGGGCCCTGCGGGGGTCCGTCGTGGATCTCCACCCCGGCCAGCACCCCGGGCAGGTCCGGCACGCCCAGGTCTGCGGCGGCGCCAACGGCCGCGCGGGAGCGGAAACGTGTCCACCCGGCCAGGGCGCCGACCGCGAACGCGACGCTGGTGGCGGCCCAGTTCGTCGCGGAGCGGCCCCGCACCGGGGTCACCGTGACAACCACGACCAAGGCCCAAGCGAGGACGAACCCGGCGGCGGGCACCCACGCGGCGGCGTTTACGCAGACAAACACAGGCATCAGGGACAGGGCCACCACCGCCAGCTGCCACCCGGACAGGCCGAAGAAATGCCCGATCCGGGCGCGCGAGTAGTCGGAGTAGATGACAGCCATGACCGGGCTCCTCAGGCATCAGACGGGGACGATTGGGACAGCAGCGGCCGCGCCACCCGCGCCACCCGCGCCACCCGCGGCGGTGGCGCTACCCGCAGCACCGGCACCGCTGGCTCCGGCGGGGGCGGGCGGGACAGTCGACGGCCCACCGGGGGCCGCGGCGCTGCCAGGCGAACCCGCACCCGAGCCTGGCGACGCGTCTGGGGTGGTGTCGGGGGGGTCGAGCTCACCGCGACTGGCCGAGTCCCGCCCACTACCGCGGCGGTCGGCGGAGAAGTCGGGGACATAGTTGCCGTGGCCGACACCCATCTGGTTGGACAGGTCCGCGCCGACCGCGGCCGCGCGTACCCCGAACGACCCGGCGAAGCCCATCCCGGTGGCGGCGGCCTGCCCGACCGGGCCCAGCGCGCCCAGGAGCCCGCCGGCGGAGCTGGCGAAGCGGGAGGTGGTGGCGTCCGCACTGGCGTCCTCCCCGGCGGAGCGGCCGTTGACGTCGGTGCTCGACGCCGCCCCCGACGTCGCACCCTCGGCTCCGCTACCGCCGGGCAGGAGGCCTTGCAGCCCGCCCTGCGCGGCCATCCCGGTGCGCATCGCGGCCCCGGAGCTGGTGCCGGGGTCGACGAACGCGAGCATCTTGAACAGGGCCAGCGGGGCCATGCAGCCGATCAGGATGAGCATCACCCCAGGCACCGCGGTCCCGACCGCAGTGGCGACGGAGTCACCATGGCTGGTGACGACACCGGTGGTCAGCTGGATCCCCACCCCCATAACCAACGCCATCAGCACGGGGGTGAACGCGGCGGCGTGGAACCAGCGCAGCGACTTCCAGAACCAGGACCGGCCCGCGTCGGACACCAGCCCGGCCGCGGCGATCGGGGTGGTCGCCGCCAACACGAGCAGTGCGCCGGCTCGGGCGAGCATGACGAGCAGGTGTCCGATCGCAGCCAGCACCAGGAACAGGCCCATGATCCCCAGCACGGTGGCGACCGCGGCGTCCGTGACGTCCTGGGTGCTGAACGCCTCCCAGGGCTGCCACTGCGACCAGGCGTCCACCCCCATGGTGGCCTTCATGACCGCCCGGGTCAGTCCCCCACACGACGCCAGCAGGACTGCGGCGTAGGTCAGCCACGCCACCCAGACCATGAGGAACTGAGCGGTGCCGACCGCGACCCGAGCCAGGGACTGCCCGTCGCGGCGGAAGGCGGCGACCCCGAACTGGACCATCGCCATGAACAGCACCAAAGTGGCGGCGACCCAGAACGTGAACCGGTACACGCTCGCGCCGGGTCCGCTCTCGGACAAGTCCGGGGTCAGGAACGCGTCCACCAGCTCAAAGACGAACCGCAGCAGCCACACCCCTGCGGACCAGAAGGACAGCATCGCCACCGTCCACGCGTCGCCGGCGACCTTGCCCGCGGCACCGGCGAGGTAGCTGAACGGGTTGACGTAGTCCGACCACTCCTCTACCCGCAGCCCGATCATGATTGACCTGCCTCCTCCCAGGTCGCCCAACCCGCGTCGACCGCGGCCTGGGAGCCGGGCCAGGTCGACGGGGCCCGGGCTGGCTGCGCCCCGGGCCCGATCATCCAGCGCCCGCCCTGCTCACTGCCGCTCCACTGCATCCGTTCGCAGTGTCCGTACCCGATCCGCGCGGAAGCGGTGATCGTCGCTCGGATGTCCAGCAGCACGCACGCCAAGGTCCAGTCGTCCCCGTCGACGCCTTTGACCTGTGCGGCGACGGGGGTGGCAGTCACCACACTGGCCGCGTCCAAGCTCGGGGATCCGCTTGCGGCAAGGAACGCCTGCACGTTGCTGGAAATCACCCACTGCGCCACAGGTGGGGCACCGGGCAGCGCCCACGCCTCGTGGACGGCTCGGGTGTGCGGGATCGACATCCCGGTCAGGACGGTCGTGTCGATCGCGGCGAGCTGCCCGACCGCACCCTGCGGGGTCCGGGGGAACCCGCTCGGCACCTCCACCGGGCCCACCGTGGTGGCAGCCGGGACGGTGATGCTCGCACTGGCCCCGAGGGCAGGGGTGCCAGACATCGCCGCGGACCCAGCGACGGCCGCCATCGGGGCAGCCGCGATCGCATCCCGCCGCTGCTCTGCGGTGTCACCGCCCACCCGCACCGGTCCGGTGGCGGGTCGGTCGTCGCCCGCTGTTGCAGAGCCGATCCCCCACACCAGCGCGTAGACCAGCCCGACCATCAGCAGCACGACGGCGGACAGCACCCCCGCGAGTGTGACGATGAGGCGTCGCCGGTCCCACGCCCCGCTCGCATCACCGGGCGTCGTGGTCATCAGACGCACCCGGACCCGGTCATCGCTCGCACGATCCCCGGAAGGACGAGGTAGGCGATGATTGCGACGAACACCAGCACGACGCCGACGACACCTGCCTTGGAGGCGTGCGGCATGGCGAAGACCCGGCCGCCGACGATGGCCGCGATGCCGACGACGACGCCGAGGATGAACAGCAGCCCCACCCCCCACAGCAGGTAGCCCATGAGCTGGTCGGCGTACTGCTGCGCTCCTGGTGGGGCGACCGGGCAGACCCGGGTGGTCACCGCGGCAACCACGCCGGTGCTGGACTCCAAAGCGGTGGTCATGTCAGGGGCTTCTTCCGGGTGGGACGTCTTGGGTGAGGTGGAGCAGGTAGGTGGCGGCGTGCAGCAACGCATCCGGAAGCGGCGCCGAGTCCAACCCGCGGGCGGAGAGCCGTGCATCGATGGGGAGTTCGACGAGGCGCTCCGAGCGGATCAGTGCGGTGGTCCGCGCGCCGACGCTGTGCGCCACAGCGCGGGCCCACTTCTTGCGTCGCGGCCCCAGCACCGCAGCCACGCACGGGGTTGGCGCGAGCATGCCCAACGCAGCCTCAAGCCGCCTCAAACCGGGAATCGTCGCGGTCGCGGTCACCACCACCAGCGATGACTGGCGAAGCACGTCCGCAACCCAGGACTCGGTGGCCAGGACCTGGCCAAGCTCCCACGCCACATCAACGACGGTCATTGGCGGAATAACTTCCGGCGTCGGTGGCGCCTGCAGGTCTACCAACGCGGTCAGGATTTCTGTCGGCCGTTCAATCACCACCGTCCCGCGGGTGCCGCGCAGCCAGCCGCTGTCGCGCCGGCCGAGTTCGGCGGTCGGCGCGGCCACCAGCCCGGAGGCGGTCATGGTGGCGCACTCGACGACCCGGCCGCCAGCCGCGGTGGCCAACGCCAGAGCGAAAGTCGACGCACCAGTTCCGCCGGCGGCGCCCACCACCGGCAGAACCCGCTCGGCCGGGTCCCAAAGAGCGGGACGACGGGGTCGAGGTGGGTGGCGGCGGAAGTCGCCGACCATCAGGGACCGGTGGGCACGCAGCAGCTCGTCGACGCCGACCGGCCGCGTCACCGTAGTCACGACAGCCCCCGCGTGGACCAGACGGGTCCGGGGCGGGCCAGCGTTCTACCCGCCGCGCGATCGTCCCCGAACCCGGCGGTCGCCAGCACGGCCAGGATGCGTGTCACCAAGCCGTGCCTGATTCTCCGCATGACTTCACCTCCACGCCCGAAGGCCGACGCGATCGCCGTTGTGGTCACCTCAGGCCGGCATCTGCGTAACGGCATACCGGCTCAGCGCGTCGAGACTGCGCCGCGCCCGGCGACGCACCGTGCGTGCGGAGACCCCCCAGCGCTGCGCCACCTCCATGGAGGCCACCGGCGTCATCAACCCCGCACAGCCTCGACCCCAGTGCGTCTGGGCTGCGGCATCGGCGGCCTGCGCCAGACCCAAGAGCAGGTGGAGGTCTTGGTCACTGATCACGCTCTGCGCGCGGGCTGCCTCGAGCAGCTCAGTCAACTCCCCCGCACCGTCCTCCTCCCCAGCGGTCAGCGGCTGCGTCCGTTGCCACAGCAGGTCGTCCGGTTCCAGGACCAGACGTCGCCTCCAAACCATCTCGGCGTGCTCCCCCACGCCAAGGTCACGCAACACCCCTTTCCTGGTGTTGCGCAGGATGCTCGCCGCAACACGCCGCCCCCGACCCGACCTGAAAGTGCGAACCTCGATCCACAGTTGCGCGGCCACCAACTGGTCGATGGCCGGCGAAAGTGTGGCCAGCCGGTTCGCGAGCAGGCTCGCGCCCGGGATAAGCAGCCACGCCAACGCCGCCGCAGCCGGGACGTCGTCGCCGTCGTGCTGTGCCGCCAGGCCCGACAAAGCGCCGAGGACGGCATCACACTCCTGCGGGTGCGTGCTCAACCAGGCCGGCAAGTCACCCAACTGGGCAACAACGCCCAATGCCTCCTGCCGATCGACCCAGCTGGCCCACGAGTGGTGGGCCTCTGCGAGCAGACCTCTGCCGGGGTCATCCAGTTCAAGCTGTGTCGCGACGCTCATCTCCAAGTCCTTCCGTCGTGGGGTCACGACGCGAAGGTGGCGCTTCAACGTCCCCGGATTCATCCCGGGACGTCGCGGTAATGACGGATTCGGGGCTGGGGACCTTCGCATACATGCAGGTCAGCCCACGTCCCTGAAGAACTTGATCGAAACGCTCGCAGACGTACTCTCGGCCGCTGTTATCAACACCTGCAGTTCTGCCTAAACGGCGCGCAGTGCTTGGCGCCGGGCGACGCCTTTGCGTTACTCAGTCCGTGCGTACACCCGCTGAGCGCACGGAAAGGGGAGGGGCGCCAACCCCACGACGCGGCACACCGGCCTGGTCCAAAGCGCGCCGAACCGCAGACTGCGTCCGATCGGTCAGCTCCGCGATCTGCCTCAACGACCGTCCGGCCGCGTACTCACGGCTCACGAACTCGACCAGACGGCGTCGTTGCACAGGGGTCTGCCGAACCGTATTCGTACCCCGGAACTGAGGCAGCGGCTCGAGAACGGGGCGCCCAGGGTAGGCCATCACGCAACCGTAACCGCTGAGTCGCTGTACCACCCAAGGCCTCCCCACGGCGGCATCCTGACCGTATCGCCTCAGTAAGGACAAGGTGCGCATGTAGGGCAGAACTACGTGATGCACGACGGCGACGCGGTGGAGTTCCGTCACGGAAAGGCTTAGGCGGCAATGCAGTTCAGCAAAGACGGGGTGTCGGAGGTGTCGCCTACCATGAACCTATGGCGCAATGCACAGCACCGTCCAGAGGCCACCGCACCGCGAGCGGGGCTGCGAACTGCCCAGCTTGCAGCAGTTGGGGGAGGTCGTCATACAGGTCCTCGTATTCGTCGGCGCCCTCTTACAGCAGCGGCGGAGGTCGGTCGACGTACGGCTCGTCCGGTGGCAGCAGCGGGGGTTCGCGTCGCACCAGGTCCGGGCGGTCGGTGCCGTATACCCCGACCGAGTGGCGTGCCGTCGAGCCCTATGCCGAGAAGGCTGCTGAGCAGGCGAAAGCACACCCGGATAAACGAGACCTCTTCCTCTGCCACGCGTGGGGCGACCGGGAGAGCAGCGCGAAAGAGCTCTACGGCTACCTGAAGACAAACGGCGCCACGGTGTGGTTCAGCGAGGAAGATATCCCCCTCGGTTCGCTTATGACCCGCGAGATCGACAAGGGCCTGCGCAACTCCCGCATCGGGATCGTTCTGGTTACGCCCAGCCTGCTCGAGAGCATAAAGAACGAGGGCATCGCCGAGAAGGAACTCGCCGTCCTGCTCAACAGCAGTCGCGTCGTGCCAGTGACCCACGGAGTGACCTTCGACGAACTCTACGACGTCAGTCCCATGCTCGCGTCGCACGCCGGGCTGAGCACGACGGAATCGTCGCTTGACGCCGTCGCCGCCAAGATCGCCGCTGCGGCTGCCGCGCTTCCCGCAGCCTGACGGCGCTGAGGCGCCAGCCAAACCAGCCCGCAGGTCGCTACCCCGCGACTAGATCAGACCGTTACGTCGCTCGGAGCCGGCTGTCCGCCTGACGGCTCTGCTCGATGACATGGACTACCGGGCGGGCATCGGCGCGTTGGCTGCCTGCCGGGCTTGTGCCTAGTTCGCGCGCGTCCAGGTGCCACAACCCCTGCTGACGAAGCCCCCGTCATCGGCGCGAATACGCACTGACACACCCTGGGGCGCGAACTGCACGAAGTCGTTATCGAGCGTGCGGCCGGTACCGCTTGTGCGTTCCCAGTAGCAATCGCGTATGCCCTTGGCGGTGCGGTAGGTGCCGGGCTTCATCTCGTCCCCGACGACATACGTACCGTCATCGATCGTGGTCCCTTCAGCGCGCGACTGCATCAACTTCGCGTGCTGAGCTTGGGGGCACACGAGCGCAGCACCCGCCAGAACGCTGTTGGACCACGGAACTACCTCTCCTTCCGCGAAGTCCGCCTCACTGGCGCATATATCGAGCAGGATCTCCAGCGCAGCCTGCTCTGTCTCTTCGGAAACGTGGGTCCGGTACAGCGCGATGGCCTTGCTCTCGATCGGATGCAGCGGAGCCACTGGGTTCGCCGACTCGACCTCGCACATGTACGTGTCAGGCTGCCAAGCCTGCCGTATGTCTGCCGTTCGGACTTCGACGAGATCACTGTTGCTGCAGACGAAAACGAACCTGGAAGTTGGCGTAGGGGTCGCTGCCGGCGTTGGCGTGGACGCGGGTGTAGCGGTCGGGGGTGGCGTGGTTGACCGGATGGCGGACGCGACGGGGCTGCCGCTGGCCGCGCTGGATGGCGCGTCTGGCTCCTCGCCACAACCGGCTATTGCGAAGACGACGACAAGTGCCGGAACGAGTAGGGCACGCATGAACAATCCCCCAACGTTGAGACGAACCTGCATCGTGACAGGTCCGGTGCCTTCGGCATAGGGGAACCGCCCGTACATGCGCGCCAAGCCCCTCTGGAAGCTCTCGAGTTGTGCTTGCAACCTGTCATGGGCGGTTCAGACCACTACCTGCTCGACGTTCTGACCCAGCTCAACGACCGGGACGTCGTCACCTACGACTCGAGGTCTAGATGATGCGCGCAGAGTCGTCAGCGATGCCGAACGGAAGGAATGCGCCAGGAGGCCCCTCCGCTGCAGGTGGATCCGGCTCACCGAAGGACGGCGGCTCACACACTGCCTCACCGCCCTCGCTCGACTGAGCTAACTGCTTCTTCGCAACAGGGTCTCGCAGACTCAGCCCTTACGCCACGCCCCGTTTGAAAGGCCCGACGAGATGCCGGTGAGTTAGTCGCCCCACGAGGCAACTCCGGGAGCGGGTGCACTTCACGGCAAGTGAGAAGAAATGGGCAGCGCCCCTCGCGGCGAAAGGACGCACGTCGAATAGTGCTCTCATCCCGCGTTGTTGGCGAACTGGAGCGTCAGTGCGCCTCTTCGGTGGGCTCGGTCCCTGCCGCCGCGACGGCTTCAATTTGGTCCGGGCCGTCCTGCGAGGAGTAGTCCGTGGAGGCGAGGCTGGCCGGGTGTGTGGGTTCCCGCTCCTCAGGAGTGGCTGGGACCTCCGGTCGGAGTTTGGGCGGGGCTGCGGCCCAGGTCTTGAGGTCACCGAGGACTTCGGCATAGAACGAGTCCACTGCGGCGAGGATGGAGTCGATGAACGCCCCGCGACCGCGGCCGCGCTTGGTTCCCAGGGCGGTGCTGCGAGCGATGCGGAATGAGCGGATCTCGCGGGCGGGCTCGCTGACGAGCGATGCCGGGTTCTCGCGAACGGTCCTCAGGAGTTCAGCGCTGGACGAGCCGCGCGAGTGCGCGGTCATGCACTCCACCCGGGTGGTGTCCGGGGCGTTCTTGAGCTGACGGATCAGCCAGTTGACCCGTGTGGTCGGCCGGCCCTCACGTGGGGCGTCGATATCGACATGGCAGGTGACCTGCCCGGCCCGAAGATCGGCAGTGATCACGAGGTGCCCGGCAGTGTCTGGGATGCGGATCGTGCCGGAGAGCTGACCGGTGGAGGCAAGCTGCTGGGTCAGTGCGGACGCGCGAAGGGTCGGATCGGCCAGTTCTTTGCGGGACAGGACCGGTACGACCTCGGTTCCGAGGCGGCGCCCCAAGCTGAGGCTGGTGAAGCGCAAGAGCGCGTCAAAACTGGAGACCACGGTCGGGATCCCCTTGTCGGTCGCCCGCAGGGTGCCTGCCGCGACGGAGTCACGAACCCCGGTCCACGACTCGCCCATGTCATCGAACTCCAGCGCTCCGCTGCGGGTGTGCTCGAGGTAGCGGATGAGTTCGCCAAGAATCCATGCCTGGTCGGGGTCAGCTACGCCGCGGAACTCCTTCTGCATCACCGCCTCTGCCAGGACTTGGGACCACGAGAGGTGGTGGATTTCGACCTTACGGAGCTTGCGCTTGTCGACCTTGGTCGGGTGCTGACCGGCGATGGCGGGGATCTCGTTGCTGATCGTCAGGAGCGCGTCGAAGCCCTGCTCGCGGGCAACATCCAGGTAGTTCTCGAGTTGCTCGGTCGCAAGCTCGTTGCTTCCTGTCTTGACCTCGACCAACGCGGTCCACGACTTGGCACCTCGCGAGACACGGATGAGTCCGTCGGGGAAAACCTTCTTCTCGCCCAGCATGAAGGGCACCTCGATATAGCACTCGACCGTCCCGGAAGGCGCACCAAGCGGTTTGAGCAGTGAGCGGTTGAACTCTCGCACGGCGCCCAAGACGGCAAGCAGCGCCGACGTTGCCCGCCGCTCCTGCTCATCAGCCCCGCTGATGCCGGACGTTGGAATTAGGCGTGCTTCGTGCCACGACTGTTCGGCCATGTTCTGCCCCCGGTTCACGAATGTGGTTTCAGGCACCGTACCGACCGTGCGCGATCTCGATCGGCATCTCGCGGATATCGGTGATCCACTCGTCCACCAGCGCTTGTTCCTCATGCGGCGTTGTGACGCACCCCGAGCGACGACGACACGCCGCGCCGTGTGCATGCTGATGCGTTGAAGTAGCCCCGGTTTCGAGTTTCTGAGGTAGCAGCATCACCTCGCCACCCTGTACGCGGCGGAAGACGCATATTCGGGGTCGGCGGAGACTCCGCAACCCGCCCTTGCCGAGTGCCCAGCAAGCCACCCACTCCGCCCCGGGAGGCGGACGTCGGTGCTCGGCGAATCGGCCCCCTAACGAGACTTGCGGAGTCGTCTTGCGGTGGTGGGGCGGTCATCCCAATGGATTTCCGCGGTGCCCTTCTCACCCTCAGTGGGGAATCTGAAACTGTCGAGGCCAAGGTTCCGTCTGCAACTCTCGACGGCCGTTCCGAAGATGCCTTCGATATGGCCTTTGTTGTCTCCCCAGCGCCACGGATGGTCGTCATGGGCCCAAGGAAGGGAGAGATCCTTCGCCGTTAGCAGCAGCGGGAACCTGGGCACCGCGGTGTTGTGGGCGGTAGTGGTTTCTGTGCACCTCTCGACGTAGTCGCGGAGCGCCCTCACCTCGGTTTGTCCGAACTCGTCCTTAAGGGTGGTGAACAACAGGAGGCTCCGGACGTGCTTGTCGTCAAGGCGACGCTGAAGCTCCTCCAGATTGCGGATGTCATTCGCGTCGATCCAGTTGCTGTTCTTCACCTCGCCCAGCACGGTGACCCAGCTAGGCCGATCGAGGTAGGCCACGATGTCGGCCTCGATCGGATCTCGGCCGGCTGGCGTGAAGGTTACGCCAAAGGCGTGGAGGCTCGGGTGCCCATTTGTTGAGGACAGCTGGCCCAGAAGCGACATGGTCGCTAGGGCCGGGAGTAGTGCCTTTACCTTTTCGGGGCTCAGATGGGACGCCAGCCGATAGCGCCACTTCGACTTGTTGCGCGACAGCGAAAGGGAGAGCGCGAGCTTGAAATCCTCGCCACAAAACTCGCACCTGATGGTCGCGTCGAGGTCACGTGGCGACACCTGGCTCTCGACGCGGCAGTTACTACAGTGCACATCAAGCATCGGGACAAACAGTCCGCTGAAGAGGAGCTCGTTGGTCACGCTAGTGCAGTACTCCTGGGGGGTTTGATTCGAGAACAATGCGTCCGGCCACACGCCTCGGTTGCTGCGCACGCTCGCCTGAAGTTGCGCAAGGGTCAGGCCGGCCGGAGTGCCGGCCGCCTTGTCGATCACCGCGCGAACCCCGGGCTGGATGGCTAGCGAGGCGAATGGCCCACCGAGGACTTCAGCCGCACGCGTTTGGAACTTCCCGTCGTCCGACTGTGCGACCTTCAGGCTTATGTCATCGAACAACGCGTGGATGCCGTCGAGGTGTGGTGGGAATCCGAGTGGGGCCTCATCCCGGGATGCCTGGTGCCCGACGACCACGCCGTCACCCTCGGCATTAATGCGCACGTGATCAACATCGACCGTGCCGATGAGCCTCTGCAAGACCTTCCCATGTCGGCGGTACGGCGGATACTGCGCCGTCGAGCGCGGGTCCAACCCATGCGCGTTGTTGATGGTCATCTGCACCGCCACAACACCCGGCATGAGCTTCGCGCTCGGATCCAGTGGCACGGTCGGGACGCGCACCATGGCGATCGGCGCGGTCGGCCTGAACTCCGTGCGGAAGGACGACTCAAAGCGCGTCTCTAACCCTGGGTGCCCGACGCCTTCCATCCTGTCGAGGCCTTCGCGAGGCGTAAGGCACAGCCTCTCCGCCATTGAATCGATGGCGGCTCGCGTTGGCCCGGTCGAGTGCTCGAGGCCCCACACCATCAGGCACTCTTCCTTCCGGGGCTCTGGACCCCCGCCCAGCATGAGCGTCACTCCCTGAATGGAGCCGCGGGTCAGGAAGTCGAGAAGGTCCTTGGGTCCGTCATTCGGCAGGCACAGAATGGGTCGGCCATAGGAGCGCAAGTTCCAGAACCGTACAAGGTCTTCGGGGTGTCCAGCACGTGCCACAACGATGCCAGTCAGTCCATCTAGGTATCGGCGGTCCGCGACTGAGATTCCCACAGCAGTTCCCTGCACTGCGCCGATTGATTCCCAGGTGGTCGCCGGCCTCGTAGTCAACAGAGGCAGTTTTATGGGCTCCGAATTGGGGAGAATACCTGCCATCTGGTGGTCAGGGTCGTCCCCAGGTCCCAGACCCTGAATGTCACCAAAGACGGCGGTGTAAAAGAGGTCAAGATCATCGTCACGGTCCCACTCCGGAACGAACAAGCGGTCACGCATCAAGCCGACCGAGTTCGCTGGCAATAGGCCGCGGCCAAACCCTCGGTGTTGGGCAAAGGGTCCCCATTGACCTCTACCGCTCCACCCCCATCCAGTGGAGCGGAGCCACTCGGCGAGGTCCCCCTCAGCGTTCTCCGAGTACATGGCGTCGACGTCAAGCGCGCGACCAAGGTGCTCAAGTTGGACCGTAGAAAGAGTTGCTTCCAGAACCGGCATGTAGATGCCGCCCCAAGTCCGCGTCAGGGACACGAACGCAGCACGGACAGCTTGTGGGTCCGACGTGTCGATTAGCTGCGCGAGCCGGAACGGGCGCACCATCGCCCGTCCTCGCACCTCAGCCATGTCTCGAGCCACGCAGCGATCCTAAGCACGTTCGGCAGCACGACCTCGTGGATGGGCGATCTCGACGGCTGACCCATGGGTGCAGTTTGATTCCACACGGGGCTGCACGCGGCGATCAGGGGCGCAGGCACCGTGTCTCTATGGGCGGCAGGACGCTGGCCCCCCGGGCGCCTTGACGTGCTCACGGAACTTGGTTCGCCGCACCAACGCCACTGGCCCGCACGTGCGTGAGGTCATGAGGCAGAGCGCTTGCTGTTTGCCCAGTCGTGTGACTCAAGAATCTGTTGAGACCGGTCGGAGAGGTCCGGGGGTGGCCCGTCGTCGTGACTGCGGTTGCTGACGTCCTTGCGCAGGATGTGCTCAGCTGCCGCGTGCTGTCCTTCGGCTTTGGCGATGTGGGCGAGGTCGAGGCGGGGGATCTCCTCTTCGGGAGCTGCACGCAGGGCCGTCTCGGTGGCGAGTCGGGCCAGCACGAGGTCGCTGGCGTGCAGGGCGTGGGTGGTAACGGTGTGGGCCACGTCGACGATGGCGGCAGTGAGGTGGTGGTCGAGGCGGTCGCCTTCGTGCAGCCATGCCCAGCCCGGGTACCGGAGCTGGTCGAAGGGTCGTCCTTGGACCAGACGTAGGGCTGTGGTGAGGTCGTGGATGCCGTCTGGGCCGCGGGTCTGGCCTCGGGCGCGCAGGCGGCGGAACAGGTCGGCGTCGATGAGGAGGTCGAGCACCTGGTACACGCCCACGCCCCTGGTCTGGGCAGCTGGGGAATGGCGCGCATCGGGCAAGTGGGCCGCGCCGGTGCGGGGGTTGGCACCGAGCCAGTCGCGAACGATGCGTGCGTACTCGCGGGCCTTGTTCACGGTGATGCCCATGACGTCGGCGACCTCGTCGGGGGTGGCGCCGTGGGGCCGAGTGGCGATATACGCCAGGACTTCAGTCATGTACGGCTTGCGTTCGGCCAAGGCCTTGCCGCGGGTGCGGGCTCTCACGGGTCCGAGCAGGGTGAGCCGCGGCAGGGAGCAGTCGTCGGCGAACCAAGCTGCGACGTCGCCGTCGAGGGTGGGGTCGGCGTCGCGCACGGAGTCGCGGACGGCGTGGGTGACCTGAGGAGCGAGGGTGGCCAGGTCTGCTCTGGTGGTGGCCGCGGAGTGGAGGTACTCCTCGTCACGGGCAGGGAGGACGGACTCGACCGGGTCGCCCACATCGGTGGCGGGGGTGGCTCGCGGCAGGGTGTGCTCGTCACGCAGCGCCCCCGCTTGGTCGGTGAAGGCGCGCCATCCGTCTTTGGCGTCTTCGTCGACGGGGACGGGAACATCCTCCAGCTGATGGGTGGCAGCGAGCAGGGCGGCGCATCCTTGCGCTTCGTCGGTGGTGAGGCCGACGGCCACGAGGTCGAGCCCGGCGTGTGGCAGCCGGACCCGGCCACTGGCCGTGTGCTCGACGACCAGGCCCGGGGTGTGGGCCCGGGCTCCGTTGATGACGACGCCGGTCCCGGTGGCGCCGGGGTGGGAATTTAGCAGCTCAATGAGCTGCTGAGCGGACGCTGTGTGGGTGTGAACCTCGTCGATGACGAGCATCCGGGCGGGCCAGGCGTCGGGGCCGGCGATGTGGGCCCGGGCGGTGGTTGCGTCATCGTCGTGGTCTGCGGCGCGGTCGATGGTGTTGACGGCGTCGGCGAGGACTTCCGCGGCGGGGTCGGTACTGGGGGTGTGGGGGCGGACGCGGTCGGGGTTCAGCGGTGCGACGTCGCCGGCGACCCCGACGCCGTCGATTCTGGCTCCGGCTGACCAGGGGTTGCAGGCGACCTCGGCGGCGACGTACCGGGCGAGGTCAGCGGCGTAGGTGGGATCACCGGTGAGGGTGAGAACGTGGTCCTCGCCGTTGAGCAGCCAAGGGTCGCCGGTGTCGGTGGTGCCGATGGTGACCAGCAGCGGGTACGGGGCGGGCTGGTCCGGGACGAGCTCACCGAGGGTCTGCGGGTCGGTGCTCGCGGGCAGAACCCAGCGTCGCCCGTCGCCAAGGTCCACCCACGGTGAAGGCAGCGCGGCGGCAGAGCTGAGGTGGAGGGTGACGTCGGTGGCGGTGAGCTCGACAGCGGCAAGCTTGGGCATGGGTTGACCGTCGCGAGCCTTCGCGGACGCGAGGCGGCGCAGCGCGTCGTCCACGAACTCGACGGTCGGGACAGTTTGGGTGCCCAGTGTGGCCAAGGACTTCTCCACCGGCGCCAGGGAGAGGGGTGGGGTGGCGATGGTGCGACCGGGGCGGCGGTGCCGCAGTTGCGCCACGCGGCGTTGCCGCAACAGGATCCACAGGGACCCGGCGAGGACGGGGCCGCCAACAAGGCCTGCGAGCAGCCACGGCGCGGGCGCTTCACTCGTCTCCACCTCGGAGACACTCGGCTGGTTCGACCTCGGCGTGGGCTCGGGTGCGGCCTGCCGCTGTGGCATTGATGTTGTCGGAGGTGCGTCGGCGCGGGCGGCGCCAGAGTCGGGTTGTGCCGTGGGCCAGGTGTCGGGAACCCGAGACGGGGGCGGGAGGGGATCCGCCCCCGTCCCGGGCGGCTGGGTGGTCGGCGCGGTCGCCGTACCGCTGGGCTGCCCGGGGATAGCCATAGTCCACCCAATGTCGATGACGTCGGGGTCGCTCAGGTGTTTCCCACCGGGCTGGGTGATGTGCCACGAGGCGTCAAAGATCTCGGGGTAGCGTCCGGCGTCACCTAGCTGCTCGTGCGCGATACCGGAGAGGGTGTCCCCCCTCCGCACGATGTACGTTCGCTCCTCCCCCGCGGCTGCATCCGGCCGGTGGGGGGCGGGCAGGGCGAGCACCGTTCCGGGCAGGAGGAAGGCGGGCCGGCCGGCCAGAATGCGTCTGTTGAGGGCGGCGATCTCGGGGTAGCGGGCTCCGTCGCCGAGGTGGTCCTGCGCGATGGACCACAGCGACTCCCCGCCGGTGACGGTGTGCTCCCGTCTTGTCGGGTCCGCTCGAGTCGCGGATTTGGGCGCAACCGGCGGAGAGGTTGCGGCAGTGACCTTGTGGACCTGCGTCGCGGCGGGCGACACCGGTGCGGTGGCGGCGGCCGCGGTCGGTGCGGTCGTAAGGGAGGGTCCGGCGACGAACAGCAGGACAGCGGCACTGACCAGACCACGAGCGGCCGCCTGCGGCAGCGCCAGACCCGGAAGTGGGGGGGCGGTCAGCCCGCGCACACGTGCGCTGATCTCCAAGAGGATGGTGCCGGTCAGGAACAGCCATGTCCCCCACGCGAGCACGCTCAGCGCCTTCACTGCGAGGGTGCCGTCGTCGGGACGGGTGAGGGCGTCGACGACCGCGTCCCAGGTGGGGACGGTGGTGGGGGCCGGGGTGGCGCCGATGGCGAGCAGGACGGCGGGCATCCCGGCCACGATCGTCAGCACGCCGGCGGTGGCGAGCAGCCCGATGATGCGGTGGCGGGCGGTCACTGTTCGACTCCTTCCACGGATCGGGTAATGCGGGCCTGAGCGTTGCCGGTGACGGTCAGGGTGTTGAGGCCGATGATTCCCAGGAACGTGGTGGCGTAGGTGTCGGTCGTGGTCACGGTGATGGTGTCGCTGCCGGAAACCTCGACGGTGCCGGTCACGTCGGTGGCGGCCAGGTAGGCGCGAGCCGCTTGGACTGCCCGTGTCCGGTCTGCGGCGGCGGCCTCGCCGCGGATCGCGGGGCCGGGCTGCAGCTGCTGCCCACCGGTGCGGGCAGCCTGCGCCGCGAGACTCCGGGCGCGTTGTTGGGCCTGGACCTGACCGCCGAGGTCAACTGCCAGCCCAACGACGACGATCATGGCGAACCCGCAGGTGGCCAACCAGAGGGTCACCGAGCCGCGTTCCCGCTGCTGTGTCGTGGGGTGGTGGTCGGTCATGTCAGCGCTCCCGGTAGGTGTCGATCGGTGAGCTGGCGGTGGCGGTCACGGTCCTGGTGCCGGGTATGCCGGGCAGGGACAGGTCGGCGAGGTTTACGACGCACCGCACGGTGGCGGTGGTTTGCGCGGGGCCGCCGACGGGGGCGTTAAAACCGGTGGTGTTCAGGGTGACGGTGGACTGCACACAGCGCACGTTCTGGTTGGCCAGGCTGGCGGCGGCGGCCGTGGTCGCGTCGCCGTTGGCGGCACCGGGGCTGCGGGCGATGGAGGCGACGCGGGCGGCCTCCGATGCGGACGCCTGTACGGCCTGTGTGGCGATGGCCAGGCGCCCGCCAAGGAGGACGAGTGCGACGAAGAGCATGAACGCGGGTAGACCCACCGCGGTCTCGATCGCAGCGGACCCGGTTTCGGGGCGGCGCCTCATCCGGTGATCCTCTCCACGGGCACGGTGGCGGACTGGGTGATCGTCGGCTGCCACCCGGGGATGACGCTGAGCGCGACCCCGCGCACAGTTACGGACGCCGTAGTGGCAGTGCGGGTGCCGGTGACGGTGGGTCGGGTGAGGGAGTCGCCGCCGGTGTCGGTGACGTAGCTCGTCGCGGCGGCGACCCCGGCGCTGGTGGTGCCGTCCTCGGCGCCGGCGGCACGTGCCCCTTCTTGTGCGGCGGCCATAGCAATGGTGCGGGCGTGGTAGTGCAGGGCGGCCTGCATCCCCAGAAACATCACCGAGAACAGGGCCGGCATGATCAGCGCCATCTGGATCGATGCCGACCCCCGCTCACGCCACCACGCCCGTCGCGCACGCTGGCGCGCGGGCAGGTAGAGCAGGTGCGGACGGGTCACGGGGATCAGACTCAGTTGATCTTTGCGGCTTCGCGGGTGACGTAGCTCGTGATCGCGAGAACGACGATCCCCACGATGGCGATGACGGCCACGGCCCACAGGACCTGCTCCATGGTCACCGACCCCCGTTCGGGGCGAGTCGATGCTCGGTGGCGCAGGCGGATGCCGAGGGTGTGCAGGGCTGCGGCGAGGTGGTGCATGACGGGTGTTCCTTTCTTTGTGCTGCTCCCGGCCGGGCGGCGTGGACGCAGAGTCTTGACTGTGTTCTCGGGTAGCGGGTCTGGGGCGGGCGGGAGCATCACGGGGCACCGCCCATGACGCGCAGCAGGGCGGGGGCGACGAGGATGGCCAGGAAGATGACGCCGAGCAGGCTCATCGGGATGGACATGCGTTCACCGATCTCGTTGGCCTTGGCCTTCTCCGTGTTGAGCATCGCGGTGCGCATCCCGGCGGAGCGGGCCCGCAGTTGGGCGTACACCTGGGCGCCTTCCTCCCCGGACAGGCGCATGATGTCGGCGAGGTCGTCCAGTTCGGGCAGGCCCAGCTCGTCGCCGAGGGCACGCAACGCCTCCCACGGGGTCAGGCCGGACCAGCGGGTGCGGGCCAGTTCCTCGGTCAAGCGGCGGAACACCCACGAGTCGCCGACCGCGGCCGCGGCCTCCATCGCCTGGCGGGGGCCGGCGCCGTTGTTGCGTTCGAGGGCGACGAGGTCGATGTAGGCGCCCAACGCGCGGGAGAAATCGGCGCGGGCGCGTTTGGCGTCGTCGCGCACGTTGTAGTCGGGCAGGAAGAACATCGCCGCCGCGAACCCGATCGTGGCCACGACCGGGATGACGAACGGCAGGTTGGCCCCGCCCAGCGTGAAGACCGTGCTCAGCAACGGTGGGATCGCCACCCCGACCAGAGCGAACAGGATCTTCTCCCCGTAGAACCGGGACACCGGTTTGCGCAGGATCGCCAGCTCCCGAACCGGGGCCCGACCCCACACTGTCGCGGGCAGGACCTTCATGCCCCACAACCCCAGACGCTGCGTGGAGTCGGTCGCGGCACCCACGGTCTGGGTGCGGCGACGGGCCTGATCCGGGGAGAGCCGCTCCAGTGCGTCACGAAGGTCCGGGTGCGCCGGGAAGAGATGCCAGACGAGTAGGACACCGCCCAGACCGACCAGGGCCCCGGCGACAATCGCGAGCTGCAGCCCGGTGACCATCAGCTAGCCGCCGCTCGAGCAGCCGCGCCAACGAACCGCGGCAGCGGTGCGCCGGTGGCCATGCGCCGCATCCACACCAACGTCGCCACGTACAGCGACAGCAGCAGCACCAGCAGTACCTGCCCGAGCGGGGTGCCGAACGGGGCGACGTACTCACCCGTCAGGGCGAGGAAAGCCAGGACGCTGACGGTGATGAGGGTGACCCAGCGGGCGGTGGCGCGCGGTTTGGCGCGGTCGGCCTCAATCTCGCGGCGTGCCCGCACGTCGGCCGCGACGGACTCGGCCAGGGCGTTCAGGACACTGGCTAAACCTGCGCCGCGGCGTCGGGCGCCGAGGATGAGGTTGGCGGCGACGACGTCGCCGGTGGCGTCGTCGAGGTCATCGGCGAACGCCCGAAGGGCGTCTTCGGTGGTCCACCGGGCCCGTAGCCGAGACGCCAACCTGGTCACCTCGGGACGGATCGGGTCCGGTGTGGAACGCAGGGTCGAGATGAGGGCCTGCTCGAGGCCGACGCCGGCGGTCAGGACCCCGGACAGGGAGCGGGTCCACTCCTCCATCGCCTCGAGCCGGTCGATCTTGGCCGATGCCGGCGGCGCGGACAGCAGCACCGGGAGGCCGGCGGCCGCGGCCGGGACGACCAAGACCGCGACCACCCATCCGGTCGCCCCGGCCACCAGAAGCCCGGTGGCGGTTCCGGCCAGCAGCAGCATCCGGGTCCGCCGCGACATGGACGTGACCCGCTTGACGCCTGGCATGGGTGTGGTGGGCGCGGCTGCACGGGGCGGGACCGGGTGCAGCCCGACGGCCATGCCGATGATGCCGGCGACGATTAGCGCGCCGGCCAGCGCTGGGAGGAACGCGGTCATGATGCGGCTCCCCGGGCGGTGGCGTAGAACGCATCCAGGTCGAAACCCCAGCGGGCCAGGTCCCGGTATGCGTCGTCCAGGACGTGCGGGGTGGCTTCGCGTTCGCCGGGGGCGGTGCGGAACACGTGCTGAACGGCGTACCCCTTCTCCCGCTCCCCGCCGGTGACGGTGATGATCTCGGCGACCCACCGTTGCCGTTGCGGGGTCCCATCCGCCATGGGGGTGGTCTCCAGGTGCACGTGGACCACGACGTCGATCGCGGACGCGATGGCGCGCACCGCGTAGTCGTGGGTGACGTGCGGGCCGGCTTCCATCGCGCAGGTAACGAGCTTGCCGATCGCACCCTCCGCGGACGGTGCGTGCGTGGTGGAGATCGACCCTGCTCCGGACTCCATCGCCTTGAGCATCGCGAGGATCTCATGTCCGCGGACCTCCCCGACGATCTGCCGGGACAGGTTGAACCGGAACGAGTCGAACAGGGCCTCGGACAGGGTGAACTCGCCCGCCTGCCGACCGTCCGGGCCTCGTTCACCGGAGCCGGGGCGGGCCTCCCACGCAAACACGATCGGGTGCTGGTCCCTGAGCTCGTGCAGGTGCAGCTCGTATTCGGTCTCGAAGGTGCCGATCGCCTCATGCTTGGGAATCTCCGCACACAAGGCCCGTACCAGAGTGGTCTTGCCAGCGCCCTGCGCTCCGGTGACGACGATGCTGCGCCGGGCGCGGACCGCGGCGGACAGGAACGACGCCGCCAGCTCGGACATCGCCCCGCGCTGCACGAGGTCGCCCAAGGTGACCCGGCGGAGCCGGTGCCGGCGGATCACTACCGACGGGCGCGGGGTCACCCACGCGGCAGCGGCGAGCCGGGCCCCGCCGTCCAGGCGCAGGTGCAGCCGAGGCTGCGCCTGGGAGAACGGGCGGGCGTTGACCTCGCTTCGGGAGGCGAGGAAGACGAGGAAGTCGATGAGTTCGGCGTCGGAGTCGGCCACCGCCGGGCCGGGAACCATTCGCCCGTCAACAAGCTCGAGGGTGACCTGGTCGTGGCCGGTGATGATGATGTTCTCCACCGTGTCGTCGTCCACCAACGGCTGAAGACGGCCCAGCCCGAACAGTGCGTTGTCGACCGCGGTGGCCATCGCGGCCTCCTCCGCCGGGGACCAGGTGGGGGCACCCACGTCAATCCGTTCGGCCGCCTCGCCTTCGAGCAGCTCGACGATGATCGAGCGGCCTCGGTCGCGTTGCGCTGCGACAGTGAGGTGGCCACGGTCCTCGCCCAGAGCGGCGCTGAGCCGGTCCGAGGCCTGTTGCCGGAACGCGGCGACCAAACCCCAGTCCAGGTCGCCCGCATACGGGCGGGGCAGCATCCGAGGCGCGACGATCGGATCGTGCCGGTCGACCGTTGTGGGGGTCATCGTGAACCCGCCGCGTACCCTCCCGGGTCGTGCGGCCGGTGGTGGCTCGAACAGTGGCAGCGCAGTCGGGTCGGAGCGGGGAGGCGTGTGGTTGCCGCTCATGAGCCGCCCCCCGGTGTGGCTGCGGTGAGCTGGGCGCGGCTCGCGGCGAGCCGGGTTTGGATGGCAGTGGTCGCGGAGCGCATGCTCCGCACTAGCGCCGAAACCTGGAACGTGCGGGGTGCGCTTTCTCCACGGGCGAAGACACCTGCGGCGGCCTGATCCCATGCCAGTGCTGCGGTCACCGGCAGGGACAGCACCGCAGAGACCTCTCGCGTGCCGTACGGCCTGCCCTCCCCCACCATCAGCAGCTCGATGGCGTCCAGTGCGCCCTGCTCCTCGAACTGGGATCGCAAGGTCTGCGCCCAAGATCTGGCCCCGGACAGAGCGACCAGGTCGGAGCGCGTGACCAGCAGTGTCAGGTCCGCGCCGTGGATCAGCGGCTCCGGTGACCCGAGCAGCCCGAGCCGACCGCCGTCGACGATGACGTCCTGCCCCAGGGCGTCCAGGCCGCGCAAGGCGCCGGCCAGTGGTTCCCACAACCCGTTCAGGGACCGGGCTTGTCCGTGGGCGCGGGTTCCCATTAGCAGGGTGACGGTCGTGTCGGGAATGGTCGTGGTCACCGTGGGGATCGCCTCGACAAGCTGCCCGTCGCGGTGCGCGAGCGCCAGGTCGATCAGCGAGTCGCTCGGGGCCGCGCCGCCTCGCAGATACCCTGCGGCGATGGCGGAGCCACCGGTGGGGTCGGCCTCGACCAGCAGCACCGGCCGGGGCCAGCACAATGCCAGGCCCATCGCGGTGGTGGTCACCCCCGGCGAACCCGATGCCGACATTAACGTGATCAGAGCCACAGGTCACCGCTCCCGGGAGTCCAGCACGATCGCGACGTTGCCCGTGGCTGCCCGTGCCGCCAGTTCCGCCGCCCGCGACTCGGGCACCTGGACGCTGACCACCGTCGCGCCCGTGTCAGGGTCGGGATGCTGACCGACGACGGTCGCGGGGATCGTCACCGGCGGTCCATCGACGATCTCGCCCCCGGCGCCGGGGGTGGCGATCACGCGGACCCGGTCGCCCGTGACCAGCGGCTCCCCCGGAAGCAACGACGCCGGCAAAGCTACCCCGACAACCGAGAATCCCCGAGGCGGCAGCACCGTCGCCGCGACCTGATCCCGGGTGACCAGGGTGCCAGCGGCCATGTCCATCGCGGCCCGTTGCCCCACCAGCGTCTCGACCTGCGCGGCCGGGACCGGGGCCAGGGCCGGGTCTAGCCCGACCTGCACGGCCATCAGGTCCTCGCGCGCGATGACGGCGCCGCGCTCGACTGCGGAACGGACCGCGACCACGCTGCGGGTGTCGCTCGTAGCCGTCCACGCGAACGCCCCCGTCAGTCCACCCACGCACACAGCCGCGATGGACGCGGCCACCAAGAGCGGACGGCGCCGAAGCTTCGGCGGTGGCGCGACCAGGCGATCCTTCCCGCCAGCTGGCACCCGGCTGTGGTTTTGCTGTCGGTCCACGGACCGCTCGGTGTCGACGCTCATGCCAAAGCCCCTCTGCTCCATTGCCGGTGAATTACTGGGTGAGGACCTGCGCCTCACCGATGGTGACCAATGCGCTGTCCGAGAACGACATTGGGATCGACCCGCTCTGCCCCATGCCGGCCCAGTCGACGCGCCAGTACGACGTCGCCCGCACCAGGTGTTTGCCCTGGCGGACGTAGGTGTGCCCGCAGTCGGGACTGGACTTCTTCCCGTAGCGATCCTCATACGGGGTGCCGGGGGTGCGGCACACGACGGTCTCCCCGTCGCCCATCGCCCACACCACCTTGGTGACCTTCGCCGTCGCCGTGACCGAAAACCCGGCGGCGCTGGCCGTGCGCGTCACCGGCCCCCACGTCGTCGGATCCGGCTGCTCCGCCCACATCCACACCGGCATCCCGACCAACCCAACCATCCCGGGTCTGGGTTCGGGGACCATGCCGATCCGCACCGCTCTCAGGTTCATCAGCGCGACCGCCTGTCGCGCCAGATCCCGGGGATCCGGTGGCGCCCCAACCCCAGGGGGTGAGGCCGACCAGAACCACACGACGATGAATCCGCCAGGCCCAAGGAACGGGCGTCGGCACTCGTAGATAGCACCCTCAGTACTGCCTTGCCACGCCGGATCCGACAAGGGCGGCTGCGGCGAGACCGCCTTCGCGTAGCACTGACGCGGCGGAACCCACCAACCCACATCGCTCGAACAGGGAACCTCTATCGGTGGCGTCCCGAGATCGAAACGACATACCGGCTTCACCGCTGGCACTGAATGACCTCCGCCCGGATCTGGAGGACTATCAGGGCCGCCCGGGGGCCCGGGGTCGGAGGGGGGGAGCACCACGATGATGCACGCCCCCGACTTGGGGTGTGGCTCCTGCCCCGGAGGGCAGCTGACCGGAGGCGCCGCGACCGCTGGAGTGGACGTCAACGCCCATACCCCGATGCTTAGAAGCAAGACGATCAACCGGCGCATGGCTGACCCTTGAGTAGGTCCTGAATGACGAAGAAACCTTCGGGAGCTTTCTGGACCATGTATGTGTAGTTCTGCAGTGCGGGTCGGTCGGATCGCACCATCGACTTGCCAGACGCATCAACCACGTCGACTGCCGACACGTCCAAACACGCGCTCACAGTGAACGTCTTGCCGTCCTTACTCGAGGCCTCGACGTCCCTTACGGTGGACAGCCCTTTCTGCGTGAGGCCTTGGGCTCGATCCGTGGTGAGGGTGGTTTGCCACTGTGCCAGCGCTTGTGAGCGGGCGACGGTGGCAAGAATGTTCAGGCTTTGGTTGGGGTTTGACGCAGCCCCGTCAAGGACCCACCAATATTCGGCGATCGCGTCCTCCGCTGAGCGCAGGTCCTGCTGATCGGGGGTCAATGACCTCGAGGGCGTCGACGTCGGCGTCGCGCTCTCCGACGATGACGACAGGCTGGTACCGGTTGGGCTAGCGCTGGGTGGGACCTCGTCAGAATTGCAGCCGGCGAGGGTCATGAGGCAGGCGACCACGGCCATGCTTGCCAGCATCCGCTGTCGCATATCTCCCCTTCGGTCTATCCCGAAAGCCTTCCGACCACTCGTTGTGGACACCTTCCCCAGAAGGTGTCCCAGTTCCCGGCGCCACGTGCGTGCCGATCACAAGCGGTCACCGCACGAACATGGCTTCTACGATCACACGTACATAACCGATCCGCCAGAGGTTCGGGCACCTGTGGAAAAGTCGGCAGGGTGCCGTGACACCCCGGGGCCAGATGCTTGTGCGCCCTCGCACTCTTGGGACGTTCGTGACGGTTTCCAACCGGTTACGCCGCCGTGCGCAGTCCTTGGGGAGTCCTTGGCAGATTCAGCCAGCACACACCAGCGCCCACGTCCCTCAGCACGTATCCGCAGGTCAGAGCACGTTTGCCGTCGACAGCCATCAACGTCCATCTACCGGGCACGACTTCGAGATGCACTTCGACATCTGATCGAACCAGCCCTCTGACCTGCGAAGACGTGGGTCAGAGGGCCGAGGTTTCCGCGAAAGTGTCCGTGCCAGCTGTGGGCGGGCGCATCGCGAGGACAGCACTCATGTCGGCCCTTGACGTCTCGTCGGCATCTGGGAACAGGTTCCCGCCCGTTGACGAGTTCATGGCGTCCGCAGATTTGCGGCTGGCTGCACGGGCCGGCGCCCTCGGGGCGACCGTGGTCACGCGCGAGACGTCAGATCCCGGTTGCAAGAAGCGCGTGAAGCTGCCGGACGCCGCTAGAGCGGTGGGCGTGAACCGCATCCAGCCGTTCAACGCGTGTGGGCGCCTCGGGCTGACGTTGTCCTGAGCGGGCGGCCACGCTGGCGCCAGCTCTCAGCCCCCAGGCCCGATGCTTTTGCGGACGCGCACCGACAGAGGTGCGAAGGAGCCCTTGTCTCCGCGAGGACGGATCAGAGCCTCCCTTTGTCCCGGAGATGCCCGGCAAGAACCAGCGCGTAGGCGAAGTCATCCGGATGCCCCCATGGCTTGCCCGAGATGTGACGCACCCAGTCCATCTCCTGTAGTCGGCTCAACGCGATGGTGTAGTGCGGCCTAGAGACGGGGATCAGGGCGCGATCTGTGATCGCCCAAGTTCCGTTTACGACCTGAACGACGTCGCGGAGCGTCTCATCGCCGAGAGCCTGGGCGCCCAACGCCGTTTCAAGTGTGCTTGCGAGTTCCTGAAGCGCTCTCATCGGCTGGAACGCGCCGTCGCCCGGCCAAAGCTTTTGTGCTCGAAGCGCCTCCCCAAGTCTGCCGAAGACGGACTCAAGAGTCTCAGGAACACGCCACTCGAGACGACACACCTCACGCGCGTCCGGCCGCTCGGCGGTCAGGGTCACGGTGCGAGGATCGTCGGACCATTCCCATCGCAGCAAGCAGTCGGTGATCGGTAGGTCGGTACGGACACCATTGGCGCTTATGTGCTCAGCCTCAGTTGCGTCGTGCAGCGCTGTCCAGATGTCGTCGTGGCTCGGCAACTGCCGGAGCGCCTCATACAGCTCCCGGTAGCGGTTGGTGACCCCTAGCGCCTGATCGTTAATACGCGCCGCGAGATCTTCCTGCGAGCGAACAGGGACCGTGCTCTCGATGTCGGCAGCTAACCCCGCAACCGCCGTCTGGGTGGCCTGTTCACCGCGCTCGACGTCCTTGACACGCCTCTCAAGTCGCCGCGCAAGAAACACGAGAGGAGCGGCGAGGAGGAGTGCCGCACCGACCTCAAGGAGAGCTGCGCTCCACCAACCCTCGGCGGCAGCCGAGATCCCGACCATGAAGAGACCAACCACCGTGATGCTGATGGCAAGCTCCTTGGGGCTCAGACGGTCGTCTGGGCTCTGTTCGCTCACGTTTCGGCCCCTTCGTGCATTGGTCAGATCGACGGCCCAGCCTCCCATCGGCCGACGCAGCTCCGTGGGAGGCCCACGCACCTACGTACTTTCTCCTGCTTCGCAAGCCCGATCGCCTTGTGTGAAGTGGGGCGTCAGCCCCGAGGACGGGCCGGTGTTTCCTTGAAGTGTCCGGGCCAGAAACCCCTCACAGCCAAGGTCGACCAACCCCGACCAACACGTATTCGCAGGTCTGAGAACCTGCAACCAACATCGGCCAACTTGAGCAATCGCGCACCAGCAGTACGCGATGTACTTCGAGCTATGCGTCAGCCGCGACTGCGGGGTACCTTGGCCACATGCCACGAGCGTGCCCACGGCATACTCCGCGGTGGTCATGCCAGCCTCGGCCGATTCCTTGATATGCGCCCAACGGCGCGAAAGAGCCTGTGTCACAGCGGATCTCCTCGATCGGTGCGGGGCTTGTCCCCGCTTCAGAACGAGTCCAGCCCAGTTCGCCATCAAGCGCGAGGCCCAGCCGATGATCTGTGGACGAGTTGCGTTGTGGGCCCTGCTTGTGGACAACTCGGTCACCGGGTCAGACGCCTCAGGGGTGCCTCAGTGACCGGAGCCCAGCTCGACCAGCAGCACGCCGCCGATGATCAGGCCGATACCGACGCCCATGAGCGCGGTGAGCGGTTCCTTGAAGAGGATGCGCGACGCGGCAGCGGTCAGCGCCACGCCGCTGGCCGCCCAGATGCCGTAGGCGACACCGAGTCCAAGCCCTTCGGAGAGCGTGACGGTGAGTGCGGCGAACGCACCGGCGTAGCCGAGGCCGACTCCGAGGTACCAGAGCTTGTTCTGGCCGGTGGACGCCATCCGCAGGCAGAGTGTCGCCGCGACTTCGAGGGTGATGGCCATGGCCAGGAAGACCCACTGCATCAGATTGCTCCATTGTTCGACTCGGGGGTGAGGTGCCCACGTTTGTCCTGCGCGGCCTGTGAGCCGATCTCCACGAGCAGCACCCCAGCGATGATGAGGACGATCCCCACACCCATGACGCGGGTGAACGGTTCGTCATAGATGACGGCGGACAGAACCGAGGTCAGGGCAACTCCCGATGCTGCCCACACGCCGTAGGCGACCCCGATCGGCATGTTCCGGCGCAGCACCGCGCTCAGGAAGATGAACGCCGCCACGAAGCCGACGACGACCGGGATGTAGAGCAGCGGCTCAACCAGTGCGCCCTTGAGCGACAGGGACGCCGTGACCTCGCTGAGGATTGCGGCGAGGAGCAGGGACCACTTGCTCACGAGCCCTCTCCTTCCAACAGGTCCAGCGCGAGCGCCAACAATCCCGGCCGGTCCTCGAGGGGGACGGGCAGGACGCCGCTGGCGTCGGCGAACCAGCAGCCATCCGCCATGAGCCGGACCGCATACAGACGGGCCCGGTCAGCCGCGGCGATCTCGGCAGGCACCTCAACCCAGCCCCGGAACCGATCAGCCCAGCGGGCGGCCATTGGCACCCGCAGCTTGGGGTCACACAGGATCACCAGGTCTGCCGCGTCGTGCGCGTAGGTGAGGGACCACCGCACGTATGCCGCAATGCGCTCACTTGCGGACAACCCCTCCGGCTCGGTTCCCTGGGTCGGCTGGGCGGGGAGCAGCGAGATGAAGTCACGCTCATAACCGTCGACGAGGTGGTCAACGAGCGCCGCGACCAGGGCCTCCTTCGTGGCGAAGTGATACATCAGGCCGGGCTTGCTCATCCCCGCAGCCCGAGCCGCAGCCTCCAAGGACAGGTTGCCGCCGGCACGCAGCAGATCGAGCGTGGCTTCCAGAGCAGCGACGCGTTGGGATGGACGGTGAGCAGCTGGCATGACAGTTACTTTACCAACCGGTTGGCTAAGTTTGTCAACTCGCGCCGCGTATCCGCATCTCGGTCGGCGGGACTCGGCGATGGCGACGAATCCAAAAGATGGCTACATCGACCATCACCCGACCCCAAGACTCGATCGGGCGAGGTGGAGCACGACGGGGACCACGGTCGTGCCGACGAACCCGGGCAGGAAGCAGGCGCCCAGCGGCAGGACGAGGAGAACTCCGGCACGCTGCACTGCGGCCTCCACGCGAGAGGACTCCTCGCGACGCATCCGCTCAGCGGCAGCGAGCACAACCCCGGCCGGCGCCGCGCCTGACTGCTCGGCGGCCTGCCACGCGAGGGCGGCAGGTCGCCACGCTTCCCCCACATGAGCCCAGGACGTCGCCGCGTCCTGGCCCCAGCGATGGGCACTCGCGACGACCCGCAGGTGATGCGCGACCGGACCGCCGGCCTTGTCCGCCACGGCTTCGAGGGCTTCGATCGGGCCGAGCCCGGAGCGCAGCGCGAGCGCGCAGAGCACCAACGCATCTGCAGCGGCGTCCACCGTCACTGCTGCCGTCGCGGCCGGGGTCAGCTGCGACGACAGCAGTGACGGGGACGGAATCGGACCAACCTGCCCGTCAGGTGCTCCTCTCTCGAGCGGCCCACGACGCCCCGCAGGCCACAGGAAGCAGGCGCCGACGACAAGGACGATCGCGGCGAGGACCATCACCTGAGCGCCGTCAGGTGTGCGCAGGCGACGCGGAGCATCACGACACCTCCGCCGGGCGCAGGGCTCGGCGCAGAACGGTTCGCGACCAGAACCAGCCGATTGCGGTGAGGCAGAGGCCTCCGAACGCAGCCGCGAGGGACGCGTTGCTGCCATAGACGTCACCCACGGGCAGGCCCAGGACCAACGCGACAAGCGGGCCACTCAGCGGCAACAGGGTGAGCAGCCACATCGAGGCGCGCGGACCAGCCGCGAGGACGGTGCGCCGATCGTCACTCGCTGCCCGCTCACGAAGCACGGCGGCCGACGCCCGGGCCGCAGGCGCCGCTGCCACTCCGAACTCATCGGTGAGCTGCCATGCCGCGGCAAGGAAGGCGAGGTCACGATCGCCCTCCGCGGCGCGGCTCAGACATTCGCCCACGGACCTTCCTCGCACCTGTGTTGCCGAGATCTGCTCACCCAACGCGGCGAACTCCGTGCGGGTTGCGGCCGACCCACCGACTTCACAGGCGAGACGGGCGGCTTCGGCTCCCGGCAGTCCCGCATCGAGACCCACGGCCGACAGCTCGGCAAAGTCGGCGACCCACCCTCGACGACGTCGCCCAAAGCTGACCTCGCGTGCCAGCAAGCGACGCAGTCGTGAGGACACCGCGTCGGGACGTCGCTCAGCCGCTGAGCCGTCCACGCCCCGGCCCATCGCCGATGACCCCAGCAGCGAGCGCGTCACGGGTCGGCCCCGTGGCCACACGAGGATCGCCGTCACGAGAAGACAGACCACGAGCAGGGTCACGCGACCTCCCGTCCCTCGCGCCCCAGGGCGTCGCGATTTCGCGCGGCCTGGCCCATCTCGTCCCGTGCGCCGGCGCCCACGTCAGCCGCTCGAAGCAGTCCGTCGAGCCGCTCGGCACCCGGCCCGCGCCGCGTCTCGGAGCCGGTGGTCCCCGGGACGCCCACCACGACGATCGCTTCGTCGACGACGACCTCGGACCCGGTCCAGCGCGTCACCCCAAGCGCCCGCACGAATCGTGCCGATCCCACCCGGGCCACCTCGACGACGATCTGGACGGCCCCGCGCAGCTGCGCGTGCACCGCCTCGCGGCCCAGTCCGGCCAGTGCCCCCAGCGCCTCGAGGCGGGCTGGCACCTCCTCAATCCCGTTGGCGTGCACCGTCCCTGCGCCTCCATCGTGACCGGTGTTGAGAGCCGCCAACATCTCGCGCACCTCGGCACCTCGGACCTCACCGACCACGAGCCGGTCGGGACGCATTCGCAGCGCCTGGCGCACCAGATCCACCATCGTCACACCGCCGACACCCTCGACGTTGGGCATGCGTCCTTGGAGCCGAACCACATGCGGGTGCGCCGGAGCAAGCTCGCGCACGTCCTCGACGACCACGATCCGCTCGTCGGGCGCGCACTCGGACAGCAGCGCACCGAGGACAGTCGTCTTGCCGGCTCCCGTGCCGCCCACGACGAGGAACGACAGGCGCGCTGCGACGACCCGCCGCAGCGCCTCTGCCAGCACGTCACCTTCGCCGCCCACAGCGCCCAATCGGATCAGGCCGTCGACGCCCACGGGTTGGTGTCGTGGGATGCGCAGGCTCAGGTGAGTCCCGGACTCGGCCAGGGGCGGCAGGATCGCGTGGAGTCGCACACCACCGGGCAAGACTCCGTCCACCCATGGCTGGGACTCGTCGAGCCGGCGACGAGCCAACCCCGCCAACCGCGTCGCCAGGGCACGAGCGGCAGCACGGTCAAGCCGCACCCCGGTCTCCTCCACTCCCCCACCGCGATCAACCCACACCGCACCGTCGCCATTGACGAGCACGTCCGTGACCGAGGCCAGCGCGATCCACTGCTCCAACGGTCCGAAGCCCAGCACCTGTTCACGCAACAACGCACTCTCGATGGCCACCCCCTCTGCACCGAGCTCGACGACCGACCCGGTCACCCCGGCGATCGCCGACGCATCCGGCGACCGGCCCTCGCGGATCGCCTCCTCGATGCCGGGCCAGCGCGGCGCCCACGCACCAGAACCAGAACCAGAACCAGCACCAGAACCAGCACCAGCACCACCGACTCCATCACTCATGCCGCACCCGCCTCAAGACGGTCGAGCAGGTCCAACACAACGCGATCAGCGCTGTCCCGCAACGGTCCTCGCAACCCCGGCCAGTCGCCCCGCTCGCCGTCACGGCGCACCCGGGGGTCGTGGCGCAGGTGCGCGAGGTGAGCCACACCCAGGTGGTCGAGCACCTCCTCGAGCTCGACGCCCACCGCCCCCGACGAACGCGTCACCAGCCCCACGCCGGCACCAGAGAGCTCGCAGACCAACGCTTCGGTGTCCGCGAGCTGCCGAGCCTGCAACCCGGAGACGACGTGGACGGCAGCGGCATCCTGCGTCAATGCCACAACGAGGGACGTCAGCGCAGGAGCATCAAGGACCACTGGCGTCTCCCCGCAGATCGACCTCAGGACGTCGATGACCACGGAGTCGGGGATCGCAGCACCACGCCCACCCGCCGACAGCACCGGCACCTCGCCATGCGGCAGCGCAGCAATCAGCCGTGCACACGACGTCGTCCCACGCAAGCGCGCCAGGTCGGGCCATCGCAGCCCCGGCACGTGCTCGGTGCCGCACGTCATGTCGAGCCCACCACCTCGGACATCGCCATCGACCAGGACACATTCGCCCAAGTGCATGGACATGCGCCGAGCCAGGGCAGCGGCCCAGGTCGACGCACCCAAGCCACCACTGGCGCCGAGCACCACCACGAGAGGTGTCAGAAGAGAAGTCATAATCACGACCGTCACCCAACGGCCAACCCGACCACCACCCAGCCGAGCGGATCTGTGGACAAGGGCACCCGGCATACGCCGCCTGTGGATGACGCGTGAGCGGAACTGCAAAAGAAAAGGCGACGGCCCCGGTCGGGGGGATGACCGGGGCCGTCGGGCGGGCCGAGCCCCGGGGGGGAGAGGCCGGACCACCCGTCGCTACAACCCCGAAGGGGAGCGATGACACCATCGTTGCGGATCGATCCGATGCATGCAAGGTGAACACTCAAACTCAACCAAAGTGACCATTCAATGACCACCCGAACGCGGCCAGGAGGGCACCCCACGACGATGACGCCCCTACAGGAGGGGCGTCATCCGCCGCGAGCGTTCCGGGCGACCAAGCGTGCACTTCCTTAGCCGTCGTATCGGGTCAAGCCCGAACAGACCGGTCCATCAGTGGACTGCCCGCGCGTGGGTACCCATTGCGTCTCGCGGTTGTTTCAGGTCGACCGGTTCCCGAAGGCCTGTCCGATGCATCCTGTCTACTCCCCTACGGCAGCCACGACAAGTCTTGACTTTGCTCAGGTGAGTCGCCCGGCAAGCACCGCATCGGCGATCCGCTCACCTTCAGCGGCCCCGGCGACGATCGCGTCGCAACAGTGGGTGAGCCACAGACCCACGCCTGCGGCGTCACCACGGCTGTATGCCGTGAGCCCACCGAGGTATGCCGGCCCACCTCCCGTCCCGTGCCCGGCTTCCGGAACCGCGACCCCGGTCGGGTCGAGGCCACCAGCCTGGATGACAGCGCGTTCGATGGCGCGGGCGACGACGCCGTTGCCGCGGGTGAACGGTCGGGCCGTGACGATCTCGGCGTGGGCGAGGGCCGCGACGATCGGCACGGGCAGGGTCGCCGCGCTCGCCAGGATCGCGACGACGCGCTGCAGTCGTTCGCGCGCCTCGGCAGCGGGCGGGGCGTCGCCGATCTCGACGAACTCGCGGCAGTCCTCGCCGTCTCGCCGGGGGCGGCCGAGCTCGTCATCGGGGACGAGCCCGGCGGCGGCAGCGGTGTGGAGGCGGGCGAGCGCCTGCATCGGGGCATTGAGCACGACGGCGCCGAGGCGCTCGGTCTCGGCCGTCGCGGCGACGACTCCGCGCATGACCTGCTCGACCGGGTCGGGTTCGTCGTGCCACGTCACGGCGCCGCGCATCAGGTCGCGCACGATGTCGACGGACAGGCGAGCGCCGTCGAGCTCACCGCTCGCCCAGGCACCACGGACGCGCGACTCGGCCGCGGCCTCGGGGATACGGCGGCGCAGCGCATTGTGCCAGCGCAACTGGGTGCAGGCCTGACGGGCGGCGTCGATCTTCTCGGGCATCCCGGGCAGGGTGCCGAGGGCGTTGACGGAGGCGGCGAGCTGAGCAGCGTTGGCGGACACGGTCACTCGCCCTGCGCGCGGTCGGGAGCGCGGGTCCCACGCTCTGCGTGGGCCGGCATGCGCACGCCTGCGAGTTGACGGGACTGTGCGACAACGCGATCGCGTGAATCCCAGATGATCGCGTCCTCCTCGAACAGTCCGCCGATGACGTTGCGGGTCGTGATGCGCATGCGCAGCCAGCCGGGCGCCGGGCACGAGCGGATGTGGCCGGAGAACGCGATCGTCGGCGCCCACCCGAGCGCGCCAAAGGTGAAGGTCACCGGCGGCATGGCGTCGAGGAAGAACGGGAGTGAGGAGACGTCGGGTTCGCGGCCGTCGGCGAACTTGATCCAGGCGCGCATCTCGCCGTCGCTGGCAGGTTGACCGAGCGCCCAGCCGACGGTGGCGGGGTCGATGCGCAGGTCGATGCGGTCGAGGAGGGCAATCTTCTGCGCGAAGCCGCCACGTGAGGCCGGCGCGCACCGCTCGGGTTCGGGCAGCTCGGGCGGCGCTTCCTCGAGGTGCACGGGCTCGCTGTGGGCGTCGAGGTCGGCAAACGTCGCGGTATGCCGCAGGCGCACCTTGTCGTCCTGGCTCACCGTGACCTCGGCGGTCGAGAACGAGCGGCCGATGCGCAGGATCTCTGTCTCCACGGTGGCGGGACCGGGCTGGGCCGCGGCGAGGAAGGTCGTGCTGAAGGCGACGGCGTCGACATGGCTGCCCTGCGCCTTCATCGCGTCCGAGGCCGCCTGCGTCGCCAGCGACATGAGGACCCCGCCGTTGATCGCTTCGCCGATGACCCAACCATCGGTGAGTTCTGCGGTGCCGTCGGAGATGCGCAGGACGTCGTCGAACTCACTCATGACGACGAGGGTATGCCGCGTGGTCGCGCTCGTCGTGAGCGGTGTGGCGGGCGCCGCAGAGTGCGCCGGGACCCCGACACGTGCTCGGGCCACCCCTTAGGCTCGCGCCATGTCGGCCTCCTTCGATCTCCCCACCGCCGTGGTCGTGGCGGGGGCGATGCTGCTGCTCGGGCTCGGGGTGTGGCTCGCCGGGCGTGGTCGCCGCAGGGGCTTCCTGTCGACGGTCGACCGGGTGACCTACTCGACGCTGCACACGGCCTCGCTCGCGTCGCGCCACCTCGCCGACGGGCTCACCCCCGAAGCGGCCGACCTCGCCGGCAAGCACCTCCTCGCGATCCTCGGTGCCAGATCCGTCGCCATCTGTGATGCCTCGGGCCTGCTCGCCTGGACCGGCCCCGGCGACCACCACTCCCCCGAAGCGCACGAACATGCCGCGGCAACGCGCACGTCCGGGGCGCCGACCGTTCTCGGTGGTGGCGAGATCACCTGCAGCGACCCCGACTGCCCCATCCGTGCGGCTGTCACTGCCCCGCTCATTGCCGACGAACGCGTCGTCGGGACGCTCACGGCATACGCACCGACGACGTCGGCCGGCCTCGCCCAGGCGACGGGGGAGCTGGCCCGCTGGGTGTCAGCGGAGCTCGACGTCGCCGAGCTGGGCCGCGCGCGCACCCGTGCCATGGAGGCCGAGCTCCGCGCCCTGCGTGCGCAGATCAGCCCGCACTTCATCTACAACTCGCTCGGCGCGATCGCGTCGTTCGTGCGGACCGACCCCGAGCGGGCGCGCGAGCTGCTGTTGGAGTTTGCCGACTTCACGCGCTATGCGCTGCGCCAGGGCGGGCCGTTCACGACCCTCGCCGAGGAGCTGCGCAACGTCGAGCGCTACCTCGTGTTGGAGCAGGCCCGCTTCGGTGAGCGGCTGCAGGTGTCGTTGTTGATCGCTCCCGAGGTGCTGCCGGTGCGGGTGCCCTATCTGGCGGTGCAACCGTTGGTGGAGAACGCTGTTCGGCACGGCCTCGCCACCAAGGAAGGTGTCGGCCACGTGACGATCACGGCGTCCGACCAGGGTTCCGAGGCCGAGATCTCCGTCGAGGACGACGGTGTCGGCACCTCGCCAGAGCTCGTGCAGCGCATCCTCGACGGCCAGTCGCGCGCCGACTCGGTGGGCCTGGGCAACGTCGACGCACGCCTACGGCAGATCTATGGCGACGAGTTCGGGCTCGTCGTCGAGACGGCTGTCGGGGCCGGGACCAAGGTGAGCTTCCGGGTCCCGAAGTACGTCCCGGGAGTCCACCAGGACTGACGCTGGGTGTGGGGAGCCGGGCTCACTCCCACTCCCAGCGAAAGCCATCACATCCCGGCCCAAAGCTCAACGCAATGGAGTGGACGGAGTGGGAGCTGTCCAGGACCGCCTCAGGGACCCCCTCCGGCTGGCCCTCCAGTCGCGAGTGCTGCTCGATCCGTTGGGGCAACGCGGCCGCGTTGAAACCCACCTCGAGCCCGAACTCGCGCGCCGGCAGCCGGAACTTGCGCTCATAGTTGGTCGCCAGCGGGTACGGCGCCCGGTCGACCGGCTCGTGCTCAGCCAGTGCGCCGGGCCAGAAGTGACCCTGTGCACTGCTGCGCCGGGGCGCAGCAGTGCACAGGGTGACGGGCACGGGGTCAGGCACAACACAGGGCGCTGGGCACTCGACCACGGCCCCGTCAGGCCACGGCAGTCGCCTCCAGCTCGATCAACTGGCCCGGGATCGCCAACCGGGTCACGCCGAGCATCGTGGTCGTCGGCGCAACACCCGCCGCACCCAGTCGAGCGGCCAGCACTCCGTAGTGCTGGAAGAGCAGGTCGACGTCGGTGGTGAAGACGTTGAGCCGGACGAGGTTCGCGAGGGACATGCCAGCTTCGGCGAGGACGGCCTCCACGTTGTCGGTGCTCAGCGCCAATTGCGCCGCCATGTCGCCGTCGTGCTCGGGCTTGGCCTCGGCGCTCATCGCGGTCTGCCCGGAGCAATACAACGTTCGGGTCTGCCCAGAGACGACCTCGCCCTGGTTGAAGCCCATCTCCACCGACCACGACACCGGGTTGACTGCAGTGCGTTCCATTGCCTCATCAGCTCCATTCATCGGGGCACCCACGGGCTGGGCGGCCTCCGTGCTGACCACTCTCGCAAGCAATACATGACACCTTGTGTCGTGTATTGCTGACATAGTTTCCTCATGCGCGCCGATCGCCTCGTTTCGCTCGTGCTGCTGCTCCGCCAGCACGAGCGGCTCTCCGCGACTGCGCTGGCCCGCGAGCTCGAGGTGTCCACCCGCACCGTGTTGCGCGACATCGAGGCGTTGTCCGCAGCAGGCGTCCCGGTCTATGCCGAGCGCGGTCGCCGCGGCGGTTTCGCGTTGCTCCCGGGCTTCCACACCGAGCTCACCGGACTGAACCACGAGGAGGCGCTGGCCCTGGTCGTGGCCGGGTCGCGGCGCGGCGCACAGGCGTTCGGACTTGGCTCGGCGCTCTCGTCGGCGATGCTCAAGGTGGTCGACGCGCTCCCAGAAGGCCATCGGGACAACGCTGCTGGCGCGTCCCAGCGCTTGCTCATCGACCCGGAGACCGACCTCCTCTCGCGACGGCTCGTGAGCGACACCGCCGACGGCGTGCCGGCGGCCGTCCTGGCCGAGGTCCGGCGGGCGGTCCTGTCCGGGCACAAACTGCGCATCCGGTATGCCGCCGTGAACCAGGACCCGAAGTGGCGCACCGTCGACCCGGTCGGGTTGGTCATCGTGCGCGACCAGGGCTACCTCCTGGCCACCCGATCCGGCGCCGACCGCACCTACCGCCTGTCCCGGGTCCTGGCTGCCAAGGCACTCTCCGAAGCGGCCGAGCGACCTGAGCACGTCGACCTTGAGCAGGCGTGGGAGCAGCGCAGCGTGCAGTTCCGCACCGGCGGTGACCAGGTCGAGGTGGTGGTTCGCATCGACCCGAGGCGTCGCGAGGAGCTGGTGGGCACGGCGTTGGCCGTCCTCGCCGAGGACGAGGAGCCTGACTCCTGGCTCCGGATGGAGGTCACGTTCCAGGACTCGCGGCACGCAATCTGGGCGCTGTGGCTGCTCGGCGCGAGCGCGCAAGCCGTTGCCCCGCAGTGGCTTCGCACCTCCTTGCGTGATCGCGCCACCACGATCGCCGCCTTCTACGAATGACCGTTCGCACCTGGGTGGATCTCGTGCTGATTTCGTTGGGCGAGTCGAACGCTGAGGTGGCCGGGGGTGGGACTGCACCTCAGCGTGGGCACCGCTCGCCGACGGCCGAGCGAGTCGTTCTGCGCAATCCCGAGAGCCCCTGCCCCAGCCTCCCCATGACTATCCTCGGTCCATGGCCCATGACGGCTCGCTGCGTGCCCTCGTCGTCGATGACGAACTCCCCGCCCTCTCCGAGGTGCGGTTCCTGCTCGACTCCGATTCGCGGATCGGTTCTGTCCTGACGGCGTCGAGCGGGACCGAGGCGCTGCAGATGCTGGAGTCCCACGAGATCGACGTGATCTTCAGCGACATCTCGATGCCGGGGCTGGATGGCATGGCATTGGGGCGGGTCCTGGCTCGCTTTGCCTCTCCCCCGCAGCTGGTGTTCGTCACCGCGCACGAGCAGCACGCTGTCGACGCCTTCGCCCTCGCCGCAACGGATTATGTGATGAAGCCGGTGCGCGGCGAACGTCTCGCCGAAGCCGTCCGTCGCGTCGTGGCAAAACAGGACGAGGCGGGTATGCCGCCCGCGCCCGGTGTCGACGCCGGTGCGCCTTCCGCTGTGGCTGGGAGCTCTGGCGCCGGCCCCGAGGACGAGACGATCCCCGTCGAGCTCGGTGGCGTCACCCGCTTCATCACGCGGTCCCAGATCCGCTATGCCCAGGCCTCTGGTGACTACGCCCGGCTGCACACCGCCGACGGCAGCCACCTCGTGCGCATCCCCCTCGCCGTCCTCGAGGAGAAGTGGGCCGATCACGGCTTCGTGCGCATCCACCGTTCGACCCTTGTCGCGCTCCCCCACGTCACCGAGGTCCGGATGGACCACGGGCGGTGCTCGGTCGTCATCGGTGACGTCGAGCTCCAGGTGAGCAGACGGCATACGCGACAACTCCGGGACGTCCTGCTGAGGCGACCCGGCACGGGTATCGGATGACGCGCGGACCGGTCCGCACTCCATGACACCCGAGCGCTCGGGGGTGCCGCCGCGGGTGCGCGTCACGAGCTCACGGCGGTCGGCCGTGGCGGCGGTGACCGCGCACGCCCGGGTGCAGGCGCGCGACCTCGACGAGCAGACCGAGTTGGGTGACGTCTACATCGACGGGCTGCGGCGGGCCCAGCTGCGGTTGGCGCTCACCGTCCTGGCGCTCATGGCCGCGGCGATCGGTGGGTTCCCGTTGTTGCTGACGTTCGTGCCGTCGACGCGGACGATGACGCTGGTGGGGGTGCCGCTGCCGTGGCTCGTGCTGGGGGTGCTCGTCTATCCCGCGGCGTGGCTGCTGGCGCGGGGCTATGTGCGGCAGGCCGAGCGGATCGAGTCGGAGTTCGCCGACATCGTCGAGCCCGGCCTTGGGGCTGAGCCCGAGAGCCCGGGGCGGCGCGATGGCTGACGCGTTCTCGATCATCGCCGTCGGCCTCGTCTGCTTCACGACGATGGTGGTCGGGGCGTGGGGGCTGCGGTTGTCACGGCGGACCTCGGACTTCTATGTGGCGGGGCGGACGGTGTCGCCGCGGTTGAACGCGAGTGCCATCTCTGGTGAATACCTCTCTGCTGCTTCCTTTTTGGGCGTTGCCGGGCTGATCTATGACCAGGGCGTCGACCTCCTGTGGCTGCCGGTGGGCTACACATTGGGCTACCTGGTTTTGTTGGTGATGGTGGCGGCGCCGATGCGGCGTTCGGGGGCCTACACGTTGCCTGACTTCGCCGAGGCGCGGCTGGGGTCGGTGCTGGTGCGGCGGCTCGCGGCGGTGCTGGTGGTGGCCATCGGTTGGATGTATCTCGTGCCGCAGTTCCAAGGTGCGTCCTTGGCGTTGCAGCTCGTGACGGGGGCGCCGCAGTGGGTGGGGTCGTTGTTGGTGGCGGTGGTCGTTGCTGTTGCCGTCGGGGCCGGTGGGATGCGGTCGATCACGTTCGTCCAGGCGATGCAGTACTGGATCAAGCTCACCTGTCTGGCGGTGCCGGCGTTCGTGCTCATCGCGCTCTGGATGCGTTCTGGCGGCGGGGGGCCCGACGTGTCGAGCTCATGGTCGCTGCCGTTCGTGCCCCAGTCGCCGGATGACCACCCGTTCTATCGGACGTCGTCGATGATGCTCGCGCTGTGCCTGGGGACGATGGGGTTGCCGCACGTGTTGGTGCGCTACTACACGAACCCCGACGGGGTGGCGGCGCGACGAACGACAGTGTCGGTCGTTGCGCTGTTGGGCGTGTTCTATCTGCTGCCGCCGGTGTATGCCGTGCTGGGCCGGGTGGCCTTGCCGTCACTGCCGGAGGGGGTGCGGTCCGACACGATCGTGATCCAGTTGCCGGCGCAGGTCATGGATGGTCTGGGCGCGGACCTGCTGACGGCGATGCTGGCGGGTGGGGCGTTTGCTGCGCTGTTGTCGACGGCGTCGGGGTTGGCGATGTCGGTGACGGGCGTGCTGCACCAGGAGTTTCTGCGGCCTCGGTTGTCGCGCCTGACGGGTGGGGATGCGTTTGGCTTTGGGGGGTTCCGGTTGGCGGCTGTCGCAGCTGTGGCGGTGCCGTTCATCGTGGCGCGGTTCGTCGAGCAGATCGGGATCGCGACGACCGTGGGGTTCGCGTTCTCGTTGGCGGCGGCGACGTTCGCGCCGCTGCTGATCCTTGGAGTGTGGTGGCGGCGGTTGAGCCGGACCGGTGCTGTGGCCGGGTTGGTGGTGGGGGCGCTGGCAGCGACGTCGGCGGCCGTGACGACCTATGCCGCAGGGCCCTTGGACGGTTGGGCCGGCGCGCTGCTGGCGAATCCTGCAGCGTGGTGCACTCCATTGGCGTTTGCGACGGCGGTCATCGTGTCCCTGGCAACCCCAGCCACGATCCCCCGCGACACAGCCCGGCTCATGGTCCGCCTCCACACACCAGAGAGGGTCCACCTGGCCCGAAGCCGCCTCAGCGACTGAGTCCGGCGCGTGATGTCAGGGCTGCAGTCCGGGCCGCCCGCGATCTCCTGCTAGAGCACCTGCGATGCGGCGATCTTGAGGACCCCGCCCTCGTCGACCAGCCGGAAGCTGGTGCGCTCCACGTCGACCCGTCCGTTGCCGTAGGTGTAGGTCAGGGTGGCCACGACCCGGTCGGGAACTGAGGCCCGGACGTTGCTGACCTTCACGTCATCGATGTTGCTCCAGAAGTTCTCGTAGGACCTCCGGCCACCGGAGGGGCTGGCTTGGTAGCCGGCTGTCATCAACGGCCAGGCCTGGTCCGTGCCGTCGGGGAGCAGCGAGTAGTAGTTGGTGATCGCCGACGAGAGCTGCGCCGCCCGGCCCGCGGGTGCGGGGGCCGTGGGGGTCGGGGTCGCTCGCGTCGGACTCGGCGTGCGTGTGGGCGTGGGGGTGGGCGCCGTCGTCGTCGGGGCAGGCGTCGAGGGCGCAGGTGTTGTGGGTGCAGGCGTCGTCTCGGACTCTTGCGGAGAGGTCGGCGGCGCGCTGGACGGCGTCGTCTGCGTTGTGTTGCTCCTGTCGGCCGCGGAGTCACGACCCAGGTTGTCGGTGAGCGCGGCCCCGATCACCACCGCCAGCGCGAGCACGACGCCGGCACCCAGGAGCAGGAGCAGGGGTGAAGGACGTCGACGGCGCTCCTCTTCCGACGGCCGTGTCGAGGGGCCAGGGGCGGCCGCTACCGGTCGTGCGGCACCGGCCGCAGCCAACCCCGGCAGCCCTGGCAGCCCCAAGGACTGGTCTCGCCGGTCGTCAGGTTCCGTGTAGTTCGTCAGGATCGCGGTCGCATCCTGGGGGACCGCCAACGGCGGCTCGGCAGGTTGGCCGTCGGTCTGGAGATCGGCCAGCTCGAGGGCGACCGTCTCCATGGTGGGGCGCGAGTCGGGCTCCGAGGACAGCATGTCGAGCAGGAAGGGGGTCAGGTCTCCGGCACGTGTCGGCGATGGGACTTGGGCGGCTGCCACCTTGTGGAGCAGTGCGATGGAGTTGCTCTCCGACCCGAAGGGCGGAGCGCCCTCCAACGCGGCATACAAAGTCGACCCGAGTGAGAAGACGTCGGCAGGGAAGGAGGCGTTCTCGCCTCGAGCCACCTCCGGCGCCAGGTAGGCGGGCGTGCCGTGGATCATCCCGGTGTGCGTGAGGGTGGCATCGCCCATCGCGTGGGAGATGCCGAAGTCGCTGATGTGAGCCGACCCATCGGCCGTGATGAGGATGTTGCCGGGCTTGACGTCTCGATGGACGATCCCCAGCTTGTGGGCGGCCGCCAGCGCGGAGGCGATCTCGGTGCCGATCCTGGCAACGCGACTCAAGGGCATGGGTCCGCTGTCGCGGAGCACTGCGGACAGCGGGGTCGAGGGCACGAACTGCATGATCAGGCACGGCTGGCCGTCGTGCTCGACCGCGTCGAAGACGGGCACGGCGTTGGGGTGGTGCAGCCGGGCGGTGATGCGCGCCTCCCGCATGGCGCGGTCCTTGGCCATCTCCGCCTCATCTTCGGGGACGCCCGAGAGAGTGCGCAGCTGCTTCACCGCCACTGGGCGCTCGAGACGCTCGTCCCACGCCTCCCAGACCACTCCCATTCCTCCGGTGGCGATCACCTTGATGAGGCGGTAGCGGCCAGCGAGAAGTGCTTCTGGAACAGTCACACAAAGTCCTTCCTGACCCCTGACTCGTCGAGTTTAAGTGCTCGCCGACCTCGGAAACGCGAAGAGCGTGCGCACTCCTGGGCTGAACGCCACGTGGTCTGGCGGGCGGAAACTCAGGCCCGCTCAGCGGAGTCCCGCAGCACCGTGGCGGCGACCCGGCTCATGTGCTCGGCCCGAGCTGGCCAGCTCATTCCCATGAAGTGGACCGCGTGCGGGAACGGCACGCTGGGCCGGGTCGCATAGGACTCTGGCACAGAGTTGTAGCAGTTCTCGCTCGTTCGCCCGTCAAGATAGGGCTGGTTCCAACCCGGTGGCAGCCAGCTCGTTCCTGCAAGGAACGGCGATCCGACCCCGGGGCCGGCCCAGCGATACACCTCGTCACCTCGGTTCCAACCGAGGGCGGCGAGGACGGCGCCCTGGTCTGCCCAGGGCCCGGGCTGTGGTCCGGCCGCCTCGACGGCGTCGAGGAAGGCGAGCGCCTCAGGACAGGACCGCATCAGCCACACCCCCGTGTTCGGATTGACCCGATGCTCGAAAGGAACGTGCTCCAGGGCCAAGGCTTGGAAATGGTCGGGGTGCAGGTGGTCGGCGATGTCCTCGTCCGTCCGCGTCAGCAGGATGTCGGCGTCGAGCCACAGCACGAGGGGGAACTCGGCCAGGGCCTCACGCATCACCGTGAGTTTGGCCCATTTCGCGTGCTGGGCGGCTTCGTCAGCTGCGGTTCCGTCACGAGGGAGATCGCGAGCGCGCACCTGGTACCCCCAGCGGTTGCCGAACTGCTGGAATGTCGGCAACGCGAACTGGTGAAGCAGACTGCGCATGTTCGGGCCGGCGGCAGTGACCACCACGCCGCGAGAGCCAGCGCCGTCTGGCGAGCGTTCGGGTTTGCTCGGATCGCTCATCCCGTCCTCCTTGGCCAAGCTGTGAGTCGTCCTGCGCTGCAGGCGACTCCACATCTTGGACCGTAACAAGGGGGCCCAGCGCGGCGCAGCGTTTGAACACCATCGGGCAGACCGGTGAACGTTGGGGTGGACGGGATACCCGGCATACCCGAGCTGCGGAGTCACTCGCCAGCGCGTCCAGGTGCTTCGTGCCGCTTCGGTGAGACGCCGAATGTCAGCTGGCGATCGCCGATCTGGGGAAGGCGAAGTGCGTGCGCACCCCGGGGCTGAACGCCACATGGTCGGGTGGGCGGGAAGTCAGGCCCGGCAACCCCACCGATGCCACGAGCTCGTCGTTCAGGACCAGCACTTCGGCGTCGTGCACCGGCCACACCTCGTGGCGGTTGGGCACGAACAGCGTCCGGCCCCACCAGTGCACGTGCAGTCCCCACCGTGCGCTGAGGAACTCGTCGAGCTCGGTGCTCTGACGCCTTGCTCCCGCACGGATGACCACATGGCTCTCGGCCGACCTCCCGGGATGGCGCAGGCTCGCGTCATACGAGTGCACGTCGCCGCTCACCCCGTAGCGCATCCGTGCCCAGCGGTAGGGCAACCCGAACGCCACGCGGGCACCGACCACCACCGCCGCCCGGTCAGCGTCGAGACTGAGGAACACGATGCCGCGGCGTCCCGTGTCATCGACTGAATACAACCGCACGTTGGTCTCCAGGAACGACCCCAGCCAAGGGATCCCCGGACCGCGGGCGATGCCAGCACCGACCATCCGGAACGGGATCAGCCCGACGTAGGTGACGCCGTCAAGGGTGTCGGGGCGGACGCCGGGCGGCATGAGGTGCGCAACCCGGTCCGGGTCGACGGCCCAGTGCAGGAACGTCAGGTCCCGCCAGCTCTGGTTCATCATGACGCGGCCAGTCAGCTCTGGCGCCTCCGGGGAGACGGGCTCGACACCTGGGTCGTTCACGCTTCCACCTTAAGCACGCCGCAGAAGGGTGCAGTACCCCCGGAGCCGCCTCACCAACTGACGAGCTCGCTGCGTGCTTGGGCTTCACGCAGCTCGTTGCCTCCTGACGGTCTCAAACCCGCGTCACACCGGCTCCCTTCTGTTGTCAACCGGCCGGTTCTAGGTGCTTAGTGGGCTCGGTCTTTCGCAGCGCGGCTGTCGCGCGTAGCGTCCTTGGTGCGGGTCCGGGAAGTGGCTGATCCGAAGTGCCGGTGTGCGGGTGCGAGCCGGTCGCGCTGGATGTATGAGACGCCCCGCGTTGCCCTCCCGGGCCCGCCTCTTTGCCCGTGGCTTGGGCGGGTGAGGCATCGGCGACCAGCTGTCGATAGATGACGTCGGAGATCCTTCGCTTGAGGCAGCGCAGTGCCTCGAGGGGTTTCTTGCCCTCGGCGCGCTTGCGCCGGTAGTAGGTCCGCCCGTCGGTGTCGAGCCGGAGCTGGGTGATCGCGGCGATGTGGATCATGTGGTTGACCCGGCGGTTACCCGCTCGGGAGAGACGGTGCCGGTTGTTCTCCCCGGAGGAGGCGTCCAGCGGTGCGGTGCCGGTCCAGGACGCGAACCGGTTGCGGTCAGCGAACCGGGCGATGTCGCCGACGTCAGCCAGGACACGGGCGGCGACCACAGGTCCGATGCCGGGGATGTCCGTCAGGTGTGAGCCGCGGGCCTGGATGATCGCCTTCAGCTCGGCGGTGGCCTTCTTCATCTTGGCCTCGACCGCGACCAGTTCGGCGAGCTCCTCTGCTGCTATCCGGCGGCGGGTCTTGCCGGCGACGTCACGCGGGCGAACTGAGGCGAGCATGCGCTTGGCCTGACCGGTGGTGATGTCCTTCTTCGCCTGCCCGGGAAGCAATTCCGCGAGCAGGGCTTGGAGCCGATCGACGCTCTGGACCCGTCGCCGGGTCAACGCCTCACGGCGGTCCACGAGCAACCTGAGCGCCTCCAGCTCACCGTCGACCTGCAGCACCCGAAGGCCCGAAGTGCGCACCGCGACCATCGCGATCGAGTGTGCGTCGTGGGCATCGGTCTTGCGGTTGTGGCCGGTGTCGAAGAGCCGGACCCGGGCGGCGAGCTTGGCCGGGACGTCCACGACATGCTCCCCTGATTCCAGGAGCCGCTGCGCCAGGGGGCGTCCGACACCGTTGGCGCCCTCGACCGCCCACACCCGGTCCGGCCACGCCTTGGCGTAGGTTCGCATCGCGGTGTAGCCGGCCCGGTCGGTGGTGAACCGGCCCGAACCGAGACGCCGTTCATGATCGTTAACGACCTCGATCGTCGCCGACAGCTTGTGGGGATCGACCCCGATGACAACACGTTCCATGTGCCGCTCCTACCTTGCTCGTACCCGATGTGGACGGCGAGGTGGGCAGTGCTACTACGAGCAGGGCAGTCCCTTCTTGAGCCACGCCTCGTCACGGCGCCCGGCGGGCAGCAGTCCGATAGTGAGCCACACCGACAAAGCGGTGGGCAGCCCAATAGAGAGCGTCCCGCCGAGCACCTGGACCGAGTCTGGCCAGACGCCGGCCCTACCAGCAATCGTCTAGTAGCCCACTATGGGCGTCCCCCTTCGCCCGCCGCGACCGGGTGCGGGTGTCAGGCGGTCCTTCACACTGCGTGCTCGCCGCGGTCGCGCCGGCGGCCAGGGCTCGAACCACAACCGGGGATAGCCGGAGACGGGATCAGCTGCCGGCAGGCCACTGAGGACAGGTGATCTCGTACGCCCGTCCCGGGAAGTACTCCTTCCACTCGGCGTGGGAGAGGTTGCGGCCGGCGATCGCGCAAGCGCGGTCCACCCACGGGCCCTGTTTGGTGTCGACGGTCCAGGTCCGGCCGTCGAGGCCGGCCACCAGCAGACCGCTGCTGTCCGGCAGGTAGGTGATCCGCGCGGCGGGTGTCAGCGACGGCAGCGAGATGGTGCCCTGGGGCGCGCCGGTGGTTCCATCGAACAGCCCGATCCTGTCGGCACGCAGCGTGGCGAACTGGGTGCCGTCCGGGGACAGGTCGAAGGTGCCGAATCTCTCGTCCCGAGGGGCCGAGGGGCCGAACCGTTTCCAGGTGGTGGCGTCGACCAACTGCATCCCAGAGTGGTCTGCGTTGATGTTGGGCATCAGGAAGCGGGTGCCGTCCGGAGACACCTCGACCTCCAAGGTCCCCGGCGGGAACGTGCCCGTGGGCGCCACCACGGCCACGGAGCCGGTGCCGAGTAGGACGCGCAGCACCGCACCGTCCCGCGCAGTGGCGAACACCGACCCGTCGGGACGCGGTACCACAGCGAGCACGGGGGTCTTCAGTTCGATCGGTGCACGAGCGGGCTTCAGGGTGGCCGCATCCAGGACCATCAAAAGGCTCTCATCGATGACGTTGACGTACACCTGGGCGCCCGACGGGCTGAAGGCCGGGACGACATCACCGGCGGGCGGGCGCTGCGCGACCAGCCGCCCCGTCGCGGCTTCCCACAACCGGAGTGTGCCCCCGTCGCGCCAAGTCAGCAGCCATCGCGAGTCGGGCGAGAAGAGGTGATACGAGTCGTTCCCGTCCTTGGGGACCTTGGCGGTCTCGCGTCCGGTCTGGTTGTCGACGAACCACATCTGGCCGAGCCGCTCGCGTACGAGCGTGCGCCCGTCGGGAGCAGGCGTGGACACGGCGTAGTCCGCAAGGTCGGAGGCCTTGCCGACGGAGAACAGGCCGCGCTCCCCGGTCAGGTCCCAGGACGTCAAGTTGTCGTCCGCGACGCTGTGGATGGTCCGGTCGTCGGCTGAGAAGTCGAGCCCCCAGGACGCGTTGCCCTCCACGAACCGGTGCCTGAGCGCTCCTGTTCCCGTGTCCCACACCAGGACGTTGCCCTTGCCGGTGGCTGCCGCGAGGAGTGAGCCGTTGTGCGAGTACTCGACCCGGAGGATTGCATCGCCGGCGTCACCGTGCAGTGTCGGGCCGACAAACTTCAATGTCGCGGTGTCCACGCGCACCACCGTGGTGCCCGTTGCGACCGCGAAGGTTGACCCGTCCGGGCTGAGAGCACCTGGCGCCAAGTCACCGATCACTTCGAGTGAGGCCGACTCGGTCGAGTCAACCAGCCGACCTGAGTCCACGTCGTACACCCGGATCGGCCGGTCCGGTTTGAGGCCCGTCACCGCGACATACAGTCGCTTGCCGTCTGGGCTCAGCTTCAGGATCGGGTACTCCGGCAGCTTCACGCTGAACACCGGCCGTGACGGGTCGGCGAGGTCCCACACGGTCGCGAAGGTCGCCTCTGCTGCCCCGGTGACTGCGTCCAACTGGTCCACTGCCGCGACCAGGCGCTGTCCGTTCGCGCTGAAGTCGAGGGCGTACTCGACCGATCCGCGCTCAGGAAACCCGCCGAGCTGTCGGTCGGCGAGGGTGCCGCCCGGCATGTCGTACAGGCGGACCGGTTGCGCGTCGATGCGAGGGGGCTTCCCGTTGTTGCCGGTCCACTGGTTCACCGCCATCGCCAACAGGTGGCCGTCCGGGGAGAAGTCGATGCCGCTTGCGGGGATGTCGTCCGGGAACGGCAGTGGTTCGAAAGTGTCGGCGTTCAGCAGGAGTAGTCCGCTGCCCTCCTCTGGCCGGCTCACCGCGAGCAGCGCACCGTTTGGGCTCGCGGCCAGGTCGACGACAAACCCCTTGGGATTGCGCAGGGACGGCAGCGACGGCGACCGCATGAGGACCGCGGTGAGGTTGTCCCAGGCTCGCACGGAGGTGTCGATCTGGAGCGCCGACACCGCAAGTAGCGGGGCGACGGACCGGTCCTGGTGCTGCAGCGCCACGGCTCCGGCCGCCCGGGCGTCCGCGAGATCGGCCGCGCTGCGGGCCCGGTCGCGGTCGCCTTCCGAGCGCTCCGCGCTGCGCACCGCCAGCACCCCGGTGACGAGCCCGAACACCGCAAGGACGGCGACCCCTGTGAGGGCCCCTCGGAGACGGCGGTTGACCCGGCGTTCGCGACGGACCCGTTCCTGCGCGGTTCGGAGCTCAGACTCCGACAAGGCGGACGACTCTGCCAGGAACGCGCACTCGATGTCGTTGAGGTCGGGCCGCGCCCTTTCCCGCCACTCCAGCGTGCGAGTGAGCCGGAGTCCACGGTAGAGCTCGCTCTCCGGGCGGTCCATGGCGTCCCACGCGTCGGCGGCGCCGACCAGGTGGTGGAACAGTCGCTGTCCCTCGACGTCGTCGTCGAGCCAGCCACGCAGCCTCGGCCAGACGCGGAACAGGGCTTCATGGGCGATCTGGACGGTGTCCCCGTCGATGCTAACGAGTCGGGCGTCGACGAGTTGCTCGACAAGCTGGAGGTGGGCCTCGTCCATCGCCAGATTGGCTCGCGACAACCGGGCCCGCACCGCGTCGCCGTCCTCGCTGGGCGTCACCAGGCGCAGGAGGAGGCTGCGAAGCCGGCCCCGCTGGGCGTCGTCCATGGAGTCGTACAACGCCTCCGCCGACTGGGCGACAGCGTGCCGGACCCCGCCGGTGTCGCGGTAGCCCGCCACGGTGAGGGTCGGCCCCTCCCTACGCGCCCAGGTCTCGCGCAGCACGTGGGAGAGCAGCGGCAGCGCGGCGGGCTCGCCTTCCACCTCACGGACGAGGAGATCAACCAGGCCCGGTTCGAGCCGGAGGCCAGCCCGCCGCGCTGGCCCCTCGACGGCGCTGCGCAGGTCCGCCTCGCCCATCGGGCCCAGCAGGTAGAGGCCTTCCTCCAGGACTCGAGCGACGTCCGGGTACGGGGCCAGGTCACCGATGTGGTCTGCGCGCAGTGAGAGCACCAGCGCCCCGCCCGCACCGACGTGGGCGGCGAGCGCGGCGAAGTACCGTTCCCGCTCCGCGGCATGGAAGCACACGGTGATGGCCTCCTCGGCCTGGTCCACGACCAGGGTCTGCCGGCCCCGGGGCTTCAGGCCGGTGAGTGAGTCCAGGGGGTGCGCTCCGGGCGTGGTCACGAACACCGATGTCCCTGCCCGGGTCAAGGCTGGGACCACCCCGGCGAGGACGAGCGAAGACTTCCCGATCCCCGAGGGCCCGACCACCGTGAGGACACCGCCGTCGCGAAGCCGACGCAGACACGCCGTTACGTCGTCCTCGCGGCCGAAGAAGGAGTCCGCGTCCTCTGCGCCGTACGGCAACAGCCCCCGATATGGACAGAACGCGCTGACCGTGTGCACCTCGGGAGGACTCAGCGTCGGGTCCTGCCGCAACAACTGCTCTTCGAGCTCGGCCAGCTCACGGCCTGGGTCGAGACCAAGCTCGTCGGCGAACATGCTCCGGGCGCGCTTCACTGCTCCGAGGGCGTCGGCCTGTCGCCCGGCCTGGTGCAGCGCGGTAGCGAGCAGCACCCAGCGTCGCTCCCGGAACGGCGCCTGGGCCACCAAGGCGCGCGCCCTCTCCAGCACCGCCTGCGCGTGCCCGGCGCCCACCTCGGCGGCCACGAGGAGCTCCTCGGCGTCCATGCGAAGTCCCTCGAGGCGGGTGGCCTCCACCCGCCCGGCCTCCCACTCGCCGAGGTCGGCCAGAGCCCTGCCGCGCCACAGGTCCAGCGCCTCGCGGACGAGGTACGACGCCCGCGCCGGATCGCCGCCCAGTGCGTCACGGGCCCCATCGAAAAGCCGTTCGAACCGCCGGTGGTCGACCTCGTCGTCGGTCAGCGTGAGGCGATACCCCCACGAGCCGGACTCAATGGCCGCGGCGCCCAGCACCTTGCGCAGGCGTACGACGCAACCCTGAACGAGTTTGACCGACGAAGCGGGCGGGTCGTCACCCCACAACGCGTCGGCCAAGGCGTCGGCGCTCACGGGGTGGCCGCGACCAACGACCAGCGCCGAGACCACCACGCGGTCCCTCGGGCTGAGTCCGTTCGTCCGGCCGTCCACGTCAAGCGGGCCGAGCACGGCGATACCCATGCCTCCCACTGTCGACCTCCACCGGAGTGCCGTCAACGGCGCCGATACCCAACCGATACCGCTCCGCGGCCGGGCAAATACCGGCGGAGTGCCTGCTGAACCCAACGGCTACCGAAAAGCGGTTCCGCACCACAAGGAGAAGGACAAATGACAATGCCACAGACCAGGTATAAGGCCGCCGCAATCGCGGCACTCGCAGTTCTCGCCTCCTGCTCGAACGGCGACTCCCCGGCCCAAACCGGGCCATCCCCGACCAGCAGCGGGACGACCACCAACACAGCGCCTGGCACCGACTACACCGTGGTCGCCGAGACTTACCTGGAAGGACCCGGCCGCTGGGCCATGCCCGCCGCCGGCGACCCCAAGGCGCCGCTGGCCGTTCTCGACGTGCCGGCGGGGTACCAGGGCAAGGAGGACTACGTCTGGACCCACGACGAGCTCGACCTCAAAGAGAACCAAGGACAAATCCTCTACCGGGCGCCCACGCGCGTCCTCAACGACCCATGCGACATCGACGGGCCATCCCCACGGCTGGGCCCAACCGTCGAGGATCTGGCCGAAGCGCTGGTCGCGCAGGAGCGGACCACCACGACCCAACCGCTCCCCGCAACCCTCGGCGGCTACCGCGGCCTGTACCTCGAGCTGAGCTCCTCCGAAGGAGGCAAGGCCTGTGGTCCCGACGGCGAAATGGTCCTCTGGGAGGCCGGCGATGAGGGGCGCGTGTTCGAGTACCCAGCGACCGACCGGTACTGGATCCTCGACATCGAAGGCCGACGCGTCCTCGTCACCGCCTCGACTCCGATCGGCGCCAGCAGCGAGTCCGTGAAGCGAGTCACCGATGTGGCCGAGGCAATCACCTTCGTCAAGCCGGCGCCCTGATCACGCCGTGGTGAAGGCGAAGTACCCGATCTCGCGCGTTGGTGACTCGCGTCTTACCGCCGCGAATGGCCTCAGCCGGCGGGCTACCTCCCCGTCAGGGCAGATCAGATTTTGAGCCCGCGAGTTACGCTCCGGCGAGATGTACATGGACTCATAGGGCGCGGCTCTAGGAAGGAACGACGGCGATGCCAGCACAGGAAGCGTGGCCCACGCTTGGCGAGTTGCTTCAGGAAGAGTCGGAGACCGTCCTTCCTGCCCTTTCGGAGAAGGTGGCGTACGACCTCGGTCGGCGCGCGACGGATGCTGCTTGGGATGAGGGTCTGACCGTGGTGGTTGGTATCTGGCGGGGCGACCACCAGTTGTTCCATTCCGCCCTCCCGGGTTCGACCCAGGACAACGACGAGTGGTTGCAGCGCAAGGGCCGAACCGTCAGGCGCTTCGAGCACTCGTCGCTCTACATGGGCCAGCTCTGCCGGGACGCAAACACCACCCTGTCCGAGAAGTTCCTGTTGCCGAACTCTGAGTACGCGGCGCACGGAGGCGCAGTCCCGCTTCGCGTTCGCGACGCGGGCGTCGTGGGCTGGATGGGCGTGTCCGGGTTGCCACAGCTCGACGACCACAGGTTCGTGGTGCGCATCCTCCGGGATCACCTAAGCGCCTCGCTCAGCAGATAGTCGCCGCCATGGCACGCCGGCACGAATCGCGTTCTTGGCTGGACTACTGCCCAGGGTCATCGGTCGACCAGTAGACGGTGGCGCTCCACCAGACCCCGTGCTCATTCACTGAGTCGCCGCTCAGGGTGACGTCGAGGATGTCTTCACTATTGACGCCCTCAGCCTCGATGGCGTCAGCAACGCGACGCAGGAGAAGGACCACGTCAGGTCCTGTCGGACCTTCAGGGTTCGAGAGACTGAAGTGCCGCGCGGGGTAGCTGCCCATGGCCGCGAGTCTCGCACTGGCCTGATTAGCGACGCGAGGTGCGCGCACTGGACGTCAGAACCGCTGCCACGGCCGTGATGATCGCTCCGAGGCTCACGAAGAAATATCCGGGTCCTGGCAGCGGAATCAGGGCGAGTCCAAGGGCCACGAGCCCGAGACCAGCTGCTAGCAGTGCAACCTGCCAGGTCATCCGCCGGCTACTTTGGACGCGTTCATGCCTTCACAGAGCCCCGAGCCGAGATGAAGGAGTCGACGCAGCGCCGCACGTCCGCTTCGGAGTGAGCAGCACTGAGCTGCACCCGAATTCGCGCCTTGCCCTTGGGAACCACCGGGAACGAGAACGGGATGACATAGACCCCGTCAGCCAGCATCCGATCAGCAACCTCAGCCGCAAGCCGGGCGCCGTCCTCACCCGGGAACATCACCGGCGTGATCGGGTGCGACCCCGGCAGCAGCTCGAAGCCAGCCGACGTCATCAGCTCACGGAACAGCGTGGTGTTCGCGACCAGCTGTTCCCGAGCCTCTGACGACGTGTCCACCAGCTCCAACGCCTTCAACGACCCCGCCACAACTCCAGGGGCCACCGAGTTCGAGAACAGGTACGGCCGCGAGCGCTGACGCAGCAGATCCACGATCTCCTGGTGCGCCGCGACGTAGCCACCCGAGGCACCACCCAGTGCCTTGCCCAACGTCCCCGTCACCATGTCGACGCGGTCCTGCACCCCGAACAGCTCCGGCGTCCCCCGCCCGTTCGGCCCGACGAACCCGACAGCGTGCGAGTCGTCCACGAGCACCATCGCCTCGAACTCATCCGCCAGGTCACAGATCTCGTCCAAAGGCGCAAAGAACCCGTCCATCGAGAACACGCCATCGGTCACGATGACCTTGCGACGAGCCCCAGCCGCGACAGCCGCCTCGAGCTGCACCCGAAGGTCCGCCATGTCCGCGTTCATGTAGCGATACCGCGCAGCCTTGCTCAGCCGCACCCCGTCGATGATCGACGCGTGGTTGAGCTCATCGCTGATGATCGCGTCCTCCGCGCCGAACAGCACCTCGAACACTCCCCCGTTGGCGTCGAAGCACGACGAATACAGGATCGTCGCCTCCGTCCCGAGGAACGTGCTCAGCGCCCGCTCGAGCACCGAGTGCTGCGTCTGCGTGCCACAGATGAACCGCACCGACGCCATCCCGAAGCCCCACTCGTCGAGCGCCTTCTTCGACGCCTCGACAACCTCCGGGTGGTCCGCGAACCCGAGGTAGTTGTTGGCGCAGAAGTTCAGCGCCTCACCACCACTCGTCCCCACGTGCGACGACTGCGGCGTGGTCAGCTCACGCTCGCGCTTGAAGAGGCCTGCCGCCTCGATCTCAGCCAACGTCGCAGCGAGCTCGGCCTTCACGGATCCGTACACGGCATACCTCTCGTTTGTTCGTCAAAGACGGAAGCCAGCGTATTCCGCCTCCTCGGGTGAGGGAACGGTGGCCGACCGAGCCACGCTCTAGAGAATCCACCCGTTGGGGGTTAGAGTATTTACCTGTTACAGACAAGAGTATTCACCTGTTAACGAGGGTTTCCACCGTCCACGCACACTCAGGCCAGGGAGTTCAGCATGCCGACCTACCGTCCCCGAGTTGTTGATCGCGAACTCGAAGACCGGATGCAATACGCCGGCGCCGTCCTGATGGAAGGACCCAAAGCCTGCGGCAAGACAGCGACCGCAGAACGTGTCGCGACCACAACGTTTCGTCTCGATACTGACGACGGCGCTCGCGCCCTGGTCGATGCCGCCCCCGAGGCCCTCCTGGGCGCAGCGCCCCCGGTGCTCTTCGATGAGTGGCAAGTGGCACCCAAGCTCTGGAACCTCGTGCGTCGCGAGGTCGACGACCTCGGTGGAGCGCCCGGCACATTCGTCCTGACCGGCTCGGCGACACCCGTGGATGATGCCCAACGCCACACCGGCGCGGGGAGGTATTCGATGCTCCGCATGCGGCCTATGAGCCTCTTCGAGACGGGCGTATCCACCGGGCAGGTGTCACTCAGCAAGCTCTTCGACGGTGACTTCACCCCGAGCCTCGACCCGGGTGTGACGGTGCCGGCCCTCGTGGATTGCATCGTCAGCGGAGGGTGGCCCTCACTCATCGATGCGCCTCTCCGCGTGGCCCAACAGTGGGTCCGCGACTATCTGCGCACCATCGTGGAAGTAGACATGCCCCAGATGGGTGTCCGCCGTGATCCGGAGACGCTCCGACGACTCCTCGCGTCGGTCGCTCGTGGCACGGGCACGGACATGAGCGCCCAGGCCATCGCCACGGACATCGCCGGCGCCGATCGGTCGATTCAACGCGACACCGTCGCTGGGTACCTCGACGTCCTGAATCGACTGATGATCACCGAAGACGTGCCAGCCTGGTCTCCTCACATGCGCTCCACGACCCAACTGCGGAAGACGCCAACGAGGTTCATGACCGACCCGTCCCTGTCCGTCGCCGCCCTCGGCGTGGGTCCCGAACAGTTGTTGCTCGACCTCAACGCAACCGGCTTCCACTTTGAAGGCTTGGCAGTGCGCGACCTCCGCGTCTACGCCCAGCCCTTGGGTGGCCGACTCTCCCACTGGCGCGACAACAACCAGCACAAAGTCGACATCATCATCACTCTTGACGACGGGCGCTGGGGAGCCCTCGAAGTGAAGATGAATCCCAGTGCTGTCGATACAGCTGCGGCATCGCTACTGCGATTCCAAGACAAGGTGGATACGGCGAAGACAGGGGCGCCGGCGTTCCTCGGTGTCCTCACCACGCGTTCTGCCGCGCTACGCCGTGGGGACGGCGTCTATGTCCTCCCGATCGCGTCTCTCGGTCCTTGATCGACGAGCCCTGGTCCTCCAGTCGCGTTCCTCCTGTCTGGCGATTACCTTCGACGCATGCTGCGCATGCGAAAGCCCACGACCCTCCTCATGGGTGCGGCGTTGGCGCTCGCCCTGACCGCCTGTGGCTCCGAGTCCAACGACAGCGCCGAGGGTTCGACGCCCACGACCACCAGCAGCGCGAGCGATGCCGCGACTCCGTCGGGCACGACCCCGGCACCCAAGAACAGCGGCATCGTCCCGGACGCGACGTGGGCCGGCGTCATCAAGAAGGTCGTCCCGCCGCTGGCGAACAAGAGTGACGACGAAGTTGCGTCGGCCGCCAAGAAGATCTGCACCGACTTCGAGGCCAGCCCGACCGACGCCTCGGCTGACGCCATCCTCAAGGGCCTGGAGACCAGCCTGGGACTCGACTCCACGCAGACCCAGATCTTCGGATCCGCCGCCGTCACCCACTTCTGCACTCCTCAGACCGATGCCTGGACCAAGGCCTCCATCGGCTGACGTCAGTTCGATTCCGTCGACCTCGAAGTCGAGGTGCAGCCGAACCTTGCCCTGCTTGGGTTCCGCGACCGGCTGGAACAACAGCCGCGGCAGCGCATCCCCGCGCCGGCCGAGGTAGACCAACCGCCCTGCGACGGACCGCGCTCATGACCGAGCAGCGCGCTCCAGAACGTCGCCACCAAATCCACGTCGACCAATCGACGGTCACACCGGTTCGCCTGATTTTCAACGTATGCCGTCCGCCCACCTTCGGTCTTATTGCCGGTGCGCGCGTGGGCCTGATCGCGAGTCGCGTCCCACCACTCATTGTTGTGCAGGCGGCGCCGACGATCCGGCCCCAGTACCGATTGCGACGAAGGCACAGTGGTCACCCGGCCCGCCACCACGTGAGTTGCGTTGGGAGAGAACAGCCTGGCGGAGGGCTTGCGCCGGGCCGAGGTCGAGCAGGTGGTCGCTCACGTCGGCCATGAGCGAGGCACTGACAGCGTCGTCCACCGCCCACTGCGGGGCGATGACGGTGCTGGCGCCAGCCTCGAGCAGGGCCGGGACTAGGCCGTACGGCTCACCACCGGGCCCCACTCGGTAGGCGCCGCCGTTGCAGAGGCTGAGCGTCGCGCACCACGTGCGACCCAGCGGCAGACGACGCAGCTCGTCTGCGGTGACGCGCCCGGAGTGGGAGAGACCCGGCGCAAGCTGGAAGCCCTGGTCGAAGAGCGCGGACTCGTCGGGAAAGGACCCGTGCGTCGCGATGTGCAGTACCCCGGCGTCCGCGGCCCCGTCGATGAGGGTCGCGAAGGACGCACGGGCTCCGGTCTGGGCGGTGCCGGACAGTCCGCGCGCCGACCACTGGTGCTCGAGGTGGGCGACCTCGGCCGCGCTGCCCGGCAGACGCGGCAGTCCCTCACCCGGTGCCGTGATCGGGTCGCCGAGGGCAAGCAGCTGGCCCACCGGTGGGGTTCCGCGCCCGAGGAGGTGCATCCAGGTCGACGCACTCGGCACCAGTGTTACCGCCGCGTCGTCCAGCAGCCAGCGGCCGCTGGGGTCCTGCAGGGCCATCCACGGCAGCAGGTGCAACGGCCCGGCCGGGACCACGAGCCAGCGTTCGCGACCGCTGGTCAGCCCGCTGTCGAGCACGGGCTGCACCAGCACGCCGTGCAGGTTGACGAGTCGGGCCACGAGCCGGTCCAGGTCGGCGGGCTCCTCCAGCTCGGCCCGGACAGAGGCGACCGCCATCGACAGGGGCGTGTAGTCCACCGGCGCGCGACCGTCGATCGAGAGGCTTCCCTTGAACCCCGCGTCGTCGGGGTCAGCGCCCGGTAGGGGGACCACAACCGCGTCTTCCGCGGTCACCACCACCACATGTGGCGGCGCCGCCAGCCGGGCCGGGACGATGTAACGCACCAGCACCTGGTCCGGCTCCAGCTGCACCTGAACCGCCTCCAGGGGAGGGGGCGACGCGACACCGGTGAATCCCACACCGAGCTCGGTATACCGGCTCTCCAACCGGCCGATGACCTCAGCGCGCTGCCCCACCTCCTCTGGCGTGGCGCCGAACGGCAGCGCACTGACCAGCCGCAGCTGGCGGCCGGTCGCGGAGTCCTGGGCGACCGGCTCGTATGCCGTCGCCTCACGTTCCAACGCGCGTGAGACCGCGTCGCCGATGGGCGAACCGAGGAGTCCGGCGATCCCGTCCACGAGCGTTCGGGCGCTGCTCGCCTCGACGAGGGCGAAAACCCGTCCGACGTCTGGCACCTCAGGCCACGGCTTCCACAGCTCGCGGCCGATGGTCTCGCCGGCGACGTCGTCGCCGGTCGCCGACGCCGCGAGGCGACCCAGCCGGCTGCGGGCGGCCCGTCGGGGGGCGTCCAGCGAGTCGGCGACCCGGTCCGCCAGCCAGCCGGGCAGCGGCTCGGAGCTGGCCTCCCAGGCCCGGGTCATCGCCAAGGCGAGCCGCACGGCCTTGTCCGGGCCGCCACGCTCGTCGACGAACGGCACCGACGCCGGCACGAGGTCAGCCAGCGAGACAACCAGGGCCAGTGCGACGGCGGCGTCGTCGGCGCCGGGCTCGAGCAGACGCTGGTCGGTGAGGTTCTCCAGGACCAGGGTCGCCAGCGACGCCCAGGTCATCCGCAGGGCCACGGGCGAGGACCGGTCCAGCGCCTGACCGGCGGCGGTGGTGTCACGAAGGGCGACCCGGACCAGCTCGGGATGCCCGAACACCGCGGTCGGGTCGGGTCCCGCGCCCGGTGAGCCGGGCGCCGGCGAGGCCTCCTCGAGGGCGGCGAACCACGCGCACTCCGCCGCCGTCACCAGGGCCAGGGCCAGCGGCCCGCGCAACTTGGCCGCGTGGGCGGGTCCGACCACGGTCCACGCCGCTGCTCGAGCGGCGAGGTACTGCTCAGCCGTCGTGGCGTCGACGAAGGCTCGCCGGGCCAGCTGCACCTGCGCCCTCAACTGCTCGGCGGAGGCGAGCGCGGCCGAGTCCGGCTCGTCGCGGGCGGGCGGCACCGGGGCCACCGGGGTCTCAGCCATCGCTGGCCCCCGCGGTCAGCCAGGCCTGCAGCTGGGCGCCGACCTGTGGCTGGGAGAACAGCGAGCAGTGCCAGGCCGCGTTGGTCGTGCCGAGCGACAGCCGGTGCTCGCGCGGGATCCTGAACCCCTGCTGCCCGACGATGCTCGCCACCCCACCCGTGGGGACGACGATGTCGTTGGCCTCGCTCTCGAAGACCGTGTCGACCACCCCGTCCACCCCCCGCACCAGCTGCAGGATCCGGCCGGTCGGCTCGAAGTCGACGTCGACGGCGTACTGCTCCTCGCCCTCGCCCTCGAGCCAGCCGAGCCCACCCAGGACGTCCCCGTCCGGTCGCATCGTGGCCAGGCCCGACAGCCCGCCGACGGCCCCGGAGCCGACGACCCGCACCGCGGTGAGGATGCCTGACAGGGTGTCGGTCACGACCGACCACGGGCCGTCCGGGATGAGGTTCAGCATCGTGGTCACTCGGTTGAGGAACTCACGGATCCTCGCGGGGTCGGCCAAAGGTGTCCCGTTGTTCGGGGTGGCGACGTAGACAATTCGACGCACGTCCAACGGTGCACCGTCGCTACGCATTCGGTCGGAGAGGGCCCGCGCCACGAGCCCTCCTCGGCTGTGCGACACGATGTCGACCTCGAGCCGACGGTCCGGCGGCAGGAGCTGGAGGAGTCGCTCGATGTTGGCCCCAAGGTCGTCGGACAGCGTGTGGTGGTCGAAGGCGAAGACCCGTCCGCCGTAGGCCGCGTGCAGGGGCGCGAAGCTCTCGCCGAGACCGGCGAACGCGGAGTGACTGGAGCTGGCGGTCCCGTGCAGCAGCAGCAGTGCCCGCCCCCGACCGAGCCGGTCCCAGCCGGTCCCGTCGAGCGGGTCGGCCGCCTTGACCCTGAAGCCGGTCGGGGTCATCATCCGTATGCCGTAGGGGTGAGTCGCTTCCTCCAGCGGCTTGGCGAGGTGGTCGGCGACCTTGGCAAGGCCTTTCTCCACCAACGGGAAGACCAGGACCGAGAGCAGCTTGGTCCCGATGACGGACACGACACCGCGGGTGCCGGTCTCCTCGCTGCCAGCGTCCGGCGTTCCGGCCGGACCCTCCACGCGGTCCTGTGGACGAGTCGCGACGCGGCGGCTCACCGTGAATGACGTGCGGTCCGCGAGGCCGGCCGGGCCGACGTCCGCGTCGGGGAAGTGCCAGGTGATGACGCCCTGCTCGTCGACGAGCATGAGGACCTGTCCGAAGGACCCGCCGACGCCCGGGACCGTCAGAACCATCCCGGGCTCACCGTTGTCGGCCGAGCGCACGTCGCCGCCCGCCGGAGGCGCGGGAAGCTCCTGGGCGCGGACCGAGACGGCCTGCAGCTGGCGGAAGCCGGCCTCGTCCATCGCCTCTCGTAGGGCCTGTGTCGCGTTCTCGGTCTCGCCGCGGGTGCCGCCAAGGAGGCCGTCCTCGAGCGTTGCCTCGCCGAGCAGGCCAGGGGCACGCAGGACTACCCCACCGCCGAGGTCGGCGGGGTAGCCGCGTCCGTCCAGGGGCGTGGGGCTCATGGCGTGACCTCAGGCTCGGAGTGATTGGTGGCGGCGTCGTAGTCGGGTCGGTTGGCCTCCTCGGGGCGGTTGGCCTCCTCGGGGCGGTCGGCCTGGTCTGGGTGGGCACCGTCCGGGCCGGGGTCGACCGCGGGCGGGGTCAGGCGCAGGTCGGGGTGTCCGTAAAAGACGTAGGCGAGCGGCGTGGTGGTGCCGCGCTCGCCGCCCGCATATGTCGTCCGCATCCGGCGCACCGCCTCGCCGACCGTGAACCGCTCGACGAGCGTGTGGTGGTAGAACGCGATGCTGAGGTCGTGGGCAAGGTCGTCGTCGACCTCCCAGAGCGGCGCGATGAACGCGCGGCAGCCAGAGCCGATGAACGCTCCGGCAACCCCGCCATAGGTGTTGAGCATCGATCCGGCCGTCCCGACCTTGCAAGCGTTGAGGAAGACGAGCGGCGAGGAGGTCGCCCCGAGCCGCGAGCCGTTGATGGCCGCGACGCCGAGCATCTTGGCGCTCTTGAGCTTGATGCCGGAGTACTGCTGCTGATCCAGGTTGCTGTCGCCGTGCGCGGCAACGTGCACGATGCGGGGACGGAACGGCTGGTCGGCGACCGTGAGGCTCCCGCTCATCAGCCGGTCGACCTCGGCGTCAGTGATGGCTACTGGGACGGCGCCATAGGTCTGGGCCAGGTGCCTCCCCTCGGCCACCGCGAACTTCAGCTCCGGGATCGGCTCGCCCGCGTAGTCCCCCACGACCACGGCCATCGGAGTGTCTTCCAGCGTCACCGCCGGCGGGGCGGCCGGCAGGTCGGGGCCGTGGTTCTGGGGGACCGGCCGGGGCCAGCGTCCGATCGACCACGCCAGGCCGAGGTGCACGCCGTCCGGGCCCACCAGATCGTTCCCGATGTTCTGTCCCGGATTGGCGAACGCGAGCTCCCAGGGGACGTAGGGCTCACTGGTGTAGATGAGCAGCGTGGGTACCCGCTCGGGCACGGCCCGCCAGACAGCCTCCAGCGCCTGCCAGAACGCCACCGGGATGGCCGCCGAGATCGTGCGCCCGACGCCGATCACTTCGTCGGCCAGCGTTGTTGCGCCCTTCTTGGCGGCCATGGTCGCCATGAGATGACCGGCGAACGCCTCGGCCGCGGCCTCGGTCAGCGAGGACTCCACGAGGTCGGGCAGTGGGGGCAGCGGATGGGGCGAGGTGAACTGCCACTGCAGTTCGGGCCGGCCGGGCCTGGAGAGGATGGTGACGGTCAGGTCGACGGGGTTGTCGAGGTCCACTGAGCTCGGCGAGAGACCCGTTCCGCCACTCACCGGTGGGTCCGTGGAGGAGCGGGTCGGCGCCGGGGTGACAGCCGACGCGGCGGGGGCCGATGACAGGAGCGTGGGCGCGGTGTCGGCTGGTGAAACGGGTTGCGAGGCAACGGGTTCAGAAGCTGGGACGACGCGCACGTCGTGCCAGGCGGCACCAACCACGGTGCCCTCGTAGGCGTAGATGACCTCGAGGGTGCGCATGAACGGCGCGGTCACCGGGCCCGCCGTGACGGCCACGTCGACGCTGCTCTCCCAGGGCCGGTCGCGGGCGACGAGGAGCTGCCGGCTCGCGCCTTCAGGGAAGGTGAACCCGAAGCCCGCCACCTGGACAGTGAAGCCGGTCTGCTCCGGCGCGCCGGCGATGATCACCGGGACCTCGTCCAGGGCCCGGACATGGTCGGGCGGTCGGAAGCCGATGGTGAGCTCGAACGGTGCGCCGACCGTGGTCTCGGCCGGCGCGGCCAGACAGGGGAACGCGCGGAACCTGCCGCGCGAGGGCGAGGGGTCTGGGAGAGCGGCGGCGGAGCCGGGGTCGTTCGGGGGTGGGGCACCGGAGGACGATGGAGCAGTCGGCCACGGTGGTGGTGGCGTCGCCGACGGTGTGGGAGGAGCGCTGGGTGGCGGGGCGCCCATCTCCCCAGAGCCGGCCCCGCCGCGGTCGCTGTCGGTCCGCGTCAGCACGCCCATCACCTCGCGACCGTGCAGCACGACCGACCCGGCGGGCGCTCCCTCCAACGACTCGACCGAGACCGTCATCTGCGCGGTCGACGCGCTGCCCGCGACGAAGACCGAGCGCAGGGTGACCGGCTCGCCGTCAGCGTCGGTCAGGTGGGCGGCGGACAGCACGAGGTACGCCGCCACCACGCGGTAGCTCACCGGAGTCGTCCACCGGTCGATGATCACCACGGGGAGGAACTCGGGTGCGCCGGCCAAAGCGGCTGCGGCCGCCGTGACGATCAGGTCCGCGTCGAGCGGCAGTGCCTCGCGAAGTTCCATGGCGCTCCTGGTGTCCCGGCCTCGACCGTGGCTACCCAGATTCTGGCAGTGTCCGCGTCAGGAGGACGCCAGATCGTGGAAATACCCACGGTCCCAACAGGGGACCTGCCTACCCCGACGATCGCCCGCAGCATTGTCGTCGCAGCCATCCGATGTCAGGCGACGCCCACTCACCTGCCCCCGACAGTCACCCGCCGCTGGGGTTGGGTAGCGTCGGGCGCATGTTGACTACGGGGAAGTCCATGACCAAGACCACGACCATCATCGCCAGCGCTGCGCTGGCCCTTTCACTGACCGCCTGCGGTTCGGGGAGCACCGACGCCGGTTCCGGCGACAAGGCCACGTCGCCCGCGGCGTCAGCCACCGGCAACACGAGCTCGGCGACCGCGCAGCCCTCGACCGGCACCGGTGGCACGGTGCCCGACGAGCAGTGGGCGGCCAAGTTCAAGACGGTCATCCCGCCGATGGCCAACACGAGTGACGCTGAGATTGTCACCGCCGGCAAGAAGATCTGCACGACCTTCACCGCCGACCCCACGCCGGCGACGGCCAAGGCGATCATCAAGGACGCCGAGACGACGTTCAAGCTCGACTCCGTCCAGGCCAACATGTGGGCCGGCGGCGCCGTATCCCACTTCTGCAACGACCAGGGCACCACGTTCCTCAGCGCCTCGGTGGGCTGAGGCTCTCAGGCTCGCGCGCGGAGCTCAGGCCTCGCGCGCGAGCTTGGCCGCGAACCCCACGAGGAACACCCCACTCACGGCATCGATGGCCCGACGGGTCCGACGGCGCAAAAGGGTCTGGCGCGCCTTGGAGGCACCGAGCACGATGACAGCCAGCCACGTGCCCCCGATGAGGGGCAGCATCAACGCGTGCGCGAGCCAGACGGCCACCGGCGCGGTCGGCTCGACGAACTGCGGGAGCAGCGCAAGATAGAAGACGAGCATCTTGGGATTCGTGAGGTTCGTCAGCGCTCCGGTGCGGAAGCCCTTGGCCATCCCCGCATCAACGGTGTCGTCGACGTCGGCATAGTGGCCGGCCCATGCCGAACGCAGCGCACTGACGCCGAGCCACACGAGGTAGGCGACTCCCGCCCACTTGATCGCCTGGAACAGCGGCTGCACTCGCACGATGAGCGCGCCGACGCCGACCGAGGCGAGCACGCCCTGGACCAGCGATCCGGCACAGATCCCGAGGACGGTGCCGAAGCCTGCCCGCCTCCCGGCCGCCACGGTGTTGCGCAGCGCGACGAGGACATCTACGCCAGGTGTGGCGACAACGGCCAGAACGACAACGAGGTATGCCGGGGTCATGCGTCCCAGCCTCGCATGCGGATGGTCGCTTAGCTCCAGTCGAGGACGACCTTGCCGCACTGACCCGACCGTGCGACCTCTGCGAACTGGGCCGAATACACAATCAGTCCTCCCAGTACTCGTCATTACGAGGGTCGTATGGATCGTTCCTAGAATTTAGGCTGAAATCTCCTGGTTTGGGATCGTAGTAATCGAAGTCCCCATCGCCGTCGCGATCATTCGTGAATTCAGTGCGAGTGGAATCAATATCATCGGGTATCCCATCCAGGTCCGCGTCTGGCTTGCCCCCCAGTAGTTCGGCGTTGTACTTTCGACCCATCTGCTGGCGAAGAAGACTTTCAGTCAATTGTGCCTGGCTGATGCCCGTCGGCGGAATGACCGCTGTATTGCCTGGCGGTGCGGCGTATGGCTGAGGATCAAATCCATTGATGAGCCGATCACCATCGGCATCTTCATTATTGTTCCCAAAATACGTGTCTCGGTAATCTGGGATGCCGTCCCGGTCGCTGTCAAGCGCCAAATCATTCAGCAATGGTGAGCGATCGAACCGGTTCTGAATGGAATCACGGTCATCATCGGCGAGGTCGTCTCGCCCAGGAATAGCGTCATCGCTGTTCCTGACGCCATCTTGATCGCAGTCTTCTTGGGCCATATTTCGCGCATGACATTGGATGCGCTTTATGGCGTCACTTGCCGCTTGGCTGATAACAGAGCTGCCCTGCGGCGGCTGCGGAGGCGGCGTCTCACCCGAATGAGAGCAGCCAAAAGTAGAGGCGACCATGACCACTCCACAAGCAAGCCTCCCCGATCGCTTGTAAGGTCCCGCGAGCGCGCGCATGCCTACCGCGGCTAGACCCATTTGACGCCGCAGACGGGGGCCCTCCTTGGAGGCGCCCGCGTTCGTGATCTCCGTTCCACAACTGCGGCAGGCGTAGGCACGCAGAAGGAGTCCGACCTGGCGCAGGTGGGGCATCACGGCTCTCCCATCGATGAGGGAAGGCAACCAAGCAGGATAGACACACTTGGTGACGGTTCATGTTTAGCACGCGGCTGGTGCTGGGCAGGAAGGAATCGTCGGGTTGGGGGGCCGCCGGCGCACCTGTCCCATGATGCTCCGGCGACTTAGGTCGAAGCCATCAGCTCCAGTCGAGGACGACCTTGCCGCACTGACCCGACCGCGCGACCTCGAAGCCCTTGGCCCACTCCTCCGCCGGGAAGCGGTGGGTGATGACTGACTGGACGCTCTCGCGCAGCTCGGCGCTCGTGGCGAGCATCGACCCCATGAGGTACCAGGTCTCGAACATCTCGCGCCCATAGATCCCGCGGATCGTGATCATGTGCGTGATGACCCGGCCCCAGTCGATCGGGTAGGGGTCCTTGGGCAGCCCGAGCATCGCGACGCGCGCGCCGTGGTTGAGGTTGGCCAGCATGTCCTCGACGGCCTTGGGTGCACCACTCATCTCGAGACCGATGTCGAAGCCCTCGAGCATCCCGAGCTGCTTCTGGGCCCAGGCGAGGTCCTCACCGCGGCCGACGTTGACGCAGAGGTCGGCGCCGGCTCCCTTGGCCAGAGCAAGCCGCTCATCACTCATGTCGGTGACGGCGATGCGACGGGCTCCGGCGTGACGGGCGATCGCGACGGCCATGACACCGATCGGCCCGGCACCAGTGACGACGACGTCCTCACCGATGACCGGCCACTGCAGTGCGGTGTGGGTCGCGTTGCCGAGCGGGTCGAAGATCGCGCCGAGGTCCGGGTCGAGGTCGGCAGGCTGGAGCCAGGCATTGGTCGCGGGGATGACCACGAAGTCGGCGAACGCACCGTCCCGATTGACGCCCACGCCAACGGTGTTGATGCAGAGGTGTCGCCGACCGGCTTTGCAGTTGCGACAGATCCCGCACACGAGGTGCCCCTCGCCGGAGACCCGATCGCCCACCTTGAGGTGCCCGACGAGCGTGCCGACCTCGACGACCTCGCCATAGAACTCATGACCGATCGTCATGGGTGCCTTGACGACCGACGCCGCCCAGTCATCCCACTGCTCGAGGTGGAGATCGGTGCCGCAGAGCCCTGCTCGCAGGACACGGATCTTGACGTCGGAGTCCCCACAGGTGGGTTCGGGGACGTCAATGAGCTGGAGTCCAGGACCGGCTTCGGACTTCACAAGTGCGCGCACGGCGACCATCATGCCGCGTCCCGGACTTGCCCAAGTCATGACCGCGCCGCACCCGCACCACACCCGCACCACACCCTTGCTACGGCTAACGTTGTTAGCCTATGATGGGCTAACGGCATTAGCCCAAAGCAAGCACACAGCCCGTGGAGGCCCTCATGAACAAGTGGCTCATCACTCTCACCACCACCCTCGTCGTCCTCGTCGTCGCCGCCTTCGCCCTCCACCGTGAGCAGCGGGTCGAGCGGTCCGTCGACATCGCCGCCCCACCCGAAAAGGTGTGGTCCGTCCTCACCGAATTCGCGGCATACCCGGAATGGAACCCGTTCATGCGCGAGGCGAGCGGCACACCCAAGGAGGGCGAGAAGCTGCGGATCGTCCTCAACTCGGGCGACAGCGAGATGACGTTCACGCCAACCGTGCTCGCTGCCGAGCCGGGCAAAGAACTGCGCTGGCTCGGCCGCGTCTTCGTCCCGGGCCTCCTCGACGGAGAACACTCCTTCACCCTGACGCCCATCCCCGGTGGAGTCCGTCTGACCCAGAGCGAGACCTTCTCCGGCGCGCTCGTGCCGTTCTTCGGTGGGTCCATCGACGTCGGCGACGACTTCGCCGCGATGAACCGAGCCCTCCGGGACCGAGTCGAGAGCACGGCTAACATCGCCCGATGACCTGCCCCGAGGAGTTCGACCCCGCGCGCCTCCTCACGCCGCGAGCGCGCGAGGTGCTCGACGCCGCCCGCACCGTGCTCGAGCGGCAGGGCTGGCACACCCTCACGATGCGGGTCCTCGCCGACGAGCTCGGCATCGCAGCACCCTCGCTCTACAAGCACTTCGCGAGCAAGGACGCCCTCAAGACCCAGCTCATCGCCCTGGCCCTCAAGGAGAACGGCGAAGCCCTGCGGCCGGTCACCACGGTGTCCAAGCTGGTGCGGCGCTATCGCGAGCAGGCGACAGCCAACCCGCAGCTCTATCGCCTCTCGACAGCCGGCCCCCTCGACCGGGCTGCACTGCCACCGGGACTCGAGGAGTGGTCCGGGACACCGTTCTTCGAGGCCACCGGCGACCCGCACCGGGCCCAGGCCCTCTGGGCCTCCCTCCACGGCATGGTGATCCTCGAGCTGGACGGTCGCTTCCCCACCGGCACCGCGCCCGAGACCACGTGGCGCGAGCTCGTCCGTCACTTCAGCTGACGCCGCTCCCCCTGTTCAGCCGCTCAGCCCCGGCGCAGGTCCTTGCCGAAGCACCGCACCAGCTCGGACTCCGCGTAGTGACCGAATGGCGCCACCGGCTCATAGCCCTGCGACTCATAGAGACCGATCGCATCGGGCTGCATGAGGCCGGTCTCGAGGATGAGTCGCTCCACCCCTTCGGCCCGCGCGCTCGCCTCGAGGAACGCGAGCACCTGTCGGGCATGACCCCGCCCGCGCACCCGCGCCGGCACGAACATCCGCTTGATCTCTGCCACGCGGTCCCCGTCGAAGCGCCCACTGAGGTCCGGGCGCCAGCGCCAGCCACCCATCGCCACCGGCTCACCGTCCTCGCCGCTGGGGTCTCCATAGCCATCGATGACTCCGAGGACGAAGCGGCCGTTGGGGGCAGCGAACTCGCGAGGGTCGACCGGTGACTCATCCGGCGTGCCATAGATGACGACGTAGTGGGCCTGCACCTCCGCGACGAGCGCCTGGACGCGCGGGTCGACGAAGGACACCTCAGCGAGGGTCAGCACCGAGCCACCCCGAGACGTCCGGACTGATGGCCCCTGGACCGACGAGTCGACGCAACGTGGCCTCGAGTCGATCGACCTGGGTGGCGCCCACTTCGTCCACCCATTCCTGCCGCAGGTCCTCGAGGACGGCGCCCGACCGCTGCACGAGGTCGAGGCCATGAGCGGTGAGCTGCAACGTCTTTCGGCGCGCGTCGGCCGAGTCCGCTTCGGCGAAGACATATCCCAGCGCCACGAGCTGGTCGACGGTCTTGCTCGCCGCCTGCTTGCTCACTCCCGTCGCCTGGCCGAGGGCAGTGGCCGTCGTGGCGCCGCGCGAGATCGCCTGCACCGCAAAGCCGATGGCCGGTCGCAGGCCCGGGTGCCCGTCCTCCGCAAGTCGCCGGTGCATCTCGTCGATGAGGTGGCGGAACCCGCCGAGCAGCAACAGCGGAAGCTCGTGTCCTGCCATGTCCCGAACACCTCCGCCAACTCGACTCAACCGTGATGGGCAACTCAGTTGACGATATCGCAAGCCAAATGGTCAACTTGGTTGACCATCTGATTCGAGACCCCGAGGACCCACCATGCCCCTGACTTTCCCCGACCACACCATCGACACCGCGCCCAGCGAGGCCACCGCCACCCTCACCCGTGTCGCGTCATCGTTCGGCGGCCAGCTCCCCGCGGCCGTCGCCCGCATGGCCGAAGCCCCCGAGCTCCTCGACGCCTTCCTCACCGCAAGTCGCCTCTTCCAGGGCAGCGACCTCACCCCGCTCGAGCAGGAGGTCCTCATCCTCACCGTGGCCCTGCGCAACCGCTGCGAGGTCTGCGTCGAGATGCACACCGCCACCCTGCGCCGACTCGGTCACGGCGACCTCGAACCCACCCTGCGCGACGGCGACGACCTCGATGACCCTCGCCTCAGTGCCCTCCAGTACTTCACCCACCAGGTCATGGACTCCGCCGGCGGGGTCACCGACGCCGACCTGGCCTCGTTCGCCGACGCCGGCTTCACCTCACGCCAAGCACTCGACGTCGTTCTCGGTGTCGGCGCCTACACGCTCTCGACCTTCGCCAACCGCCTCACCCGCGCCTGACCCGCCCCGCAAAGCACCCACGGCGTATGCCGTCCGCACAACCGCTCGTCGCACCTCACCAGCCGCTCGGCGCACCTGCCCGGGCCACCGAACGAAGGTGCGCCCCCGCCCGGCGCGAGGGCATCGCGTAGGGGAGCGGGCGGCATACCGGAGCATCGACAGTGTGGGGTGACCCGGGAGACATCCGGGACCGACCCCTGGAGGTGCCACCGTGAGCAACGAAGCTCGCACCCGCGGCGACGAGGATCCCTACGTCGCCATGCAATCCACCGACGAGTTCCAGGCGCTGCGACGCAAGTTCCGCGGATTCGTCTTCCCCATGACGGCGTTCTTCCTCGTCTGGTACTTCATCTATGTCCTGCTGTCGACCTTCGCTCCCGGCTTCATGGGCACCAAGGTCTTCGGCAACGTCAACATCGGCCTGCTCTTTGGTCTCGGACAGTTCGTCACGACGTTCGCGATCACGATCATCTATGCCCGCTGGGCCAACCGTGAGCTCGACCCGCTGGCTGACGCCCTCGGTGCGAAGCTCGACGGCGTGAAGGAGCACTGAGATGACCTCACTCATGAGCATGGTCCCCACCGAGGCGACCAAGGTCGGCTCCCCTGCGCTGAACATCGCGATCTTCGTCGGTTTCGTCCTCGTCACCCTGGTCGTCATCGTCAAGATGGCCAGCGGCAAGAAGAGCGCCGGTGAGTTCTACACCGCGAGCGGCGGCTTCTCCGGTCGCCAGAACGGTATCGCGATTGCCGGTGACTACCTCTCGGCTGCGAGCTTCCTCGGCATCGCCGGGGCCATCGCGCTGCAGGGTTATGACGGCTTCCTCTATTCGATCGGCTTCCTCGTCGCCTGGCTCGTCGCGCTTCTGCTCGTCGCCGAATTGATGCGCAACACAGGGCGATTGACGATGGCCGACGTGCTGTCCTACCGCCTCAAGCAGCGTCCCGTCCGCATCGCGACCGCCATCTCGGTGCTCGCCGTGTCGTTCTTCTATCTGCTTGCACAGATGGCCGGCGCCGGTGGCCTCGTGTCACTCCTGCTCGGCATCGAGGGTGAAGGCGCGCAGAACCTCGTCATCGCCGTCGTGGGCCTCGTGATGATCGCCTACGTCCTCATCGGTGGCATGCGTGGCACGACCTGGGTCCAGATCATCAAGGCGGTCCTGCTCATCGCGGCCACCGCGATCATGACCGTCTGGGTCCTCGGCAAGTACGGCTTCAACCTCTCGGGTCTGCTCGGAGCGGCCGTCGACGCGAACCCCAAGGTCGGCGAGAAGCTCCTCGAGCCCGGTGTGAAGTACGGCCTCAACACGACGACCAAGATCGACTTCATCTCGTTGTCGCTCGCCCTCGTCCTCGGCACCGCGGGTCTGCCGCACGTGCTCCAGCGGTTCTACACGGTCCCGACCTCGAAGCAGGCGCGGAAGTCGGTCGAGTGGGCCATCTGGCTGATCGGCGGGTTCTACCTGCTCACCCTCGTCGTCGGTTATGGCGCTGGTGCGCTCGTCGGCGCCGACACCATCAACGCGGCTCCGGGCAAGGCCAATGCGGCCGCGCCACTGCTCGCGTTCGAACTCGGTGGAAGTCCGTTCCTGGGCATCGTCTCGGGTATCGCCTTCGCGACGATCCTTGCGGTGGTCGCCGGTCTGACGATCACGGCGAGTGCGACGTTCGCGCACGACATCTACAAGGAGGTCATCAAGCGCGGTAACTCGTCGTCCGACCAGGAGGTCCGGGTCGCCCGCATCTCCGCCGTCGCGATCGGCATCATCGCCATCCTTGGTGGCATGTTCGCCAAGAGCCAAAACATCGCGTTCCTGGTCGCCCTCGCGTTTGCCGTGGCCGCGTCGGCGAACCTCCCGACGATCCTCTACTCGCTGTTCTGGAAGCGGTTCAACACCCAGGGCGCGCTGTGGTCGATCTATGGCGGTCTGATCTCGACGATCGGCCTGATCATCTTCAGCCCCGTCGTGTCGGGCAAGGCACCGCTCGTTGAGGGTGGTCCGTCACCGTCGATGATCACGAACGCGGACATCGACTTCTCGTGGTTCCCGCTCGACAACCCCGGGCTGGTGACGATCCCGCTGGCGTTCTTCCTCGGCTGGCTCGGCACCGTCATGAGCAAGGAGCACAACGCGCAGAAGTACGCCGAGATGGAGGTACGCAGCCTCACCGGTCACGGCGTGGGCAAGGCCCTCGACCACTGACCCATCTCACTCGTGTGCCCCAGCGGACCCTTTCCGGGACCGCTGGGGCACACGACGTTGTGCGGCGTATGCCGCCTTCTCCCCTCCCAGGAACGCCAGGGCTGCGACTCCTTCCCCTGTCGCGGCTGTCGCTATAACCTTTTGGTGTGCGGCGCTCGGTCGTGCTGCGTCCCAGGAGGTCGCGATGCCTGCTCCCAGACCAGCGGCTCCACCGCGGTTGCGGATGATGAGCCCACTTGCACTTGACGAGCACCCCACGCATCACGTGCGAGACCACCTGCTCACCCTGGGCGCGATGGTTCTCTTTTGCGCGATCGTCGTGCTGCTCAGCCACTGACCCCCGACGAACAAGGGCTCGACGAGACCACACTCACAAAGGTCCCCGGATGGCTGCACGGCGCGTATCCGGAGCTGTTCGAGCGCGAGCATCTGCGCGCGCGATTGAACTTCTACGACATGTACGTAGAGCTCGCGCTCCACGCACATCACCCTCAGCCCGAGGCACGCGCAGCGGCACAGAACCACATCACTCGCCTTCTATCCGGTCGCAACCATCTAGATGGACTCACCTGGTAGGTCGTACATCTTTACGCCTGCACGGAACATCGTGATCGGGACCGTGGCATCTTGCGGCTCTCGACATGAGCGCGACAGTGCGGTCATCGGCAAAAACGGATCGCGTCATGTGCGGGCACTACAACGTGCGCCGCTCAGCAAGACGGAGAGGTCATCGACATGGGCGCTCGGCCGCATCCGGTTGATTGTCTCCAGGCGACGTCTGCCTGTTGTGACACCTCAGACCAACAGTCACGCGCTCGGGTCGTCGACCCTTCCCAGGAACAGTGGCGTGTCGTACTCGACATCGTGAATGACGAACAGGAACGGCCTGTCGACGTGGAAAGGCTCGGTGACAGGTGCGCTGACAACGGACACCACCACCGCGGTTGCCGCTGCGGCCTCGGTGCCTTCCTCGTCGACCGCGATGAAGCCCTCGTGCAGGACCGCGCTGACATGCAGGTCGAGGTCTTCCTCGGTCATCGGCCGGAAGTCGGCCTCGTCGGGGTCGAAGGCGCTATGCATCCCCAATCGCTGCAGCACGTCAGTCAGCGGTGCCTGGGTCCGGAACGTCCACCTCGGCAACCGCAGGTCCAGCATCGCCCGCCGGCCCGTGGAAATCACGTCGGTCAGCCCACCCGACGTCAGCAGTCCCTCCACCTCGCGCAGTCGGCCCGGGTCCGGCAGCACCAGCGTCATGGCGAGCGCGCGACCTGCGTACGGCAGCCGTGCGGCCCGCCAGCCGTCGCCTTGGGCCATCGTGGTGGTCAGCGTCTGCACCATCGTGTCGACGTCGACCGAACTGCCGTCCCGGAGGTGGAACGGCCTGGGCTGGGTCAGTGACTTCTCGAACGGGGTCTCCCACGGCGCCTTGAGGTAGAGCGCGTTGACCAGGACGAGGCACGTCAGGGGGTTGAGCAGACCGGCCGGAATCAGCTCCGGGATCCGATCCTGAGTACGACCCGCGACCCAGTCGTTGATCAGCACCCTGGCCTCCTCGTGGGCGTGCTGGAAGTCGAGGGTCTGCAGTCCCGCGCCGTACTCTCGCGCGAGCAGGTCGAGGAAGTCCCGTTCCCAGCCGACGCCCTGCTGTCCGTAGAGCTGGTTGGCGCCGTCCAGCGCCAGTACGGCCTTGCTCCCGTCGGCGCGGTCCTGCGGCCCGGCCAGCCCCTCGATGTACGCAGTCAGCGCGTTCAGGCCCCCGTGGAACGGAGCATCGCGTGCCACGCCCATGACGTCGCGCATCTCGGCGGCAGTTCGGCCACCCGCGCCCGACAGAGTCATACCGAGCGCCACCGCGACCGAGTACGGCGACAGCACCAGGTTGCCCGGCTTCGCGGCGAGACGGCCATACAGGCCACCAGCAAGTGAGTGCACACCCGCGACCACCTCGGGGATCGCGTCTGGCGTCCCCGCCGATCGCTGCAAGTTGGACCTGACCAGCTCGAGCTCCGTCGCCGTGCCGCTCTTCGGGTCCCCACTGTCGACGTCACCGCATGCGGCAAGCAGCGGCGACGCGATCGCCGCGATAACGGCCAACTGGAGGGCATCACGTCGTTTCATCACGATCGTATGACGCGACCGGCCGCGGTCCGGTTCCACCAGGGGGCTGTGCCGATCCCCGCACCGATCAATCACCCCGCAGCGGGCCATCAGCTCGGACAGGCACCGGCGTGGCGTGGACCGAGATGTATCTGGCGGGGCGCTCGGGTCTCCTTTCGTGTCAACCGGGCAGGACGGCATACGCGTCTTCTCGGTGTAGGCACACCAACCAGGAGGACACCATGAACCGCAAGACCGTTCGCCGCAGCGCAGCCGCTCTCGCCCTGGGCCTCGCCGCAGCCACTGCACCCGCCGCCATCGGCGCGACCACCGCATCTGCCGCTCCCTATTGCGGCCTCACCTGGGGCTCGCTCGCGAAGTCCTCAGCCACCATGAACGCCACGACCGTCGCGGGTCTGCGCGCCGGGCGGCACGCCTGTTTCGACCGGCTCGTCATCGACCAGAAGGGCAAGGCCACCGGCTACAACGTCCGCTACGTCACGGTGGTCACCCAGGACGGCTCGGGCAACCCGGTCCCCGTCGCCGGTGGAGCCGCGCTGCAGGTCATCACTCGGGCCGCGCGCTACACCACCCCGCCAGCCATGCCGAACGTCACGGGCTTCACGACGTTCCGCCAGGTCAAGTGGGCCGGCTCGTTCGAGGGTCAGTCCACGGTCGCTCTCGGGGTGCGGGCGCAGCTGCCGTTCCGGGTTCTCAACTACAACGACACCGCGACCGGCACCAGTCGTCTCGTCATCGACGTCGCCCACCAGTGGTGACGTTCTTCCCCCGCCAAACCCGACAAAGGGCCGCTCCACCCTGGTTGCCAGTTCGGGTGGAGCGGCCCTCTATCGGGTCGCCCGATCATGCGGCAGGGCGTTGTCGCGTCAGCGGGTGGCGGCCTCGGCGCGCAGCTTGGCCGCGAGGTCGTCGTCGACGGTCTCGAAGAACGTCCCCACGACGTCCTCAAGCTGGTCGAGGCCCTCGGCGCAGAACAGCACCGGCTGATAGGCCGTGATGTCGTAGTTCAGCGTGCCCATGTCGACCAAATCCAACGCCCGGTGCTCCATGTGCCCGTACTCGTCCATCTCGCCATAACTGGACAGGATGCCGGCGCCGTAGGCCTTGACCTCGCCGTGCTCACGCATGAGGCCGAACTCCATCGAGAACCAGAACACGTCGGCGACGAACTTCATCGCGTCGTCCGTCTCGAGCCGCAGCGACGCCTGGCCCGCGGCCTCAGTGATGCGCGCGAATCGCGGTGAGGCGAGCTGGTTTCCGTGTCCGATGACCTCGTGGATGATGTCCGGCTCGGGCGTATAGAGCGGCTGGCTGCCGTGGCGCAGATACTGGGTCGAGTTGAAGGTCCTGGACCCGAGGTCGGCATAGAAGTCGCGCAACGCCACGAGTCCGGGGGCCGCGATGTAGGACCAACCCGTGAGCGGCTCGAGCCGCTCACTCACCTCGTGCAGTTGCGGCACGTGCTCGGTCGGCAGACGCAGCGCACGCTTGGCCGTGAGGTACTCACTGTGCGCGTACTTCTCGTGCTTCGGAGCGAGCTCGTGGCTGACGGTCCGCCAGATCTCGTGCTCGGCCTCGGTGTAGGCGATCTCCGGGATCGGCTCCCCCCGGGTCCATGACAGTGCGGCGCCGGCGATCTCACCGCGTCGCTCCATGTAGGCAGGGTCGTTGCGCCCGGGGTGGTTGTCGCTCAAGTGGACCTCGACGGTCCCGTCCTCGTGCTGGGTCACGGGCGAATACAGCTGGCCTTCGTCAAACATGGCCCACCTCCTTGTGGTCGTCTTGACCTCAGGGAACCATTCAGCCGCGCAAAGCGACACCGTTGCCGAACACACTGGGCACAGAGTGCACGTTCCGACCAGCTGGAGGGCCGGCATACCCCGCACTTTGTCCAAGAGCCCAACGGCGGCGTATGCCGTCCGTGGACTCAGGGCATGCGGCATGCTGCTGACCCATGAGCACGATCGAGGTACGTGGTCTGCGCAAGAGCTACGGCAAGGTCTTTGCGGTCGACGGCATCGACCTCGACGTGGCCGAGGGCGAGATCCTCGGCATCCTGGGACCCAATGGTTCGGGCAAGACGACGACGGTCGAGTGCATCGCCGGCCTCCGCACACCCGACTCGGGATCGGTGCGCGTCGCCGGACGCGACCCCGCGCGGGACCGCACCGGCATCACACCGCTGCTGGGCGTCCAGCTCCAGCAGGCCGGCCTCCAGCAGAAGCTCACCGTCCGCGAGGCCCTCTGGCTGTACTCATCGTTCTATCGCAACCCCCTCAACGGGATCGCCCTGGCCACCCGACTCGGCCTCGGCGACAAGCTCGACGCCCGCTACGGGAAGCTCTCCGGCGGTCAGCAGCAACGCCTCGCCATCGCCCTTGCGCTCATCGGACGACCGCGCATCGCCCTCCTTGACGAGCTGACCACCGGTCTCGACCCGAGATCTCGGCGCACCATCTGGAATGTCATCGAGGACGCCCGGGACCACGGCATCACGATCGTCCTCGTCACGCACTTCATGGATGAGGCCCGCCACCTCTGTGACCGCGTCGCGCTGATCGATCGCGGCAGGATCACGGCGCTCGACACCCCCGACGGGCTCATCGGTCAAACGGCCGCTCCGACGGTGATGAGTTTCGCTGCCCCCGACGGACTCGACCTCACGGCGCTCGGATCCCTGACAGGAGTGGCCACGGCGCGCCGGCGCGAGGGCGGCCGCGTCGAGCTCAGCCTTGACGACACCGCGGTCCTGGACGTCCTCGGCTGGCTCGCCACCCATGAAGTCCAGCCGGGACGACTCCGGGTCGTCGACGCCACACTCGATGACGCGTTCCTTGACCTGACCGAACCTGACCGCGGGCGCGGGCACGGGCACGAACGCGGGCCCGAGCACGCCACCGAGGTCCCCTCATGAGCTCGCCCACCTCAGCCCTCATCCGCATCGAACTGAAGCTCTTCCTGCGCGAGCCGGCCGCCCTCTTCTGGATCCTCGGGTTCCCGAGTCTGCTCATCGGTCTCCTTGGTCTCATCCCCGCGATGCAGGCCCCCGTAGAAGACCTCGGCGGCGTCCGGGTGATCGCGCTGTATGTCCCCATCGCTCTCCTGCTGGCGATCCTCTTCGCCACCGTCTCGGCGATGCCCGTCGTGCTGGCGACCTACCGGGAGCAGCGCATCCTGCGCCGGATCGCGACCACCCCCGTCCGTCCCAGCAACGTGCTGCTCGCGCAGTTCGCCCTCCACGGCGGGGCGGCCGTCCTCGGTGGCGCCCTCGCCCTCGTGCTTGCCTGGGTCGTCCACTCCGTCCCGCTCCCGGGCAACGTGGCGGCCTATCTCCTCGTGCTCTTCCTCATCCTCGCCGTCTGTCTCGGCATCGGCGCCCTCATCGCGGGCGTCGCGAGCACCGCCAAACTCGCCACCACCCTGGGCACGATCCTGATCTTCCCGCTCATGTTCACCGCCGGTGTGTGGATGCCCGTCCAGGCCATGCCCGGTCTCCTCGGCGACGTCGTGTCCTGGACGCCGCTCGGCGCCGCCGCCCTCGCCCTGCAACAGGCGGCCAACGGCCTGTCGCCGTCGTGGCAGCACCTCGCCGTGGTCAGCGCCTGGCTCGTCGCTCTCTGGGGATTCGCGATCCGGTCCTTCCGCTGGGAGTGAGCCGGACGGCATACGCCGCCCTTGGGGGTATGCCGCTCGTCGCACCGTCCGTCGCAGGTCACCTGCCTCCCGGCGACGAGAAGCGGCCCCACGGTTGATGCGCGCGCCCGAACACGGTTGGCTGAGCACCAAGCCGTGTGTGTGCATCACGCCTTTCCCCAATGACGAGGAGCCCGAAGTGACCGACGAGAACCTCTCCAGCCACCTGGCCGAGCTTGACCTCTCCCCCAATGACGAGATCGCCGCGCAGGCCATCGGCACCGAGGCGCTCTATGCCGAGGCCGAGGCCGACTACGAGGCCTTCTGGGCGCGTCAGGCCCGCGAGCGCGTCACGTGGAGCAAGGACTTCGACCAAACCCTCGACTGGAGCGGCGCTCCCTTCGCGAAGTGGTTCGTCGGTGGCGAGCTCAACGTCGCCTACAACTGCGTCGACCGTCACGTCGAGGCCGGCAACGGCGACCGCGTCGCCATCCACTTCGAGGGCGCCGGTGGCGACACCAGAACGATCACGTATGCCGACCTGCTGGCTGACGTGTCCCGCGCAGCGAACGCTCTCATCGAGCTCGGCGTCAAGACCGGCGACCGCGTCGTCATCTATCTCCCGATGATCCCCGAGGCCATCGCCACGATGCTCGCGTGTGCGCGCCTCGGCGCCCCGCACTCGGTGATCTTCGGTGGCTTCTCGGCAGAGGCCCTGCGCACGCGCATCAACGACGCCGAGGCCAAGATCGTCGTCACGGCCGACGGTCAGTGGCGTCGCGGCAAGGCCGCTCCGCTCAAGGCGGCCGTCGACGAGGCGCTCGCCGGTGGAGACACCCCCGTCGAGAAGGTCCTCGTCGTCAAGCGCACCGAGTCCGAGGTCGAGTGGACCGACGAGCGTGACGTCTGGTGGCACGACCTCGTCGACCAGCAGAGCCCCGAGCACACGGCCGAGCCGATGGACTCCGAGCACCCGCTCTTCATCCTCTACACCTCCGGCACCACGGGGAAGCCCAAGGGCATCCTCCACACCACGGGCGGCTACCTGACCCAGACGGCATACACCAATGCTGTTGTCCACGACCTGCACCCGGAGTCGGACGTCTATTGGTGCACCGCAGACATCGGCTGGGTGACCGGCCACTCCTACATCGTCTACGGGCCGCTCGCCAACGGCGCGACGCAGGTGCTCTATGAAGGCACTCCGGACACCCCGCACCAGGGGCGTTGGTGGGAGCTCATCGAGAAGTACAAGGTGTCGATCCTCTACACCGCGCCGACTGCGATCCGCACGTTCATGAAGTGGGGCGACGACATCCCCGCGAAGTTCGACCTGTCGTCGGTGCGCGTCCTCGGCTCGGTCGGTGAGCCGATCAACCCCGAGGCGTGGCTCTGGTATCGCAAGAACATCGGTGGCGAGAAGGCCCCGATCGTCGACACGTGGTGGCAGACCGAGACCGGCGCCATCATGATCAGCCCGCTCCCAGGCGTGACCACGCTCCAGCCCGGCTCGGCGCAGCGGCCCATCCCCGGCATCAGCGCCGAGATCCTCGACGACGACGGCAAGCCGTTCACCGAGGCCGAGAAGGTCGGCTACCTCGTGCTGACCAAGCCGTGGCCGTCGATGCTGCGCGGCATCTGGGGCGACCCAGAGCGCTACAAGGAGACCTACTGGAGCCGCTTCGGCGAGAAGTACTACTTCGCCGGTGACGGTGCGAAGTACGACGCCAAGGGCAACATCTGGCTCCTCGGTCGCGTCGATGACGTGATGAACGTGTCGGGCCACCGGCTCTCCACCGCCGAGATCGAGTCGGCGCTGGTGTCGCACCCGTCCGTGGCCGAGGCCGCGGTCGTCGGGGCGACGGACGAGATGACCGGTCAGGCTGTCGTGGCCTTCGTGATCCTGCGAGGTGGCGCCGAAGACAAGGGCGAGGAGACGGTGCAGGAGCTGCGCAACCACGTCGCCAAGGAGATCGGGCCGATCGCCAAGCCGCGCTCGATCATGGTCGTCCCCGAGCTGCCCAAGACCCGCTCGGGCAAGATCATGCGGCGCCTGCTCAAGGACGTCGCCGAGAACCGCGAGGTCGGCGACGTCACGACTCTGGCCGATTCGTCGGTCATGAATCTCATCCAGCAGGGCCTGTCGAAGGACTCCTCCGACTGAGGAACCGACTTATTGCGCAAAACGTCGCAGCGATTGTGGGCCGAGGCCTTCTCCCGTTGCGACGTTTTGCGCAATGAGTCGGTCTGTTTCAGCGGCCTGTGAGTTCGGGGAGAGCGGCGACGAGGTCGGTGAGTTCCGGTGTCGCCTCGGCGTCCGCCACCGCAGCAGCGAGCGCGCGGTCGTGCGTCGGGCGAGCCTTCTTGAGCAGGGCGCGGCCGGGCGCCGTCAGCTCCGTGTAGATCCCCCGCCGGTCGTCGTCGCAGAGGATGCGCGTCAGCAGCCCGCGGTCCTCGAGCCGGTTCACCAGACGCGTCGACGCACTCGGCGACAGCGCTGCGGCCCGGGCCAACTGGGACATGCGCATGTGCCAGCCGTCCTGGCGTGAGAGCGAGTCGAGGGCGCTGAACTCGATGACCGAGAGCTCGTGCTTGTCCTGCAGCGCGCGTTCGAGCTCGGACTCGATCAGCTGGTGCAGGGCAGCGAGTCGGCGCCAGCCCTGGGACCGGATCTGCACGGCGTCGTCAGAGATACCCATACCGCAATAGTAGCGCTTGCAATATCCCGCGTGTGCAACTAACGTCGCCTCGGTAGTTGCACACGCGCTATATCTCGTTTGGGAAGGAACCGCAGTGGCGTCCACGCTCGCACTGCCCGAAGACACCACCACACAGCGGCGTATGCCGCTCGGTCTGCTTGCGCTCGCCGTCGGCGGTTTCGGCATCGGCCTCACCGAGTTCGTCATCGCCGGCCTGCTCCCCGAGGTGGCCCGCGACTTCGACGTCACCGAGACGGCGGCCGGCTGGCTGATCTCGGGCTACGCCCTCAGCGTCGCCGTCGGCGGTGTCGGTCTCACCCTCGCCGCGGCGCGCCTCCCCCGCAAACAGGTTCTCCTCGGGCTCATGGTGCTGTTCATCATCGGCAACCTGCTCTCCGCCGTCGGCACGACCTACACCGTCATGATGATCGGCCGCGTCGTCGCCGCCCTCTGTCACGGAGCGTTCTTCGGCATCGGCGCCGTCGTCGCCGCGAGTCTCGTCACCAGGGAGCGCGCGGCGAGCGCCATCGCCCTCATGTTCGCCGGGCTCACGACCGCCAACGTTCTCGGCGTCCCGCTCGGCACCCTCCTGGGCCAGGCCTACGGCTGGCGCTCGACGTTCTGGGCGATCACCGTCATCGGCGTGCTCGCCCTTGTCGCCATCGCCACCCTCGTCCCGGCCTCGGTCAACGACCGCGCAACCGACAACGGCGGAGTTGGCGGCGCAAGCCAGCCCACCGGCATACGCCATGAGTTGTCTGCCTTTGCGAACCGGCAGGTGTGGTTTTCACTCCTGGTGACCGTCCTCGGGTTCGGCGGCATGTTTGGCGCGTTCACCTACATCGCGTTCACCCTCACCGAGGTCTCCGGCTTCTCGAGCGGCGCCGTGCCGTGGCTGCTCGTCCTCTTTGGTGTCGGCACCACCGTCGGCAACATCCTCGGTGGCCGCGCCGCAAACCGGTCCGTGCCACGCACCCTCATCACCGTGCTCGCCATCCTCACGGTCGTCATGATCGGCTTCGCACTCACCGCCGAATCACAGGTCGGCACGATGATCTCGCTCGTCCTCATGGGCGCCTTTGGGTTCGCGACCGTGCCGGCGCTGCAGCTGCGGATCATGACGTATGCCGGGTCCGCACCGACGCTCGCCAGCGGAGCCAACATCGCTGCGTTCAACGTTGGCAACGCCCTCGGCGCCTGGCTCGGCGGAGTGACGATCGCGGTCGGACTCGGCTATGTGTCGACGATCTGGGCCGGTGCGGCGATGGCTGCGGCCGCGCTCGTCACCCTGCTCGTCGCGGAACGGGTTCGGTCGTGAGCGTCGGGACCGCTGGGAAGGTCGGCATCGGCTCCCAGATCCCGCGACGAATGTAGTTCTCCCGCAGCAGATCTGGGCGGTCAGTGATGATCCCGTCGACACCCGCGTCGAGGAGCCGGTCCATGAGGGCCGGCTCGTCGACGGTCCAGACGATGACGCGTATGCCGTGAGCGTGCGCCTTGTCGACGAGCCGGTCGACGAAGACCGGCACCCGCCCCAGCGACACCGGCACGTGAGCGAACTCGGCCGTCCGCACCCAGCGCGGCGCACTCACTCCGGCGCGGGCGCAGGAGATGAGAGTCGTGAGCGAACGCCAGCCGAGCGCGGTGTGGGCGTGAGGTGCGAGCTCGCGCAGGCGGCTGAGCCAGCCGTCCCAGGCTCCCGCGACACACACGCGTTCGCCAGCTGCGCGGCTGGCGAGGACCCTCGCCATCGGCTCGATCGCGTCGGACTCCTTGAGGTCCACCGTGAACCGTGAGTGCGGGAAGGCCTCAAGCGCCTCGGACAGCGTGACGATGGGTTCGCCGCCGACACCGATCAGTCGCAGCTGCGCCATCGAGTAGTGACGCACGGGTCCTCGGGCGCTGGTCACCCGGTCGAGCGTCTCGTCGTGGAAGCAGGCGAGCTGACCGTCGCTCGTGAGTCGGACATCGGTCTCGAGATAGCGGATCCCGAGAGCCGTCGACCGCCCGAAGGCCGCCAACGTGTTCTCGGGCGCGAGTCCCGCACCACCGCGATGGGCGATGGCGAGGGGGCCAACCTGCGAGGGGTACGCCATGACCACCATGGTCGCAAGGCGAGATGGACCACGGGTGACGCGCACACGGCATACCGCCGACTGTTCACGCACAGTTCGGCGGAGCGGGCCGTCCGTGCCGCTCCCCCTCGCGGCGGATCCGAAACGCGCCGGGCGCGACCTAGCGTGGCCACCATGGAGACCTTCGGAGATGCCGCCCTCGCGGAGCGACTGGCTGCGACCTGGGCCACGACCGGTCGCATCGGAGCCATGGCCACGCTCACGCCCGATGGTGTTGCCGTCGCCAGCCATGGGGCACCGCTCACCGCCGACTACGAGATCGGGTCGATCAGCAAGGGCGTGACAGGACTGCTCTTCTGCGACGCCGTCGATCGGGGCGAGGTCACCGCGGACGCCACCGTCGCCGACTTCTTGCCCTTGGGAGGGACGGCCGTTGGGCGGGTCAGCCTCGCGTCGCTGAGCACCCACACCTCCGGGCTGCCGAGCCTGCCACCGGCGGCGCATCCGGTGAAGCGCACGGTCCGGCTCTGGAGGCACGGCACCAACCCCTACGGCGAGAGTCTGGCCGAGCTGTGCGACCAGGTGCGAGGCCTCACGCCGGGCAAGGCGAAGTTCGCCTACTCCAACCTCGGTTTCCAGCTGCTCGGCCACTGCGTGGCAGCGGCCTCCGGACACTCGTATGCCGACCTCGTGCGGCTCCGGGTCGCCGAACCGTTGCGTCTCGGCTCGTTCCGCGTCGTCACCGTTGTCACCGAACTCGGTGCCGAGTCGCTCCTCGGGGTCAACCGGTTCGGGAAGGAGCAGGAAGCGTGGACCGGCGAGGCACTCGCGCCCGCCGGTGGCATCCGCGCGTCCATCGAGTCGATGGCGACCTTCACCGAGGCCCTGCGCACCGGGGCCGCGCCCGGCCTGCGAGCACTGGAGCCATCGACGCAGGTCCGACGCGGACTGCGCATCGGCGCGGGCTGGATCACCCTCCAGAAGGGCACGCACGCGATCACCTGGCACAACGGGGGGACCGGCGGGTTCCGCTCATGGTTGGGCGTCGACCGGGAGCGGGGCGTCGGTGCCGTCGTGCTCGGAGCGACCAGCCGCTCCGTCGACCGCCTGGGCTTCGACCTCCTCGCGTCATTGGGCCGCGACGCAGGGTGACGCCGTTTGGGCCGCGACAGTGGGTGAAACGCCGTCACGCTGAGCCAGCCCGACGGCATACCCGCACGTCGTCGCCTCGGGAGCGTCGCCGGTAGGATGACGAGTGGTGCGCCGGGAAGTCTGGTCGGCAACATTGTCGCCGACCCCGAAAGGGCCACATGACCACCCAGAAGCCACCGGACCGGCTCTTCCGGCGACCGACGTGGGCCGAGGCGCAGCTCGTCACCAAGGCGCTGCGCACCGAGACCGTCGGCGGCGCGATCCTTCTCGTGGCCGCCGTCGCCGCCCTCGTCTGGGCCAACTCGCCGTGGCGCGATGGGTATGCCGCCCTGCGTGAGACGCATTTTGGCTACGCGCCGTGGCAGCTGGACCTGTCCCTCGGACACTGGGCCGCGGACGGGTTGCTCGCGATCTTCTTCTTCGTGGCAGGGCTGGAACTCAAGCGCGAGTTCCTCGTCGGCGACCTGCGCACCCCGGCCAAGGCAGCAGTTCCCGTGATCGCGGCTGCCGCCGGAGTGGCGGTGCCTGCCATCTTCTTCGCCGTGACGGTCCTTGCTGCAGGGGGTGACTCAGCCGCCCTGCGGGGGTGGGCGATTCCCACCGCCACCGACATCGCGTTCGCGCTGGCCGTGCTCGCCGTCATCGGGTCGCACCTCCCCTCGGGTCTGCGCTCCTTCCTCCTGACCCTCGCGGTCGTCGACGACCTCATCGCCATCACGATCATCGCCATCTTCTACACCGAGGGTCTCGACGTGCTGCCCCTCCTCCTCGCGGTGGTGCCGCTTGGCGTGTTCGCGTTCCTCGTGCAGCGGCGCATCGTCGTGGTGTGGCTTCTCGTGCCGCTGGCGTTCGCGACCTGGACCCTCGTCCACGCGTCGGGGATCCACGCCACGGTGGCCGGGGTGCTGCTCGGCCTCGTCGTGCCGGTCAAGCCACGCGCCAGCGTCCCGACCATCTCGACTCTGCCGGCCGAGGCAGATGTCGCCCACCGGTTCGAGCACCGGCTGCGCCCCCTCTCGGCAGGTTTCGCCGTACCAGTCTTTGCGTTCTTCGCCTCGGGGGTGACCGTCATCGGCGGCGGGTTGGGTGAGGCCCTGCGCGACCCGGTCGCGATCGGCATCGTCGTCGCGCTGGTCCTCGGCAAGCTCGTCGGGGTCTTGGGCAGCACCTTTGTCATGGCGAGGTTCACCCGTGCCGAACTCGACGATGACCTCTCCTGGAGCGACGTCGTCGGCCTCTCACTGCTCACCGGCATCGGTTTCACCGTGTCCCTGCTCGTGGGTGAGCTCGCCTTTGGTGCCGGCTCCGAACGCGACGAGAGCGCAAAGCTCGCGATCATCGTCGGTTCCGTCGTCGCAGCCGTCCTTGCCTCGATCGTCCTGCGTCGGCGCAATGCCGTCTATCGGCGCATCCACCTCGAGGACCAGGTCGACCATGACGCGGACGGGGTGCCAGATGCCTTTGAGGAGGGGCCCGGCATGGACGGCTCACACCGGCCCGATACCACTCGGTAAGGTCAGGGGAAGTCGCACGCACCCCTCTTGACCTGCGAAGGTGAGCAGCATGACAACCGAGAACCAACCCGAGCGGACCATCGGCCAGCTCGTTGCCGACGCCACCCACGACGTGCAGGGCATCGTCCGCAGCGAGATTGCGCTGGCCAAGGTCGAGGTGGCCGCCGGCGCCAAGGTCATGGGCAAGGGCGTCGGGCTTCTGGGCGGGGCCGCCTTTGTGGGCCTGCTCGGGCTGATCTTCCTGTTCCACACCCTCGCGCGGGTCCTCGACATCTGGCTGCCCATCTCGGCGAGCTACGGCATCGTGACGCTGATCCTCTTCCTGGTGGCCGGCGTCCTCGGGCTGCTCGGCAAGAAGGCCCTCGACAAGGCCAAGCCCGCTCCGTCGCGCGCCATCGCTGAGGCCAAGCAGACCGTCGCCACCCTGAAGTCCTGACCCACCCCTGTTCGACTTGTTGCCCGTTCGGCCAGTGAGGAGCTCAGCGACGAACTGGCCGAACGGGCAATAAGTCGGTCTGTGCTCAGTTGCGGCTGCGGGCCCAATCGGACAGCACGTGCTCGGGGATGGGCCGCGTGACCTTCTTGTCCCACGGCTCACTCAACCCGGCGAGGTCGAACACCGCACCGAGCAGAAGCGCCGTGAAGCCCCACACGAACAGACCGCCCGCCTCGAACCCCGGCCCGCTGTAGCCCGATGGGTGCGACACGGTGAACCGTCGCCCCGGGTCGAGCAGGTCAGCCAGGGGCACGCGCTCAACCCGCTCCACCTCAGCCGGATCCACGACCCGCACCTCACCAGGTGTCGGCCACCAGCCGAGCACGGGTGTCACGGCGTTGCCACTTGGGGTGAGGAACAGCGCAGGCATCTCTCCCACGACGTCGACACTCGCGGGATCGACCCCGACCTCCTCCTCGGTCTCTCGCAACGCAGCCTCGACCGGCCCCGCATCAGTCGGGTCGACCCGACCTCCGGGGAACGACACCTGCCCCGGGTGGGCGCGCAGGTCACGCGACCGGGCCGTGAGCACGACGTCGGAGCCGCCGTCAGCTGATGGGGCAAAGAGCATGAGCACCGCCGACCGTCGGTCGGGATCCACCGGCGGTGCAAAGGTGGAGAACGCCTCGGGCAACTCCTCTCCGACGGCGTCGAGCACCCGCGCCATCCACTCCGGCCGTGGTGCGCTCACGCCAGAGTCTCCCGCGTCTCCCCCGGGAGCGGTCCGGGCGGCGGGTCGGGCAGCTCGGCGCCCGGGGCCAGTTCGTACTTGAGCAGCTTGAGGGCCGTCACCGGATCGGTCTCGCCCTCGCCGTAGGACGGGCACCACTGCGACACGGGGCAGGCCCCACACGCAGGCCGACGCGCGTGACAGGTGCGCCGCCCGTGGAAAATGAGGACGTGGCTGAGCATGACCCAGTCCTTGCGCGGGAACAGGGCGCCGATCGCGTGCTCGACCTTGACCGGGTCCGTCTCCTCCGTCCAGCCGAAACGTCGCACCAGTCGACCGAAGTGAGTGTCCACAGTGATGCCCGGGACCCCGAACGCGTTGCCGAGCACGACATTGGCCGTCTTGCGCCCCACGCCAGGCAGGGTCACGAGGTCCTTGAGCCGCGGTGGGACCTCGCCGCCGAACCGGTCGACCAGGGCCTGGCTCAATGTGATGACCGAGTTGGTCTTGGCCCGGAAGAAGCCCGTCGGCTTGAGCACTGCCTCCATCTCGTCACGGTCAGCAGCTGCGAGCGCCTCCGCAGTGGGCCAGCGCGAGAACAACTCAGGCGTCACCTTGTTGACGGTAATGTCCGTCGTCTGGGCCGACAGCACCGTCGCGAGGAGCAGCTGCAAGGGCGTCTCGAAGTCGAGCTCGGCATGGGCATAGGGATAGCGGTCGACCAACGCCCGATAGATCTTGCGGGCCCGACGCGTCCGCGCGACAGGTGATTCAGCGGCATACACGGCGGCAGGCGAAGCGGTGGAGGCAGGCACGCCCTCACACTACGGCGAGCCTCTGACGGGGGCCGGACCTCGCCAGAGGCCACGGCGCACCCACCGCTCGTGGCACACTGGCGCCGTGAATCACGACGTCGTGCGCAAAGCCCCGCTCTTCGCGGCTCTCGATGACGAGACCGCTGACAGCCTCATCGCGTCCATGACGCCTCAGCACATGGAGCGCGGTGACATCCTCTTCCGCGAGGGCGACTCCGGTGACCGTCTCTATGTCATCGGCGAGGGCAAGATCAAGCTCGGCCGCTCCTCCCCCGACGGTCGCGAGAACCTCCTCGCCATCCTCGGCCCGGGTGAGATGTTCGGTGAGCTGAGCCTGTTCGATCCCGGTGCCCGCACGGCGACCGCAACTGCTGTGGCCGAGACCCAGATCGTCGGCCTCACCAACGAGCAGCTCAAGACCTTCCTCGCGGAGCGCCCCGGTGTCGCCGCCACGCTGCTCGCTGCACTGGCACGCCGCCTCCGTCGCACCAACGAGTCCCTGGCCGACCTCGTCTTCACCGATGTCCCCGGTCGCGTCGCCAAGGCCCTCATCGACCTTGCCGAGCGCTTCGGTCGTCCGGTCGACGGTGGCGTCATGGTGAGCCACGACCTCACCCAGGAGGAGCTCGCGCAGCTCGTCGGCGCCTCCCGCGAGACGGTCAATAAGGCGCTCGCCGACTTCGCGACCCGCGGTTGGCTCAAGCTCGAGGCGCGCGCCGTGCTCGTCCAGGACATGGAGCGGCTGCAGCGCCGCGCTCGCTGACCCTCACCTGATCGCGAGGTAGTCCAGCTGGGCTCTGATGCTCATCCGCGCCGCCGGCCAGACCTCACGTGGCACATCCGCATAGACCCGCGTCAGCACGCCCTCGACCGGGTCCGCTTCGCGTGACGCACCGTCGGTGAGCGCCTGCCGCACCTGCTCGAGCCGCTCCTGACGGTGGGTGCGATAGAACGCGACCATCGCTGCCGCATCGGGGACCACGGGTCCGTGGCCGGGGAGGATGCTGGTCACCTCTCCGTTGCCGGTCAGGTCTGCGAGGCGTTTCAACGACGCGAGGTATGCCGTGAGCTCGCCGTCCGGGTGCGCCACCACTGTGGTGCCCCTCCCCAGGATGGTGTCGCCGGTGAGCAGGGTGTGGTCGGCCGCGAGCGCGAAGGACACCGAGTCGCTCGTGTGACCCGGGGTGGCGACGACGCGGATCTCGAGGGAGCCCGCGCGGATGACGTCACCGTCGGCGAGGTCGTCGTGTCCGCGTCCGACGGCTCGGACCCGGCTGCCCGTGAGCTCGGCGAAGCGGGGGGCTGCCTCGGCGTGGTCGGCGTGGCCGTGGGTGAGGATCGTGTGGGTGACGCGGGCGCCGGCATCGGCGACCACACGGCATACGCGCTGCAAGTGCTGTTCGTCGAGCGGACCGGGATCGATGACGATGGCTTCGGTCGAGCCCGGCTCGAGGAGCACCCACGTGTTGGTGCCATCCAGCGTCATTGGCCCGGGATTGGGCGCGAGGACGCAGTGCGCACGCGCCGTGATCTGCCCACCCGTCCACGCCGTCTCACTCATGCCCCCACCCTCCCACCCTCGCCACATCGGCGAGCCAACGGACATGCAGTGGTCCAGTCGAGCCCAGATCCTCGGGGGGCCGCCCCACGACGGCGAGGTCCCGCGAGAGGCACTGCATGTCCATTGGCTCAGGCTGCCGCACGGAATCTGTTCGGTGGCGAGGCCGGCGTCCCACCCCCGTGCGTGACGACCCACGAGCTGAGCACCCAGCGCGTCCACTCCTGCTCGAACATCACGTCCTCGTAGGAGAACTGCAGCGACACCCAGCCCCAGATCGCGAAGAGTGAGTGCCGCTGGCAGTCGCGCCGTAGCCCCTTGCGAGTGCCATGGGTCTCGTAACCCTCGGCCTCGATGATGAGACGCAACTCCTCGCTCCCCAGATCGACGACAGCAAACAGGCCCGGGTCCGCGACCTGGAGTTGAGGGGTGAGGAGCAGCTCTTCTTCGATGCACAAGGCGCGCAACACCGACTCCAGCGGATTGGCAGCACGACCGTCTGAGTGCTCAGCAACCCGCCGCGCGGCCCCGGCGCCCTTGCCCTGTAGTCCAGCGGCTCCCGCTCGGAGCTCAGCCGCATCGATCTTGCCGGAGCGGAGGGCTGAGTCGGCGACTGCCAGGGCCTCGTCGAACGGGAGGGTTCGGGCACAGTCAAGGACGGTGCGCCGGGGCGCGGTGACCCCGGCCGCCAGCTCTGTCTCGGCGAGGTCGGCCCAGTGCGGGTCGATGCCCTCTCGCTGGCCAGGCCGGAGGCGACGCGTTCGGGGGAACGCCACCTGCGGCCTCTCGGGCACGTTCTTGACCTTCCAGCCGTGCTCCTGTGCTGCACTCAGGTGGGACAGGACCCCCGTGCGTGCGTGGGCGATGCGGCGATGCTCGGCGGTGGCGGGGAGGGCGTAGCGACCTCGCCCCACCTTGATGACCTCGCCGTTGCGCAGCGCCTTGGCAAGGGCTCTGCCCGAGTGTCTGCGTCGCAGCTCCTTGGCGCGCGCGCATCCACCCAAGCGGGTGAGCGTGAGCGCGACGGACATGACCACCAGCCTGCACAACCTCGAGCTGACGCCCGCCGAGTTGTCCACAGGGGCAATGGACATGCAGTGATCCAGCTTTTGGAGGCCAAGGCGAGTCCCCTGAGCACGGCGTCCCCCAGAACCGCAGAGCATTGCATGTCCATTGGCCCGCCCGCTGGGGTCAGGGGATGTCGGAGCGCACGACGAGGCGGTCGCCGAGGTCCACGAGGTCGGGCGAGACCGCGGTGAGCGCCGGGCTGTCGGACAAGAACGCGGCCACTGACTCGAAGGTGGCCAGCTGCTCCAGCATCACCACGGTGGGTGGCAGCATCACGGCCCTGCCTTCGGCGTATGCCGTGAGGAGACTTCGCGGGAGCACCCAGGCGTCGTGGTCGGTCTCAGTCGAAGCGCCGAGGGCGCTCTGACCCTCGGGCATCGGAGCCGCGAAGAACCAGGTGTCGTAGCGCCGCTTCTCGAAGGCCGGGGTGATCCAGTGGGCGCGCGGCACGAGGTCGGCGAGCCGCAGTTGCAGCCCGCACTCCTCCTCGACCTCACGGATCGCGGCTGCCACCAACGGTTTTGCCTCCGCAGCAGAGAGCTGCATGCGTGCGGCCAAGGCCTCGACGGCCCCGGCATCCACCTCCGCCTCGGCATCGGCGGCGTCGACACCGCCACCGGGGAAGACATACATCGACGGAGCGAACTCCATCGTCGGCACCCGTCGCTGGACGAACACGACCGGCCCCAGCGGGGTGTCGCGCACCACGAGCACCGTGGCCGCACCCCGGGGAACCAAGGGCTCACCCGGCGACGCGAGCCAGGCGCGCGCGTTCTCGACCCATGCGGACGAGCGCGGGGCAGGGAACTCGCGCAGCGGCATACCGAAAGTCTTTGACGTCTCGTAGCGTCAGTCGCCGACGTGGAAGATGACCTCGACCTCAACGGGAGCGTCGAGGGGCAGCACCGTGACGCCGACTGCGGAGCGGGCGTGGACGCCCCTGTCGCCGAAGGCGTGGCCCAGCAACTCGCTGGCACCGTTGATGACGCCGGGCTGACCGGTGAAGGCGGGGTCGGACGCGACGAAGCCGACGACCTTGACCACGCGCTCGACCTTGTCGAGGTCACCGACGATGGACTTCACGGCAGCGATGGCGTTGAGGGCACAGATCTGCGCCAGCTCCTTGGCCCGCTCAGCAGAGACGAACCCGTCGCCCTCGCCCACTTTGCCCGTGTCGGCGAGCTTGCCCGAGATCATGGGCAGCTGGCCGGACGTGAAGACGCGCGAGCCGTCCTGCACGGCCGGGACATAGACCGCGACGGGCGGCGCGACGTCCGGCACAACCAGCCCGAGCTCGGCGAGACGGTCCTCGACGGCACTCATCGTCAGGCTCCCTTGGGGCGCTTGAAGTAGGCCACGAGACCGTTGCCGTCCGGGCCTGCCACAACCTGCACGAGCTCCCAGCCGTCCTCGCCCCACTGGTCGAGGATCTGCTTGGTCGCGTGGATCATCAGCGGCACCGTTGCGTACTCCCAAGTCTGCATGCGGCCCACCCTAGCGCCGCCCCACGTACGCTGGCTCCGTGCCCTCACCCACCCTCCCCGCCGAGCTCACGGCAGCCCGGCTGCACGTCGTCACGGGCAAGGGAGGGGTCGGCAAGACCACCGTGGCTGCGGCTCTGGCCCTCGCCCTGGCGAGCACCGGCAAGCGCGTCCTGATCGTCGAGGTCGAGGGTCGGCAAGGGCTGTCGCAGACGTTTGACGTCCCCCCGCTCGGCACCGGCGAGGTCAAGCTCGTCACTCACCCCAGCGGCGGCGAGCTGTGGGGGCTGGCGATCGACGCCAAGGCTGCGCTGCTCGAGTACCTCCAGCTCTTCTACAAGCTCGGCCGGGCCGGATCGGCCCTCGAGAAGATCGGCGCCATCGACTTCGCCACGACCATCGCGCCGGGGGTGCGTGACGTCCTGCTGACCGGCAAGATCTATGAGGCGGCTGGTCGCCCCAAGGGGGGTCGCGGGTCGAAGCAGAAGGGCCTGCACTACGACGCCCTCGTCCTCGACGCGCCACCGACCGGGCGGGCCGTGCGCTTCCTCAACGTCAACGCCGGACTCGCCGACGTCGCCAAGGTCGGGCCGATCCGCTCGCAGGCCGATTCGATCACGGGCATGCTGCGCGACAAGCGGACCCTCGTGCACATGGTGACCCTGCTCGAGGAGATGCCCGTGCAGGAGAGCCTCGACGGGCTGCGCGACCTCGCCGGGGCCGGCCTTCACCTGGGGGCGATCATCGTCAACCAGATCCGCGAGCCACACCTCACGGCCGCTCATCTCACAGCCCTGCGCAGCAACGACACTGACGTGGACGACTCAGACCTCGAGGAGCTGCTGCGCACCGAGCTCACGAGCGCCGGCCTGCGACCGACCAACCCGATGGTCCGCGGTCTCATCACAGAGGGCCGCGACCACGCCCTGCGCCTGCAGCTCCAGGACGACATGGCCCGCGAGATCGCCGATGCCGGACCACCAGTCATCGAGTTGCCGGCACTCGTTGGCGGCGTCGAGGACGGCGGCATCGCGGTCCTGGCCGACGAGCTCCTCGAGCAGGGGATGAAGTGATGGCAGCACGCACCAGTCCCAAGACACCTGACCACCCCCACCTCGACGTCGACGCACTGCTCGCCGACCGTGGCGTGGGCATCATCGTGTGCTGCGGCGCCGGTGGAGTCGGCAAGACGACCACGGCCGCCGCCCTCGGCATCCGCGCGGCCGAATCCGGACGCAAGGTCGTCGTCCTCACCATCGACCCGGCGCGCCGCCTCGCCCAGGCTCTGGGCCTGACCGAGCTCGACAACACCCCCCGGCCGGTCGCCGGCGTGGACCTCTCGAGCGGCGGCTCGCTCGACGCGATGATGCTCGACATGAAGCGGACCTTCGACGAGGTCGTCGAGGCCCACTCCACACCCGACAAGGCCGCCCAGATCCTCGAGAACCCCTTCTACCAGGCCGTATCCAGCTCGTTCGCGGGCACACAGGAATACATGGCGATGGAGAAACTCGGCCAGCTGCGCGCGCAGGCCGAGCGTGATGGCACGTGGGACCTCATCATCGTCGACACCCCTCCGTCGCGCTCCGCACTCGACTTCCTGGACGCCCCCAAACGGCTCGGCTCCTTCCTCGACGGTCGGTTCGTGCGGCTGCTCATGGCCCCGGCCAAGGCGGGTGGGCGCGCCTATCTCAAGGTGTTCAGCGTCGGCGTCGACCTCGCCCAGCGCACCATCAGCCGCGTGCTCGGCGGCCAACTGCTCATGGACGTGCAGACGTTCGTCGCCGCCCTCGACACGATGTTCGGCGGCTTCCGTGAACGCGCCGACGTCACCTACGCGTTGCTCAAGGAGCACACGACGGCGTTCGTCGTCGTGGCCTCACCGGACCGAGATGCGTTGCGAGAGGCCGCTTTCTTCGTGGCCCGGTTGGGCGAGGAGAGTATGCCGCTCGCCGGAGTTGTCGTGAACCGTCTCCAGTCGCTCGGGGCGGCCGCGTTGTCGGCGTCTCGCGCGGAGGACGGAGCCGACCAGCTCTTCGAGGACGGCGCGGAGGACACGCTCACGGCCGGACTGCTGCAGCTCCATGCGGACCTGGCGTCGACGTCGGCCCGACAGAACGCCATCGTCGGCCGATTCGCGGCCTCGCACCCCGACGTGAAGCTGTCGACGGTGGCCGCGTCGGCGACGGACGTCCATGACCTCGACGGACTGCGTGAGGTGGGCCGGCTGCTCGCCGGCTGACCCGAACAGAACCAGGGATCGGTCAGCGTAGGGACTCCTCATCGAGTTCCACGTCCGCGTTCACTCGACCGTCCCAAGTCGTCTCACCCAAGGGCGGACAGGTGAGTTTCATCGCGGACACTCCCCCATCCTGACCAGTCCTGAGAGTCAGCCGGAGGCACGTCCGAAGCGACTGCTGAGCGTAAAAGCCGCCGCCCCCGGACTCGCCAGTCGCGCGAAGGGACACATCAACTTCCGTCCCCGATGGCGCATCGCGTACTTCGAGCAGCATCCAGTTGTCGCTGGTCGTCCCGTACTGGTACTCCACGGCACTCCTGACCTGGGCAGAGGTGGTTGAGGATGGCCGCGCTCGCGCCCAATCGCCGAGAAACTCCTGCACATTCACTGCCTGCGTGTTCACCCGCTCACGCGCCTGGTCGAACGCCAATTCTTCCTGGCTTGAGCAGCCGGAGACACCGAGGACCGCTGCCGTCGCCGCCCCGGCCATGACCATCGTTCGTCGTGCCCCCACTGAACGATGCTGACACGCCCCCGCGGGAGCGGCGGCTCATCGGGCAAACCCAGCCCGACGGCATACCTCCTGTTAATCCCCCCAGACACACGAAAACCGGGCCTTCACCGCAAAGGTGAGGACCCGGCATACGCGATCTGTCAGACCGGCGGGCGACCCATGGTCTTGCTGAGGACCTCGCGCCAGGAGCGAACTCCAGGGTGGCGGCGGAGCAGGGCGCGACGCTCACGCTCAGTCATGCCGCCCCACACACCGAACTCGGTGCGGTTGTCGAGCGCGTCCGAAAGGCATTCGAGGGCAACAGGGCATTCGCGGCACACGACCTTGGCCGTGCGCTGCTCCTTGCCCTGCACGAACAGCGCGTCCGGGTCGGTCCCCACGCACGTGCCGCGTGTGGACCAGTCGGACGTGCTCTGGGCGAGTGGAGCCGAAGTGATCGTCATGCGATTTCCCTTTGCTAAGGCCCGTCCCTCCCGACTGGCGCTACCCGAAAACTAGGCACTAGGTGAAACAGTTACCATGACGAATCTAGAACTAGTTATATGGTTAAAACTAACTAGTTACTAGTCTAGACACTCCATCCCAGTTGTGCATAGACCAGCCCCCGGTGCGGCTCGACCGACCTCACGGGTTCGCCAGTTACCCTGATGGTATGGAAGGTCGCGCCCAGAACTTGCCCCACGTCCTCCGTCTGTTGACGGGGCTCGTCGCCTTCAGCGTGCTCATGGGCCTGCTCATGGCCGGGCTCGCGATCCCCGCAATCGGAGTCGGTGGCACCGCCACCAAGAGCGGCGTGAAGGCGTTCAACGACCTTCCGAGCGAGTTCTCGGTCTCCCCACTGGCCCAGCAGTCCAAGATCCTCGACGCCAGCGGCAAGCTCATCGCCAACCCCTATGACGAGAACCGCATCATCGTGCCGCTCAAGTCGATCTCGCCGTGGATGCAGAAGGCGCAGATCGCGATCGAGGACTCCCGCTTCTATGAGCACGGCGGTCTCGACGTCCGAGGCTTCAGCCGCGCGATGATCGCCAACCTCCAGAGCAACAGCGTCCAGGGCGCCTCGACCCTCACCCAGCAGTACGTCAAGATCACGCTGCAGGAGAACGCCCTGCGCAAGGACGACAAAGAGGGCGCCGCGGCCGCCATCGAGAAGACCTACACCCGCAAGCTCCAGGAGTTGAAGTACGCCCTCGACGTCGAGCGCAACTTCACCAAGGAGCAGATCCTCACGGGTTATCTCAACCTCGTCTACTACGGTGACCAGGCCTATGGCGTCGAGGCTGCGTCGCAGAACTACTTCGGCATCAACGCCAGCAAGCTGAACATCGGCCAGGCGGCCCTTCTCGCCGGCGTCGTCCAGCAGCCGACCAAGTTCAACCCGGTCCTCAACCCCAAGGACTCGCAGACTCGCCGCAACGTCGTGCTCGACCGCATGCAGGCAGTGGGATCCGCCACCGCCGCGGAGGTTGCCGCAGCCAAGAAGATTCCGGTCGCCGACATGCTCAAGAACCGCAAGCCGCCCAAGGGTGTCTGCCAGCGTTCCAACGAGCCATTCTTCTGCGCCTACATGATGGAGTACCTCAAGTCTTCGCCCCAGATGGCTGTCCTGGGCAAGAACCCGGCCGAGCGTGACAAGAACATCAAGCAGGGCGGCCTGACGATCAAGACCACGCTCGACCCCAAGCTCCAGGCCGCGACGCTACGTGAGTTGACCAAGGCGGTGCCGATCGGCAACAAGGCCAACCTTGGTGCGGCCTCGACCGTCCTCGAGCCCGGCACCGGCAAGATCCTCGCCATGGCGCAGTCGGCCGACTTCAGCAAGACCCAGGTCAACCTCAACGTCGACCAGCGCTATGGCGGCGGCCCGTTCGGCTACCAGTTCGGGTCGACTGCCAAGACCTATGCCCTCGTCACTGCCCTCGAGTCGGGCATGCCCCTCGACGGGACGATCGACGCCCCGTCCGCCTCGCCTGACGACCCGCACACCTTCTACAACGAAGAGATGAAGGACGAGTGCGGCACAGGCCCGAAGGGCTGGCCCGTCGGGAACGACTATCGCAGTGGCGGCAAGATGTCCCTCGCCAAGGCCACGACGGCGTCGATCAACACCGCGTTCGCGCAGCTCACCATCGATCTGGGTGCCTGCAAGGTTTGGGAGACGATGAACCGCATGGGCCTGCACGCGGCCAACGGCAAGCCGATCGACAAAGCCATCCCCTCCGTCTCCCTCGGGGCCGGCACCGTGACGCCGATGACGATCGCCGCGTCCTACGCCGCCCTCGCTGCCCGCGGCAAGTACTGCGAGCCGACGCCCATCGCCTCGATCACCACCTCGAACGGCAAGGCCATCAAGGTGCCGGCTGCCGCGTGCAAGCAGGTCGTCAAGGCCGACATCGCGGACGGCGTGAACGAACTGCTTCAGGGCCCCCTGAGGGACGACACCGGCACCGCCCAGGGATCCTGGGACCAGCCTTCCCGACCGGCCGCCGGCAAAACCGGCACCACCAACGCGCACAACCAGTCCTGGTTCGTCGGCTACACCCCGCAGCGCTCCGTGTCCGTGTGGATCGGCAACGTCGTGGTTTCCAAGCCCAACGGTCGCTTCACCACGCTCAATGGGAAGTGCTTCGGCCCCTACGGCTGCCCCCGCCAGGTCTTCGGTGGCACGATCGCGGCTCCCGTCTGGGGCGAGATCATGGAGGCCGCTTCCAACGGCCTGCCCATCGCGAGGTTCACGACACCCTCGGCCGCAGTGCGCAACGGCAACTACGTCAGCGTTCCGAACGTGGCTGGCAACAGCATCAGAACCGCGACCGACATGCTCGAGAATGCCGGGTTCAAGGTCAACGTCGGCTCCCGGGTCGACAGTCCGATCGACGCCGGTCGCGTAGCGCGGACGAGTCCCGACGCGCGGGCCGCGAAGGGATCCACGATCACCCTGCTCATCTCGAGCGGCTACACCGCGGCTCCGGCGAGGACGACCAAGAGGTTCGTGCCCCAGCCGACCAAGAAGGTCGCGACCCCCGTCATCACGCCCACGACCAAGCCCACGACCAAGGCGCCGACGAAGCCGACCAAGCCAACGAAACCGACGACACCCCCCAAACCTCGGGGCTGACACCGACGACGGGCCGGGTCGACTCTCAGTGAGTTGATCCGGCCCTTGTCGTTGGTCAACAGCGGCAGGGGTGTCAGCCGGCGATGACCTGCTTGACGATCGCGGCGACGCGGCCACCGTCAGCGCGACCGGCGATCTCGCCCTGGGCGGCCTTCATGACCTGCCCCATCTGCGCCATCCCGGTCGCACCCGTCGACTCGACAGCGGCGCGCACGATGCGCTCCAGCTCGGCGTCATCGAGCTGCTTGGGCAGGTAGGCCTCAAGGATGACGAGCTCGGCGTCCTCGATCGCGGCCAGTTCCGGACGGTCCGCATCCACGTATGCCGTGGACGACTCCTTGCGCTTCTTGGCTTCCTTGGCGATGACCTTGAGGACCTCGTCGTCGGTGAGTTCCTTGGCCTCGACCCCGGCCACCTCGGCGTTGGTGATCGCGGTGAGCGTCATCCGCAGCGTGCCCGCGCGGACCTTGTCCTTGGTGCGCATGGCGTCGTGGAGGTCGCTCCGGAGCGTGCCCTTGAGAGTCGTGTCGGTCATGGCCCCAGTCTCGCACTCAGCGTCAACCGGGATACTGGGGCGATGACATCGACGACCGGGACTGCCCTCCTGCGGACTCTTGCCGGAGTTGCAGCCGCTGGAATCGCAGGGGTTGCCTACGCGGGGCTCGTCGAACGCAATCTCTTCACGCTGCGCCGCTTCGAGGTGCCGGTGCTGCCGTCGGGCGCGGCGCCCGTGCGTGTGCTCCAGGTGAGCGACCTGCACCTGATGCCGGATCAGCGTCGCAAGATCGAGTGGGTGCGCGAACTCGCCTCTCTCTCACCGGATTTCGTGGTCAACTCGGGCGACAACCTGGCGCACGTCGACGCTGTGGGACCCTTGCTGCGCGCCATGGAGCCGCTCATGGACTTCCCTGGTGCGTTCGTCCTGGGCTCCAACGACCGCTATGCCCCGATCGCCAAGAACCCTGCCCGCTACCTCACCCGCCATCACGCTCGGGCGCCGCGCGTCACCCGCCCGGACCTCCCGGTCGACGACCTCACCGCCGGCATGCGCGATGGCGGCTGGCTCGACCTCGACAACGCCCGGACGACGGTGACGGTCGGGCCGCACCGCGTCGAGCTCGTCGGGGTCGACGACCCCCACATCGAACGAGATCGGTATGCCGCCGTGTCAGCTCCCGCTTCCCCTGACGTTGCGCTGACGCTGGGTCTGGTCCATGCGCCCTACCAGCGGGTCCTCGATGCCATGACCGCCGACGGCGCCGGACTCATCCTCGCCGGGCACACCCACGGCGGCCAGCTGGCCCTGCCCTTCTATGGCGCCCTCGTGACCAACTGCGACCTCGACCGGGGCCGGGCCAAGGGCCTGTCGCGGTGGTGGCCGGGAGCGGGAGGCGACGCACCCACGCAACCCAGCGACGCGGCATACCTGCACGTCTCTGCCGGTCTCGGGACCTCGCCCTATGCGCCGGTGCGCTTCGCGTGTCGCCCCGAGGCCACCCTGCTCACTTTGGTGTCGCGGTAGGCGTCACCGCGTCAGGGAACCGCTGGCGATAGGCGGCTTCCCAGTCGGCAGCCCCCTTGCCGCCGTCGATCAGGTCGGTTTTTGGTGTGGGGCCGGGTTCCTCGCCCTCGGACCGGATCAGGTCAAGGTCGAGAACCGCACCTCCGGGCGTGGCCGCGTGGATGGCGTCGACGAGGGGCCACACGCGCTGCCCATGCGTGGCCTCGAGGAGGGAGCCGTCGACGTCGGGTCGCTGGAAGATGATGCGCACTCGTCGGACCTGCTCGACGTTCTCGACGATGACGAAGCGGACCATTGGCTCTGCGTCATAGCGACCCGGCACCTCCCCGAACTTCGCCTCGATCCCCTTCCAGTCCTGGACCATCTGTGCGCTGACCGGTGACCCAGGGGCGAACCGGACATAGGGACGGTCTTCGGCACTCAGCTGGCCCACCGTCCAGGGCAGGGTCCGGAGGCTACTGGCGAGCACCCAGGCGAGGGACGAGGAGACGGAAACGGGGGCAGAGAGGGACGCTGCGGCGGGCTGGTCCTTCGAGGGGGCCCGAACGCCGATGGCCGACGGTGGCGACGAGGCGAGTGCGGTGGCCCAATCCTTGGCGAGGCCGGGCGGGACCGGGCCCCTGAGGAAGGTGAAGGTCGAGGGCGCGGGAGCCGAGGTGCGAGGATCCACCCCAGGAGCGGAGAGCGTGAACGACCGATAGCCGTCAGCATCGGGCACCTTGGCCAGCTGGCTCTGCAGCCGTTGCACGAGGTCCTCCATCTGATTCGGGTCCGGCGACGTCGCGACGGTCACTCCCAGGCTGCCGTCGCTGGAGTGACCCAGGCTCGGTGGGTCGTAGGACGCGTCGACCGCGGTCACGCCGGGTAGCTCGCTGATGACCCTGACCACCTCGGCCTCGTCCGGTTCGGGGAACGAACAGCCACCAAGGAGAGCCACGACCAGGGCCGCGGTCAGGGTTGTCGCGACGGGTGACAGCGCACGCCGCCGGGTGATCGAACTCGTTGCCATGGGGACAGCCTGCCCTGTTTGCGGAACGGATTTCGGGAGGTGGGTCGCCGTCGGCTATCCTCTGGTGTCGCTGCCTGCGAGGGCGGCGACAGCCACGGGGTGTGGCGCAGCTTGGTAGCGCGCTTCGTTCGGGACGAAGAGGTCGCAGGTTCAAATCCTGTCACCCCGACCACATGACAAGGCCCTCGACCAGCAGAGATGCTGGCCGAGGGCTTTGTCGTTCTCGTCAGGACGGCGCCGACACCGACAGTTGTCCGAGCCGCGCAAACCGCTCGAGGCGAGCCTCGTGTCTGGCTGCGGGGTCGGCCCCCAACAGGGTCGCGAGCTCGTGCTGGAGGACCGCACCGAGTCGGCGGCAGAACTCCTCGGGCTCGTCGGCGGCGTCCGGCAGTTCGGGCACGATGCGGTCGACGAGCCCGTGGGTCTGCAGGTCGAGTGAGCGCACGCCCTGGGCCTGTGCCATCTCCGGAGCATGGTCCGTGTCGCGGTGGACGATGGCCGACGCACCCTCGGGCGGCAGCGGAGAGAGCCATCCGTGCTGAGCAGCCACCGTGCGGTCCGCCGGCACCAGCGCCAGCGCCCCTCCGCCGGTTCCCTGGCCGAGCAGGACCGACAGGGTGGGCGCCTCGAGGTCGACGAGTTCGGCGAGGCAGCGCGCGATCTCACCGGCCATGCCGCCCTCCTCGGCCTCGCGCGAGAGCGCCGCACCAGGGGTGTCGATCACCGTGACGAGTGGGAGACGTAGTTCGCTCGCGAGACGCATTCCTCGCCGCGCCTCGCGTAGCGCGGCCGGGCCCATGGGTCGGTGCTCGGTCTGACCTCGGCGGTCCTGTCCGAGGACCACGCACGGCACCTCACCGAAGCGCGCGAGGGCGAGCAACAGGCCAGGGTCGGACTCCCCCGCACCAGTTCCGTTGAGCGGCAGGACATCATGCGCGGCATAACGCAACAGACGGCGTATGCCGGGCCGTTCCTTGCGTCGCGACGTCGTCACCGACTCCCACGCGGGGACGTCTCGCACGAGCTCCTCGAGTCCCGGCGGCAGCGCCGGGATGGTCGGTGTCCGAGGTGCTGCGAGGACGGTGAGGGCGCGATCGAGGACGTCGGCCACCCGCTCGGGTTCGAGCACTGCGTCAACGATGCCGTGGGCGAAGAGGTTCTCAGCAACCTGGACTCCCTCGGGGAAGGGCCGGCCGTACAGCGCCTCGTAGACGCGCGGGCCGAGGAAGCCGATGAGGGCCCCTGGCTCGGCGACGGTGACATGGCCGGGCGATCCCCACGACGCGAGGACCCCGCCCGTCGTGGGGTTGCGCAGGTAGACGAGGTACGGGAGACCTGCTGCTTTGTGGGCAGTGATGGCTGCGGTGATCCGCACCATCTGGAGGAAGGCGACAGTGCCTTCCTGCATCCGGGTGCCGCCGCTGGCAGGGCCCGCAAGGAGCGGCAGGCCCTGCTCGGTGGCGCGCCGGATGGCCTGCGCGAGCCGGTCAGCCGTGGCGACGCCGATGCTGCCCGCCAGGAACGCGAACTCGCCCATGACGACGGCGACTCGACGACCACGCAGCAAACCTTCGCCCGTGACGATGGCCTCGTCGACGCCAGACTTCTCACGGGCACCCGCGAGCGCCGCGGCATACGCTGCATCGGGTTCGACGTCGACCGGAGCCTCGTCCCACGACTGGAACGAACCAGTGTCGAGGACGAGCGAGAGCAGTTCGTGCGCTGACAGGCGTGGGGTCATGACTGATCCAGCCAGGCGAGGACCGAGTCACGGTCCGCGTCGAGGAGCGGAGGGGCAGAGTGCGATGACATCGTCGTCTCGGCGCCCGCTTCGTCGAAGAACCGCAACGGTGGGCCGGGGAGGGTGACGGGACCCAGGGACGCGTGGTCGACCTCGATGAGCAGGCCCTGCGAGCGCACCTGGTCCCACTCATAGACCTCGTCCAGGGTGCGCACCTTCCCGGCGGGAATGCCTGCGGCAGCGAGCTTCTCGAGGAGGTCGGCACCGTCGAAGGGTGCGAAGGCGCGCTCCACGAGCTCGATCACCGGCTCGCGGTTCCCTGCCCGCTCGGGGTTGGTCGTCATGCCCGGGGTGTCGGCGTCCAGGTCGAAGGCGTCACAGAAACGACGCCAGAGGCCCTCGCTGCCCACGGCTATCTGCACGGCCCCGTCGCGGCACCGGAACAGGCCGTAGGGCGAGATCGACGGGTGGTGGTTGCCCTGTGCCCGCCCCGTCTCACCGGCGACGGTCTGCCGGGTGCCCTGGAAGGCGTGGATGCCGACGACACCCGCGAGCAGGGACGTGCGGACCACCTGACCGCGACCGGTGCGCTCGCGTTCGAGGAGGGCAGCGAGCACGCCGTAGCCACCCCACATCCCCGCGAGGAGATCAGCGATGGGCACGCCGACCCGCTGCGGATCCTCAGGACGGGAGCCAGTGACCGACATGAGACCGGCCTCCCCCTGGGCGATCTGGTCATAACCTGCTCGACCACCCTCGGGGCCGTCGTGACCGAACCCGGTGATGCTGAGGACGACGAGCCGCGGGTTCAACTCGAGAAGACGCTCGGCGGAGAAGCCGAGGCGGTCGAGAACACCGGTGCGGAAGTTCTCCACGAGGACGTCGGCCCGCTCGACCAGGGCGGTGAGCACTTCCGCGCCCTCGTCGGACTTCAGGTCGAGGGCGATCGACTCCTTGTTGCGATTGCACGACAGGAAGTAGGTCGACACCCCGTCGGCGGGGGTGGCCGGTCGTCCCTCGCGGTCGACAAAGGGCGGACCCCAGCCACGTGTGTCATCGCCATGCCCGGGTGACTCCACCTTGATGACGCGGGCTCCGAGGTCGCCGAGCATCATGCCTGCGTGAGGTCCGGCGAGTGCGCGGCTGAGGTCGACGACAAGGGTGCCGCTGAGCGGCCCGGCGCTCACAGCCAGCCCGGAGCAACGAGCAGGCCCCAGGTCACGAGCGGCGCGACGATGACGAGGCTCATGCCCCAGCGCATGAGCTGGCGGAACACGAGGTCGCGCTCGCGGGGCTCCGCGTTGGCGACACACAGGGCGCCGTTCGTCGAGAACGGGCTGATGTCGACGACGGACGAGGAGATGGCAAGCGCGATGACGACGCCGACAGCCCCGATCTGCCCGGTGAGCAGGAACGGCACCGCGAGCGGGATGAGGGCACCCAGGATGCCCGTCGTCGAGGCGAAGGCGGACACGACCGCGCCGATGAGGCAGATGAGCAGGGCCGCGAGGAGGGGAGCGCCCACGCCAGCGACCTGGGTCCCGAGCCAATCGACCGTGCCCTGGTCCTGAAGGAGGGTGACGTAGGTGACGATGCCGCCGACGAGCAGGACAGTCCCCCAGGCGATCTTGTCGACGGCACCCTTGGCCGAGTCGGGATAGATCAGGGTGAGGACGACCGCGACGCCGAGCGCCGTGAATCCGACATCGAACTTCAGCAGGAGCGCCGAGATCGCGAGGAACGCGAGGCCCACGAGAGTGAGGATGCGCTCGGCGTTGAGTCGGGTGTCGTCATCCTCCACCTGCTCGGTGTCGACGCCACCCGCGCGTGCCCGCTCGACGGCCGCGTCGGGGGTCCCGGTCACGGCGGAACGGGTAGCTGTGCGGCTGGCAGAGACCGCGGTCTCGCTGATCTCGCTCTCGGCGTCGGCGTCCCGACCGCGGTTGATCAGCTCGCGCCCGCCGAACAGGACGAAGGCCACAGCGGTGATGACGAAGCAGGAGAGGACCGACATCGAGAAGAGCAGGGCGGGGTTTCCGGGGAGGTCGTTGTCGTCGACGACGCCGTTGGTGATCGCACCGAAGATCCCGATCGGCGAGAACGAGCCGCCGGTCGCGCCGAGCGTGATCGCCATGCCCATGAGGACCGGGCTGATGCGATAGCGGGCAGCAAAGCCCATGCCGACAGGAGCGACGATGGCGACCGTCGCTGGGGTGGCGGCCCCGATGCCGGCGATGACGGCACAGATGCCGAACATCGCCCACGGCACGAGCGCCACTCGTCCTCGCACGGCGCGCACGCTCGCGTGGACCATCCAGTCGACCGTGCCGTTGTTCTTGGCGAGGGCAAACAAGTAGGTGACACCCACGAGGATGACGAACAAGTTGGCGGGGAAGCCGCCGACAACTTCGGCCGGGCCCACATCGAAGACGGTGACGCCCACGACGGCTGCGGCCACGAGCGCCAGGGCGCCCATGTTGATCGACCGCACCGTGGCGATCAAGAAGACGAGGACCAGGACCCCGAGGGCGATGACGTCGTTCATGTGAGCTCCTTTGCTCATCGAGGCCCAGCGCCTCGGTGGTTCAGTGGCCTAGCCTCTTGGCCAACGGACCATCTTGTCAATAGATTGGGCCCCATGACCTCAGCCACGCGCCTCCCGGATCTCTGGTGAGCAGGTCCGCCCCGACCGGGCCGAGCACCAGCGAAGGTGGCGGCGCGGACGCCGGCGCGCCACGGAAGTTGTTACGCCCGCGCCTCTACGAGCAGCTGGCCGACCACATCGCTGACTTCATCGATGCGCAAGGTCTCGTCCCCGGCGACCGCCTGCCTCCTGAGCGGCGCCTGGCCAAGGACCTCGGCGTGAGCCGAGCCACGCTGAGCCGTGCACTGGTTGCTCTGGAGGTCAGGGGTCGCCTCGAGGTGCGCCATGGGGACGGCGCAGTCGTGCGCGATCCGCAGACCCGGGTGGCGCTGCCCCCGCTCGACGACGTCCCGCTCCACGAGCTGCTCGCCACCCGACTCACGACCATGACCGAGTTGGCGACCCTGGCCGCCATCCACCCGGACAGCGCCCTGCGCTCCGCGCTCCTCGCCGACGACGGGGGTCACCGCGAGCTCGACGACGTGTGGGAGTGCGTCCTGCGGCTCACCGACGCGGAGTCGTTGCTCGCCCGGGTCGACACCGCACTCGCCGATCGGGCTCGCCAGCTGGGTGGCGCGGGATCACACCCGACCCAGGTGCGCGCCCTGGCCGAGGCGGTTCGACGCGGTCGGGTCGATGACGTCCCGGGTGCTGTGCGAGCCGTCCTGGGCGGCTGAGGTCGCGTGGATCCTTCGGACGCCGCCCTTGTCCTCGCGGCCGGGTTCGTCGCGGGCATCCTCACCTCGACCGTCGGCGTCGCCTCGCTCGTCAGCTTCCCGGTCCTCCTTGCGATCGGCCTCCCACCCGTCGTCGCCAACACCTCGAACACAATCGGCATGGCCCCCGCCGGAGTGAGCGGCTCCTACGGCTACCGGCGCGAACTGCGTGAGCACCCGACGGTGACCCGGGTGGTGATGGTGACCTCGGCGCTCGGGGCCGTGGCCGGGTCGGCTCTCCTGCTCGGGCTCCCGAGCACAGTCTTTGAGCTGATCGTGCCGTGGCTCATCCTCGGCACCTGTCTGCTCGTGGGCATCCAACCCCGACTCAAGGCGTGGGCCCGCTCTCGCAACGCCTCCCCCGGCGGTCACGACGACCTGTCCAGGGTGTCGCCCCTCACGCGCGTCATGGCGACCGTGACCGGGGTCTACGGCGGCTACTTCGGGGCTGGCTCCGGCGTGATGATGCTCGCCGTCCTCGGCCTCGGCACCTCGTTGGAGTTCCGGATCCTCAACGCGCTCAAGACGTTTGCCGTCATGGTGGCCAACCTCGTCGCGACCGTCGTGTTCGTGGTCATCGCCCCGGTCGACTGGCAGGCGATCCTCGCGCTGGCGGCCGGGTCTGTCGTCGGTGGCTACGTGGGTTCGCATCTCGGTCGCCACCTGCCCGAGTCCGTGTTGCGCGGCCTCATCGTGGCGGCGGGCATCGCTGCCGCCGCCTACCTCTGGTCGTGACGCTTCAGACCCTCCCGGAGGCAGCGGGCGCCCGCGTGGTCGCAGCGAGCGCCGGCGTGGTCGCGGCCTCCTCGGGGAGCCCGTCGGTCCAGTAGTCAAAGGTCTGCGTGATCCAGAAGGTCGCAAAGGCGACGAGCAGGACCACCTCGACCCAGAGCACCCACTCGGTCGGCGTGCCACCACCGAGGAACTGGTCGACGACCACGAACACGATGGCCACCGCGAAGGTCACGGCCATCACCACAGCGACCGCCCCATAGATCGTGGCGTAGGCCTTGGCCTCGCGAGTCGGGATGCCCTCACGTCGCGCCGATGCGCGGCGCGCGTTGACATAGGCGACACCGGTGATGAGCCCGAAGAGCGGAACAGCCGCACCGAAGTGGGCACCACCAAGGAACGACTCCCGACCGAACACGAACCACGCCACGAACGCCACCCACGTGAGGGTGGCGATGGCGAACCCGATCTTGGTCGCTCGCGACGTCTCGGGGCGGCGGATGATCGTGACCGCCCCCAGACCGAGAGCCGCGAGCCCCAACCCGATCAGGCCCCACACGTTGTTGACCACGGACGGGACGAACTCCGGCGGCACCGAGCAGCGCCCCTCCGGGTCGCAGGGCGCTCCCCCAGCACCTCTCGGTGTCGGGACGAACGCGACGATGGGCGCGAGCATCCCCGCGATGTTGAGCGCCGAGTCCTCGAAACCTCGCCGACCGACAATGGCCGCGAGGCTCATGCCGACTGCGACGAGCGCGCCAACGAAGACACTGCGCGCGGGCGTGTAGTAGTACGCGCTGATCGAGCCGAGATGCTGGTTGGCCTCGAGGCCGCCGATCCGCTCGAGCCACACACAGCCGAGGAGCAGCAGCACGAGGCCGACGAGACTCAGCCTCAGATAGCGATAGGTCCGCACCGCTGCGCTCGCCCGCACCCGGGGCGGCGTGATCGTGGCGATGGCTGCAGCGCTCTGGGTCGAGTCATGCATGGCGGGCTCCCTTTCGTGACGGTGTCACTAGAGAGGAGCCGTCACGACCCGCACAGATACACGCGGCGTATGCCGTGTGCGCGCCTTGCGCTCAGGCGTGGCCGATCGAGGTGCGCAGCTCGGTGAACCACGGGGCGGTGATGTCGAACTGTTTGCCTCCGGCGACCCGCGGGAACTCGACGGCGCGCAGCTCGTTGCCGCGCTCTTCGTCCTCACCCACGAGACCGGACTCGCCCCGTAGGGCTGCGTCGACGGCATACTCCGTGCATTCTCGGATCAGGGCGAGGTCCTCGTCGCCTGCCGCGGCCGAGCGCGAGAAGTAGCCGGACTTCTGGACCATGACCTTCTCGGCGCCGAGCAGGGCGGCGAACTGCTTGCCGAACCAGGCGCCGGGGTTGACCTTGTCGAGCTGCACGTGGCCGAACGGGTCGACGGGAACCTCGAGTCCAGCCGCCTCGAGCTCCGCGACGACCTCGGCCACTCCGGCACCCTCGGACAGGAAGATGTTGACGCAGCCGATCTGGTCCATGACCGCCTTGAGGCGATCGCTCTCGGCGGTGAGGTCGATCGGCACCTCAGGGACGAAGACCGCATGGACGTCCCAACGGCGGGCGTCGAGCCCCACACCGGGCAGCCACTGCTGCTCGCTGACCCACGCGTGGTGACGGCGGGCGGTCTCGGCGGTCAGCCAGCCGCAGTGACGCCCCATGACCTCGTGGATGATCAGCATCCGCGGGTTGGACGAGTGCTCGGCGAGGACGTTGCGGGCAAAGATCGCGCCCTGCTCGGCCGCGGTCCAGGCACCGAGCGACTGCCGGATCGGGATGATGTCGTTGTCGATGGTCTTGGGGAGCCCCACCACCGTGAGCGGGTAGTCGTGCTCCGCGAGGTAGGCCGCGAGATCGGCAGCCGTGGTGTTGGTGTCGTCGCCACCGATGGTGTGGAGCACGTCGACGCCGTCAGCCGTGAGTTGCTCGGCCGCGACCTGCAGGGGGTCCTGCCCCTCCTGGACGAGTCCGCGCTTCACGCAGTCGGCGACGTTGGTGAGCTTGACCCGGCTGTTGCCGATCGGCGAGCCACCGAAGCGGTGGAGCAGGGCCGCGCCCTCACGGACTTCGGGGGTGACCTCCACCGAGCGGCCGGTGAGCAGACCGGCATACCCGTTCTGATAACTGATGATCCGCACGTCCGGAGCGACCTCGGTGTAGCGCTCGATGAGTCCACCCACCGCCGACGAGAGGCAAGGGGCGAGCCCGCCAGCGGTCAACAGGGCAACGGTCTGGACGGGCATGGACTGCTCTCCTCGATCACGGGTGACGAACTGGGCTCAGTCTCTCAGTGTGACCGGGGACACAGGCAGGACGCGACCGACAGGTGGACGCCCGAGATCACTTGCAGGGGCGGGACACCGTGTGTGGCGGGTCCTTGCGGGTCACCTGTTTCTTGGGCATCTGCGCCAACGGCGTCACGGTCTCGAACTTGTTGCCGATGACGACGTCGATGATCATGTTGTCGCGCGGGACCTCACTGAGGACAGCGCCCTTGATGTGACGAGCGACCTGCTCGGCCGCAAGGTCGGCCTCGGGCCCGTGACGGATGACCGCAACGTCGTTGGGCAGGAACGACTTGTCCGGGTCATTGCCCTGCTTGCCCGGTGAGAAGCCACGCGCGGTGAGCTCGCTGAGTGCGGTCTTGGCCAGGCCCGCCCGCCACGTCGCGTTGTAGACGTTGACCGTGTAGGACTTCTGCTCCGGTGGCTTGGGCGGCGGGGCCGGAAGCATCGTCGTGAAGTCGGCACCGATGACCAGCGCGACGCCCGTGCCTGCGCGGCCGTCGTACTCGAGCTCGGAACCAGCGATCGTCTGAGCGACCAGCAGGGCTTGGTCGAGGCCCGCCTTGCCGTGATAGATCCGCGCCGGGGCCTTGACATAGAGCCCGCGCGGAGCAGTGGAGACATCGCCGACGACGAAGCCACGGCGGGACAGGTCACGACCCACCACCTGACCCGCGCCGTTCACACCGGAGGAGTTGAGGACCTTGACCTTGAAGGACCCGGGCGCGGGGGCGAGGACGACGACGGGTTCGCAGGCCGCCGGCTTCGGGTCACTGGTCAGGAGGCCTGTGCCATAGGCCGTCGCGATGCTGGCCGTGCCGAGCAGCAGGGCCGGGATGGTGACGAACGCTGCGAGATGGCGGAACTGGTAGCGGCGCCAGATCTGCTCGTCGCTCATCGCCTCTTGGGACTTGGCCCGCTCGAGGAGCTCCTTGTGCACGGTGTCGCGCGTCATGCCGACACTGCGGCGAGCGAGGTCACTTGCCGCGGAGACGGCGCGCACCGGCAGAGGCGAACGCTCGGGCTCTGATCCCTGCTTCCTGAACACCACGCCTCCTCAAGGCTCGACCTGCGACAGCGGTCCCACAACCGCTGAGGGAATTGCACCATGAGTCACACCCGTCACACTAGTAACACGCCGAAGACCGTCACCAGATCGAGATCGTCGCTGACCCGAACACTGCCGCCCCATCTGCTGCGCACGGTGACAGACGCACATGGACTGCGGTTGGCCACGAGGTCACGTCGGTGTCACGCAGCCCACCCACACCGACTTATTGCCCGTTCGGCCACTGAGGAGCGCAGCGACGAACTGGCCGAACGGGCAATCAGTCGCACAAGTGGTGGGTCAGAGGGTGGCGGCGACGAGCTCGGCGGTCTGCAGCATGTTGAGGGCCGCCCCCTTGCGCAGGTTGTCACCGCAGACGAACAGGTCAAGGGTGCGCGGGAAGTCGATGGCCTGACGCATCCGACCGACGAAACGCGGGTCGGCACCCACGATGTCGACCGGGGTGGGGAACTCGCCGTGGTCCGGATCGTCCATGACCACGACCGCCGGTGCCTCGACGAGGGCCTGCCGTGCCTTGGCCACGGTGATCGACTTTGCGAACGTCGCATGGACCGACACCGAGTGCGTGGACACGACCGGCACCCGCACACAGGTCGCCGACACCTTGAGGTCGGGCATGTCGAGGATCTTGCGGGTCTCCTGACGGATCTTGGACTCCTCCGAGCTCCACCCGTCACCCACGTGCGAACCCGCGAACGGGAGAACGTTGAGGGCCAGCGGACCGCCAAACATGCTCGGGCCGAGCTCGTGGTCGATCGCCCGACGCACGTCACCCGGGCGCATCCCGAGCTCGCGGTCCCCAGCGACGACGGCAATCTCGTCATGAAGCCGACTCATGCCGGCCCGCCCGAGCCCCGATGCCGCCTGGAAACTCGTGACGACGAGTTCGGTGAGTTGCCACCTCTCGTGCAGCACGGCGAGGACGTCGATCATCGTCATCACCGTGGCGCCGGGGTTGGCGATGACGCCCTTGGGCCGGTCGTTCACTGCCTCCGGATTGATTTCGGGGACGACGAGCGGCACGTCAGGGTCGCGACGGAACGTCGGACTGTTGTCGATGACGATGACACCGCGTTCGACAGCGATCGCGGCCCACTTGGCCGAGAGCTCTGGTGGGATGTCGACGACAGCGACATCGACGCCGTCGAAGAACTCCGGCGTCAGGGCCTCGACGGTGAGGTCTTCGCCGGCCACACGGCATACGGAACCGACGTCCTCGACCGCAGCGGCAAGGCGCACCTGCCCCCAGATGTGGCGCCGCATGGGCAGCACGTCGAGCACGACGGTGCCCACGGCCCCGGTGGCGCCGACGATGGCGAGCGTCGGCGCGGGTGGTGTCACAACGGTCATACGGTCATCCCCCCTGTGCGTCAACTGTCAGCGGCCAGTGCCGGCATAGACGACCGCTTCACCGTCCTCGGAGTCGAGTCCGAAGGCGGAGTGCACCGCCCGGACGGCCTCTTCGAGGAGCTCACTGCGGGTGATGACCGAGATCCTGATCTCGGACGTCGAAATCATCTCGATGTTGACGTCGGCGTCGGCCAGGGCCCGGAAGAAGGTCGCGGAGACGCCGGGGTTGGAACGCATGCCGGCCCCGACGAGGGAGAGCTTGCCAACCTGGTCGTCGTACTGCAGGCCGGTGAACCCGACCTGCTCCTGGATCGCCTTGAGCGCCTCCATCGCGGTCTGCCCGTCGGTCTTGGGCAGGGTGAACGAGATGTCGGTGAGGCCCGTGTCGGTCGCCGAGACGTTCTGGACGATCATGTCGAGGTTGATCTCGGCGTTGGCGACAGCGTGGAAGATCTGCGCGGCCTTGCCGGTCGTGTCGGGGACGCCGACCACGGTGATCTTGGCTTCGCTGAGGTCGTGTGCGACGCCGGCAATGATCGGGGCTTCCACAGCTTCTCCTTCGGGACCGGGCTGGTCACTGACGATGGTGCCTTCCTTCGGGGTGAAGGAGGACCGGACGTGGATGGGAATGTCGTAGCGCCGGGCGTACTCGACGCTGCGCAGGTGCAGGACCTTGGAGCCGCTGGCTGCGAGCTCGAGCATCTCCTCGGCCGAGATCCGGTTGATCTTGCGGGCCTTGGGGACGATGCGCGGGTCGGCGGTGAAGACCCCGTCGACGTCGGTGTAGATCTCGCAGACGTCCGCCTCGAGCGCGGCCGCGAGCGCGACGGCGGTCGTGTCGGTGCCGCCGCGACCGAGGGTGGTGATCTCCTTGGTGCTCTGGCTGACGCCCTGGAAGCCGGCGACGATGACGACGTGGCCCTTGCCGAGGGCCTCGGTGATGCGGCCCGGCGTGACATCGATGATCTTGGCCTTGCCGTGGGCCTCATCGGTGATGACACCGGCCTGGCTGCCGGTGAACGAGCGGGCGCTGATGCCGAGGTCGTGGATCGCCATCGCAACGAGCGCCATGCTGATCCGCTCGCCGGCGGTCATCAGCATGTCGAGCTCGCGCGGCGCCGGGACCGGACTGACGTCCTGGGCGAGGTCGACGAGTTCGTCGGTGGAGTCACCCATCGCGGACACGGCGACGACCACGTCGTTGCCGGCCTTCCTGGTCTCGGCGATGCGTCGCGCAACCCTCTTGATGCTCTCGGCATCGGCGAGCGAGGAGCCGCCGTACTTCTGGACGACGATGGGCACGTCTGCACTCCCATGCGGTGAGGTCGCGGGGTCGGTTGAGCGGTCGCCAGCGAGTCTAACGACGGGGTTGAGTTGTCGAACTCACGCCCGTATGCCGGTCGCCCACCTCGGCCTTGCTGCGGGCCAATGGACATGCAGTGCCCGTCGGTTGGGCACGTCCGTGTGCTCGGGGTGCGCCGTGCCGACGACTACTGCAGGCGCTACTGCATGTCCGTGGGCGCGCCCAGTTCCGCGAGGCGCGACATCCCCGACGGTGTGTGGGTCGCGAGGCGCTCGCGGGCGTCGTCCAGCACGGGAGACGCTGGATAGCCCGCGGGGACACGCGACGGGTTGAGGGCCACGCCGTCCGCCCACGCCTTGATGTCAGGCTCCGCCGAGAAGGACATGGTCGCGCGCGTGCCGCGAAAGACCATGCGCGCCCAGTCGGTCATCGAGTTGCCGTAGTTCGACGGCGGGCAGAGCCTGTTCTTCTCGTCGTCGTGCGGCCGGGTCGCCTCGACGTAGCCGATGATCGCCGCTCCGAAGGCGGGGAAGCCGGACCTGATCGGTTGCAGCGTGATGACGTCGGGCCGCCACACCGGGACGAGAGGGGGATACTTCAGTCCGTCCGCCGCGCAGTGCACCACGATCGCGTCGTCTGCCACGCCGACGGACCCGTCGGCGAATCGCAGTCGGCCCCGTTCAGCGGCCTCGATGTGCCCGCGGCGCACGACGTTCTCCAGGGTTCGCAGCTGATCGAGCTCCCACTTCGCCAGGGTGGGTGCCTTGGCCATCGTCGGCGCAAGGGAGCGATCGATCCGCATCATCACGTCGGCGTCCTCCATGCGAAGGAACAGGTCCTCGACCGTTCTCGCTGACGCGGCCGCCTGCATGATGTCGGCGGCGAGGTCGATGAAAATCGCCGGGTCCGGCTGGACGCGTGCCCGGTTGAACATCCACGGCTCGCGGGGCCGAACCCAGCAGATGGTGTCCGGGTCGACGCCTCGCGCCAGCAACCAGATGCACGCGTCGGTCGCGGTCTTGCCCGAACCGACGACGACATACTCACTCGGCGCCTCGTCCAGACGAGCGAGGTCGTTGACGGGCAGCACTCGAGCGCCGTCGCCGACGTCGAACGGCGCCGGCTTCTCAGCTGGGATGCTGGGCGCCAGATAGTGAGCATTGACGATCCGGCACGACGCGGGGACCTCGAAGCGGTCGCCCGAGATGCGCGACACGACAGTGCGGTCGCCGACGTGGTCGCTGTTCGGGAAGAACTCGAGGCGCCCCGACTGCACCATCCGGTCCAGCGCCCGTGCGTAGTAGGCAGTGATCTCGGACTGGGTCGCGCGCTCCTGGAGCCCTGCCTCGGGTCCACTCTCCTGCAGTTTGCCGCCCCCGAGCAGCGTCGACGCAACACCGTAGAACGCAGACGACTGGTGGAGCCGGACGAAGGGGTACGCCTCAAGCCAGTGACCTCCCACGCCGTGGCGTCGGTCGACCAGCACCATGCGCGCGTCGGAGTGGTCGATGACCGCATCACAGAACGCCATCCCCATGGCGCCCGCACCCACCACCAGGTAGTCGGCTTCGAGGGTCCGCGTCATGGGTCAACGGTGGCACTTCGGGGGCGCAGCGTCCACATCCATGACGGGTGGCCCACTGACCACCTGCCCCTTCGCCTATGGGTGGAGGGCGTCGAACTCTGCCTCGGCGACGGCATCGGCGTCGGCATCGAGACGGATGTGCGCGAGCAGCGCCTGGAGAACCCGCAGGGCACTGGCGGCCCGCTCGCCCCAGTCGGAGAGATAGCTGAACTGCCACCACCAGAGGGCTTCGAGGATGCGGCCCTCCTCGTGGTGACGCAGGCCGTGGGCGAGGGCCGACGCGACGACGGTCAGGTCGTTGGACAGCGAACCGGTCGTGAGCTGGGGCTCCGTGACGGGGTCAACGACATCCGCGTAGTCATCGAGGCCCTCGAGGAGGTTGCTGAGGTTCTCACGCAACGGGTCGAGCTCGACGTCCGGGCCCGGGTCCACCTCGAACCGGTCCTCCGGCACGATGTCCTCGATCGCGCCGAGACGGGCCCCCATCACCAGCACCTGCGACAGGGCCAGCAGTCCGAGCGGGAGTGCTGCCGCGGGATTGGCACCGGAAGCGATGTCACTGACGGTGGCCAAGTAGGTCCGGGCCTCGGCGGCCGAGTCGGCCGCGAGTGCGCGCAGGTCCGAGAGAAGTTCGGGGTCGGCGGCTCCCGAGGCGGCAGCTGTTTCGGGCGTGACCTGGTCAGGCATCGAGCAGTCTCCGTCCTTCGAAGGCGCGGCCGAGGGTGACCTCATCGGCGTACTCAAGGTCGCCTCCCACGGGCAGACCGGAGGCGAGGCGGGTGACCCGGATCTCCATGCCCTTGAGGAAGCGCGCGAGATAGCTCGCCGTCGCCTCCCCTTCGAGGTTGGGGTCGGTCGCGATGATGATCTCGGTGACCTCAGAGCTCGCGAGGCGGGTCATCAGCTCACGGAAGGTCAGGTCGTCGGGGCCGATGCCGTCGATGGGGCTGATCGCACCACCCAGCACGTGGTAGCGACCTCGGAACTCGCGGGTGCGCTCGATGGCGACGACGTCCTTGGGCTCCTCGACGACACAGATCTTGGTCAGGTCGCGGCGGGGGTCAGCGCAGATGCGGCACTGCTCGGACTCGGCGATGTTGAAGCAGGTCACGCAGAAGCGCACCTTGACCTTGACCTGGGTCAGGGCGTCGACGAGTCGCTGGACGTCGACCGCGTCCTGGGTGAGCAGGTGGAAGGCGATCCGCTGCGCGCTCTTGGGACCGACGCCCGGGAGTCGTCCGAGTTCGTCGATGAGGTCCTGCACAGCGCCTTCGTACACACCATGAGCCTAGGCCACCCGACCGTCACTGGCGCCCGCCGCGCGGGAGGGATGGCATCCGGAGGAAACCTGGTGGGTCCGGAGGGTTATTCGCCCTCCGGTCCCACCCGATTCCCTCATGGGGAGCAAAAGTTGGGGCGCGGGTCCGACGGCTCAGAGTTCGTGGGTGGTGGGGCGCTCGTTGTAGCCGTCAGCGCGCTCTTGTCCGGTGAGGGCAGCGATCGCGTCCATGACGTCGTCGGTGAGCTGGCGGCGAGCGCGACCGGCGGGCAGGCCGGCATACGCCGAAGGCAGGATCGGCGTCCCGAACGCGATGGTGACGTCGGCGTAGTGCAACCCACGCTTGTCGGCCGGTTGGACCTTGTCGGTCCCGATGAGGCCGACCGGCACCACCGGCACCCCAGCCGTGAGGGACAGGAACGCGACGCCCGTCTTGCCGCGATAGAGCCGACCGTCGCGCGAGCGCGTGCCCTCGGGATAGATGCCGAACGCCTTGCCGTCGCGCAACACCTGGAGCGCGAGGTCGAGAGAGTCCTGGGCGCCCCGGGAACTGTCACGGTCGACGGGGATGGCGTCGCCAGCCTCCATGAAGCCACGCACGAACCGACCGCGCAGGCCAGTCCCCGTGAAGTATTCGTGCTTCGCAAGGAACGACACCTTGCGCGGCGCAGCGACGGGGATGGCGAAGCTGTCGATGAAGGACAGGTGGTTGCTCGCGAGGAGGACGCCACCCTCCTTGGGGACGTTGGCCTTGCCGAGAATCGTGGGCCGCCAGATCGCGTGGGAGAGCGACATCATGGCGGTGCGACCCACCCAGTAGTAGGTGTTCATGCGTCCTCTTCGTGAATGACTGTCCCACCGAGGACGCGCTCGATCACGGGGACACCAACCTCCCCGAGGCCTTCGATGTCTTCGTCGTCGTCCCTGCGCGCCGAGTCGTCGGCCACGGGGGGCTCGTCGGGGTCGGGCTCGGACGCCACGGCTTCCTTGGCACGGGCGAAGGGGCTGACCGCCGCGTCAGCGTTGCCGGATGCGCTGGCCCAGTCGGGCGCGGTCGCGCTGCCGGCAGGTCCGCTCCCCCACTCGGCTTGCGTCGTGGGCGGCTGACTCGGCGTGTATGCCGCCGGCTCACCTGCGCGGTCCGACTCACCTTGCGCTGCCGCACCGTTGGCAACGGCACGCTCCTGAGCTGACTGCTGGGTCTGCGCGGGGCGGGCCTGCTCCTGCCGGGGCGCGGGGACGGGGTCGGGTCGGCTGGGGTCGATCGTCGCCACCCCGGGGACACCGCCGGCCGGCGCGGAACCGTCGGCTGGCACGCCCTCGACGCGGGTGTCGATGCCGAGGACGTCGATGAGGGCCTGCTGGACGTAGGTCGCGTGCGGACCGCGACGGAACGTGTTGGCCAGACCGGTGGTCGAGATGCCCAGAAGCAGGCGCTCACCGTCGTAGTCAATGACCTGGGCGTGCTCGGACACGAAGGTCCAGGTCGTGCGCCGGAGCTCGAAGACCTTGGCGAGGACGTCGGGCCATGACCGCCGGATCGCAGCCGTGTCGAGGCCTCCGCTCCGCGCGGGGGCGATCGACGGAGGCGGGGTGTCGACCGGGGCCTGCTGCTGCTGCGGTGACGGCGACTGCTGCTGAGGGGGCGCCTGGAAGACGGGAGCCTGAGGAGCGGACTGCTGTGTCTCCGGCGCTCGCTGAGAGTCTCGGGACGGCTGCTCGGGCTCGATGAACTCCGGCTCGTCCAACTCAGGAGGCTCGTCGACCGGTCGCGCGGGAACGACAGATGCGGGAACGACAGAGGCGGGAGCGGAAGCGGGCGCCGTGTGCTGCGGCGGTTGGCGGTCGGGCTGGCTCGACGGTTGCACCGCAGGTGCGACGGGCTGCGACTGCTCGACCGGCCGCTGCTGCGGCGCCGGGGGAGCCTGTTGGACGGGCGGAGCCTGCTGCGCCGGCTGGCTCGACTGAGTGGGCTGGCTCTGCTGGCGCACCGGAGCGGACGGCGGCGACGCAGCCGCTCCGGTCGGGACTCCGCCGACGTCGAGGCGACGTTCGAGCCGATCGAGGCGGGCGGCATACCCCGCTTCTCCGGCGGCAGCCGGCAGGAGAAGGCGCGCGGCGATGAGCTCGAGCTGGAGGCGAGGTGCGGTGGCGCCGGTCATCTCGGAGAGTCCGGCGTTGACGATGTCGGCCGCCCGCGAGAGCGCGCCGGGGCCGAACGCAGCCGCCTGCTGGCGCATCCGCTCGAGCTGGTCCGGCGGGAGGGCACGCAGCACGGCCGAGGCGCCATCGGGCACAGCCGCAACGACGATGAGGTCACGCAGCCGCTCCAGCAGGTCCTCGATGTAGCGGCGCGGGTCGAGCCCGGTCTCGATGACCCGCTCGATCGACGAGAACGCGCCAGCACCATCACCTGCGGCGAACGCGTCGATCGCGGCGTCGAGCAGCTCGCTGTCGGTGAAACCCAGGAGCGATGCCGCCGACTCATAGGTGAGCCCCTCGGGCCCAGACCCGGCGATGAGCTGGTCGAGCACGGACAGCGAGTCACGCACGGACCCGCCACCGGCGCGCACGACGAACGACAGGACACCCGGCGCCACTGCGACCTTCTCGGAGACGCAGAGCTTCTCCATGTATTCGGTGAGCTGCCCCGGGGGCACCAACCGGAAGGGGTAGTGGTGGGTGCGCGACCGGATCGTGCCGATGACCTTTTCGGGCTCGGTCGTCGCAAAGATGAACTTCACGTGCTCGGGCGGCTCCTCGACGATCTTGAGCAGCGCGTTGAAGCCCTGCGGCGTCACCATGTGCGCCTCGTCGATGATGTAGATCTTGTAGCGGCTCTGCGCCGGCCCATAGCTGGCGCGTTCGCGCAGGTCACGCGCGTCGTCGACACCACCGTGGCTGGCTGCGTCGATCTCGATGACGTCAACGGTGCCGGCGCCGCCGCGGGCCAGGGCCACGCACGAGTCGCACTCACCGCACGGGATCGGTGTCGGGCCCTGCTCGCAGTTGAGGCAGCGCGCGAGGATGCGGGCGCTCGTCGTCTTGCCACAACCACGCGGCCCGCTGAAGAGATAGGCGTGGTTGACGCGCTCGGTGCGCAGTGCCTGCATGAGCGGCTCGGTCACGTGCTCCTGCCCGATGACGTCGACGAACGTCTCGGGGCGGTAGCGGCGATACAGGGCGGTGCTCACGGCCCCCAACCTAGTCGCCGTGAACGACAGCCGGTATGCCGCGTTCACCGGCCTGTGGACGGGGTGACCGGGTGGGTCGCTAGCGTGCCCTTCATGGATGTCCGAGCCGCAGACGTGTCGAAGGTGATCGGCCCGGCGACGCTCCTCGCGCCCGTCTCGGTCACCGCCCCCACTGGCTCGTGCCTGGTGCTGCGCGGCCCCAACGGCTCCGGCAAGACCACCTTGCTCCGCATCCTCATGGGGATGCTGCCGGCGACGACGGGCCAGGCCTTCATCGGGGACGTGGCCGCCGACGAGCGTGACCCTGCTGTCCGAGCCGCCGTCGCCGCCCTCGTGGGAGCGCCAGCGACCTATCGCGACCTCACCCTGCGCGACCACCTCGTGCTGCTCGATGCGACGTGGGCCGGGGATGCGGACACCACCGACGAGCGGGTGGCAGCGGCGCTGTCGGACCTGGGGATCGGTGAGCTCGGCGGGCGGTTCCCGCACGAGCTGTCGTCTGGTCAGACCCAGCTCTTCCGGTTGGCGCTCACGCTCTTCCGACCGTGCGAGGTGCTCGTCCTCGACGAACCGGAGCAGCGACTCGACACGAGCAAGCGCGTCCTCGTCGCCGACCTGCTCGCCGCCCGCCGCGACGCGGGCACGACCGTCGTTCTCGCCTGCCACGACCCGGTCATCACCGAGCGGGTCACCGGGCAGGCCGCCGATCAGGTCGTCGACCTCGTCGCCGCCGAAGGCTGACGCGCATGAGTGGCATGACGGACGCCGAGCGCCTCGATGACGCCGTCCACGTCCTCCACGGGCCGGGCGGCAATCCGGCCCGCAAAGAAGTTGCGTATGCCGCGTACGTCGCCGTCATCCTGGTCGGCCTCTACGGCTTCCCGCTGCTGCGCGCCCTCGTCATCGCGGCGGATCGCGAGGCCATGGCCTCATCACTGCGCTCACCGTGGTCGGCACTCGTCCTGATCGTGGTCGTTGGATCAGTGGCTGCTGCGGCACGAGAGGCCGGGCGGGTGCGAGGACCGATCGTGGCTCCCGTGCCCTGGATCGACCAAGTCGTTGCATCGTCCATCGACCGGTGGGCGAGTTTGCGGCCCTGGTTCGGATACTCCCTGTTTGCAGCACTGTTCGCGGGAGCGCTGTCCGGCCTGCTCGTGGGTGCGGCCTTCGCCGGCGCCCGCGCTGCGGGGTTGTGGATCCTGCCGGTCGCCCTCGTCGTGGGGTTGTTCGTCGGACTCCTCGCCGGCGTCGCGTGGCTCCTCGGGCAGAGCCGCTCCGGCTCGACCGTTGACTCAGCGCCTCTGCCTGCCGCGTTCGCCGACGCGTCGCCGTGGGTGCGTGAGGTGCGACGCCTCGGGGTCCACGACCTGCGCACCCAGTCGGCCCGCTCCAACCGCATCGTCGGCGGCGTCCACTCCGGAGACCTGCGCGCTGTCCGTCTCGAGGCCGCCCGACCGATCACCCGCGGTCGCGGCCTGCGTCTGCGACACCGCGGTCCGATCATGACGTTGGTCGCGAGGGACGTTCTGGGACTTCGGCGTTCGCCTGCAGCCGGACTCGTGGGACTGCTGCTCTGTGCCGCAGCCGCCGCCGCACTCGGGGCGACCCTGGGCAGTTCTGCCGTGCCCCCACTGGTCGGCTTCGTCGCAGCCCTCGTCAGCCACTTGGGCTTCGGCGCCCTGTCGGAGGGGCTGCGCCTCGAGGCCGACACCGTCGGGACGCCTCCCCTCTTCGGCGCCCCACCGGTGCGCGCGGCTGCTGCCCACCTGCTCGTCCCCGGCGCGACCCACCTCATCACCACGGTGGCGGTCGGCAGCATCACGGGAGTCGCCGTCGGCGCCGACGTGGGCGCCGTCCTCCCCTGGCTCGTCATGACGACCCTGTTCCTCGCCGGCGCCAGTCTCCTCGCCGCCTATCGCGGACGACCTCCGACGAGCCCGTTCAACCCCGTGCCGAGTGTGCAGACCATTGCGATCTGGTACTCCTTCCCCCTCATCCTCGGCACCCTGCTCATCGGCGGGATGGTCTGGGGCGCAACGCAGTTCCCCACCAACGGCTACTTCGTCATCGCCACCTGGGTCGCTGCGGTGTGGATGATCTATGCCGGCCTCAACCGGGTCCAACGAGAGAACCTCGCCCACCGCGACGTCTAGGGCGCAGGCTGCACCGGCTTTCCCGCAGTGGTACTACCCCCGGTTCGAGGGCCGAGCAGCCGACCACTGCTCGGCAATCGTCGAACATGTGTTGCGTGTGGCGCCCGTCGGGCATTGCCGTATGACCCGGAGCGCTGTTACGGCTCAGTGGTGAGCCTTCACCTCGACGGTCGTGTGCATCCACGGGTGGATGGCGCACTCGAAGCGATGTGTACCCACACCCAGCGGCGCGAGATCGCGGGACGTCTTCGCATCGATGCCCGTGTTGACGAAGGTATCGAAACCGCAGTCCATGACGGGCGCACCTTCGAGACCTGCCGCTTCGTTCAGCTCCGGCACACATCCCGGACCGAACCTCTGGACGGGGGTGAAGGTGTGGAACTCACCACCCCGGTTGACGAGCCTCAGCTTCGTTCCTTTCGAGACATCCGTGAGCACGGGGTTGTTCCTCCACGCACCGTGGAATCCACGATCTTGGAGGCGCTCGAAGAGTTCCTCGACGGTCGTGTCGCCGTCGCCAATGCACGCACCTTCTCCGAGAGCCGCGTTGAACGTGACTGGATCGCAGTCATCCCGGATGTCGATGCGTTCGGTATCACCGCCACCGCGCGCGTCGGCATTGCCGACTCCCACGGTGACTCCCAACAGGGTCAGCGCCGCCGCGGCAGCGCATCTGGCCACCTTCATGGTCAACCTCCTCCGGCGGGTGGTAGGAATCCCGCCCCTATCGAGGTTAGGGCGCAGCGAGACGGGCCACAGTAGCCAAAACGAGCCGTCCCCAACCGGCCACAATGCGCTCCGGATCTCACCCCCGGATCAGTTCCACGTCCTGGCCACCGCTGCCGCCACCGCGACGTGCGAGGCCCCCCTCGGGCAGACCCGCGGCATACAGCGCAGCCCCGACGAGCAGGGGCTGGAAGGCGAGCCGCACGAGTCGCTTGGTGTCCGTGTCGAGCCCGAACGCGCTCACACCGTCGACATACTGCGCGATGTTGCCCGGGAAGATCGCGATGAAGAACCCCGCGAGGGCCACCCCCGTGAGGCGCCGGTGTTTTGGCAGCGTGAGCAGCGCCAGACCGAGTCCGATCTCGGCCACGCCGGACCCGAGAACGACGAGGTCCTCATCGACCGGAACCCAGCTGGGCACCTGCGCCCGGAACTCGTCCCGGGCCACCGTGAGGTGCAGGACGCCGGCGCCGACCATGAAGGCACCGAGCGCAAGCCGGGTGAGGTTCTGCGGGAGCGTGGCCGAGACCTTGCGCGTCAGGAAGCCCATGCCCTCACCGTAGGCCGCTCAGCCGGCGCTGACGACTCCGTGCTCGTAGGCGAACACCACGGCCTGAGCCCGGTCGCGCAGCCCCAACTTGGTGAAGACCCTCGACACGTGCGTCTTGACGGTCTGCTCGGCGACAAAGAGCCTCGTCGCGATCTCGATGTTGGAGAAGCCACGCGCAATCAGCTCGAGCACCTCGAGCTCGCGCGGAGTGAGCTCCCGCAGCCGCGGCGAGTCCTTGGGGACGCCCGACCGCGACCTGGTCACCTCGGCGATGAGCCGCTTCGTCACACTCGGCGCAAGAAGCGAATCCCCCGCCGCCACAACGCGAACGGCCCGGGCGAGCTCCTCCGACGGCGCGTCCTTGAGCATGAACCCGCTCGCACCGATGCGCAGCGCCTCATAGACGTAGTCGTCGACGTCGAACGTCGTCAACATCAACACGTGCGGCCGGTCAGGACTAGGTGACCCGAGGATCGTCGCCGCCGCATCAAGGCCATTGACCTCGGGCATGCGCACATCCATCAACACCACGTCCGGCCGCAGGCGGGCGACCTCGCGCACGGCAGCGGCGCCATCGGCAGCCTCGCCGACGACCTGGAGGTCGGGTTGTGCGTTGAGAAGTGCGCCGAGCCCCTGCCGCACCATCGCCTGATCATCGACGATGACCACTGTGATCATGCGGCTCAACCTAGCCCGGCGACCTGCGGGCGGCCGGTCAAGGGGACGGTCGCGATGACGACAAAGCCCTCGCCGACCGGCTCTGCTTCGAACGTTCCACCGACGGCGCGCACGCGCTCGGACATGCCGGGTATGCCGTTCCCACCGTTCTCGTCCCGACCTCCGGCCCCGCTCTCCCCGTTGCGTCCGTGCATCTGGTCGGCGTCGGCGCCAGGGTCGCCGACCCTGGAAACGTGCGCGGGTGGCGGTGAGTTGCGGATCATGAGTCGGGCCCAGCCGGAGTCCTCTTCAAGGGTGAGCTCGACGGCGGCGCCGGGCGCGTGCCGAGCCGCGTTCGCCAGCGACTCCTGCGCCACGCGATAGAGCACGAGAGCCGTGCCCGGGGGCACCTTCGCGGCGTCGAGGCGCATACGGGAGGTGAGCGGCATACCCGCTGCTTTGGACGCCTTGGCCAGCGCTGGGAGGCGGGTGAGATCTGGCAGGGGCGCCGTCTCGACCGGGCCGCGTTCGTCCCGCAACACCCCCAACACCGACCTCACCTCGGTGAGCGCCTGCCGCGCCGAGCCCTCGATGGCCGAGAACTCCCCCACCACCTCGAGATCCGAGATTCCGTGACGGATCGGAGCACTCTGCGCCTGGACGACGATCATCGACATGTGGTGCGCCACGACGTCGTGGAGCTCGCGGGCGATGCGACTGCGTTCCTCGACGACGGCGCGGCGGGCCCGCTCGGTCTCGACCTCGTCCTGCTGCACCGCTATCTGGCGGCGCGAGATGACGAGCCAACGCACGAGCAGGGCGACGCCCATGATGAGCGCCTGACCGAGCGCCCACGCCTTGAGGTCGTCGGGCATGGCGACCACGAGCAGCACACCAGTGGCCGCAATGACGATGGGGATCTCGCGCCACTGGCTCCACAAACCGACGGCGACGATCGACGCGAGGAGCACGAGGAACTGCATGACCGGCCACGGCATCGGTGAGGCCGCGTAGGCCGGCACGACCGCCCACCACACCAGCGAGGTCCCGGCCGCGACAGCCCACGCGACGAACGGCACCCGGCGCAGGAGGACGACCGGGAACGCCACGCAGAGCGCCAGGACGGGCATGAGCGAGATCGGGACGTCGTGGGAGATGCTCATCGTCGACCAGGTGATGACGAAGGTGACGAGTGAGAGCAGGCCCAGCGCGAGGTCAGTGTGACGGGTCAGCGCGCTGACACCCCGCCACAGGGGTTGCGCCAACCTGCGGACTGCGCGTCCGCTGGCTCCGATCACTCTGCCTCCGACCATGCACCCAACAGTAGGCAGCGAGCGCCGCCAGGTCGTCATACGACGGAGTGAACCCGGCGTCACTCCCGGGTATCACTCGCGCCCGACCGTCCACCCCGGGTTCTGCCCGCGAACCGCTCCAGAGGGCGACGACCGCAGGTGCTCCCGGCTCCGAGCCTTGCCGCATGTTCACGAGACACCATGCACTTCGAGTCGTCGTCGTCACCGGCCTCGCCACCGCAGCCGGACTCTCCCTCGCCCCGACCGCGTCTTCGCTGCCGGCGCCGGACCGCGCGGCCGAGCAAGCCCTCACCGCACTCGTTTCCCGACCCCCGGCCGCGGCGAACGCCGCACTGCCGCAGGACTTCTCGACTCGCTTCGGCTACCGGCCGACCGTCGCCAACGGACTCCTCGGCGACCCGTCGGGCGCGTGCTCGTCACCGGTCCCGTTGCCGGCGGAGTTCACGCCGGCATGCCGCCAGCACGACCTGGGCTATGACCTCCTCCGGTATGCCGGCCGGTCCGGTCGCGACCTCCCTCCCGACGCGCGCCGGTCCGTCGACTCCCGGCTCGGCATCGAGTTCGAGAACTCCTGCTCGACGCGCGAGGAGTCCCTGAGCCGGGCCACCTGCCTCGCCTGGGCCGACATCGCCGAGGGCTTCGTGCGGATCAACAGCGCGCGTCAGGGCTACGCGGTCCCCGAGTCCGAGACGGCCATGTCGATCGCGCCGGGCATCAGCCTCGGTGTGGCTGCCGCGGGTGGGGTCGTGCTCGTCGTGCCGGGCCTGCGTCGTCGGATCGGGGGTGCGCGATGAAGGCCCGCCTCCCCCGCGCCTCGACCGCGCTGGCGACACCGGTGGCCCTGGCCGTCGCCACCTTCCCGTCCTATCTGCCCGCACTGCCCGTCGCGCTCGGCGTGCTGGTCGCGCTCTCGTTCCTCGCGGTGCTCGCCATCGCGCGCCGCATCGCCGGCTCGCGCCAGCACCTCACCGGACCGGCCCACCAGGTGGCGGTCGCGCTGGGAGGTGCGCTCACGGCATACCTGATGTTCGTCACCTGGACCACCCAGGCCGCGATGCGCGCCAACATCGGGATGGATCCGTTGTCGCTCAGCGACATTGGCGTCCTCGTGGGCGCCGCGCTCGGTGTCGTGGGAGCCGTCCGGGGGGTGGGATGGCTGTGGCGTCTTCGTCCGCGCATGTCACGTCGCATGGTCGCGTTCGTGGCGGGCCTGTCGGTCCTCACATTCGCTCCGGCAAGTGCGCAGGCCGCCTCGATCTCCTCCGACCAGGTCCTGCTCCTGAAGTCGCCAGTCGGTGCCGTGCGGGCGTATGCCGGCCTGTCCGACTCCGCAGACGACGCAGCTCGCGCTCGCATCGCCGTCGACCGACTGGTCGCTGCCGGTGGCCTGACGCGGGAGCATCTGCTCGTCGCGATCCCGACCGGGTCCGGCTGGGTCAACCCTGAGTTCGTCGCGGGCACGGAGCGACGGTTCGGGTCGGAGGTCGCGACCGTGTCGATGCAGTACGACGACCGGCCCAGCTGGGTCGCCTTCCTCCTCGACCGTGAGGGTGCAGTGGCGGGCGCTCAGACGCTGCTCGACACCGTGGTGGCCGAGGTGTCGGCGCTGCCGTTGGTTCAGCGGCCGCAGGTGCACGTCGTCGGTGAGAGCCTCGGCGCCACAGCTGGTCAGGCGGCGCTGCTGGCGCCGGGGGCCGCGGGTGATGCTCGGCGCGAGACGGTGTGCTCGACCTTCTGGTTGGGGACGCCTGGCGGTGGCCGGACCGGACTCCCCCGGGAGACGATCGCCGCCAACGCCGATGACCCGATCGTCCACGCCCGTCCGTCGATGGCGATCGTGCCGACCGGTGAGGACAGGCCGTGGCTGCCCGTGGTCTCGGTCGTCCACGCCGGAGCGGATGTCCTGGGTGCGCTCGCCGTGCCCTTGGGCTCTGGTCACCGCTATGGCGCCGAGCAGCCCGACCGCCTGCAGACGTGCGACTGACGTGCGACTGGCGTGCGACTGGCGTGCGATTGAGGGGCGCGGGCCGGGTGGACGTATCGTCAAGGTGTGCGTATTGACGTCTGGTCCGACCTGGTCTGCCCCTTCTGCCACGTGGGCCGCCGACGCCTCGAACTTGCTCTCGAGCAGTTTGAACACGGCGACGAGGTGGAGGTGACCTGGCACAGCTATCAGCTCGACCGGTCGGCGCCGCCCGTCATCGAGGGTTCGAACGTCGACCGCATCGCGGCGAAGTACGACCGGCCCCGCGAGGAGATGGTCGCGCAGCACGAGGCCATGGCTGCTGATGCGGCAGAGGTCGGACTCGACTTCCAATGGGAGAAGGTCGTGGGCGGCAACAGCTTTGACGCCCACCGGGTCATCCACCTGGCCCGGGCCCGCGGCCTCGAGGCGCCGGTGACCGAACGCGTGATGCGCGGCTGGTACTCCGAGGGTGCGGCCATCGGCGACACCGACACGTTGGTGCGGCTGGCCGTCGAGGGCGGGCTCGGCGAGAAGGATGTGCGCGAGACGCTCGGGTCCGACGCATATGGCTATGACGTGCGTGCCGACGAAGCAACGGCCAACCAGATCGGCATCACCGCCGTGCCCACGTTCGTGCTCGATCAGAAGTTCGCGGTGACCGGCGCCCAGCCCGTCGACGGCCTGCTGCGCGCGCTCGAGCTGACGTGGGAGGACCGGGGCAACTCCCCCGAGGCTCGTGGCGGCGGCTGTGGTGGGTGCGAGGGCGGCTGCGCCTGCGGCGCCTGACCGGCGTCGGACCGGCGTCGGGACAGAGAAGACACCCCGCGTACCTGGAAGAGCTCACCTGCCCTTGCTGCATTCCTGCCCTGGGGGAGTTCGGCGAGGTACCACCACGCGGGGTGCCGGCTCCGAGTCTAACCCGCTCCCGGCGGCTCCCTCCAACTCGTAGTCGCAAGGACTGCCTGGCCGTGACGCCGTCCAGCGCACTCGCCGCCGGTCGAGCTGGATCCCCGACCGGCGGACTATCAGCTCTCGGCCTTCAGCCCGAACTGCGTGCTCACAGATCCCAGATGAGTTGCCAGCTGATAGTCCGCCGGCAGATCGACTGCCGTCAGCTGAGGTGCACGTACGCCGGGTGCCTGGGAATCGCGCCCGTCTCACCGAGCATCGTGGCCAGGAGCAGAGCGCCCTCGAGCGCACCACCCGCAGACGGGGTCAGGGACTCCCCGGCAGCGGCGACCGATGACTCGAGCGCAGCACGCACCGGCTCCGCGTTGAGCAACCCGCCCGTGGCCACGAGGGTGGGAGAAGCGATGCCGACGGCCGCGGACAGCAGCGACTGCGCCAACGACTCCCCTGCCTCCTGACAGATCCGCTGCGCGACCGAGTCACCAGCCACCGCGGCACCGACGACACGTGGCGCGAACGACGCAAGCAGTTCGGGGGCGTTGCTGGCGGTCATGATCCGGCGGGGCCAGTGCGAGGTCGTCCCGAAGACCAACTCCCCCTCGACGAGCAGCCGCTCCGAACCGTCGGGCAGCCCGTCGTGGTGACGCAACCCGGCCCGCAACCCCGAGAGCCCCACCCACGCGGCCGACCCGCGGTCGCCGAGGACGTGGCCCCAGCCGTCGACGAGCCGCCAGATCGAGGTGTCCTTCGACCCGAAGTCCGACCCGAACGCCACCGCGCCCGTCCCCGCCGCGACCACAGCACCCGGACGCACTGCACCCAACGCACCGGCGAGCGAGGCCACCGCGTCACTTACGACGGCCGTGCGCGCTGCACCCAGGCCCGACACCACGGCCCCGACGACCTCGGCCGGGTCCGACAGGAAGAGCAGGCCTCGCTGCGACCAGCACACGGCGTCGATGTCGACCTCTGTCGCGGCACCCACACCACCCTCGGACAGCAGCTCGACCGCGTCAGCCGTCAGGGCTGCCACGTCCACGCCGCGCTCGACGATCTGAGCGCCAGGGGCGGTGAACACGGAACTCAGCTGACCGGCATACGCCCATTGCAGGCGAAGTCCGGAACCGCCCACGTCGACGCCGACGACGGCACCCATCAGGTCGTCAGGGAAGTGAGCGCCGCTGCGACCGAGTCGTCATGAACGCTGAGCGCGGTGACCGCGTCCGCGACGGGGACGCCGGCGAGGAGCGACAGAAGCGCGGGCTTGAGCTGACCTTCGGCTGCCTCGAGGGTGGTCCGAGCGTCGGCCTCGCTGGCGCCGCTCGCCTCCTGAAGGATCCGGACCACGCGTCCGCGCAGCTTGGCGTTGGTCGCGACGAGCTCGACCATGAGGTTGGACCAGGTGCGGCCGAGGCGGATCATCACCGCGGTCGAGAAGGCGTTGAGGATGAGCTTCTGGGCGGTGCCCGCCTTGAGTCGGGTGGAACCGGTGAGCACTTCCGGTCCGGTCTCAGGTGCCAACAGATGATCGGCGTATGCCGCCAGCTCGGCTCCCGGGTTCGCCGTCACGAGCGCTGTGCGCGCGCCTCGTTCGCGTGCCTCGGCGAGCGCACCCTGGACAAAGGGCGTGCGACCGGACGCGGTGAGGCCGATGGCGATGTCGTGCGGGGTGAGGGTGGCGGCCTCGGCGCGCCCGAGATCGACATCGTCCTCGACGTTCTCCACCGCATTCACCAGGGCCGCAGAGCCACCGGCGTGGTGCGCGACGAACAGCCCTGCGGGAGCGTTGAAGGTCGGCAGCAGCTCGGCGGCGTCGAGGACGGCGAGTCGTCCGGAGGTCCCGGCACCGAAGTAGTGGACGTGGCCACCGGCCCGGATTGCGGCGACGGCGTGGTCGACCAGCACGGCGAGCTCGGGCAGGACTGCGGCGACAGCGTCGGCCACCGTGCGGTCGGCGTCGTTCATCAGAGTGAGGATCTCGAGCGTCGACGCGGTGTCGATCTCGGTCGTGCCCGGATGGCGCTCTTCGGTGGGTGCACTCACCCGGACATCAGTGGGAGCACCCACCCCGACTTCGGTGGTTGCACTCACCCGGACGTCAATGGCCATGCTCGCAGGTTAGTTTCTCACGCGGCCAGCGTCAATGACGTGAATCACCTACGCGAGGTGGTGTCCGGCAACAGCCTTGCGAGTCTCTGCCACGGCCTTGCGTGCTCGGGGCAGATCGCGCTGGGCCACGGCGATGTAGAGGCAGTCGACGACGACGAGGGCCGCGATGCGACTGGCCGTCGCTCCCGAACGCAGCGACGTCTCGCGAGCCGCGGTCGTGAGCACGATGTCCGCCGACTTCGCGAGGAGCGAGAGCGGGAAGTTCGTGACGGCGATCGTCGTGGCCCCTCGCTCGCGCGCGGCCGCGAGGGACTCGATCGTCTCGCTCGTTGCACCGGAGTGGGATATCCCGATGGCCACATCCTTCTTGGTCAGCAGCGTGGCGCTCGTGAGGGCGATGTGCGGGTCGTTCCACGCGAACGAGACCACACCGATGCGGTGCAGCTTCTGCTGCAGGTCGGTGCCCACGATCGCGCTGGCACCGATGCCATAGATGTCGACCCGGGTCGCGCCCGCCAGCGCATCGGCAGCCGACTTCAGCGCCTTGCGGTCGAGCTGCTGGGCGGTCTCCTCGACGGCGCTGGAGTCGATGGAGGCGACCTTGGCGATGATGTCGTCGATCGTGTCGGTCGCACTGATGTCACTGCCGGACATGCGCTGCTCTCGCGGCAGGGCGGACTCGGCGGCCAGCCCGAGTCGCAGCTGGGGATATCCCTTGAGCCCCAGGCGCTTGCAGAAGCGCAGCACCGTCGTCTCCGAGGTCAGCGCCGCCAGCGCCAACTCGGTGATCGTCAGGTCGGACGCGCGCCGGGCGTCGGCCAGGACCTGCGCGGCGACACGATCCTCCGCAGGCGTCAGCGTCGGTCGGATACCGCGCAGGCGCACGAGGAGAGGCGCGTCAGCCACGTCGGACACAGGATTCGGTGAGGGCATGGCCCAAAACTACGACCTCGACCTCTTTGTCCAGCCCGAAGCGGTGAATGTGTCGGACGAGTCATCACTGTCGACGATGACTCCACCGGCGCCCACGACCCGGATCCGGCTCACCGAGACACCACGTCCGAGGGTGTTGCCGTCGGTCGTGTAGCGCCATCTCAGGGCCTGCTGGCCATTGGCGAGCTCGGCACGGACCTGCGTCCACCGCCGTTCACCGGGCGTGCCGCTCACGGAGCCGTCCTCCTCGCCCGCGCGACTGTCGCCCGGGTGCCGGATCTCCATCGGGACGAGGGTCCACGTCGTGCCGTCGGTCGAGGACTCGAGCCGGAGGATGTCGGTCTCCTCGGTCTCGGTGATGAGATCGAAGCCGAGCCTGGCTCCGCCCGTCGGCACGGCCAGCGGCACGGAGAGGATCGCGCTGATGGCGTGCGACGCCTGGGTCTCCCAGGCGGCGTGATTGCCGCGCGGGGTGATCGGGAGGGCCCGGCCGAGGCCTCCAGCCCATTGCTGGCGCGCAACATTGATGCTCCCCCACGCACGGGAGGGGTGGACGCGGTTGGTGAGCAGGATGGCGAACGAGCGCGACGTGAAGTCGATGACGATCGACGTCCCCGTGTAGCCGGTGTGGCCGGCCGTGCGGGGCCCACTCAGGGCGTCCATGTACCAGGTCTGGTTGAGCTCGAACCCGAGTCCGTGGTCGTCGCCGGGGAAGGCCTCGTTGAAGTTCGTGATGAGCAGCGCGACGCTCTTGCGATCCAGGATCCTTGCGCCTCGATAGACGCCCCCGTTGAGCAGGGCCTGGGACAGGATGGCCATGTCGTCCACCGACGAGAACACACCGGCGTGACCGGCGACCCCCTCGAGGGACCACGCGTTCTCGTCGTGGACCTCTCCCCAGACCATGCCTCGGGCGGGAACGGCTTGGTACTCGGTCGCAGCCGTCCGCTCCTTGACCGCCGGGTTGTAGCCGGTGTCCTTCATGCCCAGGGGCTCGGTGAGCCGCGCGGCGACGACCTCGTCAAGTGACTGGCCCCGCAGCCGCTCGACGACGACGGCGAGGGTGATGAGGTTGAGGTCGCTGTAGAGGTAGACCGTGCCCGCAGGGTTGGTGAGCTTCTGGTTCATCACCGCAGCGATGCGTGAAGCCTTGTCGGGGTACTTGCTGTAGAGCGGCAGCCACGACGTGAACCCGCTCGTGTGGGTGAGAAGGTGCCGGATCGTCACCGACTCCTTGCCCGCTGCGGCGAACTCCGGCAGGTAGGCCGCGACCGCCGTCTCCAGCTCGACGCGCCCCTCCTCGATGAGCTGGACGACGGCAATCGAGGTGAAGAGCTTCGAGACCGAGGCCATGTCAAAGATCGTGTCGCGGCGCATGGGGACCCATTCGCTGCGCGGCAGCTCCTCTGTCGCGTTGCGATAGCGCAGGGCGAAGCCGTCGACCTGGGTGGCGACGACGACCCCTGCGTGTGCCATGAGGCCCACGTGCCCGGGATACAGCGGGCGCCCACCGGGCGCAGCCACCTGATGGCTGCGCACCTGCTGCTTGGCGAGCTCGATCGGCGCAGCGTCGAGACCCACGGACTCCGGAGTGCCCTCACGCAACACCGTCGACGGCGGCGCGAAACCGGTGAACGGCCGGTCGAAGTCGTCGGCTCGGGCCATACCTGGGACGAAAAAGGCTGTGCCAGCGGCCAGGCCGCCGCCCAGGACCACACGTCGGGACAGGTTCATCGGGTCGGACCTCCATAGATGAGGAAAGGCTGGCGGCGGGCGTCGAAGGCCGCGAGCTCGGCCTTCCAGGCACCCATGACCGTCTCGACATCGGCGCCGGCGGTGATCTGGTCACGCAGCCGCGTGGAGCCGGTGAGCTTGTCGATCCAGTAGGGCCGGGCCGGGTCGTAGGTGTCGAAGCGCCACTGGAATTCGGTATAGATCGACTTGGCCGCGACGAGCATCTCGACGCCCACCCGCATCGGGTCGATCGCGGAGGGGTCAACGATGTGGACCTGCACGCCACCACACACTTTGCCGACGTGCTTGTTGAACGTCGGCGTGAAGTAGGCCTCGCGGAAGGCGACGCCATCGACTCCCCGGTCGGCGAGCCGCTCGGCCCACTTGTAGTCGACGTAGGGAGCACCGATGAGCTCGAACGGACGGGTCGTGCCGCGGCCCTCCGAGAGGTTCGTGCCCTCGAACATGCCCGTTCCCGGATAGACGAGCGCGGTGTCGGGAGTCGGCATGTTGGGACTGGGCATGACCCACGGAAGTCCGGTGCCGGCATACGTGACGTCACGCCGCCAGCCCTTGACCTCGACGACCGTGAGCTCGGAGAGACGGGGACCACCTGTGTCCGTCGGCAGGATGATGGCGTCGAGGTAGCGAGCCATCTCTCCCACGGTCATGCCGTGCGCCTGGACGATGTTCTCGGCGCCGACCCCGGAGGTCCACGCGTCGGTCATCATCGGGCCGAATGCCTTGCCACCGATCGGGTTCGGACGGTCGAGGACGACGAGCGAAGCACCGGTCTCGACGCACGCCTTCATCGCCGTGTACATCGTCCAGATGTAGGTGTAGAAGCGGCAGCCCACGTCCTGGATGTCGAAGACCACGGTGTCGGTGCCGGATGCGCGGATCATCGAGGCGAACTTCGCGGTGTTGGCGCCGTACGCGTCATACACGGTGATGCCCGTGCGCTCGTCGACGTAGGTGTCCTCGGCCTCGCCGGCCTGGGCTGTGCCGCGGAAGCCGTGCTCCGGCCCGAAGACCCCCCGGATGTCGACCGTGCCCGCGAAGTGCATCTCGTCCACGATCGTGCGCAGGTTGAGCAGGACGCCGGTTGGGTTCGTGATGATGCCGACCTTGCGGCCCGCGAGGATGGACCAGTTGGCGGCCGCTGCGACATCCGCGCCCGGTGTCACCTTGCGGTGGGGGTCGCTCGCCGTGGCGTATGCCGTGGCGCTGCCGAGCGCTGAAGCGGACGCGGGCGACGCGCCGAGTCCGAGTGCGGCGACGCCGGCGACGCCGGCCCCGCCCGTGAGGAGCTGGCGGCGGTTGGGAGTGGTCATGTCAGTTCTCCAATTTCATCTCGCCTTGTGTGCCTCAAGGGACGCTGGAACGTCCTCTGGGGCACACAGGCCGGGGGTTTGGCAGGGTTAGAAGGACAGGCCGTGGCCGAACGGGTAGAGCACGACGTTCGGGTCGCCCTTGGTGGGGATGTCGACGGGGAGCTTGCCGGTCGGTGCGACAGCACCGGTGATGATCTTGGCGGCCGACTCCATGGAGACGGCGTTGTAGGAGTACGTCGCGAGATAGGTGCGAGTCCCCGGCAGGTAGGCGATGTCGTAGGGGTCACGCGTCGCGACGACGATGACCGGAACTCCGGTGTCCTGCAGCGCCTTCACGAGTCGCTGCTGCCCAGCCTTCTTGTCCGTGACCGCGGTGTCCCAGGCCTTCATCGTGTTGACGACGACATAGTCCTTGCCCGCGGCAGCTGCGACGGAGGACGCGATCTGGGCGTCGTTGGGGGCAGCGCCTGTCGTGACCTTGGTGCTGGTCGACCCGGCTCTGTCGAGGGCCGCGGCGAGGGTGGTTGTGGCCACGTCGCCGTAGCCGGTTACGAGGACCTTCTTGTCAGCTGCCGCGATCGGCAGGACGGCGTCGTCGTTGCGGACGAGGGTGCCGGTGCGGTTGGTGACGGCATCGGCTGCGGCGAGGTGCTCAGGGGTTCCGACGACCGAGTCGATCGCGGCCGCGTCGACCATGTGGTCGTTCACGATCCCGCGGCGCACCTTCTGCTCGAGCACTCGACGCACCTTGGCGTCCAGATCGGTCTGGCTGATCCGACCGGACTTCACTGCCGCGACGACCGCCGGGAAGGCCTTGGTCATCACCGGGGTCATGAGCAGCTGGTCGGCGCCGGCCTCGAGAGCACGCACGGCCACCTCGGCGTCGCCGTAGCGGTCCCGCACACCCTGCATCTCGAGCGAGTCGGTGATGATGACGCCCTTGTAGCCGAGCTCGTTGCGGAGCAGGTCGGTGAGGATGGGCTTGCTCAACGTTGCGGGGTCGCCGGAGTCATCGAGGGCCGGGAAGTTGAGGTGAGCCGTCATGATCATGTCGATGCCCTGGGCGATGGCCGCCTTGAACGGCGGCGCGTCCATCTCCTCCCACTGCTCACGCGTGTGGGTGATGACAGGGAACGCCACGTGGCTGTCGGTCGCGGTGTCACCGTGGCCGGGGAAGTGCTTGGCGCTGGCCGAGACCTTGCCGTCCTCCTGGTATCCGGCGACCTGCGCTGCCACCATGTCGGCCGTGAGGGCCGGGTTGCTCGAGAACGCGCGCGTGCCGATGACCGGGTTGAGCGGGTTGACGTTGACGTCGGCGACGGGGGCGAAGTTCGTGTTGACGCCGAGGGCACGCAGCTCCTTGCCGGTGATGGCAGCGGCGGTGCGCGCGTCGGTGGTGGAGCGGCCTGCGCCGAGCGCCATGCTGCCGGGGAACTGCGTGGCAGGCGGACCGACACGCGTCACCACACCCATCTCCTGGTCGATCGAGATGCCGAGCGGGATGTCGACCTTGGAGTCCCGGGAGAGCGAAGCCTGCTGGAGCCCGTTGGAGAGGCTGGCGATCTGCTGCGGGTTCTGCACGCTGTTGGTCCAGGCAAAGTAGATGACGCCGCCGAGGTGGTACTTCTTCACAGCCTCGGCGGGGGTGGCGACGCCGAAGATGGCGGTGTTGCGCGGGTCGGGGGTGTTCGCGTCCTTGCCGTAGGCGTACTGGACGAAGAGCTGACCGACCTTCTCTTCCAGCGTCATGCGCACGAGAGTCGACTGGACCCAACCGTTGGGGCCGGCCGGGACGGCAGCATCTGCGGACAGGGCCGGGAAGGCGCCGGCGGCGAGTGTCGCAGCGACCGCCGAGGCGATCGCGGTGCGGCGAGTGACGGACGGACGGGACATGAGCTCTCCGATTCATCGGCGTTCACGGCGGTGTGAACAATTAACGCACTAGGTCTCAGTAGTGGAACTTAGCCACAGACAGTGGCCCGCGCAACCGCTACCGACTGGTCATTTCGGAACGTGAGCACCCCGACGCCATGCAAGGTGCGACAGCTGCAGGTCCCGCCACCGCATGTCGTTCCCGCAGGGTCATGGCGCTGCAGCGGCGTGCGGGGGCGGGATCGACGTGCGCCAGCGAGAACGAGATGGAAGAAGGCCCCGGACAACGCGAAAGGGCCCCGGCACGAAGCCGGGGCCCTTTCATCTGCGCGGAGGATAGGGGATTCGAACCCCTGCGGGTGTTACCCCAACGCGCTTTCCAAGCGCGCGCACTAGGCCACTATGCGAATCCTCCAACGGAGGAGATTACCCGAGCGCTGATGCCCCACGAAATCCGCTCAGTTCTGGGCCCGATAGCGGCTGGGCGGCACACCCACCAGCGCCGTGAAGTCGCGGGTGAAGTGGGCCTGGTCGTACCAGCCGTGGCGCAGCGCGAGGTCGGTCAGCGACCCGTCATAGCCACCATCGAGCTCGACAACGACGTCATGCATCCGATAGCGCCCAAGCACCCACTTCGGCCCGACCCCGACGTAATGGAGGAAGTCACGCTGCAGCGTCCTCGCCGAGATCCCGTGCCGCTCCTCGAGATCGGTCACGGCGAGGATCGACCGGTCGTCGAGCATGTCCGACACCACCCGCAGCACGCGGGCGTAGCGGGAATCAGCCGCCCTCCCCTCCGGGAGCTCCGGGTGCTCTGGGAGCTCCGGGAACGCCGCCTCCACCGCAACCATCCCCGCCTCGATGGCACCCGCGTCGCCGTCCAGATCGAGCAAAGCCAGGGCCTCGACGATCTCGGGGGACGTGACGTCGGCAGCGGCAACGGTGCGGTCGGTCCACGACCTCGCCGAATGACCACTGAGCGCCGCCAACCCTCCGGGCCGAAACCGCAGACCGGCCACCCGGCCACTCCCGCGGATCTCGACGTCAAAGCGCCGCGTCACGACGCCGGTGACGACAACCTCCTCACCCGCGAGCGCCGGCCGCGGGTGATCGCCGCGCTCCACCGTGAGTGAGCAGGTCGGATGCGGCAGCACCTCACTCGAGAACGACGCACCCTCGGGCAGGTCCCAGCGCAGCGACCAGTGGTTCTCGACCCAGTGCGACACCCGGGGAGCGGCGGGCCAGCGCCTCACCTGGACGTACTCCGCGAGCTGGTCGGGCCGCAGGATCCCCGCGAAGGTCGCCGTCGGTGGCGGGTTTGTCCTATCGAGCACCGACCCAGCCTAGGCAGGCTGGGCGACAACGCACCCCATCTCGACCCCAGGAGACCCCATGGCCATCGCCGCCCTCAAGATGCTCAGCCTCGACAGCTCCGACGCGAGTCGCGACGCCGCCTTCTGGTCGGCCGTCCTCGGCTGGGACGTCGCACACGATGGGGACGGCTACGCGATGCTCACGGGCCCCGACAACGCGATCGGCTTCGGCACCCTCCCGGACCACGAACCTCCCGCTTGGCCCAACGAGCACGGCACCAAGCAGTTCCATCTCGACCTCGCCGTCGACGACATCGATGCGGCAGCCGAGGAGTGCGTCGCACTCGGCGCGACCCTGCCCGACGAGCAGCCCGGCGAGACGTGGCGCGTCCTGCTCGACCCGAGTGGTCACCCGTTCTGCCTCACCCAGGCCGCGAACTGGGGCTGAGCCGCACTTCTCCCACTCGCCGCAACGCCACCACCGCTCGGCTTTCCGCTCGTCGAACGGCTGGTCCACGCGCCACCTACCCACCACGATGGCGACATGACCCCCAACGGTTACGCAGCGGCATACGCCCAGTCCTTGGAGCATCCGGACGAGTTCTGGCGACGGGCCGCAGAGCGGATCGAGTGGATCACTCCCCCGACGACGATCCTCGACAGCACGAACGCACCGCTCCATCGCTGGTTCACCGGTGCGACCCTGAACACCTGCTTCAACGCGCTCGACCGCCACGTCCGCGACGGGCGCGGCGAGCAGCCCGCGCTCATCCACGACAGTCCCGTCACCGCAACGACAACGACCATCACGTATGCCGACCTGCTGGGTCGCGTCGCGACGTTCGCTGGTGCGTTGGCGAGTCTCGGTGTCGAGAAAGGCGACCGGGTCGTCATCTACATGCCGATGGTGCCGGAGGCCGTCATCGCGATGCTCGCGTGCGCCCGGCTCGGCGCCATCCACTCGGTGGTGTTCGGCGGGTTCGCCCCGGCCGAGCTGGCCGCCCGCATCGAGGACGCGCAGCCCAAGGTCGTCGTCGCCGCGAGCTGTGGGATCGAGCCGAGCCGCGTCGTCGAATACAAGCCGATGCTCGACGCAGCCCTCGACCGCAGCTCGCACAAGCCCGAATCGGTCATCGTCCTCCAGCGCGAGCAGGCCCGGGCCGCGGTCGGCGAGCGCGACACGGACTGGGAGGAGATGGACTGGGACGAACTCGTCGCCGACGCCGAGCCTGCCGATTGCGTCGAGGTCGCGGCGACCGACCCGCTCTATGTCCTCTACACGTCCGGCACCACCGGGCGACCCAAGGGAATCGTCCGGGACAACGGTGGTCACGCGGTCGCCCTGCGCTGGTCGATGGACAACATCTATGGCATCCACCCGGGCGACGTGTGGTTCACCGCGAGCGACGTCGGGTGGGTCGTCGGCCACTCCTACATCGTCTATGCGCCACTGCTCACCGGCGCCACCACCGTTCTCTACGAGGGCAAACCGGTCGGCACACCGGACGCCGGAGCCTTCTGGAGACTCATCGCCGAGCACAAGGTGCGGGCCATGTTCACTGCGCCCACGGCATACCGGGCGATCAAACGGCTGGACCCCCAGGGTGAGCTGATGCGCGAGCACGACCTCTCCTCGCTCGACACGGTCTTCCTCGCAGGTGAGCGCCTTGACCCCGACACCTACGAGTGGGCGACGTCGAGGCTCGGGGTTCCCGTCGTCGACAACTGGTGGCAGACCGAGACCGGCTGGCCGATCGCGTCCAACCTGCGCGGACTCGAACCGATGCCGCTCAAGCCGGGTTCTCCGTCGGTGCCGGTGCCGGGGTATGCCGTGGCGATCCTCGACGAGACCGGTGCGCCCCTGCCTGCGGGCCAGGAGGGTGCGATCTGCCTCAAGCTGCCGATGCCGCCGGGGACGTTGCCGACGCTCTGGGGCGATGACCAGCGCTTCGTCGACGGCTACCTGTCGACGTTCCCCGGCTACTACGTGTCCGGTGACGGTGGATATGTCGACGAGGACGGCTACCTCTATGTCATGGGGCGGACCGACGACATCCTCAACGTCGCCGGGCACAGGCTGTCGACCGGCTCGATCGAAGCGGCGCTCGCCGGCCACCAGGACGTCGCCGAGTGCGCGGTCATCGGTGTCGCCGACGAGCTCAAGGGGCAGGTGCCGCGAGGGCTCGTCGTCCTCAAGGGTGGAGTGGACGGGACAGGCGCCGAGGGCGAGCGGATCTGCGCCGAACTCGTCCAGCGGGTCCGCGACGAGGTGGGTCCCGTGGCCGCCCTGAGGCAGGTCGACGTGGTGGCCGCGCTGCCCAAGACCCGCTCGGGCAAGATCCTGCGCAAGACGATGCGCGAGATCGCCGACGGCCGCACGCCGGTGGTGCCCGGGACCATCGAGGACGCGTCCGTCCTTGAGACGCTGGCGACCGTCCTGCGCCGATCCACCTAGCCTGACCGGGTGCAGGGAGTCTTCACGGGGTTTGCCACGATCGCCGTCGTCATCGGCGTCGGCGCTCTCCTCGCACACCTGCGCATCCTCGACCTGACCGCCCAGCGGGCCCTGTCACAGGTCTCGTTCTACGTCGGCTCACCGGCCCTCATGGTGATGACGTTGAGCCGGGCGGATGTTCACGACGTCCTGTCGGCCAACCTCGTCGCCACGACCGCGGCCATCCTCGTCACGCTGGTCATCTATGTCTCCCTCGCCCGTTTTGTCTGGCGGCGACGCCTGGGCGACGCGACGATCGGAGCCCTCTCGGCGGCATACGTGAATGCAGGAAACCTGGGTATTCCGGTGGCGAGCTACGTCCTCGGCGACGCGTCCTACGTCGCGCCGACCCTCCTGCTCCAGCTCCTCGTCCTGCAGCCCATTGCGTTGGCACTGCTGGATGCTGACGCACTGGGCCGCCCGCCATCGCTCGTGCAGCTCGTCACGCGCCCCTTCAAGAACCCGCTCACCGTCGGGTCGCTCATCGGTCTGCTGCTGTCGGTGACCGGGTGGACCCTGCCCGACTTCGTCGGCAACCCGCTCGAGCTCCTGGGCAACCTGGCGGTCCCGGCGATGCTCGTCGCCTACGGCATCGCCTTGCGACTGGGTCCCGGACTGGGCACGGCGGGGTCGGTGAGCGAGCTGGCGACGACGTCGTTGCTCAAGCTGATCTTGCAACCGCTCGTGGCGTATGCCGTGGCGCACTTTGCGCTCGGCGTCGACGGTCACGCTCTGCTCGCCATCGTGGTCTGCTCGGCCCTGCCCACGGCGCAGAACATCTTTGTCCACGCGACCCGCTACGACCGCGCGACCGTGCTTGCGCGCGACACCATCCTCATCACCACGATGGGTTCCGTGCCGGTGATTCTCGTCGTCGCCGCACTGCTCGGGTGAGCGACCTATCCTGAGCCAGTGAGTGAGGGGAACTACCAGGAGCAGCTGCGACGAGAGCTCCATCCGTCTGCTCCGTCCGCTCCGTCTGCGGCCCTCAAGGTCGACGACGGTCGGCGGTTCGCCGCCGCGCTCCACGTCATCGCCGCCACGACCGTCCTCGTGCCGCCTATCGCTCTGGTCACGCACGTCTCGCGCAAGGACCACCGGCCCCTCGTGCGGATGACCGCCTCTGCCATCCTGCGGTTTCACGCACAGCAGCTGATCCTTCTCGTGGCGGGTGTCGGTCTCGCGCTCGTCACCCACCACGATCAGACTGCAGGCGTTCTCACGCTGGTCTGGCTGGCCGCCGCGCTCCTGTGCCCGCTGCTCGGCGCCCTCCAGACGTGGCGCACGGGGCGTGTCTTTCGCTACCCGATCTGGGATCTGCTGCGTCGGTGATTCCCATCGTCGCCGCACATCTGGGGTGAGCGACCTATCCTGAGCGGATGTGGGGATCTGCACTCTTGGGGGAGACGCCGGCCGACGTCGGGATCGGGCTGGAACGCCTGTGGACCGGGGCGACAATCATCACCGCCATCCGCACCATCGGCTCGGCGGCAGTGGCTGCCTGGGCCATTCACGACCGCAGTCTCACCCTGCTCGTCGTCGCCCTCGCCATCTATTGGGTTGGTGACATCCTCGATGGCACGTGGGCGCGACTGCGGGGCTGCGAGACCCGAATCGGTGCAGTTCTCGACATCTTCTGTGACCGGTTCAACGCGGCCGCCTTCTACTTCGGACTGGTCTGGCTGCAGCCCGAACTCGCACCGGCGGTCTTCGTCTACCTCGCCGAGTTCATGGTCGTCGACAGCTTCCTGTCGTTGGCCTTCCTCGCGTGGCCGATCCGCAGTCCCAACTACTTCTACGTCGTCGATCGCCAGATCTGGTTGTGGAACTGGTCCAAGCCGGCCAAGGCCGTCAACAGCGCACTCTTCGCTGTGCTCCTGCTGGTGACGGGCTGGATGTGGCTCGGCCTGGCCATCGCGGTGGCGCTGCTCGCGGTGAAGTGCTGGTCTGCAGCGCGGTTGCTCCGGATCGGGATCCCGGTGCCGACGGTCGCGGCTGACGGCCCCCCGGGCTCGCCGCATGTGGGCTGAGGCCTTCGGAGTCGCAGGTCTGGCCGTCGCGTCAGCCGTGATCCCCGTCATCAACATCGAAGCCATCGTCGCGGTCGCCGCAACGCAGGATCGAGCACCCACCTGGCTGCTCGTGGCGGCCGCGACGGTCGGACAGATGGCGGGCAAGCTGCTCTGGTACTACGGCGGCCGAGAGCTCGGGCGCTTCTCGTTCGTCGCCCGTCGCATGGCCAAGCCCAGGGCGCGAGCGGCCATGGAACGGTGGCAGGCGCGCACCGAGGGACGCCCGTGGTTCACGGCAGGTCTCCTGCTCCTCTCGGCCGCCGGGGGCATCCCTCCATATGCCGTCCTGGCGGTTGTCGCTGGCACCCTCCGGGTCCGTTTGTGGATCTTCCTCGCGACCGGCCTCGTGGGTCGGGGGCTCCGCTTCTGGGCCATCATCGGAGGCACTTCAGCGGTCATGTCGTGGTGGTGACAGCCGACCGCTCCGGTGGCGAGGCTCGGCGCCCCCTGCTAAGAACGACCCATGACTCGCCGTCCTCTGCCGACCCTTGTCGCCGCTCTCGTCCTGACCGCCACCGCTTCCCTCACCGCAGGCGGTGCATCCTCAGCCGCTGTGGCAGACACCCCGACCAGGGCACCGGAGGAGATCGTCGCCCTGCGCGACATCGACCCCACGATCGTCCACGAGATCCGCTACACGACGAACCACAACTTCGTCGGCGAGCGCATCGATGCCTATCGCGCGCCGCTCTGCCTCCTGACCCGACCCGCTGCCGAAGCGCTCGCCCGGGCGCAGGACGAGCTCCGACCGCAGGGCCTCACCCTCAAGGTCTATGACTGCTACCGGCCCCAGAGCGCGGTCAACCACTTCGTCCGCTGGGCCGAGGACCTCGACGACGAGCAGATGAAGGCAGAGTTCTATCCTCGGGTCGCGAAGTCACGGCTCTTCGCCGACGGCTACATCGCAGCCAAGTCCGGCCACTCCCGCGCCAGCACAGTCGACCTGACGATCCAGCCCCTCGACGGTCGCCGCGTGCCGGCACCGCACTCACCCAAGCCGGCGGGCTCATGCTTTGGACCAGTCGAGGAGCGGGTGCCTGACGCCTCGCTCGACATGGGCACCGCCTATGACTGCTTCGACGTCCTTTCGCACACCGCCAACCCCGCATTCACCGGCGAAGTGCGCGAGAACCGCGACCTCCTCGTCGACGTGCTCGCCGCGGAGGGGTTCGCCAACTACGAGAACGAATGGTGGCACTTCACCCACAAGCCGGAGCTGTTCCCGGACACGTTCTTCGACTTCCCCGTGTCCCGTGCGTCCCTGACCTCCGACTGAGGGAGGACCGACAGGGGCCATGATGGGGCGATGATCAGCCTCGACCTCGCCCGCCGGCTTGCTCACGACGCCGGAGTGTTGTGGCAGCCTGCGCCCGGCGACCGGTTCGTCATTGACACCAAGCTCCTCACTGACGAAGTCTTCTGGGTCAGCAACCTGACGATCGAGCCGCAGCATTTCGCTGACCAGACCGTCCTCGGCTTCAACGGCACGACGGAGTGGGCGCTCGACTCGGTCAGCCTCGACCAGTCCTTGTGGCTGCCCCGCGAGGACCAGCTCCGAACGTTGCTCGGAGACCGGTTCGACTCCCTCCGGCGGACCGATGACGGCTGGGAGGTGGCGTATGCCGCGAGCGATGGCACCCGGCATACCGTCACCGATGCTGACGTCGAGTGCGCCTACGCGAGAGCCCTGCTCACGCTGTGACGTGAATCGTGCGCGGCTGCCGCCAGCCGCGCTGAGAATCCGTCTCAGCGGCGGCGCGTGCCGAAGAGCGAGCGCGTGATCTCGCGTCCGATGACCGTGCCCGCTGAACGCAGGGCCGACTTGAAGGCACTCGACTTGATGACCTGACTCACCATGCCCGGGTCCTCCTTGGGCGCGGCCGCCTTCTTCGCGACCGTGGGGGCAGGAGTCTGCTGGGGCGCAGCCTCGGCCGGAGCTGCAGCCACGCGGGCCGCGAGCTTCTCGTAGGCCGACTCACGGTCAGCGACCTCGGCGTACTTCGCCGCGATCGAGGACGCCGCGATCGTCTGGTCCATGACCGCCTCGGTCGACGGGGCCATGAGCGACTGCGGCGCGCGCATCCGCGTCCAGGCCACCGGCGTCGGTGCACCCTTCTCGGAGAGGACGGTGATGACGGCCTCGCCGGTGCCGAGCGAGGTGAGGAGCTTCTCGAGGTCATACTGACTGTGCGGGTAGGTCCGCACCGCCGCCTTGAGGGCCTTGGCGTCGTCGGGTGTGAAAGCGCGCAGGGCGTGCTGCACCCGGTTGCCGAGCTGACCGAGCACGCCGGCGGGGACGTCCTTGGGCGACTGCGTCACGAAGAACACGCCAACACCCTTGGAGCGGATGAGGCGGACGGTCTGCTCGATGGCGTCCTGGAAGGCCTTGCTCGCATCGGCGAAGAGCAGATGCGCCTCATCGAAGAAGAAGACGAGCTTGGGCTTGTCGATGTCGCCGACCTCGGGCAGGTCGTGGAAGAGGTCCGCGAGCATCCACATGAGGAAGGTCGAGAAGAGCGCGGGACGGTCCTGCACCCCGGGCAGCTCGAGGCAGGTGACCAGACCCTTGCCGTCGGGGGTCATGCGCATCAGGTCGGCCGTGTCGAACGCCGGCTCACCAAAGAACGCGTCGGCGCCCTGGTCCTCGAAGGCGATGAGTTCGCGCAGTATGACACCGGCGGTGGCGGACGAGAGGCCACCGAGAGCCTTGAGCTCGGGCTTGCCCTCATCACTCACGAGGTGCGCGATGACGGCCCGCAGGTCCTTGAGGTCGAGGAGCGCGAGGCCGTTCTTGTCGGCGTAGTGGAAGACGAGACCAAGGCTCGACTCCTGCGTGTCGTTGAGGCCGAGCACCTTGGCGAGCAGAGTGGGACCGAAGTCCGTGATGGTCGCGCGAATCGCGATGCCCTTGCCCTGTCCACCCAGCGACAAGAACTCCGTCGGGTATGCCGTGGCCTGCCAGTCCTGCCCGACATCCTTGGCTCGCGCTGTGGTCCGGTCGCTGGCCTCGCCCGGGCTGGCCATGCCGGACAGGTCGCCCTTGATGTCGGCGAGGAAGACCGGGACGCCCTGGCTGCTCAGCTGCTCGGCCATGACCTGGAGAGTCTTGGTCTTGCCGGTGCCGGTGGCGCCGGCGACGAGTCCGTGGCGGTTGAGGACGGCGAGCGGGATGCGCACCGGAGTGTCGGGGTGGGCGGTGTCGTCGATGACGGCCGCACCGAACTCGAGGGCGGGGCCCTCGAAGGAGTAGCCGGCACGAATCTCGTCGAGATGGGTCGCGTTCTCAGTCACCCTCGGAACTCTAGTGCGAGCGCAAGGCGAGCTGACGGCATACGCCGCTGTCAGTCACCCGAGCTGAAGGCTGAGTCGAAGGAGGCCTCCGGAGCCTCGAACGCGAGTCGACGCACGAAGCCGACAGCTTCGGCCGCGCCGACGAGGCGGTCCATGCCGGCGTCCTCCCACTCCACCGAGATGGGGCCGGAGTAGCCGATCGCACCGAGCGTCCTGAAGCAGTCCTCCCACGGCACGTCGCCATGTCCGGTCGAGACGAAGTCCCAACCGCGGCGGGGGTCGTTCCAGGGCAGGTGGGACGACAGCCTTCCGTTGCGGCCGTTGCCCACTCGCATCCTCACGTCCTTGCAGTCGACGTGATAGATCCGATCCTGGAAGTCCCAGATGAACGCGACGGGGTCGAGGTCCTGCCAGACCATGTGCGACGGGTCCCAGTTGAGCCCGAACGCCGGACGGTGCCCGATCGCCTCGAGGGTGCGCACCGTCGTCCAGTGGTCGTAGGCGATCTCGCTCGGGTGCACCTCGTGGGCGAACCGCACACCGACCTCGTCATAGACGTCGAGGATCGGGTTCCACCGGTCGGCGAAGTCCTGGTAGCCCGCGTCGATCGTCTGCGCCGACACCGGCGGGAACATCGCGACGTACTTCCAGATGGCCGACCCGGTGAAGCCGATGACGACGTCGACGCCGAGCTTGGCCGCAGCCCGCGCGGTGTCGGCCATCCGCTGAGCGGCCCGCTGCCGCACACCCTCGGGGTCGCCGTCACCCCAGATGTCCGCCGGCAAGATGTCCTTGTGGCGCTGGTCGATCGGGTCGTCGCAGACCGCCTGTCCCACAAGGTGATTCGAGATCGCCCAGACGCCGAGTCCGTGACGCTCGAGGATCTCGCGACGTCCGGCCACATAGTCGTCCTCGGCCAGTGCGCGGTCGACCTCGAAGTGGTCGCCCCAGCAGGCGATCTCAAGGCCGTCGTAGCCCCACGAAGCGGCCAGACGGCACACCTCTTCGAAGGGCAGGTCGGCCCACTGGCCGGTGAAGAGGGTGATCGGACGGGTCATCGTGGCGCTCCTAGCAATCGGGGTGGTGCGGGAGTGTGAAAGTGGTTGCAACGCAATGCTGGTCGATCCGTCAGTGGGTCAAGGCAGCCTCGACACCCGCGGCCCGCAGGACGAGGTCACGCACCTCGGTCGCTGCCACCGTCTCACGCAGTTGACCCGGCGTGGAGGTGATCAGGACAGGTCCGTCGGCCGGGTCCTCCGGCAGCCGCCCGTGACTTCCCTTCACCCAGCGGGCGTCGAGCGGCACGACCTTCATCGAGTAGCGCAGTCCGACCTTCTTTCGCACGAGCGATAGCCCGGCACGCGCCTTGGCCGTCCTGTCGGCAGGGTCGAAGAACAGTTCAGCGGGGTCGTAGCCCGGCTTGCGATGGATCTCGACGCCGCGAGCGAAGTCGGGAGCCCGAGCGTCCTCGAGCCAGTAGTAGTAGGTGAACCAGGCCCGGTCCTCGGCGACGACGACGAGGTCCCCGCTGCGCTCGTGGTCGAGCCCGTGCACCGCCTGGGCCTCGCGATCGAGCACCTGCTCCACACCGGGAGTGGCCTCGAGAAGGGTGCGAACCTCCTCGTGTCGCTCGGCGTCCTGGATGTAGACGTGCGCAACCTGGTGGTCGGCCACGGCGAAGGCTGGCGAGGCCCACGGGTCCAGGTACTCCATGCCCTCCTGTGTGTGCACCTCGAGCAGCCCGGCGCGTCGCAGCACCCGGTTGAGGTGAACCGGGCGGTCGACCTCGGTGATGCCGTACTCACTGAGCACGACCACCTCGATGCCGAGCCGGGCCGCGTCGTCGAGCAGGGGCGCGAGCACGGCGTCCAGTTCTGCCGCTGCGGCGGAGGCCTGCGGCGACCGCGGCCCGAACCGCTGGAGGTCGTAGTCGAGGTGCGGGACGTAGGCCATCGTGAGGTCGTGGTGGGGCATGATCCGCCGGGTCGCCTCGACGATCCACCGCGATGACGCGATGGCCGCTGTGGGCCCCCAGTACTGGAACAACGGGAACTGGCCAAGGGCCTGGGTCAGCTCATCGCGCAGCCAGGTGGGACGGGTGTAGCAGTCAGGACTCTTGCGTCCGTCGGCGTGATAGACGGGCCGAGGAGTCACGACCGTGTCGACGTCCATGCCCATCGCGTACCACCAGCACACGTTGGCGACCTTGGCATCGGGGTAGGCGCGACGCAGCGAGTCCCAGAGCTTCTCGCCCTCGACGAGGCTGTTCGGCTGGCGCCAGAACATGATCTCGCCGAGGTCCCGGAAGAACCAGCCGTTGCCGACGACGCCGTGTTCGCTCGGCAGCGTGCCCGTGAGGATGGTCGACTGCACCGAGCAGGTGACGGCCGGCAGGACCGTGCCCAGAGTGGCGCGGCTTCCCGCCTCGGCGAGCTCCCGGAGGCGGGGCATGTCGTTGAGTGCGCGGGGCGTGAGTCCGACGACGTCCAGCAGGAGCACTGGCGTGGGCGCTACTCCGCCCGCGGGTACGGGGGCAACCTGGCGGGGGGCGGTCGTGGTCACGGGGTCTCCTTCAGTCCGAGGTCGAGCAGCTGGTCGCGCACCCAGGCGATCTCGCCGGCGATCCGCCGGGAGAGGTCATCGTCGGTGCGGGGGCGGGCCGCGTCGGGCAGCACACCCCAGGTGTAGGTCTCCACCTCGAGGTGATCGGTCACGGCGTGCTCGCCACCGACGAGGGCATCGAGCGAGGCCACGGTGTGGTCGCGGGTCGCGCGAAGCGGCGGTTCGGGATCGAGATCGAGTGGCACGTGGAAGTGCACGCGCCACGGAACGGCTGAACCGTCGTCGGAGAGTTCCTCGAGAGGGTCGCTGCCGCCGAGGGCTTCCGGAAGGTCGTCGCGCGCAGAGATCGACCCGTCGGTATGCCGTCCGCGCACCTGGTGGAGGAACCGCACCTCGTCGAATTCGGCCAGTGCCCGCCGGGTCGCGGGATCAGTCGGGTCGTCGGCGTGCACGGCTGCAGAGATCTGGGCCTTGGTGACCGGGAGCCCCGCCCCCGCTATGCGATCACGTGCCTCCGCCGGGTCCTCGAAGCCGACCGCGAGGTGGCAGAGGTCGAGGCTGACTCCGATGCGCTCGGCGTTGACGCCGGCCAACCGCTCCACTGCCTCGGCCGTCGTCTCCACCACGCACCCGGGCTCGGGTTCCAGACCGACGCGCACGACGCGGCCGGTGCGGGTCTCCATGCCCTCGAGGGCGTCAGAGAGGCGACCCAGGTTGTCCAGAGCGGCTTGGTGCTGACCACCGTCCCAGGGCGTGCGCCACGCGAACGGCAGGGTCGACACGCTCCCCCGGGCCGCGTCGTCGGGCAGCAGCTGGGCCAACACCGCAGCGCAGTCGACCGTGTAGTCCAGTCGTTCCTGCTCCGACCAGTCGGGGTGGTAGACGCGCTGTTTGACCACCGGCTCCTGGAAGCCGCGGTAGGGAAAACCGTTGAGCGTCACTGTTTCCAGGCCCCGATGGGTGAGGGCTCGGCGCAACCCATTCGTGGCCGTGGCGTCCTGCGCGAGCTCGTGGGCGGCCGGGGCTGCGAGCCACAGACCGACCCCGAGGAGATCGGACCCCAGGTGCTTGCGCACCGGCAGCACGAAGCGGTCGAGGTGGGCGAGGACGTCGTCGAGGCTGTCGCCGGCATGCACATTGGTGCAGTAGGCGAGGTGTACGACTGTGCCGTCAGCATGGAGGAGGCGCACTTCAGCTCTCCTTGGAGCCGCGGAGCACGGAGTTGCCCTCGAAGGTTGCACCCGTCGGCGCGCCCATGGGCGCACCGGCCGACGCGCCCACGAATTCGCCCTCCGGGGAGGCGGTAGGTGAATCCGTAGGTGAGGCGACGGCATACAGGTCGACGTCCTCGAGGTCGAGGCGCCCGCTCTGGCCGTAGAACTCCACCGGGTTGCGCCACAGGACCTTGTCGACGTCGTCGCCGGAGAAGTCTGCGGCGAGCATGGCCTCGGCCGTACGCACGGTGAGCAGCGGGTCGCTGCGCCCCCAGTCGGCGGCCGAGTTGACGACCATCCGCTCGGTGCCGTGCTCCTGCAGGATCGCGACCATGCGCTGCGGGTCCATCTTGGTGTCGGGATAGATCGAGAACCCCATCCAGCAACCGCTTCCGGCGACGACGCCGACCGTGACCTCGTTGAGGTGGTCGACGAGAACCCGTTCGGCGGGAAGCCCCGACTCGCGCACGACGTCAAGCGTGCGCCGCGTGCCAGCAAGCTTGTCGCGGTGAGGCGTGTGCACGAGCGCGGGCAGCCCGTGCTCCCGCGCCAGACCCAGCTGGTGGGCGAAGACCTCGTCCTCCTCGGCAGTCATCGAGTCGTAGCCGAGCTCGCCGACGGCGACGACCCGGTCCTTGACGAGATAGCGGGGCAACTCGTCCAGGACCGCGCGGCAGCGCTCGTCATTGGCTTCCTTGGGGTTGAGGCCGATGGTCGCGAAGTGCTGAATACCGAACTGCTGCGCCCGGAAGGGCTCCCACCCGAGCAGCGCGTCGAAGTAGTCGCAGAACGTCTCGACACTGGTGCGCGGCTGCCCGAGCCAGAACGACGGCTCGACGACCGCGCGCACCCCGGCGGCGTGCATCCGCTCGTAGTCATCGGTCGTCCGCGAGGTCATGTGGATATGCGGGTCGAAGATTCTCATCTGCTGCTCCCGGGGGTTGAGGTGTCCTGGTCGGTGAAGACGATCCGCTGTGCGTCGGCCGGCACGTCGCGCCCCGCCGCCTGTCGCTCGTCGATGAAGTCACTCACCATCCGGCGCAGCTCGTCGTCGGTGCGTCGTTCGAGGTCGGCGACGGTGTCGAGGGGGATTCCCATGAAGATCGCCTTGACCACTCCTTGGCGCCAGGCGGCGTCGTCGAGGTGCGTGGCGGCATACGCCCCGAGGGCACGGGCGACGAGCCGAGTGTCATTGGTGCGCAACGCATCTCGCACGAGCAGAAGGAGCGCATCGCCGACGGCTGGTCGCGCGGTGGTCGCCCGGTCAAGGCTGGGTAGCGCCGCGAGCACCGCCTGCTTCTCGGCACTGTCGCCCCGGCTGTAGAGCGTCGAGGTGATCCTCACGACGTCGTCGAGTTCGCCGGGAATCGCCTCGAGCAGCTCGACCCGCACGGCCTCGCCATCGTCCCCCTCCGCGCGGGCGTGACGGGCCGCACCCGGGAAAAGGCTGAGCACCGCCTCGGCGTCGTTCGCCACCACGTGCCTGGCGTCGTCCTTCCATCCCATGTCAGATCCTCTTCTCGAGTTGGCGAGCGTCGGCCTCGGCAAGGCGCAGGGCGCGCAGGCTCCGCTCGGCGAGCACCGGTGCGGCATGCGAGTGCCGGGGCAGCTCGACGTGCACGAGCCCGCCGTAGCCGATGTCGCCCAGAGCCGCGAGCACGTCGGGCAGGTCGACCTCGCCGTCGCCAAACGGCAGATGCTCGTGGACCCCGCGGCGCATGTCATCGATCTGCACGTTGGCGACGAGGTGCCCGGCCCCCCGAATCACCGACCCCGGGGGCTCGTCCTCCGTGCAGGTGAGGTGACCGACGTCGATGGTCAGCGCGAGTGCCGCGGGGCGGTCCAACCGGTCGAGAAGCCCGACGACGTCTCCTACCCGCTCGAGGAACATCCCCGGCTCCGGCTCCAGCGCGAGCGTCACCCCGGCGGCCTCGGCGACGGGCAACAGACTGGTCACCGCGTGATCGACCCGAGCCCGCCCTTGCTCGGCGGTGGCCGACTCCGGCAACGTGCCGCTCCAGCACGAGACGACGCGAGCACCCAGATCGGGCGCGATGCGCAGGGCGGTGGCAACGAGGTCGATACGACGCTCCCGGCCCTCGTCGCTCACGAAGGTCGGGTGGTGCTTGCGTCGGGGGTCGAGCACATAGCGACCGCCGGTCTCGACAACGACGTCGAGTCCGTGGCGGGCCAGCAGCCGCGCGGCCAGTGCCACGCGCTGTGCGAGTCCGGCCCCGATGGGGTCGAGGTGCGCGTGGTCGAGGGTGATCGCCACGCCGTCGTAGCCCAGGTCGGCAAGAACCGCGAGGGCGTCGGGCAGCCGGTGGTCGGTGAACCCGTTGAGTCCGTAGCCGAATCGCAACCCACTCACGTCGGTGACCCCTTGCGCATCGCTGACCGTGCGGCCCACGAGAGCGCCCCGAGTGCCAGAGCCGCCCGTGCCTCACCCGCCGAGGCGACCAGTGCCGACTGGAGCGGCACCATCCCTTTGATCCCGGCAACCGTGGCACGGCGGGTCGTCGCCGCGCCGGGATCGGTCGCCGCCGCAGCCTGCGCCCGTCCGACAGAGCTTGCGTATGCCGTTGCCGCGGCGATCGCGACGCCCATCGCCACCCAGCCGTCCCGGCTTCCACGACCCTGGCCCGCGCGCGCCTCTGGCCGCGAGCGGTCCAGGGTCAGGGCGCGTGATGACGCGAGGACGGGAACGAGGGTGCTGACGACTGCCGTCAGACTGACGGCGCCTCGGGCAGTCTCAGGCTTCGTCCCATGGACTTCACCGCGACTCAAAGCGGTGACGCCCGCGGTGTGCGCAGCGAGAAGGGCTGCAGGGGCGACTGCGTGTCGAAGGGCAGGCAGGCCGCCGGCCGCCGCACCCAGGAGGACGTCGAGCCCCCGGGTACTCGCCATGACGGCGGTGCTCCCGGGCCCTGATTTCGCCGAGAGGTCATAGGTCCAGACGGCACCGGACAGCACGCCCGCCACCGCAGCGGCCGGCGCACCTCCTGCGACGGCGGCGAGGCCCACCCCGGCGGCGGTGAGCCCCGTGGCGAGAGCCAGTGCGGTCCCCGGGGTCACTCGACCGGAGGGGATGGGGCGCTCGGGGCGTTCGACGGCGTCCAGGTCTCGGTCGGCCCAGTCGTTGAGGGCCATCCCGGCCCAATAGAGCGAAACCGAGGCAAGGGGCAGCAGAGCAGTGCGGCGACCCGCAGGCCACCCTGCGCTGGCGGCACCCGCGAGGGTGTCGCTGGGCACGGTCAGGCCCGCGGGCGCTCGCACGAGCTCTGCCAGGTCACGCAGGGACGTCATGGGCGAACGTCCGCACCCTCCGTCGCCCACCGGACGAGGAGGTCGTGCTGCGGAGCCAGCGCGTGCTCGTCCAGCCCTGCCGGATCCTTGAAGAAGAATCCGAGCGCGGGAAGGGGACCACTCTCACCCCGGCGCATCGCCAGGTCGAGCAACCGGGCGAGGTCGATGACCAGGGGTGCCGCGAGCGCGGAGTCACACCCCTGCCACGTGAACTGCAGCGTCATCCGGGTGCCGAGGAAGCCGGCGAAGGTCACGTGGTCCCACGCGGTCTTCCAGTCACCGAGATCGGCCACGTGGTCAATGTGCAGGGGGCCCTCCACGGAGTGTCCGAGGAGAGCCTCGAGCCCGGCGGCCTTGCTGTCGATCTTGCTCTGACGAGCGTCGGGTGAGGCCAGGGTCGCGCCGTCACCGCCTCCGAGCAGATTGGTTCCGGACCAGGAGCGCACGTCGAGTGAGCGCATCGCAAACATCGGCGCGAGCACCGACTTGAGCAACGTCTCACCGGTCTTGCCGTCACTGCCGCCCCACGGCATACCCGCCTCGTCGGCGAAGGTGCCGAGCACCGGAAGGCGCGCACCCGCGGACGGAGTGAAGTCCACGAAGGCGCAGCCTGCCGCGAACGCAGCCGCGGCATACACCGAGCTTGGCGGCAGTGGGGACTCCCCCGCATCCCAGGCGATGTCGAGTGCCTGACGGTCAGCGTGGGCCGGTTGGGGAACGACGGGAGCCTCCGTCGAGGAGACGTTGATGACCACGACGCGGGCCAGGCCCTCGCGCTCACGGAACTCGCGCAGGTCGTCCGCGAGACGATCGACGGCCTCGCGCTGGTCCTCGGCACCGAGCGTGTAGCCGGGACGGACGCGGCTGGACGCCTCGTCGAGGTCGTGCGCGATGAGGCCGGGCAGGTCATGCGGGATGACCCCGGCTGCGGCCAGGGCCTCCGCACGCTTGGCGAGGGAGACGTTGCTGACGTCATGTCCTCCGGTCACGAGATCTGCGGTGTCGATGAGGTCGGCCCCCTCGAGGGCGGCCTGCGCGGTGACGAGCCCGATGGGGGCAGCGACACCGGCACGCAGGCCGGCGAGGCCCGCGGCGACGGTCGTCGCGACGGATCCGCCAGCGCCGACCAGCCAAAGTCCAGTGCGTTCGGTCGTGAAGGTCATGAGGTTCTCCTCGGGGTTGGAGCCCGGAGTGGAAGGGCGATGCGCGCCGAGTGGCGGCGCGGGTGGGGCGATGACGAGCGGGGCGATGGCGAGTTGGCTAGGGCGTCGCGACGACAGAACGTGAGAGTCGCGCACCGGGGTGGGCCCTGCGGCGGGGAGGGTCCCCGCCGCAGGGCCGGATCCGATCAGCCGCGCAGCTGGGCGATCACCGCCTTCGCGTCGCGGTCGAAAGCTGCGGCAGCCGTCACGTCGGGGACGAGCGTGCGGTTGGCCAGGAGGGAGATGAAGCCCTCCACCTGGGTAGCCGCCGCGTGGCCGCGACCGGCGTCCGCGTGCTTCTTCGCCTGCTCGAGCCGCTTGAGCAGCTGCTTCTCACCTGCTGCAGACACCTCACCGGAGTCGGCAAGACGCTGCGTGAGCTTGGTGAGCTCGGCCAGCGACGTCGTCGTCGTGAAGGTGAGGGTCTTGCTCGTGACGTGTCCAGCGTTGTCCTCGGCGCTCACGACGAGCGTGTGCGCACCGAGAGAGAGGCGCCAGAGCTCAACCGGCTGGTCGCCCGCGACGGAGGTTCCGTCGAGGGTCGCGGTCACCGACTGGATACCGGAGATCGCATCGACCGCGGTCCAGGAGACATCGCCAGCGTTGCCGACGGATGCCCCTTCGGTTGCGCCATGGAACGCCACGGTGGGGGCGGTCTTGTCGATCTTGACGACGACCTGGCCGACCTGCGAGACGTTGCCACCGTTGTCGGTCGCCCGATAGAGCACGGTCGTCGTGCCCTCCGTGGAGATGACCGTCGTGGGATTGTTGGCGCTGACCGTCGTCCACGTCTTGCCACCGTCGGTGGAGACCTGGCGCGTCGAGATCGTGCCGTTGTCGGTTGCGGTGAGGCGGACCGTCACGTTGGACGTGTACCAGCCGTTCTGCCCGGTCGGCTGCGCCGGCTCGAGGGCTGCGGTCACCGTCGGCGGCGTCACGTCGGCGACGCCGTTGCCGGAGAAGGTGAGCCGGTCGAGGACGACACCGCCGGTGGACGTGACGTACAGGACGCCTGTCCCCGTCGGGGCGTTCGCAAAGCTCGCATTCGTGTCGTTCCAGCCGCTGCCCGAGACAGCGACTGTCGCGAACGGCGTCGCGTCGGGAGCGTTCCACCGCAGGGCCAGCGTGCCCGACCCGGAGGAGCGGACGGTGACGCCCGTGACATCGGCGAAGTTCACCGGGTCCCAGGCGAGGTGGTCACCGGGATCCAGCGAGGTGACCTTGCGCAGACCGCTCGCCGTGTCGTCGGAGACGATCTCGGCACCCTGGACGACGTCGGCCCATTCGGCCTCCTGCGACTTCGGGTTGAGGATCAACGAGCGCTCGGAGGTCGCGGGAGCAACCCCGTTCGCACCGTTGTCCGTGTAGCGGATGACGACGACGCCGAAGATGTTCTCGGTCTCGCCGTGCTCGGTCGCGTCGACGGGGGTCGGGATCGCAAACTGGCAGCCCGTCCCCTGGCTCAACGGGTGGGCATGGGCGTCGTGCCCGAGCCCGAACGTCCAGGCCACGCGGGAGCACACCGGCGCGTTCCCGTCCTCCGGGTCGGAGGTCGTGACCGTGAACGGCACCGCCTGGCCCCAGTCGAAGAACCCACCGTTGGGCGTGCTCACGTTGATCGTCGGTGCGACGTTGCCGACGCTGATCCTCGTGCTTGTGATGCCGCGCCGTCCTTCGGGGTCGGTGACCCGCAGACGGGCGGTGTAGGACCCGAGGGTCGTGTAGGTGTGGGTCGCCTCGACACCGGTGGCGTCGAACGTGCCGTTACCGTCGAAGTCCCACTCGTAGGTGAGCGCGCCGCCCTCGGGGTCGGTCGAGCCCGAACCGTCGAACTCGACGGTCAACGGCACACCACTGCTCGAGATCGGGTCGGCGGAGATGCGGGCCGTCGGTGCCTTGTTGCCCGGCGAGTAGTCGATCCGATAGAGCCCGGCGTCGGGGTTGGCCCGGAAGAAACCGTCGCCGTAGTCGAGGACGTAGAGCGAGCCGTCGGGGCCGAACTCGATGTCGATCGGGCTGTCGGTGTCGGGCTGGCCGTTGGTCTGCAGAGCGCTGTTCGGCAGGAAGTGGGTGATGTGGTCCACCGGACCGTTGGGCCACTGGACGTCGAAGACGGCCAGGTAGTCCTGCGAGAACTCGGCGAAGAACGCCTTCTCGTCCCAGTACGCCGGGAACTTCGTCGTCGAGGGGTTCGCGGCGTCGTAGTGGTAGACCGGTCCGCCCATCGGGCCCTGACCAGTGGCCGGTGAGAAGTCAGTCAGCTCAGGCCACGGCTGGTGGGTGTTGTTGTCGCCGTAGTAGAGCGTCGCGGGGGTGGCCGGCGGCACGGTGGCCAGTCCGGTGTTCCAGCGCGAGTTGTTCTTCGCGCCGGCAGCGCAGTCGAAGAACGGGCCCGGCGTGGCGGTCGCGAAGTTCCACTCGTTGTAGTTGAACTGGTTGCCCGTGCAGTACGGCCAACCGCCGTTGACCGGGCGGTCGATCGCCGTGGTCTGCCACTCGACATAGCCGAGAGGACCGCGTTCGGCGCTCGGCGCACCGGCATCGGGTCCGTAGTCGCCCCAGCTCACCGAGTTGGTGCCCGGGTCGACCTCGAAGCGGAAGGGGTTGCGCAGCCCCATGGCAAAGATCTCGGGGCGAGTCTTCTCCGTGCCCGGGGCAAACATGTTGCCCGCGGGGATCGTGTAGGAGCCGTTGTCCTCGACGTGGATGCGCAGAATCTTGCCGCGCAGGTCGTTGGTGTTGCCGGCGCCGCGACGCGAGTCAAAGCCCGGGTTCATGCCCGGCGCGTCGTTGTTGGGCGCGAAGCCGTTGGCGCCAGGGGTGCTTGCCGGCGTGTTGTCGCCGGTGGCGAGGTAGACGTTGCCGGCGGCGTCGAAGTCGACGTCCCCCGCGACGTGGCAGCACTGGCCGCGCTGCTGCTCCACCTTGATGATGACCTGCTCGGTGCCGAGGTCGAGCGCGCCGGCAGCGTCGTCCCACTTGACGCGGGTCAGCTGGTTGTAGCCCTTCCACTGGTTCCAGTAGGTCGCAGGGTCTTGGCCTGCGGGCACGGTGTTGGGCGCCGAGCCGGTGGGGGTGCGCGAGATGTAGGGCGCGGTCATGTCGAGCGGTGCGTAGTAGAGGTAGACCCACTTGTTCGTCGCGAACTCCGGGTCGAGCGTGACGGTCTGCATGCCGTCCTCGGAGTTGCTGTAGACCGCCACCTTGGAGACGACCTTCGTCGTGCCGGCGTCCGGGTCGGTGAGGCGGATGTCGCCGTTGCGGGCGGTGGTCAGAACCTTGCCGTCGGGCATCACGGCCATGTCGATGGGCTCACCGGTGTCCTTGGTGAGGGTGATCTTCTCGTAGTTCGCCCAGTCAAGGGCCGGGTCGGAGCCCGGCTCGGCCGAGTGGTCGACACCGTTGTGTGCTGAGGCGGGAACGGCCAGAGCGCTGCCCGTCGTGACGAGTGCGAGAACGAGGGCGGCAACCGTGGAAAGTACACGTGGCCGACCTCGACGTTGAATAGACTTCATGTCCACGTCCTTCAGTGAGTGTTGGGCGAGCCAGTCCCGGAGGTGGCGTCGGCCGCTGCAACGGCTTCTTTCGACGCCACCTCCGGGCTGGCGCCCACCAGAAGGGACTCCGGTGGGCGGTGGTGCTCAGCAGGGGTGGTGCGACGGGGTCCTGCGACCGCCGTCAGGGGTGCTCAGCCGCGCAGGGCGGCCAGGTTGTCGTAGCTGAACTTCGCGAGCTCGAGCGACTGCGCGGGTGCCAGCGCGCCACCGGGGGCGGTGTCCTGCTCCCACATCGGGTTGTGTGAGCCCCTGGACCCGACGCGGCCCAGGAACGTCGAGTAGTCGATGTCACCCGCACCGAACGCCACGATGTCGTAGCCGTTGGCGACGGCCGAGTTCTTCTTGCCGTCCTTGGCGTGGAACAGCGGGAACCGCTTGTTCTGGGCGGCGACCAGGGCTGCGGGATCGAAGACCGACTGGACCGAGCTGCCGTCGGCGGCAATGTAGGTGTGGTGCTTGTACTGCGCCACGTGCGCCCAGAAGATGTCCATCTCCAGGTAGACGTTCTGCGGATCGGTGTTCGCGAGGAACCACTCCAGCCGACGGATGCCGCTGCTGCGGGTCGGGTTGCCGAGCGCGTCGGCGGGGCCGCTGTCGAGCAGGAAACTGTAGGCGATGTCGTGGTTGTGGGTGTAGAGCTTCAGGCCGTGACTGGCCGCGCGCTCTCCGAAGAAGTTCCAGACCGGGGCGGCGGCCTGCCAGTCGGCGAGGTAGGCACTGCGGGTCGGGTCGTTGCCCGTGCCGATGTGACCCATGCCGAGGATGTTCGCGATCTCGCACGCGGTGTCGAACTGCGAGATCGTCACGTCGGTCACCGTGCTGGGGATGCTCCCGTGGTTGCCCTCGGCCTCGAGACCGTTGGCGTCGAGCCACGAGCGGAGGAGGGTGGCTCCGGCGACGTTGTTGAGGTCGGCACCGCCCTCGGAGTTGGCGTGCTGGCGGTAGCCCGCGAACTCGATCTGCTTGTAGCCGATCTTGGCGAGCTCGGTGAGCACCTCCTTGAAGCCTGAGGCGAGGTTGGTCGAGAGCGGGTCACGACTGACGGCGTCGCGCACCGTGTAGAGGATGATGCCGCGCCGGGGGGCCGGGATGAGGATGCCGTTGGCGTTGCCGACGGGTCCGGCGACGGCGCTGGGGGCGGTGACCGCCGCGGCGGCCGCCATGCCCGTCGTTGCCGCGAGGAACTGGCGGCGGTTGAGGCCGAGCTTGGTGACCAGGCCCGAGAGGTTGACGTCGTTGTCGGTGTTCATGGTGCTCCTTCGTCACTGCAATGACAGGGTGGGACGTGCGTGACCTCGTGCGATTCCTTCCGGTGGTGTGGTGGTCGGCCACGGGTGAACTTCAGTGCTCGGTGGGCGGCTCAGCCGTTCGTCGAGTCATCGGTGGGGGTCCAACGGGACCCGTTGGCGGCGCTTGTCTCCACGGCGGCAAGCACCTCCTGCACGGCCAGGCCGTCAGCGAACGACGGCTCCGGATCGGTGCCGTCGGCGATCGCGGCAAGGAGGTCGGCTGCCTGGTGGGTGAAACCGTGCTCGTAACCGAGTCCATGACCGGCAGGCCACCAGTGCTCGACGTAGGGGTGCGAGGGCTCGGTGACGATGACTCGCGTGAAGCCCGACTCGCGGGATGGCGTGGTGGCATCGTGCACCTGCAGCACATTCATGTCCTCGAAGTCGAAGGCGATGCTGCCTCGCGTCCCGTTGACCTCGAGCCGGATCGAGTTCTTGCGGCCGGTCGCGAACCGGGTGGCCTCGAACGTCGCGAGCGCTCCCCCGTCGAGACGGGCCAGGAACACCGCGGCGTCGTCGACGGTGACCGCCCCCCGGCCGGTGCCGGCCTGTGAGGAGAGCCCGTGCGAGGACTCCGGCAGGGGCCGCTCGCGCACGAAGGTCTCGGTGACGGCGCTGACACCGCTGATGCGCTCGCCGGTGACGAACTGCGCGAGGTCGATGATGTGCGCGCCGATGTCCCCGAGCGCACCGCTGCCGGCCCGGTCCTTCTGGAGGCGCCAGGTCAGCGGCGACTCCGGGTCGACGAGCCAGTCCTGGAGGTATTGCGCCCGCACGTGGCGGATCTGGCCGACGCGCCCCTCGCCCACGAGCTGCCGGGCCAGAGCGATGGCCGGCACGCGACGGTAGGTGAACCCCACCATCGACCGGATGCCGTGCCGCTGGGCGCGCTCGGCCGCGGCGGCCATCGCGCGGGCCTGCTCGACGGTGTTCGCGAGAGGCTTCTCGCACAGGACGTGCTTGCCGGCCTCGAGGGCGGCGATGGCGATCTCGGCGTGGGTGTCCCCGGGGGTGCAGATGTCGACGAGGTCGACGTCGGGGCGGGTGATGAGTGCCCGCCAGTCGGTCTCGACGTTCTGCCAGTCGAAGCGCCGCGCCATGTCGGCGGCGGCCTGTGCGTCACGGCCACCGATCGCGACGAGGTCTGGCACGAGCGCCGGGTCGAAGAAGCTGCGGGCGTTGCGCCAGCCCTGTGAGTGGGCCACGCCCATGAACGAGTACCCGACCATTCCGATGCCGAGGCGGCCAGGCGTGCTCACGGTCGCCGGCGCGGCATCGGTGAGGGGTGAGGGGGTGTCAATGGCCATGAGGCACCTTCCGTGAGCCGAACCGGCCCGGGTGGTGGGTGGGTGGTGGTGCTCGCCGGCCGGTCACCCGGTCGGCGAGCACCACGAGGGTCCCGGAGGGTCAGCTCTCGAAGCCGAGCGGAAGGTACTTGTCGACGTTGTCCTTGGTGACGACGGGCGCATCGAGGACGATCCGGCGCGGGACCGCGACCTGGACGAGGTCGGCCATGCCCTTGTCCTGGGCGAGCAGGCGCGCGAGGCGGACGCCGTCGGCAGCCTGGGTCGGCGGGTAGATGACCGTGGAGTCCATCTTGCCCTCCTTGATCCAGCGCATGGCGTTCGCGGATCCGGCGCCACCGATGAAGGCGAACTCCTTGCGGTTGGCGTTGTCGAAGGCGGCCATGACGCCGACACCCTGGTCGTCGTCGTGGTTCCAGATGATGTCGATCTTGGGGGCGGCCTGGAGCAGGTTCGATGCGACGCTCTCACCGGACGCCACCGTGAACTCGGCGGCGACCCGGTTGTCGACGGTCTGGCTGCACGCCTTCAACGCGTCGGCGAAGCCCTTGCTCCGGTCCTGGGTCAGCGGGAGGGCATCGATGCCGGCGATCTCGGCGATGACGGGGTTGGTGATCTTCTTGTCGCTGATGACCTTGCAGGCGCGAGTTCCGGCACTGACACCCATGCCGTAGTTGTCACCGAGCACGGTGGTGCGAGCAGCGAAGGGGCTGGAGAACTCACGGTCGACGTTGACGACGATGATGCCGGCCTCGGTGGCCTTCGTCGCCACCTCGGTGAGTGCGGCGCCGTCGGTCGGCAGGAGGACGATCGCGTCGACCTTGTCGTTGATGAAGGTCTCGATCTGGGAGATCTGCAGGCTGGCGTCGTTGGTGCCCTCGGCGACGCGGAACTCGACGTCGGTGTACTTCTTTGCCTCGGCCTGGGCGGAGTTGTTGATGGCAGCGAGCCAACCGTGGTCGGCCGCGGGTCCGGAGAAGCCGATGGTGACCTTGTCGCCGGGCTTGGCGTTGTCACCGGCGGGTGCGGCGCTGCTGGCCGAGTCGTTCTCGGCCTCGGGGGTGTTGCTCGTGCACCCGGCGGCGACGAGAGCGACGACGCCGAGGGCGGCGGCGGTGCGAAGGGGGCGGTTGAGGGTGCGGCGAGGACGGTTCATCGGGTTCTCCTGGGTGCGTGCCGAAGGGTTGGGTGAGAGGTGAGGTGGGTGGGGGGACCTGCGCAGGGAGCGCGGCATCAGGGACTGGCCCGACGAGAGGCCACTCGCTGCTGCAGCAGCACGGCGGCGACGATGATCACGCCCTTGGCCACGGCCTGCGTGGACGTGTCGAGGTTGTTGAGCGTGAAGACGTTGGTGAGCGTCGCGAAGATGAGGACACCGAGCACGGTGCCGACGATCGTTCCGCGTCCACCGCTGAGGAGGGTTCCGCCGATGACGACGGCGGCGATCGCGTCGAGCTCGAGCAGCTGCCCGTGCGTCGAGGTGCCGGTCGTCGTGCGAGCCATGAGCATGACCGCCGCCAGACCGCAGGCGAGACCGAGCAGGACATACAGGTATGCCGTCTGGCGCTGGACCTTGATCCCGGCCAGTCGCGCTGCTTCCGGGTTGCCCCCGATCGCCAGTGTGCGACGACCGAAGGTGGTGCGGTTGAGCAGGATCCAGCCGAGGACGGCAACGACCGCGAAGATGACGACGAGCACCGGGATGCCGAGGACGCTGCCACCGAAGAAGTCGATGAAGCCGCGGTCGCGGATGATCTGGGTGCGTCGCTGGGCGATGATCTCAGCGAGTCCGCGCGCTGCGGCGAGCATGGCCAGAGTGGCGATGAACGCGGCCACCTTGCCGTAGGCGATGAGCAGTCCGTTGATGAGCCCACATGCCGCTCCCACGAGCAGGGCAGCGCCGACCATGAGGATCCAGTGGGTGTCCTCGGCCATGGTCTGGGTGGCCAGGGTGGTGGCCCACACGGACGAGAGGGCGACGATGGCCCCGACCGACAGGTCGATCCCTCCGGCGGAGATGACGAAGGTCATGCCGATGCTCACGACGCCGATCACCGAGGCGAACCGGAGGATCGTGAGGACGTTGTCGAAGCTGGCGAACCGCTCACCACCGGTTGCCGCACCGACGACGAAGAGCACCACGAGCGCGATGACCAAGCCCAGGCTTCGGGTGGCCGGGCTGGCATAGAGACGCGACAGGGCGCTGGTCGAGGGCTCCTGGGCTGCCGGACTGACCATCTCCTGGGTGCCCTCGGCCCCGGAGTGGCTGGGGGTGGTGGATGGGCTGTCGACGCTCATGCGGCGTCTCCTTTCAGGATGATGTCGAGCACTCGGTGTTCGTCGAGGTCTGCGGAGGGCGCCTCGTGCAGTACCTGTCCGTCCCCGATGACGAGGACCCGGTCGGCGAGACCGAGCACCTCCTCGATCTCGCTCGAGACCACGATGACGGCGACGCCGTCATCGGCGAGCTGACGGACAAGGGCATAGATCTCGGATCGGGCGCCGATGTCGACGCCTCGGGTGGGTTCATCGAGCAGCAGGACGCGGCAGCCGCGAAGGAGCCAGCGGGCGAGCACGACCTTCTGCTGGTTGCCGCCCGACAACGTGCGGACCTCACGGGCGACACCGGTCGGCCGCAGCTCGAGACTGGTCGCCAGCTCCTGCGCGGCGCGGTGCTCGGCTGCATGGTCGAGCCAGCCGGCCCGGGCGAAGCGGGTGAGGGTGGCCATGCTGATGTTGGAGGCGACGCTGTCGCCGAGCACCAGTGCCTGGCTCTTGCGCTCCTCGGGGCACAGTCCGATCCCTGCGTCCACAGCCGCACTCACCGACCCCCGCCGCAGGGTCTGCCCACCCACCGCAACCGTCCCGGTGTCCGCCCGGCGAGCACCGAAGACGGTCTCGATGATCTCGGAGCGCCCGGCGCCGACGAGACCGGCAAGTCCCAGCACCTCGCCGTGACGGACGGCGAAGCTGACGTCCGAGAACTCACCGACACGACCGAGGCCGCTGACCTCGAGGAGCGGCTCTCCTTCAGGCACGACACCGCGGTTGGGGAAGACATATTCGATCGAGCGGCCCGTCATGAGCTTGATGACCTCTGACGTCGGGGTCTCCTTCGCCGGGAGTCCGGTGGCGACGGTCCGACCGTCCTTGAGGACCGTGACCCGGTCGCCGATGACCCGGATCTCCTCGAGGCGGTGCGAGATGTAGACGACTGCGACGCCCTGGGAGGTGAGGTCGCGAATGACGCTGAACAGACGCTGGACCTCGCCGCTGTCGAGCACCGCTGACGGCTCGTCCATGACGATGAGCTGCGCGTCACGCGACAGGGCGCGGGCCATGCTGACGATCTGCTGGCCGGCTGCTGACAGCTGGCCGACCTCGGTCGAGGGTGAGATCTCGGGGTGCCCCAGGCGCTGCAGCAGCGCGGTCGTCTCGGCGCGGGCCACGGACCGCTGGGAGAAGCCGAAGCGAGCCCGCTCCTGGCCGAGGAAGATGTTCTCGGAGACCGTGAGGCCCTCGACGAGGTCCAGCTCCTGATAGATCGTCGCGATCCCGCGGTCCATCGACGCCTGTGGGTGGGCGAGCGTCACAGCCTCGCCGTTCCAGGTGATCGTGCCCTCGTCGGGTTGGTGGGCACCGGCGAGGACCTTGATGAGGGTCGACTTGCCTGCCCCGTTCTGCCCGAGAAGGCAGTGCACCTCGCCGGGGCGCACCTCGAGATCCACACCACCGAGCGCGGTCACGCCTGGGAATCGCTTGAAGATTCCGGCCATCACCAAAAGAGGTGAGGCGTCATTGCCTCTGGTCATGGCGTGGACGCTATTGCCCTTTTGCGTGTCCGTCAAGCAAAAGATGGAAACGTTGCTAACTCTTCCGTCTCCGAGAGTGTCTGAAGTCCGTCGCTGTGCTTCACTACGGAACGTGAGTGGAACCGTCAGCACCCAGGCACCCGGCACCTTGGGGGCGTCCGCCGCGCCCGTCACCGGGCCCCCCGGCGCTGGGGCACTCCTCCAGCTCATGCGCGATGGCAGGCCTCGCACCCGCGCCGAGCTCATCGAGATCACTGGACTTGCCCGCTCGACCGTGGGGGCACGAGTCGAATCCCTCCTGGCTGCAGGCCTGCTCACGTCCGCCGGCGAGTCACGATCCACCGGCGGACGACCACCCACCCGCCTCGCGTTCAACCCGGAGGCGGGCTTCGTCCTCGGCGCCGACGTCGGCGCCACTCACGTCACCGTCGCCCTCACCGATCTGGGTGGGCGCGTCATCGCGGAGACCTCCGAGGCGCTCGACATCCGTCAGGGTCCAGCGGTCGTCCTGGACGGCGTCATCGAGATCGGCAAGGGGCTGCTGCGGTCCGCCGGACGCACCAAGCGCCAGCTCGTCGGCGTAGGTCTCGGCCTGCCCGGGCCCGTCGAGCACTCCACAGGTCGACCGGCCTCCCCACCGATCATGCCGGGCTGGGACGGCTACGACGTCCCGTCGCACGTCGGCGCCAAGCTGGGCGGAGCAGTCCTCGTCGACAACGACGTCAACATCATGGCCCTGGGCGAGCACGCCACGATCTATCCGAAGGTCGAGCACCTCGTCTTCGTCAAGGTCGCCACGGGCATCGGCGCCGGCATCATCAGCGGTGGTCAGCTGCACCGGGGAGCGCAGGGTTCCGCCGGAGACCTCGGCCACGTCGCGGCACCCCACGGCGAGGGCATCCTCTGCCGCTGTGGCAATGAAGGCTGCCTCGAAGCCGTGGCCAGTGGCCCGGCCATCGTCGCCCGCCTCAGCGAGCAGGGCATCCACGTCAAGGACAGCCGCGAGCTCCTCGAACTCGCCCGCTCAGGCAACCCGGAGGCGGTCGCTGCGCTTCGTCATGCCGGCCGTGAGATCGGCGCCGTCCTCGCCTCGATCGTCAGCCTGCTCAACCCGTCGGTCATCGCCATCGGAGGACTCCTCGCACAGTCCAACGACGGTCTGCTCGCGGGCATCCGCGAAGTCGTCTATGGACGCTCACTCCCACTGGCGACGGGCGAGCTCCAGATCGTCACGGCCCGCACCGGAGAACACGCCGGTGTCATCGGCGCAGCGACCATGGTCATCCAACACGTGCTGTCCGCCGACGAGGTCGAGCGCCACCTCGCGACCCTCGCCTCCTGACCCACCCCTGCCCGACTCATTGCGCAATCCGTCGGGGTTTCAGGTCGTGCGGGTCACCTTGGACAGGCCGCGGGGTGCGTCCGGGTTCTCGTGGCGGGCGAGCGCCATGGCATGTGCGAGCCGTTGCATCGGGATGATCTCGATGAGCGGACTGAGTTCCTCGGCAACCCGCGGCAGGACGATCGCGGGCTTTTGACCGGCCGACTCGGCATCTCCGACGACGGTGAGGTCGGCCCCACGATCGCGCAGCCGGTCGAGCACCGGCCTCATGGCCCGACCTGCGACTCCGTGAGGCACCAGGGCCAGCACCGGGCGGTCGGAGTCGACCATGGCGAGCGGTCCGTGGAGGAGGTCTGCCCCCGAGAACGCATGCGCCGCCAGGTAGGACGTCTCCATGAGCTTGAGCGCCGCCTCACGCGCCGTCGGGTAGGCGTAGCCGCGCCCGGTGAGGACGAGCTTGTCGACGAAGCGATAGTGACCCGCGACCTCGGTCACGCCGGCCACGTGGACTGCTTCCTCCGCTGCGGCCACGAGGGCCGCACCGTCGATCTTGCGGCGCGCACTCCACTCGTCGACGAGAAGCCACAGGGTGAGCAGCGTTGCGGTGTAGGTCTTTGTCGCCGCCACCGCTCGCTCCGCACCGGCCCGGACATCGAGGTGCAACTCGGCCGCAGCGGCCAAGGGCGACTCGGGCTTGTTGGTCACGGCGAGGGTGAGCGCCCCGGCCCGACCGGCTGCCCGGGTGGACTCGAGGAGATCCGGGGATCCACCGGACTGACTCACAGCAACCCACAGCACGTCGCGCAGGTCGGGTTCGGCGCCATAGGCCGTCGTCGTCGAGGGAGAGGCCAGCCCGCACGGGAGGCCGAGGACGATCTCGACGAGATACTTGAAGTAGAGCGCCGCGTGGTCGCTGGTGCCGCGGGCGGCCACCATGACGAATCGCGGTGCCGTCTCACGGATGCGAGCGGCGACGGTCTGCACGTCACCGAGACCCTCACTGAGGATGCGGTCGAACACTGCCGGCTGCTCTGCGACCTCGGCAGCCATGAGTGCTCCGGGAACCGTTGCAGCAGTGGACTGGTCGGTGGTCACGATGACTCCTCCTGTGGTGCGACGGTGCCTCTCGCAAGGATTCCACGAGGTCAGCGGCTGTGGCCTGGGTCCAGGCGCACTTTGTCAGAGTCTTCGCGGCGGGCGTCAGCCGTATCCGAGGAATGGGCCCGGGACGGCACCCGCAAACCCTGACCGGCGATCCGCCGCACAGGTGAGCGGGCGGCATACCGGCACAGCTTCCGCAGGTCACAGTGCGCTCACGACCCGAGAGGCAACGCGCGTCGGCCGACATCGCCCCATACAGTGGCGGGCGTGATCTTCAAGGCCGTCGGCGACACGCGTCCGTACCCCGAGCACGGGTACAGCACGCGTCAGTGGTCGAACGTGCCCCCACGTCTCGTCCGTCTCGACGACCTGGTCACGACGAAACGCACGCTCGACCTCGGCATGCTCCTCTCTGAGGACTCGACCTTCTATGGCGACCTGTTCGCCCATGTCGTCGAGTTCGAAGGAACGCTCTATCTCGAGGACGGACTGCACCGCGCCCTGCGTGCCGCGCTGCACCAGCGACCGACGCTCCACGCGCGCGTCCTGGTCATCGAGTAGGCCCCATGCCCAAACGCGAACTCACCTCAGAGCTGCGGCACCGCCAGCAGCACCGCCGCACGACGACGACCATCCTCATCGTCATCCTCATGCTGTTCTTTGCGTTCTGGTACGCCTACTCCTACTACCGCAGCTCGACGAGAGCGGCGGCCCCCAGCAGCAGCCAGGCCTCGTGCCGGCCCTTCGACCCCAAGGTCCCGAGCGCCGCCAACACGACAGTCAACGTCTACAACGCCACGACCAGGACGGGCCTGGCGGGTCGGACGGCGACCGAGCTCAAGCGCCGCGGCTTCATGATCGGCGAGGTGTCGAACGACCCGTTGAAGCGCAAGGTCGCCGGAGCCGCGGAGGTTCGGTTCGGGCCCGCCGGCAAGACCCGCGCGCCGCTCGTCGTCGCGCTCGGTGGCAAGGGCACGACCCAGGTCGCGGACCAGCGCAAGACCGCGACGGTCGACCTCGTGCTGGGCACCACCTTCAAGGCGCTCGCCCCCGCACCGTCCCCCACGGGCAAGCCGATGTGCCCCTCGCCCAGCACGTCTCCGTCGACCTCCGCGTCGGCGAGCTGATCGTGCCAGCCGCTCTGTCGCCGATCGTGCTCGACCGCGAACTGTCGACGACGCAGGCCCTCGACGTCATCGTGCGAGCCTGCGGGCAGCAGGTCCTCGATCAGGTCGACCCTCTGCTCACCTCCCGCGACGCGTCGGCCCTGCACGACATGCGCGTGGGGATCCGCCGCCTTCGCGCAGTGCTGTCCCTGCTCCGCAGGCCGCTCGGCGACGGAGAGAAGTTCGCCTGGGTGAGCACCGAGACCCGAGACCTCGCCGCCCCCCTCGGCCACGCCCGCGACCTCGATGTGGCGGTTCGCGATCATGGCGAACGGCTCACCGGCAGCCCGCTGCGCAAGCTCCTCGACCTGCGTGAGGGCGCCTACGACGAGGCCCTCGCGGTCGTGAGCTCCGATCGGTGGCAGGACCTCAGCACCCACCTCGACCTTTTCCTTCGGCGGATCCACGACGAGGTGCCGGTTGACCCGCCCATCACTGACGCCGCGAACGAGGCCCTGGATCGCCGCTTCCGCCAGGTCAGTGCCCGCGGCGCAGAGCTCGAGCGCGCCAAATCGTCGCAGCGTCACAAGGTGCGCATCGAGGCCAAGAAGCTGCGCTACGGCGCGCAGTTCTTCTCCAGCCTGTATGCCGTGTCGCCCGGGAGCGCTTCTGCTTCCGGTTCTCCCGCCGAGGACTTCGCGCACTCCGTCGGCGCGCTCCAGGACGCGTTGGGCGACCTCCGCGACGTGCAGGTGACCCGCCACCTCCTCGAACTGGTCGGCGCCACCGCACCGGATGTCGACACCGCGCCGTTCGTCACACGTGCGGTCGCCGCTCATGCCGACGTCGTGGCGCGCGGCCCTTTCTGGCGCTCCGCGCTGCAGTGACGACCCTTCGCTCGAGCGGCCCGGTCCGAGCCGCCGCAGCCTTCTTTGCCTCGCGGATCCTGCTGGCCGCAACGGTTCTCGTCGTGGCGGCCGTGGCCGGGCAGGGCGCCGTCGACCACGAATGGGCGACCGGCATCTGGTGGCTCGACCGCTTCTCTGTGTGGGACAGCTACCACTTCGTGCGCATTGCCTCGTTGGGCTATCTGCCACCGGGTCTCGATTGCTGTGATCAGGCGTTCTTCCCCGGCTATCCCCTGCTCATGGCCGCCGTCGCTCCCATCACGGGCGGCAACGTCACGGCGGCCGGGCTCCTGATCACCCTCGTCGCGGGTGCTGTCGCGGCCGCGCTGCTGTGGATGCTCGTCGCCGACGACCCTCGCGGTGGCTCGGCTGCGGCCCGACGGGCCGTCACCCTGCTCACCCTCGCACCCACCGGCTTCTTCTTCGTCGCCGTCTACACCGAAGCCCTCTTCCTCGCTCTCGCCCTCGGGGCGTGGCTGCTCGCCACCCGACGACAATGGTGGCTCGCCGGCCTGCTCGCCGCCCTCGCCACCGGAGTCCGGGTCAACGGGCTCTTCCTCGCAGCCGCTCTCGCTGTCCTGTATGCCGTGCAGTGGAACAGCGACGGCCGCCCTCGACCGCGCCTCGACGTCCTGGCGCTCGGCTTCCCTGCCGTGAGCGTCGCGGCCTACATGACCCATCTCCATGCCCGCACGGGTTCCTGGGATGCCTGGCGCGAGGCCGAGCACCGCGGCTGGGACCGCATCAGCGCCTGGCCCTGGGAGGGCTTGGCTGCGGCTTGGCAGTCCCTGCTGGACAGCCCCGACGCCTGGCTCGCGGCCAGCAGGGCCGCCGACATCGGGGCCGTCCTGCTCGGGGTCGCCCTCTGCATTCTCCTTGCGAGACAGCGCCGTTGGCCCGAATTGACCTATCTCACGCTCACCGTCGGCGTCGTTCTCTGCTCGAACCTCTGGGTGTCCACTCCCCGCTACGCACTCACCTGGTTCCCTGTCTACCTGGCCATCGCCACGATGCGTGACACCACGGCATACAGGCGCGCGTATGCCGTGGTGCTGGCACTGTCGGCCGCACTCCTCGTGGGCGCGACGTGGGCGGCCGCAACGCGGCACTGGGTGGCCTGAGACGGACGCGAGCAGTCGGCATACAGGTGCATGAGTCACAATCTGTCGACATCGATCGATCTTCAGGAGTGTCTCGTGGCCCCGTCCGGCAGTGGCAGCAAGAAGGCGCGCGCCAACTCGCGCAACGCCTCCGACCGCGTTGCGCAGATGCGCAAGGAGCAGGAGAAGAAAGACCGTCGTCGGCTCCTCGCCATCTGGGGAGCTGCTGGGGTGACCGTCGCGATCATCGTCGGTGCGGTGACCTTCGCGATCATCCAGGGCAACGCCAACAAGCCGGATCTGGCAGCCGTGAAGTCCTTCAAGTACGACGCGGGCGCCCACACGCAGGACCCGGTGGCCTACAAGGAGTCCCCGCCCGTGGGTGGCGAGCACAACCCGGTGTGGCTCAACTGTGGTGTCTATGACACGCCGGTGCCCAAGGAGAACGCCGTCCACTCCATGGAGCACGGCGCCGTGTGGATCACCTACCAGCCCGACCTGGCCCCGGCCGACGTCGACAAGCTCAAGGACCTCACGCCCGACACGTATGCCGTGCTGTCCCCCTACGAAGGCCTCACGTCACCGGTCGTCATCTCGGCATGGGGCAAGCAGCTCGCCCTCACCGGTGTGAATGACAACCGGCTCGAGGCATTCATCAAGGAGTACCGCCAGGGTCCGCAGACGCCGGAGCCCAACGCGCTGTGCACCGGTGGCACGGATGGCACCGACGAGAACGCCACCCCGCAGACTCCTGCCGGTGCAACGCCGAGCACCTCGCCCTCGGCCTCCGTCTCGCCGTCCACGTCGGCAACGCCGTCCGCCACACCCTCACCGTCGTCGTCGTGACCGACGCTCCAACGCAGGACCTGACGACCTCTCCTCGCTCGCGGGGCGAGGTCGTTGGTCTGTCGGTTCTCCTCGCGGTCGCCTCGCTCCTCGTGGGACTCGTCCTCGGGTGGGCGCTGTTCGGTCGGAGCGGGTTCCCGTTGGACGGCTCGGCCGAGGCGGGCTTCTCCCGCGACATGCAGACCCACCACGGGCAGGCCGTCCAGATGTCGTTGCTCATCGTCGAGCGGACCGAGGACCCGGCCCTACAAACCCTGGCCGAAGACATCCTGACGAGCCAGCAGGGTCAGGCCGGCCGGATGTCGGGCTGGCTGCAGGTGTGGGGGCTCTCCCCCACCGGCTCGCAGCCGCCGATGACGTGGATGGGATCGGACCACCACGGCGCGACCTCGGCATCAGGTGAATCCGTGCCGATGCCGGGCATGGCGTCGGAGGCGGACCTGGACAAACTCACGGCTGCGCGCGGTGCTGCCGCTGACAAGATCTTCCTGACCCTGATGATCGCCCACCACAAGGGCGGGGTGGAGATGGCCGATGCCGTTCTCTCGCGCTCGAATCGCGACGAAGTGGTCACGTTGGCCCGCTCGATGAAGCTGGCCCAGACGTCCGAGATCACCGTGATGCAGGACTTGCTCGCCGCCATCCCCTGACCCCAACTTTTGCTCCCCATGAGGCTTCCTGAAGGGTCCGGAGGCCTATTCGCCCTCCGGACCCTTCAGTTTCCCTCCGGTCGCCCGCAGCCCTGCTTGTGTATGCCGGCCGCTCACCTCCGCGGGGACGTGGACTCGGCTGCCCGATTTCGCCTCGGCCGAGTCGTTGCGTATTCTGCTCTGCGGTGGCGTGTCCGAGCGGCCGAAGGATCACGCCTCGAAAGCGTGTGAGGGTGAAAGCCCTCCGTGGGTTCAAATCCCACCGCCACCGCCATGTGATGTCTCAGGACATCGGCAAGACCCCGAACCCTCACGGGTTCGGGGTTTCTTGTGTTTGGGGTTGGTATTTGCGGGTGGGGTCAAGGGTGAGTTGGGGGCAGGAGTTCGCCGGTGGTGGCGTCGATGATGATGGCGGCTGAAGCCTCACCGCCACCAGCATCCACTGCGTGGTCGAACCCTTGACACCCATCAGATGGCCAATGTGCAATATATTGCATGCCGATTCCTACATCCGAACGCGTACTGCCCCGCTCCCTCCTGCGCGACGACGCCTACCTTGCGCTCCGGACAGGGATCATCGACGGCACCTTCGCGCCGGGTGAGCGCCTCAACGACGCCGACCTCGGCCGCTGGCTCGGGGTGAGCAGGACGCCGATCCGCGAGGCCATCGGCCGGCTCGAGCGCGCCGGGCTGGTCCAGTCCAAGCCCGGGAGCTACACGCGCGTCAGCCCGCTCGACGTGCGCGAGGCCCGGGCCTCGCAAGCCGTGGCCGCCGCGCTCCACGAGCTGGCGGTGCGTGAGGCGGTCCCGAACCTGTCCGCGACCGACATCCGCGCCATGCGTGAGGCCAACCGTCGCTTCACCGAGGCCCTCGATGCTCGCAACGCCGAAGCCGCCCTGGGCGCTGACGACGACTTCCACGCCGTCGCAGTCGCCGCGAGCGCCAACCCGGTTGCGGCCACCGTCCTGGAACAGGTCACCCCCGTGCTCCGGCGGCTCGAACGGATTCGCTTTGCCCGCCTCGACGGTCGGGGCTCGATCGCCCTGCACGAGCAGATCATCGCGCTGTGCGAGGCGGGCGACGCCGACGCCGCGGGGCGCGCCGCGCGTGAGAACTGGCAGACCTTGCTCCCGCTCGTCGACCTGGTTGACGAGGACACCGACAGCCAGGCCGGCTGACCCGACACCACTGAACGAAAGAGAAACACATGTCGATCACGGACTTCGAGCGATACCCCCTGACCTTCGGCCCCAGCCCGGTGCACCGGTTGGACCGCCTGAGCGCCCACCTCGGTGGTGCGCAGGTGTGGGCCAAGCGTGAGGACTGCAACTCCGGCCTGGCGTTCGGCGGCAACAAGACCCGCAAGCTCGAGTACATCGTCCCGGACGTGCTCGCCTCGGGTGCCGACACGCTGGTGTCGATCGGTGGCTACCAGTCGAACCACACACGGCAGGTCGCCGCAGTCGGAGCCAAGCTCGGCCTCAAGGTGCGGCTCGTCCAGGAGCGCTGGGTGGACTGGGAGGACCCGGGCAACGACAAGGTCGGCAACATCCTGCTGTCCCGGATCATGGGTGCCGACACCCGGCTCAATCCCTCAGGCTTCGACATCGGCATCCGCGAGTCCTGGCAGGAGGCCATCGACGACGTCGAGCGCAGCGGCGGCAAGCCCTACCCGATCCCGGCCGGCGCCTCGGAGCACCGGTTGGGAGGTCTCGGCTTCGCGAACTGGGCCTACGAGCTGACCGCACAGGAGGAACAGCTCGGTGTCTTGTTCGACACCATCGTCGTCTGCACCGTCACCGGTTCGACCCACGCCGGCATGATCGCGGGCTTCGCCGCCCTGGAGGACGCGGGCGGCCGACCCCGACGCGTGCTCGGAATCGATGCCTCGGCGACGCTCGAGAAGACGCACGCCCAGGTCGCCAGGATCGCTCGCCACACCGCCGAACTCATCGACCTCGGCCGCGACCTGCGCGACGAGGAGATCACCGTTCTGGAGGGGTGGGCCGGCGACGAGTACGGCGTGCCGGTGGACTCGACCATCGAGGCCATCCGATTGGCGGGCAGCCTGGAGGGGATGATCACCGATCCGGTCTACGAAGGGAAGTCCATGGCCGGACTCATCGACCTGGTCACCTCCGGGCAGATCGCGAAGGACTCCACGGTGCTGTACGCCCACCTCGGCGGCCAGCCTGCGCTCAACGCGTATGCCGGGGCGTTCGAGTGATGATCTCGGCGGACATGGAACAGCCCGCAGGCCTGTCGACCGAGTGACTCGGTGCGACGGGTGCAGGGGACGACCTGCACGGCCCACGGGCTGCGGTGAACTGCTGTGAATTGCGCCGGGCGGCGCTCCTCGAGCAGTCGAGGTGCGCTAGCGCGCAGTCACCTCACGCGTCCAATCTGAAATCACTTCGTGGACCACCTCCCATCTGTGTGCCTCAACGCTAAGTCTGGAGGTCTCCCGAGCGCAACGCCTTTGTTCAGCGATCTCAGGGATGCAGGGACCGGAGGCGGTCAACTGCCTCTCGGTGAGTGCAGGCTCCACCTCACCAAATCACCAGGCCACGCAACTCCGTCCGACTGTCCCTCGATGGCCATCAACTCGGCGATGCACCACTGCGTCCGGCCCGGTTCGAGAGGAAACCGGGCCAGCGCAGTCACCTCGTCCTCCGTTGGCCGCAACCGCCCAACGCTGGATCGCGGCGCCCGTGTCGGTCGCCTGATCGACCTTGCCGTCCGCCCGGGCGGTCAGCGACAGGTTGCTGTGCTTGGCCTTGATGCTGACGGCGTGGCAGCCCGCAGCCAACTCGGCCCGCCTGATCCCTCAGTGGCATGGCGTCCAGGGTCACCGTGTGATCTGGTGGAGGGATGACTCGGATCGGCTTCCACGCATCGCACGAGCAGATCAGCCCTGCCGCGCTGCTTCACGACGTCCAGCACGCCGAGAAGGCTGGCTTCGCGATGGCCATGTGCTCGGATCACTTCTCTCCGTGGAGTGCCCGGCAGGGCCACAGCGGATACACGTGGTCCTGGTTGGGCGCCGCTCTCGCGACGACGAACCTCACGATGGGGTGCGTCAGCGCCCCCGGCCAGCGCTACCACCCGGCCGTGGCGGCGCAGAAGATCGCGACCCTGTCCCAGATGTTCGAGGGTCGCTTCTGGGTGGCACTCGGCAGCGGAGAGGCGAGCAACGAGCACATCACCGGCGAGACCTGGCCACGCAAGGAAGTGCGCGACCAACGGCTCGACGAATGTGTCGACGTCATCCGCCGACTGCTCGCCGGCGAGGTGGTGAGCCACGACGGGCTCGTGACAGTGGACCGGGCCCGCCTGTGGGACCTCCCCGAGCAGCAACCGAAGCTGCTCGCTCCCGTGGTCTCGACGCAGAGCGCGGCGCGGGTCGCCTCGTGGGCCGATGGACTCATCACCGTCCTCCAACCCATCGACGACCTGCGCCGGGTCATCGACTCCTACCGCGATGCCGGCGGTCGCGGCGACCTCGCCCTCCAGCTGCACCTGTCATGGGCATCCAGCGAGGACGAAGCCGAGTCCATCGCGCACGACCAGTGGCGCAGTAACGTCTTCGGGGCGCCGGTGTCCTGGGACACCGAGACGGCGGAGGCCTTCGACCTCGTGAGCGACAAGGTCACCGTCGAACAGGTTCGGGAGTCCGTGCGGGTCTCGTCCGACCTCGGCCGCCACCGTGAGTGGATCCACGAGCTCGCGGAACTCGGCTTCGACGACATCTACCTCCACCACGTCGGCCAGGAGCAGCGGGCCTTCATCGACGCCTTCGGCAGCGAGGTCCTCCCGGGGCTGGCTGCATCACACGACCGACAAGCCTGAGGGAGACCGGCATGCGCATCACCGACACCAGCGACCAGTGGTGGAAGTCCGCCGTCATCTACTGCCTCGACGTCGAGACGTTCTATGACTCCGACGGCGACGGGATCGGCGACCTCCAGGGGCTCGCCGAACGTCTCGACTACCTCGCTGAGCTGGGTGTGACCTGCCTCTGGCTCATGCCCTTCTATCCGAGCCCTCAGCGCGACGACGGCTACGACGTCATGGACTTCTACTCGGTCGACCCCCGGGTCGGCACGGCTGGCGACCTCGTCGAGGTCATCCGCACGGCGCATGACCGGGGCATGCGGGTCATCGCCGACCTCCTGGTCAACCACACCTCCGACCAGCACCCGTGGTTCAAGGAGTCCCGCCGCAGCAAGGACTCCCCCAAACGCGACTGGTACGTCTGGCGCGCCGACGCACCACCGGACACGAGCGACCAGGTCGTCTTCCCCGACAAGGAAGACGGAATCTGGGCCCTCGACGACAGGACCGGGGAGTGGTACCTCCACCACTTCTACTCCCACCAGCCCGACCTCAACGTCGCCAACCCGGATGTGCAGGACGAAATCGCCCGTGTCGCCGGCTACTGGCTCGAACTGGGCTTCGACGGATTCCGTGTCGACGCCGTGCCGTTCTTCGTCCAGGACGTCGACACCGTGCCCAAGCAGAGGTCCTCCACAAAGAAGGCCGCGCCGAACGCCGGCTCTGCGCAGCCCAGCGGCTCGACCGACATCGAGTCCGTCGTGCATCCGCACTCGCTGCTCAAGAACCTGCGCGCCTTCCTCAACCGGCGCAACGGCTCGGCGATCATGCTGGGCGAGGTCAACCTGCCGCACAAGGAGCAGCGCGAGTACTTCGGTGGCGACGCCGGCGACGAGCTGCACATGATGTTCGACTTCATCGGGATGCAGAAGCTCTATCTCTCGTTGGCACGTGAGGACGCGCGCCCCCTTGCCAAGGCCCTGCGCGACCGCCCCTCCATCCACCCGAGCTGCCAGTGGGCGACGTTCGTGCGCAACCACGACGAGCTCACCCTCGACAAGCTCACGGACAAGGAACGCGAGGAGGTCTTCGCAGCGTTCGGGCCGGAGCCCGAGATGCAGATCTATGAGCGGGGACTCAAGCGCCGTCTGCCGCCGATGCTCGACGGCGACCCCCGCCGAGTCCGGATGGCCTACAGCCTCCTCTTCTCCCTGCCGGGCACACCGACCCTCTTCTACGGTGAGGAGATCGGGATGGGCGAGGACCTGGCCGGTGAGGGTCGGATGGCGGTCCGGACCCCGATGCAGTGGTCCGACGGGCCGACCGGTGGTTTCTCCAAGGCGCCGCCGCGCAAGCTGGTGCGCAGGCTCGCTCCTGACGGCTACGCCCCGGAACACGTCAACGTCACGGCACAGCGCACGGACCCGGACTCCCTGTGGACCTTCATGCGCCACCTCTTGCAGACCTACCGCGCGTGTCCGGAGCTGGGCTGGGGCGAGTTCTCGGTCCTGCCGCAGCCGAACAAGCAGGTCCTCGCCCACCAGTGCTCGACCGGCGAGGCAGCCGTCATCGCGGTGCACAACTTCGGGTCCGATCCGGTCACTGTCTCTCTGGACCTGACCCTCGGAGAGGGCCATGCCGACGTGACACTGACCGACCTGCTGTCCGGCGGTGAGGTCACGCCGGAGGAGGGCTCCCTCGAGGTCGCCCTCGATGGCTACGGCTACCGCTGGCTGAGGATCCGGCCTTCTGGTGACCTGCGCATCCCGTGACCGGAGCGCCCCTCCGAACGATCCCCAAACCTGCGGCCACCACGACTCCACGGTGGCGATGACACATCGACGGGTGCCGCTATCATCGCCATATGACGATGATGACTCGGGACCGCCCACCTGCCTCCGCGGCGGCCCACGACGGGCTCGAAGCCGCGGCCGCGCGCACCGCCGCATGCCTGTTCCGCGGGATGAGCGACCCGGGGCGGGTGCGCATCCTTCAGCACCTGCTCCTTGGCGAACACCGCGTGGTTGAGCTGACGGCGCACCTGGGTCTCGCGCAGTCGACGGTCTCGAAGCACCTCGCCTGCCTGCGCGACTGCGGGCTGGTCACCTCGCGCGCCGTGGGCCGGTCCTCGGCGTACTCCGTCACCCATCCTGAGCTCGTGACCCGCATCTTCGCCGCGACCGAGGACCTCTTGGCCGCGACCGGCGATGCCGTGACGCTCTGTCGCACGTCCGGGCTCGAGGCCTCATGACCCAAGCCATCCAGTTCACCCAGACCGGTGCTCGACGAGCCACCCTCATCCGTCGAGCCCGGTTGCTCGCCGGCGCAACAGTCGCCTACAACGTCGTCGAAGGCGTCATCGCCATCGCGGCCGGTCGGTCGGCGAACTCGTCGGCCCTCATCAGCTTCGGCCTGGACTCGTGCGTCGAAGTGGCCTCCGGGCTGATCGTCCTCTGGCAGTTCCGACACGTCCTGCCCGAAACCCGCGAGCGCCAGGCGCAGCACCTCATGGCCGGAGCGTTCTTCATCCTCGCCGCCTACGTCTCGGTGGACGCCGTGCGAGTGCTCCTGGGCTCGCACGAGGCGGAAGCCTCTCTCGTGGGCGTGGGGCTTGCGGGGTTGTCGTTGCTCGTCATGCCCTTCCTCTCTCGCGCCCAGCGCACCACCGGGCGCGCGCTCGGCTCGGGCACGGTCGTGTCCGACTCGAAGCAGACGATGCTCTGCACCTACCTGTCCGCGGTCCTCCTCGTGGGACTGCTCGCCAACGCGCTCCTCGGCTGGTGGTGGGCCGACCCCCTCGCCGGCCTGGCCATCGCGGCTGTCGCCGTGCGCGAGGGACTCGAGTCCTGGCGAGGCGACGCGTGTTGTGGCCCGGCCATGCCCAGCGCCAGCACCGACATGAGTACAGACATCTGTGACGACGGGTGCTGCACCCCGGATGCGGGCCGATGAGCGGGCACTCGCACTCGCACTCCCCGTCCGGAGGCAGCGCTGGCGCGACGCATCGCTGGCGACTGCAAGTCGCCTTCGGTCTCATCGCCTCGTTCTTCGTCGTCGAGCTCGTCGCGGCTGTCTCCTCGGGTTCACTCGCTCTCCTCAGCGACGCCGGCCACATGGCCGCCGACGTCGTGGCTCTCGGTGCGGCGCTCGTCGCCACTCGGATCGCCGGTCGGCCCGACAAGAGCGGCCGTCGCACCTTCGGGTCCTACCGTGCGGAAGTCTTTGCGTCGGGACTTGCCGTGCTCCTCATGCTGGGCGTCGCGGCATACATCGTCATCGGTGCCATGGAACGGTTCGGTGAGCAGGTCACCGTCGAGACGGGACCGATGCTCGTCGTCGGGACCCTCGGCCTCATCGTCAACCTCATCGCCCTCACGCTGCTCCGGGGCGGAGCCGGGGAGTCGCTCAACGTCAAGGGCGCCTACCTCGAAGTCGTCGCCGACACCCTCGGTTCGGTCGGCGTCATCGCGGCCGCCGTCCTCGTCTCCTTCACCGGGAATCCATTGTGGGACACCGCGATCGCACTGGCGATTGCTGCCTTAGTCGCGGTGCGAGCGGTCATGCTCGGGCGCGAGGTCCTCGCGGTCCTGGGCCAGCACGCGCCCGGCGACATGGACCCTGATGATGTCGCCCGCACTCTCGCCGGCGTTCCCGGCGTCACCGACGTCCACGACCTGCACGTGTGGACGCTGACTTCTGGCATGAACGTCGCCACTGCCCACCTCGTTGTCCGCGCGGCCACCGACCCGCACGCCGTCCTCGACCGCGCCCGCCAGGTGATGCGCAGTGACTACGGCGTCGAGCACGCCACCTTGCAGGTCGAACCGGACACCCACACCGGCTGTCAGGAGATCACGTGGTGAGGTCGGGCAAACCCGCGTCCGATCGACCCTCGATCCACGGCTCGACCCTGATCGAGCTCGCGCCCTCGGATCACACGTCCACGGACTCGGACGCGGGCGCGCGGGTCCCGGTGCGACGACGCCACAACCAGGTCACCAGTGCCCCCACCACCACGGCGCCGAGCAGCGCCGCCCCCACCGTGCCGAACCACGTGACGACCTGTTCATAGGACTTGCCGGCGGCAAAACCCGCGAGCACGCTGCCGATCGCCCACGACCCCGCACCCAACAGATCCCACGCGAGGAACTTGCCGTACGGCATACCCGAGATCCCGGCGAGCGACGGCATGACCGAACGGACGAACGGTGTCCACCGACCCAGGAACACGGCCGGCCCACCGCGCAACCGGAGCCGTGCCTCGGCGCCCGACAAACGCTTGCGATGTCCGGGGTTCGTCACACGGCGGTGCAGGCGAGGACCGACCCGACGGCCCACGGCATACCCGACGTTGTCCCCGATGACCGCGGCAGCAACCACGACGATGAGCACGGCGACGAGAGAGGTGCGGCCGAGCGCCGCCGCGGCGCCGGCGAGCACGGCCACAGTCTCACCGGGCATCACCATGCCGATGAGGAGCGCGCACTCGCAAAAGACGATCACACCGGCGACCGTGAGGATGATCCACGGGTCCTGGTCGAGCAACGACTCGAGGAACTCGATCACCGGCGCTCCCCGAAGAAGTCGAGCAGCAGCCGGGATGCCTCGTCCTCGAGGACTCCCCCGACGACCTCGATCCGGTGCGTGGCGCGGCGGTCCCGGACGACGTCCCAGACGGACCCGGTCGCGCCGAGCTTGGGGTCCCAGGCACCGAGGACGATGCGCGAGATGCGCGCGAGCATCGCTGCGCCAGCGCACATCGGGCAGGGTTCGAGCGTCACGACGAGCGTGCAGTCCTCAAGCCTCCACGATCCCGTATGCCGTGCGGCCGCCCTGAGTGCCACGACTTCGGCGTGCGCGGTGGGGTCTGCGTCGACCTCGCGCAGGTTCCAGCCCTCGCCGATGACGGCGCCCTGCGGGTCGAGGACGACAGCCCCGACCGGCACGTCACCATCGGTCCCCGCGCGGGCGGCAAGAGCGAGAGCGCGACGCATGGGGACGGCATACTCTTCGCGCAGCGGGGCAGAAGCTCGCGGCGAAGGTGGGCCGGACGCTGGTCCGGAGGTGGGACTCACACGCTAAGTTTCACCCATGCGCGTTCACGTTGCCGACCATCCGCTCATTGCCCACAAACTGACCTACCTGCGGGACAAGCGGACGGACTCCCCCACCTTCCGCCGGTTGGCCGAGGAGCTCATGACGCTGCTCGCCTATGAGGCGACGCGTGACGTGCGGGTCGAGCCGTTCGAGATCGAGACTCCGGTGGCACCGACGACGGGCATCAAGCTCTCCAACCCCAAGCCGCTCATCGTGCCGATCCTGCGTGCCGGGCTCGGCATGCTCGAGGGCATGGTGCGCCTGCTGCCGAGTGCCGAGGTCGGGTTCCTCGGCATGCAGCGCAATGAGGAGACGCTCGAGGCGATCACCTATGCGAACCGTCTGCCCGATGACCTGTCCGGCCGTCAGGTCTATGTCCTGGACCCGATGCTCGCGACCGGCGGCTCGATGATCGACGCCATCAAGTTCCTCCTGGAGCGCGGCGCCGACGACATCACCGCGGTCACCCTGCTTGCGGCACCCGAGGGCATCGCGGCCTTGGAGCAGTCGTTGGCGCAGGTGGACGTGCCCGTTCAGCTCGTCACCGGGTCGATCGACGAGAAGCTCAATGAGCTCGGCTACATCGTGCCGGGACTGGGCGACGCGGGCGACCGGCTCTACGGGGTCGTCTGAGTCGTGGGAGCCGTGCGGGCCGTGGGAGCGGCCTGACGACACGCCGCCCAACCTCACGAGTCACACCAGTCACACCCGTCATCATGAATGCTGCAGTGTGAAGTCTTTGCGCGCCCGCGTGAGACCTGTCCCGAGAGAGAGCCGACGTGTCCATGCCCCCGGTCAAGAAGATCGTCACGTGGCTGATCGTCATCTTCCTGCTCTATGCCATCTTCACCTCCCCCTCCGACGCCGCTGACATCGTCGGCAGCGCCTGGGATGTCATCAGCAACGGCGTGCGCAACATCGGTCGGTTCTTCGACTCCTTGATCGCCCGGAGCTGACCTTGGCGGCCGGGCGCCTCGACCGTGAGCTGGAACGCTACCTCGTCCCCGGCGAGCGCGTCGTCACCGTCGTCCGGCACCACTGGTTCTCGCAGCTCCGCCCCATCGGCGTCTTTGTCGGCCTCCTGTTCCTCGCGACCTTCGTCGAGGCCGAAGCCCCCCAGACCCGCTCCGGCGCCATGCTGGCGAACTTCTTCTGGTATGCCGCCCTGGCTGGCGCTGCCTTCCTCCTCTGGCGCTATCTGAACTGGCGTCACGACTGGTTCGTTGCGACCGACAAGCGCTTCCTCCTCTTCTACGGCTTCATCCGCCGCAAGGTCGCGATGATGCCGCTCACGAAGGTCACCGACATGACCTTCGACCGTTCGATCATGGGTCGCATCATCGGCTACGGCACCTTCCTCCTCGAGTCCGCCGGTCAGGACCAGGCCCTCTCACACATCGCCTACGTCCCGAATGCCGAACGGCACTACCGCGCCATCTGCACGGTGCTCTTCGGGTCCGATGCGGCCAAGGACCCCGACGACGGGTGGGACGACGGCGACGACCCGGACGACCCGGACGACCCGGACGGCCCGGAGGGCCGAGGCGGCCGCGGCGGCCGCGGCGACAACGGGCCGAACCGAGGCCCGGACGGCGGCTACGACGACGGCTACGACGACGGGTGGCAGGAGGGCTGGGACGACCCGCACGGATGGCGCAATTACCTCCGGCGCGACGGAAGCGGGTCGGAGGCGGACGGCATACGCAACCCTGTTCATGACCGGACCGGACTGACGCCACCCCACGAGACGCTCTACCAGAGCTCGGATCTTGCCCGCGCCTCGCGCCTCGAAGACACGGGAGAGATCCCGGTCATCAGGTCTGGGCCTGCAGGACGCAGCGGGCGACCAGGACGACCAGGACGAAGGAATGCGCGATGAGCGTCATGAGGACGAAGTCCATCGAACAGTCCATCCGCGAGGGTGACGACCCCGAGTACCAGCTCAAGAAACGCCTGACCGCACTCGACCTCACGGTCTTCGGTGTCGGCGTCGTCATCGGAGCCGGCATCTTCACGGTCGCCGGACGCGCAGCCAACCAGCTCGCCGGGCCGTCGGTCATCATCTCGTTCATCATCGCCGCGCTCGTGTGTGGTCTTGCGGCCCTCTGCTATGCCGAGTTCGCGTCGACGGTTCCGGTGTCGGGATCGGCCTACACCTTCTCCTACACCTCCCTCGGCGAGCTCGTCGCGTGGATCATCGGGTGGGACCTCCTGCTCGAGCTCCTCCTCGGCGCAAGCGTTGTCGCACAAGGGTGGTCGGCCTACTTCGAGATCTTCATGGGCAACATCGGCTTCGACATCCCCGACGCCGTGGCGCCCGGATCCGGCTTCGACCTGGCCGCCCTCGTCCTCGTGCTCATCCTCACGGCACTCGTGAGCATCGGCATCAAGGAGTCGATGCGGGTCAACCTCGTGCTCGTCGCCATCAAGGTCTTCATCGTCCTCTTCGTGATCTTCGCTGGCCTTGCCTACATCAAGTCGGCGAACTACTCGCCGTTCATCCCGGCCGCCGGCCCGCCGCGCGAGGTGTCGGCCGCAGAGACCCCGCTGCTGCAGACCCTGTTCGGGCTCGAGCAGACGACGTTCGGCGTCATGGGCATCTTCGCCGCGGCATCGCTGGTGTTCTTCGCCTACATCGGCTTCGACGTCGTGGCGACCACGGCCGAGGAAGCCAAGAACCCTCAGCGCGACCTGCCGATCGGCATCATCGCCACCCTCGTGATCTGCACGATCCTCTACTGCGTCACCGCATTGGTGCTGACCGGCATGGTGCCCTATGACCAGATCGAGTCGTCGGGTGCTCTGGCGGCGGCCTTCGAGTCGGTGGGCAAGACCGGCTACGCGACCCTCATCTCCGCTGGGGCCGTGGCGGGTCTGACCACCGTCGTCATGACACTCATGATCGGCGCCTCCCGCGTCATCTTCGCCATGTCGCGCGATTGGCTGCTCCCCCGCCAGCTGGCCAAGGTCAACCCCAAGACGGGCACGCCGCTCCGCATCACGATCATCATCGGAGTCGCCGTCGCGATCACCGCGGCGTTCACCCCGGTCGGCAAGCTCGAGTACATGGTCAACATCGGCACCCTCGCGGCATTCACGCTCGTGTCGATCGCCGTGCCGGTGCTGCGTCGCAAGCGCCCCGACATCCACCGCCCGTTCAAGGTGCCGTTCAGCCCGGTCCTGCCGATCCTCGCGGCGCTCGCCAGCTTCTACCTGATGCTCACGCTGCCGACCGAGACGTGGATCCGCTTCATCGTCTGGATGGCACTCGGCTTCGTCATCTACTTCATCTACGGCTACAAGCGGTCGCGGCTGGCGGGCAGCTCCCGCGAGGAAGACGTCCCGAGCATGACCTCCACCTGAGCCGGGGCACCGCTCCACAACTCGAGGTAGTACGAATCGCCGAGCCCGCACGCCGGGGCTCGGCGTTTCTTACTACCTCGACTGCTGCCTCACCTGAGATTCAGGTCTGAATCGGGCATTCCCAACTCGCGTCCGAGCCGACGCAACATGGCGATGCGCTTGGGGCGCGTATAAACGTCGCCGGCGAAGATCTCGACAAAGGTCCAGCCCTCGTCCTCGGCCAGATGTCGCCTGGCCACATCCACGGCCCGTTGGCGAATGTCCGTGTGGTGCTTGCCCTGGTATTCGCCGATGACTCGTTGCCTCCGCCACACGAAGTCTCCTTCGAGCATCCAACCCGCTCCCCCATTGCCTTCACCTTCACCGCCGCCGTCGCCGTCGCCGTCGAACTCGACGTTGACGTTGAGTTCCGGGGTCGGCAATCCGCCTCTGCGGAACATGAGTCGCGCGCGAGTCTCCATCGGCGACTTGGATCTCGGTGAGATCAGCGTCAGCGCCTGCGCCAGCACCGCCTTGCCGCGAGGCCTCACCCTCCCCTGGAGTGCAGTCCGCATCATTTTCACGCCGGCGCCCAGATCGTGCGACTCGTCGAGCCTGCGAGCCACGACATCGCCGGCGACCACGAGGTCATCGAGGTCCAGACCTTGCTTCGCGATCTCGCCCAGATCGACCCAGGTGTCGGCAAGGCCCGTCACAGCCACTCCGCAGTGTGTGACCACCGTCCGACGAGTCAAGCCTCGATGGCCAATGCATCCCTTCCGCTTCACCGGGCCGGCCTTGGGTGCACACATGACGTCGAGCTCCTCTTGTGACTCCAGACGCTGGGGCAACGGCAGGCCCCAGAGCTGTGCAGCAGTGACATGAGAAAGTGCCACGTCGCCATGCATCGCAACCAAGAACGCCCTTGCCCGCTCAGCCAAAGTGTTGGGGTGCTGCACAGCGCGGGATCCGTGGGTCACGACAACGAGGTCCGGGTGGCGCAAGTCCTGGGGGCTCAACCCAAGCGAGCGAGCCTCTCGAGTCGAGAAGGTCCCGCTCGTGAGAGTCTCCGGCAAAGGCTTCATGGATAAGGATGATCGCCGAAGGGCGCCTCACTGCCGCGGACTTATCCCCAGCCCGAGTCGAGGTAGTGAGAAACGCCGAGCCCGCAGGCCGGAGCTCGGCGTTTCCTACTACCTCGACCGGGTGAGGGGACCAGCCAAGTTGGGGTCAGAGGGCGGTGAGGATGTCGGTGACTCGGTCCTTGGCGTCACCAAAGAGCATCTGCGAGTTCTCGCGGAAGAACAGCGGATTCTGCACACCTGCATAGCCCGTCGCCATCGACCGCTTGAACACGATGACGTCCTTGGCATTCCACACCTCGAGCACCGGCATACCGGCGATCGGTGACGTCGGGTCCTCGGCTGCGGACGGGTTGACGGTGTCGTTGGCACCAATCACCAGCACCACGTCGGTGGACGAGAAGTCGTCGTTGACCTCGTCCATCTCGAGGACGATGTCATAGGGCACCTTGGCCTCGGCGAGCAGCACATTCATGTGCCCGGGCAGTCGACCCGCGACCGGGTGGATGCCAAAGCGAACCTCAACTCCCCTGTCCCGCAACCGCTTCGTGAGCTCGGCGACGGGATACTGCGCCTGCGCCACCGCCATGCCATAGCCCGGCGTGATGACGACAGACGACGCGTCCCGCAACAGTTCCGCGACACCCTCAGCAGTGACCTCGCGGTGCTCGCCATAGTCCTTGTCCTCGCCGACCACGACCTCCTGGCCGAAGCCACCAGCAATGACCGACACGAAGGAGCGGTTCATCGCCTTGCACATGATGTAGCTGAGGATCGCACCGGAGGCGCCGACCAGAGCACCCGTGACGATGAGCAGGTCATTGCCGAGCATGAAGCCCGCAGCGGCCGCCGCCCACCCGGAATAGGAGTTGAGCATCGACACGACGACCGGCATGTCGCCGCCGCCGATCGATGCCACCAGGTGCCAGCCGAACGCCAGCGCGATCACCGTCATGAGGAGCAGCGGCACGAGCGAGTGCGACTGGATGAACCAGCCGAGCAGCAGCACCGACACGACGAGGGCTGCGAGGTTGAGCCAATGACGCGCGGGCAGCATGAGCGGTGTCGACTTGATCCGCGCCGACAGCTTGAGGAACGCGACGATCGAGCCGGTCAGCGTCACCGCACCGATGAAGACGCCGAGGAAGACCTCGACACTGTGGATCGTGTCGGACGCGTCGCCGACGCTGAGGTGCGAGTTGATGCCGACGAGCACGGCCGCGAGTCCCACGAACGAATGCAGCATCGCCACGAGCTCGGGCATCTGGGTCATCTCGACCTTGCGGGCCCGCCACAGCCCGATGGCCGCCCCGATGCCCATGGCCAGCGCGATGAGCAGCAGCGTCGAGATCGCGTGCGGCGACCGCGAGAGAGTCAGCCAGATGGTCGCGCCCAGCGCAATCACCATGCCGGTCACGCCAAAAGCGTTGCCCTCCTTGGCACTCTCGTGCTTCGAGAGCCCCGCGAGGGAGAGAACAAAGAGAACGGCAGAGACGATGTATGCCGCAGAGACCACGTTTTCTGTCATCGTCGCCTCAGTCCTTCCGGAACATCTCGAGCATGCGGCCGGTCACAGCGAAGCCTCCGAAGATGTTGATGCTGGCAACCAGGATCGCGAGGAACGCGAGGGTCTTGACGACGAGGTCGTCGGAGTCGATCTGCAGCAGCCCGCCGACGACGATGATTCCGCTGATGGCGTTGGTCTCGGCCATGAGTGGCGTGTGGAGGGCGTGCGACACGTTGGAGATGACATAGAAGCCGACGATCACGGCCAGGGCAAAGACAGTGAAGTGTCCGAGGAAGACCGCGGGCGATGCCGAGGCGATGAGGGCGAAGACCAGCGCTCCGATCGCCATCCAGAGGTACTTCATCCGGGGATCGCGAGGCTTCTTGGGCTCCTTGGCCAGGGCCGCGGCCGCCGCAGAACCGGCTGCCTCCTTCCCGCCGGCGGCAGGGGCAGCGGACACCTGCACCGGGGGCGGCGGCCAGAGCACCTCCCCGTCGTGGACGACGGTCATGCCCCGCTGGACCTGGTCCTCGAGGTCGAGGGTGAAGTTGCCATCCTTCTCAGGCGTGACGAGCTTCAACAGGTTGACGAGGTTGGTGCCGAACAGTTGCGAGGCCTGGGTGGGCAGACGTCCCGGCAGGTCGGTGTAGCCCAGGATCGTCACGCCGTTCTCGGTGACGATCTTCTGGTCGGCGACGGAGCCAGCGACGTTGCCACCGTTGGCTGCTGCCATGTCGACGATGACCGATCCGGGCTTCATCGACGCCACCATCTGCTCGTCGAGCAACCGTGGGGCCGGGCGACCCGGGATGAGCGCGGTGGTGATGACGATGTCGACGTCCGCAGCCTGCGCGGCATACAGCTCGGCAGCCTTGCGGTTGAAGTCCTCGCCGGTCTCCTTGGCGTAGCCGTCAGCCGAGGGGCCAGAGTCCTCGATCTCGATCCGGAGGAACTGCGCGCCCATCGACTCGACCTGCTCGGCGACCTCGCTGCGCGCGTCGAAGGCCCGGACGACCGCTCCGAGCGATCCAGCGGTGCCGATGGCCGACAGACCAGCGACGCCTGCGCCGATGACGAGCACCTTGGCCGGCGGCACCTTGCCCGCCGCGGTCACCTGGCCGGTGAAGAACGAACCGAACTCGTGGGCCGCCTCGATGACGGCGCGATATCCACCGATGTTGGCCATGGACGACAGCACGTCGAGCGACTGCGCGCGCGAGATGCGTGGGACCGCGTCCATCGCGAGCGCCGTCACGCCGCGCTCCGCGAGCGCCGACACGAGCTCGGGCTTCAGGGCGGGCGACAGAAGACTCACGATCGTCTGGCCGCTGCGCAGCCGCTCGAGCTCGTCGGGCGACGGCGCGTTGATCTTGAGGATGATGTCGGTGTTCCACACCTCATCGCCCACGACATCGGCTCCCGCCCTGGCATACGCGTTGTCCTCGAACGTCGCGCGGTGACCCGCGCCGGACTGGATGAACACGGCATACCCGAGTCCGATGAGTTGCTCGACAGTCTTGGGAGTCGCGGCGACGCGGGTCTCGCCAGCCAACGACTCCAATGGCACACCGATGCGCACAGAGACCTCCTCGTCCGGGGACAGACATACGACCGCGAACCTACTAGGACGACCCCACCGATCGCGGATGGTGTGACTCGCAGAACGGATCTGTCCCGTTCTTCGGTCATCAACTCACCACTTGGGCCGCCGCCTTGGCTACGGTCATTGCCATGGATGACACGAAGCTGTGGCTCATCGGTGCTCTCGCGCTCGTGGTCGTCGTGGCCGCCCTCGTCTGGGTGCTGCGGCATCGCGGCGACACCACGGCTCCGGTGTCTCATCACGACTACGCCGCACCTGAGGTCACGCAGGCCGGGGTGAGCGGTGGACGTGGGCTGACCTTTGGCAGTGACGGCAGTGACGGCAGTGACGCGGTCGACCAGACCGTCCCGCGCAGCCGGCTGGGTGGCGCCGGCTGGCGCGATGGCCGTGGCCCCGGGGAGACAACGACCGGTGCGTATGCCGTGGAGTCCCGTTCCTGGGGCGACGACGAGTCCGTGACCGCTCCCGAACCGGCGCTTGAGCGCCACGTCGAGGTCGACGACACGGGGCCGCGTCCAGCCGTTGACGAGGATCGCGACCGGGAGCGTGGCGGTCACTGGTGAGCCATTGAGGGCAACGGACCCTCGGCACCACGTCCTGACATGACGATGCCCCGATGGATCAGGTCCGGCGGGGCATCGTCGTGCAGTGGGTGAGGTCGGGTCAGCCCTCCGACGGGGTGAAGCCGGCGCGGCGGGCGGCTTCCTCGTCGTAGAACCACACGTCCGGCTCTGCGGAATCATATCCGTCAGCGCCGGGGACGCGGAACGTCTTCGTGTCGTTGTAGGCCTGCACCGGGTGGTCACTCGGCTGCGCCCGGTCCTCGAACGGTGCTGCGGATCCGACGCCGTAACCACCGTCGCTGATCTCGTCGACGCTGGACATGCGACGGCTCGACTCGCCGCCACCACCGGAGTCTTTTTCCTCGGTGTGCTCATCGGGTGACCTCTCGGTCACGGCGCCAGGGTCCTCGGCGCCGGGGTCCTCGGACGAGTAGTTCGGCTGGTCGCCGGTGACGCTGTCGTAGTCGTCGTTGCCCGTCTCGGTGTCCGTCGAATTCGTGCTCTCCGACTCGCTGCCGGACTCGCTGTCGGACTCACTGTCGAGGGTGTTGACGCGGTCGGTGCCGTCGGGCCAGTGCGTCGCGTCACCGCCCTCGGTGCGGACATCGGTGTCCGACGCGGAGTCCGCGTCGGACCTCGGGCTGGATTCCACGCCGGACTGGTTGGACTCGTCGGACTGGTTGGACTCGTCGGACACGTCGGCGGAGGTCTCCGACCCAGTGGGAGCCTCGGACTCATCGGACGCGTCGACGCCGGTGGTGTCCTCCCATGTCTCCTCGGTCGTCGGCTCACTCGTGGTCACGGCCTCGTCCGATGCCGCGTCATCCTGGACAGTCACGTCCTCCTGCTCCTGCGCCAGATCGTCGCGCGACCTGTCGTGGGTCAAGCCCGAGGAGTCCTCGGCCTCGGGCTGCTCGCTCGAGGCCTGCGCGTCCGGAGCAGGCAGCTCTGCAGGCAGCGGTTCCGTCGAGGCGTAGTCCTCCACGTCGTTGATGATGGTCATCTCACCGCCGGACTGGTCGGCCGAGTCGTTCGTGTCGGTGGTGTTCGTGTCGGTGGTGTTCGTGTCGGTGGTGTTCGTGTCGGTGGTGTTCGTGTCGGTGGTGTTCGTGTCGGTGGTGTTCGTGTCGGTGGCGTTCGTATCGGTCGTGTTCGTGTCGTCAGCCGTGCCGCTCGTGTCAGTCATGTCGGTCCCATCGGTCGTGTCGGTCGGATTTGTCGTGTCAGTCGTGTCCGTCGTGTCCGTCGTCTCCCTCGTGTCCCACTCAGAGGTGGTCGGCTCGTTGCGGGACCACTCGGCGTCCGTCGGCTCGGTCGTCCACCCGGTCTCAGCCGCTTCCCAGTCCGCCGTCGCGGGTCCAGACCCTCCGGGCTCCTGCGCTGCGGGCGCGTCCCACCGGGAGGCGGACTCGGACGTCGGCTCCTCCACGATCGGCTCGTTGTCGCTGTAGTCCGCTCCGGAGGCGAGTCGTGCGGCCTCGTCGTCGGTCACGTTGCCGCGAGTCGCGGCATACGCGCTTCCAATGGCGGCCGCGCCGGCTCCGGAGGCGGCGGCCCCGGCGCCCCAGGCACCACGGTCCCGCTGCTGCTCGGTCTCGGACTCGGCCACCGGCACCGGCTCATCGGCGCTGCTGCCGTCGGTGGCGTCGGTGCGGGTGGCGTCGAGCGGACGCACATCGTCATCAAGGTCCTCGGGCAGCGGGCGCGGGTCATCCTCGGCGACCTTGACGTCGGGGTCCAGCTCGTCGGCTCGACGCAGCTCGGCGTCGCGGGCAAGGCGAGCTCGCTCGAGCTCGCCCTGGTGCCGACGGGCCTCGTCCTCGACTCGTTGGGCTTCACGAGCGCTCTCCTCCGCCTGGCGGGCGCGTTGCTCGGCCTCCTGCCGTGCGAATGAGGCGCGCTCGTCGGCCTGCTGGGCGAATGTCTCCTGCCCGCGGATCGTCGTGTCGCGCGCCTGAGCAGCCGCCCGGATGCTCGCGGCTTCGGCCCGCTGCTCGTCGAGCTGCCGCTGCTTGCCCCTGGACACGAACCACCAGATCGCGAAGAGGAGGGCAAGGATGACCAGGGCGCCGATGAGGTACTTCATGGGAGGTGTTCTCCTGACGTTGACATCGGGTTCAGGGGCACCCGCTCACCCCTCAAACTACCGTTCGACCTGCGCCGATGGGCCCTCAACCAACACCGGACTCGGACCCTTTCGCGAGCCCCAGCTCGGACACCGTGATCTCGCGCATCTCGACCTTGCGGACCTTGCCCGTGACCGTCATCGGGAAGTCGTCGACGACCCGGACATAGCGCGGGATCTTGTAGTGCGCGAGCTTCCCTGTGGCGAACTCCCGAACGCTCTCGGCAGTCAACGGTTCCGCGCCCGCACGCATCCGAACCCACACGGCTAGCTCCTCGCCGTACTTCGAGTCGGGAACCCCGATGACCTGGGCGTCGACGATGTCCGGATGGGTGTAGAGGAACTCCTCGATCTCGCGCGGATAGATGTTCTCGCCGCCGCGGATGACCATGTCCTTGATCCGACCCGTGATCTGCAGGTAGCCGGCGTCGTCCATGACGGCGAGGTCGCCGGTGCGCATCCAGCCGTCGACGAGGGCTTCAGCCGTCTTCTCGTGCTGGCCCCAGTAGCCGAGCATCACCGAGTAGCCCTTGGTCCAGAACTCCCCGGCCTCGCCGCGCGGCAGCGTCTCGAGGGTCACCGGGTCGACGACCTTGACCTCGAGGTGCGGGCTCACCTGACCGACCGTGCCGACCTTGCGCTCGAAGGGGTCGTCGGTGCGGGTCTGCGTCGACACCGGTGACGTCTCTGTCATGCCATAGGCAATCGTCATCTCGTCGATGCCGGCGGCGATGAGCTTCTTCATCAGCTCGGCCGGGCAGGGCGAGCCGGCCATGATCCCTGTGCGCACCGTGCTGAGGTCGTAGTCGTCGAGGTTCGGCAGGGCCCACTCGGCGATGAACATCGTCGGCACGCCATAGAGGCTGGTGCACTTCTCCTCGGCGGCCGCAGCGAGCGTGAGTTGCGGGTCGAACCCGGGCGCGGGGATCACCATGCAGGCACCGTGACTGGTCGCCGCAAGGTTGCCCATCACCATCCCGAAGCAGTGATAGAACGGCACGGGGATGCAGATCCGGTCCACTTCGGTGTAGCGGCAGATCTCGCCGACGAGGTAGCCGTTGTTGAGGATGTTGCGGTGGCTGAGGGTCGCGCCCTTGGGGAAACCCGTTGTGCCAGAGGTGTATTGGATGTTGATGGCGTCATCAGGCATCAGCTCGGACCCCACCAGCAAGAGCCGCTCATCGCTCACCCGATCAGCGAGCGCCACGAGGTCGGTCCAGCTCTGTTGGCCGATGACCCACACGTGCTCGAGGTCGGGACAGTCGCCACGCACCTCTTCGATCATCGAGACGTAGTTCGAGGCCTTGAACTTCTGCGCCGAGAACAGCCCGCGAATCCCCGCCTGTCCGAGGACAAAACGGAGTTCGTGCGACCGGTATGCCGGGTTGATGTTGACGAGGATGACGCCCACCTTGGCCGTCGCGAACTGCACGACGGTCCACTGGGCACAGTTGGGTGCCCAGATTCCGATCCGGTCACCCTTGTCGAATCCTGCTGCGATCAATGCCTTGGCGAGCCGGTCGACCTCGGCGCCGAACGCGGCATACGTCCACCGAAGTCCTTGGGCGCAGTCGACGAGCGCCTCACGATCGCCGTGGGCCACGATCGCCGCGTCGAGGTTGGCACCGATCGTCTGCTCGAGCAGTGGCGGTGACGTCGGCCCGACGGCGTGGGACAGCGTCAGGTCAGGCGAGGTGGGCATGACGACCCTTTCGGTCGGGAGGGTGACTCGCCCACTCAACCCTGCGCCCGGCATACCGGCAAGGTCCTGACCTGTGCGGAAGCGTCACATTGTGGGTCTCTGCGGGACCGCCTTGGCCGGGGGGTCGACCTTGACCGACCCGTCGTCACCGAACCGCACGCGCGAGAGCCACATCGAGCGACCCACGGTGTCGTCACCCACCGCCTCCGGGTTCCACGCGTGATAGACCATCCAGACCTCGTCTCCGGTGGCGACCAAGGCATTGTGCCCCGGCCCGACCGCGACGTCGTTGGTCACGAGGACGGGTTCGGGATCCTTGGTGAACGGGCCCAAGGGCGAGGTCGCGGTTGCGTGACCGACGGCATACCGCTCGTCGGCATAGCTGTTGGCCGAGTAGAAGAGGTGGTAGACCGGCGTGCCTGACGTGTCGTCGACCCAGAGGTACGACGCCTCGACGAGGTCGCCCTCCCACGGGAGGTCCTGTTGGATGAGCCGCGTCGGCTTGCCGACGAGGGAGCGGCCGTCCGGAGCCAGCTCCTGGATCGAGATCCATGTGTCCGCCGCGACGGCGTTGCCGTCGTTCTTCCAGGACAGGTATGCCGTGCCGTCCCGGTCGATGAACGGCGAGGCGTCGATCGTCCCGCCGACATCGGACTCGCAGACCAACGGCTCGGTGGAGTCGTCGACATAGGGTCCCGCAGCCTTGTCGGCGACGGCGATCGAAAGGCACTGGATCTCGGGGTCGGGGGCGCGGGTCGTGTAGTACATGACCCACTTGTCGCCGATCTTGACCGTCTCGGGCGCCCAGACCTTGCCCTCCGCCGACCAGGAGGCGACCGAGGGGAGCGCATCCCCACCGGCGGTCCAGGTGACGAGGTCCGGACTGGTGGCGGTCTGGACATTCATCGTGTTGCCGTTGGTGGCGATGGCCACCCAGGTGTCGCCGTCACGCACGATCTGCGGGTCGGGAAAGTTCATGTCGAGGACGGGGTTGGCGAAGCCTCCGCTCGGCGCGCCGGTCGGGCTCGGGGACTCCTCGGATTCGGACGCCCCGGACCCGCACCCGGCGGCGAGAACCCCGACCGCGAGCGCCGCAGACACCGCCCTCACGGTGCGGCCGGCCACGTCGCCGTCGACACCGAGAAGTAGTCGAACTTTGCAGACACGGGCGGCTGATCGCCACCGTGGGCATAGAGACCGATCTGCGGAGTGGCACCGGCCGGGAAGGTCCAGGCCGAACCCCAGGTCCACTCCGTGCCGTCACGACTGGTGGCCGCACGATAGATGTGCTCACCAGCAGCGTTCTCGTGGTGGGCGATTCGCATCCACATCGTGGCAGCAGGAGTGCCGATGAGCGATCCACCGAAGCTCAACCGACCGTCCTCCGTCGGCAGCTCACGACCGAACTCGCTCTGGCGCGTCTTCCAGATGGCAACCGACCCGAGCCGGGCGAAGTCGTCGTCGGTCTCGTGGACGATCATTCCGGCCTGCTGGTAGTTGCGAATGGTGTCGGTTCCAAGGTCCAGGTGGAACTTGGTCTCGGCGATCCAGTCACCCGAGGCCGGCACGTCCCGCAGGAGGAGCGAGGCGTTGTTGCCGGTCCCGACGAGGTCTGCCGCCTGGAGCGGCCAGGTGAGCTGCCCACCGCTGACCGTGGCGTTGGGGTCCTTGCGGAGCCACTGCCAGGCGCTGTCGAGACCCGTCGTGAAGTCGTCGCGCACGATCTCGCTGACCGGCTCGGGGACGTCGACCAGGGAGTTGGCCTCGACCGCGAGGGGACGGACGGTGACGTTGTCGACCAGGGCGCCGGAGGAGGCGAGGCTGATGGGCGCTGACCCGAGCTTGAAGCCGGTACGCTCCAACGAGACCTCTGCCGCGGGGTCACCGAGATCGCTCTCGGCCACCTGGGCCATCGCCTTGGTGCCTGACACCTCGACGACGAGGGTCTGCCACCCGGCCGCATCCCGCAGGGTGTCCGTGACGGTCCGACGGTTGGCACCGATACCCGTGGTGAGGCTGAGCTGATTGCGACGCGGGTCCACGGTGACCGACACCGTCTTGGGGTGGGCGCCCACCGTGACCGTGAGCGGCTGGTCGCCCTTGACGTCGAGACGCACGCGCAGCGACCCTGCCGGAGCGGCAGCCGGGGTCTTGGCCGTGCCGTTGACGACGGCACTCGCCCCGCCCTGGGGGTCGCTGGCAGTGCGCATCCCGCCGGTGAACCCACCGGCTGCGGGGTCGTGGTCGGTGATGCCGAGCAGCGAGCCGGTCACCGGCGCCGGCTGCGGGGAGTCGCTGGGACCGGCGCCCGCTCGGGTCCGCGGCCACTCGTCGACCCAGTCGAGTCGGTCAAGGAGCATCGGGCGGCGCGTCACGCCGAAGGGCTCATTGAGCCACGGCTCGTTGCGGTCCAGCCCGTGATAGGCGAGGAAGTCACGGCCGGAGGCGTCAGTGGCCACGGCGTGGTGGCCCACACCGATCCAGCGGTTGCCGTTCTGGTGCACGACGTTGGTGCCACCCACCGCCGAGGCGGTCAGGGGGATGCCGTCCTGGTCGACGAACGGCCCGAGAGGTGAGCGGGAGCGACCGGCGAACACGGCATACCCAGTCGTCGGTCCGGCGCAGCAGTTCGCGGACGACGCGGAGTAGTAGTACCAGCCCTCATGACGCTGGACGTAGGAGCCTTCGTAGCGGTCCCCGATAGCGACCTGGGTCTGACCGCCCATGGGGGTGAGCCCGTCGCGGCTGACCTTCGTGACGAAGTTGCCGCCGTAGTAGGAGCCGAAGTAGAGGTAGTTCTGCCCGTCGACGTCGGTGAAGCCGGCGGGGTCGAACGTCCAGAGGAAGCCGCCACCGTCTGGTCGCGGCGCCACGATGGGTGCGTTCGTCGGGGTCCACGGCCCCTCCGGCGAGGGTGACGTCGCGACGCCGATGGCGCTGTCGTCACCGGGGTTGAGGGTGGTGTCGGTGACCGTGTAGTAGATGACGTACTGGCCGTTGATGTAGCGGATGTCCGGAGCCCACAGCCCGCTCGTCGGAGTCGCCCACGACGGGCGATTCGTCTCGTCGAAGACGGTGCCCCGATAGTCCCAGGTGACGAAGTCACGTGTCCGGGCGATGTGCATGATGCCGCTCGGGTCTCCGGACCGCAGGGGGTCGGCCGTCGAATAGGCGTACCACCAGCCGTCCTTGGCCTGGATGACCGACGGGTCGGCGAAGCTGTCGGCGAACGACTTCGACACCGGGTTGGTCGTCGTGGCGCCACCATCGGCAGCACCCGCGGGAGCGAGCCCGAGGCTGACGGCCAGTGCGGTGGCGCTGGTGAGCGCGACGAAGGCGCCGAGGGCGCGGGAGTGCCTGCGAGTGGACATGGGACTTCTCTTTCGACGAGAGGTGGAGAGTCGCGCGGGACGGTCAGCCCTTGACGCCGCCCTGTGCGACGCCCTCGATGACGTAGCGCTGGACGAAGCTGAAGAGGATGAGGACGGGGATGGCGGCGATGGCGGCTCCGGCCATGACCACGGGGTAGTCGATCGTGTAGGCGCCCTGGAGCTTGGTCAGACCGACCGGCAGGGTGAGCCGCTCGGGTGAGAAGAGGACATAGATGGGCCAGATGAAGTCGTTCCAGTTCGCCAGGAACGACAGGACGATCAGCGTGACGATCGCGGGTCGGGCATTGGGCAGCATGATTGAGAAGAACGTCCGGAACGGTCCGGCGCCATCGACCCGGGCGCTCTCCTCGAACTCCTTGGGCAGCCCGGTGAAGAACTGGCGCATGAAGAACACGCCGAAGGCTCCAGCCGCACCGGGCACGATGAGTGCCCAGAGCGTGTCGAGCCACTGCAGCTGGTCGAGGATGAGGAAGTTGGGCATCAGGAAGATGAACCCCGGCAGGAAGAGCGTGGAGATGATCAAGGCGGTCACGATGCGCTTGCCGGGGAAGTCCATCCGGGCGAGCGCGTAGCCGGCCATCGACGCGACGACGACGACGAGGAGGGCATGCGCCGTCGCCGCCATCATCGAGTTGGCGAACCAGGTGAGCACCGGCGCGTCGTCCGAACTGAAGAGCACGTTGAACGCGCGTGTCGTCGGCGACGACGGGACCAGCGCGGGAGGCACGGTGCGTGACTCGTCGACGGTCTTGAACGCGGTGAGGATGATGAAGAGGATCGGTCCCAGGATGATCAAGGTCAGCCCCGCGATCATGGCCCAGAACAGTGGGCGACGACGAGTTCTCATGCCTTCTCCCTGAGGAGCCAGAAGTTGCCGAGGGCGATGATCCCGAGCATGACGGCGAGCACGTAGCTCATCGCCGAGGCCGCGCCCATGCGGTACTGAGCGAGGCCGAGGTCGGCGATCGCCATGATGGCCGTCGTGGTCGACTCGCCCGGGCCGCCATTGGTGATGAGCAACGACTGGCCGAACATGTTGGCGGAGGCCAGGATCGTGACCGTGATGACGAACACGAGGACTGGTCGCAGCCCCGGCAGGGTGATGTGCCGGAACTGCTGCCAACGCGTTGCGCCGTCGAGTTGAGCCGCCTCGTAGTGATCCGCCGGGATGTTGCCGAGCCCCGCGAGGTAGATGACCGCGTTGAAGCCGGCCGTCCACCAGATGGTGACGACGACGAGCGAGATCCAAGCCCAGGGCTGACCCGTCGTCCATGCCGTGTCGTCCGGGAGCCCGATGGCTCCGAGGATGCCGTTGACGGCCCCGAAGCTCGGGTCGAGCAGGTAGCGCCACATGAGGCCGATGACGGCGACACCCAGAACGTAGGGTGCGAAGAACGCGGCCCGGAAGAACGTCCGGCCCGGGAACTTCGAGTTGAGCAGCGTCGCAAGGAAGAGCGGGAGCACGACGAGGAGCGGCACGCTGAGCACGGTGAAGATCAACGTGTTGCGCATCGACTCCCAGAACACGGTGTAGTTCACCGACGTGGAGTCGAGCAGGTCGGTGTAGTTCGCTGCCCCGACGAACGGCTTCCCCGGGAGCAGGAAGTCCCAGTCGTGCAGGCTGATCCACACGCCGAGGACGGCCGGCACGAGGACGAACACGACGAACAGCACCATGTAGGGCGCGAGGAACACATAGGGCACCCAGCGGGAGCCCTGCGTGCGGCTGGACATCAGCCGTACTTCTTCTTGTTCGCCTCGAGGATCTTGGTCGCGCGAGCTGCCGAGTCCTTCAGCGTCGCCGCCGGATCCTTGCCGCCGAGGACGATGTCATTGACGGCCTTGTCCCACGCCTGGGTCATGGCGTCACCGATGCCAGCCACCGGGGGGAGGAAGTGGAGGTCGTCGATCTGCGCCGCGAGGGTGGAGACGCCCTCGATGGCCTTGAACTCGGCCGACTCACGGACCTCGTTGCGCGCCGGGACCTGACCACCCTTGGCCCACTCGAGCGACTTCTGACTGATCCAGTTGAGGAAGACGCGGGCCGCAGCGCTCTTGTTCTCATCGGGGGTCTTCAACGTCGGAAGCACGAACTGGTGCGAGCCGGCCCACGCCGCCTTGGTGCCACCGATGTTGGGCAGTGCCGCGACGCCCCACTCGAGGCCGGTCTTCTCCTTGAGGGCGTTGATCTGCCAGATGCCGTTCCAGTTGAACGCCGTCTTGCCGTTCTGGAGGGCGATGAAGTCGGCGTCCTGGGCGATCTTGCCCGGCGAGTGGCCCTCCTTGACGAGGTTCTGGAACCACGTGAGTGCCTTGACTCCACCCTCCTCGGCCCATAGCGCCTTGGTGCCCTCCTCGTCGAAGAGCTCGCCACCGAACTGCCACACGAGCGCCTGGCAGGTGAGTCCACCGGTGAAGGGGAAGGGCGAGGCCCAGTGACCTTGGATGCCCTTGGCCTTGAGGGCCTCGAGGGCGGCCATGTAGGAGTCGTTGTCGGTCGGCGGCTTGTCGGGGTCTAGCCCGGCCTGCTCCATGACCTTCTTGTTGTAGAAGAACCCGAGCGGGTGCACGTCGAGGGGGATCGCGTAGCGCTTGTCGTTGAAGGTCCCCGCCTGCCACGGCACAGGGGCGAAGTCGCTCTCCTCGAGGCTCAGTGCCTTGGCCACGTCGTCGAGCGGCTGGATGACGCGGCGAGCGGCGTTGGTGGCGACCGAGTCGACGTGCATGATCGCGATCTCGGGCCCTTGGCCGGCGGCGACGGCGGAGGGGAGCTTGGCGTAGTAGTCCGCCCACTGCTGCGTGTTCATGGTGACTGCGATGTTGGGGTGCTCGGTGTTGAAGGCGTCGACGAGCGACTTCATCACCGGACCGTCTCCACCGGTGAAGCCGTTCCAGAACTTGAGGGCGACCTTTGGGCCGGTGTAGCCCTCCGCTCCGCCACCGCCCGAGACGCTGGCCGAGGCACCGGGGGCTCCGGCCGAACCTCCGCCTCCGCACGCGGTGAGGGCGGCGACAGCGCTCGCGCTGAGACCCAGGGTGAGGGCCTGTCGACGGTCGAACGAGGGTGTGGGACTCATGAGCTGAAACCTTCCGTGGTGACGTTGGGGGACGTCTGGGCAGCGGTTGCCGGTGCAGTCGCTGGAGGGGTGATGCGGATGCAGTGCCAGGAGACGGCGGGGAGGGTGGCCCGCAGGTGGCCGACCTCGAGCGTGCTCCGTCCCGGTTGGGGGACGACGCGCTCGGGGTCGTCCTGGGTGTTCGTCGCGGTGTGGTCTTCGTCGTGGATCGTGAGGTGTTCCTCGACGGCGAGATCACCGAAGGCGCTGAGGTCGAGGTTCAGTTCGCAGGGTTCGGTGCGGCTGCGGTTGACGGCGAAGATGGTGAGGGCACCGCTTTCGCGGTCCCAGGTCGCTGTGCTCCAGATCTGGTCGACATCTCCGTATGCCGTTGTGGCGACGGAGGGGATGTCTCCCCCCACGCTCAGGACGACGCCCTTGGCATGCCGGGCCGTGAGCGCGAACGGGTGGAAGATCGTCTGGCGCCATGCGGGCCCGCCGGGCACGGTGAGGATGGGCGCGATGACGTTGACGAGTTGGGCCTGGCAGGCCATGGCGACCCTGTCGGTGTGCCGCATGAGGGTGATGAGCAGGGAGCCGACGACGACCGCGTCGAGGACCGAGTAGACATCGCGGATGAGCTCGCGACCCTCCTCGAACCCCAGGCTCGCCTCGCCACCAAAGCGTTCCTGGAACCACACGTTCCACTCGTCGAAGCTCACCATGATCCGCTTGTCGGACTGCTTGACCGCGGCGATGTGGTCGGCCGTGGCGACGACCGAGGAGATGAACCGGTCCATGTCCTCACCGCTGGCGAGGAAGGAGTCGACGTCGCCGCCGTGCGGCTCGTAGTAGACGTGGGCCGAGATGTGGTCCACGTGGTCGAACGCGCGCTCGAGCACCACCCGTTCCCAAGTGCCGAACGTGGGCATGGCGCGGTTGCTCGAGCCACAGGCGACGAGCTCGAGGGTGGGGTCGAACCGCTTCAGTGCGCGGCCGACCTCCTCGGCGAGGCGGGCGTACTCCTCCGGCGTCTTGGCGCCCATCTGCCACGGACCGTCCATCTCGTTGCCCAGGCACCAGACACGGACGTCCCACGGCTTGATCCGGCCGTTTGCAGCCCGCCGATCGGCGAGGTCGGTCCCGGGCTCGGCGTTGACGTACTGGACGAGGTCGATGGCCTCGGCCAAGCCCCTCGTGCCGAGGTTCATCGCCATCATCGGCTCCAGGCCCAGGCGCTCGCACCACGCGAGGAAGTCGTCGGTGCCGACCTGGTTGGTCTCGATGGAGCGCCACGCCAGGTCGAGGCGGGTCGGTCGCTCCTCGCGGGGACCGACACCGTCCTCCCAGCGATAGTTCGAGACGAAGTTCCCGCCCGGGTAGCGCACGATCGTGGCGCCGAGCTCGACGACGAGGGCGGCGACGTCCTGGCGGAATCCGTGCTCGTCGGCCGTGGGGTGGTCTGGCTCGAAGATCCCGGTGTAGACGCAGCGACCCATGTGCTCGACGAAGGACCCGAAGATCCGCCGGTTGAGGGGGCCCACGACGAAGTGCGGGCTCAGGGACACGACTGCTTCTGACACCAAGGACCTCCACGCTGAGGGTTACAACGGTTACCGAAGTAGTTCTACAACGTTTACCTACCCACTGGCAAGGGCTAATATGCGTCGCGGGGTGCATCATTTGTCCCCGAGCGATCAAAGGAGTGCGACGGATGCCGGTCCGGCTGAAGGATGTCGCCGCCCACTCGGGGGTGTCGATCAAGACCGCCTCGAACGTCGTTCACGACCATCCGCACGTCAAGGAATCCACTCGCGTCAGGGTCCAACAGGCCATCGACGAGCTCGGCTACCGGCCCAATCTGAGTGCCCGGCGCATGCGCTACGGCAAGAGCGGATTCCTCGCTGTTGCACTACCCCGACTCGACCTGCCCTACTTCGCTGAGCTCGCGGCCAAGATCTCCGAGCGGGCGGGCGCTCTCGGGCAGATCGTGCTGCTGGATGCCACGGGCGGGACAGCAGAGTCGGAGCGGATCGTCCTGCGTGGCGTGAGCAGTCACATCATCGACGGCGTGATCTTCTCACCCCTGGCTCTCACCGCCGAAGAGATCGCCGGACGCACTGACGAGGTGCCGATGGTGCTGCTCGGAGAGCGCATCGTGCCCGAGGGTTTTGACCACGTCGCAGTTGATTCGGTTGCTGCCGCGCAAGCGATGACCGAGCATCTCCTCAGTCTGGGGAGGACCAGGGTCGCCGCGATCGGGCGCATGTCCGCGACGGGCACACACTCGATGCGACTGAGCGGTTACCGGCAGGCCCTCACCGCCGCGGGCCTGGGTTTTGACCGATCGCTCGTGCGCGCCGTGACCGACTTCGACCGCGAGGCGGGGAGGCAGGCGATGCACTCCCTGCTCGAGTCGGAGCACCCGCCGGACGCAGTGTTCTGCTTCAACGACCTCATGGCGATCGGCGCCCTGCGAGCCTGTCGGGAGGCAGGGGTGCGGGTGCCCGAAGACGTTGCCGTGGGCGGCTTCGACAACATCGCGGAGTGCGAGTTCGCCACCCCCGCTCTCACCACCATCGCTCCCGACCTCGATGTGCTCGTGGACGAGGCCCTGCGACTGGTGCTCGCCCGTGTCAACGGCGACGACCAGGACGTCGAGGATGTGGCGGTGCCGTGGCGCCTCATCGTCCGGGAGAGCACCGGTGGATCGACGGAGGTCGGCAAATAAAGTCGTGGCACCTCCTCGGGGACCCCCCTCGTGGGTATGGTCGCTGACATGGACGAACACGAAGGTGACGCCATCCCCGACGGTGCAGTTGTCGTCGGGATCGGGAACAGCGATCGCGACGCCGAGACGCTGACATGGGCCGGGAACTCTGCGCAGCGCTCCGGCAGTCCGTTGCACATCCTGCACGCCCACGACCTCAGCGCCGAGATGGCCGCCATTGACCCGGTCGCGGGCAACGCCATCTCGCTCGGCCCCGACGGCGACCTCGGCAACGCCGGCCTGCTGGCCGAGACGCTCGCCGCCGCCCGTGAACGCTGGCCCGACGTGCCGGTCACCGGGAGCCAGCCGTTCGTCCGGCCGGAGCAGGCGCTCATCGACGCCTCCAAGAACGCCCGTCTCGTCGTCGTCGGCGCCGCCCGCGTGAGTGTCCTGCAGCGCTTCGGTCTCGGTCGACCCTCACTCGCCGCAGCGATGCACGCGAAGTGCCCCGTCGTCATCGTCCCTCAGGACTCGCGGACCGACGCCGACGGCCCGGTCGTGGTTGGCATCGACGGTTCGGCCCACAGCGCTGCCGCTGCCGAGCGCGCCTTCTGGATCGCCGACCTTCGCCGGGCCCCCCTCATCGCCATCGCCACGTGGAACGTCGAGGTCGTCGACGGGCTCGTCGTCACGACGCCGGGCACGGATGCGTGGATCGCCACCGAGTCGAAGTACCGCGCCATCGTCGACAAGGTGGTCGAACCGCTTCGCGCGAAGCATCCCGACGTCGACGCCACTGTCGAGGTGCTGCGCAGCTCCCCCGCAAAGGTTTTCGCGGAACGCTCGGTCGACGCTGGTCTGATCGTCTTGGGCACACGCGGCCGGGGCGGCTTCAGCGGCATGCTGCTCGGTTCGGTGAGCCAGCAGGTCCTCGAGACCGCGACCTGCCCGGTCATGCTCGTCCACGCGGTGCCGGCAAGCTGATCCGTCCGGTGACACCGCGACGCGACCGGTTCGAAGGACGCATCGCCGGCATCGGGTCGACCTCTGGAGTGCGGGTCGTCATCGGCACCTGGCACGACACACCGCTCGGGGCGTTCACGGACGTCATGGTCGAGACGGGTTCAGGCCACCGAGTGTTGCTGGCCCCGAGCGATGCCGTCGCCAGCTATGTCACAGCGACATACTCATTCGACGAGATCCGCGTGGAACCGCTGTCCTGCAGTGCTGCTGACTCGGCGTGGTCCGTGCAGTCGGACTCGCTCTCGCTCAACCTCACCATCGGAGCGCGTATGCCGCTCGGCTGGCTCCTTCGCACCGTTCCCCATGCGCTCGGGACCAGTCCGACATGGGCCCGGGTCGTTGATCCGGTGGCCCGCCTGGTGCTCCCGGGTGTGCGCACTGTCGGCACGGCGCTGGAGGGGCGTCGCGAGTTCTATGGTGCGACGGACCTGCGTCGGGTCACGTCGGCCAGCGGCCGATTCGACGGGCAGGATCTGGGCGCCCTGGGAGACATCGATCCCCCGTGCCGCTTCGGCTTCTCGTCGACGCCGAAGTCCCCCTCGGTGACCACGGTCGTGACGACCGTGGTCACGACCTCGTGAACCGCCCACTCGAGCCACGCCCATCGCCACCCAGACGGTGCGACCGCCTGATAATTTCGAGGCAATGACCGGCACCGAGAACTCAGCCCGCTCCTCCCATCGCTCCCCCGACCTCCGGGCGCTCGCACTTGCCGTGCTGCAGCCGGGCTTCGTCGGGCTCACTCCCCCGGACTGGGTGCTCCGCGAGCTCGACAACGGACTGGGCGGCGTGGCCCTCTTCGGTCGCAACATCATGGATCTGGCACAGGTGTCCGCTCTCACCGCCGCTGTCCACGGCGCCAACCCGCGCGCCATCATCGCCATCGACGAAGAGGCCGGTGACGTCACCCGGCTGGAGCACTCCACTGGCTCGTCCTGGCCCGGCAATCTGGCACTCGGTGTCGTGGACGACGTCGCGCTCACCGAGGCCGTGGCCCGAGAGATCGGCACGATGCTCGACAGCGTGGGCGTCGACCTCGACTACGCCCCCGTGGCCGACGTCAACAACAACCCCGCCAACCCGGTCATCGGCGTCCGCAGCTTCGGGGCCGATCCGGCGCTCGTCGCGCGCCACACCGCCGCATGGGTCGCAGGGTTGCAGTCGGCCGGGGTGCTCGCCTGCGCCAAGCACTTCCCAGGGCACGGTGACACTGCGACGGACAGCCACCTCGACATGCCCGTGGTCAACTTCGAGGGCCCCGAAGACGTTGTCCTGCAACCGTTCCGGGCGGCCATCGAGTCCGGCACTGCCTCCATCATGAGCGCCCACATCCTCGTGCGCGGCCTCGACGACCAACCGGCCACCCTGTCGCGCCGAGCCCTCGTGGACCTCCTGCGAACCCACCTCGGGTTCGACGGGCTCATCCTGTCCGACGGCATGGAAATGGGGGCGATCACCCGCTCCATGAGTCTGGGCGAAGGGTGCGTGCGGGCTGTGGCTGCGGGCGTCGACTCCCTCTGCATCGGCGGCGGCCTCGCTGGTGAGGAGACCGTCCTTGAGGTCGCCGACGCACTGGTCGACGCTGTCCACGACGGCCGACTCGACGAGTCCCGCCTTGCCCACGCCGCGCAACAGGTGGGGCGGGCCGCGGACGAGCGGGCGCGGCTCCGTCGGGCCGCTGCTTCGGTCACCCCCGCCACCGGGACTGACGGCTCGGACCTCCACAACGGCGCTGGGATCGACGCCGCCCGCCGGGCGATCACCGTGCATGGGCCCCAACGCAGGCTCGCGACCGGGCGCGCACCCACCGTCATCGAGCTCAGTGCACCCGGCAACTTCGCCGTCGGCGACGAGACCCTGTGCGGCATCGCGAGTGCCGTGGCGAGTCGGTGGCCCGGAACGTCAACCACGTCGGTGCAGGACGCGAATGAGGTCTGGGGCGCGCTGGCCGCCGCAGACGACGGGCCACTCTGGATCACAGTCCGCGACCCACACCGCCACGGCTGGATGGTCTCTGCCCTCACGGACCTGCTCGCGGCACGGCCCGATGCTGTCGTCATCGACACCGGGTGGTCGGGTTGGACAGCGCCCGAGGGCACGACCCACGTCTTGACCCACGGTGCGGCACGGGTCACCGCCGAGCGCGTCGTCGAGCTTCTCGCCTGACCTCTGGCTTGCGTCCGCACGTGGGTGTCCGGGTGTAGGTGTCGCAAGGGTCGATAACCCATAGGTGTTCGGCTGAACACCTATGGGTTATCGATGCAGGCGAACACCTACGAGGCACCGGGCCCCGGGGGCAATGACGAGGGGCCGCCTGCGGGCTTGCCCCAAAGCCGGCAAACGGGGGTCGGCGCGCGGGACAATCGAGCCATGGTCACGTTCGCGGGCGTGTTCGCCCATCCCGACGACGACGCCTACGGCATCGCAGGCACCGTGGCACTGCACGCCGACGACCCCGACTTCCGGTTCGTCCTGATCCACGCGACCGACGGCGAGGGCGGCGACATCCTTCCCGGCTTCGACGCGACCCCCGAGACGCTCGGCTCCATTCGGCGTGCCGAGGACGAAGCCGGGTGGCGGGCCGTGGGGCGTGCTCCTGACCGCCATGAGTGGCTCGCCCTGCCCGATGGTGGCGTGGAGGGCGTGCCCGCTGCGGAGCTCGTCGACACCATCTGGACGATCCTTGAGGAAGAACGGCCGACGGTCGTGTGCACCTTCGGACCGGACGGGATCTTCGGGCATCCTGATCACATCGCGGTGGGTGCGGCGACCGATGCGGCCTTCGCCCAAGGCGTCGCGGACGGCGGCCCGGGATTTCGTCGCCTGGTCCACGGCGTCATCCCCCAGACGGTCTTCGAGAGGTGGAACGCCCAGCGAGCCGCCGTGGGGTTGCCGGTCTTCGACCCCACAGCGATCTATCACATGAGAGGCGTGCCGGACAGGACCGTGGACATCGCCGTCGACACGAGCTCCGTGGCCGACCGGACAGTGGCCGGTCTGCTCGAGCACCGCAGCCAGCACCACGTCATCTTCGACTACCCCATCGATGTCGACCGGTGGCGCAGTGTCCTGACCCGCGAGTGGCACACCATCGCCTGGCCACCGCGGGGCGCCGGGATCCGCCGCCTCACCGATGTCTTCGACGGGATTGCCGGGACCACCTGACCGAACCGTCACACCGATCGCCACGCACTTTGCGAACCAGACAGTCAGGACTCACGGCCGATGTCGGAGCCGATCTCCCACGGGGCGATCGGGGAGTTCTCGAGGATCCAGGTCTCGGCGTCCTGCATGAGTCCGGTCGCGATGAGCACCCCGACGATGACGAACAGCAGACCCAGCCCTCGCCGGAAGAGCGAGGTCGGGTCAGCTGCCCAGCGCATGCGCCCCAGCGCCCGCTGTCCGAAGACCGCAACCACGAGCAGCACGCCGACAAGTCCGACCACGTATGCCGTGAGGAGCGTGAGGCCACGAATCCGGTCTGCGGGCAGGACGGTGACGAGGACATATCCGTAGAGCGGGCTGCACGACGTGAATACCGGCCCGAGAGCCGCGCCGGTGAGGATCGCGCCGACCGGACCCGTTCTCCGGTTGGCCGATGCGAGCCCGCGGGCGCTCCCGGAGCTCAGACCCGAGTGCAGCGACACCCGATCCCACAGCCCGGGGAAGAGCGCGACGATCCCGAGCACGATGAGCAGTCCGCCGCTGAGGACCTGCCAGAACGTAGCGGGAATGTCGATCAGCGCCGTCGTCGCCTTGAGCGCCAGGGTGAACAGGAACACCGACACTCCGAGCGCGCCTGTGACGAGCGCCGCGCGCCGCCAGGCTCCCCTGCCGACCGCCCCGTTGAGGGAGCCCCCGACGATCACCGGCAGCAGCGAGAGCGCACACGGCGCCAGGGTCGTCAGAGCACCTGCGAGCAGTGCACCGCTGAGAGCGACAAGCATGCAAGCGTCCTGACGTCGAAGGGGCCGAGAGGGCGACAAGGGTTGGGGTCACCCGTGTGGGCGGTCAGATCGTCTTCGACTTGATCGCGGCGCCCGACTTCGAGCCTGACCACTTGGCGAGCTGCTCGCCATCAGGCGCGATTTGGACGAAGGTGTGCTGCACCGTGACGCCGTACTTCTTCTTGAGGTCGGTCTCCTTGTCGTAGTCGACCTTGACGACGGTGAGCCCCGCGGGTACCCCGTCGTCCGAGATCGACTTCTCGGTCGTGCGACAGTCATGGCACCACGACGCGTGGAAGAAGTAGACGACCTTTGAGCTTTCCCGAGAGCCCATCTGGCTCTTGTACTCAGCCAGCGTGAGGTAGGCGCCCGCTGCCATCGCGTCACCAGTCGGGGATGCCACCGAGGGACCAGCGCTGGTCGGACTCGAACGTGTCGGTGTCGCCGACGACGTGGGTGCCATCGATGAGCTGGGGTTGGCGGCGGTGTCCTGGTCCATGTCGCTCGAACCACATCCTGCGAGGCCGAGGACTGCACTCAGTGCGAGAAGGGCCGTGGCTGTGCGACGCATGATGGCTCCTTGAGGTGGGTGTGCGTCCATCGAACCCCGCCTGCCAGACGAACCCAAGCGAACCGGGCAACCTGTCATCGGGACGTAAGGACTCAGGCCCCCCCGGCACGGATCAGGCCCGGTCGACCGCCGGCAGGGTCACCGTCACCACGCACCCCGTGGCGTCGGGCCGGTTGACCACACTGACGTCTCCACCGTGCGCACGCGCGACGTCACGAACGATCGTCGCGCCGAGGCCCATGCCGCGCTCCGTGCGCGCACCGTCACCTCTCCAGCCGGGCTCGAAGACACGGGCGAGGTCCTCGTCAGTGAGACCGCCACAGGCATCGGTGACACTCACGCGGACCACGCCGCCAGCGGAGTGCGAGCTCGAGACGACAACGGCCTCGCCTGCTGGAGTGTGCTGGACGGCGTTGCGCACGACGTTGGCCAGGGCCCGAACCACCCGATCTGCGTCGACGCGGACATCGACGAGAGTGCGCTCCCCTGCTTCGACTGCGACTCCACTCGACTCCGCAATGGGGGCGATCGCCGCGACCGCCTCCGAAACGAGGTCGTCCACGGACACCAGCTGCGGATCGTCCGTGACTGTCCCGCCCCGCCGGGACAACTCAGTGATGTCGTCGACCATGCCGGCCATGCGATCAACTTCGTTGATGATCCGGATCGCCTTGTCCGGCGACTCGACAGAGCTGTCCTGCAACGCTTCTGCAAGCAACCGAATCCCGGTGAGAGGGGTGCGCAGGTCATGGGAGAGCCATTGGATCGTCTCCCGCCGGGACACCTCGACCGCGGCGTTCCGGTCCCGGCGTGCAGCCTCCTCCGCAGCCACCCGCTCGAAGGTTCGCAGCCTGTTGGCCTGGAGGATCCCGATGATGAGGGCCACTGGCGCCCCGGCCATCAGGACGAAGAGGACAGTGCGGTAGTCGTCCTCGGCGAGCAACATCGCCCGGGACGCGGCGGCAACCCCAGCAGCCAGCGAGATGACGATGACCAGCGGCGCACCCAGGACCGCATGAGCTGGACGACGGGCGCTCACCGCAGAGAGGACCGTCGAACCCACGGCCGCGACAGCCGCTGTCACGCCCGCCGAGACAAGGACCGCACTCACTTCCGGCCCCATCAAGAGCCCTCGGCCGGAGTCGGGTCCCAGCGGTAGCCATGGCCGAAGACGGTGACGAGGCGGACCGGCGCACCCGGGTCGGGCTCGACCTTTTCCCGGACCCGGCGGACGTGCACTGTGACCGTCGAGGTGTCGCCGACATCCCACCCCCAAACCTCTTTGATGATGTCCTCACGCGAATGCACCGACCCCGGCTGCCGCATGAGGAAGGCAATGAAGTCGAACTCACGGGCCGTGAGAGCCAGAGGTCGATCCGCTCGCGTTGCCGACCGCGCGACCAGGTCGAGCTCCAGGTCGCCGTCGGTGAGGCGTTCGACCACAGGCCCGGTGGGACGTGCCGCCCGCCGAAGGACCGAGCGAATGCGGAGTTCGAGCTCGCGCATGCTGAACGGCTTCGTCACGTAGTCGTCCGCACCGTGTCGAAGACCGGCGATCCGCTCGTGTTCCTGCCCACGGGCGGTGAGCATGACGATCGGCAGGTCGGGTCGGAGCGAGCGGAGGAGCCGAGAGAGCTCCAAACCGCCCATGACGGGCAGCATGAGATCGAGCAGAACGAGGTCTGCGGACCCATGCGTGTAGGCCTTGAGACCGGCACCCCCATCCGCGGCGGTCTGCACGTCGTATCCCGCGCGCAGAAGATGCGCGGCGACAGCATCTCGGACTGTCGCGTCATCTTCGACAAGCAGGATGCGCACCACGGTCTTCAGCCTACGTCCGGCGGCTGGGGCGGCCCGGCCCACAGCCAACGTCGTCACATCCTCGTAAGGCGACCATCCCCACGCAGCCCAGCCCACCACAAGCGACGCTCGTCGAAACAGGTGAGCGCGCGACATACGCCGTCTGACAGCATGCGTGCATGCGCCCGATCGTCCAGAGCAAGAAGCTGCAGCACGTCCGCTACGACGTGAGGGGACCGATCCTCGTCGAGGCCCAGCGGCTCGAGGCCGAGGGACACAAGATCCTCAAGCTCAACATCGGCAACACGGCGCCGTTCGGGTTCGAGGCGCCCGAGGCGATCGTCGCCGACATGATCCACAACCTGCCCGACGCACAGGGCTACTCGGACTCGCGCGGCATCTACTCCGCGCGCACCGCCGTCGCGCAGTACTACCAGGCGCGTGGCCTCACCGACACGGTCGTCGACGACGTCTACATCGGCAACGGTGTCTCCGAGCTGATCTCGATGGTGCTGCAGGCGTTCGTCGACGACGGCAACGAGATCCTCATCCCCGCGCCGGACTACCCGCTGTGGACCGGTGCGGTGGCGCTGTCGGGTGGGACGCCCGTGCACTACCGCTGCGACGAGGACAACGGGTGGAACCCCGACCTCGACGACATCGAATCCAAGATCACCCCCAACACCCACGCGCTCGTCATCATCAACCCCAACAACCCGACCGGTGCCGTCTACTCAGAAGAGATCGTCAAGGGTCTCGTCGACATCGCCCGCCGCCACCACCTCGTGGTCATGGCCGACGAGATCTACGAGAAGATCCTCTATGCCGATGGGGCCGTCACGCCGGTCCACCACCACGTCGCGACGTATGCCGAGGACGACGTCCTGTGCCTCACCTTCAGTGGGTTGTCGAAGGCCTACCGCGTGTGCGGCTATCGCGCCGGCTGGGTCATGGTGTCGGGGCCGAAGCACCTCGCCGAGGACTTCCTCGAGGGTCTGACGCTCCTCGCCAACATGCGCATGTGTGCGAATGTGCCTGCGCAGCACGCGATCCAGACGGCACTCGGCGGCTACCAGTCGATCACCGAGCTCATCGTCCCGGGCGGTCGCTTCTTCGAGCAGATCAAGCTCGCCAACCGGCTGCTCAACGAGATCCCGGGCGTCTCGTGCGTGGAGCCGCAGGGTGCGCTCTATTGCTTCCCCAAGCTCGACCCCGAGATGTATCCCATCGAGGACGACCAGCAGTTCGTCATCGATCTGCTGCGCGCCAAGAAGATCCTCGTGACGCACGGAACCGGCTTCAACTGGTTCGAGCCCGACCACTTCCGGCTGGTCACTCTGCCGGACACCGAGGTCCTCACCGAGGCGATCGGCCGGATCGCGGAGTACCTCGAGACCATCCGCCGCTGATCCATGGCGCTTCGGTCGCGTGACCTCGCTCTGGTCGCCGTGGGTGGTGCCCTCGGCGCAATCAGCAGGTATGCCGTGGGCACTGCCGTTCCGCACTTGGGCGCCGATTGGCCGTGGGCGACCTTCTGCGTCAACGTCATCGCGTCGTTGGCCATCGGCGTGCTGGCCGGGTGGGCCTACTGGCGACACGCAGCCGACTGGGTGCGACCGCTGCTGATGTCGGGCTTCCTCGGCGGGTTCAGCACCTATTCAGCCTTCGCCGTCGACACCATCGCGTTGGCCGAGGCCGGGACCGGCGGTCTCGCCGCGGCATACGTCGTCGTCACGCTGGTGGTGTGCGTCGGTGCCGTGGGCGCCGGAACCGTTGTGGCACAGACACTTTGGCGGCAGCCATGACTGCGTGGCTGCTCGTCGCCGTCGGCGCGGCGGTCGGCGCACCGCTCCGGTATGCCGTGACACAACTCCTCCGTGACCGCGGCGCCACGACCCACGCCGGGACCCTTGCGGTCAACGTCGTGGGTTCCCTCGTCCTCGGACTGCTCGTGGGTGGCGGCGTCGAGGGTGAGGCCCTGGCACTCGTGGGGATCGGGTTCTGTGGTGCACTCACGACGATGTCGACCCTGGCGCTCGAGGTGTGGGACTCGATCATCGAGCGACGGACACAGCATGCGATCGCGACGCTCGTGCTGCACCTCGTCCTCGGCCTCGGCGCGGCTTGGCTCGGCTGGACCTTGACCAGCTGACACCCGCACTCAGCCGGGGCGCGGGACCTGCTCGGCGAGCTTGGGTGGCGCCTGGATGCAGTAGGAGTCGGTGAGCATCTCGGCGAGCTCCTCCCAGTCGGTATCGTCATTGACGAGTAGCCCCACGACGTTGCCACCCCAATTCGTTCTGAAATATGGGGCGCCCATATGTTCGAAGGCGACGACCTCATCCGGCTCGGCACGGAAGGTGATGCGAAACAGCTGGTCCTCACCGCCGAAGATGTGGGCCACCGTCGCTGAGCGGACCCTCCAGGCCATCCCCACCCAGGCGTCGTGCTCGTGCACCTCAGGAAACGCACTGAGGACCTGCGAGACCCGTTCGATCCACTCGACCGGAACGAGCGGTCGATCACGTGACGCCATGACTCCGAGCGTAGGGCCGAGCTGTGACAGGGTCCTGGGTCAGGCGCTGTTGGTGCGTTCTTCATCGAGCATGGTGGCGAGGGCGTCGTCGAACTCGGCGTTGCGCCGGGTTTCCCAGCGTTCGCGGTCCTGCTCGTCGGCCATCCATTCGTCGACCCAGGTTTGGATGACGTGTTCGGGTGGCTGGTCGACCCAGGGGTCGGGTGGTCCGGTGTCGAGGCGGGCTCGTTGCGGTGCTCGTTGTTGCGCGGTGGCGCGTTGCGTCGCGCGTTCGCGCCGGATCTGGTTCAGGCGTGCGGGAAGGTCACGGTCGTAGGACCCCGGACTCAGGTCCCAGGTGACCGACGCGCCGTGCTCGTCGGGTGGGTGCACGGTGGCGATGAGTCGCTTGTCGTGGACGTGGGTGTGGTGGCGTTGACACAACAACGCCGCGTAGCCCAGATCCGTGGGGCCACCGTCGACCCAGTGAATGAGGTGGTGCGCTTTGGCCCACCCGGCCGGGGTGTCACAACCCGGATAGGTGCAGGTCTTGTCGCGGTGCCACAGGGCGCGGCGTTGACCCTTGGTGAACAGTCGGACCGCACGGCCGACATCGAGGATCTCCCCGTCGGCACCGAACACGACCGGGAGGATGTCGGCGTCACACGCCATCTGTCGCACGATCGCCGGTGACAGTATCGTGGCCTGCGCCCGCGACACCATCACCCGCCCACACCCCGCCTTCACACCCGCGCCAGCCCCGGCCGAGGCATCGGCAGGGTGCTCGGTGTTGGTGTCACACGGGTCGGTGTCGGGGAACAGGGACAGCAAGTCGTCGAGGTTGATCCCCACATGCACCGTGGTGGACGCGCCACCGGGGGTGGCTTTCGCGGCGGCTCCCTCACCGGCAACCCTGCGACACACGGCCGCGAGGGCTTCGGCGCGGCGTTGTTCGCTGGGGCGGGTGTCGCGTTCACCGGTGACGTCGTTGGGCGCCGGGTTGGACAAGTCACCGATGGCCGCTTCCAGGGTGGCGGCCTGTTCGGGGGTCAACCCGAGCCGGTACTCGGTGATGTCGGCGTCGTTGACTCGCGGCGAGGTCAGGTAGGCCACCTTGCGCAACTTCTTCTGCGTGTCATCGAACTCGCCCTCTGCGCCGAACATCGCGATCAGGTGCGGGCGAAGGCGCCTGGCTTCGGCGCGACCCCACAGCACGCCGTGGTCCAGGATCGCCCCCGCGACCGTGGGCACGACTTCCGGGCGCAACAGGTCCTCGAGCTTGGCCATCTCCTTGAGCGCGGTCAACGCGAGGCCGGGACCGATCTCCCCGGTGAGCACACGCGCCCACACCACACCTTCGGGGCGCTCCGGGTCGGCGTACGCCCCGGCCCCAGGACCAGCTGTGGACCACAACCCGCCCGGCACTGAACACGCCACGTCCTGCGCGAGTTGCGCGACCTGGGAGTCACCGTCCTGCCGCAACGACGGTGCGTGTTCACGCACCCACGAGTACACCGAACCCTCACCACGACGCGCGGACGTGAACTCGCCCCGGTGTGCGGCCTCTGCGGCCACCCGGATCTGCGCCGCCCCCGCACGCGCCTTCACGTCATCAGCGAGTCGCATGAACTCCGCTAGCTCCGGACCGCTCAACCGGGTCAGCACGTCCCCCAACGGACCCACCCCGGCAGCATCACAGGCCAGCGCGTCACGGGCACCCTCCAACGCCGCGCGCAGTCGCGCTACGTCAGTCGCAGGCGTGTGGTTCATGTCTCCATTGTCATCGAACTGGTGTTCGGAAGTCAAGAGTTTTGACCTACGCTCTGGGCTGAATTCGCCACTCCCGCAGCCGAATTCGCGCGAAGACACCTCAAGCCGACCCGAGGAGCAACCCCGATTGAAACCACGCTAACAACGCCCGCCGTCACCCGATCACGTGCCTCAGGCGAGCCAGTGCGTCAGCCAAGTGCCGGCCAGCACCAGCACACCTGCCCCGAACACGAACGTCGCCCACGACAGATGACTGTGCGGTGCCGACCCTTCCGGCAGGCGCGGGGCCGACTCAACTGCGCGCTCGATCGCCGCAGCCAGTCCGCGACCGTCCCCGTCAGGAGGGATCACCTCGAGGACGCTCTCGTCCTCAAAGATCACGAGGGCCACGTCCTCGTCGACCCGCACCTCCTTCACCGCACTCATCGGGCTCTCCATCGCGCTGAAGACCGACCTCATGGCAAAGCCGCTGCCGGTCACCCGGACCCGGTGCGTGAGCTGGCCCAGGCCCCAATGCAACGCCGACCCCGCCCCGAACACCACACCCGCCCCGGACAACCCGACCTCGTCGTCCCAGAGGAGCCACGTCCCCACCGAGACGGCAGCGATCGCCGCGGCCAGACCCGCTGCCTTGAGCCACCTCGGAGCCTCAACGACAATCGGTAGTGGCACCGGAATCGTCCCCATGGGGACGGGCTCGGACCAGTCGTTCGGATCCTCGGGGTCGCGGCCGAAGGTGTCCATGTCGACCTCGGCGTCCTCGGGCAGTGCCGCGAGTGAGCCGAGCGGAAGCCGCAGACCCGTCGAGGTCGCCAAGGCGACCCACCCACCGTGGCGGACATCGCCGACGAGGAACGCCTCGGTGGGCGCAGCCACCCGTCGGGCCTCCGGCGTGGCCAGGCGCAGTACCTCTTCGTCGACGGGGAATTCGCCGAGCCCGCGCGCCGAGTCGGTCGCCACGAGCCCAACGAAGTCCAGACCGTCCGTGAAGACCCGCACCGGCGCCCCGACTGCATGGTGCTGACTCTCCAGTGCCCCTCGGCGCACCCGCACCGCGAGCAGCCGCTCGGCAAGCAGCCCGGCAAGGAGCAGTGCACCCACGGCGACCGTGACCCACCAGGTCTGGTCGGGTGGCTCCGCAACCGGATGCGTCCACGACGGATCGCTCGGGTCGACGTGCAGGGGGACGGAGTCACCGATGTCCGGCACCTCGAGGAACAGCACGTCCACCTCGGCCGGGAAACCTTCAGGGCGACCCTCGACCCGAACCTTCTGGTTGCCGTCCTCGTCCTCGTCGGACAGGACGATGGCCTCAACGACCTGGGCCCGGGACGCGTGCGCGTCATCAATCCCGACCGCCCGCTGATAGCCATAGACCGCTCCACTCGCCACGAGCACCAGCGCCACCGCGCCTGCGGCCATGAGGCGGTGAGACCCATCGAGGTGCAGCGGGCGCTGCGGACCCGACGACCACTGTGGCAGGGACACACTCACATCACGGGCGATCTCGCGCTGGCGAGCGAAGCGCGACCGGAGGTGCAGGGCATACGCCACGAAGACCAGGGCAACGACGCTCCAGGCGACGTTCGCCGGACGGACGGTGTCCCACACCAGGTCCGCGATCGCGAAGAGCACCGCGCAGGCCACTGCGACGAAGGGGCGCCACCACAACAGGACCACCGACGCGAAGCACAGCACGATCGCCACCGAGAAGGTCAGGTCAGGACCGCACACCGTGAGGTCGGCCGTCGAGCAGGGCTCCGTGTCGCCGGCCACAGACACGACGAACGCCGCCACCCACAGGCCGACCAGTACCCAGCGCAGCCAATGTTGCGGCGTGGCCGCGACCCAGTCGCGCACGCGCTCGTCGGTGAATCCGGTAGTCACCGGCGCAACCTACCTGCGGCCGTCGTCCCTTGAACCCCAAACGCAGGTATGCCGCCCGCTCAACGTCGAGCGGACGGCATACCTGGTGGTCTGGAAGAGACCAGAACGGCTTACTGGACCACTCCCAGGGCGTTGACGATGCCGTCGCCGTAGAAGGAGTTGAAGTCCACGGTGCCGTTGCACGTCGCCGTGAACTCGGGGCTGCGGCCCTCGGGCTCATAGGACCGGACGCCACCTGCCGGGCAGGCGTGGTCGGTGGCCGTGCCCATGAGCAGGTCACGCACCTTGTCTGCCGTGAGGGTGAAGCCGGCCTTGCCACGGACCTTGCCGTGCGCACTCACCGCGAGGGCTGCGACACCAGACGCGTGCGGAGCAGCCATCGAGGTGCCCTGGAGGTACTGGTAGTACCCGCAGACCTGCTTGCCGCGAACGAATCCGCAGTCCTTGATCGTGCCGAGCGCCTGACCGTCGGGCGTGATGTTGCCCGCCTCGTCGACCTGACCCTCGGCCTGGAGGACGTGAAGCGGTGCCGCCGAGAGGATGAGGTTCTCGTTGGTGCGGTAGGTGGCGGTGCCGATGCCGTCGCGGAACCATCCGCCAGGAGCCGACACCTCGATCTCACCCGAGGTGAGGTCCGTGGCGTAGTTCGAGTAGTCCGCCTTCTCACCCGACGGGCCGAGGGCCGAGACACCGATGACGTGCGGGCCTTCGGTGGGGAGGTCCCAGCAGGTCGCGTTGTCGATGGTGCGCGGGTGCTCGGTGCCACCGGGGTAGTCCGGGCTGGAGAAGTCGGTCCGCGGGTTGCTCAGGTCCTCGTGGTTGTTGCCGAGAGCACCGACCAGAGTGACGTCCTTGGAGTGGGCGTACTCAAGGGCTCGGTTCATCGCCGCGATGATGACGTCCTGTTCTGCGGCCTCCTCCGGGCTGTCCTCCGGAGCGCCACCTTCACAGTTGTAGAGCCACGGGTCGACATAGAACGACATGTTGACGACGTCGATGCCGGTGTCACCGGCGTAGGTCAACGCGCTGGTGACCGGTCCGAGGAAGAAGTAGCCGCTGTCCTGCCCGCCGCGGATGTTGACGATGCCGACCTCAGGGGCGACACCGCTGACACCGATGCCGTTCATCGCGGCTGCGATCGTGCCAGCGACGTGCGTGCCGTGGCCGTTGTCGTCGACTCCGGGGCCGTCGACGCAGGACGCAACTTCACACGGGCCGTCGACGTCGGTCATGTCGGTGGTGAAGTTGCGCGAGAGCTTCTTGTCGAAGTTCGGTGCGATGTCGGGGTGGTCGCCCTGGACTCCGGTGTCGAGGATCCCGACCCGAACGCGTTTGTCACCCATCTCAATCTCGTGGGCCTCGGGGGCATCGATCATGTCCATGCCCCAGAGCTTGTCGTCCAAGGGGTCGGCAGTGTGCTTGGAGCCCTTGGTGCCGGCCGAGGACGAGCTCTTGCCCTTGCCCTTGCCCGCAGCAGCGGCCGCCGCGTGCTCCTTGAGCACGGCGTCCTTCTTGTCGGTCTTGGGACTACGACCGATGGAGCGGTCGCCGGCTGCACCCTCGACACCCTTGATGGCGCGGGCCTTGGTGAGAAGGGCCGACGACCCTTTGACCGTGATGAGGCCGATGTCCGTGTTGACGGACGTCACCGTGCCTCCGGCCGCGCGCAGCTTGGCGGCGATGGCCGACGCGTCCGCTCCGGCGTCCGCCAGGACGACATAGCTTCCGCTGCCCGTGACCGCAGCAGCCGGGGCGCTGGGGACAGCCGTGGCGTTGGCAGAGCCGGCGATGGCGGCGATCAGTGCCGCGGTCCCGGTCAGTGCCAGCATGCGAGTTCGTCGCATGTGTTCCTCCTCCGTGGGGGTGCGCCTCAGTGCGCACGCCCCCCAACGTAGGGGTGCGACTCCCCCGAGCGACACCCTTAGGCGTGACCAGATCGCAGGTTCCTCAGCCCGACGGCTGCTCCCAGGTCGCTCGCGCACCGGCGTCGCCTGTCAGGAACACATAGACGAGTGTCACGAGCGAGGCGACCACGATCACGAAGGGAAGAGCCACCTCCACCCAGGACTGAGCCCGCTCCTTGGCGCCACGCCCACTCGCGAAGCCCGAGGCGCCGCCGAGCAGGACGGCACCGGCAGCAACCACCAGCAGGAAGCCGATGGCAACCAGCGACAGCATCTCGCCGAGCTCCCGGTGCTCCAGAATCGCGTCACGCACAGGGTTGTCGGCCGGGAGGGACTCGAACCGCGACTCAAAGAAGTCGTTGCCCGACACCCGAGACACCCACACAGTCACCGTCGCCACGACGGCCAGCACGACGGCGGGCCATCGGGTCAAAAAGCGCCACCGGGGCATCGCGGCGAAGACGATCGCCGTGATGGCCGCGAGAGGGGTGAAGACCACCGCGCCATGCAGAACGAGCACGTGCGCTGGGAGACCGTTGATTTCCATGATCAGCACCTGACTGTCGCGCGGGTGTTCGGTTCACCAGTTTGGACCGCCACGCCCTGTGAGCGCCAGAGGCGTCCGCGTGCCGGGGCATATGCTTCCCGGCATGCCCAAGCGCCGCAGCTCAGAGCCGTTGCCGGACGTCTTCGAGACGTTCGCTCACCGGGTCGATGAGGACGAGTCGGGCACTCCCATCGACGCCACCCAAGTCGCCAAGGGCGCCGGTCTCTCGCTCGGGCTGATGATCCTCACGACGCTGGGCTTCGTCCTCGGCTTCTGGACGGGCACGCAGAACGAACCCGACCTTGCCTATGACCACCTCATCTGGGAGGGGATCATCAAGATCGGGTTCGCCGTGTTGTGCGGACTGCTCGCGGCTGCCGTGGTGCTCGCCCTGGCAACGTTGGCAATCGGCCTGCCCTGGGTTCAGCGACAGCGCAATCGCCGCCGCTGACCGCGAGGAGCGGCTGACTACTTGAGCTGGCTCGAGCTCATCCCGAGCAGGCGACGGGCGATGACGAGCAGCTGAATCTGCTGGGTGCCCTCAAAGATGTCGAGGATCTTGGAGTCGCGCGCCCACTTCTCGAGGAGATCGCGCTCGCTGTAGCCAGTCGCGCCCGCGAGCTCGACGCAGGCGAGAGCGACATTGACGCACGTGCGCCCCGCCTTCGCCTTGGCCATAGAGGCTTCCATCGAGTTCGGCTTGCCGTTGTCGGCCATCCAGGCGGCACGCAGAGTGAGCGCGTGCGCGGCTTCGTAGTCGGCCTCCATCTGCAGCAGCTTCGCTGCCGCGGCGCACTGTGTGTATGCCGGCTTGTCCCAGTCGACCGTGACGCCCGCCTTCTCGAGCAGCTCGGTGGTCGTGTCGAGGCAGGCGCGGGTCAGACCCAGGGCCATGGCCGCGACGAGCGGGCGGGTGTTGTCGAAGGTCTGCATCGCGCCGCCGAAGCCGCCCGCGGTCTTGATCTCCGGGTCGCCGAGCAGGTCCTCGGCCGGGACGCGGCAGTCGTCGAGGTGGAAGGCGGCCGTGTCGGAGGCGCGGATGCCCAGCTTGTGCTCGAGCCGGACGAGCTTCATCCCCGGATTGTCGCGGCGCACGACGAACGACTTGATGGCCTGCTTGCCCAGGCTCCGGTCGAGTGTCGCCCAGACGACGACGAGCTCGGCGCGCTCACCGGAGGTGACATAGATCTTCTCGCCATTGAGGACGTACTCGTCACCGTCCTTGACGGCGGTCGTCCGGATGGCGCCGGAGTCCGAGCCGGTCTCGGGCTCGGTGATGGCCATGGCGGCCCACTGACCGGCATACCTCGCCTTTTGTTCTTCGTTGGCGACGGCCGCGATGGCCGCGTTGCCCAGTCCTTGGCGCGGGATGGAGAGGGTGAGCCCGACGTCACCGCGGCAGGTCTCGAGGATCGAGAGCACGGAGGAGAGGTTGGAGCCGTTCTTGACCCGCTTGTCCTCACGGGTGTTGCGACCCGAGCCGACAGCCGCGACGACCCCTTCCTGGTCGTCGGTGGCGCGGGTGGTGTTCGACGCCCCTGCACCCTGGCCGGCGCCCGAGGAGCCCATGCCGTCGATGACGGCGGAGATGAGGTCGAGCTCGCGGGGGTACTCGTGCTCGGCGAGGTCGTACTTGCGGGAGATGGGCCGAAAGACCTCTTCGGCCATGCCGCGGGCCTGCTCGACGAGCGGGCGGAACTTCCGGGGAACTTCAAGGTCAATCACAACGATGCCCTTCAGGTGAGCCTGGGAATGGGGGTATGCCGGGTCAGACGAGCAGGGTGCCCTCGAGGACACCCGCTCCACGGAGGTCGCGGTACCAACGTTCGTTGTCGAAATCCTTGACGAAGCCGTGCCCGCCGAGCAGCTGCACGGCGTGCGAGCCGATCTGCGCGGCATACGTCGCGGTGAGCGAGCGTGCCTCGGCGGCGATCTGGGCGACGTCGGTGTCGGCGTCGAGGCGGGCGGCCGCCTTGAGCGTCACGAGGCGGAGTCCGTCGAGCTCGACGGCGATGTCGGAGATCATGAAGGCGACGGCCTGGCGCTGGCCGATCGGCTCGCCGAACGCCTTGCGCTCCTGGGCGTAGGTGATGACCTGGTCGAGAACGGCCCTGGCGGTGCCACAGGCGGCGGCGGCCCAGGCGATGCGCGCACGGCGGACCGCGTCGCGGTGGTCGTCGGCGGTCCCGAGCAGGTTGGTCCTGGGGACGGTGACGTCGGTGAAGATGGCGCGGCCGGTGTGGGCTGCACGCACCCCCATCGCCGGGTCGTCCTCGATGGTGATGCCGTCGGTCGCGGACTCGATGACGATGAGGCGGGCCTCGCCGTCGACCATCGCCGAGATGATGAAGATCTCGGCCTTGTCGGCGTTGGCCACGATGGCCTTGGTGCCGTTGACGACGAGCGAATCGCCCTGTGCGACAGCGGTGGTCGTCAGCGCGAACGGGTCGAAGAGCGGCTGCGGCTCCTGGAGCGCGAACGCCGCGGCGACCACCGGCACATTACCGGTGAAGTGCGGCAGGTAGGTCGCCTGCTGGTCTGCGTCGCCATAGAGAGCGAGCGCCGTCGCGACGGCAGCGGTGGCCATCTGCGAGACGGCGATGCCCATGTCGCCGCGGGCGAGCTGCTCGAGGACGAGGACGCCGGCGACGGCCGAACGCTCCTCGGCGATGCCACCGAGCTCCTCGGGCACGCCCACGAGCGCGAGCCCCATCTCCTGCATGGCGGCGCGGACCTCGTCGGGCACGGCTCGCTCGGAGTCGGCGCGGGACCCGGCGGGCCGGATCACGTCGTCGGCGAGCTCGCTGGCGGCCTGCTGGAGCATCTGCTGGTCTTCGGTCGGCGTGAGGTCGAAGACACCGCTGCGCTTCGCCGTCGCCGGGCGGGTGGCGGAACCGGAGCCCTTGGACCTCTTGAACGCGCGGCCGACAGCGACCTGGGCCTTGAACCCGGAGTGGGCGCCGCGATTGAGGAGCTTCTCCACTCGGCCACGCACCTTGGGGTCGGCCATGACGGGGAGTCCGCCGGCCTTGGAGATGAGGCGCAGACCGAGGCGCTGGCCCCGGTCTGCGAGGGAGGTCGGCGTGGTCGCCATGGTGGGCTTCCCTTCGAGGAAACGTCGTCGGTCATGCACGTGCGCAGCAAACTATCCGGTACCGCTAGTGCCTGATACCGAGCGTACCGCACACTTGTCGACCGGTAACCAGGTGTGACTCAGGTTGCATCGCCCTTTGCCTGCGGCTCTGCGGCGACCTCGATCTCTGTTCCGAGCTCCCAGCCGGGCACGAGCGGCAGCTTGTCGCCGCTCCAGAACCTCCCGGGGTCGTACCAGTTCATCGGCGCGTCCGGCGTGAGCAGCCCCATCTCCTCATAGGTCAGAGCCACCACCTCGGCGCAGTAGGCCACCTCCGGTCGCACCGCCTTGAGGTCGAGGTCACGCCGCGACACATGGCCGTCGCGCCCCGAGAGCCAGCGCCATGCGAGCCGGCCCGTCGACGGGAACGAGACTCCGTCGAGGCGGGCCACGCACCGCAGGACGGCGTCCTCGTGCTCCTCCCCCACCTCCGGAGTCAGCTGACGCAGCCAGGCCCGTTGCTCATAGGTCTCCTGCCAACGCGTCACCGACGCACGCAGGTCGTGCAGCTGGACGCCACGGTGGAAGTCCCCGGTCCACATGTCCTGCAACGACTTCCCGAGTTCGGCGTGCCACATCAGTGGCGGCAGGTCCTCGAGCACGACGGCCATGCCGACGTGGTTGACCGGCGCGTTCGTTGCGGCCTGGATGGCCCGGTCGGCCATGGACCGTCCTCGGAAGATCCACACGTCGCCGGTGCGGGTGAGTTCGATGGCCTCGTCGAGCGAGATTCCGGCGGAGGTTTCGGCAGCAGAACCCATGACGGCAGCGTATGCCGTTCTTTGGCTTCGCCATGGGGCACCTCACGCTCCTCCCACGTCGAAGACGCCCCGCATACGCTTGCCGTCATGCAGTCGAACTGGTGGAAGGTTCTCGGGCTGGCCAGCGTCGCCTCTGTCGTCGCGACCGGCGCCGTGATCGCGCGCAACGAGCGGCAGCGGCGGGCCTACTCACCCGACGAGATCCGCGAGCGCCTCCATGAGCGCCACGCCCGCGCCCAGCAGTCCCGTCCCTGATCTCGACTTATTGCGACTTCGCATAGTCGCGAGCGCAGCGAGCAACTCTGCGAAGTCGCAATAAGTCGCGGTTGGTCAGATCCAGAGAGACGTGCAGCGGATGTAGCCGCCGCCCTTGGCGAGCTCGTCGACGTGCGGGGTGATGACCGACAGGCCGGCACTCTCAACGTCTGCCCGCAACTGCGGTGCGTTGTCGCTCATGACGACCGTTGAACCCGTGGACACGAGGTTGCACGCGAACGACGTCCGCGCCTCGGCCTCGGAGATCTCGATCTTGTCGACGACGTCGAGCTTCGCGAGCAGCTCACGACTCTCGGGCGTGAACGCCTCCGGGCAGTAGGCGATGAGGCCGCGACCGGCCGAATCGGGTTCGCGCAGAACGGAAAGCGTGAGGTCGATGTCGTACCAGTAACTGTCGGGCCAGCCGCTCACGACGTTGACGACCGGCTGGCCGGCGTCGTCGAGCTGCGGGAGGGTCTGCAACTGGATACGTTCGAGACCGAAGTGCTGGGCGGCATACGCCAAGGCTTCTTCGTCGGAGCGATAGCCGGCTCCGCAGAACACGAGGTCACCACAGATCAGGGCGTCGCCCTGTCCGCTGAAGCGCCACGGCTGCGGCAGGTCGTCGATCTGGTAGCCGAGCTCGGTGAGCTGAGTGCGCGCCCACGCCTCCTCGCTCTGGCGTGAGGGTGGGAGCGTCGCCATGAGCGCGCGGCCACCGCGAACGAGCGCCCAGTTGGCGGTGTAGACGCCGTCCTGGCTCGTCGGGGGCGCTTCGACGGTGACGATCTCGGCGCCTGCGCGGTGCAACGCATCCTTGATGCCGTTGTGCTCGACCTCGGCCTTGGCCGTGTCGACGGTCGCGCCGTCCTGGTAATAGGGGTTGAGCTTGTGGTCGTTGCCGAAATAGTGCGCCGACGACATGAGCAGCGTCGAGTTCAGCAACGTCAGGTCTCCATCACGATCGTGTTCGAGCCCTCGGGAAGTCGAGTCTCGCCACGGAAGGCTACCGCCTGCCGGCCTGCCCCCCACCCACAGTGCTGCAATCTTGCGGGCGCGGCGGTCAGTGCGGCAGGAGAACGCGCACCTGGCTTTTGATGTCCTCGAGGATTTCATCGACGGAGCGGGCGATGTTGATCGTGGCCGCCATGCTGAGGAACATGATGGCGGAGACGATGTGCGCCAGCATTGCCGCATCACGGGGGCTGGCGTGCTGGTCGCGCTGCAACACCGTCGCGATCGCCTCCTCGGTCTGCACAGTGAGGGCAAGAGCGTCGCGGCGGTACGGCTCTTCGGGGTCGCCGAAGACGATCTCCCGCAGATATGTGCGCCCGTTGTCGATCTGGACACGGTTGCATTCAACGACCGGACGGATGATCGCCATCACCGCGTCGAGGGCGTCGGGAATGCTCTGGGCGGCCGCCCTGCCTTTCACGAGTGCGTCGGCATAGCTTGAGTTCTGCACGAGCAGGAGCAGCTCGCCCTTGCTCTTGGCATACAGGAACAAGGTGCCCGCGCCGATGTCGGCCCTGTCGGCGATCTGCTGGGTCGTGACCTCGTCGACTCCGTGCTTCGCGAAGAGGGCGCGGGCCGCGGCGGTGATGCGGTCCAGTTTGTCCTGCTTGTTCCGCTCGCGTCGTCCGACCGGCTGTGCGGCGAGGGCCATGACGTGTGTCCTCCGGAATAGGATCTGACTGGGATCAGTTCTGATCAAAGTCAGAACTGTGTGGGCTCGTATGTGCCTCGGTTCATTCTCCCACGACGAGCCGCACCTGCGGTTCGGATCACACCCCACCAAGGAGGACCACGAACATGCCCACACTCAACGGAGCCACCGTGCTCGTCACGGGTTCCAACGGTGGCATCGGCACCCACTTCGTGCACGAAGCCCTGGCTCGTGGCGCGAGCAAGGTCTATGCCACAGCCCGCATCCCCCGCACCTGGGACGACGACCGCATCGTGCCCATCCCACTCGACGTCACCGACAGCGCCTCCATCCAGGCAGCCGTTGTCACTGCAGGGGACGTGACGGTGCTGATCAACAACGCAGGCGCGACCCCGCCGACCGCCAGCCTGCTGACGGCGACCGAGGCGGACATCCGCGCAAACATGGAGACGAACTTCTTCGGGCCGGTCTTCATCGCCCGCGCCTTCGCACCCATCCTCGCCACCAAGCACGAGTCCGGCCTGGTTGACGTCCACTCCGTCGCCAGCTGGTACGCCTTCGGCGGCATCTACAGCGCGTCCAAGGCCGCGCTGTGGTCGGCCACCAACTCACTGCGTCTCGAGCTGGCCTCAGAGGGGGTTCACGTGACCGGTGTGCACATGGGCTACGTCGACACCCCCATGGCCGCCCACGCTGAAGGGCCCAAGCTGCTGCCCGCAGAGCTCGTGACGAAGGTGTATGACGCCTTCGAGGCCGGGGAGTACGAGGTCCTCGCCGACGATTTGTCGGTTCAGGTCAAGGCCGCGCTGAGCGGCCCGGTCGAGGCGCTGTATGCGGAGTTGTCGGCCACGCACCTCATGGGCCAGTGATGAGTGCACGTCGGAAGGTCGCCCTCGTGACAGGCGCTTCCTCAGGCATCGGCAAAGCGACTGCTCACGCGCTCGCCGCCGCAGGTTTCGAGGTGATCGGCACCGGCCGCAACACCTCGCGGGTCACCGCACCCGCCGGGGTGACCTACCTCGACCTCGACGTGACCAGCGACGACTCGGTCGCCTCTGTGGTCGAGCAGGTGATCGGCCAGTTCGGGCAGATCGACGTCCTGGTCAACAATGCCGGCGTCGGCGCCACCGGCGCCGCAGAGGAGTTCTCCATCGAGCAGATGCAGGACGTCTTCGACATCAACGTCTACGGCGTCATGCGGATGACCAAGGCGGTCCTGCCGTTCATGCGCGCTCAACGGCACGGACGCATCATCAACGTCTCCTCCCTCAGCGGGTTCGTGCCCAGCCCGTTCATGGCCGTCTACGTCTCGACCAAGCACGCGGTCGAGGGCTACTCCGGGTCACTGGACCACGAGGTTCGTGAGCACGGCGTGCGGATCCTGCTCGTGGAGCCCGGCCCCATCAACACGCCATTCGGTGCCCACAGCGTTCAGGCCGACACCCCGCTGCCGCTCTACGCGTCGGGACGCCGCACCTTCGACGAGGTGCTGGCAAAGAACACGAGCGGCGGCGATGACCCCGCCGTCGTGGCCAAGGCGATCGTCGCGGCGGCCACCGACCGGAACCCGAAACTGCGGCGCACCGCCGGCTCGACGGCCGCCAGCATCAGCGTGCTGCACCGCGTCCTTCCGGCCCGGATCTTCGACCGCATCGTCCGCAAATTCAACCGGATGCCGAACTGACGTTCACCTTCGAGCAGTCGGACACGCAGGAGGGCCGCAGCAGATGCTGCGGCCCTCGTCGTCGTGGCTGGCGTAGAGATCGAGACACGACGACCTAGGCCTTGTAGGTCGGGAGGATGACTCCGTCCTTGACGTAGGTGAGGGCGACGGACACCTTGTAGGCGTGGACGGCCGAGGCGAACTCGGAAAGCCGGTCCGACAACGTGGTGATCTCCTCACCTGCGAAGAAGGCTGCTCGTGCGGCTGCGTCTGTGAAGCCGAGGATCAGCGAGGCGTGGAACCGCTGGTCAGTGGGGTTGTCGTGCGCGACGTCGGGCGTGTCCCAGAGCTTCTTGTTCCAGGGCATGAAGACCTGGGTCCGGAGCTCTGTCAGCACACCGGTATTCGCGAGCGCAGGCACGAGCTCTTGGGTGAGGTGCTTGCGGAAGAGGCCGGTGCGCACACCTTGTCGTCTCCGGAGGTAGATGAGGGCGCGGGCTCCGACCTTCTCGCCGTCGCCTGCGACCTCGTACCAACGGGAGGTGTTCGGCAGTCCGGAATAGAGCAGGGTGCGCCGGAACACGTTGATCTCGTCCTGGTACGCGAGGCGGGTCTGCTTCCGGCCCAGAAGCGGCGACAGAACCGACTGGAACGTGACCTCAGCGACCCCGTCGATCCTGCGATCCACGGGTATGGCCGTCTCGACGCCCTGGGTGGCGGGCCACAGCCCGGGATTGGTCTCAGCGAGGTGGATCTGCCGGTACTCCTCGAACCCCGGGGTCGCCGAGATGATCTGGGAGTGAGGGCCCTGCCAATGATCCATCCCTTGCTGCCTCGGCTGGTCGGTGCGGACCCAGAGCAGGATCGATGATGCGAATGGGTTCTTCCTGAACGGAATCGTGCTGGTCATGGGTCTTCCTTCGGACGATGTCGGATGCCGGTCAGCGGGCGAGGAACTCCACGGCGACGGGGGCGAACTTCTCGTGGAACTGGAAGATGCCGCCGTGCCCGGAGTCGGGGTAGATGACCAGTTCGGATCCCGGGATCCGGCGGTGCATGTCGGTCGAGAGAACCGACGGCACCATGCGGTCGTTGTCGCCATTGGCGATGAGGGTGGCCTGGGTGAACTTCGACAGGTCCGCGGGCGCTGAGCGACCCCACTTCTTGATCGCCCTCAGCTGCGTCTGGAACGCCTTCACCTTGACTGGGGTGTCGCGGTCGACGCTGCGCTCCTGGAGGCGCCTGACGAAGGCCTTCGCGGCGGGCTTGCCGGTGGCATTCCGGTTGAAGAACAGGAACTCCTTCGCGTCGGACCGCGTCAGGGTGGCGCGCAGGATGTCGAAGTAGGTGACGCCGGCGACCTTGTCGATGTCCTTGCCACCGGCGGGGCCGGTACCGGTGAGGACAAGCTTGCGCACGAGCTCGGGGTGCTTGACCACGAGGGCTTGGGCGATGAACCCGCCAAGGGAGAAGGAGAAGATGTCGATCTTGTCGAACCCGAGCGCCTTGATGAACGTGTAGGCGTCGTCGGCCATCGCGTCGATGCTGTCGGGCACCTTGCCGGTCGAGGCGCCGACGCCGCGGTTGTCGAAGGTGATGACGTGATGGTTCTTCGCGATCGGGTCGACGATGCGGGGGTCCCAGTTGTCGAGGTTCGCGGCGAGGTGCACGAAGAAGACGACGGGAATGCCGCCCTTCGGTCCCAGCTCGCGGTAGGCGAAGGTGACACCGCCGGCAGAGACGGCGAGGGCCGGTGCCTTCGCGTAGGACGTGACGGTGGGGCTGTTGCTCGTGATGCTCATGACGATCTCCTCGTGTGCGATTCGGATGGAGCCACTGGCAGTGGTGGCCCTGCTCGGATACCCGAGTATACTCAATAATGAGTCCACTCAGTGCATATGTCAAGGGAGGTCACCGTGCGAGACGCTCGGAAGCCGATCGGCCGTCGGGAGAGGGCAAAGCAGGACAAGCGCGAGCGCATCATGGCGGCGGCGCGCGAGTTGTTCGCGGAACGTGGCGTTGGCGGGGTCACGACGCAGCAGGTCGCCGAACGTGCCGACGTCGCGATCGGCACCCTGTACCTGTATGCGGCCACGAAGGCGGAGTTGCTGATCATGGTGCAGAACCAGAAGTTCGCCGTCGCCATCGATGCCGGCCAGGCCGCCGCAGCCGCCGCAGGACAGGGCCCGCTGGACGGCGTCATCGCGCTCATCCGCCCGGTGGTGGCGTGTGTCCGTGAGCAGGTCGAGAACGGACGTACCTATCTGCACGAGCTTGTCTTCGGGGATCCCTCCGAGCCATACCGACGCGAAGGACTCGTTCTCTCAGCCCGACTCGAGGACGGTATCGCGCAGCTGCTGACACGCGACGAGCGCATCGACGGGCGGGATGCGGCGACGCTGGCGCGCGTGATCACCGCGATCATCCACATCAGCACCACGGCCACTGTCTACCTGCACCGCAGCGACGAGACCGTCCTCCGCGACATCCGCGAACAGGTACGGGTCACCATGTCGCTGGACCGCATCCTGCCGCTCAGCAACCCAGCGGACAACGGGATCTTCACCGTTCATGAAAATGGACGTCCTCCAGAACCTGCCCACCGGGTGTGAAGACCGGCAGCGACGCCGGGGCGGAAACCGGGCGAGTCAGCTGATGGTGTCCAGTTGTTCAGGGTGCAGCAGGAGGTCGCGCACGATGCCGGCCATCTGCCCGGCGTGCGCACCATCGACGATGCGGTGGTCGGCGGTCGCCACGAGCACGACGATCGGGCGCACCACGACCTCGCCGTCCACGACGACCGCCCTCTCCCGGATCGCTCCGACCGCCAGGTAAAGCGGGGTGCGGGCGAAGGGCAGCGGAGCGAGGAACGCCTCGTCGAGCCCGAGTGAACCGACATTGGACACGAAGGCCGTGCCGAGGGGGAAGCCTGGCTGGCCCAGGAAGGGACGCCCCAGCCCTCCGGCGACGACGCTGGCAAGCGCCAACGCTGGCCGCACCGCCCAGCTCGGCGCCAGCCGCACGATCCCGGAGCTGCGGCGATAGGCCACGTCCTGGTGGGCACGAAGCTGCTCGGCACCCGAACTCACGGCTCGGGCCACCTCCAGCGGACTCAGCCGGTCCGCGCCGAGCACCTTGACCGGAGCCAGATCGGACCCGCCCTCGATGTCGACCGCAAAACCGATGTCGCAGGTGTCGAGGTCAAGGAGCTGACCCATCACGATGCGCGCGCGGATCTCGGGGACCTGGCGGAGCGCTCGGCCCAACGCCGCACCGACGACGTGGGTGATGGTGACCCGCTCCCCCGACTCGGACCGCACCCGGTCCAGGTAGGCAAGGGCAGCGGTGGCGTCGACCTCCATCCGGGTATAGATCCGCCCGTCGCGCGAGGGTCGCCAGCTGGCCACCGCAATCTTGCGGCGGGTCGGGGTCCGACGTTTGCTCATCGGGCCGACCGCGTCTCGGGTCGCTGCGTCTCGGGTCGCTGCGGGGCGGGACGAGTCGGTATGCCGGAGAGCGCGATCCGGGCGAGCGCGCGAGGGATTCCCGTCACCGCCGCGATCGGCGCTGCGCGCCTGGGGAGGCGCAGGTGGGGGCGGCCCTGCTCAATGGCAGCGACGATCCCGACGGCGACGTCGTCCGGTTCGAGCAGGCTGAGGAGGCGGGCGCGCAGCACCCGGTCGAAGGAGGCCTCGCTGGGCCCGTGGCGACCGATGCGATTCATCATCTCGGAGGCGACCGGCCCGATCTCGGCAGTCAGGGTGCCGACCGGTGTGCCCCGCAGGTCCGCACGCAGACCCGAGGTCGCGTGGGTCAGGCCAGCCTTGGTCCCGCCATACAGGGCGAGTCCCGGGAAGGTCGCCACCCCGGCCAGGGAGGAGATGTTGACGAGGTGACCGCTGCCGCGCGAGAGCATGCCCGGGAGCACCTGACGGCACAGCTCCATGGGCGCGGTGAGGTTGAGGTCGATGGTGCGACGGAGGTCTTCGGCCGTCAGGTCGGTGAGAAACCCGGCAGTGTCAGCCGCCGCGTTGTTGACGAGGACGTCGACAGGGCCCTGCCCCTCCTCGACCCGGTCCACGAGCCCTCGCAGGGCATCCGGATCGCAGAGGTCTGCCGGGAAGGCAACACCACCAGTCGAACGGGCAAGAGCGTGCAGCGGGTCAGGGGCGCGGGCGAGCAGGGTCAGCCGGGCACCCCGCTCGGTCAACCGACGCGCGAGGGCCGTGCCGATCGTCCCGGTCGCGCCGGTGAGGAGGACGTGCGCGTCCGAGAGCCGCATCTGCACAGTGTTGCCCACCCGTGGCGCGCTCCACGCCAGCGCATGCCCTCCGACGAGACCCCGCTCGCCGGAGGACGACGGCACCGAGCTCAGACGACCCGCTTCTGTGGTGCTGTCTCCTCGGTCTTGCCCGGGTCTCGCTCGACGACGTCGCCGAGAACGTCATCGATCTGCGACATGACCGTCGGCTCGAGCCGCACGCCTGCGGCCTTGACGTTCTCGTGGACCTGCTCCGGGCGCGAGGCACCGACGAGCGCGGCCGCGACGTTGTCGTTCTGGAGCACCCAGGCGACGGCGAGCTGGGCCATGGTCAGCCCCGCCTCGTCGGCGATCGGCTTGAGGTTCTGCACGCGGGTGAGGACGTCGTCGTTCATGAACCGCTTGATCATGTCGGCGCCACCCTTCTCGTCCGTGGCACGCGAGCCCTCGGGCGGGGCCTGACCGGGCTGGTACTTGCCGGTGAGCACGCCCTGCGCAATCGGGCTCCAGACGATCTGGCTCACCCCGAGCGCCTCGGACGTGGGCACGACCTCGTCCTCGATGACGCGCCAGAGCATGGAGTACTGCGGCTGGCTCGAGATGAGCTGGAAGCCGAGTTCCTTGCTCAGGATCACGCCCGCACGGATCTGGTCGGCGGTCCACTCGCTGACGCCGATGTAGAGCGCCTTGCCCTGACGGACGATGTCGGCGAAGGCCTGCATCGTCTCCTCGAGCGGGGTCTCGGTGTCGTAGCGGTGTGCCTGGTAGAGGTCGACGTAGTCGGTCTGCAGTCGCTGCAACGATCCGTTGATCGACTCCATGACGTGCTTGCGGGACAGGCCCGTGTCGTTCTTGCCGCTGGGGCCGGTGGGGAAGTAGACCTTGGTGAAGATCTCGAGGCCCTCGCGCCGCTCCCCCTTGAGGGCTTCGCCCAGCACCGTCTCCGCTTTGGTGTTGGCATAGACATCGGCCGTGTCGAAGGTGCTGATGCCGGCTTCCAGCGCTGCGCGCACGCATTGCGTCGCCATGTCGTTCTCGACCTGCGAGCCGTGCGTGAGCCAGTTGCCGTAGGTGATCTCGGAGATCTTGAGTCCGCTGTTGCCCAGGTATCGATAGTCCATAGCCCCAGCGTATGCCGTGTCGTCACCGGACGTATCTGCGCATCTCTGCAGGTCAGGTGCCCTCTTGGGCCCTACACGGCCGTCAGCTCGCGTAACGTCGACAACCGGCCCCACCGGGTCATGACCCCAATGCGAAGGAGCACCATGTCGGACGACGCGAAGGCTGCCGAAGAACTGGTCGAGACCCTGCGTGACGGAGAGAAGGGCTTCAGCGCCGCCGCCGACAAGCTGCGCGACGGCGACCACCCCGAGTGGGCGACGCTGATGCAGCGCCTGTCGGAGCAGCGCGCGAGCTTCCGCCAGGAGATTGTGGCCCTCGGTCACGACTACGGCGACGACGTCGACGAGAGCGGCACCGCCGCAGCGGCTCTGCACCGCGGGTGGATCTCTCTCAAGGACGCCCTGACCGGCGACGACGCGGGTGGCGTCCTCGGCGCCGCCGTGACCGGCGAGGACCACGCGGTGTCCGAGTACGAGAAGGCTCTCGACAAGGACCTCAGCGCCGGGTTCCGTGAGGTCGTCTCACGCCAGCACCAAACCGTCGTCGCTGCGCGTGACGAGGTCAAGGCACTCCAAGCCGCCGACTGAACCTCCCGTCACACGACGAACAAGAGTGGCTGGTCCCGCCCATACGGGCGGAACCAGCCACTCTTGGTTGGAGCAACGATCAGGACAGCTTGTCCGCGACTTCCCGTTGCTGCAGCGCTCGTTGTCAGAAGACTTTTGCAGTGACGTCAGAGCTCGTTGCGGACCACAGCGCCCTGGGCAACCACGAGCTTGACGCGTTCGAGGGCGCCGCCGTCCTGCAGCGGGTTCCCGTCGACGACCACAAGATCGGCGTGGTAGCCCGGAGCCAGGCGGCCAACCTTCTTGGACCACCCGAGAAGTCCCGCCGCGTTCACGGTCGCACCGCGAAGGGCGTCCAGCGGCGTGAGCCCGGCCTCGACCAGGAGCCTCACCTCTGTGCCGATCGGGTCGACGGCGGTGCCGAAGGAGTCCGTGCCAGCGACGACGGTGACGCCACGCGCGTGGGCCTCGCGGATTGCTGCCTGCAGGACCGGCATGTATTCGCGGCCCCGCGCGGCCAGGACAGGGTTGGTCGACCGGCTCAGCCCCGCGATCGCAGCGGTGGTGGGGGTGAAATATGTGCCGCGACGGGCCATCAGGTCCATGGTGGACTCGCCGACGAACACTCCGTGCTCGATGCTGCGGACCCCCGCACGCACGGCGCCCTCAATCCCGGCTTGGCTGTACGCGTGGCACAGGACCCCTGATCGTCCTGCTGCGGAGACGATCGCCGAGATCTGCTCCTGGTCATAGACGAGCTCGGTCGGGTCCTGCTCGGCGAGCCCGGCTCGCGGGTTCGTGCGGGTCTTGATGACGTCGACGCCTCGGGAGAGGTTCACCCGGGTCAGGTAGGCCAGGTCAGAGGTCGACCGCACGCCGCCGGCGAGGGCTGCCAGGGGCGCGAGGGCGGGATCGGCGAGCACGGTGTCCCCCAGCTCCGGAGACACGAACACGCCCGCAGCACGCATCCGCGGCGCCAGGCCGGGCGCCCACTCGGCGAGCGGCCGCAGGGCGACGTCCTGGTAGAAGGTCGAGGACCCGCTGCGCACCGTGGTCGCCCCGGCCCTCAGGACTGCCTTGGCGTCCGCGAGGGCATTGATGTGGACGTGGACGTCGACCAGTCCGGGCACGATCCACTTGCCGAAAACCTCGATGGTCCTCGCTCGGCCCGACACCTTGGCCACTGCGGCGCGGGTGGCGTCACGCGAACCTGCGGCCAGCACCACACCTCCGTCGAGCACCACCACGGCGTCCTGCGTGACGTGGCCAGACCGTGGGTCGACCAGTGCTCCGCCGGTGATGACCAGTGCACCGGGCCGGGGACTGCGGCCGGGGTAGCGCGGGGCCGACGGAGCCTCACCCGGGGCTGCCTGCGCCATCGGAGCGCCCACGACACCCGCGGCAGAGACGCCAGCGAGGACGGCTGCCCCCGCCAGGACATTGCGGCGGGCTACGGCTGCCGGCGGCTGGACAGCGTTGGCGTGGTGGTCATGCAGGCACATGAGGATCTCCAAAGTGTGAGGGGGTGTGGGTGCGCGTACGGCCGGGGTCGCTGCGGGTGTTGCGGCCTGTTGTGCGTCCCGAAGACACTCAAAACTGGGCCTACGGGGCGTGCCATGGCTATGGTGACGAGGTACGTCAATTTGGTATACCACTTTGGTATACCAAGAAGGGAGGGAGCGCAATGCCTACTGGCAAGAAACATGTCGCAGTGCTTCGGGATTCGGTGCAGGACGCGCTCCGTGACCGGGTCATCTCAGGACAATTGCCTCCCGGGAGTCGGCTCGTCGAGCGTCAGCTGGCGCAAGAGCTTGACGTCTCCCGGGTCCCCGTCCGCGAGGCGCTCCGGGCGTTGGAGCGGGAGGGGTTCGTCGAGGAGCGCCCCACCCGCGGCATGGTCGTGCGCCGACTCAGCGACGACGACCTCGAGACGCTCTACCAGGTGCGCTCAGCCCTTGAGGAGATCCTGTGCCGGCGTCTCGTGCGCACTCTGGACGAACAGGGCCTGGATCGCCTTCAGGCAGTGGTTGATCGGACCGCGGCCGCCATCGACTCCGGCGACTCCGAAGGCGCGGTGGCCGCGAACGCGTCCTTCCACGAGGTGCTCGTGGAGGAGGCCGACAGCCGGGTGCTGGCCTCGGTCATCGAGCCGGTGGCCGGGCAGATCAGGTGGCTGCTCAGCCAGCACAGCGACGTCGGCACCATGAATGCCGAGCATCAGGTCATTCTGGCCGCCCTGCGGGACCGCGACGCAGATCGAGCGATCGAGGCATGCCGCCACCACCTGATCAGCAGCCGCGCCGAGGCCTCCAGCATGAGCCCCGGCAAGCGCGACCTCGACCAGGAGAGCGGCAACTGACGCCCGGCTCCTCCCCTCTACCTGTCGCCCAAGCATGTTCATGCCGTACGCGTCAGTCCGGCGACCTCTCAGCGGCGGTGAGCAGTTCAGCAAGTTGCGCCAGGGAACCAACCTCAATGTCCGGGCGGCTGAAGTAGTTGGGATAGGTGGCGCCCTTGCGATTCAGGTATGCCGTCGTGAGCCCCGCCGCCTTGGCGCCGTGCAGGTCCCAGGGGTGGACCGCGACCAGCAGCGCGTCCGTAGCGTCCACGTCGCACACGTTGAGCGCATATTGGTATGCCGACTCGGCAGGTTTCCAGGCCGGGGCGTCCTGCACGGACAGCAGACGCTCGAAGTGGTGGTCGATTCCGTTTCGTTGCAGGAGTCCTTCGGCGATGGCGGCCGAACCGTTGCTGAACGTGACCAGACGGACGCCGGTAGCGGCGAGGTCGGCGATTCCTTCGACAACGTCGCTGTGGGCGGGCAGGGACGCGAACGCCGTCATGAGCTGGTCGACGGCGTCGTCGAGGTGTTCGACCGGCTGGGTAGCCAATGCCGCCGCGAGCCCGGCTCGCGCGAGGTCTGCGAAGTCGGGGTTTGCGCCGTTGACGGTCAGGGCGAAGCCGTCTCGCAACACGGCTGCGAACCAGGCGGCTGCCAAGAAGGGCGGGGCGCCGATGTCGGCGAACCGGTCAGCCATGCTGCACATGTCGGACAAGGTCTCATTGACGTCGAAGACGAGGAGCCGTGGCCGTGGGCCTGACATCGGGTCCGCCTGGTGTGCGAGCGGCGCTGTGTCCTGGCTGGGTTGCGACATGGTGACGTCCTTTGCATTGCCGTGAGCGGAGGGCGCAACTGCCCGTCCCCGGCCGAGAGGACGGCGCCTCAACTTCTGTTCGCTCCGACCCAAGCGTCGATGGCCTCCAGGACAGTGTCGGTCACGTCGTGCTTCGGCAGGAAGCCCAGGATGGTGCGGGCTTTCTCCATCGAGTGCAGCGGAGCGCGCCCGATGTGGTCGAGGGTCACCTCAACGTGTTCAGGGTCCACGCGGGACACGAACTCGTCCCACGGCACGAACTGCAACCTCGGCTCATGGCCAAAGTGCCGAGCCACGACTTCGGCGTAGCCACGCAGCGTGAACGCCTGCGTGCAGACGCTGTTGAAGCTCTGCCCGGCAGCAGCATCCGGCTGGCCGAGACAGGCCTGGTGCAGCCCGGCAACGTCCTCCGCATGCACGTGGTGGATGGTCTCACCGCCACGATCGGGCAACAGGCAGGAGCCGTCAGCGCGCAACGAGTCGATCACCCCGGGGTCGAGGTTGCCGGCGGGGCCGATGGGTAGCCAACCGGGCCCACTGATGTGTCCGGGATGCACGACGCTGGCGCGCACCCGACCCTGCTCCCCCATCAAGTACTGCTCGACGGCCAGTTTGTTGATGCCGTACTCCCCGTGAGGGTGCTTGGGTGCATCCTCGGTGGTGGGGACGATGGCGCTAGGCCCGTACGACCACGCGCTGCCAGTGTGGACTACGTGCTGACCGTCCAGCGCGTCGACCAGTTGCCTTGCCTGCGCCGTCGTGAAGCAGGTCAGGTCCACGACCGCGTCGGGCCGCAGTTGACCGATCACCGTCCCGAACTGGCCATCCTGCTCGGCAGCCTCGCGATCGCAGGTCACCATCTCCACGTCCCGCCACGCGGGATCGTCGCGGTAAGGCCGACGTGATCCGCGACTGACAACCGCGACAGCATGCCCTGCCTTGACCAGGCTCGGCACCAGATAGGTGCCGATGTGGCCCGTTCCGCCAATGACCACTACGCGCATGCGGCGAAACACTACTCCGCCACAAGCGCGTCGATCGTTGCCGATTCACTCGTGCGCGACCTCGAGCTCACCGACGTTGCGGGCGACCTTCATCTCCGATTCGCCTGTCGGCTTTGCCAGTCGGCTGCACCGGTTGGCTCTCCCCGCCTGCTTCAGCTGATCCGCTGGCCCAGGGGCGAGTGGGCGTTGGCACGATGCACATCGGGGCAGGAACGGTCAGCGTGGTGATCGCGGCGCTGACTCCGTCGTGCTCCAAGGTGTGGGTCGTGACCGCATCGGCGTCGCGTCCGGCCACGAGCACCGTTGCCCCCTCCACGTGGAAGTGCCTCGGGTGGGCTGGGACGGAGACTTCGCCGAGGAGCTGAGGGATCTCAGCGCTCACATCGAACAGGCTCACCGTGTCCGGGCCCCGATTCGAGATCAGGAGACGTTGGCCGCTGGCGTCGAGCCAGATGTGGGCAACGGAGTTCTCGGCCTCGTTGGCACTCGCGACAGTCTCGCCAACGACTTCGAATTCCCCAATGTCCCTCTCCCGCAACGCGATCAGCGATCCTGAGAGCTCGCCACCCAGCCAAGCGCGTCTGGTCCGTGGGTCGCGCACGACGTGACGTGGCCCTGCCCCGGCCGGCATCGCGCTCGAGGTGATGCGATGCAGCTCACGGTTGCGGACGGCATACGTCACGATTTTGTCGGCACCGAGGTCGACGACGCAGACACGCTCACCCGACAGGGGCACAACCTGGTGGGCGTGGCTGCTCTCCTGACGGGATGGGTGAGGCCCCGAGCCCGTGAGCCGATCGACGTCGGCGAGCTCGGTGACGACTCCGTCGCGGACCTCGAGGGTCGAGACGGTGCCGTCGGAGTAGTTGGCGACGACCAGCGTGTCCCCGTCGGGCAGGAGCGCGAGGTGACAGGGGCTGATGCCACCGGTTCCGGCGCGCCCCGCCTCGGCCAACGTCGGCGTGCCGCCGGAGGTGAGGTCGGCAAGAAGCGTGACGACGTGGCCCTGCGCTGCCTCGCAGGCGACATGCAGGTGCCGACCATCGGGTGCCCAGGTGAGCCAGGAAGGTCGCTCGAGCTCTAGGGTGGCGACCGCCGCACCGATGTCATGGGCACCGTCCCAAGGGTGCAGCGTCACGGTGCCGAACGTCTGGCTCGGTGGCGCCGAGGCGATCGCGACCCATCGACTCCCGGATTCCGTGTTCACCGGGTCAGCCTAGAACTCGTGCTGGGGAGGAGTGAGCAGACTTCCGCTCGATCTCCTCGACGTCGCACGGGCTCGTGGGCATCGGTCACTTGTTGGGGAGCACTTTGGTGGGGTTCATGACGCCGCCAGGGTCCAGTGCGTGCTTCACGGCTCGAGCGAGGTCGAGCTCGACCTCGCTCTTGACTGCGGCGATTGCGTCGCGCTTGGTGGTGCCCACACCGTGCTCGGCGCTGATGCTGCCGCCCCGTCGTGCCACAGCGTCATAGACCACCTCGGTCAGCCTGTGATGCAGGGCAAGGAACGCTTCTGGGTCTCCGGAGACTGGTCCGCTGAGGTTGTAGTGAAGATTGCCGTCGCCGACGTGGCCGTAGGTGACAAGACGGACACCGGGCAGTCGTGCTTCAACGAGCGCGCCGGCATCCGCGACGAAGTCCGCGAGGTCGCCGATCGGCAGGGTCACGTCGTGCTTGAGGCTCGGACCCTCGATGCGTTGGGCCTCGGAGACGCCCTCGCGCAGCCGCCAGAGCCCCTCCCGCTGGGCCGGGCTGCTGGCGACCACGGCGTCGAGGACGAGCCCGCGGTCGACCGCTTCGCCGAGAGCCATCTCGAGGGTCTCGTCGAGGTCGACCGCAGACGCTGGCCCAGCGAGCTCCACCAAGCCGTACCAGGGGTGCGACCCGGGCATGGGATCTCTGGTGCCCGGAAGGTGGCTGAGCACCATGTCGAGCGCCTCGCGGGACACGAGCTCGTAGGTCGTGAGACTTCCCGCTGCCCGCTCACGCACGACGCCGAGCAGGGCGACAGCAGCAGAGACGTCCGGAAGGGCCACCCAGGCAGTCGCCCGCTGCGGGGTTGCCGGGAACAGGCGGAGCACCGCCGCAGTGACGATGCCGAGGGTGCCCTCAGCGCCGATGAAGAGTTGTTTGAGGTCATAGCCGGTGTTGTCCTTGCGGACGACCCGAAGGCCGTCCCACACCCGACCGTCGGCGAGCACGACCTCGAGGCCCAGGACGAGCTCGCGCATCATCCCGTAGCGCAGCACCGCAGTGCCTCCGGCGTTCGTCGCGATCGTGCCGCCGACCGTGCAGCTGCCCTCCGACCCCAACGACAGGGGGAGAAGACGTCCGGCCGAGGCTGCCACCTCTTGGGCTGTCGCAAGAACGACACCGGCCTCCACGGTCATGGTGTCGCCAACGGGGTCGACTGCGCGGACACGACGCATGCGCCCCAGCGAGAGAACCACCTGCACCCCGGGGCCGCCCGGTACCGCGCCGCCGCACAGGCCGGTGTTGCCCCCCTGCGGCACGATCGCGACCCCGGCCTCGGCGCAGATCCGCACCGCGGCTGCGACCTCGACAGTGCTCGACGGACGCAGCACGGCTGGCGAGCGCCCGTGCAGGGTGCCCGTCCAGTCGCTGACGTACGGTGCGATGTCCGCGGGGTCCGTGAGCACACCCGTCGGGCCGAGCGCCTCCAGCAGCAGCGCGAGCACGCCGCCCGGCAGCGCGTTGCGGAGGTCGGCTTCGTGGCCTGAAGAGGTGGGCATGGGTTCTCCTAGATGGCTCAGGCGAGCAGCAGAGCGATGAGCACTGCGACGGGAAGGGAGCACAGGGTCGTCACGAGAATCGTCTCGCGAGAGACTGCCTCGCCAACGCGGTAGCGCGTGGCGTGCAGGAACATGTTCTGCGCCGTGCCGCCGCTCCCGGCGAGATCACTGCGCTCGACACCCACTGGATCTGGCAGGACGGTCAAGGTCTCACGACGCAGCCACCCCTCATCCGCGACGGCCATGTGGACCTGCCAAGCGCTCCGGGACTTGGGCTGGAGCTCGATGCCGAGCGACTGGCCCAGGCGCACGAGCTCTATCTCGAACACGGCTTGGGGGCGCGCGACGACAGCGTCGCCATGCAGTACCTCCAGCCCGGGTGGACCTTCGACCCGAAACGTCCCTGCCTGGTGCGATAGCCGACACCGAAGCCGCACGCACCTCATCCGCGCGGCCATGCCCTAACGGTGCCCAGCACCACGTCAGGGCGCCTCGACCGGTTCGAAAAGGCAACTGCCACAGTGCTTTTGGTAATGCGATGGCAGCCCGACGGCATACTCAGCATTCGTCTATCTCAACAGAGTGCACCCGAACGGGCGACTCCGGTGCGCCACCCGCTCGTCTTCGTCACTGACGTGGCGTGAGCTCAGGCCGTGAGCTGTGTGGCATAGCGAAGAAGGACGATTCCGGAGGCCTCGAACTCACGCACTTCGAGGAGCTCGAACCGTGCAGGTTCACAGTCCTGGAATGCTGGCACGCCTCCGGCAGGTCGCCCAGTGCCGCCGATGACCGCTGGGCCAACCATGAGGTGCAGTTCGTCGACGAGCCCGTGGGCGAGCAAGTCGTTCCACAGGACGTGGCTTCCGTAAATGACGATCTCGCCTCCGTTGCCGCGCCGCAGTTCCGCCACTTCATCGTGAGCCTGTGAACGGGGGATGATCGTGGTCGTCGAGGCCCACGCCCCCGTTTCCTCGGGGCGAAGGGTGTCCGAGACGACGAGCTTGTCGACCTCGTTGTAGGCGCGGGAGAAGTCACGCTCGATCTGAGGGCTGTTCTCGTCATCGACGACCGATGGCCAGAAGGTCAGGAACTCTCGGTAGCTGACCGCTCCGAGCAACACCGTCTCGGCCGCTGCGAGACGCTCAGCGATGTAGACGTCGAAGCCCTCGTCGAACGGCATGGCCATGACGTCACCTCCCGCCCCGCTGAATGCCCCGTCAAGCGAGATGATGTTCGTGACGACTACCTTGCGCATGGTTGGCTCCTTCGTCTCTGGCCGGGGCCGATGCCTCCGCTCTACGCCGTACTGAGTCATGTCACAGCGTGAACTCATCGCTACCGCGCGGGAAACTCGCCAAAGGTCAGCGGCAGGTCGAAGGTGCTGAGGGCACCCGGCTCGAGGAAGGCCAGTATGCGGGACACTTTCCTGTCGCGCAGGGAGAGCAGACAGACCGCACTGAGCGTGAACGTCGTTGGGTCTGAGTCAGTGAGGTCGCCGGGACCCCCGAAGTGTGGTCCCTGATAACAGGCGAGTCCGGGCTGGCCATTGGCCTGCACAGGAACCAGCCGCCACGGTGTCTCGGCGACCCGCTCCTGAAGGAAGCGCCTGACCATGTCCACGCCGTCGAACCAGGCGGGCAGGGGTGGCATGGTGAACGTGACGTCCTTGGTGAGCAGGCGAACGAGCGCGTCGACGTCCATTCGCTCCCAGGCCGCGACGAACTCGGCGATGAGATGGCGCTGTTCGTCGCCCAGAGCCGACAGCTCGACTTGCTGGGAGCGTGCTGGCCCTCGCTTCGCGACCGACTTCCTCGCCCGTTGAACCTAGTGCCTGAATATGGGCAAAGTAGACGAACCCCGCATCCAGTTGCGGCCCTGGAGCCTCCGTCAGCAGGCGCAGGTGATGCGGCTCGACAAGGTCGGAGGACAACAGCATCTTGCCCATGGTCTGCACGTTCAGCGACGGGTCGTCCGTCAGCCAGAGCACGGTTAGGGCGGGATCCGGCTCAACGTTGAACCCGCCGAACATCAGCGCCTCGAGGACGGCGGTCGCGATGACTGTCTTCCCCGCGCCTGTGGGAGCCGTCAGGCCGATAGCCGTTAGGTCACCGTGCTCGGTATACCCGGAGCGGGCGGAGCTGAGCCGGCGAACGACCGAGCGCGCTGCGTCCTCCTGATAGTCGACGAGGGTGAACTTCATGCGGTGCTCTCCACGTTCAAAGCGAAGTTGGTGAGGTACGACTCGTAGAGCCGCGCCGTGCGGACGGTGCGCGGGAGCAGGACGGTGACCTCTTGGAACTCGGCCACCGAGTCCGTGACCACATACGCCAAGCGCGGCCCGGAACCGTTCTCGCAGGCTGCGCTTACCGCGCCGCGAGCCCGACCTGCAGGTGATCGCGGTCGTGCCGCGCTACGCCGAGGACGAGGGCCGGTTCGGCGGTCCCCGATGCACTACGGCCAACGGCTCGCGTACGACCTGCTGCGGGAGGCGGGCGGTGACCGGTTCAGCATGTTCGACCTCGAGAATGACGCGGGTACGCCGATCTACGTCCACGCCAAGGTCGGCATCGTCGACGACGAGTGGATGACCATCGGCTCCGACAACCTCAACCTCCGCTCGTGGAGCCACGACTCCGAGCTCACCTGCGCGGTCCTCGACCCCGACGGCGAGCTGCACCGTCGGCTGCGTACGCCGTTGTGGGCGGAGCACCTCGGCCTGCCCGAGGACGACCCCCGGCTGAACGACATCGACGACCCGACCGCGCTCTGGAACGAGCGGGTCGGCGCTCCGGGCAGTCGCTCCACCCGCACGAGCCGCCGGAGGTCTCGTCCCGGACGGCACGGTGGGCGGCACCGCTCTACCGCCGCGCCATCGACCCCGACGGACGGCCGAGGCGGCTGCGCGGCACCTCCGACTTCTAGGTGGACCTCTAGGCGTAGGGGTCGGTGATCTCGCGCAGCTTCATCAGCCCCTCGCGCAGCTGCCCCGCGAGCTCGGGGCCGAGGTGCTCGGTCCACTCCTGCTCGACAGCGATCACGACATGCATGGCCTGGGTCGCGGCCTCGCGCCCGCGTGCGGACATCCGGATCAGCCGCGCCCGACCGTCGCTCGGGTCGGGCACCCGATCGACCAGGCCCTCGCGCTCCAGCGCCGCCACCAGGAGGCTCGCGGTCTGCTTGGTCACCTGCGCCCGGTCGGCCAGCTCGGTCAGCCGCGAGCCCTCGTCGGCGATCCGCTGGGCGAGCCGCGACTGCGCCACCGTGACGTCGTACCCCGCCTCGCGCATCGCGCGCTGCACACGCTCGTCCATCGCGCGGTAGGAGACGAACATGAGCGTCGCGAGGTCCATCGCATCCCTTGACGGAGTCAGCATCACTGACCATGATGGTCAGCATCCCTGACGATCATAGAGGGGGCATCCCATGACCCGACTTCCACCCGTCGGCGTGGTGCGCGCCGCCACCGGCGTGCGCACCGCGATCCAGGGCCTGGCCCGGCGGATGGTGCCGCCCGAGGTCGGCATCCTCGAGGTCTCGTCGGCCTTCATGGCCTCGCAGGCGGTGTACGCCGTCGCCCGGCTCGGCATCGCCGATGTCCTCGCCGCCGGGGCGCGGACCGCGGAGGAGGTCGCCGCCGACCTCGGGACCGACCCCGACGCGACCTTCCGCCTCCTGCGGGCCAGCGCGGCGTACGGCATCGTCCGGCACGTCGGCGACCGCTTCGACCTGACGGCCGTCGGTCGCACGCTCGTGTCCGACTCGCCGGACTCGATGCGGTCGGTGGTGCTGATGATCGGCGACCCGCGCTACCAGTCGGTGTGGGGCCGGCTCCCCGAGGGCTTCACCACCGGTGACCCGCAGGCGGAGGCGGTCCACGGTGTCCCGATGTGGGATCTGCTCGACCGCGACGCCGACTACGCCTCGACCTTCAACGACGCGATGGGCCGGCTGACCGAGCTCGACTGGCCGACGGTGGCGGCGGTCTACGACTTCACGCCGTTCGGGACGATTGTCGACGTCGGCGGCGGCCACGGGCAGCTGCTCGCGCTGATGCTCGGCGCGGCGCCGGCCGCGGACGGCGTGCTGCTGGAGCAGCCGAGCCTCATCGGTCCGGCCGAGAAGCACCTGGGCGAGGCGGGCGTGCTCGACCGGTGCCGGCTCGTGGGTGGGTCGTTCTTCGAGACCGCGCCCGACGACGGCGACCTCTACGTCCTCCGACGCGTCGTGCACGACTTCGACGACGACCAGGCGGTCGCGCTGCTGACCATCCTGCGTCGCCACATGCCGTCCGGCGCGACCCTCCTGCTGGTCGAGAGCGTGGTGCCGCCGGGCGACGCGCCGCACTTCACGAAGTCGCTCGACCTCGACATGCTGCTTTGGGTCGGCGGTCGCGAGCGCACCGAGGCGGAGTTCGCGTCGCTGCTCGAGCGCAGCGGCTTCCGGATGACCCGCGTCGTGCCGACCATCTCGACGATCTCGCTCGTCGAAGCCCGGCCGGCGGACTGACATGGACACCGTCGCGCAGGTCTGCACCGGCATCACGGCCGTCATCCTGATCGCCGTCTTCCCGTTCGAGGCGTTCCTCATCGACCGGCCCTGGGTGCAACAGTTCCTCGGGATCGAGCCGCACGGCATCGCCAACGTCCACCTGTGGTCGTTCTGCATCGGCGTCCGCAACGCCCTGGCCGGCATCGGCGGGCTGGCCGGGCTCTGGATCCTCCACAACGGCGACGAGTCGACCGGGGTCACCGTCGTGGTCGTGTCCCTGCTCTACATACTGCTGTCGTCGCTCGCGATGGGCGTCGCCGACCTGCTCGGCTACTGGCGCCCGCGCGGCGGCAGCGTCCGAGGGACCCTTGCGTCGTCCGTGCTTCCGGCGATCGCACTAGCGGTCATCGCGGTCTGACTCAGCGGCGACGCAGTCAGTGCGCCCGTCGCTTGCCGCCCACCGGCTTCTCCGCGAAGGCGGACCCGGGCCGGCCGGACCTGTCCGCCGGGCGCGCGGCGCCCTGACGCTCCGCGCGACGACCGGCCCACAGGATGAACACGATGACCGCCGCGATGAGGAACCACAACCACGCCATGACCGAGCCCTTTCCGGCTCTGGACTTTACCCACGCACGGCCTCACCGGGTGGCTGGACCAGACCGCACCTACCCAACGATGGGGAAGTTCCTGCTCAGGCCACCGAGGGCGTCGCCCGGAAGGCGTTGACCGTCTCGTCGACGACCACCTCGTCCGCCCGCCCCGAGTCGAGGACCGTGTTGCGCACCGACCCGTCCTCGACGAGGACTGCCGTGACGGCGAGGTCGGCCCGGTCCGCCCCGGACAGCAACGCATCCACCTGGGCCTCGTAGGCCGAGTCGCCGGACCGCCGGTCCGCGCCCGTGGCGACGACGTGGTTGCTGGCCAGGTAGTTGCCCTCCCCCGCCGCCAGCCGTACGACGACCGGTGGCGCGCCGGCCGGACGGAGGCTCTCCGGGTCGACGACCACCGAGACGTGGTTGCCGATGATCGAGTTGCGGCTGCCCCGCACGTGGAGCAGCCCGTAGTCGTCGTCGCGCCCGTTGGTGACCCGGGAGCGGGGCACAGAAGGATGTGGCGGCATTGCTGCTGGCCGGCGTTGAACCCGGGGGCGCTGCGGTCATCTCTGAGGATTTGCTCTCCGCTGCTGACTCGCTATCGATTCGGTTGTGGCAAACATTCGCCGAGGAGTTGCTGGAACCGGCAGGCGATGATTGGACGACCCTTGGACTGAGCGCGGAGCGCTGAGTCCGAAACCCTTGCCAAGGCTGCGTCAAGGACGGATTCATTCATTGGAAGAACCTTCGATGCTGGAGGCTGACACGCCGGCAACCCTAACCATCCCCGCAGCACGTCCCCGCGGTGCGCACAACTCTCAGCGTGGCAACGCCAAGGGCCCGACGTTGATTGACCCTTCTGGTCAAACGCACAGCCCGAGACCGGACAGTATTTCACCCTGCCTAGAACGAGACTGCGATCGGCGGGGTCCCCTCCCAGTTCGGATCACTGACCGTAGTGAAGTCAAGCTCAGTGAACGTCTCTAGCGCGACCCCAGGAGACACCAAGAACGCGTCCGACGGCTCTTCCTCGCCTTCTGCACCCACTGGCGGGGCAGCGGCTGCCAGCACGTGGCACAGGCGCTCTGCGCCTGGTATCCGCTCGAGATGCTTGTCTCGTAGGTCCAGGCGCGGCGAGCCGCTAGCGGTACCCACGTAGGTCAGAAGTGAGCTTGCAGGGATGCACCAGGCCCAGTGGTTGAACCATGGTTGGCATCGAACATGCACAGCGGCACGCAGTACGAGCTCCCTGGAGAGGTCGGCGTAGCTCATCTCGGCCTCTTTCCGCAGACGAGCAACGTTGTGTTGGACGGTTTCGCCGGTCGGCCCGGAGTGCATTGATCTACCTGCCATAGACCGCAGCCGTGGATGACCTAGCGGCGATGGCGTTGGCGCTCGGCGTGAACCCGCACGCGCTGCTCCTGCCTCCCATCCGCAGTGCAGACTTCCGATGCCAGGTGACGGGGCAGGACTTCGAGCCGGTGGGGACCGCCGACGTGTGGTTATGGGCTGAAGGTGACCGACCCTTCCTCACAGCTCCAGAGGTTCGACAGGGCGCCGCTGAAGGAGGCCAGGAGTACATCCGGCAACACGTAGCCGCCTTCCGCTTGCGGACGCAGCCGCGGAGAGGCACGAGTCGAGAGGCGCGAACCCAGCTCAGGTTGCGCTACGTGGCCTTCGAGATCACCAAGCTCGAGGACCGGGTGTCGGACCACCTCTTCGATCACGGCGAGCAGGCGCGGGGAGAAGTCACGGACTTCCTGGAGTCTGAGATGAACAGGCTCCGCTCCTTGGACCCAGCGGACGACGAAGCTTGGGCGAGCGAGCCATTCGATCCTGCAGAACCTGACCAGGCGGAGCTTTACGATGCCTAGACCGCCACTCCCCCTTGGCTCTTGGGGCCGCATCAGCTCCACTCGAGTCAGCGCCACCCACTATCGAGCGCGCGCCCGCTTCCGCGACTTTGACGGGGTTACGCGCTTGGTAGAGGCGTCAGGCCTCAGCAAGGGCAAGGCCGAGAGTGAACTGCTGCAACGGCTTCGAAGCCGAGCGCGCCCAAGCGCTGCAGACATCACCGGCACCACCAAGGTCCGCGTCGTGGCCGACGTGTGGCTCGCCGAGGTACGCGATTCCGACAGGTCTACAAGCACGAAGGAGACGTACGAGAATCTCGTCGAGCGACACCTGCGGAAGGCACTGGGCAACGTCCGCGTGCAGGAGCTCACAGTGGGACTGCTGGATCAGCACCTGAAGTCCGTAAGGGCACACGCTGGAGCGTCAACGGCGAAGCAGCTGCGTACGGTGCTCACCGGAGTTGTCGGGGTTGCAGTCCGTCACGACGCCTTGCAGTTCAACGTCGCCAGCCAGACCAGCGCCGTTCCCGTCAAGGGGAAGCAGGTGATCGCGCTCAGCGTCGATGAGGCCGCGGCCCTCCGTCGCTCCGTCGCTGCAGATACAGCCGCGGTTCGCGCAGACCTGCCGGACCTCGTCGACCTGATGCTGGCCACAGGGTGCCGCATCAATGAGGCCTTGGCCTTGCAGTGGAAGAACGTGGACCTCAAGAGCGCTGTTGCCACAGTGACGTTGACCGCGACGGTGGCTCGGCGACGAGAGCAAGGACTCGTCCTCCAAGACCACCCCAAGACCAAGGCGAGCAAGCGCATGCTTCAGCTGCCTGCGTTCGCCGTCGAGATGCTCCTCCGCAGGAAGGTCGAGCAGTTGGCCAACCAGCACGACGTGGTCTTCCCGTCCTCCACCGGGACTCTTCGTGACTCCCACAACGTCAGTCGCCAGTGGAGGCAGTTCCAGGCGCGTAGCGGGCGTTGGGCCGGCGTCACATCGCACACGTTCCGGAAGACAGTGGCAACCGTCTTGTCCCGCGAGTTCGACGCACTGACCGCGTCAGCCCAACTCGGTCACTCTTCCTCAACCATCACCGAGAAGTACTACATCCAGCGCGCGCACCAGGGCCCCGACGCCCGCGAGACACTCGCCTCGTTCGCCGCGGATCCAGAGGGTTAACGATGGGTAAGCGATGGATCATGACTCCGTAACCATCCTCGGTCGGCTCTGAACCCAGAAGGCCCCCGACCGCGTTTCCGCAGGTCAGGAGCCTTCTTGTCTGTCTCAACACAGAGTGCGCCCGAAGGGATTCGAACCCCTAACCTTCTGATCCGTAGTCAGATGCTCTATCCGTTGAGCTACGGGCGCATGTTGAACCTGTCGGCGCAACGATCGGCAAGCATACGCGAGCACTGGCCCGCACGAGAAATCCGGCGTATGCCGCCCGCTCCCCCGCCGCTTTCAGTGCGCTGTCAGACGTGGCTGACTGGATCTCGGCATGCCGAGTGAGCACCTGATGCGCATCCACAGCGACGAGTTCCGGGCCATGTCGGAGCGGCCCTAGCTCGACGGTATTGACCTGATCGGCTGCTCGTGGGTGCCGGTTTCGGGTTGATGCACCTGTTGTGTTGGACACTCATGGATCTGGGTGCTGGCGCGGAGGGCGAGCTGGGCCGTGGGGAGACGCAAACGAGGTTCGCCTTTTGGGAACTACCTGTCCGTGGTGGGCATAGATAGGTGTGGAGGAGATGACGACGAACCATGTCGCGGACGCGTCCCTGTGGGAGCGCGTCGGCCGCGGGGACGGCCCTGCCTTCGGGCTCCTCTTTCACAGGCACTCCAGCGCGGTCTACAACCACGTGTTCCGCAGGACAGGCTCGTGGGAACGCGCTGAGGATGCCGTCTCGCTGGTCTTCCTCGAGGCGTGGCGGCAGCGGGATCGTGTCGTTCCCGACCCCGATGGATTGATCCTGCCCTGGCTGTTGGGGGTAGCGAACAACGTCATCCGGCGCCAGAGCCGCACCCGACTTCGTCACGCGAACCTGTTGGCTCGACTGCCCCGCCCGACCGACGCTCCGGATCATGGCCCGTTCGTGGAACAACAGGACGCCGATCAGCAGCAGATGAAGGCCGTCCTCGCCGCGATGTCGCATCTGACGCCAACGGAGAAGGAAGTCATCTCGTTGTGCGTGTGGGCCGAATTGACCTACGAGCAGGCCGCGGTCGCGATGGGAGTCCCCGTGGGAACCGTGCGATCTCGCCTGTCCAGGGCACGCAGCAAGCTTCGCCAGTCACCAGCGTGGACCGCCCTCGAACAGGGCAGTCCTGACGACAGGGGTGAGTCATGAACAACACCATGTTGCCTCCGCCTCGCGAGTACTCGTCCGGTCGCTTCGAAGCTGAAGTCTCGATGCTCGAAGGTCTTGCCGACCGCGGGACCCGGAAGCGGCCCGCGCGCCGATGGATGGTGGTCGGCGGCGTCGCCGCGGCCGGAGTCGCCCTGGCCGGCGCTGCTGTGGTGACCGGGACCTTCTCCAAGGCAGAAGACAAGAGCCTGGTGCGCTGCCACACCACGACCGATCTCGGGCGCGGGAAGGACTTCGCCGGGACCTCGACCTCCGTCGGGAACGCGCAGGGCCTCATTCCCATTGACCGCGCACTCGAATCCTGTGCCGACCTGTGGCGCCAGGGCGTCCTGACGCTCGGCGCTGCCCAGCCGTCCGGGCCCCGCGGTTCGGATGCTGCAGTCCCAGAACTGGTCGGGTGCGTCGATCCTGATGGGTTCGCGGCGGTGTTCCCGGGCCGAGAAGGGCTGTGTTCGAGCTTGGGGCTGACTTCACTGGCCGAGGGGCCGTGAGGCGGGTCGGGTCGAGGTGCGCAGGGGCATCTCGACCCGACCCGAGGATCTCACGTGCCGCTCGCCGAGTAGTGCGCTGGCCCGGTGCCAACGTGACCTTCCTGCCGGTCGCGTGACTGATGCTCAGCGAAGGCGGTGAGCGGGCGGCATACGCCGTCGTATATGGCTTTTGCACGACGCTCGGCAGAAGCGTGTGAGAGACCTCATAGATGCGGAAAGGTTTCCGCCGCCATGCCTGTCCACCAGACCTCCTACGGTGGACAGAAGGTTCCTCAAGGACCTCATTCACAGTCTCGGATCAAGACGCAAGACGCGTCTCACGATGCGAGTACCGTGAGACATCCAGCAGGTCAGTCGTCGGAACCACTTCCGAGGTGGCTCCGGCATTGGCCGGGCCCACAGCCGAGCGCATGCTCGGAACCGGAAGGACAACGGACCCAGATGACCGCACCCGCCGCACCCGTTCAGGGCACCACGCACGCAGGCCTTCAGGCCTGGGTTGACGAGGTCGCCGCGATGACCACCCCCGACGAGGTCGTGTGGGTGACCGGGTCCGACGAGGAATGGACCCGGCTCACCGACAAGCTCGTCGCTGCCGGCACGTTCATCAAGCTCGACGAGGCCAAGAAGCCCAACAGCTTCTATGCCGCTTCCGACCCCAGCGACGTCGCCCGCGTCGAAGGCCGCACCTACATCTGCTCCCTCGACGAGAAGGACTCGGGGCCCACCAACAACTGGATGGAGCCCGAGGAGATGAAGGACATCATGCGCGGGCTCTATGCCGGCTGCATGAAGGGCCGCACTCTCTATGTCATCCCGTTCGTCATGGGTCACATCGAGTCCGAGAGCCCGATGTTCGGTGTCGAGATCACCGACTCCGAGTACGTCGTCGCGTCGATGCGCGTCATGGCGCGCTGTGGCACCGCGGTGCTCGACCGCATCGAGGAGCTCGGCGAGGCCGCGAAGTATGTCCCCGCGCTCCACTCGCTCGGCGCCCCCCTCGAGGAGGGCCAGGCCGACGTCAAGTGGCCCTGCAACCCCGAGAAGTACATCGTGCAGTTCCCCGAGGAGCGCACGATCTGGTCCTACGGTTCCGGCTACGGCGGCAACGCCCTGCTCGGCAAGAAGTGCTACTCGCTGCGCATCGCCTCGGTCATGGCGCGCGACGAGGGCTGGATGGCCGAGCACATGCTCATCCTCAAGCTCACCTCGCCGGAGCAGCAGGTGTACTACATCGCGGCCGGCTTCCCGAGCGCCTGTGGCAAGACCAACCTCGCCATGCTCAAGCCGACGATCCCGGGCTGGAAGGTCGAGACCCTCGGTGACGACATCGCCTGGATGCGCTTCGGCAAGGACGGCCGTCTGTATGCCGTGAACCCGGAGTTCGGTTTCTTCGGTGTCGCGCCCGGGACCAACGAGCACACCAACCCCCACGCCATGTCGACGATCAACAAGGGCAACTCGGTCTTCACCAACGTCGCCCTCACCGACGACGGCGACGTGTGGTGGGAAGGCCTCGAGAACATGCCCGAGCACGCGACGTCGTGGAAGGGCGAGGACTGGACGCCTGCCAAGGGTGAAGCCGGCGAGTTGTCGTCGCACGCCAACAGCCGCTACTGCACCCCGATCAAGCAGAGCGACATCCTCGCGCCGGAGTACGACGACCCCAACGGTGTGCCGATCTCGGCGATCTTCTTCGGTGGACGCCGCAAGACGACGGTGCCGCTCGTGACCGAGTCGCGCGACTGGACCCACGGCACGTTCATGGGTGCGACGCTCTCGTCCGAGACGACCGCTGCCGCCACCGGTGAGGTCGGCATCGTGCGCCGCGACCCGATGGCGATGCTCCCGTTCATCGGCTACAACGCCGGCGACTACTTCCAGCACTGGATCGACATCGGCAAGAACGCCGACGCGAGCAAGCTGCCGAAGATCTTCTATGTCAACTGGTTCCGTCGGGACGAGGAGGGCAACTTCGTGTGGCCCGGCTTCGGCGAGAACAGCCGCGTCCTCAAGTGGGCCATCGAGCGCATCGAGGGCAAGGCTGCCGCGGTCGAGACGGCCATCGGCCACGTCCCCACCCCGGAGTCGATCGACACCGAGGGTCTCGACATGGACCCGGAGGAGCTCGTCAAGGCACTCACGGTCGACAACGAGGAGTGGAAGGCCGAGATCCCCCAGATCGAGGAGTGGTTCGCCAAGTTCGGCGACAACCTCCCGACCCAGCTCCAGGTGGAGCTCGACGGCCTGAAGGCTCGCCTCGGGGTCTGATCCTGAAGAAACGCCGACGAGGCGCCGCTCCCTTCGCGGGGAGCGGCGCCTCTCGCGTTGTCCGCACCGATGCCCTGGGTATGCCGTCCGCTCACCCCTGTCCTGCGGGTGTCACTTTTGCCCGGTCTCCCTTGCGACTTTGCCAACTACTGACTCGTAGCACACCCAATGTTGACCTGCCGGGCACTTTGCTGAGGGCGGGCATCAGGAGGAACGGCCGACCCGTGGCCGTCGGGGTGTCTTGTGACAAGGGAGTCATGTCATGACCCAAAGAGGACGACGCCAGGGGATCACCCTCTCCGCAGCGGCGCTCGCAGCAGCCGTCGCGGTCGGCACAGCCAGCCCCGGGACTGCCTTCGCGGCGCCGGACAACCGACCGCAAGGTGTGCCCGCGGCCGGGGATGCGCACGACCATCTGCCGGACCTCGACAGCCGCAAGGCCAAGGTCGCACCCACCGCGGCACAGAAGGCCGCTGCCGCTCCCGGAAGCAACAAGCGCGGCAGCAGTGGTGGAGCCATCACGTGGAACCGGTTTGGCTCGGTGGGTGCCGTGACCCCGTCAGGGACCACTCCTCTGGCCACCGGACTGGGAGCCAACCCCCTGGCCGCAGCCCGCGCCTACCTCAACAAGAACGCGGCAGCGTTCGGGGTCACCGCCGCCGACATCGCTGCCATGCAGCACATCAGCACCAACAAGATCGGCGACACCTCGGTCGTCATGCTCCGCCAGACCTACGGCGGTGTCGAGGCCGGCATCGACGGACTCGTCGTGGTGGCCATCGACAAGGGCAGCGCCCGCTATGTCAGCTCGACTCTGGCTCCCGTTCAAGGAAAGAGCGCGGCCCGCCGGGCGGCGCCGTCGCTCTCCGCCGAGCAGGCCCTGTCCAAGGCCGCCGCCAACGTCGGTGCCAAGGCCTCGGGCATCGCCAAGTCCGCGGGCACGCAGCGCAGCGCGTCGGCGGGCTGGACCACGCTCACCGCCAAGGGTCTGACCGGTGAGCAGCACGTCAAACAGGTCGCCGTCCCCGTCCCGGGAAGTGACGCGCGCACGGCATACCAGGTCGTCGTCCGCGATGGTGAGGACAGCGGATACACCGTCTATGTCGACGCCGCCTCCGGCGCCGTCATCGCCCGCGAGTCCCTCGTCGACTTCGACAGCGACAACCCGCGCTGGAAGGTCTTCACCGGCACCCCGGCCACCGACCACAGCTCGACCGACACCCGCGTCGAGTGGTGTTGGACGACGGCAGCAGGTTGCGCCGAGACCGTGGCGAACCCGGCCTCGCCGAAGGCCTGGGACGTCGACCCGGTCACGAACCTCAGCACGACGACGACGAGCGGCAACAACGCCTTCAGCGGAGAGCGCTGGCTCGGCTTCGGGACGGTGACTCCTGCGCCACTGAAGAGCGATCGCAACTACGTCTACCCGTGGACCAACCAGTGGTCGGCCAACAAGTGCGACCCGGGCAACTACACCAGCGCCGCGCGCAACGACATCGACGCCGCCACGGCCAACCTGTTCGCGATGCACAACCGGATGCATGACTGGTCCTACCAGCTCGGCTTCACGGAGTCGGCGTGGAACATGCAGCGCGACAACGGCCCCAAGGGCGGTCTCGGCAACGACCCGGAGCTCGGCTACGCGCAGTCCGGAGCACTGTCCGGGGCGCGCAACAACGCCAACCAGGGCACGCCTCCGGACGGGGTCAGCGGCTACAGCAACATGTATCTCTGGCAGCCGCTCGCCGGCTCGTTCTATGCACCGTGCGTCGACGGCGACTACGACATGTCGGTCATCGGGCACGAGTACGGCCACGCCATCAGCAACCGCATGGCCGGGGGCCCGAACAGTGGCCTCTCCGGTCTCCAGGCTGGCGGCATGGGCGAGAGCTGGTCGGACCTCATGGCCACGGAGTACCTGCAGGAGTACGGCTACGTCCCGGTGAGTGCGACGGCGACGCCGATGGGCGCCTACGTCACGGGCAACCCCGACCGCGGCATCCGCAACTACAACTTCAGCAAGAGCCCGCTGAACTACAGCAACGTGGGCTACGACCTCACCGGTCCGCAGGTCCACGCCGACGGCGAGATCTGGTCGGCGACGCAGGGCGACATCCGCTCCGCGTTCATCAACCGCTACGGCGCCGGTGACGCGACGGTCCAGCGCAGCTGTGCCACGGGTGCGACGCCCGTGACCGCCTGCCCCGGCAACCGCCGGTGGATCCAGCTGGTCTTCGACGCCTGGCTGCTCATGCCGTCGGGTTCCGTGAGCATGGTCGACGCCCGCAACGCCATGCTGGCTGCTGACCTGCTCCGCTTCGGTGGCGCCAACCAGGACCTCCTCTGGAACGGCTTCGCCGCTCGCGGCCTCGGTCAGAACGCGGCTTCGGTGAACAGCTCCGACTCCAACCCGACGCCGTCCTTCACCTCGGCCTACGGATACCCCGCGACCCTGCGGTTCTCCCCGACCGACGAGGACGGACGACCGGTGACGGGGGCCCAGCTCTTCGTTGGTGAGTACGTCGCACGGTCCACGCCGATCGCAGACACGGACGGCGCGAGCGCCCTCGGCGACTCGTTCCAGATGATGCCCGGTGCCCGCACCTACACGGTGGTGGCTCCGGGTCGCGCCCAGACGAGGGTGTCGTTCACGGCCAACCCGAGCCAGACCCGCGACCTGCCGGTCAAGCTCCTCACCAACCTGGCGAGCAGCCAGGCAGGTGCGACCATCACCGGAGTCGGCACCGACGTCCCGGCGATGATCGACGGCGACGAGGGTTCGACCACCACCACGGTCGCAGCACCCACGGCGGCGCAGAAGCAGTTCACCATCGACCTCGCGGGCGGCCGTCAGGTCGTGCGCAAGGTCCAGGTGAGCGCTCTGCCCGAGCCCGGTGCCGCCGGACGGTTCCAGAACGTCCGCCAGTTCACCGTGTTCGCCTGCGACGCCAAGGGTCGGGTCCTGTGCAACCAGGACGCGGACTTCCGTCCCGTGTTCACCTCGGCGCCGGATGCCTTCCCCGGGGCTGCTCCTCGCCCCGTCGCCCCGGAGCTGAAGATGCGCTCGTTCGACATCCCGCAGACCTCGGCGACCCACCTGCGGATCGGCTTGGCCACCAACCAGTGTCAGGGCGGACCGGCGTTCCAGGGTGAGCAGGACAACGACCCGGGCAATGCCACCGACTGCACGACGGCCTACTCCGGCGCGCAGATGGTCGCAGTGACGGAGGTGCAGGTCCTCCAGCGCTGAGGTGCTGCATCGCTGACGAGGCGCCGCTTCCCTTGCGGGGAGCGGCGCCTCCTCGCGTCCGAGCCTTTCCAAGCAGCGGGTATGCCGGGTGGTGACGTCGCGATGAACGGTGCGGACACGTTTGGGTGAGACGGCCGCTGCGGTGGCGCGACGGCATACGCAAAGGATTGACTGAAGGGCATGACTGCCTCCCGAACTCGTCGCACGCCCCTCGCCGTTGCTGCTGCCGCCATCGCGGCCACGGCCGCCCTGGCGTTCGTCCCGGCGTCAGCACCCTCGGCCACCGCGGCCCCAGACGTTCGCACGGACCAGGTCGGGACGTGGGGAACGGCGGTCGACACGACGACGCTGGCCCTGACCGACCAGACCGTGCGCAACCTCGTCCACACGAGCGTCGGTGGTGCGAACCTGCGGATCTCGCTCTCGAACGCGTTCGGTTCCGTGCCGGTGACGTTTGACTCGGTGTGGGTCGGTCGTGCCGGCGAGGGCGCTGCAGTGGTCGCGGGGAGCAACCGCCGGTTGACCTTCGGTGACAGCACGTCGGTGACGATCCCGGTGGGGGCCGAGGTGCTCAGCGACCCGGTCCCCGGAGACGTCCCCGCACAGACGACGCTCGCCGTGAGCGTCCACGTCGTCGGTGACGCCGGAACGGTCAGCGGTCACAAGCTCGCCCACCAGACCAACTACATCTCGGGCGCGGGCGATCACGGCTCGGACGAGGCCGGCAGCGCCTTCACGACGCCGACAACGAGCTATGCGTGGGTCGAGTCCGCCGTCGTCGAGGCACCGCAGCAGGTCGACACGGTCGTCGCGTTCGGCGACTCGATCACCGACGGTGACAAGTCGAGCACCAGCGCGAACCGACGGTGGCCCAACGTCCTCGCCCGCCGCGCCCTGTCCGGGCCGAAGCCGCAGCAGTTCGGCGTGATGAACGCGGGGATTTCTGGCAACCGTGTCCTTGCCGATGGGCCGGGTGTCAGTGCACAGGCGCGCTTTGACCGCGACGTTCTCGCCCAGCCGGACGTGAGCACCGTCGTTGTCATGGAAGGCGTCAATGACCTGCGCTGGGACCTCGCGACAAAGCCCGCTGACCTCATCCAGGCCTACAAGCAGCTCATCGGTCGGGCCCACGCGCGCGGGGTCTGCATCGTCGGTGGCACGATCACTCCGTGGGAGGGAGGCAGCCGCTGGTCAGCCCCGAAGGAGGCGATCCGCGAGGACGTCAACGAGTGGATTCGCACGAGTGGGGAGTTCGACGCCGTCGTGGACTTCGACGCTGTGGTTCGTGACCCGAAGCAGCCGACCCGGATGTTGGCGGCCTATGACAGCGGCGACCACCTGCATCCGGGTGACGCGGGCTACGAGGCGATGGCGAACGCCGTCGACCTCAAGACCCTGGAGTGCCGCCGCTGACCACGAAGGGTCAGTCCTCCTCCTCGACGAGCCCGTGCTGCAGGGCGAACAGCGCGACCTCGACCCGGGAGTTGACCTGCAGCTTGTTCGTCAGGGTGCGCACATGGCGCTTGACCGTGTTCTCACTGATGAAGAGCCGGGAGGCAATGGCCTTGTTGGCCCTGCCAACTGCCATGAGCCGCAGGACTTCGAGCTCACGTTCGGTGAGCAGTCCGGACGGTGTCTCGACGCGTGCCCTCTCTCTCAGGCCCGCAAGCTCGGCATGGAGCAGGCTGGCCATGTGGGCCGGGATCACCGACTGACCGCCGTGCGCCAGATGGACGGACTCGACGATCTGCTGGGCGGGGGCGCCCTTGAACAGGAAGCCGGTGGCGCCGGCCTGCAGTGCCGCATACAGGTCGTCGTCATCGTCGGCGGCGAGGACCAGGACCTTGGTGTCCGGCGCCCCCTTCGAGATCGTCTCGCAGGCTCCCATACCGACGGTGCCGGGCATGCGTTGGCCGAGGAGCACGACGTCAGGCCTGAGCCTGAGGCACGTCTCCACCGCTTCGTGGGCGGATGCAGCCTCGGCGACGATCTCGAAGTCAGGTTCGAGGTCGATGACGACCTTCATGCCCTGCCGATAGAGATCGTTGGCGTCAGCGACCACGATGCGGATCCGCTCGCGAGGGTCCGTCTCCCTCGGTGGCAGCTGCGCCATCTGCGCTCTCTTCTCGCCCAGATGCGTCACCCGCCGCGGGCCTGGGGCCCCGGCCCAGGAAACAGGCTCGACGCCCGCGGCGGCTCGACGCAGGGAGTCTGACGTGACGACCGCGTCGGCCATCAGAGCGAGCCCCACGCGGCGGGCGCCTGACGACGGGGCGGGGCTGCAAGCGCGGCGGCGATGGCGGGGGCGATTCCCGACGTTGGGCAATTCACACTTCTAGTTCGGAGACCTTCTCACCGCGGATTGGGGCGCAGGGCAAGAAGTTTCAACTCCACCACGGACTCAGGCACCTCGAGCGGACGGCGCTGGCCTGCCGCCGCCGACCTTGGCTCGATCAGGTGTCGGCCTCAACGAGGCCGTGTCGTACGGCGAAGAGAGCCGCCTCCACCCTGGAGTTGACCTGGAGCTTGGTCATCATGGCGCGCACGTGGATTTTGACCGTGTTCTCGCTGATGAACATGTGCGCCGCGATCTCCCTGTTGACCTTGCCGCGCGACACCTGCTGGAGCACCTGGCGCTCACGGTGCGTGAGACGCGATCCCGCTGCCTCGTTCCTGGGTCGGCGGCTGTGGCCCAGGCGCGTGAACTCTGCGAGGAGCAGGCTGGTCATGCGCGGGGGGATCATCGACTGACCGCCGTGGGCAAGACGGATCGACTCGATGATCTGCTCGGTCGGCATGTCCTTGAGCAGGTAGCCGGTCGCGCCTGCTTGGTAGGCCGCGAAGAGGACGGCCTCATCGTCAGAGGCCGTGAGAATGAGGATCTTGGTGCGCGGCGACGCCTGCGTGATCGCTGCGCACGCCTCGATTGCCGAGTTGCCGGGCGTGCGGTGGCCAAGGAGCACGACCTCGGGTCCGAACTCGATGCACTCCTCCACGGCCTCGTCGCAGGACGCAGCCTCGGCGACGATCTCGAGGCCGGGCTCGCGCTGGAGAGCGTCCTGCAGCCCACGCCGATAGAGGTCGTGGTCATCGGCGATGACGATGCGGACGCGCTCGCCCAAGTCCGTTGCCTTCAGGGGCGTCATTGTGCACAGCCTTCCGTTCAGTTGCAGCGACGGGCATCACGCACCGAGCACCTGGTGACCGTGGGCCGGGCACTGAGAGCTCCAACGTGCTCGCGTGGCCGGGTGCTTGCGTGGGATCCTGCCCACGGGCGAACCTCAGCTGCGCCACGTATCTGTAGTTAACATTTGTATCACTTGGCGCGAGGGCATTTATGGTTTTCGGCCGAAGGAGCCAGCCGGGAGCGCGGCCGGCGCGTCCCTGGTGGTCAGGTCAGTCTTCGGCGCGCCGGAGGCTGACCTTGACGGTGGGTACCGGCGTCGGTGCCTGGGCCATGGCCCACAGCCGCTCGAGCGCCGGCTGGAGCAGCAGGGTGCCCAGCTGGCGCACGAGCACAGCGACGGCCTGCTCCTCGAGGGGGATGCGACTGCGGGCGATGCCGTGATCGCGCAACGTCTGGGTCCGTCGGATGGTCTCTTCCATGAGCATCCGGGCCAACCCCTCCGCGCCCGGATCGGGCGTGACGACGGCTCGCCGCAGGTAGTCGACTGCTTCAGGGTTGTCCTCGAACATCTGCGCCGCCGCCCGGTCACGCGCAGCAATGACTTCATCAGCCGGCCCCTCGAGCGGCACCGAGTCCACCGCCTCACGGAACAGGTCGACAACGCACTCGTCGACCGCCGCGCGCAGACCGTCCTTGCCCCCGAAGTGGTGGACGACAAGCCCCGGAGCAACGCCCACCTCGCGCGCCACCTCACGCAGGCTCGTGGCCGCGGCACCCTGGGCGGCGAAGAGGCGCAAGGCCGTCGCACGGATGCGGTCGCGCGAATCCGTCGTGGTCCGCGAAGGGCTCTCCCTCATCACTCCTCCTCCCTTGGCCGCTGATCTGGTCGCTCGAACGTGGGTGACAGTCAACACTCGCACCGGCCATTGCACAAGTGTTCAATCGCTGCGTATCGTTCGAGGAGAAACTGACAGCCCGCAGCTGTGAACACCTCAGAAGGAGCCGGTCCATGCCCGAGCAGCCCCAGGCGGTCATCTATGACGCCCTCCGCACCCCCCGAGGAAAGGGCAAGTCGTCCGGCGCCCTCCACGAGGTCAAGCCGATCGACCTCGTCGTCGGACTCATCGACGCCGTCCGCGAGCGCAACCCCGGCCTCGACTCGGCCCAGATCGACGACCTCGTTCTGGGCATCGTGTCGCCCGTCGGCGACCAGGGTGCGGTCCTCCCGCGCGTTGCGGCGATGTATGCCGGCCTGCCCGAGCCCGTTGCCGGCGTTCAGGTCAACCGCTTCTGCGGCTCCGGCCTCGAAGCCGTCAACCAGGCCGCATCCCGGGTCCGCTCCGGCTTCGAGGACCTCATCCTCGCCGGTGGCGTGGAGTCGATGTCGCGCGTCCCCATGGGCAGCGACGGTGGCGCCTGGGCCATGGACCCGGCCACCGCGCTCGCCACCGACTTCGTGCCCCAGGGCATCGGCGCCGACCTCATCGGAACCCTCGAGGGTTATGACCGCGCCGAGGTCGATCGCTTTGCCGCACAGTCACATGCGCGCGCTGCCGCTGCCTGGGAGGCCGGCTACTTCGACAAGTCGGTCGTGCCGGTCAAGGACCAGAGCGGCCTGACGATCCTCGCCCGCGACGAGACCATCCGTCCCGGAACAAGCGTCGAGTCACTCTCGTCCCTCAAGCCCTCGTTCGCCACGATGGGTGAGATGGGTGGCTTCGACTTCGTGGCCACCGAGAAGTACACCCAGGTCGACCAGATCAACCACCTGCACCACGCGGGCAACTCGTCCGGCATCGTCGACGGCGCCGCCCTGCTGCTCATCGGCAACGAGAGGGTCGGTCAGGAGATGGGCCTGACGCCGCGTGCCCGGATCATCTCCACGGCCGTGATCGGCTCCGAGCCCACGATCATGCTCACCGGGCCGGCACCCTCCTGCCGCAAGGCGCTCGATCGCGTCGGCATGAAGGCCTCCGACATCGACCTCGTCGAGATCAACGAAGCCTTCGCTGCGGTCGCCCTCAAGCTCATGCGCGACATGGGCTGGAACGAGGAGCAGACCAACGTCAACGGTGGCGCCATCGCCATGGGCCACCCGCTCGGCGCCACTGGCGCGATGATCCTCGGCACGCTCGTCGACGAACTCGAGCGCCGCGACCTCGAGCGCGGCATCGCCACCCTCTGCATCGGCGCCGGCATGGGCATTGCCACTGTCGTCGAGCGCGTCTGATCGCGTCCCGCACTGCATCTGACTCACGACAAGGAACCCGAAAAGCCATGAGCGAGAACATGATCCGTTATGAGCGCGACGACGAAGGCATCGTCACCCTGACGATGGACGACCCGAACGCGGGCGCCAACACGATGAACGCGGCATACAAGACCGCGATGAGCGCAACGATCGACCGGCTCGAAGCCGAGCGCGACGACATCACTGGTGTCGTCCTGACGTCGGCCAAGAAGACCTTCTTTGCTGGCGGCAACCTCGCCGACCTGCAGAAGGCCACCCCCGAGACCGCGGGCGACGTCTTCGCCGAGGTCGAGGAGATCAAGGGCCAGCTGCGTCGCCTCGAGCAGCTCGGCAAGCCGGTCGTCGCCGCGATCAATGGCGCTGCCCTCGGTGGCGGCCTCGAGATCGCGTTGGCCTGCCACCACCGCATCGCCGTCGACGACGACAAGGTCAAGCTTGGCCTGCCCGAGGTCACCCTCGGCCTGCTGCCCGGCGGCGGTGGCGTCACCCGCCTCGTGCGCATGCTCGGCATCAGTGAGGCCCTCATGGGCTGGCTGCTCCAGGGCCAGCAGCGCACCCCCTCCGACGCGCGCGCCAAGGGCGTCATCGACGACCTCGTCGCCACCCGCGAGGAGCTCGTCCCGGCCGCCAAGACCTGGATCCGCGACCACGCCAGCGACGGGTCCGCGGCCACGAAGCCATGGGACGTCAAGGGGTTCAAGATCCCCGGCGGCACCCCGAGCAACCCGTCGTTCGCCGCCAACCTCCCGGCGTTCCCGGCCAACCTGCGCAAGCAGCTCAAGGGCAGCCCGATCGCGTCGCCGCGCTCGATCATGTCGGCGGCCGTCGAGGGCGCCCAGGTCGACTTCGACACCGCCAGCCGCATCGAGTCGCGCTACTTCACCGAGCTCACGGCCGGGCGCGAGTCCACCGCGATGATCCAGGCGTTCTTCTTCGACCTCCAGTCCATCAACTCGGGTGCCTTGCGCCCCGCAGGCATCGAGCGCTCCAGGGTCGGCAAGGTCGGCATCCTCGGCGCCGGCATGATGGGCGCGGGCATCGCCCACGCCTGCGCCACCTCCGGCATCGAGGTCGTCCTCAAGGACGTGAGCATCGAGGGCGCCGAGAAGGGCAAGGCCTACAACGCCAAGCTGCTCGACGCCAAGGTCGCCAAGGGTCGGCTGTCGCAAGAGGACCGCGACGCTGCACTCGCCCGGATCACGCCGACCGCCGACGCCGCCGACCTGGCCGATGTCGACGCCGTCATCGAGGCGGTCTTCGAGGACCACGACCTCAAGGAGAAGGTGTTCGCCGAGGTGGAGGCCGTTGTCGGACCCCACACCCTCCTGTGCTCCAACACCTCGACGCTGCCCATCACCGGCCTGCAGGGCTTCGCCACGCGCCCCGCGGACTTCATCGGCCTGCACTTCTTCAGCCCGGTCGACAAGATGAAGCTCGTCGAGATCATCCGCGGTGAGCACACCTCCGACGAAGCGACCGCGCGCGCCATCGACCTGGTCCAGCAGATTCGCAAGATCCCGATCGTCGTCGGCGACGGCCGCGGTTTCTATACGAGCCGGGTCTTCGGCACGCTCATCGACGAGGGCGCCCAGCTCGTCGCCGAGGGCGTGGACCCGCAGACCATCGAGCGCGCCGCGACGGCTGCCGGCTTCCCCGCACCGCCGCTCGCAATGCTCGACGAGGTCTCGCTCACCTTGACCCAGCACATCCGCGGCGAGGCCCGCAAGGCTGCCACGGCGGAGGGCGTCGACATCGCGACCAACCCCGGCGAAGAGGTCATCGACACCCTCGTCGCGCTCGGCCGCAAGGGTCGGGCCGCCGGTTCTGGTCTCTACGACTACCCCGAGGGTGCGCCCAAGGTGCTCTGGCCCGAGCTGCGCGAACGCTGGTCCAAGAACACCGAGATCCCGATGCGCGACCTGCAGGACCGCTACCTCTTCCGGATGGCGCTCGAGACCGCCGCCTGCTTCGAGAGCGGAGTCCTCACGGACGCGCCGTCGGCCAACATCGGCGGCATCTTCGGCATCGGCTTCCCGCCGCACACGGGTGGTCCGGCGACCTTCATGACGAACTACGAAGGCGACCTCGCCGGATTCGTCGCTCGCGCCAACGAGCTCGCCGACACCTACGGTGACCGGTTCCGCCCGTCGCCGTGGCTCACCGAGCGCGCCGCGTCCGGTTCGCTCGTGGACAATTCAGACGACACAGCCGCCCTGGTGCCTGCGAACTGATGAGCGACTCGGTCGGAGTCGCTGGACCACTCAGCGGCGTGCGCGTCCTCTCGATCGCCATCAACCTGCCGGGGCCGGCCGCCGTTGCGCGGCTGGCCTCGCAGGGGGCGACGGTCACCACCGTCCTGCCCCCCTCGGGTGACCCGCTGGAGCACTACGCCGCGGCCTACTTCGACGAGCTGCACGAGGGCCAGACCATCGAGCGCGTCGACCTCAAGAGCGACGAGGGCCGCGCCCGATTGGACGCGTTGCTCGCCGAGACCGATGTCTTCCTCACCAGCTCCCGGCCCTCGGCCCTGGCACGGTTGGGACTTGACCACGCCTCGGTGAGCGGACGGCATACGCAGGTCTGTCAGGTCGACATCGTCGGCCACCCCGGCGGCGGTGCCGAGGTGGCGGGCCACGACCTCACCTACCAGGCGGGGTCCGGTCTCGTGAGAGACGGGCGTATGCCGGCCACCACAGTTGTCGACCTGGCCGGCGCCGAGCGCGCGGCGGCCGAGGCTGCGGCGGCTCTCGTCTCACGCGCCCGCACTGGGCGTGGATGCCGCCGTGAAGTCGCGTTGTCCGACCTCGCCCACGCGATGGCACGCCCGGTCGCGCACGGCCTGACCGTGCCCGGCGGCTTGCTCGGCGGCGGCCTCCCGGTCTATGACGTGTATGCCGCGTCAGAGGGTCACGTCGCGCTCGCCGCGCTCGAACCCCACTTCGCTGCAAGGCTGCTCGCTGCTCTCGAGATCGACCCCGACGACCTCAGCCGCGAGCGGCTGGCGGAGGTCTTTGCCGGCCGCACCGCCGACGAGTGGCAGCAGTGGGCCGACGAGCGGGACATCCCGCTGGCCGCTGTCGCGTCCTCTCCTTCCACCTGACCCCTCACTGTCTGAGCACTAGGAGCCACGATGCCCACGATCCTCCCGCCCGCGACCTACGTGTCCCCCTGGATGCAGGACGAGGTCGCCGATGTCGCCACCTTGGCCCGCACGTTCTTCGAGCGTGAGGTGACCCCGAACCTCGAGCGCTTCGCCGAGCAGCACCAGGTCGACAAGGAGACGTGGCTGGCTGCGGGCGCAGCAGGACTGTTGTGCATCTCTATCCCCGAGGAGTACGGCGGTGGTGGCGGCAGCTTCGCCCACGAGGCCGCCGTGATGTGGGAGCAGGGGCGGGCGGGTGACGACGCGCTCGGCTACTCGGTGCACTCGTCGATCGTGGCCCACTACCTCCTTCAATACGGGTCCGAAGAGCAGAAGCAGCGCTGGCTCCCGCGGATGGCCACCGGCGAACTCATCGGTGCCATCGCCATGACCGAGCCGTCGACCGGGTCGGACCTGCAGGCGATCCGCACCACCGCCAAGCGCGACGGCGACCGCTACGTCGTCAACGGCAGCAAGACCTTCATCACCAACTCGTCGCACGCCGGGCTCGTGGTCATCGTCGCCCGCACCGGCGGCGAAGGGGCACAAGGGGTTTCGCTCATCTTCGCGGAGGTCGGTGGCACTTCAGAGACGCCGGGGCTCGAGGGCTTCGAGCGCGGCCGCGTCCTGAAGAAGATCGGGCAGCACGGGCAGGACACCCGCGAGCTCTCATTCAGCGACATGTTGGTCCCGGTCGGCAACCTCCTCGGCGAGGAGGAGGGCCAGGGCTTCTATCAGCTCATGCTCCAGCTGCCTCAGGAACGTCTGGCCATCGCCGTCGGAGCAGTCGGCTCGGCCGACAAGGCGGTTGAGCTGGCCATCGCCTACTCGAAGGAGCGCGAGGCGTTCGGCAAGCCCATCGGTGACTTCCAGAACACGCGCTTCACCCTCGCCGAGGTGAGCACCGACGTCCTCGCCGCCCGAACCTTCCTCGACTACTGCATCGGGCTGCACATCAACGGGCAGCTGGACGCCGCCACCGCGTCGCGTGCGAAGTACTGGACGACCGACGTGCAGTGCGACGTCATCGACCGGTGCCTCCAGATCTTCGGCGGCTACGGCTACATGATGGAGTACCCCATCGCCCGCATGTATGCCGGCGCTCGGGTGCAGAAGATCTATGGCGGGACCAACGAGATCATGAAGGAACTCATCTCCCGCACGCTCTGACGACAGTCGCTGCGTTGTCCGCCCCTCAGTTCGTCGGCTGGCTCTGCTGCGGCATCTGTGGCATCTGGCCCTGTTGAGGCAGCTGACCCCGCTGGCCCTGTCCACCCGGGAAGCCTCCTCGTCCGTCCTGGGTCGTGGAGCTGCCCGCCTCGTGGGCCGCGGCCGTCGCGACGGCGCCCATCGACGAGAGCCCGAATGCGAGGGCGGCCGCGACAGCCGTCTTCTTGCCGGACCAGCGGACCGGGTTCACTGCAGGAGCGGTGGCGCTCTCATCGGGGGTGGTGGCGATGCTGTTGTTGTCAGGCGTCATGGGAGCGACCGTGGCGGGCAAGCCTGTGCAGAGCCTGTGGTGGGCATGTGGCCAGGATGTCTGAAGGACAGGGAGCGCGGACGGGACCACACGGCATACGCCCTCGTGGGTCGTTGACACCTCACAGGATTCGCACAGGCAACGCATGGGGAACACTGAAGACATGACGGTCTACTGGGTGTCATGAGCACCGCATCGACCTCGTCCGCCAAGCTGCTGCGCCCTGACGGGAGCCCCGTTCGGGTCCTGGTGGTCGACGACGAGTCCAACCTCACCGAGCTGTTGTCGATGGCCCTGCGCTACGAGGGGTGGGAGGTCCGCTCCGCGGCCACCGGTCTCAAGGCGGTCAAGGCGGCGCGTGAATTCCAGCCCGACGCAGTCGTGCTCGACATGATGCTCCCCGACTTCGACGGCCTCGAGGTGTTGCGCCGGATGCGCGCCGACGACGACGCCGTCCCCGTGCTGTTCCTCACCGCCAAGGACGCCGTCGAGGACCGAGTCGCTGGTCTCACTGCGGGTGGCGACGACTACGTGACCAAGCCGTTCAGCCTCGAGGAGGTCGTGGCCCGGCTGCGCGCCCTCATGCGCCGCACCACGGTCATTGCCGACCAGTCGTCATCGGTCATCGCCGTCGGCGATCTCACCATGGACGAGGACAGCCACGAGGTGACGCGCGGAGGTGACGAGATCCACCTCACCGCAACCGAATTCGAGCTGTTGCGCTATCTCATGCGCAACCCCAAGCGGGTGCTGTCCAAGGCGCAGATCCTCGACCGCGTGTGGAACTACGACTTCGGCGGCCAGGCCAACGTCGTCGAGCTCTACATCTCCTACCTGCGCAAGAAGATCGACGCCGGCCGCACCCCGATGATCCACACGATGCGCGGCGTCGGCTACGTCCTCAAGCCGGCGGAATGAGCGAGGCCCCGCGTTCCTGGTTCGACCCCAGCGGCTGGTCGCTGACGACCAAGCTCGTCGCCGCGGTCGTGGGTCTGTTCCTCGTCATCACGGCGGCCACGTCGGCGTTCACCGTCTTCGCCCTGCAGAACCACCTCGTCAACCAGATCGACCAGGACGTCACGGCGTCCCTCTTTCGGGCAGGCGGCCCACGCGGCCCCGTTGGCGGCGGAGGCCCCATCCCCGGCGGCGGGGGCGAGTCCCTCCTCCTCGTGCTGCGCGACGGCGATGTCGTGCGCAACCAGGTCGAGTACGGCCGGACGATCGGCGAGCTCACCACGGCACAGGTCGACACCTTGCAGGACGCCAGCATCGGCGCGACCCCCAAGACGGTCGAGGTCGAGGGCCTGGGCGAGTACCGCGTCGCCTCGGCGCGCGGCGCCGGCGGCAACACAGTCATCTCGGGCCTGCCGATGAGCGGCATCAGCCGGATCGTCGACGCCATCATCGCTCTCGTCGTCGGCACGACCCTCGTGGGTCTGGCCCTCGTGGCCATCGGCGGCCAGTGGCTCATCCGGCGCGGGCTCGCACCCCTCCAACGGGTGGCGCACACCGCAACCCAGGTCAGCCGTCTCGAGCTCGACTCCGGCGACGTCGCGCTCGCTCAGCGGGTGCCTGCGGCGGACACGGACCCGCGCACCGAGGTCGGCCAGGTCGGCGTCGCGCTCAACAGCATGCTCGACAACGTCGAGGGCGCCCTCAAGGCGCGGCACAAGTCAGAGACGCAGGTGCGCCAGTTCGTCGCAGATGCGTCCCACGAGCTGCGGACGCCGTTGGCGTCCATTCGCGGGTATGCCGAGCTGTCCCGTCGCGAGCGCGAGCCGGTTCCCGCATCGGTCACCCACGCGTTGACCCGGGTCGAGTCAGAGGCGCTTCGGATGCAGGGCCTTGTCGAGGACCTGCTTCTGCTGGCCCGGCTCGATGCGGGTCGGCCTCTCGACAGCGTGACCGTCGACCTCTCCCTCCTGGCGATGGATGCGGTCTCCGACGCGCACGCGGCGGCGCCCGGTCATCAGTGGGAGCTCGACCTGCCCGACGAGCCGGTCGAGGTGGACGGTGACCAGGCACGACTGCATCAGGTCCTGGCCAACCTGTTGGCCAACGCCCGCACGCACACCCCCGCCGGGACGAGGGTCGTCACGTCGCTTCGACGGGACGCCGACTGGGTGAAGCTGACGGTGGCCGACGATGGTCCAGGTGTGCCAGAGACGTTGCAGGAGAGCGTCTTTGAACGGTTCACGCGTGGGGACGAGGCTCGCACCCGAGCGAGTGGGTCAACCGGATTGGGGCTGTCGATCGTCGACGCGGTCGCAAAGTCGCACGGTGGTCGGGTCGAGCTCGACAGCCGCCCGGGCCAGACGACCTTCACCGTCGCCCTCCCCGCCTGACTGAGTCTCTCTGCGCGTCTGGGTACTCCTGGCGTCTGCGGATGTGGCGGTGAGAGCAACCACCTCCCCAGACGCAAGCGGGTGAGGGTTCATCTGGGTGCGACAGGAGGAGCACAGCAAGGGCATAGGCAGCGGCCCGACCGTAAGTGACATGAACGCGATGACCTTCTCCCCCGGCCCTGCTGCCGCGACCGCCAGTCCACCGACCGAGGAGCGCGTGAGCGCACCGGACGAGTCGGCCGCCCGGACCTCCCGCCTCCAACGGTTCATCCGTGGGAACGCCGAGGACCCCACGTGGGCCCGGCCCGCGCTGCTGGTGTTGTTGGCCGTCACCGCGGCGTTCTACACCTACGGGCTCACGAGCAACGGCTGGGCCAACAGCTTCTACTCGGCCGCCGTCCAGGCCGGTAGCGAGTCCTGGAAGGCCTTCTTCTACGGGTCATCCGACGCCGGGAACTCGATCACCGTCGACAAGCCGCCTGCGGCACTGTGGGTCATGGCGCTCAGCGTCCGGCTCTTCGGGCTGAGCTCGTTCGCGATCCTCTTCCCCCAGGTGCTCATGGGTGTCGCGACCGTCGGGGTCGTCTTCACGAGCGTGCGCCGCTGGTGGGGTGCAGCCGCTGGGCTCATCGCCGGCACGGTCATGGCGCTCACTCCGGTCGCCGTGCTCATGTTCCGCTTCAACAACCCCGACGCACTGCTCGTCCTCCTCATGGCGCTTGGCGCCTGGGCGACCATGCGGTCCATCGAGCGCGGCTCCGCCCGCTGGATGGCCCTCGCCGGCGTCTTCATCGGCCTCGGCTTCCTCACCAAGACCCTGCAGGTCCTCCTCGTCGTGCCGTTCTTCGGCATCGCCTACCTTGTCGCAGCCGACACCACGTTGCGGCGCCGGATCATCGGGGCGGCTGCGGGCGTCGGCGCAATGCTGCTCTCCGCCGGGTGGTGGGTGGCCATCGTCGAGCTCGTCCCGGCGAGCATGCGCCCCTACATCGGTGGCAGCCAGACCAACTCGTTCCTGGAGCTGACCTTCGGCTACAACGGACTCGGCCGGATCAACGGCAACGAGACCGGCTCCGTCGGTGGCGGGAACGGCTGGGGCTCAACGGGACTCGGACGCATGTTCAGCAGCAGCATCGGCGGCCAGATCTCGTGGCTCATCCCCAGCGCACTCATCCTGCTCGCCGTGGGCCTCTGGCTGCGCGGCCGGGCTCCTCGCACCGACGTGCGCCGGGCGGGCTACATCGTGTGGGGCGGCTGGCTCACCGTTACGATCCTGATCTTCTCGCTCATGGCCGGCATCTTCCACGAGTACTACACCGTCGCCCTCGCACCCGCCGTCGCCGCACTGGTCGGCATGGGATCGGCCGAGGCGTGGGAGCGCCGCGAGTCCTGGCTCGGCGTCGGAACGCTGTCCGCCGCAACTCTCGCCGCAGCGATCTGGAGCTTCGTCCTGCTGAGCCGGACCACGGCATACGGAGACTGGCTGCGCGTGCTCGTCCTTGCCCTGGGAATCACCGCCGCTCTCGGCTTCCTCGCCCTCGACCGGCTGCACCGACGCGCGGTCCCGGCCGTCATCGCAGCCGCCCTCATCGCAGCGCTCGCCGGCCCCACGGCATACAGCATCACGACCGTGAACACGACCTACACCGGCTCGATCGTCACCGCGGGACCCAGCACCGGCGGGATGGGCGGCCCGGGAGGCGGCGGAATGCCACGGGGCGGCACCATGCCGACCATGCCCGGCGGTGGCGCCGCACCCCAAGGTGGCGGGACCGCACCCCAAGGTGGCGGGACCGCACCGCAAGGAGGCGGCGGCATGGGCGGACTCCTGGACGCCAGCACCCCGAGCACCGAGGTCGTCGCCGCCCTGTCCGAGGGCGCGAGCAGCTATCGCTGGGTCGCGGCCGCCGTCGGGTCGCAGACCGCTGCGGGACTCCAGCTCGGCTCCGGTCTGCCCGTCATGGCGATCGGTGGGTTCAACGGGTCCGACCCGAGCCCGACGCTGGCTCAGTTCCAGGACTACGTCGACCAGGGCCTCATCCACTACTTCGCGTCCAGCGGCACCGGCGGCGGCATGCGTGGCGGGGGCGTGGGTGGAACGGGCACGGCCTCCGAGATCTCCACCTGGGTCCAGGCCAACTTCACGAGCGTCACGATCGATGGTTCGACGTTCTATGACCTCACGAAGCCCGTGGGAGCCACCACGACGACGGACAGCACGTCCTCGACCACGGAGTCGACCGTATGACCACCGTCCTCGATGTCGTCGTCCCCGTCCACAACGAGCAGGCCACCGTCGGGGCGTGCGTCCGCCGACTCCACGCCCACCTGGTGGCGACGTTCCCGTACCCGTTCCGGATCACCGTCGCCGACAACGCGAGCACCGACGCGACGTGGGCGACGGCACAGGCCCTCACCGGTGAGCTGCCCGGAGTGCGCGCCGTCCACCTGGCCGAGAAGGGTCGGGGCCGTGCCCTCAAGCAGGTGTGGCTGGGTTCGGACGCGCTGGTCCTCGCCTACATGGACGTCGACCTGTCGACCGACCTCGATGCCCTGTGGCCGCTCGTCGCGCCGCTCATGTCGGGGCACTCGGACGTCGCCATCGGGTCCCGCCTGGCCCGCGGTTCCCGAGTCGTGCGCGGAGCCCAGCGCGAAGTCATCTCACGCTGCTACAACCTCGTCCTGCGCGGGGCCCTCGGCGCGCGATTCACGGACGCCCAGTGCGGCTTCAAGGCAATCCGTGGCGACGTGGCAGGCGAGCTCCTCCCCCTCGTCCAGGACACGACGTGGTTCTTCGACACCGAACTCCTCGTCCTCGCCGAGCGCGCCCAGCTGCGCATCCACGAGGTTCCGGTCGACTGGTACGACGACCCCGACAGCCGCGTCGACGTCATCAGCACCGCACGTGACGACCTGCGCGGCGTGTGGCGGATGCGTCGCACCCTCTCGGCGTCGTCCCCGCACGTCTTCGCGATCGCGGAACGCATGGGCCGGCGTATGCCGAGTGGTCACGTCGCGCGTCAGGCCGTCAGCTTCCTGGTGATCGGCGTCGTGTCGACCGTGTTCCACCTCGGGCTCTTCGCACTCCTGCGCCAAGGGATGGCGTCGGCGACGCTCGCCAACGCCATCGCCCTGCTCGTGGCCACGATCGCCAACACCTCGTGGAACCGGCACTGGACCTTCGGGCTGCGCGGGCGCGAAGGTGCCGGGCGACAGCAACTGCAGGCACTCGTCGTCTTCCTGATCACGCTGGCGTTCACGTCGGCAGGGCTGGGGCTGCTGCACGCGGTCGCCCCCGGCGCCCCGACGTGGGTCGAGACCGGGGCCGTAGGAGTGACAACGGCCCTGTCGACGGCGGTGAAGTTCGTTCTCATGCGGACATGGATCTTCGCACCACCCGCAGTGCCCGAGCAGTCGACGACGCAGTCGCGGGCGCCGATGTCAGTACAACGTGGCGAGATACCCGCCGTCGTCATCGAGGAAGAACAGCACGACCGTCGAGTCATAGTCCTGAACCGTGACTGAGCAGGTCGCCACCGAGTCCTTCTTGGGAGCCAGCCCCTCGCAGGAGACATTCGAGATGTCGTCAGCGTTGCCGTCGAAGTCCTCGATCCCCTGCTTCAGCGCTTCTTCGACACTGTCGGTCAGGCTCCTCTTCTCCGCTTGGCCGGTCGCGCTCAGGTCAACCGATCCCCACGACGGCATCCCTGCGTCGTAGTAGAGACCCTCTCCTTCCGATCCTTGCGATCCTTCGGTCCCGGAGAGCGAGTGCGCGGCATAGATGATCCCGATGCTCGTCGCGATGAGGAACGACAGGGCGCTGAGTCCGAGCGCCGTCCAGGCAACCCAGGATGGGCGTGCCCTGGCGTGGCCGGGGGAGCCCTGCGGGGGCGTCGGTGGAGACACTGGTTGGCCCGACCCGGGCGGTCCGGCCACCGCAGGCGAGTGGGCGGCATACGGCATCGGTGCCGAAGGCGCGCGTTGCGGCTCACCGGGGGTCGGCGGAGTGAAGGTCATGGAAGGCTCCTGGAGGCGGGCACGGACAGCGGCTCATTGTGTCGCGCGAGTCCGCTGCAGACGGCCATTTTGCTCGGTGCGGTGCCGGACGGTTACCCTGATCCGGCCAAGGAGGCGTCGCCTAGCCCGGTTTATGGCGCCGCACTGCTAATGCGGTTTGGGTTTAGACCCATCGGGGGTTCAAATCCCCCCGCCTCCGCACACTGGACTGCCCCGGAATCGCGAAGCGATCCGGGGCATTTCCATATCCCGCGACTACCTCCGGCACACTGACCCCATGCTCGAGTTCGTCACCCGCAGCCGCTCTGCGCGCAGCCTCTTCGCAACGATGTTCCTCGCGTGGGTCGTCGCGGTGTCAACGAGCCAGATCGTGCACGACGGGCTGAACCCCGCGCTGAAGGTGGCCATGGCCGTCGCCATGATCGTGGGATTGGTCGTGGCCCTGTTCTGTCTGGTCAAGCTCCTCCTCCTGGCCCTTCGCGGCTGAGGACCTTGCCGTGACTCACAACCGTCGGTGCTGCGTCGTTCAATGGGCATCATGACGACGACCCAACTCCCCCGACGCCACGCCACCCTCACAACGGACATGGGCGACCTCCTTGCCGTCGCTGAAGGGGACGCCCTCGCCGGCCTCTACTTCCCCGTCCACTGGCACCCACCGGCGGTCGACGCGATCGGCCTCCAGGTTTCGCCGACGGGCGATGCCGTCTTCGAGGTCACGACGCGCGAGCTGGCGGAGTACTTCCGCGGCGAGCGGACGACCTTCACCGTCCCGACGGCGACACACGGGGACGCCTTCTCGGAGCGGGTCTGGGACCTCCTCGTGACGATCGCCTATGGCACCACGACGACCTACGGCGCGATCGCACGCGAGCTCGGCAACCCGGGGCTGGCGCAGCGGGTCGGCCAGGCCGTCGGACACAACCCGGTCAGCATTCTCATCCCGTGTCACCGAGTGATCGGTTCCGACGGTTCACTGACCGGGTATGCCGGTGGGCTGGATCGCAAGGCCCGCCTCCTTGCGCTGGAGGAACCTCCCGAGGCCGCCGAGTCGCGCCTGTTCTGAGCCTCCGCCCCCTTGACGAGCCACCCGATACTGCGGCCGCGGGTCAGGAGCAGATGTCGGCGTCGGCCTTGCGCGTCTCGAGCGTCGCGGCCGACGAGGGGTTGGACGACACCGTCGGGGTGGGGATGGGTGCGGTGCCCAAGCGGTTGGGAACCGCGATGACGTCCGGTGCACCGGCTCCGAGGGTGACCCGGATCTGTTGACCGAGATCGACCCCGGATCTCTTGACCGTGGCACCGGGGAAGGCTGCGGCGACGGTGCGGGCCGCGTCCTCACGGTCGCCGGAGAACTCGACCGTTGCGCCCTTGGCGTCGGCGGCAGCGGCGACGATCGACGTGGGGTTGTCGAAGCCCTGGACATTCAGTGCGGTGACGGTTTGCTTGGCGAGGCCCGGGACACCGGATGCGTTCGCGATCTGGACCTGGATCTTGTCCGGCGTCACCGTGAGGGGCACGGCCGAGGTCGGGCTGGGCGTGGGCGTCGGGGCCCCCAGTTCGCGGTCGGCGCGGATCGCCTCCCAGAGCTTGTCTGCCTCGGGCGCCCACTGGACGCGGTTCTTGTCCGGGGCGTATTCCTGGGTGGGAACGGTGACGAACTGGATCTTGTCGACACCGATCCCCTTGATGCTCTCGGCGACCTCACGCATCTCACCGACACCGAAGTCGGGGTCAGTCGTCAGCGATTGAGTGGCCGCGTCGAGGAAGCGCAGCAACTTGTCGGGACGCAGGAGCAACGACGACTGCGTCGCCTTCTGCGCCACTGAAGACATGAAGGCTTGCTGGCGCTTGATGCGACCGATGTCTGAGCCGTCGCCGACCGAGTAGCGGGTGCGCACGTAGCCGAGGGCCTGCTCGCCATCGAGCGTGTGCTTGCCGGCCGCGAGGGTGAACTTGGCCTTGGGGTCGTCGATGGCCACAGGAGTGCAAGCGGGGACCCCTCCGAGCGCGTCAACCATGTCCTTGAAGCCGCCGAAGTCGACGACCGCGAAGTGGTTGACGAAGACGTCGGTGTTGCCCTCGATGGTGCGGATGAGGCAACCCGGCCCGCCCGTGTTGAAGTTCTGGTTCCACTGCGTGACCTTCCACTGATCCACGGGAGCGTCGGCCTTGCAGCCGACCGGCGCCGGAACCATCGAATCGCGCGGAATCGACACCATCGTCACGGACTTCCGGTCGCCCGAGAAGTGCATGAGGATGTTGGTGTCCGAGTGTTGGCCGGGCTCCCAGTCGCCACTGCCGTAGTCCTCGTTGCCGTCACCCTCACGGACGTCTGAGCCGATGAGCAGGATGTTGAGTGGACCGGTGGCGATGTCGCCGGCCGGGGTCGGACGGCTCGTGCCGAGCATCTTCGAGACGTCGAGACGGTCGATGTTGCCGTTGAGCCGGATGCAGGCCGCCACCGTGCCACCCACGACCAGCGAGGCCACGACCCCGGCGATGACGAGGACCCGGCGTCGTCGGGACATGTGACGGGCACGCTGCTGAGCGCGCACCTCACTCCGTGTGCTGGGACGTGAGTCGACCCGGCGTGCGTCGCCGCGGCGGGCCGCGGTGTCCTCGACACCAGTCTGCTCGTCGTGCTCGTCGTGCACGGAATCCTCTTCGTCCGGGGGCAACAGGGTGCGACGTCAAAATCCCCGTTCGACGCCGCGACTGGACGAGTGTAAATGGCCACCCTGAGAGGTCTCTGAGACCTCACCCCTGTGAACTTTCAGCCCCCAGCCCACGCGACGAGGCGTGAGTGGCGGTCACCCTTGCGTCCGCAACTTTGATGGCATACCCATCAAAGTTGCGGACGCAAGAGCGTCAGGCCTTGACCGCCAGGACTGCGCAGGTCGCGTCGAGGAGGACCTGCTGTGCAGTGCTGCCCGTGACGAGCTTGCCGAGCGGCGACCGCCTTCGCACGCCAATAACGATGAGGTCCGCACTGACCTCCGCGGCGACCGACAGGATCTCTTCTGCCGGTGCGAGGCCACGCGTCATCTGCCGGACCTCGTGCTCGATGCCCCGCTCAGTGAGCTGGGCGTCGAGGGCGTCGAGGTCCTGCGGCTCGGCGAAGCTCGGGCCCGAGTAGTCGCCCAAGACGCCGGAGTTCACGACAACGAGCCGTGAGCCACGTCGCTCCGCCTCCTCGATGGCGGCCTCGACCGCCGCGAGTCCCGGAGGGCTCGGGATGTAGCCGACGACGATGGTCACGGCGCGTCCTGGCTGAGCTTGGTGGCGCCGGTCATGATCGCCACGCCCTCACCCATGTCATGGGACTGGGGGGTGATGACCCCAGCCCGACCACCGAGCCGCTGGATGTGGATCCGGTCCGCGACCTCCCACACCTGCGGCATGTTGTGCGAGATGAGGATGACCGACAGCCCCTTGTCACGCAGCTGCTTGACCATGTTGAGCACCATGCCCGACTCCTTGACGCCCAGAGCAGCGGTGGGCTCATCGAGGACGATGACCTTGCTGCCGAACGCCGCGGCACGGGCGACGGCCACGGCTTGGCGCTGCCCACCCGAGAGGGTCTCGACCGCCTGGCTCATGTTCTGGATCGTCTGGATCCCGAGGTCCTGCACCGACTCGCCGGCCCGCTTCTCCATGCCCTTTTTGTCGAGCATGCGCAGGACCGAGCCCAAAGGACCCTTGCGTCGTTCCTCGCGACCGAGATAGAGGTTGCTCGCGATGTCGAGCGCGGGGATGACGGCCAGCTGCTGGTAGACCGTTTCCATGCCGGCGTCGCGGGCGTCCTGGGGCTTCTTGAACGAGACCGGTTCGCCGTTCAAGGTTATGTCACCGGAGTCCGGGATGTAGGCACCCGTCAGGCACTTGATGAGTGTCGACTTGCCGGCACCGTTGTCGCCGATGACCGCGAGCACCTCACCGGGATAGAGGTCGAGGTTGACGCCGTCGAGCCCGACCACGCGACCGAAGGTGATGACCAGGTTGCGGGCCGAGAGCACCGGCTGCTTGTCGTAGATGTGCTCCTTGCCGGCGGGGACACCGCCGTGGGCGACCTCGAGGTCGCTCGTCGTGGTGCTCATGCCTTCACCTTCCTGATCCACTGGTCGATGGCGACCGCCACGATGACGAGGACGCCGGTGGCGAGGACGCGCCACTGCTGGTCGACGCCCATCTGGGACAGTCCGAACGCGAACGTCTGCACGATGAGCGCACCGATGAGCGTGCCGATCAGCCGGCCACGTCCACCGAAGAGGCTCGTCCCGCCGATGACGACCGCAGTGATGCTCGCGAGGTTGGCGTCAGGAGCGGCGTTGGGCGTTGCCGCTCCGGCCCGACCGATGAGGATCCAGGCCGCGATGCCATAGATGAGTCCGGCCACGGTGTAGACACCGAGGAGGATTCGCATGCTCGGCACACCGGAGAGGCGAGCCGACTCGGCATCGTCGCCGACGGCATACACGTATCGCCCCCAGGCGGTCTGGGACAGGACGAAGCCGATGACTGCATAGAGGAGGATCACCACGACGATGCCCCAGGTGAGGCGGAATTGACCGATGCCGAACCCTTCGCCGAGGAAGTTGAGGGTGTCGGGCATTCGGTCTGCCTGGATGCTCGAGCCGCCCGAGTAGAGCAGGGCGATGGCCGTGAAGATGCTCAGCGTGCCGAGGGTGACGATGAACGGCGGCAGGTTGATCCGGGTGACGAGCAGCCCGTTGAGCATTCCTGCGCCGGTCGCGAGGGCGACCCCGATGAGCAGCGCGAGGATGCCGGGCATCCCGTCATCACGGGCCAGGGTGGCCATGACCATCATCGACAGCACCATGATCGCGCCGACCGAGAGGTCGATGCCGGCGGTGAGGATGACCAGGGTCTGCCCCACGGCGAGCGCCGCGACGACCGCAGTCTGCTGGAGCAGGATGCCCATCGAGTTCGCCGTGAGGAAGGTGGGCGTCAGGATGAAGAACACCAGGAACGACACCAGCAGCAGGAAGAGCGGACTCATCCACGGCTTGCCGTGGAGCTGGTGCTGCAGCCGTTGGACGGGCGACTGCTGCCGCCGAGCGAACTCGGCGGAAGCAGACGTGACCTCGGTGGTGCTCATGCTCACTTGCCCCAGCAGATCTTGGAGCCCTCGTCAGACGTGATGCTCTCAACGCCCTCGGCTGGCTTGTCGGTGACCAGGGCGACACCGGTGTCAAAGAAGTCAAGGCCCTCTGTGGTCTTCGGCTTCTCGCCACCGCGGGCGATCTTGGCGATGGCCTCCATGCCCATGGTGGCCATCTTGAGGGGGTACTGCTGGGCCGTGGCCCCGATGACGCCGCTCTTGACCGACGTGACTCCGTCGCAGCCACCGTCGACGGAGACGATCGTCGCGGTCTTGCCTGCTGCCTTGAGGGCGGCGTTGGCGCCGACGGCCGTCGGCTCGTTGATCGTGTAGACGACGTTGATGCCGGGGTTCTTGGCGAGGCACTTCTCCATGGCCGTGCGGCCACCGGCCTCCTCACCGTTGCCGGCCTCGTTGCAGACGATCGTGTAGTCGCCGCCACCGCCCGCGGTGTACTTGCCGGTCGGGGCCTCGTCGCCGTTCTTCTTGCCGTCCTTGACGTCGATGCCCATGCCCTCGAGGAAGCCTTGGTCGCGGTTGTAGTCGACCGAGACGATCTTGTCGCTGAAGAGATCGATCAGCGCGATGGTGGCGGGCTTGCCCGCGACCTGACCCGCGGCCCACTGGCCGATGCGCTTGCCGGCGTCGCGGTTGTCGGTGGCGAAGGTGATGTCGACGGTGTCGACCGGGTCGGGCGGGGTGTCGAGGGCGATGACGAAGAGACCGGCTTCGCGGGCCTTCTTGATCGCAGCGTTGACGCCGGTGCTCATCGGGGTGATGAGGATGCCCTTGTCGCCACGGGCGATGGCGTCCTCGATGGCCGTGATCTGGCCCTGGTCGTCGCCCTCCTGCTTGCCGGAGGCGATGGTGAGCTTGACGTTGTTCTTGGTCGCGTCGGCCTTGGCGCCTTCCTGCATGGCGACGAAGAACGGGTTGGTCGAGTCCTTGGTGATGAGGACGACACCGACTGCGGCGTCGCCTCCGCCGGTGCCGCCCGCGTCGGTGTCGCTCGAGCGGTTGCAGGCTCCGAGTCCGAGGGCTGTCGCGGCAGCCACCGCACAGACGAGGGGGCGGGATGCACGAGGGGGAATGCGCATGAGGTAACTCTCCTTTGAGTGTCCGATGACAACGTTGTCAACGCCATTAAAGCGCTCCTCTTGCGCTCAGGTCAAGAGATGGCGTACAACTCTTTACGTGACCGTGACATCGTTGTCAGCTACGGCGCGCAGAGCCGGTGACCATGAGTGACCAGGCGGGCCGCGCCACGATGCGCGATGTCGCAGCCCTGGCCGGGGTGAGCATCAAGACCGTCTCGCGGGTCGTCAATGCCGAGGCCGGCGTGGCAGACGCGGTCCGCAGTCGGGTGCAGGACGCGGTGAGCCGGCTCGACTACCGCCACCACCTCGGAGCCAGCAACCTCCGTCGGGGAGGTGGCCGTAGCGGACTCATCGGCGCACTCCTCCAGGACGTGAGCAACAGCTTCTCGGCGGCTCTGCTGCGTTCTCTCGAGGACGCCGCCCGGGATCGCGGCACCGCGATCCTGTCCGCGAGCCTCGACGAGGAGCCTGACCGCGAGCGCTCGCTCGTCCACGACCTTGTGACCCGGCGCGTCGACGGACTCGTGCTCATGCCCTCGACCGACCGGCAGGACTACCTCGCGTCAGAGGTTCGCGCTGGTCTGCCCGTCGTCTTCGTCGATCGCGAGCCGCGGGGGGTCGTCGCCGACTCGGTCACCGTCGAGAACCTCGAGGGCGCCCAGATGGGAGTCGAACACCTCCTCGCACAGGGGCATCGTCGGATCGCCTGCCTCACCGACCTCGCCGAGATCTACACCGCGCGCGACCGGCGGGACGGCTACGTCGAGGCGTTCCGGGCTCGCGGCATACGCCCCGACAAGCAGCTCTGCATCCAGGGGCTGCGCGGACCCGGGCCCGCCGAGGCAGCGGTTCTCCACCTGATGGAGCTCGCCAAGCCGCCGACGGCCATCTTCGCCGGACGCAACGACCTCACCCAGGGCGCCGTTCGGGCCCTGCGGCAGCGCGGCCTGAGTGACTCGGTGGCGCTTGTGGGGTTCGACGACTTCCCTCTCGCGGACCTCCTCGCGCCCGCCCTCACTGTCATCCGCCAGGACGTCGGTCGCATCGGCCGGCTCACCGCGGACCTGCTCATGGCACGCCTCGACGGTGACACCGCGGCCCCGAAGCGCCTCGTGGTGGAACCGACGCTGGTGGTGCGAGGATCCGGCGAGATCCCACCGCCTGACGCATGACCCACCGCACCGTAAGTGGGGTGCTCACCCCACTTACGGTGCGGTAGGTCATGCTTCGGGACCAGTCAGGGGGTCATCGGCGTGATCTTGATGTCGATCGCCTTGGCAGGCCCCCCGACGACGTAGGTTCCGACACCCGTGGCCGACCCGGGCGGATAGATCAGGTCCGTGATCGAGACCTGACCCGCCTCACCGAGCACCTCGACCGAACTGCGATCGAGGTATGCCGTGAACGTCGCCTCGCCGTTCTCGAGCGTCACTGGTGCTTCCTCGACGCTGGGGAAGAGAGGGTTGAACGCAACGTTCCCACTCTTCGTGCGATCGACGACGAGCGTGCCGTCACGCCGCACGCCCACCTTCGTCCCGACAGCGCCATCAGCACTGCGTCGCAGGACGACGCCAGCCTCGGAGGCCGAGCCCAGGGCCACGCGGACCTCGACTCTCGCCAACTCGGCGCTGCGACCCGTGGGCCGCTCGCCGGCAACGACGCCACGTGCCTTGACCTGCTGCTTGGACCGGCTCACCGCGATGTCATTGATGCCGTCGACCGGGCTCTGCGACAGACGCGGACCGTCTGGGGTCGACACCAGCGCCAGCTCTCGGGGCATCGTCATCTGACCGCGCCACGGGTCGGTGGGGACGTCGCCGGCGTACTGCCAGTTGTTCATCCAGCTGATGGAGATCCTCTGGTCCATCGGCAGGCCGTTGAACGTCACTCCCGCGTAGTTGTCCCGGCCGTAGTCGACCCAGGACGCACGCGCAGTGCCACTCTTCGCCGGCGCGCCAGCGAGCGTGAACTGGTCGGCGAGCACGTGTCCCCAACCACCGCTGTTGTGGTCGACGACGCGGATCTGGGCCGACTGGCCCTGCAAATCGGCGAGGTCCCAGGAGGCCCAGTCGAGGGACTCGCTGTCGTTGCCGGTCTCACTGCGCACGACCTCGCCGTCGACGACAAGGTTGACGGTCGTCTGCCGGTCACGAGGTCCGGCGGCCGTGTCGCCGAAGCGGATGTCGTCCACCATGAGGTGGCCCCAGTCGCCACTGCTGCGGTCGTCCCGGACGACGAGGCGGGCCACCTTGCCGACCACTGCGGTGGCGTCGATGTAGCGCCAGTCCATGTCACCCGAGCTGTTGCCCGTCACGGAGCCCACGACCTGACCATCGACGACGAGTTCGACGACGGTCGGCGCGGGGGCGCTGAGCGGGTGAGTCCCACCGGCGATGAGGAGGTTGACGAACTTCTGCGTCACGGTGAACTCGGGCGACTCGAACGTGCCGACGGCAGGGTCGCACTTGTCGGGCACCACGCACGTGTCGAGGACGTTCTGGCCCTGATGATTGGGCAGGCCCGACGGCGTCGCTCCGTAGCCCACGAAGTCACCGGTCGCCCGCCATCCCGTCGGCAGATGCGTCGCGGGGTCGAGGTTCTCGAAGTCCGCGAAGACGGAGCCACCTGGATCCCCCTGTGTCGCACCGGGAACCGCCGGGTGACGGCCACCACCGACGAGGAAGTTCAGGTAGCGCTCATTGACCGTGAACGAGGGAGAGGTGAGCTCGCCCTGCGCGCTGTCGGCGTCGACGAAGCTGTTGACGAGGTGCGAGCCTTCGAAGCCCGTCACCGTCTGCTGACCCGGAAGCGTCCCGGCGACGGGCGCGGAGCCGAATGCGGTCCCAGTGGGGGACCACCCGGCATACCCGGCCTCGAAGTCCTGCAGCACGGTCCCGTTCGGGGGCTCGTAGGTTGCCGGACCATCGGGTGTGAACGTCGTGCCGTCGAAGTCGCCAACGAAGTACTGGGTGCCCGAACCGCCAGCAATACCACCGGGATTGAGGCTCACGAGCATGACCCACTTGACGTTGTCAGGGTCTCCGTCTATGGCGAGGGGGAAGAGGTCAGGGCACTCCCACAACCCGCCGGTCGCGTTGCGCGGGCCGAAGTCGGAGAGATGGGTCCAGTCCTTGAGGTTCGCCGAGCGCCAGATGTTCACCTTGTGCTCGTTGGCGATCACGGCGACCATCCGCCACTCGTTCGCGGGCTCGTACCAGAAGACCTTGGGGTCGCGGAACTCTCGGGAGCCGATGTCGAGCACGGGGTTCCCGGAGTATTTGGTCCACGTCTGCCCGTCGTCAGTGGAGTAGGCGAGGGACTGGGCCTGGATGCCGTCGCGCCCACTCGCCGCGGTGTAGGCGCTGGTGTAGATCGCGACCATCGGCGGATTCTGCGCGGTGCCGAAGCCCGACCGGTTCTCGTGGTCAACGACGACGGAGCCAGAGAAGACCCCCTCGGTGGCGTCGAACGGGATGGCCACGGGCTGCTCGTCCCAATGGACGAGATCCTTGCTCGTGGCGTGACCCCAGGACATGTTGCCCCAGCCGTTCCCGAGGGGATTGTGCTGGAAGAAGAGGTGATAGACGCCCTTGTGGAAGATGAGTCCGTTGGGGTCGTTGAGCCAGTTCTTCGCCGTGCTGAAGTGGTAGGCCGGACGGTGCTCGGGGGTGTCGGCACTGGCGGGGAGGCCGACGGCGACGAAGGCCAGGGTGAGGAGCGCGATCACCCACGACCGAGCTCGACGTGAGGACATGGTGGCGGTGCTCATGACTTGTCTCCGATGGTTGACAACGTTGTCACCGACATTAGAGCCCCTCGCACCACAGGCGTCAAGGGGTCGAGCGTCCACGACATGGACGTGGACGGCGCGGTCGATGGTCAAGTCGCGGTGCCCAACAGGCTTGTCATCAGGCGCGATTGAGTCGCTTCACCGCAGCCTCGATCTCTGCAACCAGATTGAGAATGGTCACCGAAAGGGGTTGACACGGAGTGGAGCAGCCCCGATTCTGATGCAATCGAGTTATACGCATAACTACTTCAACGAGGAAGTCACGATGACTGACAGCGCGCACGGCAGCAGTCGCAGGTCGGCGACGATGCACGACGTTGCCGCTCTCGCCGGCGTCTCCCAGGCGACCGTCTCCCTCGTCCTCAACGACTCCAACGGCAGCCGCTTCTCGGACCAGACCAAGAAGCGCGTGCGAGAGGCCGCCGCGCGACTCGGCTACCGCACCAACGCGTTCGCCAAGTCCCTGCGCAAGGGCGAGTCCGGGATGATCGGCTTCGTCTCCGACGAGGTCGCCACGTCCCCTTTCGCCGGCAAGCTGCTCAAGGGTGCGCAGGAGCGGGCCTGGGCTGCGGGCCACGTCATCATCTCGGTCGACACCTTCGGTGAAGCAGGCCTGGAGCAGGCCGCGATCGAGATGATGCAGTCCTACCGGGTGCGAGGGATCGTCTACGCCGCGATGTACCACCGGCGCATCACCGTGCCCGCTCTCCTGGCCGACACACCCACTGTCGTCGTCAACGCCCAGGACGACGCAGGACGCGTGGACAGCTTCTTCCCCGACGAGGAGCTCGGCGGCTTCACCGCGACCCAGCACCTCCTCGAGGCTGGCCACACGCGCATCGGCATGATCAACATCCAGCCCAGGGACAGCACGCTCCCTGCAGGCATCGGCCGCCTCGCCGGCTATCGCCGAGCGCTGAAGGAGGCCGGGGTCCAACCGGACACCGACCTCGTCCGCTACGGCGACGGCATCGTGGAGAGCGGGCAAGTGCTCACCACGGAGCTCATGCGTGGACCGGACGCGCCGACCGCCATCTTCGCCGCGAACGACCGCACCGCCTGGGGCGCCTACCGCGCCCTCTCTGCTCTGGGTCTGACCGTGGGGGTGGACTGCTCGGTCGTCGGGTTCGACGACATGGAGACCGTGGCCCAGCACCTCGACCCGGCCCTGACCACGCTCGCCCTGCCCTTCGAGGAGATGGGTCGCCGCGCCGTCGACGCCCTGCTCGCTCCCCGCAGCACTCCACGCCAAGAGGCCCTCGAGTGCCCTCTCATCTCCCGTCAGTCCGTCGCGAAGGCAAAGGTGCCCGCATGAACCTGACCCACACCACGCCGGCACCCGATGCCGACCAGCGCATCGAGGCCAAGCAGGTCCTGCAACCGGCGCGGCCCACTCTCCGTGGTCGCTCGCACCTCTCCCGCGCCCTCGCCTCGTGGCAGTTATACGTATTAATGCTGCCCGGACTCCTCTACATCATCCTGTTCAAGTACTGGCCGATGTATGGCGCGCAGATCGCGTTCCGCAGCTACAACCCCGCGGACGGGTTCTTCGGCAGCCCCTGGGTCGGTCTGCAGCACTTCGAGCGGTTCTTCGAGTCGTTCCAGTTCGAACGGCTCATCGTCAACACATTGACTTTGAACTCTTTGGGGCTCCTCATCGCGTTCCCCATCCCGATCTTCCTGGCGCTGATCGTCAACCAGCTGTCCAACGGGCGGTTCAAGAAGGTCACCCAGACGGTCCTCTACTCGCCCTCGTTCATCTCCGTCGTGGTGATCGTCGGAATGATCCACCTGCTCTTCTCCCCGAGGGCTGGCCTCGTGAACAACGCAGTCGAGTTCTTCGGCGGCGAACGGGTCTTCTTCATGGGCGACCCGGGCTGGTTCCGGCCGCTCTACATCGGCTCGGACATCTGGCAGAACGCCGGCTTCTCCATGATCATCTATCTCGCCGCGCTCACGGCCATCGACCCAGCCCTGCACGAGGCGGCCAAGGTCGACGGGGCCAGCAAGCTGCAACGGATCCGTCACGTCGACCTGCCGGGCATCCTCCCGGTCATCACGATCCTGTTCATCCTCGCCATCGGCAACCTCTTCAACCTCGGCTTCGAGAAGGTCCTGCTGATGCAGACCGACCTCAACGTGCCCACCTCCGAGGTGATCCAGACCTATGTCTACAAGGCAGGTCTGCAGCAGGCGCAGTTCAGCTACTCAGCGGCCATCGGCCTGTTCAACTCCCTCATCAACCTCACCCTGCTCCTGACCTTCAACTGGGTTGCGCGCCGGGCCAACCAGGCAAGCCTGTGGTGACCTCATGACCCAGATCTCCCTCCCCCAACGCACATCCACCGGCGGGCCGAACCTGTCCCGCCGTGTCGAGCCCCTCCACCGACGAATGGCTGACCCGGCCTTCAACGTCGTGGCCATCGGGACACTGCTCCTGGCCATGGTCGCCATCGTGTACCCGCTGTACTTCATCGTCATCGCGTCGGTCAGTGACCCCGCGCAGATCTACGAAGGCAACGTCTGGCTCTGGCCGGCCGGGTTCACCACCGAGGGGTACGCCCGCATCTTCACCGACCCCGCCATCATCCGCGGCTTCGGGAACTCGCTGCTCTACACGGCGGTCGGCACCGCCATCAGTGTCGCGGCGATCCTCGGGGCTGGCTATGCACTGTCACGCAAGGACCTCTACGGCCGCACCTTTTTCATGCTGCTCTTCGTCATCACGATGTTCTTCGACGGTGGGCTCATTGCGAAATACCTCGTCGTGCGTGACCTCGGGATGCTCAACACGATGTGGGCCGTCATCCTGCCGGGTGCGATCGGCGTGTGGAACCTGATCATCGCTCGCGCATTCTTCGAGAACAACGTCCCGGGCGAACTGCACGAAGCCGCCCGGCTCGACGGCGCGAGCGACTTCACCTTCTTCTTTCGGATCGTGCTCCCCCTGTGCAAGCCCCTCATCTTCCTGATGGTGATGATCCACCTCGTCGCCAACTGGAACTCGTTCTTCGACGCGCTCATCTTCCTCAACGACGACTCGAAGTACCCCCTGCAGCTCGTCCTCAGGAACATCCTCATCCAGTCCGAGGTCAGCTCGGCCGGGATGGACTCCGGCGCCATGGACTCGTATGCGGCGGCGCAGCGCCTGGGCGAGCTGATCAAGTACGGAATGATCGTGATTTCCAGCATTCCGCTGTTGATCATCCTGCCGTTCATGCAGAAGCACTTCGTCAAGGGCGCCATGCTCGGCGCCGTCAAGAGCTGATGCCGCAGGACGTCCCCGTCGACGCCGCCGGCTTCGCCGCGCGACCCGAGGGAACCTCCACGCTCCCCGAGCCCTGGCCCCAAAGAAGCCACCTCCAACCCGTCTCAGCACCACCCGTCCCCAAGGAGAAGCCCATGGAACAACGACGTTTCGGCGCACTGCTCGCCCTGACCCTCACCGGAGCGCTCTCGCTCTCAGCCTGCAGCGGCGGCGGTGGCGACAGCGCCGCCGACGTCAAGGACGAGTCCGCCGCGTTCGGGCTCAGGGCCGACGGCCTGCCCATCGTCGACAAGAAGCTCACCCTCAGCTTCGGCGGTGAGAAGTCTGCGCTCGCCCCCGACTACTCCGGCATGCAGCTGGTGGAGCAGTGGGAGAAGGACACCAACATCCACATCGACTGGCAGAACCTGCCCAGTCAGGTCTATCAGGAGAAGAAGAGCCTCTTCCTCGCCAGCGACGACCTGCCCGACGTGCTGTTCAACACCGGCCTGTCCGATGCCGAGACCGTGCAGAACGGGACGAACGGGACCCTGGTGCCGCTCGAGGCACTCATCAAGGAGCACGCGCCCACCCTCCAGGGCATCCTCGACAAGCGACCCGACATCAAGGCGGCACTCACCGCCTCCGACGGCCACATCTACACCCTTCCCTCCGTGGAAGAGCTGGGGATCCTGCAGTACCCCAACTTCCTCTACATCAACAAGGCGTGGCTCGACAAGCTCGGCCTGACCATGCCGAAGACGATCGACGAGTACCACGCGGCCCTCCAGGCCTTCAAGACGAAGGACCCCAATGGGAACGGCAAGGACGACGAGATCCCACTGTCGTTCCGCACCGACTCGTTCTGCGCCAACCCCAGCGACCTCATCGCGGCCCTCGGCGGACAGGTGGACAACAACGAACACCGCATCGTCCAGGACGGCAAGGTTGAGTTCACGGCCAACACCGACGGCTACAAGAAGGGCGTGGAGGGCCTTGGCCAGTGGTACAAGGAGGGCCTGATCGACCCGGAATCCTTCTCCCAGGACGACACCCAGTTCCTGGCCAAGGGCAAGGCCAAGACACCGGTGCTCGGCTCGTTCTTCTGGTGGGAGGCCAAGGAGTTCGTCGGCGACGACCGCCTCAAGGACTACGCGATGGTCGGGGTCCTCGAAGGTGCCGACGGTCAGCAGCGAGCCGGCCTCTCGAACCACCAGGAGATCGGTCGCGGCGCCATGGCCATCACACGCACCAACAAGTACCCGGTGGCCACCATGCGCTGGGCAGACCGTCTCTACGACCCAGTGATGTCCGCGCAGACCAGCTGGGGACCCGTCGGGGTGACGCTGCAGAAGAACGCCAACGGACTCCTGGTCCAGATCCCGGCCAAGGCCGGGGAGGCCGAGGGCGAGCGCCGCCAGAAGGTTGCACCCGGCGGCCCGAAGATCACGACGAAGGACGACTTCTTGAAGGTCGTGGCGCCCGAGCCTCGCGCGAAGGAACGCCAGGACCTGGTCCAGCAGTACTACGCGCCGCACAAGGCCAACGACCAGTACCCGCCGGTGCTGCTCTCCAACGAGGAACTCGAGAAGGTCTCCTACCCGCAGACCGACATCAATGCCCTCGTCAAGGAAAAGTTCGCCACCTGGGTCGTCAAGGGCACCGTCGCCTCCGAATGGAGTGGCTATGTCTCGCAGCTCGAGTCCATGGGCATCAAGGACGTCGTCGCGACCTACCAGACCGCGTACGACCGCTTCAACAAGGCCCAGCAGTAGAGCCCTCGGGCGGGCGCACTTGCCCAACGAAGCAGGGCGCCTGCCGGGCTGTCTTCCCTACACCGCCGATCCATGCACCGAACCACACAGGAAGCCACCCAGTCACCGTGGACACCCACATCGAACCCACACGCCCGACCATCGAGCCCACCCCGCACCTGCGACCACATGCTCACTTCACCCCGGACTCGACCTGGATGAACGACCCCAACGGGCTCGTCTTCTTCGGCGAGACCTATCACCTGTTCTTCCAGAACAACCCGAGCGGAGCGACGTGGGGCAATCTCTCCTGGGGTCACGCCACCTCGACGGACCTGGTCACGTGGATCGAGCAGCCAGTCGCCCTGTGGCACACCGAGAACGAGTTCATCTTCTCCGGAAGCACCGTCGTGGACCACGACAACACGTCCGGCTTCGCCGCACCTGGGCAGACCGCCCTCGTCGCGATCTACACCAGTAGCTACACGTCCGCGTCGCCGCTCCACGGGCGTCAGGCCCAGTCCCTGGCCTACAGCGTCGACGGTGGGCAGAGCTGGACGACACATGCCGGCAACCCTGTGCTCGACCGGTCCTCCGGGGAGTTCCGCGACCCCAAGGTCTTCTGGTGGGGCGGGGGCGATGGCTACTGGGTCATGGTCGCTGTCGAGGCGGTGGATCGAACCGTCGTCCTCTACTCCTCCCCGGACCTGCGCTCGTGGACCTACCTCTCGAAGTTCGGTCCCAGCCATGCCGTCGCCGGCGTGTGGGAGTGTCCGGACCTCTTCCTGCTGCCCGTCGCCGGGACGGACCTGCACCGCTGGGTGCTCGTGGTCAGCCTCAACCCGGGCGGTCTGGCCGGCGGTGGCGGCGCCCAGTACTTCGTGGGCGACTTCGACGGAGTGACATTCACGCCCGAGCGCATCTCCGAGACGGACGACCCCACGAGCTTTGACTGGCTCGATCACGGCCGCGACTATTACGCGACCGTGTCCTTCGACAACGTGCCCGACAACCGTCGACTGATGGTGGGGTGGGCCAACAACTGGGACTACGCCAACGAGATCCCCACGGCCCCTTGGCGATCGGCGATGTCGCTGGTCCGCGAGGTCGACCTCGTCGAGGACGTCGATGGCCGTCGTCGGCTGCGTCAGCGGCCAGTCCTGCCACCCGAAGGGCTCGGTGTGACGGTCCTCGACCTGACTGTGCCCTTGACACCGGGAGTGGTCACCGAGATCACCGTCAGCACCGAGGATGACGCTGACCCCTGGGTGCTCACGGTCGACGGCGCGTCAAGGACGATCACGGCGGACCGCCATGAGTGCGGCAACGTCGACTTCCATCCATTGTTCGCCTCACGCGACACGGCGAGGCTGGTGGGTGACGACGACACCGTCCAGCTCCAGGTGATCGTCGATGCCTCGGTGATCGAAGTCTTTGCACAGGGCGGCCTCGTCACCCTCACCCAGCAGGTGTTCCCGCGTGCTCCTCTGACGAAGCCCCGGGTGCGGACCCATCAACCGTCGACCTGACCCCGGGCCACGCCCAAGGCCCCGAGCGGACTCGGGGCCTTGGGCTTGGCGGCGGGTGTGGGATTTGAACCCACGAGAGCTCTCACTCTGGTCGCTTTCAAGGCGACTGCACTAGGCCACTATGCGAACCCGCCAGCGCATCGGTGACCGATGGCCGACATACAGCGTATGCCGGTCGTGCCCCAGACGCGGAACCCGGACTCCCGCTCCCGGCAGGTGGGGTGATGCCGCGAGTGCCCTGGATGCGGAACCCTGACCCACGCTTCCGGCAGGTAGGGTCGCAAGCCAGAACGGAAGGGACACGCACCATGCCCAAAATGAGTTTCATCGTCGGCCTCGCCGCCGGCTACGTCCTCGGCGCCCGCGCCGGCAAGCAGCGCTACGCCCAGATCAAGAAGGTCTCGGGCAAGGTCTGGCAGAGCAAGCCGGTCCAGAAGCAGGTCGCCGTCGCCAAGGAGAGCGCCCGCACCAAGGCTGCTCCCGTCGTCGCCGACTTCGTGGCAGACGCCGCCAAGGCGACGAGCGAGAAGCTGCGCGCCTCCAAGACCATCCCTTCACAGGTCAGCGGCGGCCGAGACCGCGCCACCGGTGGCGACCCGTGGGTTGCATCGACCGAGGCGCGTGGCGAGGACCCCTGGGCCACGGCCACCAAGCACTGACGTCACCGCCCGCCCGCAACGTCTGCGGAAACGGTCGCCAGAACCGGCACCTGCGCGGACGCAACGGGCTGGGACCTGACACCACCGAACCCGAGCAGGACGAGCGAGGGCACAGTCCCGGGCTGGGCAAGGTCGGCGAGCACCATCGCGGTTCCCGCCACCCCCGTGGCGAGCGACACGTCACCGTCTGCGCCCTGCAACCCGCACGGCCATTCCTCCGGGTCGACCGGTGCGGTGCGGACGTGGGCCGCCGCCGCCGCGACCGCCTGCTCGCGGTGATCCGGCACCCCGAAGATGTCGGCCGCGAGAGCGACGACTCCTGCCGGTCCCCCGGCGCCGTGACAGAGCGTCCAGCCGGCTGCGACGGCGTCGGCACCGTGCGCCTGTGCTCGCTGTGCCGCGTCGTTCATCGCGCCACCACACCTCTGCACCGCCATCTCGGCCTCTGCCCGGGTCGTGTCGAGCGACCACGGCAGCTGGAGGCCGCTGGCCCCGAGCTCGAGCAGGCGCAACCTGATGGCGCCAGCGCCCGCCGCACCGTGGCACCAGAGGTCGGGCCACGTCACATCACCCTCGCGCAGGTCGGGCCAGCCTCCGCGTGCGGGGTCCGACCAGGACGCCTCCCAGGCCAGTGCCTCACCGGCGAGTTCGAGGGCGGCCGGCGCCAGGCGCGGCCACACCGCAGCAGCCTCGGCCAAGGCCCAGGCGATCCCCGAGGCGCCGTGGGCCAGACCGCAGAGCGGCCGGGCTGAGTCGCCGGGCAACCGCAGGTCGGGCCAGCTCCGTCCCCACGCCTCGACCCGCGAACGATGACGCAGCTCGGCGACGATGCCGCGTGCGTGATCCTCGTGGCGGCGGGCCCGGGCCAGCCCGAGGAGAACCCCGGCGAGCCCGTCGGTGAGGTCGGTGCTGTCGGACCATCGCGCTTCCACCCGATCCCCCGAGCGAGCCAGCAGATCCACGCCGGCCTCGCCCACGAGGAGACCTGCAGGCGCGTCCACGTCGGTGGGACGCGCCTGCAGAAGTGATCGAGCTCCGGACGCCGCGAGTTCGACGGCGTCCGGGCGGTGCAGGGCGGTGCCGAGGTGGGTCAGAGCCCACACCACCCCGGCATCGCCGTCATAGAGAGAGCGTCGACCCGCGACAACCCCCAGGGCGCGACCGTCCGGGCCCACCTCCCAGGCCGGCCAGGTCGGCCCGTCGCGGTCGATGACCGCGGTTCTCACGAGGAGGTCGACACACCGGTGCGCAGCATCGAGCACACACTGCCGATCCTGCGTTCCCTGGTCAGCTCCCATGTCTCCCTCAAACTCGCGATCCTCGGTGGCAGCACTCATCGCGGCACTCCGATGGTCATCGCGGAACGGTGCGGCGCGGCGGGATCAATTCCCCGACAACGGAACTCGGCCGCTACCGTCTCGAGCCACTCCCCTGCCGACGTGTCGTTGAAACCCAAAGTCTTGTATGCCGTGGCGATCGCGGCGCAGCGCACCTCACCAAAGCTCTCTCCCGTCCCGGGATCCTGCGCCCAACCGATGCCGTCGCCCAGTGGCTCGGTGAGCGGCGGTGGCGCGCCAGCGGTCAAACCACTCACTGCCGCCGCCACCTCATCTCGATCCTGATCGCGCGACGGCCCGCCGAGATAGGCGACGACGGCGTCGGGGCGGCTCAGCCCCTCCGGTGTCGGCGCCAGCTTGAGCAACCACGAATCTCCCTCTGCGAGAACGCTTGTCACGGCATGGACGAGCGTTGCCACGGCTCCGGAGGTCGGCCGGAGGTAGACGCGAACCAGGGGTCCGAGCTGGTGCGGATCCCAGCCCGCACCCCACGTGCGCCACCAACCGTCCTGGACGACGGCGCCGAGCCGACGCAGCGAGCGCACCCTGTCGCCGACCCGCGGCGGGAATCCCGGGCGGCCGCTCGTCGTGACGTACTCCCCACGACACAGCGCCCGTCGCCCCCGCGGGGTGGCCACGACGACAACACCAGCCATGCCCGTGGCAAGAACCTCGGCCTCGTCGTGCGTCCAGTCACCCGCACTGCCGTGAGCCGCCCGGGCGGCGGTCGCGACCGGCGGGTCCCAGCGACTCGACACGGGAGCGTGAGGTGAGCGGACGGCATACCAGTGCTGGTAGAGGAAGTCGGCGGAAGCGCCGTCATCCTGCGCTCCGCGAAGAACGGCGTATGCCGCGAGGAGTTGCTCTGCGTGATCGGGTCGCCAGGGACTCATGACCTGACCTCCTCGGCTGCCGCGACCGCACGCCCAAGGATCCGGGCGACGTCCGGGGTCCCGTCCTCACCATGGGTGAGAGCCACCTGCCAGGCCGTGAGCAGCGCCCGCACGCACCGCCAAGGAGCAGTCAGCGTGGCCGGGCCGCAGGCGGTCCAGTACGCGTCGAGACACAGGGCGGCGAGGTCGACACCACCCGGGGAGAATTCACCGAGCATGGCCGCTGCCGAGGCCAGATCATGCTCAGGGCAACCTTTCCCGCCGAGCTCGAGGTCAATCAGGCCGATACGCACGTCACCGGACGACGACGTGTGGACGATGACGTTGCCCGGTGAGACATCGCCATGGACGAGGTGATGGGGACGCCACTGGGTGCGCGCAACGTCGAGGGCGCGCTGGATGGTGGGGTCAGTGAGGGCGTCGAGGATGGGGGTCGCCTCGGACCTCCCCGTGCCGCCCTCCATCGACGGCGGAAGCCGGTCGAGCAGCGGCCAGGGGCGGGGAGCCTCGGGGACGCCGACGTCGGCAATCGGGTGGCGGTGCAGCCGCGCCAACGCACGGCCGAGGTCGACCGCCGCAGGTCGCAGCACCGCTGGGTCCCGGACCGACGAGAGCTCCTCGCCGGGCAGAGCAGCCATCCACACCGACCCCGATCCCCCCTGAAGGATCAGGGTCGGTGCGAGATGAAGGGGCGCAATCGCGCCCAGGAGTGCCGCCTCGACGCCGACAGTGTCGTCACCGTCGAGTCGGGCGGCTTCCCCGGCCTGCTTGACGTAGCCCACGGGTGCGCCGTCGTGCTCGATGACGTGCACGGCATTGCTGCGCGAGACGGCGCGCACGCGGACCAGTCCGGCCCGGACGTCCCGCGCGGGCACGAGCCCGTGCCGGACGGCCGCACCGAGCAGGCTGGGGGAGGATGCCACGGTTCAGGCACCTCCGCCAGAGCCACCGGAGCCGGAGCCACCGGAGCCGCCGGAACCTTCTGCATCCAGCGCGTCGACCTCTTCGAGGGCGGCGAGGTAGCCGCCCCAATAGGCCTCGTCAGCCGCGGCCTCGACCTCGGACGCCGAGGCGCCATAGCCGCCACCACCACCGCGGAACCAGTCCTCGATGGGCGGACGCTCGAACTCGCCACCACAGACCCGAGTCGGGAGCGGGCAGCTGAACCGGGTGACCTGAAGGTCGCAGATCGCGGGCCGCGTGACGTCACACAGGCTCGGTCGCGTGATGAAGTCGCAGAGCTGCGGCCTCGTCACCGTCGGACACAGCGCCGGGATCCTGGTCTTGATCGTCGGACAACTGAGGTCGAGCCGGGTCTTGAGGCAGATGGTGATCCGGGTGTTGAGGCAGGTGATGAGCGGCCGGGTCACCGTCAGGACGGGCGGGGTGAGCATATCCACACCGAGCTCGTCGAGGACCGCCTGCACCGGGTTGGCGAAGGTCATGGACCCGTCGTTGCTGCCGGCGAAGAGAAGCCCGATGACGTTGCGCGAGTTGTCGAGGACGACCGACCCCGAGTCACCCTGGTTCGAGAACCGGGGGTTGCGCGAGGTGTCGGTGTCGATGCGGATCTGATGACGCAGGGTGCGCGACCCCACGTCGCTGCCGTAGTTGAGGGTGACGGTGAAGTCGGTCGACGCGACTGTGCCGAAGGTGTGCTCGGTCGTGCGACCACGCTTCTGCACGGCCATCCCGACGACGGCTGGCGTGCTGCCCGCGACGTCACCGACACCGGTGACCGTTGCCGTCCACGGCTCGGCCGCATCGACGGTGATGACGGCGCCATCGATGTTCTCCGACAGGACTGCTCGGGTCAGCGACCCGAACTCCCCGGTCGGAGCGCCACCATCGACGAGCGACGGCTGGACCTGGCGGTCGCCGACGCTCCACGTGTTGTTGACGCAGGCGACGTGGAAGTTCGTCAGCCCCATGGTCGCGCCCGTGGCGCGGTCACGGACCATCGCACCGAGCGTGCCGACGAACACGTAGTTCCCGGGGGCAGGTACGTCGGGAGGCGACAGGAAGACACTACGTCGCGGCCCGATGCTGATCCCACCGGCGAGAGTCGGGTAGTTCGCCGGGTCGACGAACAACTCGGCATCCTCGAGCTGGCGGTAGGCCGGCTGCAGCTCGATGACGAGCTCCTGCACGTCGGTCTTGATGCCGTCGATCTCCTTGGGGATCACGGCGCCCTTGGCGAGCTTTGACGTCGGCTTCTTCTCCTCGACGAAGACGACGATGCTCAGCTCTCCGGTCTTCTTGCCGTCCTTCTCCTTCTCGGCGATGTCGACGGCGACGACTCCTGGCCTGGCGATGAGTTCGTCCTCGATGGACTCCTTCACCGGCCTGATGGCGGCGCGTTGTGCGGCCTGCTCGTGCTGTGTTGCCATGGCGTGCTCCTTGGGTGATGTGGGGCCGCCCCTGCGCGGCCCCGACACTGCGAAAGGAGGACTTCAGCGCCCCTCAGATACATCCCTCGGGTGCCGATTCGACTGCACAGAGAAATGTGCTCAAGAGATGTATCTGGGCGACTTCTCGCGGCTCTTCCCCTGTGACCCGCCAATCCCTACGCTGAGTCGACGGCATCTGCCGCCGGGGTTCAGCAGCGAGCTCACGGAGCACCCATATGAAGCACGACGGTCGCGCACAGAAGCCACGACTCATTCCACCCCTCGTCCTTCCCAGCACCGCCGTGCAGCGCCTCGGCGCGCGCTTCCTCGACCCGACCACCGCGCCCAGGGTCACGGGCGAGCCGATCCCCGAGCCCACGGCATACGTGGGCGATGTGCTTCTCGTCCCCGGGATCGTGGGCCGTTCCGCGGATGGCCGACGCGCCGCACTCGAGACTGCCGCCAAATCTCTTGGGTATGCCGTGGTGGTCGAGGACGATCCTTCCCTCGCCTTCGCGACCCGAAACGACCTGCTCGACGAGCTCGACAAGGTCGGCCACACCGTCGTGCGGCTCGAGCGACTCGATGAGAGCGATCAGTCCCGACGGGTTTCGGCCACCCCTGTGGACGCGTGGGACGTCCTTCAGGCCGCCCGCGCATCCGACCAGGGCGCGGTCGCCGGCATCGGGTTGTCGCACGTGATGACCGCGAGTGGCTACGGCCAGGGCGTCGGTTATGGCCAAGGGGTGGGCTACGGGCAGGGCGTGGGATATGGCCAGGGTGTGGGCTACGGCCAGGGCGTCGGTTATGGGCAGGGCGTCGGCTACGGCCAAGGTGTGGGCTACGGCCCGGGCGGACGCGGTCCGGTGGTCTGGTCTGCTCCTGCCCCGGAGCGGGGGAAGGACGGCCCCGTGGTCGCCATCCTCGACACTGGTCTGGGCGAGCACCACTGGTTCGTCGAGGGCGATGGTGCCGAGCGGCTCCCCGAGCAAGCCGGCATGCCGCACGAGGTCGCCGGAGTGACGATCGACCTCGTCAACGGTCAACTCGACCCGCTGGCGGGCCACGGCACGTTCATCGCCGGTGTCGTCCGGCAGCACTGCCCCGACGCCCGGATCCTGTCCGTCCCGGTCATGTGGGGAGACGGGGTCGCCGACGAGAAGGACGTCGTCCAGGCCCTCACCGGCCTCTATCTGCGACAGGCGCTGGCGTTGCGCTCGGGCGACAACTCGCAAGGGATCGACGTCATCACTCTCTCGCTGGGCTATCGGCACGAGACGCCCGGTGCATTCGACGACGAGGAGGCACTGTTCCGCGTCCTGCGTGGTCTTGCCGAGCTCGGCGTGACGATTCTTGCGGCGGTGGGCAACAACGCCAGCGACGTCGAGTTCTACCCGGCGGCCTACGCGGCTGAGGTCACGACAGGCGCCCCGATGGTGAGCGTCGGAGCGCTCAATCCCGACGGCCGGACCGTGTCCGTGTTCTCCAACACGGGGGCATGGGTGAGGGCGTATGCCGCAGCCACCCTGGTCGTGAGCACCATGCCGCAGACGTTCAACGCCTCCAGCCGCAGCGAGTTGCTACACCAGGCGAACCCCGGCGTCGCGCCGGGCAAGCCCACCCGCGGCGCCGTTGACTACGACGACTACAGCGGCGGCTTCGGGCTGTGGAGTGGGACGTCCTTCGCCGCACCGGCCCTCGCCGGTGACATCGCGCGCGGTCTCGGTGCAGATCGTTCAGCTGACGCTGCCGCGCGCGGCGCACGCGCTCGCAAGGTCGTGGACGCCACCCTCTCGGCCGCAGCCAGGGCCCTCGAGGAGGAGAGGTGAACGCGGGCAAGGTGGAGCGACCCGGGCAGCCGGGCCGTACGTCGCCAGGACTGGCCGCTGTCGCCGCCAAGGCTTTTGACCTGCACCGCTCCGGCGACTCGAGCGCCATGGGCTCGCTCGTTGATCAGGTGACGCCACTCCTGTGGCACACCGCCCGATCCCAAGGGGCCGACGCGGCAACCGCCGAGGACGTCGTGCAGACCACCTGGCTGCGACTCGTCGAGCACACCAATGACATCGCTGACCCCCAGGCAGTTCTCCAGTGGTTGCTCATGACGACGAAGCGGGAGTCCTGGAGCGCCGTGCGCCGCGCGAGGCGGACCGTCCCGCAGGAGCCCCGGGACGAGCCTTCCCCTGCGGACCCGACAAGCCCTGCCGCAGTCACCGACCCGGTGCTGGCCACCGAGGACGCAGAAGCGGCCCGGGCGATGTGGCGCCACGTCGAAAGCCTGCCCGAGCGCTGTCAGCAGCTGCTCCGTCTCGTGGCCTTCGTCGACCGTCCCGACTATGCGGTGGTGAGCGCCGCGCTCGGCATCCCGGTGGGCAGCATCGGGCCCACTCGCGGTCGATGTCTCGCCAAGCTCCGGGTGGCCCTCATGGCGGACCCGACGTGGGAGGTGACGGCATGAACACTCCCCAAAACGACGAGGAAGCCCTCGCCGCACAGTCGCTCGACGCCTTGGACGAGCGGGCCCTTGCCCTGATCCGGACCCGACTCGACCTCGTGGATCCCGTGCCGGTCGACCTCACCGAGCGGGTGAAGTTCGCGATGACCGTGGCCAGCCTCGAGGCCGAGATCGCTCACCTCATGAACGACAGCGCCATGGCGGGTGCCACTCGCACCACGGAGTATGACCGCGCGAGCACAGTGACCTTCGAGAGCGAAGGGCTGAGCATCATGGTGACGCTCGAACCCGTGGATCGCGACGTCGTCCGGGTGCGCGGATGGGTCACCGCACCCGGAGCCGAGGTCGAGCTCCGTGAGCGCTCTCGCAGCCAGGAGGCGACAGCCGACGACGAGGGACGATTCGTCTTCGAGCGGGTCGACCACGGCACCGTCCACCTCGTCATCCGGCGACACGACGAGCCGGGCTCCCGCCCGGTCATCACGCCGGGGATCGAGATCTGAGAGGACGTCCCGACGACACTCGAGGCAGCACGCGAACTCCACGCCCGGGGCCGGTCGGAGAACACCGCCGGCCACTACCGGCGGGCCGACGCTGCGCTGAACCGGGCACTCGAGACTCTGGCCGAGTCTGCGGGAGCCAGGCCCAACGGACAAGACGCCGACGAGGAACTGCGCCTGCGGGCCCGGATCCTCATCACGAGAGCGATGTCGCGCTTCGGGATCGCCGGACCTGAGGCCGGACTGGCGTTGCTGGACGAGGTCCACCAGATGGTCGAAGGATCAGCCGCACCGCTGCTCGGCACGATCGCCCACATCCAGGCTGGCGCGATCAACGTCATGTCGTCCAACTGGATCGAGGCGCTGACTGCGCTCGCTCAGGTGGAGCCCCACCTGAGCGAGTTGGCCCCGCCAGAGAGGTGCGCCACCCTGATCAATCGTGGACTGGCCCACCTGTCCCTCCAGCACCTGGACCTTGGCCGCGTGGACCTCGAGGCTGCACTCGACCTGGCCATCGCGCACGACCTGCCCATGGAGGAGTTCAAGGCGCGCCACAATCTCGGCTGCGTCGCCTTCATCGCAGGAGACCTTCCGATGGCCCTTCGGCTCATGGCCGAAGCGGCAGCCATGGACTGCGGTGTGGGGCTGGCGCGAGCCCACTTGGACCATGCCAAGGTCCTGCTCGACGCCGGCCTCGTCGACGAGGCCGAACAGGTCCTCAGCCTCGGTCTTGACGCCGCCCGCCACGACCGACAGCCACTCGAACGCGGCGACATCCAGGTCGACCTCGCCCGGGCGGCGCTGCTGCGCGGAGACCTGGCCTCGGCACGTTCCTGGGCCGGCCGTGCCACCCGAACCTTCCGAGCGCTGCGCGCGACCAGTCGCGCCGACGAGGTCGAGCTACTGGGCGCGGCCATCGACATCGGGATGGGCCGACACCTCACCCGTGCCGCCAAGACCGCGGCGCGCTGGTCCACGCCAACCCCGGTGCAACCCAACGAGAGGTTGGGCGCGCGCATCCGCGCCGAGGTTGCGCTGGCGCGGCACGACCTCGCGAACGCACGACGCGAGGTGTCCAGCCTCGATGGGGACGCCTCCGTCTCGCTCAGCGTGTTCCTCCATGAGCGGTTGCTCGCTGCCCGGATCGCCACGGAGGACGGGGACCACGACCGCTCGAAGGCCCTGCTGTCCGGCGCTGCCCAGCGGTTGGCGCGCGACCAGGGATCTGTTCACAGCCACGAGGTGCGCGCCGGGCTGGCCCTGCACGCTGCCCGGATCCGCGATGCCGATGTGGCCATGGCCACCGACTCCGGTTCGCTCGATGAACTCTTCGACGCCACCGAGCGCTGGCGTGCCGCGTCCCTGCGGGCAGCCCCGATCCGACCACCCGATGACCCCGAGGTGGCCGCACTCGTCGGGCAACTGCGCCAACTGCGGCGCAGATCCGGATTGAGCGGGCCCACGACCGACAAGGCTCAGGAGACCGCAGCCGAGGTGAATCAGCTGCAGACCGAGATCACCGAGCGGCTCCGCAGGACCGGCGGCCCCAGTGCGGACGCCGACCTCACGGCCATGACCCTGGCCGCCACGCACACCCTGGTGTCGCAGCGACATGTGACCGTCGTGACCTTCCACGAAGTGCGCGGGACGGTCGTGCGACTGGTGGTCGGTTCGCAGATCCACCAGAGTGTCATCGGCCCGACCGCCGACGTTGCCGCAGCAGCCAGCCGGGCAGTCGCCGATGCCCGGGCCATGGCATTGGCGCGGCCGTCCATGGCCGCCTTCCTCGCAGGCGCCCGTGAATCCTCGGTGCACCGCGTCGACGAGATGCTCCTGGGGGGTCTTGACCTCGCCAGCGGCACCGTCGTCATCGTGCCCACTGTCGGTCTCGCCTCGATCCCCTGGCGGGCCCTCCCCGCGCTCAGGAACAGCCCCGTCATCGCGGCACCATCCGTCACTGCGTGGGCCAGACGCGGCGTCACAGCAGGTCGCTCACCTGACGTCGTCGCCCTCGCCGGCCCCGGCCTTCCCCGTGCCCAGGGCGAGGTGAGCGCAGTCGAGAAGGCGTGGGGGCGGCATACCAAATCGCCTTCCGCGACAACGACAACGGGGTATGCCGTGAGCGCGGACGTGCGCTCCGCGCTCACCTCGGCGAGCGTCGTCCACCTCGCCGCTCACGGGCACCACGTCGACCAGAGCCCGCTCTTCTCGAGCCTCGACATGGGCGACGGGCCCGTCTTCGCGCACGAGCTCACCTCACCTCTCGCCGCGGAGCTAGTCATTCTGTCGGCATGCGACGTCGGCCGCAGTCGGGGACGCACCGGTGACGAGCCCCTCGGGTTGGCAGCGGCCCTCCTCAGCCTGGGTGTGCAATGCGTCGTCGCGGCGACCAACCCGATCCACGACGACGTGGCCGCGGCGGCCATGTGCGAGCTGCACGAGCGGCTGGTCGCTGGAACAGATGTGGCGACAGCCCTGCGGGAGGTGGCCGCGAATGTCGCTGGCGCAGAGGCGTTCTGCGCCTACGGCAACACCTGGGCGGTCAGATGAAGAGGGCCGGCTCGCCAAAGAGCGCCTCGTAGGGATCCTCACCGGGGTGTCCGGGGAAACGCACCGTGGCAGGGATGCCCGTGGCGATCGCGCCATGCGGGATGTCCTTGACGACAACGGAATTGGCCCCGATCTGCACGTCGTCGCCGACGTCGATGGGTCCGAGGATCCGGGCGCCGGCACCGATGGTGACTCGGTCACCCACGGTGGGGTGACGCTTGATTTTGGCCAGTGACCGGCCACCCAGGGTGACGCCGTGATAGAGCATCACGTCGTCACCAACCTCCGCGGTCTCGCCGATGACGACACCCATGCCGTGGTCGATGAAGAAGCGTTTGCCGATGGTGGCGCCCGGGTGGATCTCAACCCCGGTGATTGCGCGCGTTGCCGTCGAGAGCGTGCGCGCCACGGGCTTGAGGTGCGGGCGCAGCCACAGCTTGTGGGCGAGCCGGTAGGACCAGATCGCGTGCAGGCCAGGCGAATTCAGCACGAGGTCGGAGCGTGATGCCGCGGCCGGATCGCGGGCGATCGCGGCGTCGACGTCCTCTCGAACGCTCGCCGCAGCCCGCTGGAGGCGGGAGCGCAGGCGAGCGAACGGCATACGCGAAGGCGGGGAGGTGAGCACTGTGTGAGTTCGGATAATCAGTCGACGAGACCCTCGAAGAGGATGGTCGAGAGGTAGCGCTCGCCGAAGCTCGGGATGATCACGACGATGGTCTTGCCGGCGTTCTCGGGGCGGGTCGCGACCTGGTTGGCGGCGGCGAGAGCAGCACCCGAGGAGATGCCGACGAGCAGGCCTTCCTGGGTGGCAGCCTTGCGGGCCCACTCCACCGAGGTCGCGGCGTTGATGTCGATGACCTCGTCATAGATCTCGGTGTCGAGGATCTCGGGGACGAAGTTGGCGCCGATGCCCTGGATCTTGTGCGGGCCGGGGGCACCACCATTGAGGATCGCGGACTCCTCGGGCTCAACGGCAACGATCTGGACCTCGGGCTTGCGCTCCTTGAGGACCTGGCCCACGCCGGTGATCGTGCCACCGGTGCCAATGCCAGCGATGACGATGTCGACCTTGCCGTCGGTGTCGCGCCAGATCTCCTCGGCCGTGGTCTTGCGGTGGATCGCGGGGTTGGCCTCGTTGGCGAACTGGCGGGCGAGGACAGCACCCTCACGCTCGGCCACGATCTCGTCCGACTTCGCGACGGCGCCCTTCATGCCCAGCGCGGGGTCGGTGAGGACGAGTTCGGCGCCAAAGGCCCGCAGCAGGGCGCGGCGCTCCTTGGACATCGACTCGGGCATGGCGAGGACGACCTTGTAGCCGCGGGCCGCGCCGACCATCGCGAGGGCGATGCCGGTGTTGCCCGACGTGGCCTCGACGATCGTGCCGCCGGCGGGGAGCTCGCCCGACGCCTCGGCCGCGTCGACGATCGCGACACCGATGCGGTCCTTGACCGAGCTGGCCGGGCTGTAGAACTCGAGCTTCGCGGCAACGATCGTGCCCGTGTCACCGGTCTCGATGATGCGGTTGATCCGCACGAGGGGCGTGTTGCCGACTGCCTGGGTGACGTCGTCAAGGATGGGCATTGAGTTCTCCGTGTCAGGTCTCGGGGACAGCCCGGTCAGGGCCGCACTTATGCCTATTCAAACATTGAGTTATCAATCAGCACAAGCAATCACTGACAAGTGGACTGGTGAGCGGGCTCCGGTTCCCCGCAGCAGACCCTCAACTGACGACTCGTGAGTCCTGCCACAACTGCTGCGAGGGGGGTCACTCAAAGGTATGCGCACGCTTAGTCGTCAGTAGAGTTGCCCGCATGTCCGCGCTCCAGATCGTTGCCTCCGCCATCTGCTTCCCGCTGATGCTCATCGGGTGGGCCCTCCTCTTCCGCCAGATCGGGCGCTTCGTCGCGCTCTACCGTGTGGGACAGGCGGATCCGCGCCGAACGGACGCTCCTCTGGCACGCTCGTGGACGCTGGCCAAGGAGTTCCTCGGCCACACCCGCATGTCTCGGCTGCCGGTCGTCGCGGTCGCGCACTGGTTCACCGCCCTGTCGTTCATGTTGCTGTTCGGGACGCTCGTCACGGCGTTCGGCCAGCTCATCGAGCCCGAGTGGCAGCTGCCCATCATCGGACACTTCCCGCCCTATGAGTGGGTCACCGAGTTCTTTGCGTGGACCGGTCTCATCGGCATCGTCGTGCTGATTGCGATCCGTCAGATGAAGCACCCGCGCTCGGCTGAGGGTGAGCAGGGTCGCCGCTCACGCTTCTTCGGGTCGAACTGGTGGCAGGCCTACTACGTCGAGTTCACGATCCTCGGCGTCACGCTCTGCATCCTCGCGCTGCGCGTCCTCGAGGCCGCCCTCACCAAGATCGAGAACCCGGGCGAAGGTCTGGCGCTGCACTTCCCGCTGACCGGATGGCTGTCCGGCATCTTCTCCGGACTCTCGCTCGACGGCATCAAGACGGTCATCGTCATCGTCGCCACCATCAAGATCATCATCTCGTTCGCGTGGATGATCACCATCTCGCTCACCCCGACGATGGGTGTCGCGTGGCACCGCTTCCTCGCCTTCCCCAATATCTGGTTCAAGCGCGAGTCCTCCGGCGGCACCGCCCTGGGCAACCTCAAGCCGATGACGATGGGCGACGGTCAGCCGTTCTCGATGGAGGCCATGGAGGCCGCCTCGGAGAACGAGGATGAGTCGGCTGAGCCGGTGTTGGGCGTGGGCAAGGTCGAGGACTTCACCTGGAAGGGCCTGCTCGACTTCTCCACCTGCACCGAGTGCGGTCGCTGCCAGTCACAGTGCCCCGCGTGGAACACCGACAAGCCGCTCTCCCCCAAGCTGCTCATGATGACGCTGCGCGACCACGCCAACGCGAAGTCGCCCTGGCTGCTCGCGTCCGAGGAGGCGCGCGCGTCACTGCCCGCAGCCACGACGGCACTCGCGGAAGTTCCCCTCATCGGCGACACGGGCTACGACATCCGGAACCCGCTCACGGCATACAACCCGCATGGTCCGGATGCCGTCATCGACCTGGACGTCCTGTGGTCCTGCACCACCTGTGGCGCCTGCGTCGAGCAGTGCCCCGTCGACATCGAGCATGTCGACGCCATCGTCGACATGCGCCGCTATCAGACGCTCATCGAGTCGGCCTTCCCGTCCGAGCTCGGTGGCCTCTTCAAGAACCTCGAGTCCAAGGGCAACCCGTGGGGCATGGGCTCGCGCGCCCGCCTCGACTGGGCCAAGGACCTGCCGTTCGAGGTCAAGATCCTGGGCAAGGACATTGAATCGGCCGACGAGGTCGACTACCTCTTCTGGGTCGGTTGCGCTGGTGCCTACGAGGACCGCGCCAAGAAGACCACTCGCGCCGTTGCCGAGCTGCTCGACACCGCTGGTGTCTCCTTCGCTGTGTTGGGCGATGGCGAGACGTGCACCGGCGACTCGGCCCGCCGCGCCGGCAACGAGATCCTCTTCTCGATGCTCGCCCAGCAGAACATCGAGACGTTCGGCGAGATGGGCGTCCAGAAGATCGTCGTCACCTGCGCCCATTGCTTCAACACGATCAAGAACGAGTACCCCGACCTCGGCGGCAAGTTCGAGGTCGTCCACCACACACAGTTGTTGAACCGTTTGGTCCGGGACAAGAAGCTCGTGCCCGTGGCTCGTCCGGCTGACGCTCCTGGCTTCTCGTCGGCCAAGAACGCTGCGTCGACTGCAGCGACCGTGACCTATCACGACCCCTGCTACCTCGGTCGTCACAACAACGTCTATGCCCCGCCGCGTGAGCTCCTCGGCGCCCTCCCCGGTGTCGAGCTGCGCGAGATGGAGCGCTCCAAGGAGAAGTCGTTCTGCTGTGGCGCCGGCGGTGCCCGCATGTGGATGGAGGAGAAGCTCGGCGGTCGCATCAACATGAACCGCACCGAAGAGGCCCTCGCCACCGGCGCCGAGCGCATCGCCATCGGCTGCCCGTTCTGCCGCGTCATGATCTCCGACGGCCTGACCGCAAAGCAGTCCGAAGGAATCGGCGAGGACGTCGAGGTCGTCGACGTCGCGCAGATGCTCCTTGCTGCGGTGCGCCGTGGGCAGGACGAGGACGCCGAGTCCGCTTCCGTGGACGAGGCGGCGGCCGCTTCAGTGGCGTCCGAGTCTGAGGCGTATGCCGGTGACGCACCTTCCGCTTCCCCCGCCGGTGCCGCTGGCACCGCTGCGGCTGGCGCTGCCGTTGCAGGAGTTGCGGTTGCTGATGGGTCCGAAACAGCTGCAGATGAGGCCTCAACGAGTACCGCCCAGGGGAGTGCCTTTGCTTCAGATACTGAAGCAAAGGCTGCGGAGGCGCCGACTGCCGAGGCGGACCCGTGGGACGAGCCCGCCGCACCCGCAACTTCGGCGCCTGCCCCGGCGGCACCTGCCGCCGAGACCAAGCCCAACGAGGCATCAGCCGCCGAAGCAGACCCGTGGGACGAGCCCGCCCCCGCAAGCCCTGCTGCACCCTCCGCCGAGGAGGCAACGACACCTGCCGCTCCCGCAGCCAGTGCCGACGTCGACCCGTGGGACGAGCCGGTAGCACCCGCAGCCTCGGCTCCTGCCCCGGCTGCACCCGCCGCCGAGGCCGCACCCGCTGAGTCGCAGACCGAGGCGCCTGCTTCTTCTGCAGCGAATGATGACGCCGATCCGTGGGACGAGCCCGCACCTGCTGCACGTGCCGAAGCCGTTGCGGCACCGGCAGAGGCAGAGGCCGAAGCACCCTCCGAAGCACCTGCCGCTCCCGCGGCCAGTGACGCCATCGACCCGTGGGACGAACCCGCAGGCGCAACCCCTGCAGCACCTGATGCTGAGGCCCCCGCCGAGGAGGCGACCGCCGCTGAGGAGTCAGCGACCTTCGAGGATGCGACGGCCGCAGGCTCTGCGCCCACCGAGTCAGAGGCCTCCCCAGCGACCACGGCCGGAGACGACCTGCTCTCAGCTCCTGACCCCTGGGACGACGTGGACACTCTGTCCGAGCGGGCAACCGTGACGACAGAGGCCGCAACGGATGCATCCCATGCCGACATCGAGCCCACGCCGGAGCCCACGGGCGATGCTGACTCCGCGCCGGCGGCTGAGCCCACAGGGGAGACCGTGTCCGAGGCTGACACAGATGCCGAGGCCGAGGCAGCCGACGCAGGAGTCAAGACCGAAGCCAACGACGAGGCCGAGGCGAAGCCGGCAGCACCTGAGGCGGCGAAGCCGACCAAGCCTGCCAACGCGGACGACCTGCTCAACGCACCCGACCCCTGGGACTGATCAGACCCGCCCATATTGAGCCCCGTCGACCCACCTGTCGGCGGGGCTCAATGAACATCTATCCATTTCGAGGCCGCCATTTCCCTTGCGAAGCGCAACCCGTGGGACTCGTGTGGCTGACGTCGCAGCAGACATGCAATTGACCGAATAGTGTTGCAGGACAGTTCAATTCAGCGTCAAGTGACTGTCAGTGCTGGCCCGTAGCGTTCCTTCCATGACAACAGCACCGGAGCTACTCTCGAACTCTCGTACGGCGTCCACGAGAGCTTCCGATTCGAGCACCAACTTGCAGATGTGACACCGGAAGTTGACCGCCTTATAGCCGCGGGCCGTTCGCGTCCGTCCGCTAGTCCGCCGTTCAACCCGCTTCTCGGCGCGAAGGCGCGCAATCCCTTCCGCGCCACATGCCAGGCATCGCCGGACCCACTCGTCCTGTCCCGTGATTCGTTCCCAGAATGAATGGCTCATGTGCTCAGTCAGGGGGCTTGGGTCCACGCCCTCGTACTGACGCCCGAACCGCTCGCGTGCCGCTGCGATCAGCCCCCTAGCCTGCGCGGAGACGTCATCCCGATGCTCTTCCGTGGCCTTCTGGATTGTGCCGAGGTGCTCCCCCCAGAAACTCACTTCGGTTACCTCGACGAGTGGGAGTACATGGCGAAAGACGGCTGCCAAAAGTGAGAACGACCTCGTGCATCGTTTGGCTTACGAGTTGTCCGCTGGCGCTTGCATGCGCAGTGAGGTCACGCGCCCCCTTCAGAACCTCCAGCGCGCTCGCGTCCACACCCAGAGACTCGTCCCCGAAGAGGAGCTCGAAGCGCTCGACGGCCTTGGCAAAGCCGACCGTGTAAGGGAAGTTGCTGCGCAGCGCGCGGCTGGAGGCAGCGCCCTTGCGACGAGCCGATGGTTGGTAGCCCACCAGCCGAATCAGCGCGTCATCGGTGAACCGCTGTCCCTTAATCAGAAGGGCAGGACTGATGCGGCACAGGGCCGCCTTGATGCCAAGTTCAACGGCTGCCCCGGCATGCAAGAAAAACAAGCGCTTCCCGGGGCGTGTAGTTCTGCATCGCTGAGCGGGCGAAGCGTTGAGCGGCTGCTCAGAACCCTTCCCACGTGTAGGGCGGTTCGGTCAACCGAATCGCAGCAGACTTCTCCACTCGATGGTCCCCCCTCATTCTGACAAGTCCACACCTTCACCGGGACGCTACCTGCAACTCGGCACGCGTGTGCACCGGAACGCCCTAGGGCTCAGGTCACGTCCTTGATCCGCACAACGGCACCGACGTAGGGCACGGCGAAGGCGAGGCCAGTGCCGGAAGGGCCACGCCTTATTTGCGGAGTCGATGACTTAATCGGAGGATTCCCCGTCGTCAGGCGGAGGCGGATGATGGACAGACTTCTCACAATGGAGGTGCAGCATGCGCCGTGTCCTGTGTCTGGTCGGCTACCACCACTGGGAGCACCACATCAACCGGGAGATGAGCGGGCCCGGCGGCGGGTACGACCTGTGCTCCCACTGTGGCCGGGAGAAGAAGTCGTATGACGACCGCGGCAACCCCTCCTTCAAGGGACCACTGATCGGCTGAGAGCCGACCAAGGACCACTACTCCGAGGTGCGTTGGCACCGCGAGATTGCCTACGGCACGTCCTTCATGCGCACGACGGCACCGACGTAGGGCACGGCGAAGGCGAGGCCAGTGCCGGAATGGCCACGCCTTATTTGCGGAGTCGATGACTTAATCGGAGGATTCCCCGTATGGGAGGAGGAGGTGGCAAACCTTGACTTGTGGGCCGAGGATTTCGGATTCAACCAACTGGACGACGAGGACCGTCGCGTGCTTGGAATCGAGCCACCCACCGAGTGACAAACTCAAGGCCCACGTGTGGTGGTGTCACCTGAAACCTGCGGGCGCGGGAACTGACTCGCCAGACGGTTCCTGCCGAAGGGCGCACGGTAGGCGCTACCCCACCCCTTCACTGTGGTCCCTTCGCATGGCGGCGATGTCCTCCCGCAGAGCGCGCACCTCGGCGGTCAGGTCGGTCACCTCTTCTTCGGTGCGCTCTTCTGCGGCCTGCACTTCGGCGACCTTCGACCCCAACCTCTGGCACCGAGCATGACCCCGCCGCACACCCTGACGCCCCAAAGGCAACGAGGACACAGGAGCGTTCGCGGGCCACGTCAGGGAACGCCAATTGCGGCGAAGGTGTGGGCTCGTGCCTGACCAATCCTGGTCCAGACCCGTTCAGCGCCGGGCAAGGGCGGCAATGCGTTCGACATCGGCAAGACCTTCGAGATCGGGCAAGGCGAGGAAGACCGTCCCCACTCCTTCGTCGAAGAGCCGCTCGAATCGCTCGCGGTGACTCGCCACGTCCGCGGCATGGTGACGTGCCGCGAAGTTGGCCGCCTTGGTGCGCCCGCGCATCCGCTCCACCCGCGCCCAAGTGTCCTCTCTGTCGTTGCCGACGATGGCGATGTCGAGCACCGTGACCTCCACCTCGCTGTGCGGTCGTCCGGCGTCGTCGCAGTGACGACGCAACACGTCGATCTTGTGTCTGACGACGTCCGGGTCGCCCTGCACATTGCAGGCGTCGCCCCACCGCGCAGCAATACGCAGAGTGTGTTGCTCGCCGCCCCCTCCGATGATGAGCGGCAGCCTGCCGACAGGTCTGGGATAGCAGGTGGTCTCGGGCAGGGATGCCCGCTCGCCCTCGTAGGCCTTGGTGCCGGGCGCCCACAGGGCCCGCACCGTCTCCGCAGCCACCTCGAGACCGTCGATTCGCTGGCCCGTGGCAGGAAAGGGGAGGCCGAACGCCGAGTGCTCGCGCTCCCACCACCCGGCTCCGAGTCCACAGAAGGCGCGACCTCCGGTGAGTACGTCGAGGGTGGCGGCCGACTTGGCGATGATGCCCGCCGAGCGGAAGGTGGCGGGGGTGCAGAGCGTGCCGAACTCGAGGTCGGTGCCGAGCCCCGCGAGGGCGCCGAGCGTCACCCAAGGCTCGGGAATTGGATCCCAGGCGCGACCGACCTGCGGGATCTGGATGAGATGGTCCATCAGCGCGATGCCCGCAAAGCCCGCTTCGTCCGCCGCGAGCGCGACACCTCGGAGCCAGTCGAGCGGTTCCTCGCCCCAGGGAAAACGCGAGACCTGCAGCATCACCCGCGGTCCGTCGGTCCTCGCCGTCGACGTGTTGGGAGCGAGTGTCCGTGTCGGAGTCGGAGTCGGAGTCGACACGGATTCGGACTCGGACTCGGACGCCGTGACTGGCGCGCCCTCTTCACCGCTGACGACCCGCACACTCCAACCCTCGACGTCGAGTTCTCGCTCGACATCGCGCATGCGTTGCAGTTGAGCGTTGAGCACGTTCGCCGGGACCGGACGATCACGGGCTGCGTTCCGAGCCCGGCACGTCGCCGCAGGAGTGTCGAACACGACTGCCACGGTGGCGAGTCCGCCATTGCGTGCCAACGCCACCCAGCCAGCACGACGATCCGGATCCAGCCCTAGGGTGTCGACGACAACCGTGAGGCCACGTCGGGTTCGGCCCGCCACGATCTGGTCGAGGATCTGAAAAGCATCGTCCGAGGCGTCCAGATCGGCCGTGCCGCTGCCGACCGCGGCTCGGAGAGCATCAGAGGAGACAACTTCATTGGCTCGGTAGTTCGTCACGGCCCAGGTGGATTTCCCGGAACCGGACGCACCAACCAGTAGCACCAGCGCAGGGTCGGGGATCTGCATGGTCGCAGTGTCTCAGCCGGGTACGCCTCAGCGAGGAACTCAAGAATGCGAAATAGTGCCGTGCACGCGTTTGCGACGAAGGAGCAACTGAGCGTATCCGGCACTATTTCGCCATCGGTCGAAGAGCGGTCAGCCGAGGTTGTTGGACTTGAGGAACTCGGCCGCCACGTCCTTGGCGTCCTTCTTGTCGGTCACGGTCTGCTTGAGCAGGCCCGAGATGACCTCGGTGGTAAGGGCCTTCGACACCGCGTTGAGCGCCGGAGCGAGCTGCTCGGACTTGTCCTTGGCCACGAGCGGCACGATGTTCTGCGAACCGAAGAGCTTCTTGGTGTCCTCGAGGGAGACGAAGCCGTTCTCGGCGATGGACGGATCGGTCGTGAAGATGTTGGCCGCGTCGACCTGACCATTCTTGAGCGCCTGGACAAGGCCCTGACCGGTGAGTTCACGGAAGGACTTGAACGTCACGCCGTAGGTTTTGGTCAGGCCGGGCACACCCTGCGGACGCGCCTTGAACTCGGGCGGGGCACCGAGCGACATCTCACCAGCGACGGCCTTGAGGTCGTCAATGGTCTTGAGCGACTTCGAGTCCGCCGTCTCCTTGGTGACGACGATGGAGTCATTGTCCTCGGCCGCGGACTTCTCGAGGACCGCAAACTCGGCCGGGATCAGCGTCTGGATCGCGGTGTAGACCTTCTCGGGGTCGGTCTCGGCGAAGTTCTTGTCATAGAAGAAGCCGAGCGCACCGGTGTATTCGGGGATGGCCTGGATCGAGCCGTCCTCGAGCGCCTTGAGATAGATCTCGCGCGAACCGATACGCGGCTTGGTCGTCGCGTTAATGCCCTTGGCCTTGAGCGCACCGGCATAGATCTCGGCGAGCAGTTCGGACTCGGGGAAGTCGGCAGAGCCGATGACGACGTCGCCGCCGGCTACAGCGCTGCCCGAGGGCGAGTCCGAAGCCAGCGGGTCACCGCCGCCACCACAGGCAGACAGGCCGAGGATCGCAGCGGTGGTGAGAGCGAGTACGGAGGTCATGCGCTTCATGAGGAGATCCTTCGGTTGCGATCAGTCGTGAGTTCGGGCACTGCGGGGAGTCCAAGGTCGACGAGAACAGCAGGGACAGCAAGAAACGATCGAACGTGCGACATCGCCGGAGGTCAGACCGCATCAGGTCCAACTCCACCACTGGGCACCGACATTCCGACCTCCCGGCGCGACTTGGAATTCATCGCGCCACGAACGATCGGTCGAGCAGCGCCCCGAGCGAGCGAGTCTTGGCAGCGCGCTGGGACCCGACCTTGAGCCCGGGCGAGACGACAGCACGCTGCACCAGAGCCAGGATCCCGTCGACGATCAGGGCCAGGACGGACACGACGAGCGCTCCGCCTGCCGTCGAGACGTAGTCACCGGTCTTGATCCCGTCGACGAGATAGCGTCCCAAACCGCCAAGGCCGACGTATGCCGCGACGGTCGCCGTCGCGATCACCTGCAGGAACGCTGAGCGCAGGCCAGACAGGATGAGCGGCAGCGCGTTGGGGATCTCCACCTGCCGGACGACCTCCATGCCGCGCATGCCCATCCCGCGGGCAGCGTCACGGGTGGCGGGATCGACAGCCTCGACACCGGCATACACGCCGGAAAGGATCGGCGGGATGACGAGCACGACGAGGACGACCACGCTCGGGATGAGGAAGGCGAGGTCGGACTGGAATTTCGGGCTGAGCCACAGCGCCACGGCAAAGAGCAGACCGAGGGTGGGCACGGCCCGCAAGGAGTTGGCGAGCGTGACCAGCCATTTGGCGCGACCGGTGTGACCGACCCACAGCCCCAACGGGATCGCGATGAAGGCGGCGATGACGACCGCGAGCAGGCTGTACCAGAGGTGCTGGACGATCCGGGCGCCAAGACCGGTGTCGCCCGACCACGTCGCGGACGAGGTGAGCCACTCGAAGATGCTGGCGATCATGCCCGGCCTCCCTGGGCTCGCTGCCACGGAGTCAGGAGGCGCTGGCCCAGCAGGATGACGCCATCGAAGATCAGGGCAAGGACGACGCACGCGACGATGCCCGCGACGATCTCTGCGGTGATGAAGCGGTCGTAGCCGTCGGTGAGCAGGTTGCCGAGCTGGGGGACGCCGATGAGCGAGGCCACCGAGACGATGCTGACGTTGCTCACCGCAGCAACGCGCAACCCCGCCGCGATGACCGGCACGGCCAGCGGCAGTTCCACGCCGAAGAAGCGCCGGAACCCGCGATAGCCCATCGCCTGCGCGGCCTGGAGGGTGCTGTCGGGCACCGAACCGAGCCCGTCTGCAACCGTGCGCACGAGCAGGGCGACGGTGTAGACCGTCATGGCGATGACGACATTGATCGGATCGAGCACCCTGGTGCCCGGGATGATGATCGGCATGAGAACGAACAGCGCCAGGCTGGGGATCGTGTAGAGCAGCCCCGACACTGAGATGAGGACGGGATAGACCCGCGACCAGCGTCGCGCGGCCCACCCGAGCGGCAGCGCGATGAGCAGTCCAAGGATCAGCGGCACACCCGCGAGCCACACGTGGCTGCGCGCCAACGTGAAGATCTCGCTCCAATGGTCGTTGATCCAGGTCATGCAGAGGTCTCCGTGCCCGAGTGGCCAAACCCGGCCGCTTGGTCGACGTCCGGTCGGTCGGCCGACTCGATGAGGGACAGCACCTCGTGGGCGCGGACGGTGCCAACCAACGAGCCCGAGTCGTCGACGATGACGCCTCGGCGCGACGGTGATGACAGAGCCGCATCGAGTGCCCCGCGCAAGGACCCAGAGGCGCGCGCCACGGTTCCACCGCGGTGCAGTGCCTCCGATGTCACCTTGCCGTTCACCCGCTCGGGTTCCACCCACCCGACGGGGCGACGTTCGTCGTCGACGACGAGTACCCACCCACCGGACACGCCAGCCGTCGACTCCCCGACGACCAACGTGCGCTCGGCCGCCAGCGGCAGCTTGGGGGCGGGTTGGAACTGCAGGGACCGGTAGCCACGGTCACGGCCGACGAAGTCCGCGACGAAGTCGTCGACCGGGTGCGACAGGAGGTACGCGGGGTCGGAGATCTGGGCCAGCTTGCCGCCGACGCGCAGCACCGCCACCTGGTCGCCGAGTTTGATCGCCTCGTCGATGTCGTGGGTCACGAAGATGATCGTCTTGTCGAGCTCGGATTGGAGGTCCAGGAAGATGTCCTGCAGCTGCTCACGCACGACAGGGTCGACGGCGCTGAATGGTTCGTCCATGAGCATCACCGGCGGGTCAGCCGCGAGCGCCCGGGCGACACCGACGCGCTGCTGCTGCCCACCGGAGAGCTGCGACGGATAGCGGTCGGCCAACTCAGGGGCCAACCCCACGCGCGACAGCAGGTCACGGGAGCGCTCGAGCGTCTGCTTCTTGTCCCAGCCGAGCAGCCGCGGGACGGTGCCGACGTTGTCGATGACGGTCCGGTGGGGGAACAGCCCGGCGTGCTGGATGACGTAGCCGATGCCCCGGCGCATCTGCGCCTCGTTCATGCGCGAGGTGTCCTGGCCCTCGAGGCTGATCGTGCCGCTCGTGGGCTCGATCATCCGGTTGATCATGCGCAGTGACGTCGTCTTGCCGCAGCCCGACGGGCCCACGAGGACGGTGATCTTGCCGGTCGGCGCCGTGAGGCTGAGATCGTCCACGGCCACTGTGCCGCCGGGGAACTTCTTCGTCACGCCATCAAACCGGATCATGCTCAGCCCCTCGCCAAACGGATGGTGAGGTCAAACGTAACCGGCGCGGACGGCATACACGCAGTTCACAGCCTCGCAATCGCCAATGGAGAAAACCGACGCGGATTGCCGCCAGGTGGACAGAAAGTGAACAATCCGGCCTAGCATGACGCCGACTGCCCACAACGACGAGGACATAACGGGCTCTTCATCTTCTGGCCGCTGGTGAAGTCGATCCTGCTGTCCGTCCAGGGCACCGACATTCTGGGCAACCCGAGCGGCTTCGTCGGCTTCGTGAACTACACGCGGATGTTCAGCGACCCGGATTTCCTCCAGGTGCTGTGGGTGACCTTCGCCTTTACGATCCTCACGGTGATCCCGAGCATCGCCATCGCGTTGGTCATCGCTCTCCTGCTCCAGTCCCGCATTCGCGGAGTTCGATTCTTCCGCACCGCCTTCGCCCTGCCGTTCGCGTTCTCGGTGGCGACGGCGTCGGTCATCTTCGGAGTGCTCTTCAATCCGGCATCTGGCGTCCTCAACGGGATCCTGAGTCAGTTCGGGATCGACAAGGTGCAGTGGCTGACCAACCCCGACCTCGCACTCTGGTCGGTGTCGGGTGCGACGGTGTGGATGCAGGTTGGCTACAACCTGCTCGTCCTCTCGGCCGGCCTCGGCGCCCTGCCCGAAGACGTCATGGAGGCCGCGCGTCTCGACGGCGCCTCGGGCCTGCGGCTCCAGCGGTCGATCGTCATGCCACTGCTCACCCCACAGCTGTTCTTCCTCATCGTCGTCGGCACGATCCACTCGCTGCAGAGCTTCGGCCAGATCAAGATCCTCACGGTGGGTGGACCTGAGGACCGGACGACGACGCTCGTCTACTCGATCTATGAGCAGGCCTTCGCCAACAACAACAGCAACTACGGCTATGCGTCCGCTCAGGCGATGGTCCTGCTGCTCATCGTCCTCATCATCACGGCCTTGCAATTCGGAGTCCTCGAAAGGCGGGTGTTCTACCGATGAGCACCGAAACCCCTGTGACCCCCGTGACCCCGAAGCCAAGGACGGCGACTCCTTCGAAGCCAGCCCGCAGCCCGCGCAAGCCGAGCAACATCGGGACCTACCTCATCCTCGGGGTGCTGTTCCTCATCGTGCTCTTCCCGGTCTACTACGGCCTCGTCGGCTCGCTCATGGGCGAACGCGACACCAACAGCTTCCCCCCGGCGCTCTATCCCAAGAACGGCGTCCACCCGGAGAACTACTCCAAGGCGCTCGACATCATCCCGCTCGGCAACCAGTACCTGACGAGCCTCCTGCAGACCCTGGGTATCACGCTCGGCCAGATGGTCACGAGTGCGCTCGCGGCATACGCCTTCGTCTTCCTGAACCTGCGCTGGCGCGGGTTCTGGTTCGCGGTCTTCCTGTCCACGATGATGATCCCGTTCGAGTCGATCATCATCCCGAACTACCTGCTCATCTCGCAGTGGGGACTCAAGGACACGATCGCTGGCCTGACCCTCCCGTTCCTCGCCACGGGCTTCGGGACGTTCCTGCTGCGCCAGTCCTTCCTGTCGTTCCCGATGGAGCTGCGTGATGCAGCGCGAGTCGACGGGGCCGGGCACCTGCGCTTCCTCTTCTCGATCCTGCTGCCACTCAGCCGTCCCAGCCTCGCGGCGCTGGGCATCTGGTCGGCCCTGTCGGCCTGGAACATGTACTTCTGGCCGCTGCTGGCCACCGAGGACCCGAAGCACCAGACGATCCAGATCGGGATCAGCCAGCTCCAGAGCTCTGACTCCGACTCCCCCGGCATGGTGCTCGCCGGCGTCATGCTCGCCCTCTTCCCCACCTTGCTGCTCGTCATCTTTGGGCAGCGATTCATCGTCCGCGGTCTCACCACGGGTGCCGTCAAGTGATGCGCAAAGGAGTGCACAAAATGAAGACAACAAACGCAGGTGGCCCACGACGCAGACTCCGGTATGCCGTGCCGGCCGGTCTGGCGACCGTCTCGCTGTTCCTCGCCGCCTGCGGCGGGGGCGACGGCGGTGGCGGTGGCGGTGGCACGGAGGGCGGCAGTGGCGGGGCACCAGCGGCCGACGTCCTCGACAAGGCGACCGGCGTCACGTCCGTCGCGTTCTGGCACGCGATGGACGGGACCAACGCCGAGGAGCTCAACAAGCTCGTCGCCGCCTTCAACACGGCCAACAAGGGCAAGATCGAGGTCAAGTCGACCTATGCCGGCAAGTACGACGACGCGATCACGAAGTACAAGGCCGCCATCCAGAGCAAGTCGACGCCGGACGTCATCCAGATCTATGACATCGGCAGCCGCTTCATGATCGACGCGAAGCAGACGATCCCGATGCAGTCGTTCATCGACCGCGACAAGCTCGACGTCGCGGACCTCCAGCCCAACATCACCGGCTACTACAGCATCGACGACAAGCTGAACTCGATGCCGTTCAACACCTCCATGCCTGTCCTCTACTACAACAAGACGCTCTTCAAGGAGGCCGGTCTCGACCCCGAGAACCCGCCGCAGGACCTGGCCGCGATTCGCACGGCTGCCGAGAAGCTCTCCAAGAAGGCCGGCGGACCGGCCGACTACGGCTTCGGCGCCGCGATCTATGGCTGGCTCCTCGAGCAGTTCATCGCCACCGACGGCAAGGAGTACTGCGACCAGGGCAACGGCCGTGACGGCAAGGCGACCAAGGTGCTCTTCGACCAGCCCGAGAGCGTCGAGGTCGTGAAGTGGTGGCAGCAGATGGTCAAGGACGGTCTCGCCGCCAACACCGGCCGCGACACCAAGGCTGCGCAGGCGGCCTTCAAGTCGGGCCAGCTCGCCATCACGCTCGAGTCGACCGGTCAGCTCGGCGGCTACAGCAAGGCTGCCAAGGACGGCGGCTGGGAGCTCGGCGCCGCCAACTACCCGCACATCAAGGCCGGCACCGAGGGTGGTCCGATCATCGGTGGCGCCTCGCTCTGGATCAACGGCGAGAGCCATGAGGACGTCAACAAGGAAGCCGCCTGGCGCTTCGTGAAGTTCCTTGCCGAGAAGAAGACCCAGTCGCAGTGGCACATCGGCACCGGCTACTTCCCGATCAGCAAGGGTGCGCTCGACGAGCCGGCTGACGTCGACTACCGCAAGGCCAACCCGCTCTTCGACGTTGCGGTCAAGCAGCTTGAGAGCACGAAGCTGAGCAAGGCCACCCAGGGTTGTCTCCTCGGTGTCATGCCGCAGGCCCGCAAGGCGTCCGAGGACGGCCTCGAGGCCGCGCTCAACGGCACCGACCCGCAGGAGGCGATGACCAAGGCGGCCGAGTCCCTCACCGCTCAGATCAGCCAGTACAACAGCTCGGTGAAGTGACCGACTGAAAGGCGACTTATCGCGCTGCACCTAGCCCGCAACGCCCCGTTCGCCTACACGAGCACGACCGTGACCGACTCGGCCACCGCCCGGCTTCGGCGCCGCCACGATCTACTACCCCACGACCACTGGCACCTATGGCGGTGTCGCGGTCTCACCCGGCTACCCCCGGCCCGGCACCGAGCTCAGCCGTCGACGCCCCCCCAGCTGGGACGCAACGGACCGCGAAACCTGTACGGACGGCATACCGACGTCCCTCCACCATCTCGGATCGCTGCGTCGAGGCCGTTACTCAGCGGGTGATGCGAAGGACCTGACCAGAGGCACCCGGCTCGAAGACGAGGGCGTAGAGCTCACGGTCCTCGTCCTGTCCGAATCCGATGAGCTGGACGTCAAGCGGCCCCTCTCGGAGCTCCACCACCCTGTGCGGCCCCGTCTTGGCGCCAGATGTGGCGAAGAGCCGACCGTGGGCATTGTTCAGCCGTCGCGAGGTGTCGCCGAAGACGTACTGGCCACGCAGGGCGGGGACGCTGCTGCCACGGTAGACATAGCCGCCGATGATCGCCGTGCCGTCATCGTGGTCGTACTGCGCCACCGGGTCGGTGAATGTGGGACTGGTCGTGGTGCGGGCGAACACGAACCCGTCAGAACGTGAACCCTTCAGCTGGAAGCGACTGGGGTCGAAGCGGAACGCTCCTTCGCGGACCCGCCAACCGTAGTTCCCCCCAGAAGTCACCACATTGACTTCCTCGACGTCGTTCTGGCCCACATCCGCCACCCAGGGCTGCCCCGGGCGACCGGCATTCGCGGCGGTGAAGTCGTTGGCGTCGAACGAGAAACGGAACGGGTTACGGAATCCCATCGCGAAGAGCTCACGCAGCTGGCCTGCGGGCTGGCTCGCCGCGAACGGATTGTCGGCGGGGATGCCGTACCGGCCGTTGGCCGAGTTCGTGCCGTTCACGTCAATGCGAAGGACATCACCGAGCGGGTTCGTGGGGTTCTGCCCATTGCCCCGGGCGCCGTGGCCGAACATCGGTTGGTCGTCGAAGTTTGTCTGGCAGTTCTGGTCGTCGGCGCCTCCGCCATCGCCGAACGCAATGTAGAGCTTGCCGTCGGGTCCGAACTTCATGTCACCGGCGTTGTGGTTGGCTTGCGGCTGGTCCACGGTGAACAGGACTCGGCTGGCCGCCAGCGGTTCGAAGGTCAGTGGTCTCGTGGAGGCTGGTTCCCACTCGCGGATCACGTTGCGGTGGTCGGGGACCACCCCGGACAGGTCACACGGCCCCGGAGGGTCGGCCGGCAGCGGGAACGTCGCCGGGACTGCCGGGTTGAAGGCTTCGGACGTGTAGGTGAACAGGCGGCCGTCGGGCGCGAAGGCGGCGCCGAGGAAACCTCGTTCGTCGTCGGGGGCCAGGGGACCCACCAGCACCGCGCTGACGTCGAGCACCGTACGCAGGCGGGCGACCGGCCCCGCGGCGTCGATGTTCAGTTCCTTGAGCTGGCCGACCTGGTCCACCAAATACATCTTGCGGCTCTGTCCGGGTGCTGTGATGCCCGCCAGTGGCGCAGTGACATCACTGGTCACCATCTTCAGACCCACCTGAATGGCACTTCGGGGGATGTCCGGCAGCGGGTCTCCGATCGGTTCGTTACCGGATGCTCGCGCCGGTGCGAGCGCAACGGCCGACGTGGCCGCGGCAACGGCGACAAGGGCCAACAGTGGGCTGATGGGCGAACGGTGGAAGCCGACTTTGCGGGTTGGGACGATGGACATGGCAACTCCTCCACACGGTGCCGAGCGGCGGGGTGTCACTCGGAGTCAGCCGCACCGGGGGCATCGTCCAACCTGCGTTGCTGCCCTTCGCCAAGGATGCGTTCGCGGTGTCGCTGCCCTGCCACGCTCTTCCCCGGAGTCAGGGGTGTCAATTGTCCATAGGTCCTAGTACCCACGGCTGGCGGATTCGCAGAGGGGTGCCGTCCCCGTCTGGGTTTCCTGGGTGTCCTGCGTATCCAGCGTCGCCTGCGTATCCAGCGTCGCCTGCGTATCCGGCGCCGCCTGGGTTTCCGGCGCCCCCTGCGTCTGGCGGACGGACATGACCACAATGGGACATGTGACCGAACTCCTCTCCCGCGATTCCACCCGCGGCCGCCTCACCCTCACGGCCGTCACCCTCGGGTCGGGCATCGCGATCCTCGACGGCTCGGTCGTCAACGTCGCGCTGCGCACCATCGGCACCGAGCTCGACGCATCGCTCGAGCAGCTGCAGTGGGTCATCAATGGCTACATGCTGGCGTTGGCCTCGCTCGTCCTCGTCGGCGGCGCGCTCGGTGACCGGTTCGGCCGTCGAGCGATCTATCTCTGGGGCATGGTGTGGTTTCTCGTCGCGAGCGCGCTCTGTGCCGTGGCCCAGACACCTGGTCAGCTCATCGCGACCCGCGTCCTCCAAGGCATCGGTGCCGCGTTGTTGACGCCCGGAGGGCTGGCCATCATCCAGTCCGTCTTCCGTCGCGAGGACCGAGCTGCAGCGATCGGCACGTGGGCCGGAATGTCCGGGATCGCCGCCGCGATCGGTCCGTTCGTCGGCGGGTGGCTGGTCGACAACGGCGGCTGGCGCTGGATCTTCGCGATCAACGTGCCGCTGTGTGTCGGCGTCATCGCGCTCACGCTGTGGGCCACACCGGAAACACGTGACACCACGCCACGCGCTGAGGGCTCGGGGCACGGGTTCGACCTCCTCGGCGCAGGGCTGACTGTCGTCTCCCTCGGCGCCCTGACCTATGCCCTCACCGCGTCGGCGACGATGAGCCAGGGGCTGCTCGTGGCCGTGGGCGCCCTGGCTGTGGCAGCAGCCGTCGGATTCGTCGTCGTCGAAACGCGCTCCCGCTCACCGCTGGTGCAGCTCTCGCTGTTTGGTGACCGGGTCTTCTCGGCGGCCAACGCGATGACGTTCGTCGTCTATGGCGCGCTCGGCGTCGTCTTCTTCATCCTCGTCCTGCAGCTCCAGGTCTCAGCCGGCTGGTCGGCCCTGTCCGCCGGACTCACCGGCTTGCCGGCAACGGTGGCGCTCATGCTGCTGTCGTCGCGGGCGTCCCAGCTCTCGGCACGCATCGGGCCACGCATCCCCATGGCCGTCGGGCCGCTCGTCTGCGCCGTGGGCGTGCTGCTCCTCCTTCCGGTCGGACGCGATGCCACGTGGTGGACCGTGCTGCCTGGTCTCGTCATCTTTGCGCTCGGCCTTGCGCTCCTCGTCTCCCCACTCACCTCAACCGTGCTCGCGGCTGCGCCCGACCGGTATGCCGGTGTGGCCAGTGGCGTGAACAACGCCGTCGCTCGTGCGGGCTCGCTTCTGGCCGTGGCTGCGCTGCCAGCTCTGGTCGGGTTGTCGGGTGACGACTACCAGGACGCGTCGGCGATGACGTCGGGCTTCCGCGCCTCGATGGTCATCTGCGCGGCCCTCCTGACGGTCGGCGGCGTCGTGAGCTGGTTCGGCCTCGCCAAGACGACCCACCCCCGTCCCTAACTCGCCAATTCCTCCCCTCCGGGACGCGACACACACGGCGTGTCGTGTCCCGGAAGAGGGGAATTGGCGAGTTGGGGACGAGACGAATGTGGAAAAAACTTCCGTCACGGCATACAGAGTTGTAGAGTTTCTCCGATCACCTAGCACCCAGGAGATCGCCGATGATCCGCACGCCCCGCCCGTCCGTTCCTCAGAGCCTCGCGGCTGTCGCAGCCGGCTCGTTGGTGTTCGTGAGCGCCTGCTCGAGCGGCGCCGGCACCGCCCCCGACGTCAAGACGGAACCCGGCAAGGGCGGCGGCACGGCGGTGGTCGCGATGACGAGTGACCCCGACACGCTCATGCCGTGGAAGGCGACCCAGTTCCAGGCCGTCAACGTCCTCGGCAACATCTACGGAACCCTCACCGACTACGACAAGGACCTCGGCACCGTCCCCGGCCTTGCCGAGAAGTGGGAGCCTGCCGCCGATGGGAAGTCGCTCACCCTCACCCTGCGCAAGGGTGTGAAGTTCACCGACGGCAGCGACTTCGACGCGACCGATGCGAAGTTCTCGCTCGACGCCATCCGCGACGAGAAGACGGCGGCCGTCGCCCGCAGCGCCCTCGCCAACGTCACCGATGTCGCGGTCGTCGACCCCGCCACCGTCAAGCTGACCCTCTCGGCACCCGACGCGGCCCTGCCCTCGGGACTGGCCAGCGTCAACATGGCGATGCTCCCGGCCGAGGCCGCCACCCCCGCCACCATGACCGCCCTCGAGACGACCCCGAACGGCACCGGCGCCTTCACCTTCGAGAGCCGCACTCCGTCGCAGTCCGTGAAGCTCAAGCGCAACGACGCCTACTGGGGCGACAAGGCACTGCTCGACGGCGTCGAGTTCCGGGTCATGCCCGACGAGAACGCCATCGTCACGGCACTCAAGTCCGGCAACGTCCACCTCGCCGGCATCAACGACCCGCTCGTCGCCCAGACCGCAGAAGGTGGCGACCTCACCGTCACCAAGACCAAGCAGCTGAGCTATCACGCGCTCCAGCTCAAGGCCACGAGCACGACGAACCCTGCCCTCAAGGACGTCAACGTCCGGCTGGCCATCTCGTGCGCGATCGATCGGCAGCAGGTCCTCGACACCGCGGCCTACGGCGAAGGTGAGGTGACCGGCCCGATCACGGCACCGGAGTTCACGTCGGACGCCGGCGCCCGCCCGTGCCCCAAGCGCGACGTCGCGAAGTCCAAGGACCTCCTCAGCAAGGCCGGCAAGAGCGCCCTCACCATCAAGACGATCGTCAGCCAGGGCGAGTACGCCACGTCGGTCAACGAGGCCCAGAACCTCAAGTCCCAGCTCGCCGAGTCAGGCATCACGCTTGATCTCGAGGTGCTCGACATCGCCGCCTTCGTCAAGCGTTGGGTCGCCGGCGACTTCGAGGCAGCCGTCGCCCTCAACGGTGGTCGCCCGGACCCCGACACGATGTATGGCCGCTACTTCACGAGCGCGGGCAACCTCCAGAAAGTCGCCGGCTACTCCTCGCCCGAGCTCGACGCGCTCTTTGCGCAGGGCAAGGCGACGTCCGACGAGGGCAAGCGCAAGGACATCTATGCGCAGGTCTCGAAGCATCTCGAGGACAACGCCGCATGGGTGTGGCTGTTCACCGGCAACACCTACACGGTCGCGTCGACCAAGGTCGCCGGCTTCACCCCCATGGCCAACAGCAGCCTGCAGTCGCTGCGCACCACGACCATCCAGTGAGCCGGGACTCCCTCCAACTGGCCCGCCGCATCGGATGGCGCGTGCTGGCCGTTGCCGCAACGCTTTTCGGTGTCGCGCTGCTCGTCTTCATCATGCTGCGCGCGATCCCCGGTGACCAGATCACCGCGTCGCTCGGCACCGAGGCGGCCGCGCTGACCCCGGCGCAACAGGCCGCGCTGCGCGCGTACTACGGCATCGACCAGCCGCTCGTCACACAGTTCTTCACTTGGCTGCACGAGCTGCTGTCGGGCAATCTCGGCTTCTCGGTGCGGTCACGCACGAGCGTCGCGTCGTTGACGGCGTCGGCTCTGCCCGTGACACTCGAGCTCGCCCTGCTGTCCATCGTCATCGCACTGCTCATCGGCATCCCGGTGGGCATGCTTGCCGCTGCTGCGCCCAACACGTGGCGCGACGGGGTGGGCCAGGTCATCGCGTTGCTGGGACTGTCGATCCCATCGTTCCTCCTTGCGAGCTTCCTGCTCACCTATGCCGCGTCCGGACTCGGCTTCAACCCCAACGGCCAGCCGTATGCCGCTCCCTGGGACTCGCTATCACTCAACCTTCAGCAGATGGCTCTGCCCGCGCTGACGCTGGGTTTCGGGATCGCCGCACCGATCGCTCGCACGACGCGGACGGCCGTGCTGGCAGTGCGCGATGAGGACTTCGTGCGGACGGCGCGGGCCAAGGGCGTCGGTGAGCGGCTGCTGCGGCGTCGCCACGTCCTGCGCAACGCCCTGCTGCCGGTGACCACGATGACCGGACTGCAGCTGGGCTACCTGTTGGGTGGTGCGGTGGTGGTCGAACAGATCTTTTCGCTGCCCGGGATCGGGCGTCAGGTGCTGCTCGGCATCCAGCAGAAGGACTACGCGGTCGTGCAGAGCACCGTGCTCGTCATCGCGTTGGCCTTCGTCCTCGTCAACGTCATCACCGACCTCGCCTATCGCGTGGTCGACCCGCGGGTGCGTGCGTCATGAGCGAGCGCGGCGACATGAGCGGGCTGACTGTCGACGTCACGTCGGCCCCGACGCGACCGTGGCACCGGTTGCGGCGATCCGTGCCGGGCATCATCGGGCTCGTCATCATGGCGGCGCTCCTCGTCGTGGCCGTCCTGGCGTGGCTCGGCGTCACGCCCTATGACCCGATCGCCCAGGACGCCCCGAACCGGCTCCAGCGACCGTCGGGTGCGCACTGGTTCGGGACCGACCAATTCGGTCGCGACGTCTTCTCACGAGTCGCAGCTGGCCTCGCGAACTCGATGCTCATCGCGGGAGTGGCCGTCGCCCTGTCAGCTGCCCTGGGCACCGCTGCCGGTGTCGTCGCCGGCTACTTCCGGGGCGCGGCGGACGCTGTCGCCGGTGGCGTGGCCAACGTGTTCTTCGCGTTCCCACCGTTGCTGCTCGCCCTGACCCTGGTGTCGGTGCTCGACCGCACCTGGTTCACCGTCGCCCTCGCGATCGCGGTCGTCTATGTGCCGATCTTCTTCCGGGTGGCGCGTGGACCGGTGCTGTCGCTGCGTGAACAGGACTTCGTCCGCGCGGCCGTGAGCACCGGCCAGAACCCGTGGGCCACGATGGCGCTGCATGTGCTGCCCAACATCAGTGGACTCGTCATCGTCCAGACCGCACTGTCCCTGTCATGGGCGGTGCTGACCGAGGCGTCGCTCTCGTTCCTCGGGCTCGGCGCCCCGCCGCCCGCGCCCTCGCTCGGCTCGATGATCTTCGAGGCCCGCAACGTCATCTCCATCGCGAACTGGACGATGATCGCGCCCGGCATCGTCGTCGTGCTGCTCGTGGCCGGGCTCAACCTCCTCGGCGACGGACTGCGCGACGCCTTCGACGTCAAGGGACGTGATTGACATGTCTGAGATGACTGAGATGAATGTCGAAGGCGGCAATTCGATGCGTTGGCTCGGGATGATCTCCGGGACCTCTCTCGACGCGGTGGACGCCGTGGTCATCGAGTTCACTCTGCGCTCCGACGGGGTTCTCGAAGCACGCGTCGTCGGCGGGCGCTCGACGCCCTATCCCCCGGCTCTGCGTGCCCGCCTCGTCACCGCCCTGCCGCCGGGGCCATGCACCGCCCACGAGCTCACCCAGCTCGACACCCTCGTCGGGCAGCACTTCGCTGTGGTGGCGGCTGCGGTCGTCGACGAGCTCGGTCCGGTGGATGCGGTCTCGAGCCACGGTCAGACGACCTATCACTGGGTCGAGGATGGGCACGCACTCGGCACGATGCAGATCGGCCAGCCGGCCTGGATTGCGGAGAGGCTCGGGGTCCCGGTCGTGAGCGATCTGCGGGCCAGGGACGTTGCGGCGCAGGGACATGGCGCCCCGCTCGTGCCCCTCCTCGATGTTCTCGCCCTCGCCGGAGCCAGCGGCGACCACGCATCAGCCGAGGTCGTCGCCGCGCTCAACCTGGGTGGGATCTCCAACCTGACCCGGGTCGAGCCCGCCCTTCCCGCCCATGAGGCAGGCGGTGACGCAGGCACCGGACCGAGCATCACGGCATACGACATCGGTCCGGCGAACGCGCTCGTCGACGCAGTGGTGACCGACCGCGGACTGACACCAGAGGGTTATGACGTCGGCGGCGCGATCGCGGCGAGCGGCACGGTTGACGTCGAGCTGCTCGAGACGCTTCTCGCCGACCCCTATTACGACCTGCCGGCGCCCAAGTCCACGGGCAAGGAGTACTTCCACCTCGACCTCGTCCGCGCCGCCCTCGGCGATCGCGAGCTGGCTGACGCCGACCTCATCGCCACCCTGACCCGCCTCACGGCCGAGGTCGTCGGGCGAGAACTGCTGCGGACCGGGGTCACTCGCGTCCTCGCCTCTGGCGGCGGGTGTGACAACCCGGTGCTCATGCGCGCACTCGCCGAGGCCGCACCCGGCGTGCAGGTCACGACCACCGCCGACCTCGGGATTCCCACGGACCTCAAGGAGGCCTTCGCGTTCGCGCTCATGGGATGGGCGACATGGCACGGGCTGCCCGGCAACGTGCCGGCAGCCACCGGCGCCTCTGGTCCGCGGTTGCTGGGCTCGATCACGCCGGGCGCGACGCCCCTGCACCTGCCCGAACCCTTGACCTCGCTGCCCCACGCCTTCGTGGTGGTGACGTGACGACGCTGCGACCTGCCACCTCTGCGGACCTGCCCGGCATCTCCGACGTCTTCTGGGAGTGTTGGACCCGCTCCTATGCCGCATTCGCACCGGCGCGCGATCTCGCTCGGCTCACACGGACGGATGCCGATCGTCTCTGGGACGGTGTGCTCGAGCGCGGCAGCACTGTGATCGCGGTCGACGAATCCAATGTCGTGACAGGAGTGCTGCGCTTCGAGGTCGACACCGACCGGCTGGCCGTGCACTCGCTCTATGTCCATCCCGAAGCCCAGGGTCAGGGACTCGGCGGCCGCCTGCTCGACGAAGCGGAGGTCGCGGCGGGCGACGTTGCTGGCTCTGACCTCTGGCTCTTCACCGACAACGCAGCTGCCCGGACGTTCTATGGCCGACGCGGCTGGCTGCCGGACGGCGCCTCGCGCGTCGAGAGCGCATTCGGTATGCCGGAGACTCGCCTCACGAGGACCCGTCCCGGACGTGCCGCGCACGTCCTTGTGGGCCGCGGGGTTTGTATCGGTGACGCCGAGCAGCCGCCCGCGGGAGCCGTCGTGGGGTCCTGGTCACCGGACTCGACTGAAGGGACGCGGGTGTGGGCGGCAGGGTCACGGGACACCGCGGGTGGGCCAATGGAGGTCGACACGGTTCACGACCTCGCGTCGGTGACGAAGCTGGTGACGACGTGCGCCCTCATGGCGCTCGTGTCCCAAGGCCGACTTGATCTGGATTGCCCGATCTCACAACATGTCCCGTGGTCGGGTGAGGACCCGACCGTTCGTCAGCTGCTGCAACACCGGGCCGGCCTTCTTCCTTGGCAGCCCTTCCACCACGTCGCTCGACGATCGGCCGATGTCATCGCCCTGGTGCCGCGTCTGCCGCGCGGCGGGCCGGTGGGTTCGGCCTTCGCCTACTCGGATCTGTCCTTCATCACTCTCGGGGCGGTCGTCGAGGCCCTCACCGGTCACCCGCTCGACGTCGCACTCAGTGAGCTGGTCATTCACCCTCTCGGGCTGGGGCTGCACTACCGGCCTCGGTTCGATGCGCAGGGCGATGACCAGGCCGTCGCCGTGTCGGCCCTGGACGAGTCCTGGGAGGAGCGGATGATCGCCACGGGCGAGCCCTATCCGGTTCACGTCGAGCCAGACCCCGCCCTGCCCGTGGTCGTGCGACGGCCCGGGCCCATCCGCGGCAGTGTCCACGACGCCAACGCCTTCCACGCCATGGGTGGCGTCTCCGGTCACGCCGGCCTGTTCGGGACGGTGCCTGACCTCGTGGGGCTGGGGCGGGCCGTGCTCGACACGAGCCACGGGCTCTGGGGCGACGACGAGGTCGAGGAGTTCACGACCCCGGGCCCAGACGCGTTGCAAGGCTTGGGGTTCCGCATCAAACCGCTCCGCCACGGGCGGCTCGCCTGGCACCCCGGCTTCACGGGAACGGCCGTCGGGGTCCGCCTCGACGCCGCGCCCGCAGTCGTCGCCATGTGCACGAACCGGCACCTGCATGACGGCGAACCGGTGCCAACGGATCGCCTGTGGGAACGCGCCCTCCAGGCCGAGCTCCACGATGAGCCGCTCTCTCGTTCCACGCACACGGACTCGCACACGGGCTTGGACTCGGACTCGGACTCGGACTCCAGTCTGCCGAACCGCACGGAGGTGCCCACATGACCACCCATCCCGCGCTGAGTGTCGCCAACCTGCACGTCGGCTTCCGGTCCCGACGCGGTCTGGCACCGGCCGTCCGTGGCGTCTCGTTCGACATCGCACGCGGCGAGACCCTCGCGCTGGTCGGCGAGTCCGGGTCGGGCAAGTCGACGACCGCCGCCGCCGTCAACCGGCTCCTGCCCGACACGGCCGAGATCAGTGCCGGCCGCATCGCGGTCGACGGCCGTGACGTCGCCGAGCTTGCGCCCCGGGAGCTGCAGGCCCTGCGCGGAGCGGGGATCGGGCTCGTCCCGCAGGACCCGATGACCAACCTCAACCCCGTCATGCGCGTCGGAGACCAGATCGCCGAGGCGCTCGAGGTCCACGGGACCTCGACCACCGATGCCCGCAAGCGCACTGTCGACCTGCTCGAGGCTGTCGGCATCGCTGACGCGGAGCAGCGGTCCCGGCAATACCCTCACGAGTTCTCCGGCGGCATGCGCCAGCGCGTTCTCATCGCGATCGGGCTGGCCTGCCGTCCGGCCCTGCTCATCGCCGACGAGCCGACCTCGGCCCTCGACGTGACGATCCAGCGCCGGATCCTGGACCTCCTCGACGAGCTCACCGGCGACCTGGGCACGGCGGTCCTGCTCATCACCCACGACCTCACCCTCGCTGCCGAGCGGGCCGATCGCGTCGCCGTGATGCAGCAGGGCGAGATCGTCGAGATCGGCACTGCTCGCGAGGTCATGCACTCTCCGCAGCACGACTACACGAAGCGCCTCCTCGCGGCCATCCCCGGCACGACGGCGACGCCTCGCCCCGACCTCAGCTCCGAGTCCCCCCTCGACGAGGCCAGGCCATCGCCCCTCGTGGAAGTACGCGACCTGGTGAAGGTCTTCGGAGGTGGGCACACGGCATACACCGCCGTTGATGGGGTGAGCCTCGCGATCCCTCGCGGCAGGACCGTCTCGATCGTCGGCGAATCGGGTTCCGGCAAGTCGACGGTCGCCAACATGCTGCTCGGGCTGGAGGAGCCGACATCGGGTGAGGTGCTCATCGGCGGCCAGGCGCGCGCCACGGGTCGTCGGGCCCTCAAGGCGGTGCGGCGCCAGATCCAGCCGGTGTTCCAGAACCCCTACGCGTCGCTCGATCCGCGCTTCACGGTCGGGCGCAGCATCGCCGAACCCATGGCCGTGCACGGGATCGGGACGAAGCAGACGCGACGGGCGCGCGTCGGCGCGCTGCTCGAACAGGTCGCACTGCCCGCCGAGGTCGCCGACCGGCACCCGCACCAGCTCTCCGGTGGGCAGCGACAGCGCGTCGCCATCGCCCGCGCCCTCTCACTCGAACCCGCCCTCGTCGTCCTCGACGAGGCGGTGTCGGCGCTCGACGTGCTCGTGCAGCAGCAGATCCTCGAGTTGCTCGCCCGGCTGCAGTCCGAGCTCGGGTTGGCCTATCTCTTCATCAGCCACGATCTCGCCGTCGTCCGGATGATCTCCGACGAGGTCCACGTCATGCAACACGGCAGGATCGTCGAATCCGGTTCTCCTGAGACGCTGTTCAGCTCACCCCAGGTGGACTACACCCGCGAGCTGCTCGCCGCCATCCCCAGGGGGGCGTGACTAACTCAGCAGGGACTGGGTGACGAACTCGGCGACCTCGCGGTGCCAGGTCAGCGGATGCCGCAGCATCGCATGCCCGTCACCCTCGACCGGCCGCCACGTGACGTCGGCCCCCTGAGCGCGCAGCCGGTGCGACAGCGCCTCGGTGCGGCGTGGATCGGTGACCCGGTCATCGAGCCCGTGCATCAGCAGGACGCGCAGACCCGGGCGCCCGAAGTCTGGGTCCCTGCCCGTGAGCCAGGGCGCGAGGCCGACGACGGTCGTCACGTCCGGCTCGTTCGCGAGGTGGGTGATGACCCGACCGCCCATGGAGTGACCGATGAGCGCGATCGGCCGCCCGGCATAGCGGCCTCGGATCTCATCAAGAGCCCAGCGCGCATCGATGAGTGGCGTCCGCTCGTCGCCGTTCCACCCGAAGTGGCGGTTCCTGAGCCGGACGACGGCGATGCGGTCGTCGGCCCGCCGCTCGATCGCCTTGGCAAAGGGGCGCATTCGCACGACCGGTCCTTTGAGCCACGACATCGGGTCATGACCGCTCTCTCCTCCGCCGTGCAGGACGAGGGCCACGGCTTCAGCGCCCGGAGGCGTGCTCCCGCGCAGATCAGCGAGGTGGGTCGGTGGTGGTGTCACGCACTGTCACCGGCGGCGAGCTCTGTGAGCATCAGACCTGGGTGTGGTGGAAGTTCTTGAACGAGCGGCTGGCCGTTGGGCCCCGCTGTCCCTGGTAGTGCGAGCCGTATTTCGCTGACCCATAGGGGTTCTCGACCGGGCTGGAGAGGCGGAAGAAGCACAGCTGGCCGACCTTCATCCCCGGCCACAGCTTGATCGGCAGGGTCGCGACGTTGCTCAGCTCGAGCGTCACGTGCCCCGAGAAGCCCGGGTCCACGAAGCCAGCCGTCGCGTGGGTGAGCAGTCCGAGTCGGCCCAGGCTGGACTTGCCCTCGACCCGCGCGGCGATGTCGTCGGGCAGGGTCACGGTCTCGTAGATCGAGCCCAGGACGAACTCGCCCGGGTGCAGCACGAACGGCTCGTCCGGCTCGACCTCGATCAGGCGCGTGAGGTCGGGCTGGTCCTCGCGCGGGTCGATGTAGGGGTACTTGTGATTGTCGAACAACCGGAAGTAGCGGTCGAGCCGCACGTCGATGCTGCTGGGTTGGATCATCTCGGGATCCCAAGGATCGAGGACGACCCTTTGGGAGTCGACCTCGGCCTTGATGTCTCTGTCGCTGAGCAGCACCCGCCAAATCTAGCCTTGATCCCCGAACTCGTGGGCGTCGGCCGGGATGAGCCGGGTCGACAGGGCCACTAGCCCGAGCAGTGCCACGGCCACGACGAGGACGACGAGGTATGCCGGCCGGAACAGATCCACGGGGACGCGCCCCTCCTGTGCGCTGGCCACCTGGAAGAACAGCGTGCCGATGGCAGCAGCTCCGACGGCATTCGCGAGCTGGGTGGTCGTGTTGAACAGACCCGAGGCCGAGCCCGCGTGGCGGCCCTCGACCTTGGCGAGTCCCAGCGGTGCGATGGAGGAGACCATGAACCCGAAGCCCAGGCCGACGACCGCGAAGGTCGCGGCGAACACCCAGTAGCTCGTGGTGGTTGTCGCATCGCTCACCACGAGGGCGAGGAGGCCGAGCCCGGCGGCCATGACGACGGCGCCCATGAGGAGCACCTGCCGACCCATGCGCTGCAGGAGAACCGCTGCGCCGGTGCCGGCGCCGAGCGTCGCCGTGATCGCGAACGGGATGTTGACGAGTCCCGCCTTGAGGACCGACCACTCCAGCCCGATCTGGAGATACAACGTGGTCGACAGGAAGTAGCCGGCACAGACGACGAAGAGCAAGGAGCCCACGAGAGTGGCACCGCGGAAGCCGCGACCGGCATACAGCGAGGTCGTGACGAGCGGCTCGGCGCCGCCCGACTCGACGCGACGCTGGGACTTCAGGAAGACGGCGAGCACGAGCAGACCGCCGGCCATCACGGCATACGTCCACATGGGCCAACCGAGCTCGTGGCCCATGGTCAACGGGTAGAGAACACCGAGCAGACCGACCGCGAGGATGAGGACGGAGCGCACGTTGATGCTCACGGGGTGCTCGGAGCGTGACTCGGGGATGAAGCGCAGTGCCGCGATGAGCGCGACCACACCGATGGGGATGTTGACGAGGAAGACCGCGCGCCATCCGCTGATGTCGGTGAGCACGGCGCCGAGGATCGGGCCGGCGACGCTGGCGAGACCGGCCAGACCGGAGAAGATGCCCATCGCCTTGCCACGCTCGGACGGTGCATACATCACTTGGATGCTCGTGAGGACCTGCGGCACCATCGCGGCTGCGGCGATGCCCTGGATGGCACGGAAGGCGACAAGCAGCTCGATGTTGCCGGCGAATCCGCATGCTGCCGACGCGAAGGTGAAGCCGACCAGCCCGGCGATGAAGAGGCGCTTGCGGCCGTAGCGGTCCCCCATCCGCGCACCGGCGATGAGCGCGATGCCGAACGCGAGCGGGTAGGCCGCGACGACCCACTGGAGCATCGCCGCGCTCGCACCGAGGGAGCGCTCGATGGTCGGGAGGGCGACGTTGACGATGGTGACGTCGATGAGCTCCATCGTCGAGGCGAGGAGCAGGCTGACGAGAGCGAGCGTGCGCGCCCGTCCAGAAATCGGGGTATGCCGCTCGCTCACCTCTGTTTCGTTGGTCCGGTCGGTCGTGGGGTCTGCTGCCGTGGCTTCGGCTGTTGTGGTGTCCATGTCGACGACGCTAGAAGTGCTACCGGTCACTTTCTGACCGCTATTCCTGTCAGTCTTGATTCATGGCCAACACGAGCTCTCGCACCCTTCGGTTGCTCTCACTCCTCCAGACCCATCGGTTCTGGCCGGGGGTGGAGCTGGCCTCTCGCCTCGACGTCTCCGACCGCACGTTGCGGCGCGACATCGACCGGCTGCGCGAGCTCGGCTACCCGGTGACGTCGTCGCGCGGCGTCGAGGGCGGCTACCAGTTGGGGTCGGGCGGGTCGATGCCTCCGCTGGTCGTCGACGAGGACGAGGCGATCGCGATGGTGGTCGCGTTGGGCCAGACCGCATCGGCACAGTCAGGTGCGTTGGCCGACTCGACGCTGTCCGCACTGTCGAAGGTCGTCCAGGTGTTGCCGACAAGGTTGCGCCGACGGGCGGAAGCCTTGCGGGCTGCCACGGTCGACTCGCCGTTCGCGGAGGCGCCCGAGGTCGAGGCGTCGGTGCTCGGAGCCATCGCCCAAGCAATTCGCGACTCAGAGCGAATTCGGTTCTCCTACACCGCTCGTGGCGGGGTCGCGGCGGGCGAGCTCGCTCGGCGTCACGTCGAGCCGCACCAGCTGGTGACCGTGGGGCGTCGGTGGTATTTGTTGGCGTTCGACCTCGAGCGATCGGACTGGCGGTCGTTCCGGCTCGATCGGCTCACGGACCCGCTTGGCACGAAGTCCCTGTTCCGGAGGCGCGAGATCCCAGGAGGTGACGCGGCGGCATACGTGCGCTCAGGTCTCTCCGGACGTGTCCAGGGACACCGGCTGGTCACGGTGGTCGAGGCTTCTGCCGCTGACGTCGAGAAGCGCATCGGCCGGTGGACGACGGTGGAGGACCTCGGCGAGGGTCGCTGCCGAGTGACGGGCGAAGCGCGCGACATCGGGTTCCTGCTGCTCGGGATGGGCCTGGTGGGGGCGCCATTCACGATCGAGGAGGCAGGGCCGGAGGTGCGCGAGGCGATGGCGTCATGGGCGGCGCGATTCGCGGCCGCGGGTGAGGACGGGGACTCGGGTGGGGGCTCCAGCACGGCTGCGACGGTGGGTTAAACTCACGTCCGCGCCCTCAATGTCGGGGGCGCTTGCCGGTGTAGCTCAATGGTAGAGCGCCAGCTTCCCAAGCTGGACACGCGAGTTCGATTCTCGTCACCGGCTCCACACAAAACCGCAGGTCAGCAGGGGTTTTTGAGCCCTTCGGACTGACGTGGGTGTGAGCACAAGACGCAAACGTGCCAGATCGTGCCAAATGCGCGGGTCAGACAAGACCCCACCGCAGGAGCACCGCATGTCCTCTAAGCGCCAGTTCGGCAATATTCGCAAGCTGCCTTCAACCCGGTTCCAGGCTCGTTACACAGGCCCTCACGGCGAAGTCATCAAGGCCGCAAAGACCTTCGTCTCTGCTCGAGACGCTGACCGCTGGCTTACCTTGGAGCACGCTCGGCTCCTCGGCGGAGGCTGGCAGGATCCGAACGCAGGTCATGTGCTCCTCCGGGACTTCGCGGAGGACTGGCTGGCGGCGCACACCGGCCTGAAGCCGAAGACACGGGCGTTGTATCGCGGTCTGATGACACGATTCATCACACAGCCTTCCGTGCGAGCCACAGCCACCACAACGTGCCCCGATCTGGGCGAACACCAGATGAGGGACATCACTTCTGGCCACGTGGATCGGTGGTTCAGGTGGGTCATGGAGGCGTCCGAGGAAGCCTCGTCGAGGCGGAGTTCCATCACCGTTGGAAGCGCTCGTTGGCGTCAGGCGCTGCGGTCCTGGGCCCGCGCTAAGGGGCATGACATTTCTGACACCGGGCGCATCCCCCGCCGCGTCTACGACGCTTGGGCAGCTGCCGGTTCGCCGGAGTTGACCGGCACCGCACGTGTCTCAGTTGATCCGGGGCGGGCACAGACGGCCAACGCTTACCGGATGCTGAGCGCTGTCATGGCATCGGCCGTCGACGCTGGCCTCATCCCTGCGAACCCCTGCAAGGTACGAGGGGGTGCAACCTCCTCATCATCGACGACTCATCCCGCGACGCCGGAGGAACTGAGCCTCATCGCGCTGGCAATGCCCGAGCGGTACCGAGTCGCAGTGTTGGTGGCGGCCTTCGGAGCTTTGCGGGCCGGAGAGGTCTTCGGCTTGGCCCGCCGCCATCTCGATCTGGCACGAGGGACGATCGAGATCGAACGGGCACTGACCTACGTCCCAGGAACCGGTCGCAGCTTCGGGTCACCCAAGTCATCCGCTGGACGGCGAAGCATCCACCTCCCTCGCCCCGTCTTGGACGCGCTGGAACTCCATGTCACCGAGTACGTCGCACCTGGACCGGACGCCCTCCTCTTCCCAACCAGTCGAGGGACCGCCCTCCACAGTTCCAACCGCTCAGCGATCTTCAGGCGCGCAGCCATTGCTGCGGGTCGGCCCGACCTGAGGTTCCACGACCTGCGACACACCGGTGCCACTCTCGCAGCGCAGCACGGCGCGAGTTTGCCCGATCTGATGAGGCGGCTCGGACACTCAACCGCCCGGGCCTCGCTCATCTACCTGCACTCAACCGAGGCCGCCGACAAGGCCCTCGCTTCCCGGCTCTCGGAGGCGTTCATGACTCCCGCCGGATGAGCACTCGACGTTAAGGGTGGCCAACACCCACGGTGCTTCCTGTCCAGGCCGCCCGGCCTAACAAGGACACCAACAGGAAGGCGGCTCCCGACATGGAGTCATCATCAACACGCTCGTCCTCATCATCATCCGGCAAGCACGATTCACCGCCTCTGCACGAGATGCGCAAGCTCAACGACGATCCCGTCTTTGAGTACTGGCAGGCCGCGACGTACATGAACGTCAAGGAGGGCTACCTCCGCGACCTCACAAAGCAGAGGCGCATCGAGACCGTGAAGATCGGCGGGTTGGTGCGCATCCGCCTGTCGGAGTGCGAGCGCATTCTCCACGAGGGGACGCGCCCGGCCACTCGGCCCCTCGCCCGCGGCCGGTTCAACTGACGTGAGTGCGTCAGGCACGGACCGGTCGGGTGTGAACCGGCCGGTCCGTGCGCCTCGGGTCTCCCCTGCGGGGCACGCTGACAAAAGCGTCACAACGTCGGCGGCAACTAACAGGAGGCGCACGTACCCAGATATTGCGCACCTGCCGACACCGAGAGTGGACACGGTCGCTCTACGAGCCGGCATCTCACACGCATCCTTCGGTCGCACCGTAAGACTCGCCCGTTCCTCCGGACACAAGGGAGTGCTGGAGTTGGAAGGAGGCGTGCGCCTGCGTTTGGACCGAGGGCGGGGGCGACCGGAAGGCCTCCTCGAATTCTCCGTTCCTCGTCTCCTCATGGGCACCAACTCTGTTGCCGCTCAGCTCGATGAGGTCTTGCCGGCAGCGCAGCAGGCTTGGCAGCATGCCTCCGATCTAGTCACGTGGGATGGGACGCCGGACGCCGCCGCGCTCATGAGGTTGGACCTCGTCAGGGACTTCACCGCGCCCAGAGGGGTCGCCGCTCCACACTTGGCTGGATTGAGTCGCATCGCTGCTCAAAGAGCCAAGACCACGGCACATCACGCATCTGACGGTCCAGGGGTCGAAACGGTCTATCGCAAGACGATGCGCTGGCAAACTCGCGCCTACCTGCGCGATGCGATCCCGTCATTTGAGGCGCCACGTCTGGCCAGTGCCGAGACCGTCCGCTTCGAACTGCAGATGCGCAGTCGAGCGCTCCGCGAGAATGGCATCGCGACCCTGCAAGACCTGACCGCCCCCGATCTAACGATGCTGACCTGGCGCCACTTCCAGCGATCGCGCTTCAACGTGCCAGTTGGCGACCCAGAGGCCAAGTTGCGCCGAGTCATGGACGAGACAACGGAGCTGTCCGCTAGCGACAGGCGGGGGTTGCTTGGACAGCTCCAGCTCGATGCGATCGGGTGGGCGTGCCCTGCGAAGGACAAGACCGTCCAGAAGTATCGACGGCTGGCCGCTCAGTCTGGCCTGACGCCCGCAGATGTGTTGCAGGGCGTCATCGCCGACCACTGCCCCCTCCGACATCTGGACTACGAGAAGGGCTCGCTCCGAACGCTCTCGCCTGCCGCCTAGTGGCGGTTTTGGCGGGGGTCAACGCGCACGCGCGCGCGAGCTTGCTCCTGCGCTCACCCGTCCACAGAGCCGGGCGGTTCACAACCGGCCTCCAACAGGAGGCTTAGCACTTCCTCCAATTGGACGTAGCGCAGCGGCAGGTCCGCTTCGTCTCGGGCGAGCACTCGAAGAACGGCCGTTCTCGCAGCTTCGAAGATCTCCAGGACGAGCGCTGCGGTATCTAGGGGCACCTTCAGATCAGGTCCGATGCGTGCCCCGTCTGCCCGAAACCGCTCCCGACGATGGAGCTCTCCGAAGCCCTCCTTCGCTAGGAAGCGCACGAGCGAGATCTCAAACCGTTCGGCGTCCGCTCCGTACCTAGCGCCCACCAACGAGCCGAGGTGACGCTCATCAACCCAGGCAATCGGGTCGTCATTATCCACCGCGTCGGACACAAACGGAGGCTATGCCTGACCACCGACAGGCAGACCTTACGAAAAGGGTTCCCTTTTCGTAATTTCTGACCGACAGTGAAGCCATGCCATCCCTCCGCAAGTCGCGCAAGCGCCCACTGGCGCTTGCCTACGTCCGCGTCTCGACGGCTGAGCAGGCGACCGAGGGGGCGAGCTTGGATGCTCAACGATCAGCCCTCGAAGCCGAGACGAAGCGTCGAGGGTGGGACATGGAAGTGGTGGCAGATGAGGGTTACAGCGCGAAGGATCTCAAGCGGCCGGGCCTGACGGACGCGCTCGACCGACTAGATCGGGGGGAGGCCGACGCCTTAATCGCAATTCGACTGGATCGAGTGTCTCGTTCGGTCGCCGACTTTGCCGGCCTCCTGTCACGTGCCAAACGCAAGCAGTGGCGCATGGTGCTCCTCTCGCCAAACCTCGACACCGAGGACGCTGCAGGGAAGTTCACGGCTCATGTGCTTGCTGCAGCCGCCGAGTACGAGCGCGACTTGATCGGGGCCAGGACTCGCGAGGGCATGGCCCAACGACGGGCGGACGGGGTCCACGTCGGGCGGCCGCGCGCCCTCTCCGAAGCTGTGGTTTCGCGCATCCTCACGGAGAGGGCTCAGGGTGGGACCTTGCGTTCGATCGCCGAGGGTCTCACCGCCGACGGGATCCCAACCGCACGGGGGGCCTCTTCGTGGTCTACGTCGACGGTCCAAGGCGTTTTGGCCTCCTCGACTGCGCGGAGACTCTCGATCGCGCGATAGTCCCACATTGAGCATCCCGCGCGGCAGGGTGCAGCCTGTCCACTCGACGGGGCGGCAACGGTCGACCCATCGAGCTGCGGCTGTTACCGCACATGCCGATGAGCGGTAGATGGGCTTCCTGCTTGTACGAGGCTCCAGACCCACGCGGAGTCTCGCGACCCAACTCTTTGGCACCCTGGTCAGCAGCCTCACCGACGTCCCCGGAACATGGTCAAGCCTCACCGAGAGCTTGCGCCACGACATAGTCGCCGCCAACGACTACCGCGACCGACTGCTACCCGCTGGGCACCAGTTTCTTGGATTGACCGAGGCCTTCACTCGAGCCCTCGTAGCGCCTACGGCCGAAGTAGAGCGGCAGATCCGATGGGTCCACCTCCGCGAGACCCGCGTGGGCGAGCGAAGGCGAGGACCACCCGGCCTACGCCGTCAAAGACGCACTGCCCAACCTCTGACTCCTTGGCCAGTCGTCGACAAGCCGCCCAGTGCACACCCTCGCGCCAAGGCGTTACCTAGGGGTGCAAGCGTGTCGTCGCACGACGAAACGCCCCCACCTCCGAAGAGGTGGGGTGGTTTCAGTCAGTTGCCTCGGCACAGGCCAAGAGTGCCCGGTGCGCCCTTCGGGAGGCCGTAGTACTTCCATGAGTCCGCTGCGGTCTGGACCTGGGAGTCGACTTGGCCCTCCAGCGGATCCATGTCATTGAGCCCGCTGGCCGCACAGGCTGACCGGGCGTGGTCGAGCGCGCCCGTGGTGTTCGTGCTGCCGACCGTCCCAGGTGGGCCTTTGATCTCGCCAGCCTGAGCGGAGCCGGCGCTGATCGTGAACCCCGCGAACGTGCAGAGCAACACTGCGAGTGATCGCTTCACTGCTTTTCCCTTCTTTGAGGGTGCCCTCTGCGGCACCGTCTCTCATGGTCTTCCTCGTGCCCGACCCGGCATATGACGTGAACGGGCCACCTGTCATGAGCCGGGTGGGCCAACCCTTTCCCTCCTTCGCGGCTGACCTTGGCAACGCCATAACTCCGTAAGCCCCCGACTCCGACCAGGTGGGGTGTGGTGGCGTCCAGGGCGAGTGAGGCGGCGAGCCGTTTTGCGTGCGTGCAGAACCTCGCTCGATTTGGAAAGCCACTCCCCACAGTCAGCAGGATCTAGCGTCTTGGTCGGGCACTGACGCTGGCCGAGCGGTTGGCCTCGAAACCCGCCGCACGCAGCCGATTTCGCCCGTGAAGGCGTCGGTGGTTGAACCGGTCGACGTAGTTCGCTAGAGCGATCTCGACATCGCGCATTGACTTCTGGGCGCCCCTGCCTCAGGCAATAAAAGAGCGAGCAGTAGATCTCGCAGGTCGGTCACGGGCGTCAGTGTGTCAGCCGTCCGGCAATGGGTCCTCGCTCTGGCCCAGAGATCGATCCCGAACGTCCGGACATGCCGCAGGTCGCGTCTCCTGAACCGTACGTCAGGGGAGACTGTCCTCGTGTCTCGATCACTAGCGCGCGCCTGGTTCACGATCCATGACAGTGCCGACGATGCCACGGTGGCTGCCACCCATCGTGGAGTACTGAAGGTTCAGCGACCACGCCTCGCCGACCTCACCATCGATCTAACTTCCGATGCGCCGTGGCCGGCGGATGTTCAGTGGGCTGTGGATGAAGGACGTCAACGCGCCACCCGAACTAGAACCTTCCTGGGCCGATCCTGGACGAGGCAGGCCGATTCCATTGACCTGAATCCAGCAGACGCGCATGAATTCGAGATAGCGATGGCCCTCGTCCCCTACACGATCGGGAGCACTGGCATCGACCATGAGCAGCGAATGGTCTGGGATGCGAATGACACCGGTACGAGCGCTACGTTCCAGTTGTCGGCATCAGAGGAGGAACAGGTTCGGACCTTCGTCGAGCAGAGCGGCTGTGACCCAGCGGCTCTCGTGCCCTTTGGTCGCGATGGTGACATCTACAGCTGACTGTCGACGTCCGGATCTGCCGCATACCGCGCGGAAGTTCAGCGCTCCGGCTGTATGACCACGGTTCCGCACGCATCGCAAAGCAGGCGCGCTGTGGTTGAAGAGGCCCGTCGTTAGCGGAATGCGGCCAAGTCACCAAGGATCCCGCGGCTCTGCTTGAACTTGACGCCCGGCGCTGCCGACAATGAGGCCGGAGGTGAGTTCGGGGCTGCCGCACGTGGGACAGGCGATCTCGGTTTGGGTCATGTTCTCATCCTGCCGGATCGACGAGCGGTCGCACTCTTCTGCCGCGATCCGCTCGTGCCCAGACCCGGTTGAATCGTCACCCAAGGCATCCCGGTCGCTCTGGACACTCCAAGGTCCGAGGTGGTCGGGTTGCGATGTATCGGACCATCTCGCAGACCCCTATGGCGCCTCGCGGTCCTGAAGGGGTGTCGTAGAGGAACTCGGTCAGCGTGAGCCTGGGTCGGTTGCTGCTCTACCTGGCGGGGGCGCCAGGTCTCTACGCTGTCATTCGCCACGGTGCCCTCCCTGCCCTTTGGCTACTGTCGGCTGGTCATGCGCATCAGCGCGCCGAGCCGTTCCGGCTGTTTGTGTCGCGGGGGCGTGGCAACATCCGGGGCGTGGCTCGGGAGGCGCAGGTTTGTTCGGAGTTCGGGTGTGGGCGCCCGGCTGCGTTCAGCACGCGCACCAACCCGACGTGGTGCGATGAGCACATCACCGCCATCCTCCGAACCGGCGGCCTTGAGCCGCTGGAGCCGTTCGAGGGGCCGAAGAAGTGGCGCCTGACTCGGTGTCTCGCGTGTGGGTGCGAGGCGCACTACCGCTTCGAGTACGTGCTTGAACAGAACGGCATCGGCATCGCGACGTGCAGGGCCTGCTGCTGGCGCAAGTGGGCAGCCGACCAGCGAGGGCTATTGGAGGGGTACGCAGACCTAACGCCACCGTCGGTCGCGGTCGCGAAGGGGGTCGCTGAGCAGCACGGCTTCGAGTATCTGGGTCCGCTGACCGAGCCGTCACTGCGTGACGACCCGCACCTGACCCGTTGCTTGTACTGCGGACGCATCGCAGCGCAGCGACTCGGTGACATCGGCTGGGGCTGCCAGTGCCAGACGAACCCTCGGCGGGCAGCACAGACATCGAACGCGTCCGGTACGCAGAAGCCCGGCACGAAGCCCACCAAAGACCTTCTCAAGGACTCGAAGTTGCCGGTTCTGACGTGGTGGGACCCCGAGGTCAACGACGACGCCGTCTGGAGCACCGTGACGGTGAAGGCACGCAGAAAGGTCGGATGGAAGTGCCCGGAGTGCGACCTGCGATTCAGCGCCCGCATCCTCGACATGACCGCCTACCCCAGCTGCCCGACCTGCTCGGTCAGAAAGCAGGCCGAGTGGGAGGCCGAATACGCACATCTGAAGGTCACACCAATCGCGGACGTGCCCATGCTCGCTGCAGCGTGGGCTGATGAAGCCGACCCGAGCCTGGTCACCGTCGCCGGCGGCGGCATGACGCTGCGACGGTTCCGGTGCCCGGCCGGCCACCATCCGCGGATCACTCCGCTCAGCTTCCTGCGCGGCGGATGCCCGTCGTGCCGAGCGAACCAAACCCGCGCCGCCCGCCTCGACGCCGTCGCAGCGGACGCAGCTGCGCACGCCATGAACCGCGAGATCGCATCCCAGTGGCATTTCACGAAGAACGGCTCCCTGAAGCTCGAGACCATCTCGCCGGGTTCGCGTCGGACCGTGTGGTGGAAGAGCTTGGAGTGTGGCCACGAGTGGCAGGCCAGCCCCGTGGAAAGAGAGAAGGGGCAGCGGCTGCGGTGCCCCGAGTGCCGGACCATCCTCGACTCTCTGGCCTACCACTTCCCGGAGATAGCCGATGAGTGGTCACCGAAAAACCCGCTCACCGCTTGGCAGGTCCGCCCCAGCGGCTCAGAAGCGTTCATGCCCATCTGGGTCTGCGCCAACAGGCCCGACCACACTTGGACCGCGACCCTGTCCAGCCGAGCGACCGGCTCGGGGTGCCCCGAGTGCCGTGAAGCCGGCAAGTCGAAGGTCGAGCTCGCCCACCACGAGTCTGCCGTCCGCGTTTTCGGCGCCGCGTCCTCTGGGCAGGCCGTTGCCGACGAGGCGTTCACCCACGGCGCCCGCTGGCTCGTAGACATCACGACGGTCACCACCACTGGCCTCCAGGTTGCGATCGAGTACGACGGCGGATACTGGCACGCCGACAGGGCGACCATCGACACCGCGAAGTCACTGGACCTACTCGCCGCGGGCTGGGCCGTGGTCCGGCTCCGCGAACACCCGCTCCTCACACTGAGCATCGACAACCCCCTGTATGTCGAACTGGTCGTCCATTCGACCGCTCCGGACCCCGACGGGGTGATGCGCCAGGTCGAACAGTGGACTAGAAGCGTCCACCCCTGATGCGGTTCGCGCGCGGCGTGAAGAGCGATTTACCGGCTTCCCGGGCTCGAAACGCCCGCGGCATCGTTAGAGGAGCACTTCATGCGGTTGCTGTCGGGTGCTGAACCCCGAACCGGCGATGCACGGCCGTGTCATTCCGCCGTTCGTCGGGGAAACTACGGGATCTACCGCGCCTTGTGCGGACTCGTCGAGTGTCGCTGATCACGGACGGAGCCGCACAAACACTCCCAAAGCTTGGTTGATACCCACGGCGCGAGTCCGCGCGCAGAGACCGCCTACCTATCATGTGCGGCATGACTCCGCAGAGTGACACCCAAACTCGCCCAAACTCGCCGAATGGTTGCGGCGAAGGATCTGGGTAGGCGCGCACTGCGTCTGCTTGTCGTCCTCGTTTGCCCCACAGGAGCATCGTGGGGTTTCGCCACGGGTGCCCACGCGACAACTCACTCGCTCGTTGACGCGTCATCCTGATACCCCTCAGTGGGGCATCAGCAAACTATCGAGGGCTCGGTCCTTCGACGCTGGGTGTTCTCGGGCTGTAAATCGCTCGCGGACGACACATCACCGCTTCTCCGTTTGTCGGTTTTTTCGGGGGCCCTACGCGCGCGTGTGTGTGCGAGGTCCCGCCATCTTTAGGGAATGGCCGCGATCGTTAAACGCCGCGTGCGCCAGCGTCGGATACCTGGAGGCTCGAACCGATTGCGCCGGTTCGGGCCTCGAGACGACTACCGCTTGGACAGGACGGTTCCCTCGCGGTGCCACTGAACGATCGTCGCTGAGAGCGTGACTACGGCGCGAGCCTCCTGCAACGTAGGCGCCCGCCCGCCACCACCGTGCCGATCGGTGTTCGGCCAGATGAGTCGCAGGGTCGCGATCAAGTTCTCCACCGCGTTGTCGTCATTGCCGCCGGGAAACACGCACACCCACTTCGACGGGCTGTTGTTAAGGACGGCGATCATGCTACCGAGCGTTGCCTTGTTGTTGTGGGGCTCAACTACAGGTCGCAGCATTACCTCGACTGCCTTGATGGCGTGGTCCCAGGCGTCGGATGGGTCGGGGCTCCGTCCATAAGCCTTGGCCCATGCCTCCGACAGCTCCTCCGTAGCCTCGTCCGTGACGGAGGTGGCTGCCGCTCGCGTGGCCTCAACCGTTGGCTCAACCGCGTCGACCAGGTGCTGGCTGTTATCCGAGAGCTTGTATTTGGAGCCAGACAATTTGAGAAGAGCATCGAGCGAGCGTGCTGGTTGTGACGCGGTCCCCATCCGTTGCTGAAACCGCAAGGCACCTTCAACGCAGTCTAGAAACAGTTCCTCGTCGTCTAGGCAAGCGCCGACAACCTGACCGATCGGTGGGTAATAGGTGTCGAGTTCGATGTGAAGGCGCAGCGCTAAGTACTTCGCGGCGCCGTCAGGATCCGACGTGCCCTCCAGTGTCTCTGTCAGCCACTCACTGAGCTGCGGGGCGAGGTGGGCAGGCACCCCATCGAAGGGCCCGTCATAGTTCCGGCGTCCTTCCCTCTGAGAACGGGGCATCCAGGTAGTCACGTCAAGCCCACAGCCTTAAGACGCTTTCCCTCCGTGGCCGCGGTTGCACGCGACGCACAGAGCCTGGGCGTTTTCCAACGAAGTTGGCCCGCCATTTATGTGCCAAACGATGTGGTCGCCGTCCAGTTCCTCCAACGTCGCGAGTTCCGATTTGCACTTCTCGCAACGCTTGCCGCTCCGGTGCCACAGGACCCAACGCTCTTCAAGCGTGAAGGCACGCTTGGTGTCTTTCAGCTCCACGCTAGGGTTGGCGCGTAAGAAGCGCTTTGTGAGTATATCAATGCGCGCTTTCATGCTGCCAGTGTCATTTGTTCCCTGCTGCATAAGCCTGCCGTACTCAGAGAGCTCAGCGTCGCGAGAGTCTTCGTCTTTCAGGAGGTTGGCTTGCCGTTCGAGACGGAAGTCGCGAAGAAAGTCCTTCAGGCGACCCTTGATGTCTGGTGCCCCGTACTGACGCAGAATGTCGTTACAGAATAGGTACATCAACTGTGGGTACGACTGTTTCGACAACTCGATGTCGCCGTCATCAAAGACAGGGGAGATTGCCTTCAGGTTGCCTGATAGACGGTCCAGCAGCTTCTTGCGCTCGGGCGCGCTGATGTCCCGGTACTGCCGAACGAAATCGTCAAGGAACTTCTTCTTGAGATCTACTACCACGAGCGAAGCGGGGGACTTACTCGACTGCATCTCCAAGTAGAGCAACTTGCACGCCACTTCAAGGTGAGCGTAGCGCGTGTTTGGGAACTTCAACTTCTTCCCGAAGAACTCAAGTTTTGCAGCGTCGCGAACAAGTCCAGCCATGTTGCCCCCGAGAGCGTTGCGGCTCTCCGCAGCATTGAGCTTCTCACCATTGTTCAGCCGAGAGAAAAGTTCCTCGATTTCCTCAACGTCCGCGGTCTCGACAACCACCACATTCAGTTGAACTTCCTTGAGGATGTCGCGAGCCGCCTCTGACAGGTCCGCGTAGCGGTCGCCGGCCTTCGGCGGCTCGCTGATCGCCCGCCCGGTGTAGAGGAAGTCCTCTGCAAGGTCAAACTCGCCGTTCAGGAAACTGAAAATCGTAGTGATGCGCTGCTTCCCGTCAATGACGGCATAGTCGTGGCCGGTTTCGTCCCGCGAGAGTCTGTGCATGTAGATCTTGGGGATGTCAAAGCCGTTGAGGAGCGAGTCGACGAAGAGTTGCTTCTTAGCCTTCGACCACACTCCACCCTCGCGCTGGTAGACGGGGTCAAACTGAATCAGGTTTTTATCGCGGCTGAATCGCGACACGGCAAAGACTTCTGGGTTGCAGCGCATGCGTGGATGCTAGCGGCCTAGTCCGCCTCCGGGCGTCAGCCGCTCGATACCTCCGTTCCGCGTCCCTGTCCGCCCCGATCTCTAGGGTGACGACATGAAACCGGAGCGCGCCATCGCGGCGCTAGAGGATCTGAAAAGGGAAGCGTCTAGCCCAGGAGTGCAGCGCGGTGAGGACCTGACAGCATGGCAGGGCAAGGTGCGTGGCGTGTTCGTGTCCGCCCTAGGCCGCGACGACCACCTCGTCGATCGCTTCGACCAGGTGGGCTACTCGCCGGGCCTCTGGACTGACAACACCCCCCACTCCGTCTTCATCGAATCGCAACGCGACGGGATCAAGGAGGCCTGCGGCGTCATTGACGCCGTCCTGTATCAACTGCGCCTCCGGACCGAAGATGAAGAAGAGCCTGTGGACGCCCGGGCCTACGACCCGGAATTGTGGGAGCACGTCAGGGGGCTTGTGGAGGCCAAGGACTGGGGAAAGGTCGCGTCTCAAACGGCCATCTTCGTGGAGGACCGGCTCCGGTCATGGGCTGGCGACCCCAGGAACGGTCGCGGCGAATCGCTCGTTGGCAAGGAGCTCATGGGCCGAGTCTTCTCGGACGATAGCGACTGGCGGCTCGGCTCTCGCGCGGCGGAACGCGAGGGCTGGCGCGCCCTGGGGACCGGCTTCGCGGCGGCACTGAGCAACGTGGACCGACACCGGATCCAGAAGCGCGAGGACGCACGCCGATACGCCATCGGAGTACTCGGGCTAGGGAGCCTGCTCTTGACCCAGATGCGCTTTGAGCATGGCGAACTGATTGAAGACCTTCAGACCGGCCTGGAGTCCGCAGACTCGTCCTAGCGCCCTTGCCCAGCGCTCCCCACGCTGGTTGGGGTGGCCCAGGACCCGCGTGACCCGGAGAACTCCTTGCCCGACCGACTCAAGACGCGCATCGTCGAGGAGGAGTTGCGGGGCGCGGTTTCGACCAGGAAGACGCGATCAGGGGGAATGGGGAGCCGCGCCCCCCCGAGGCTGAGCCACACGAACCATGATGTGACGGTGGGCCTCGCTGCCAATCCGCCCTCCGCCCACCAAGTGGTGGTCTGCTGCACTACCTGTCCGGCACCTACGACGAGTTCCGGAAGGAAGCCGCCAGGGCCCCACGGCCCTAACCTGCGTCGATCCGACGGTGGTAAGGGACTGCTAGCCGCCTTGGGCGGGGAGCTCCATCCACTGCCCAGAAGGCAACATGTAGCGACGGTGCCTAGAGGGGCACTTCCACAGTGTCGCATTCGCAACCTCCGCGAGCCTGCCTGCGGAGGCGCCCACAAGGTCGCCCTCGGTGCGTTGCATCGGTTTGCCGCAGTTCTCCGCCGGGCAAGGGACGGTCTCAGTAGTCATGGCGGCGAGCCTATGCCCGCACGCTAGGCGTGGATGGCTACTTGGGCGGCAGTTCGCGCTGTGTAGTCGCCTCGCTGTTGGGGTCACTGGCATCCGTCCGCCATGTGATTTGCAGCGTCGACTCGGCGCCACCGTGACGTAAGGCTCCGAACTTGATCTCTTCGCCGGGATGGAGCTGCGCACGGACCTCCGGCTTGCGGAATACCATCTCGGGATCGACTGCCGTCAGGGATACGTCGTACGCGACGGTGGTCCCGGCGTTGAGAAGGACGTACAAGTCTTTGTTGTGGTGGCGCAGGAACCACTCGACCCCCTCCTTCGGGCCGAGTCTTCTGACGGCGTCGTGAACGTCGCGCAGAGCGGTCACACTCGCCTCTTCTGCGTCAGCGGACCGCGTGAGCGCCTTGGCTGCGTCCTTCTGGGCTTGCGCCACCCCAGGGGCAAGGAGATCCGCCTGGCGCCCGACATGCCAGGACCGATACAAAGCCAACCCGGCGACGATGAACGAGCCAAGTGCAGTCCAGTCCGAGATGTCCATGGCTCGGGACTCTAGGTGCACGGGGTGACCTCAAGCTGGATTTCGGAACCGACCGAGTCGAGTAGTGGAGCCGCCGGAAAGGGGTCGCTCCTTAGGTGCAGGTCAGGTGTCTGACGCCAGCGGTTCAAGTTGAGTAGCCGCTCCGTCGATCCCCAATTGCCCCTTTTGGGCCTCTCTATTGCATCCCGCTTAAGCGACACCTGAACGACTGTCTTGCTAACACCGTGCTACGCAACTGGTTAGTAGGGCCAGCCACGCACCCGTATCTAACCGCTTCCGAGCGCGACTACTGAGCACGAAACTAGACCTGGGACGACGAGGACGGTCGGACCATGAGGGACTCATAATCCGTTGGCCGAAGCGGTCAGTCCACGAGGTGTTGCGGTGAGCGCATCCTCCCGACGTGCCCCATGTGGGTGAGGGTCGCAACCCTAGGCGAGGTGCACTCAGAACGCACCGCATAGCCACAAGATCAGCATGGCCACTATGGGGGCGCCTACGGCGAGCACTGGCATCGCGAGCTCCTCCCACTCCTCGAGTCGGCGGTGCCAGCTCCGGCTTGCGTCTTCGTCGACGCCCGAGATGGCACTCGGCTTGAGTGGCGGCCCGCCGTCGGTCCGACGAACGGCCGCTTCCCAGAGGTCCCGGTTCGGGTGAGCGACCCAGGCTGCCACCGTCTTCCGATGAGGGCCGAGGAACTCAGCTACACGCGCGACGCTGAAGCCGCACTCTTCGACGAGCCATATGGCGACGAGTTTGAGTTGAGGGGGGTAGGTCTTTGGCATGGTGGCCTTCCTTGGGGGACGCCACCAAGACGAAGCGTCCAGGTGAAAACCCCCGGACGCGTCGGAACACCCAATGTAGTCAGAGCCAAGACGGATCGTGCCAGAACGTGCCAGATGTGGACCACCGTCCACCACCCCTGAACCCCGCAACGACTACAGTCGGGCCACTGGCTGAGCACGAATCGCGTTCAGCCAGCCTGACCCGAAACGACCATCGTCTGATTCCCAAGCTGGACACGCGGGTTCGATTCCCGTCACCGGCTCCATCACGTTCCGCCTATCAAGGCTCGTGAGTCGACCCGTGAGCTCCCTTGGGACAGATCGGGGCTCCCAAGCCCAGCACCAAGTGCCACATACGGGGCGGCCCTGTGTGCGGTGTGAGCTCGGAGGATCGCCGTTGGGTGTCGCAGGAATCATCGCGACTCATCATGGAGGAGGCGATGCGACCAGCGTCCCTCGCCGAGAGGACCGTTCACCCAGACGCGGGAACGTCTCCTGACAGCACCTGCGCTAACTGCTCCACCGTGGGCGATCCAGCTCGACCATCGGGAGTCGAGAACATCCGACAGGCCAGAGCCGAGTGCTCATCCCCCGTCGCGAACGGATCAGTGCCGTCCACGAGCACAGTGGGCGACCCAATGAACCCCAGACGTTCGGCGTCCTCGGGCGTCTCCACCAGCACATGCTGGATCGTCTCCTCGCCCCGGCCGACGATGGCCAACGCCGACTTCAACCGCACCTCAACGACAGAGACGTGGGGACACCCATCGAGATACAACAACCGTATGTCCATGACCCCATCATGAGCCCCCCGGCTCATCGAGGACTCACGGCCAACCCTGCTCCAGCAGCGGCGTGACCGTCACCTCGTTCAGCACCGGACGGCCTGGGGAGGTGGCCATCCAGGCGACCAGATCAGCCACGACGCCGGGGTCCAGAGACTCACGCTCGTCATGCACCGGCGTGCTCGACCCTCGCTCCGCCGCCGGGTCAAAGGTTCCCCAGTTCGTCGCCATCGCACCCGGATACAGGACACAGACCCGGATTCCGCCGGCGCGACCCTCGGCGGCGAGTGACTGGGTCAGACCGGTCAGAGCGAACTTCGTCGAGCAGTAGGCCGATGCGTTGGCCCATCCCCGGCGGCCCGCGACTGACGAGACGTTAACGATCAGCCCGCCACCGCTGCCCCGCATGTGCGGCATCACGGCCCTCGCAAGCATGAAGGGCGCGGTGAGGTTCACCGCGACGACGCGGTTCCAGTCCTCGAGGTCCAGATCCTGAACCGAACCGGGTGCGTCGGTCGCCCCAGCGTTGACGAGTACCTTTGGAGCACCGAGCTGCGCGACCACGTCGTCCACGACCGAGGCCAAGGCCTCCGTGTGTGCCAGGTCGACCTGCACGGGCATGGCTCGCACCCCGAGGTTGCGGACCTCGCCCGCAACCCGGCCGAGGTCTGATTCTCGACGCCCGAGGAGGGCCACGTCAGCGCCCTCCGCGGCAACTGCCAGAGCGACGGCCCGGCCTAGACCGCTCGTGGCCCCGGTGACGATGACGGCGTGACCCGACAAGGTGGATCTCGTGGTGGGCATGCCGCGATCCTGCCCTCACTGAGAACGCGGGCACAACCTCAGCTGTTGACGGGCCGGACTGCCATGGCGGGCCCCGTGCCTCACACCGCGGCTATCACGCCATCTCAGGGAGGTGGAGGTGAGCGAACGCGACGTCCATCTCGGCCACGTCGTCGATGGTCGCTCCGATGTCCCTGCTGGCTGTTTCGCGGATCGCGGAAGCGGCATCCCGGCTGGCCTCGAGCTGCTCGCGGCGCTCGAAGGTGACAGTGCCCACAGCACGACCGGTCTCGCGGCTGATGAGCAGACTGCCGCTGCAGAAGCCGTCGAGTTCCTGAACCTTGGGGAGAACGACCATCCTGAACACGTCAGCGGCACGTTCGGCATGGTCGTCCATACCGCTCAGCCAGGTGACGCGGGCACAGGCACCTTCGGGCATGGCGTGGTCGCGGTGAACGACTGCGACCTCCCACGTGTCAACCGTGCTGGTGCTGCCACCGAAGGCCGGCAGCGCTCCATCACGCAGCGTGCGCACTTTTTCTGCACTGCCCTGCAGCGCAGCTTCCGACTCCCATGATGACGTGGCGATGCAGCGGCCGGACGCGCGGTCCGCGAGCACGGACATCCCGACACACCCATCCATTGCGGTGATCACTGGTGTGACCTCTTCACTCATATGGGCGATGCCATCGTCGATCTTGGACGGATCTGCCTGAATGGTGGTGGTGCGTGCATACACGACGAACTCCTCTGCTCGGGGCAGCGCCCCGACGGCGCTACCGTCAACTTCAACAGTGCTCCGACGTAGGCGCTGCGGCAAGAGTGTTCCTGAAGTTTTTGCCGACGCTCCCGACCGAACGACCGTCCTCCAGCTCAGGCCTGCTGCTTGGGCGGCAGGGCGCGGACGAACGCGACACCGCGCTGAACCCACCGCCCGAGGGTGTCATCGTCAGCCGCGCAGGCCGAGCCGACCAGCAGCCAACCGTGCAGGCTGCGGCCACCCATCTCCATGTAGGTGACCGCCTCGCCATCCACGAGATCGGCGGCGTCGTCGGGATCCACCCGAACCATGAGCGACCCGCCGCTGCCTGCGGCCACCGCCATGTGTCCGTCGAGCATGAACCCCAGCCCGCCGAACATCGCTCGCTCCGTCAGTCCGCTCTCGTCAGACAGGGCGGTCCGGATCCGATTCGCGAGTACCTCGTCGTAGGCCACAACAGCAGCGTATGCCGGTCCATCGTCACGTCGTTCTCGCTGGGCCATGTTCTTGGGAGGGCATGGCCCAGCGAGAACGCCAAGGATCGGGGCGATCAGATCTGATCCCGCCTTCAGCAGCTCACACTCGCCGGGGCGACCGACGTCGCTCCCAGGTTGCGGCAGACCCCCAGGCCCCGGTTGGCGAGACCGGACTTCATCTGAGAGATGGCGGTGGTGTTGAACGCCCGCCACTGCATGTGCATCAGCACGGTGCTCCCGGCACGCGAGTTGGACACGGCATACGAGACGACAGAGGACTGGGACTTGCCCGTCCAGTCCTGGGTGTCGACGGTCCACATCCAGACCCTCATGCTCTTCGATGCGTACGCGTTGAGGACCGTGTTGTTGTAGGCGCCATACGGCGGGCGGCCGTACGACGTGACCACTCCGGGCGAGCCGAGCTGGTACCTCACGCTCGAGTAGCTGAGATTCCTGAGGTCTGGATGTGAGACCGAGTGGTTGAAGACGTAGTGCCCGTGCGCGCGTGCATAGGACGCACTGAACCTGCCCGCCGTGATGCAATTGCCAGTCGGGAAGAGGACGAGTGCGACGCCGAGGCGCTCGGCTCCGAGCACCGCACTCTGGAAGGCCGAATAGCTCGTGGGGCAGTCATCAAAGCTCAGGACGACCCGACTCGTCCGGTTGGGCCCGGTGGTCCGCGAGTAGCGGGTGCCGCCGCTGACGAGGGTCCGCCACGTCACCGGGCCGACCACGCCGTCAACCTTCACGCCGACGTAGTCGGACTGGAAGCGCCTCACGGCAAGGTCGGTCGCGCTGCCGAAGGAGCCGTCAGCACCCGAGCTTCCGACCGAGTACCCCTTGGCGATGAGTGCTTGCTGGAGGACGCGGACGCAACTGCCCGTGTCGCCGCGAACGAGTTGTGGACGTGAAGCCACCGGCGTCGTCGACGAGCACGTCCGGACGGCAGCGTGAGCCGACGGCGCCACGCCAGGCGTCACGACCGCCGGCACGGTGACGAGGGCGAGGGTGAGCACCACCAAGGATGCAAGCCGGGAGAAGCGAGAAGGACGGGTCGACGTCGTGGACATGATCAGACTCCCCTTGCGCCGGTGGTTCCACTGGCGGCGCAGGTCCCGGTGCGATGGCCGAGCGTCCCGTCATCCACCCTGCGGTGGTGAGATGACCAGTCTCCGACTGGCTTCGACGCCCGCCCAGAGCCTGTTGTGACCCGGGCGATAGGACACCGTCGAGGGCTTCACCTGGCAAGGAGGGACCATCCGCTCACCAGACGCCCGGGCCCAAACGAGTTGGCCACTGCAGCGGCGCGGGGTCCGCGATCCTGCACACAACCTTCACCAGTTGCTGACACACTCGCTCGGCGCTCGGCCCTAGCGTCGAATCCATGACCAGACACCCGAGCGTCTCCCGCGCCCTGCCCCTTGCCGTCGCCATCGCGACGTTGCTATTCCTCCTCCTCGGCATCGGCGCGCTCGGCATCATCGGTGACGGCGACTCCGACCGGATCTATCTCGCGGTCGTCGCGGTCTTCGTCGCCGGGACCCTCGTCGCCCGGCTCCGTCCGCGACCCATGGCTGTCGCGATGCTCGCGACGGCCGTCACGACAGTGGGGTGCACCGCCGTTGCCTTCGCGATGGGCGAGCACCAGAGCCCGGGCGCCTCCGCGTCCGACATGGTCATGCTCACCACCATGTATGCCGGCCTGTTCACCTTTGCGGCTTGGCTCTTCGCGCGCAACGCGCGCCGACACCCACGCCACCTCAGCACCCAGAGCCCCTGAGGTTCAAGCCCACATCTTCTCTGCCACAACGACGAACTTGCGGACCCGCCCGAGCCCCAACCACCGACTCCACAGGCGATGCGAGGTCACCAGCTGCGAGATCAGCTCGGCACCGCGCAGCCCGTGAATCCCAGCCCCGCAACCCTGATAGGCATCGGCCAACGCATCGACGACGACGCGGTGCGCCTGACTGCGATCCGCCATCCAGCGCACCTCGAACCCAGCCCTCTCAAGGTCGGGCCGCAGGCTCGCAAGCGGTGTGAGCCATACGGTGTCGCCACCCGGCATCACCGCCCGTTCCTCCGGGCTGAGCGCTCGCCCCTCCTCGACGGTGAAGGCAAACCGCCCACCCACCGGCAGGGCCGAGGCGACCTCATGAAGCAACACCCCCTTGTCGCGGAACGCCAGGAACGTCTCGAGCAGCAGCACCACATCGAACGTCCCGGTCGGCACCGGCGGCACACTCACGACCTCGAATTGCGCGCTCAGCCCGGCCTCCGCAGCCCTCAGCCGGGCACGATCGATCGACCCTCCATCGGCGTCCACCCCCAGGTAGCCGCACCCGAACTCCTCCACGAGGAGCAACCCCGGACCGGACACACCGCAGCACAGGTCGAGGACCGACACGCCCTCCCGCAGCCCCGCCCGCTCGCCGAGCCACCGGATCTCGCTCGCGCTGACGAGGCTTTCCTGACCAACGAACTCCCCCGGTGGGAACGCCGACTCCCGCGCCCTCCAGAGCACTCGGTCCACGTCCGGCCAGTGGTCCATCACCGTCACGGCGCCACACCCCCGAACGCACCGAGGAAGCGGTCGCGGAAGTCGGCCATCGGCCACACCGGCGACCCCTCCCCCGGCCGCAGCCCGTCCTGCCAGCCCCAGCTCGCGATCCGCTCCATCACTTTGGGGTCGCGCGCGATGACACTGACCGGCACGTCTCGCTTCCCGTCGAACCCACTGATGATCGTCGCCGGTTGGTGGTCCCCGAGGACGACAAGAACGAGGTCGTCGTCGGCCTCCTGCTCCGCGAAAGAGATGACGCTCGACAGCGAGTACACGATCGACTCCCGGAATGCCGCCGGCACGGCCGAGCGGTCGCGCCACAGCTCTGCTGCCGTGGTCGCCTTCTCCAGCTGGCCGTTGAAGACCGACCCGTCTCCAAGCGCGCTCGGCGAAACCATCGTGGGCAACGGCGCCCACGGACCATGGCTCGACGTGAGCTCGACCTGGGCCATGACCGGACGCGGCCGGGTATCCCCCAATTCCATCTCACCGAACGCAGACAGGGCGAACTGGTCCGGCACCGCCGAGAAGCCGAATCGCGGCCCGGCATAGCGAAGTTCGGAACCCGTGAGGACCTCGTCGAAACCATAGAAGACCTGCCCCTCGGGCCAGTCCCCTCGTGTCGATGGCATCAGGGCGACCGTGCGCCACCCCGCCCGTGAGAAGGCCGAGGCGAGGGTCGTGCGGTCGGAGGAGAGGAGCAGGTCGTAGCGGCTCTGGTCGCTCACCGCCAGCCCGGACAGGAGCGTGGAGTGTGCGAGCCAGCTGCTCCCACCGAACGTCGTCGACGTGAGGTACCCGCTCCTCGCCTCGAAGCCGAGCGATCGCAGCTGCTGCGTCCCACTGTCCAGAACCGTTCTCACAGGCTGCGATTCAGCTCCTTCCAGTGCCACCCGTCCATAGCTCTCCACGAACACGACCACGACGTCCTTGCCCTCGAGTCCATCCAGCTCGCCCGGCACCGGAGTTCGATACGGGTCCACGCCGATGGCCTGCCTGAACACCACACGATCCCTGTATGCCGTCTCGGCGGCCCGGACCTTCCCGGCCACATACGGCACGGCACCACTCACGGAAACCGTTGCGCCAGCGGCGCTCTGCAGCCCGGTGACTGCGCCGAGCGCCCAGACGGCAGCCAGGATCACGACTCCTCGAACCCCTCGCCGACGGTCGCGCACGACGACGCGGGCCATCCGCCCAACTGCCCACACAGGGCCCACGATCACGACCGCCAGCACCAGCAGCACCGCCACGATGCTCCCGACCGCGGCCCACGGACCCCACGAGTCCCTCACGAACGCCCAGCCCGACCCGAGCAGCCCCACGTCAGTCACGAGATTGAAGGGTCGGTCGAGCACGGCAAAGGCCCCGAGGTCGAGGACCTTGAACAGCAGAACGACACTCACGACCATCCCCGGCACGGCCACGACGACCCGGTGAAGACGCGCCGGGACAACGAGAACGAGAGCACCAAACGCGACGATCTCGACCGGCATACGCAGGAAAGAACCCGGCGTCAGACGATTCAGCTGGTTGGGCGCGACGAGGACGAACCAGAGCAGCGCCACCGCCACGACCCCCACCACGGCGCTCCGCGCCAAACCGCCCCATCGTGTCGCCGAGCCAACGACTTCGCGAGCCACGCCGGCGCGCCCCCTCCACAGCGACCACACGTCCCGCCCGAACGACTCGGCCAGCAGGACGTGGGCGCCGACCAAAGCACCCAAGGCCACCCCTCGCGGCAGGACATCGGCCACGGCGACCACGAGCACGATGCCCACGGCCGCCGCCACAACCTTGCGCCAGTACCGGAACTCGAGCGCCCCCTGCATCCACGGCGCCACCCAGCCAGCAACACCAAATGCATAGCGCGCCAGACCTCCCGTGAGCACCCACCACCCGAACGTCGGCGCCGCCGCGACACTGAGGACGAGGATGAGGAACGCGTCCACCTCCCCGTCGAAGCGAGCGCCCAGCGCGGTCACCGTGCTCGTCCGGCGCGCCACCCAACCGTCGACGCCGTCGAGAGCCAACCCGGGGACAGCCACGGCCACCACGGCCACCCGGACGTCGTGCCCCATCACCAGCTGGACGGTCAGGGCCGCCACCGCGCAGGCCATGAGGCCACGCACGAGCGTCACCACGTCGGCCGGTCCGAGCCGGGCGAGCCAAGCCCTCCCGAGGCCACGTCGCAGGAGCGCGATGAGCACGGCGCCGCAACCGAGTCCGACACCCCACGAGCCCAGGACGACGGTCACGGGTCCACGCTCATGAGGACACCGACCTCAAGCCTCGAGTCGGAGGTCGGCCAGCAGATCGAACGTGTGAGCCCCTCGCGTTGCCTTCGTCGTGAGGTAGCGCGCGTTCGCCGAACTCCAGTGGACCTCTGTCGGGACCCGCTCGCTCACCCCGACGTCGAGCTGCCCCAGCTGGATCGCCTTGTCGGGGTTGTTGCTCAGCAGCGCGACCCGCGCCAGGCCGAGGGCCTGGATCATCTGCGCCGCCACGGTGTAGTCCCGCGCGTCCTCCCGGAACCCCAGCGCGACGTTCGCCTCATAGGTGTCCAGGCCCAGGTCCTGCAATGCATAGGCGTCGAGCTTTGCGTAGAGCCCGATGCCGCGCCCCTCCTGTCGCAGATACAGCACGTAGCCGCCGACCTCCGCGATCCGCCCAACCGCCTCACGCAACTGCGGGCCGCAGTCGCAGCGCTGGCTGCCGAATACGTCGCCGGTGAGGCACTCGCTGTGCAGCCTCACGAGTGGTAGCCGTCCGTCGGCGTCACCGAGGCCGATGGCCAGGTGCTCCAGCCCGTCAACGAGGCCGTCGAACGTGATGACGCGGGCCATCGTGGTGAACCCGTCGACGAAGCGCATCGGCACAGTCACCTCGGTGCGAACCGTGGCCACGGCTGGTCGTTCGGTCATCGTGCCACCTCCATCGCCTCGTATGGCCTCAACTCGCCCTCGAACGCCTGCACTCCACATCGTTCGGACAGCGCGTAGCGCATGAGCACGACGTCCTCGATCCGCTGCACGTCGACGAGGTCGGCCCGGTGCGTGCGGCTCCACGGCAAGGGACCGTCGGCGACGACCCGGTGTGCACGCGAGTCCCCCACGAAGAACGGCGCGACGACGACGTGCAGCTCGTCGGCGAGGTTCGCCCGCAGGAACTGCGTGTGGACGTTCTGCCCGCCCTCCACGAGCAGCCGGTGCACACCGCGTGCCGCGAGGTCCTCACTCACGGCGCGCATCGACGGCTCCACACCCGCGTCGACAACGGTCGCGACCTCCCCCAACCGCTCCCGCGCCACCGCCGCGGTCGCGCTCGCGCAGTAGACGTACTTGTCGCATTCCCCGGTCGTGAAGAAGGCCGCTGAAGGATCAAGCAGCGTATGCCGCGTCACCGTCACCTTCCGTGGTGATGGCCCCTGCCCCTCGGCGACCCGCCTCTCCCGCCGGTGGGCCGCGCGGACGAGGAGGCGCGGGTTGTCGGCGCGCACCGTGCCCGCCCCGACGAGGATCGCGTCGCTCCCTGCACGGACCTCGTCCACGCGGTCGAGGTCGGCGGCATTCGACAGGACGAGCCGCTTCCCCGAGGCGTCGTCGAGGTAGCCGTCGAGCGACATCGCACAACTGAGCACCGTGTAGGGAAGGTCAGTCATGTGCCACCGCCCAGCCTTGCGTCTGCGCGTATGGCTCCTCTGGCCACCGCATCCGCAGACGCAAGGTTTGGTGAAGTGCGACGACCGACGGAGAGGAGTGCCACGCCGGGGAGGGTGCTGACGAAGACGATGACCCCGAAGGCCACGGCCACCGCGAGCCCCTGACTCGCCTTGGCCCCGGCTGCTCCGAACGCCCAGACCGCGGCTGCCTCGCGAGGGCCCCATCCCGCGAGGTTGAGCGGCACTGCGGCGACCAGGAGAACGACGAGGGCGACGGGCACGAAGGTGGAGGCCGGCATACGCACTCCCACCGTCCGTGCCGCGATCGCGAGGGTCGCGACGTGCCCGGCCATGACGACGAGAGATGCCACGAAGACCTTCGCGAGCGCCGACCGGCTCGACAGGGCGCGGACATCGGCGGCCACCACCCGCGACACGCGGGTGAGCCCCATCAACACGACGGCGCCGACGACGACCCCGACCACCGCGGCGACGAGAGCGGTCAGTCCCACTGGGTTGGCGACAACCAGCGCACCCACCGTGACGACGACGAGGGCCACCTGGCCGAGGGTCCGCTCCCACGCGACGGCCCGCAGACCGCGACCAAGATCGTCGACCGAGCGGCCATGGTGCACGCCGCGATCGATGTCCCCGAGGACGCCGCCAGGCAGTGTGACGTTGAGGAACTGCGCGCGATAGCAGGCGACAACCGCCGCTGGCATCGCGAGCTCGACGTGCAGCTGCCGGGCGACGACCCGCCAGCGCCAGGCCCCCGCCGTCGTCGTGACCAGCGCGATCGCTGCGCCCAGGGCGAGAGCCGTCGCATCGACAGCACGCATGGCGTCGACGAAGGCGTCCGTCCCCAGCCGCAGGACGAGGGCGGCGAGGATCAGCGCGCCCGCGGCGGGCCGCACCCACCGCCACGACGCGGGCTTCACCGGCCACCTCCCGGCGGCAGGGCGAGCAGGTCGACGTGCTGCACCGTGACGGCGAGTCCGCGCTCGAAGAGGTTGCGTCGGCGGGCAAGGTACGAGGCGCCGATGTCGCCGAGCTCCGGCCGCTGCTCGCAGGCGGCGCCGACCCAACCCTTGAGCCACTCGGCGGCGAGTTCGGCCGACTGTGAGTCCAGGCACCAGGGGCTCGCTGCCAGCTCCACGCTCCACCCGACGGCCCGGAAGCTGTCGGCCGCCACCCTTGCCGCGTCGGGTCCGAGGAGTTGGCGATCACCGAGGGTGCGGCGCTGGTGGTCGTTGAACGCGGCTTCGAGGACGGCGTCCCACGGATCGCTCGGACCGAGGGTGATGTGCCCCGTGACCGACAGGGTGAGGAGCGCGGGGCATGCCGCAACCACCACCGCCCCCACCAGTCGACCGATCTCGGCCGCGGTCAGCATGTCGAGCAAAGCGGACGCGGTGACGAGCGATGCGCCGCCGAGGTCCTCCGGGGTGAGCTGGGTGATGTCCCCCAGCCGGGTCTCGACGGTCACCGCGCCACCGTTGGTCGTGGCGGGTGGCGGATCGCCAACAGCACCGCGCAGGAGGTCCGGGTCCCAGTCATGCAGGACCCAGTGCTGCGGACCCTCAAGCAGCGGCCCTAGCCACCGCCCCATGGAGCCGCTGCCGCTCCCGAGGTCGTGCACGACGATCCGCCGATGGGACACACTGTCACCCCGGCGGTCACCGAGGGTCGGGGCTGCGCCTTCGAGCGCCTGGCCCTCGAGTGCCGCGGCAAGCGTGGTCACCAACGCCGTCGAGCGAGCAGCCGCGTCCGCGGGCTCACGCAGCTCCAGCCACTGCGGGCTGACCCGAATCTCGACCTCGGTCATGCCGCCACCTCCCTCAGGACTCGTGACAGCGCGTCCGTCGTCACGGCCCAGTCGCTCAAGCTGGATCGCCGCTCCTGCGCCGCCCGTCGAAGCGTGGCTCGCAGACCGGCATCGACGAGCCACCGACGCAGGGCATCAGCAAGGGCATCCGAGTCGCCGCCAGGGACCAGGAGGCCGGGCCGACCTCCCCTTCGTGTTGCCCCGAGCGCTTCCGGCAGTCCGCCGACCTCGGAGCCGACGACCGGCACGCCTCGAGCCAGGACCTCGGTCACGACCATCCCGTAGGTCTCGGTCCTGGACGGGACGACGACAAGGTCGGACACGGCATACGCGGCATCGAGTGCGGCACCGACTCTTGGGCCGACGAAAGCGAGCCGATCACCCAACCCGGCCGACGCGGCCCGAGCCCGAACCCGGTCGGCAAAGGTCGGGTTGATCGCCATCGAACCCACGCACCGGCAGGTCCAGTCCAGGTCCACAACCTCCGCGAGCGCTTCCACGAGCACGTCCTGCCCCTTGGTCGGTGTCACCGCACCGACGCACAGCAGCCGACCCCCCGAAGGGTCGTTCGAGACGAGGCTCGCCGGCTCGGCGCCCGGGGTGACCACGCGAATCTGGCTGTGCGGCAAGGCATACGTAGTCGACAACCAGTCACGGCTCCAGGTGCTCGTCACGACGATGCCCGATGCAGAGAGGAGTACGGCACGCTCCGCCACGCGTTGCCCGGCACCGTCCCCACACCCGAGCGGCAGGTGCACGAGGACGACCAGTCTGAGACGGCGCCCCTCGGGCACGAGGACCTCGGGTTGGCTCGACGCCACGAGTCCGTCGAGGAGAACGACGGCACCATCCGGTATGCCGGCGAGGGCAGCCCCCAGCCTGGCCGTCACCTCCGCGTGCGGCACCGTCCCCGGGCCCGGCGCGTCCCGAACGCACACGACCCACCCACCCGCCCGCAGGCCGACGATGACCCGCTGGTCGTAGGCGTTGCCGCCGCTCGGCCGCGCCGGGTCGTCGAACCCCCGTGGGACGACCACGTGCACGACGTTGACGCTGCTCATGGCGCCCTCTCGAAGGACGCCCACGCCACGTGGGACTCGCGCAGCACCACGGCGATGGCGGTGACCCCATCCGCGTGGGGCCCGAGCCCACCCGCACGCAACCGCGCCGCGACCCTGTCCGCGACGACCTGGGCCAGGCGCTCGGTCGTCGTGTTGACACCCGACAGGCTGGGGTCGTCGTCGAGGTTGCGGTAGGACAGGTCCCCGACGACGGCAGCCAACGCCCCCGAGGCCAAGCCGATGTCCACCACCAGCCCGTCGGCATCCAACGTCGGCGCACGGAACGTCAGGTCAACGACGTAGGTCGCGCCGTGCAACTGCTGGGCCGGGCCGAAGACCTCTCCGGTGAGACTGTGGGCGACCATCATGTGGTCGCGGACGGTCACGCTGAACATGGCTCGGCCCCTTCATAGGTGATGGTGTGGCACAGCGCTGGCAGGCCCCCGTCGGCCAGCTCACGCATCACGTCGGGCAGGTCCTCGAACGCCGAACTGCCGCTCACGAGAACGTCGAACGCCGGATCGCGCAGCAGGTCGAGGGCAAGCCGAAGCCGGTCGGTCATGGACCGACGCGACCGCCGCGCCGGCGAGACCATGCCCACCTGGCTCGACCGGATCGACAGGCGCCCGGAGTGGAACCTGCCCCCGAGACGCAGGGCCACCTCCGACGAGCCGTACCAGCTGAGGTCGATCACCGTGCCCTCGTCGGCGAGGAGGTCGAGCGACAGCTGCAGCCCAGCCGACGAGGCGCTCGCATGCACGACGAGGTCCAACCCCGACGGAGCATCCGCTGGCAATGCGAAGCCAGCCCCCAGGGCTGCAGCCACGTCACGACGCCCCTCGTCGACGTCGACCACGGTCACCTCGACCCCGGGCACGCCCACCAGCAGCCGCGCGACACACAGCCCGACCATCCCGCCACCCACGACCGCCACCCGGTCGCCCACGAGCGGAGTCGCGTCCCACATCGCGTTGACGGCTGTTTCGACCGTTCCGGCGAGGACGCCCCGGTCCGGTGGGATGCCCTCGGGCACGGGCACGACCGCTCCGCGGGGAACGATGTATGCCGTCTGGTGCGGGTGCAGGCAGAAGACCGTGCGTCCCAGCAGGTCGGCATCACCTGCCTCGACCACGCCGACGCTGAGGTAGCCGTACTTCACCGGCCCCGGGAAGGTGCCCTCCTGGAACGGAGCCCGCATCGCGGCATACTCCTCGACCGGCACGCCACCACGGAAGACGAGCATCTCCGTCCCACGGCTCACCGCCGAGCGGACCGTCCGCACGCGCACCTCGCCAGCGCCCGGGACACCCACATCGACGCGCCGGATCTCACCCGCGCCGGGTTCCCTCAGCCAGAAGGCTCGTTCTCGCACCTCTCCCACGCAAGAACTCACGGACCACGACCGCGTGTGGTTCAACGAGTGAACCAACGCGGCTTCGCGGCCGTGTTGACGGTGAGGACGAGGGTCGTCCCGGATCGAAGGAGGGCACCATGTGGGTGCGGATCGTGACGGCTGCGGCAGCCTTGGTATCGGCGGCGATTCACCTCTACCTGTGGTTCGACGGCTACCGCGACATCGACAAGATCGGCCTGGCCTTCATGGTCAACGCCATCGCCGGCGCCGTGATCGCCGCACTGCTCCTGACGTGGCACCACTGGCTCCCGGCGTTCCTCGTTCTCGGGTTCGGCGCCAGCACCCTCGGGGCGTTCGTCATCTCCTCGACCGTGGGGCTCTTCGGCGTCAACGAGCAGTGGACCGGCGGCTGGGTGCTGTCCGCCGCCGTCGCCGAGGTCCTCTGTATCCTCGGCGGTCTGGCTCTCCTGCGCCCTGTGCTGACGAGCCGCAGGCCTCTCGCACTCACACGCTGAGTCGGAGGATCACGACCCCGCCGGACGTGCGGACCTCAACGCGCTGGATGTCCTGCCGCTGAGCGGCCGTCGCCGCTTGAAGGTTCATCGTGCGACCCGGTAGCCCCTTCCACGTCGCGACCTGTTCAAAGCGGCCGTCACGGGTCTGGACGAAGAGGCCGTAGACCCAACCGTGGATTGCCTCGTAGTCGTCCTCGCCCTCCCCGTAGGAACACGTCATCTCGAGCCGAGTCCCCCAGGCCACCCCCGCGAGCGCCAGGTCCGCACGGACCGGCGACGACCCGACCGCCTCCATGGACAGTTTGGATGCAGTGCTCGTCGCGGTGGGCGTGGGCGACGAGGCCCCGAGCGGCTCAGGGCCACGGCCAAGGCCGGTCGCGACAGCGAGCGTTCCCACGGCCACGGCCGCCACTGACGCGGCCGCTGCACCAACCCACACGGAACGCCGACGCTGCGCCGTCCGGACCTCGCTCACCAACGACGGCAGAAGCGTGGCCGGGACCGGAGGGACGGACGCGTCCCCGATGTCGGACAGGTCGACCTGGGCAAGAAGACCCGGTATGCCGGCCAGTTCCCTCACGCTGCGACTGCACTCCGCGCAGCCCGCCATGTGGCGCTCGAACTCGAGGCGCTCGGCTGGCGACAGTGCGCCGAGGACGTAGGACCCGTCGAGGTGTGCGAGCTCGCAACTCATGCTCCGACCCCCATCTCCTGCAGTCTCAGCCGCAACGCCTGCAGGGCGTAGTGGGTCCGCGACTTCACCGTACCGTCGGGGATCCCCAGACGATGGGCGGCCTGGGCCACCGACGCACCCTTGAAGTAGCACTCCACCAGGACCGCGCGGTGGTCCGGAGACAGGGCGAGCAGGGCGTCAGCGACGACCCAGGACATGAGCATCTGGTCGGTCTGGTCGCTGGGCTCGCGCACCTCGGGTACCTCGGCGACCGACAGCTCGCTGTGGGTGCGCTTGGTGCGCCACTCGTCGATGACGATGTTGCGCGCCACCGTGAAGAGCCAGGACCGGACCGACCCGCGACTCTCCTCGAGCCGGTCGTGGTTGCGCCAGGCCCGCAGCAGGGTTTCCTGCACGACGTCCTCGGCTCTGGCATGGTCGCGCCCGGTCAGGCTGAGGCAATAGCCCCACAGGGCAGCCGCATGTTCGTCATGAAGCTGCTTCATCAGCACAGCACCGCTGTCCGCCATACGACCTCCCAACGATCCATACGCACGTCAGGGCCTCACGGTTCAGCCCAAGGCCTGTGGTGCTGGAGCCAGTGTTGCTGACTTCGGCAGGGGTCCGCAGGCACAGCGGGCGGCGAAGGGGGCGTGACGGCCACCGTGACGCGGCGGTCCCGCTCAGCCTCCGGGGACCATCCAGCGCAGGACCTGGACGAGACCGACGATGGCGCACACCACGACGAGCGCCGCGATGACCCATGCGATGACCTGGGCTGCGTCGATGCCACCACCCGAGGATGAGGCTGACGAGGCGCCGGAACCCGCGCCTGAACCGGCGGGATCGGTTGCCTCGCTGGCTGATTCGCGTGCTTCGAGAGCCTTGGTCCGCAAAGCCTCGACCTTCTTGGAGCGCGGTTCCTGGCGGATCGAGCGCGGCAGAGAGCGCCACATCGCACCGAAGTCGTCACCGTGAGCCTCACGCCATGCGTCCACGGCTGCCTCGACCTCGGGCCCCTTGACGCCAGCGCCGAACCACGCCGCACCGGCCGCGGGCAGGTCGCCCATGCCGTGGTGGACCTCGCCGAGCAGTCGCAGCGCCTCGACGTCGCGCTCCTCGCGCACTCGTTCGGCGAGCAGGTCTCGTGCCACCCAGAGCTGCTGCCGGTCGATCGCGCTCGTCGCCTCAGCGACCACGGGGCTCGACTCGGACGTGGTGTCGGATGGTGCGACCTCGCGGTGCTGCTCAGGCATGAGCACCAGCGAACCACACCACCGCACCTGTCTCCATGACCGGCACACACGGCATACCGGCTCGTTTGCCTTTGTATGCCGGCCCACGCAGAGCCTGGGACCCGCGCCCACCAGGGTGACCCAGCCCACTAAGCGTGCGCTTAGTCACAAAGGACGGATCCACCTTGCCCGCATCTACTCGCGAGTAGCACCATGGACTCATGGGCCACTACAAGAGCAACCTGCGCGACATCGAGTTCAACCTCTTCGAGGTGCTCGGTCGCAGCGACGTCCTGGGCCAGGGGCCCTATGCGGACGTCGACACCGAGACCGCCCGCGAGATGCTCAAGGAGCTGACGCGCCTCTCGGAGAACGAGATCGCCGACTCCTTCCAGGACGCTGACCGCAACCCGCCCGTCTACGACCCGCAGTCCCAGTCCGTCACGATGCCGGAGTCGTTCAAGAAGTCCTACGACGCCTATCGCGAGAGCGGCTTCTGGGGCATCGACCTCCCGGCCGAGCTCGACGGCACCGTCGCACCGCCGAGCCTGCGCTGGGCCATGAACGAGCTCGTCCTCGGCGCGAACCCCGCACTGCTCATGTTCAACGCCTCCTACGGCTTCGCCAAGCTCCTCTACATCCTGGGCAACGACGAGCAGAAGAAGCTCGCGCGCTGGATCGTCGAGAAGGACTGGCACTGCACGATGGTCCTCACCGAGCCCGACGCGGGCTCGGACGTCGGCGCCGGTCGCACCAAGGCGGCCCAGAACGAGGACGGCACCTGGGACATCACCGGTGTCAAGCGCTTCATCACGAGCGCCGAGTCCGACATGGTCGACAACGTCGTCCACTTCGTCCTGGCCCGTCCCGAGGGCGCTGGCCCCGGGACCAAGGGCCTCTCGCTCTTCATCCTCACCAAGTTCGACGTCGACCTCGAGACGGGTGAGCTCGGCGAGCGCAACGGTGTCTATGTCACCAACGTCGAGAAGAAGATGGGCCTCAAGGTCTCCACGACCTGCGAGCTCACCTTCGGCGGCGAGAAGCCCGCCACCGGAACGCTGCTCGGCGATGTGCACGACGGCATCGCCCAGATGTTCCGCGTCATCGAGAACGCCCGCATGCTCGTGGGCACCAAGGCCATCGCGACGCTCTCCACCGGCTACCTCAACGCCCTCGAGTACGCCAAGGAGCGCGTCCAGGGCGCCGACCTCACGCAGCAGACCGACAAGGCCGCGCCGCGTGTGACGATCACCCACCACCCCGACGTGCGCCGCAGCCTCATGCTGCAAAAGTCCTATGCCGAGGGCCTGCGCGCACTCGTCCTCTACACGGCCGCCCAGCAGGACGTCGTCGACACCGAGCAGCTGCGCACCGGCGCCGAGTCCCTCGAGCAGGGTTCGCCCGCCGAGTTGGCCAACCGCGTCAACGACCTGCTGCTCCCGATCGTCAAGGGCCTCGGCTCCGAGCGCGCCTGGGTGCTGCTGGGCACCGAGTCGCTCCAGACGTTCGGTGGCTCGGGCTTCCTCCAGGACTACCCGGTCGAGCAGTATGTCCGCGACGCCAAGATCGACACTCTCTATGAGGGCACGACCGCGATCCAGGGTCTGGACTTCTTCTTCCGCAAGATCATCAAGGACAAGGCCCAGGCGCTCACCACGCTGTCCATGCAGATCCAGGAGTTCGCCAAGGACCTCGGCGGCCACGACGGCAGGCTCGACCGCGAGCGCGAGCTCCTCGGTGAGGGCCTCGAGAACGTCCAGGGCATCCTCGGCTACATGGTCGGCGAGCTGATGAAGTCCGACCCGCGACAGGGAGGTGACGTCACCAACCTCTACAAGGTCGGCCAGAACACCACGCGTCTGCTCCTCGGCGCCGGTGACCTCGTCGTCGGCTGGCTGCTGCTGGGCCAGGCCGACATCGCGCTCAAGGCCCTCGAGGCCGGAGCGAGCGAGAAGGACAAGGACTTCTACACCGGCAAGGTTGCTGCCGCGCAGTTCTTCGCCCGCCAGGTCCTTCCGCGCCTCGCCGCCGAGCGCTCGATGGCCGAGGCCACGGACAACGAGCTCATGGACGTGCCGGAGTCAGCGTTCTGACCCGGGCCAGCTGAGTCACCCACGCATCATCCGGTATGCCGTCCGCGCACCTTGCGCGGGCGGCATCTCGGCTGTGTGAGGTTCTGCCTGGACCGGCGCCGCGAGTCGCCCGACGACGATCCACCCCAGGTAGTGCGTGAGGAGGAAGAGGTCGTGCCACCAGGTGTCGCCGACGACGTTCGCGAGCAGGCCCAGGACGACGACTCCGGCAAGCGCTGCACCCAGACCCCTCCACCCGTGCCTGACGGCCGCGATGCCCGCGGTGATGCCGCCCACTGTGAGGAGCAGGAACCCGAGCGCGAAGAAGACGAACGCCGCTCCCTCGTCGGCACCGACGAGCGCGAGCGTCCCGTAGGTCAAAGCGAACACGACCTCGATCAGGGCGCCTGCGACGAGGAGCCGCCGACCGACCCGACCGGCCCGACTCGGGAAGGCCGGAACGAGTCCGCGGCACACCGTCGCCAGCAGCAGCCAGCCCAGCACATGGGTGACAGCAAAGAGGAACTGCCCTGCGCGAGCGTCGGTGAGCTGCGGCACCACCAGCTGGATGGCGACCGGCACGGCAAGGAGCAGGGCCGCGACCGTTGAACGGGTGAAGGAACTCATGGCTGTCTCCTCGACAGTTCGTGGGCGACGGCGGTCCGACGTCCGATCCCTCGACGCTAGGCAGCACGGGCGCCGCCGTCGTCCGGCTTGGGAGAGACCTCGGGCATCTCTCTCAGGACAGATGTCCCGGGGACGCCGGAGCCCTACTCTCGAGACATGACGCGTCTCGTGCGCATCGCCTTCGTGGCGCTGGTGCTCGCGCTGGCGGCCTTCGGTGTCGCGACGGCGTGGCAGACCGGCGCCGATGGACGGTGGCTGCGAGTGGCGCTGGCCGTCGCCATCACCCTTCCCCTCCTGCTCCTCCCCCGCCACCCCGTCGCGGTGGTGCTCGTCGTCGTGGGTGCGGCATCGACGGACCTCGCCCTCGGCGGTGGCGGTGGCGGGGCGTGGTTCGCCATGCTGGTCGTGGCCTACGGACTGGGGCGCTACTCGTCCGGCTTGGCGTTGCTGCTCGGTGGCGTCGCGATGTATGCCGCCGCGCTCGCCGCCGACCTGCCGCGACTGCGCTCCGGTGCGCCCCTGGACGAGGTCGTGCCCGCCTGGGTGATCCTCGCGGCGCTCGTCGGTCTCGGCCACTGGTTCCGCTCACGGCAGGAGGAGACCGCGGAACTCGTCGGCCGCGCGGCAGCCGACGAGCGGGGGCGCATCGCGCGCGAGCTGCACGACCTCGTCGCGCACAGCCTCGCGGTGACCGTCGTCCAGGCCCAGGCCGGCCAACGAGTCCTGGACCGGGACCCGGAGGCCGCGCGAACGGCGCTCGCCGCGGTCGAGCGGCTCAGCCGAGAAGGTCTCGGGGAACTGCGTCGATTGCTCGGCATGCTCGAGAACGACGACTCCGCCTCTGTCGACCCGCCGCCCTCGCTTGCCCGGCTCGACGAGCTCGTCGCCGACGTCCGCGCGGCGGGACTGCCCGTGCACCTCACGGTCCGCGGTTCGCCTGCCGGCCTGCCAGCCGGCGTGGACCTCGCGGCATACCGGATCGCCCAGGAAGGACTGACCAATGTGCTGAAGCACGCCGGACCGGGGGCACAGGTCGACCTCACGGTCTTCTACGAGGACGACGCGGTCGAGGTGCAGGTCGTCGACGACGGTCGGGGCAACGACGGTCGGGGCGGCAACAGTGGGGGCGCTGGACGAGGCCTGGTCGGTATGCGTCAACGCGTCGCGCTGTATGGCGGGAGCCTCGAGGCCGGGCCGCGGAACGACGGTGGCTTCGAGGTCAGGGCACGGATGCCGTTGGTGCGCGCATGATTCGGGTCGCGCTCGTCGACGACGAGGAGCTGGTGCGTTCTGGTCTGCGCATGATCCTGGGGACCGAGCCCGACCTCGAGGTGGTGGCCGAGGCGGCTGACGGCACCTCTGCCCTGACCATGCTGGCCGACACCTCTCCGGACGTCGTGCTGCTCGATGTCCGCATGCCCGGGCTCGACGGGCTCGAGGTGGCGAGCCGCCTCGCGAGCACGGGCTCACCCACGCGCGTCGTCATGCTCACGACCTTCGACCACGATGACCTCGTCTATGCAGCCCTGCGCGCCGGCGCGAGCGGCTACCTCCTCAAGGACGCACCAGCAACCCGGCTCGTGGATGCGATCCGGGCGGCAGCTGCCGGCGACGCGGTGCTCGCGCCGTCGGTGACCCGGCGCATCGTCGACGAGCTCGCGCGGCGCCCTGACCCTCCGCGGACCGGGCAGCTCGCCACGCTGACCGAGCGGGAACGGGAGGTGTTGGCCCTCATGGCCGAGGGCTGCTCCAATGCGGAGGTGGGCGAGCGGCTCTACATCGGGGAGGGCACCGTGAAGACCCACGTCGCGCGGATTCTCACCAAATTGGGCGTCCGGGACCGGCTCCAGGCCGTGGTGCTGGCCTACCGCGCTGGCCAAGGCCCCGATGAGTCGCCACCAGCCAACCGCCACACCCTTACGTGACGAGGAGTCCCAGGCACCATCCGGTATGCCGTTCGCGCACTTGCGCGGGCGGTATACCTCGTTCTCAGACGTGCGCCCTCAGGCCCGCCAGACGGGCGCGACCTCGCGCTGGTAGCCGCGGCCAAAGATCCTGACAAGGATGAACCGCACCGGCGCTGGCACGGTCGCGCGCAGGGACGCGAGCGCCACGGGATCGCCGCCGTCCTCGAGCCACGCGAACAGCTCACCCGCCATCGCGGGGCCACCCTTGCGGAGCTGCTTCTCGACCGCCTTCCACTCGGGCGTGTGCTCGCGCTCGATGATGATCGGCATGACGTCCTGCTCCTCGTGGACCAGGTGGGTGTTGGTGACCCGGGCAGTCTCGGCGACGGTGTCGGCGGCAGCGGTGGCGCGGGCCCTGCTCGGATCATCGATCAGGGCATCGAGGGCTCCTGACACCGCGCCCAGGCCATCGGCCATCGCCTGGTGTTCGCTCTCCATGGCGTCGAGCAGAGCTGGGTCAGCGACCCCCAACCCCCGCAGATAGGGCCACACATAAGCGTCCTCGGACTCATGGTGATGGTGGAGCTGCCGGTCGAAGGTCTCCCAGGCGCGGCACAACTGCCGGGCTCGGGCACCGCTCCCGTCCGGGAAGGTCCGCAGGGCGGACTCGAAGCGGGTCAGGTCACGGCGCACCGCCGTGTGAATGATGACGTTCATGTTCATCTCGGCCACGATTCGACGGTAGACCTCAATCCCGACACGTGGTCGAGGTTCGAGAAAGCGCGTCGGACCGGTGGACAGGACAGGGGGCGGGGCGCCTGCACCCCCCTCCAGGAGCAGGCGCCCCGAGCTGTCGCTCGTCATCCCGGTTCCGAGCTGGCAGATCCCCCGATCCGCCTTGGTGCCAACCCTTCCAGCGCCCGACGCTGCTGTCGATGGGGAGCACTCCCCGGACGCACGAGACCCCGGTGACCGCGTGGTCTCCGGGGCCTTTGCGCGTATGCCGTGTGCTCGCGTCAGATACGACGGTCCGGGTCCACGTGGGTCTCTTCGATGCGCGAGCCTGACGCCGGGTCGACCTGCTCGGAGCGGGTCGTCGTGAAGCCCGTCGGGCGGGTGCGGCTGCGCATGACCAGCGAGAGCAGAATGGCGAGGACACCTGCAGCAAGCAGGATCCATCCGAGGGCGCCTTGATCGATGCCTGGGATGTCCACGGTGATGACGTCGAAGGCAAAGATGGCACCGAGTACCAGCAGGACGATTCCGAGTCCGATGTACATGGTCACTCCTTGTGGCCGGGTCCGGGACAGGGGCCCGGATCGGCTCAATTCTAAGCCCACAAAGCCTCTGACCTGCGGATTTGCGGCAGGGCCTTTTTGAATCAGCGTCGAGGGATGAGGATGGCTCCGGGGTTGAGCAGCCCGTCCGGATCGAGGGCGTCCTTGATCCGCCAGTTGAGCTCCATGACGTCAGGACCGAGCATCGCCGGGAGCGCGCCTCGCTTGAGACGACCCACTCCGTGCTCTCCGGTGATCGTCCCGCCGAGCTCGATGGCCGCCATGAGGATGTCCTCGAAGGCCGCCCGGGCCCGAGCGGTCGAGTCCGCGTCGGCGGCGTCATACATGACGATCGGGTGGGTGTTGCCGTCACCGGCGTGAGCGACGCAGACGATGTCGATCCGGCGGTCGAGGCCGATCTGCTCGACCCGCGCGACGAGGTCAGGGAGCAGTGGCACCGGCACCCCGACGTCCTCGAGCAGGAGCGACCCGGCGGCCTCGGCCGCCGGGAACGCGAGGCGGCGAGCCCGGACGAAGGACTCACCCTCGGCGGCATCGTGCGTCACGAAGACGTCGACGGCGCCGGCCGCCAGACAGGCCTTCTCGATGACGTCCATCTCGCCCGCGCGGGCACCCTCGGGCGCATCGGACTGCACGAGCAGGAGAGCGCGCTCGCGGTCGAGTCCCATCGGTGCGAAGTTCTCGACCTGGTTCACCGTCGGCCGGTCCATGAGCTCGACCATCGAGGCGCGCACGACCCGCCCCATGGCGACGACGGCCTCGGCAGCCGCACGCACGGAGTCGAAGGTCGCGACGAGGGTCGACGGGGCGAGCTGAGCAGGAATGAGCCGCAACGTCGCTCGCGTGACGATGCCCAGGGTCCCCTCGCTGCCCACAAAGAGCTTGAGCAGTGAGAGGCCGGCGACGTCCTTGATTCGCTTGCCCCCCAACGTGATCAGCCGCCCGTCAGCAAGGACGACGTCAAGGCCGAGGACGTAGTCGGTCGTCACGCCGTACTTCACGCAACACAGTCCGCCCGCGTTGGTCGCGACGTTGCCGCCGATGGAGCAGATCTCGAACGAGGACGGGTCCGGCGGGTACCAGAGGCCGTGCTCGGCGGCGGCCTTCTTGACCGCGGCGTTGAACGCACCTGGCTCGACGACAGCGCAGCGCGCGGCCGGGTCGATCTCGATGGCGGTCATCCGCTCGAGGCTGACGACGAGTCCGCTCTCGACGGCCGAGGCTCCCCCGCTCAGGCCACTGCCCGCTCCGCGCGGAACGACGGGTATGCCGTGACTCGCCGCCCAGCGGACGGCGACCTGGACGTGTTCGGCCGATTCGGCACGAACCGTGGCACACGGCATACCGGCATCGGGGTCCCTTGCCCAGTCCTGGCGGTACTTCTCGAGCGCTTCCGGCGTCGTTGCCACCACCCCCTCCGGCAAGGAGGCGACGAGTTCGGCGATGGCAGCGCTGCGATCGGTCACCCGGTCATCCTAGGAAGTCGACCTGACTCACGTCTCGAGCCCAGGGGGAGACAGCGTCGCTACGCAGCGCGTTGAGGGTGTCGATCTCACGGTCGATGTCTCGCCGCTTGGCCTCCAACCGTTCGAGCTCCTGGGCGAGCAGCTGCTCCATGACACCAGTGCGGCCCTCGGGCGGCGCTTCAAGACAGGGCAGGAGCTCGTTGATGGTGGCACTGCCCAGACCGGCCGCGAAGAGGTGCTGGATCAGGACGACGCGATCGATCATCGAGGACTCGAAATCGCGCCACCCACCAGACGTGCGCTCTGAGCGGATGAGCCCATGGTCTTCGTAGTAGCGCAGCGACCGCGCGCTGACACCGCTGGCCTCAGCGAGTTCTCCGATGCGCATCGTCCTCCTTCATCCAGTCCTCGGCCCTCAGTCTTGCAGTTGACACCGGTGTGAGGTTCCACGCTAGGGGGGTCGCACCCACGAGGGGTGCGCCGCATTGAGAGGAACCACCGTGCACTGGCTTCACCTCGGCATCGCCGTCATCTTCGAGATCACCGTGGCCATCTGCGCCGACAGGGCGAAGGGCTTCACCCAACCCTCGTGGACGGTCGGGACCCTGGCCAGCGGCGCCATCGCCACCTATTTCCTGAGCCAGGCGCTGCTCACCTTCGACGTCGGCGTCGGCTACGCGATCTGGACGTCCGTGGCCGGTGTCGGGATCGTCATCGTGAGCGCCCTCTTCTTCGGGCATCGACTCGGCTGGCGCAAGGCACTCGGAATCGTCGCCGTCATCGGTGGAGTCGTCGGTCTGCAGCTCAGCGGCGGTGCGGCATGACGCAACGCCGTGACACCGACTCATCTGTCGGAACCGCCAAGGCGCGAGCCTGGCTCGTCCTGCTCCTCGCCGGTGCCTTCGAGGTCGGCTACGCCCTGTCCGTCGGAGGGAGCGAAGGCTTCACCCACCTGACCTGGTCCCTCGTGGGCGCGGCCTTCTTCCTCCTCACCCTGTTTGCCCTGAGCGTCGCTCTGCGCACCATCGACATCGGCATCGGCTACGCCGTGTGGGCCGGCATCGGTGCGGTCGGTGCAGCCATCCTCGGCCCGGTCTTCTTCGACGAGAACCTCTCCTCGACCCAGGTGATCTGGCTGGCCGTCATCATCGCCGGCGTCGTGTGGCTCAAGCTCTCCGACCGTCCCACCAGCGACGCCTGAGGGCACGAAGCGCTGCCGTGCCAAATGCAGTTGCGTCGGTGTCAGTGCCTTGGGAGAGGATTGATGCCATGGCCACGATCGTCTTCCTCCATGCCCACCCCGATGACGAGGCCTCCGGGACCTCCGGCACCATGACCCGCCTCTCCCGTGAAGGCCACCGTGTCGTCGTCGCCTACGGCACCGGCGGCGAGCACGGCAGCGCGCCCGAGGATCTGGCCGAGGGCACGACGCTGGCGCAGTTCCGTCGCGGCGAGGCCGAGGCCTCCGCGGTGGTGACCGGTGTCGAGCGCATCGTGTGGCTCGGCTATCTCGACTCGGGCATGCACGGCTGGGAGCAGAACGCTCACGAGCAGTCGTTCCACAGCGCCGACCTCGACGAGGCTGCGAGCCGGCTCGTGGACGTGCTCAACGAGGAGGACGCTGACGTCCTCGTGACCTATGACTGGCACGGCGGCTACGGCCACCCCGACCACGTCAAGGTGCACAAGGTCGCCTACCGGGCTGCCGATCTTGCGGCCCAGCGCCCCCGACTGCTCGAGACGACGATGAACCGCGACGCGATGCGGGTCGGCTGGCAGGCCGCTCAGGCTGCCGGCCAAGAGGGCGGATTCGACCCTGACCAGCCCATGGAGGACGGTGAGCCGATCGGCACCCCCGAGGCGCAGATCCACTGGCGCGTCGACGTGTCGCCCGACATCGAGTCCAAGCGGGAGGCGCTCGCGTCCCATGCCAGCCAGGTGAGCGACGTCGGCATGATGTTGCAGCTGCCGCCCGAGATCTTCCTCGCCTGGTTCGGCACCGAGTTCTACATCGAGCCGGGGCGCGAGCCGGGCATGGTCGACGCCTGGCCGTTCGCCGACCTCGAGGCCTGACCGTCCGACCGGAGGGTTCTTGCTGGATCCGGAGGGTGAATCAGCCTCCGGACCCAGCGGGAACCCTCATGGGGAGCAAAGTTTGGGGCGACGTCAGAGGCGGCGGTCGGCCAGGACGGGGAAGCTCTCGCGGGTGCTCGTGACGAGCGCCGGGTCGATGTCGACGACGAGCACCTCCTCGTCGGTGCCGGCCTCGGCCAGCACCTCGCCGGTGGGGGCGATGACCTGACTGTGTCCGCCCATGACGGTGCGGGCGTGCGTGCCCACGGTGTTGCACTGCACGACAAAAGCCTGATCCTCGACGGCACGCGCGCGCCCCAGCAGGGTCCAGTGCTCGACCCGGGCGGCCGGCCAGGCGGCAGGGACGACGAAGACCTGCGCACCGGCATCGAGCTGCTGGCGATAGAGCTCTGGGAAGCGCAGGTCGTAGCACGTCGACAATCCCACAGTGACGGGATCGCCTGTGCCAGAAGGGATCTGGGCCGTGACAACCTCAGTGCCGGCCTCAAGGAGCTTGGGCTCGCCGGAGCCAAAGCCAAAACGGTGAACCTTCCGGTATGCCGTCCGCTCGCCGTCCGCAGTGACGAGGACAGACGTGTTGGCGAGCGTTCGCCCGTCGGGCCCGGCCTCGGGCAGGCGCTCGATGAACGACCCGGCGTGGAGCGTGACACCGGCCTCGGCAGCGACTTCGGTCATGGCCTTGGCCCAGGGGCCGTCGAGGGACTCAGCCAGCCCTTCCCAGCGGTGGTAGTCGAAGCCGGTCGGACCCCACAACTCGGGGAGGACGACGAGTTCGGGGCGGCGCTCGTCCGCGACCCCACGCACGAGCGACGTGACGCGCTCGACCCGCTCGGGCATGGACTCGTCGTCGCCATAGCCCAGCTGGATGACTGCGATGCGCATCAGTCGCTCTCCTTGGTCCCGTCGTTCTTGGTCTGGTCGCCGAGCCGGCCGAGGCGCGCGTTGTAGGCACGCAGTGCCGCGTCGTCGTCTCGATCGGCCTGACGATCGAGCCGCACCGTCTCCTGACGGTCGCGGCTGAACCATTGTCGCGCGACGAGGATCGCGAGGATGAGCGTCGGCGCCTCACCGAAGCCCCACGCGATCTCACCCGCCCGTTCCTGGTCGGCGAGCAGTTGCGGCCCCCAGGGGAGGTTGATCTGCTCGAAGAAACCCGGAGCGAGAACGAACTTCGTGCCGGTGAGGGCGACCCCGAAGAAGGCGTGGAACGAGATCGTCGCAAAGAGGATGAGCAGCAGCATGGCGGGTGACCACTTCGGCGGTCCGGGGTCGATGCCGATGAGGACCCACGTGAAGAGATATCCCGTGATGAAGAAGTGGGCGAGCATGAGCAGGTGCCCGGAGTGGGTCGTCAGCGCCAGCTCGAACAGCGGTGACCAATAGAACGCCGCGAGGCTGCCGAAGAAGAGGGTGGCGGCGACCACGGGGTTGGCAAGGACCTTCAGCGCGCGCGAGTGCACGACCTGGAGGATGACCTCGCGCGGACCCCACGTGCGGTCCGAACGTGACGGCAGGGCGCGCAGAGCGAGGGTCAACGGTGCCGCCGGGACGAGGAGAAGCGGTACGACCATCGCGACGATCATGTGCATGACCATGTGAACCGAGAAGAGGACGCGGCCCCAGATGTCAGGAGCCCCACTGGTCGCCCAGATGAACACGATCCAGCCGAGGGTCCACAGGATCGTCCGGTGCACCGGCCACGCGTCTCCGCGCCGCTGGAGGCGAACGACGCCGACGGCATACAGGGCGACGGCGAGCACAGCGATGGCGACCATGAGCCAGTTCGGCCGCCACGCCGTGAACCAGTCAGCGGCCTGCATCGGACCGGGATCGGGGAAGCCGGTGATGGCGAGGACGGCGCTCGGGGATTGCTCCGAGTCGGGCACGGGCGGCGGTGTGCGGCCGAGGACGGCCCCGAGTCCCATGGCCGCGGCCATGAGACCGAGCTCGAGGAGGATGAGGCGGGCGAAGCCGTTGCCGGCCCGGCCGATGCTCGCGATGACGCGGCGGCGCTGCTGCCAGCCAAGGATGCCCAGCACGACAATGATCGCGGTCTTCGCGACGATCATCGCGCCATAGGCGGAGCTGATCCCGGAGAAGGAACCCAATCGGATGACGGCCTGCTGCAACCCGGTGACGGCCACGGCGGCATACGACCACCCGGCGAGCACCGAGTAGCGCGAGACGGTGGCGCCGAGATCCTGACCGATGCGCGGACGCATGAGGGCGATGGCGAGGAGACCGCCGACCCACACGGTGACCCCGATGAGGTGGACACCGAGCGAGTTGACGGCGTCCTCGTGACTCGCGCTCCCGGCCGAGTGACCGGTGAGGGCCACGATGACGATGCCGCCGAGGGCGAGGGCGGCCAGCCACGCGTAGGCGGGGCGCGTCCGGGCGAGCAGCGCGCCAGCGGTGACGACGAGCGCCACCGCCGTGGAGATCGACAGCACCCGGGTCACCTCGAGCGACCACACGAAGGTGAGGAACTGTTGGCCCAGCTCGGGATCGCTCAGCCCGAGGCCGGCGAGAGAGGCGAAGGTGAGGAAGACACCGAGACCGGCCGAGACGAACCAGATGACTCCGGTGACGGCGGCCAGGCGCGACGCCTGGATGCGGCGCTCGGTCGTGTGCCGCTCCGGGACGAGGAAGGCCGCGAGGATGAGCAGTCCGAGGGTGACGGCCGACGAGAGGTCGCTGACGACGCGGGCCAGCGGCAGTGCCCAGCGCACGACGGGCCCGGGGTCATCGAGCACCAGCGGCGCGAGGACTCCCGCCAGTGACGCGGCGACGAGGGTGACGACCAGTCCGCTGACGGTGACGACAGCCACCGGGCCCAAGGGGGTGCGGGCGGCAGCGGAAGCGGTACTCATGCCAGACAGCGTAGGCAGACCTCCTCGCGGGTGGGATCGTGCCCCGGCGCGCAGGCGGGGCTGAGTCCGGCCTACGGCGCGGCCGGGTCGGTGCGAGAGTTGGGAGGATGAAGTTCTCACCGCCTTCTCTCACCGTCGGGCTCGACGTGGCCGCAGAGGCCGATGCCGTGTGGGACCTGCTCGTCCAGGTCGACCAGTGGCCCCGGTGGGGTCCGACGGTGCGCCGGGCTCGCGTCCACGGGGTCGATGTGGGAAGTGAGCGGGGAGGACGAATCGGCCCTGATGCCACCGGAACGGTGTGGACCTCCGTGGGCCCTGCGGTCACGTTCCGGATCGACGCCTGGCAGGACACGGGCCGCGTCCGTCACTGGTCATGGCGGGTTGCTGGCGTGCATGCCACTGGGCACACCGTGCGGGCTCACGAGGGAGGGTGTCGCGTCGAGATGACGGCACCGTGGTGGGCCCCGGCCTATGCACCGGTCCTGTGGCTCGCCCTGCGGCGGATCAGAGATCTCGCTCAAGCTCGGCCAGCTGCAGGTGACACCACGGGCTGACCTCGCGTCGCCCCGAGAGCACCTCCTCGCGGAACTCCAGCCAGTCCACCCACGCGTGCTCGGAGACCTCGGCCGGGTCCGGCGAGACAGAGGCCGGGTCCTCACAGGTGGCGACATAGACCGGGCACACCTCGTTCTCGACGATGCCGTCGGCCATGACCGCTCGATAGCGGAAGTCGGGCAGCGCGACCCGCAGCTCGACGATCTCGGTCCGCAGCTCTTGCGTCACGCGCCGACGCACGGCGTCGGCGGACAACTCGCCCGGCGCCGGGTGACCGCAGCAGCTGTTGGTCCACACCCCCGGCCAGGTCCGCTTCGACCACGCTCGCCGGGTCACGAGCAGCCGGCCCTGCGGGTCGAAGATGTAGCAGGAGAAGGCAAGGTGCAAAGGGGTGTCGCGGTGATGCACCTCGCTCTTGGCAGCCGACCCGATGGGCGTACCGTCCTGCGCCAGGAGAACGACCCGCTCGTCCTCGGGTGGGGTGATCATGCCGGCCGCGCGAGTTGGTTGACTGCGGCTCGAAACAGGGCGGGGGCGATCCGCGCCGCAGGGACAAGAGCCCGTCGCGCCAGCGGGAGACGGGTTGCCGTGACGAGACCGAGAGTGAGGGCGTCGTGGCGTCGGCGGATGCGTCGCCATGCCTGTTCGTATGCCGCCGGGTCACCCGAGGCGACCGCGTCCACCGCCGCCCGGGCCTGCGCCATGCCGACCGCGAGCCCTTCTCCGGTGAGCGCGTCAACGTAGCCAGCCGCATCGCCGACGAGCAGCACCCGACCCTGCACCCGGCGGCGCGAGCGCTGGCGCAGCGGACCGGCGCCGCGCACCGACGACCGAGTGCATCCCGCGATCCGTTCCCGGACGAGGGGGAACTCCGTGAGCAGCTCCTCGAAGGGGCGGCGCTGCGCACTCAGCACCGCGACCCCGATCTCACCCGGGCCAACCGGTGTCACGTAGGCCTCCCCGCAGCTGGCCCAGTGCACCTCCACCAACGAGGTCCAGGGCGCGCACTCGACATGCACCCGCTGGCCGTAGCGACGTGACGGCGGCCTCGGCACGTCTAGGCCAAGGAGTCGGCGCACCGTCGAGTGGAGCCCGTCGGCTGCGACCACGTGGCGCACGCGCTCGCCGTCAACCAGCACGTGGTCGCCACGGTCCTCGAGTTGAGCCACCGGCGTCTCCACCACGCTGACACCCGCCGAGCGAAGGCCCTGGCTCAACGCGGCATGAAGCACCGTGCGGCGCACCCCCATCCCGACTCCCGCAGCGAACGCGGCATCGACGTGGTGGTGGCGGTCGAGATAGCGGATGCCGGTGATCGCAGACCCTTCGAGGTGCACCCCGAGGTCCTGGAGCGATGCCACCGCCCCCGGCATGAGCCCCTCACCACACGCTTTGTCGATCACTCCCGTCCGAGGCTCGCGGACGGTCACGTCGAGACCGGCGCGGACGGCATACAGGGCAGTGGCCAGACCGATGGGGCCACCACCGACGACGAGGAGGTCACGCATCGTTGGCGTCCTCCAGGGAGGGCAGCGTCGCCAACGCGGCGTTCTCGGCGCGCAGGCGCGCCGTGAGCAGCACGGCGTTGGCGAGGGTGAAGGCCAGAGCCGTGACCCATCCGGCATGGACCAGCGGCAGCGCGGCTCCCTCCGCCACGACGGCGACGTAGTTGGGGTGGCTCAGCCAGCGGTAGGGACCAGAACGCACCGGCGCCATCCCGGGGACGACGATGACGCGGGTGTTCCACCGACGACCGAGGGTGAGGATGCACCACCAGCGCAGGACCTGCGCGGCGAGGACGACCGCGAGCATGGACCACGCCAGCGCGGCCGGCACCACGGGCCAGCGGACGAACGCCTCGACGAGCATCGCCACGAGGAAGCCGGTGTGGAGCACCACCATCACCGGGTAGTGCCCCTGCCCTGTCTCCACACCACCTCGCGACAGGCTCCACTCGGCGTTGCGCTTGGAGACGACCAGCTCCACCAGGCGCTCGACCGCGACGAGGAGGACGAGCACGACGAAGGCGGTCAGGGTGCTCACGAGCCACCTGCGTCACCGGTTGCGCGCAGCAGGACGAGCTCGGAACAGAAGCCCGGCCCCATGGCCAGGAGCACGCCGTGAGTCCCCGGCAGCGGTGGGCGCAGGGCGAGTGTGTCAGCGAGGACGTGAAGCACCGAGGCCGACGAGAGGTTGCCGATCCGCGCCAGGCTGGCCCGGGTGAGCGCGACGTCGTTGTCGGTGAGGCCGAGGCTGTCACGCACGGCGTCGATGACCTTGGGGCCACCGGGGTGGCAGACCCACCAGCCGATGTCGTCGCGAACGAGTCCGTGGTCGGCCAGGAAGCGGTCGACGTCATCGCCGAGGTAGCGCTGGACGATCGTCGGGACCTGGGCGTCGAGCACGATGCGCAGCCCGGAGGCGCCGATGTCGAAGCCCATCGTGCGCTCGCTGTCCGGATAGAGCCGGCTGCGGCTGCTGACGATCTCGATGGCGGAGTCGCGGCCGGGGCCGCCGACGACGACAGCAGCGGCGCCGTCACCGAAGAGGCCGCTGGCGACGATGTTGGCGACGCTGGTGTCATCTCGCTGGACGGTCAGCGAGCACAGCTCGACCGCCACGAGGACGGCGATGTCGCCCGGGTGACCCAGGACGTGGTCGTGCAGTCGTGCGACACCCGCGGCGCCGGCGACGCAGCCGAGGCCGAACATCGGCACCCTCTTGACGTCCTCGCGCAGCCCGACGACGGCCGCGATGCGCGCGTCGAGCGACGGCACGGCCAGTCCAGTCACGGTCGTCGACACGATGAGATCGACGTCGGCGGGCACCAACCCCGCTCCCGCCAGTGCCTTCTCGAGGGCGCGGGCGCCGAGCGCAACAGCATGGTCGAGGAAGAGGTCGTTGGCCTCGTCAAAACCACCGAGACCTTCGTAGTCCTCGAGAGGCAGGACCAGGTGACGCTCATCCACCCCGGCGTTGGCGTGCACGGAACGCAGCAGCCGCTCACTGGCACCGGCTTCGACGACGACGCGGGCGAAGGCGTCGGTGATGTCACCTTGCTGATGATGGTGCGGCGGGAGAGACGTCCCCACGGACAGCAGACGGGTGTGCATGGTTCCCTCGGTCTCAGCGGGACGGCTCATCGGACCACCAAGGTCACCACGTCCGTGAACGCGATCCCGACAGCGGCATAAAAGGGCGCCCGTCCGGTGCCGACCAGCGCGAGCACTGCCAACACTGCCACGACGAGGCCCGCGACGACGGCGACGGCGGGATCCGGCCGTGCCGACATCGAGTCCGTGAGCAGCAGCAGGACGGTCACGGTGACCAGCAGGCCGACCGCGAGCAGGACGCTCGCGCGAGCCCCGAGGCGATGCGGCAGGCCCCGGATCCCAGTGGCCGCGTCCTGCGCCAGGTCGGGCACGGTGTTGAGCAGGTGGGCCGCGACACCGAGCAGCGCGCCGCCGACGACGACCTCGGCCGGAGGCAACTGACCCCCCACGAGTTCGACGAAGATCGGCAACCCGCCGAAGGACACGGCATACGGCAACCAGGACGCGATCGTGCCCTTGAGCCACAGGTTGTAGGTCCAGGCGGAGGCCACGCAGACGAGGTGCACGGACCCGGCGAGCGGGCCGCACAGGAGGGAGAGGAGCACGGTCGCGGCGACGGCCAGGGCGCAGGCGACCTGCACGGTTCGCACCCTCAACTCCCCACTCGCCAGTGGCTTGTCGGAGCGCCCGACGGCGGCGTCACGGTTGCGATCGCGCAGGTCGTTGGACCATCCGACCGACAGCTGACCTGCAAGGACTGCCGTGGCGACCATCGCGATGAGGGTCAGGGAGAGGTCGGCAGCAAGGCCCAGAAGGGCGGACAGCACGGTCACGGCGAGCGCAGGACCGATGTGGGCTGCCCGCACGAGTCTCACACCGGTGGCCGTCATGACACTCACCCTAGGCATCGACTCGTTAAGGTCGGATCCATGACGCTTCATCCGGCCGCACCCGAGGACCTCGCCGGCCTCACTGATGCCTACGCCCACACCGTGCAGGCGATCCTCGACCTCGGCCACTCCCTGCGCAAGGGCGACAGTGAGCGCGAGACCGACTGCCCCGGCTGGAACGTGAAGGACCAGTTCGCGCACGTCGTCAGCCTCGAGGCCTGGGTGCAGGGTGAGTCGGTTCCTGACCTTGACGTGAGCGGACGCGCCCACATCCGCAGCGGGCTCGGCGCCGTTGTCGAGAAGTACCTCGAGTCCCGGCGTGACCGCTCCCTCGACGAACTGCTCGAAGAGCTCGAGAGCCTGTCGCATTCACGGATCGCCCACCTCGAGGCCGAGTCGACGTCACCGGAGGATCCGGCGGTCGGCCCGCTCGGGCCAACGACGCTGCTCGGGCTGATGCAGACCCGGATCTTCGACCTGTGGGTCCACGAGCAGGACATCCGCGGGGCCATCGGACGCCCCGGCAACCTCGACAGCGCCAGCGCCGCCCTCACGGTGAAGATCATCTTTGCGTCCCTGCCCAAGGTGGTCGCCCGCACGGCGCAGGTCCCGCCCGGGCAGGCCGTCATCCTCGACCTCACCGGGCCGGTCGTGAGCCGGGCCGGCGTGAGGGTGGAGGAGCATGACGGGAAGCCCCACGGCATACCCCTCTTCTCCGGCGACACCCTGGTGCACCCCGACGTGGTCAACACGACGATCACGCTGTCGACGCAGGCCGCGACACGACGCGCCGCCGGTCGGGTCGCTACGGCCGACACGCACTACACCGTGGTCGGCGACGACGAGGTGGCGCGGCGCGTCCTCGACGCCCTCGTCCTCGCTCCCTGACCGAGCGTCGCCCGGCACGACAGTTGCGCTCTACAACTATATGGGTGCACACTTGCTTGTATGCCGCAAGCAACAGAATCGATGGACGCTCGCTCCGCGTTCGGTGACGCTCTCGTCCGCACCATGAAACTCATGAGCGTGGTCAAGCAGCGCGCGCCGCGCGTGCACCCCAAGGTCGATCCCATCGGCTACCCGCTGCTGTTCAATCTGCTCGACGAACCGCGTCGGTTGTCCGAGATCGCCGAGCGCGTCCACCTCGACATCTCCACCGTGAGCCGCCAGGTGAGCACCCTTGTCGCACAGGGTCTCGTGGCCAAGGTCGCCGACCCCAGCGACGGTCGCGCCCAGATGCTCACCCTCACCGATGAGGGACGGCAGATGCTCATCGACATCCGCGCCCGCCGCAACGGCTGGCTCGCCGAGGTCGTCACGAACTGGTCCGACGCAGACCTCGCCACCTTCGACTCGCTCCTCGCCCGCTTCGCCGACGACGTCGAAGCCCACCCTCTCTTCACGTCCAAGGACCTCGCATGACCGCCACCACCTCCGCACCGGACCAGCCACTCACCCATCGTCAGATCGTCACGATCCTCATCGGGCTGATGTCCGGCATGTTCCTCGCCGCGCTCGACCAGACGATCGTCGCGACGTCGATCCGCACCATCGCCGACGATCTCAAGGGCCTCGAGCACCAGGCCTGGGCGACGACCGCCTACCTCATCACGGCCACGATCGTCACCCCGCTCTACGGCAAGTTGTCCGACATCTATGGCCGCAAGAAGTTCTTCATCACGGCCATCACGATCTTCATCATCGGCTCGATCCTCTGCACGTTCTCGACCTCGATGCTCCAGCTCGCGGCGTTCCGAGCAGTCCAGGGCCTCGGCGCCGGTGGCCTGTTCTCACTCGCTCTCGCCATCGTCGGCGACATCGTGCCTCCCCGTGAGCGTGCGAAGTACCAGGGCTACTTCCTCGCCGTCTTCGGCACGTCCTCGGTGCTCGGTCCGGTCGTGGGCGGATTCCTCGCCGGCGCCGACAGCATCTTCGGCATCACCGGCTGGCGCTGGGTCTTCCTCGTGAACGTCCCCATCGGCATCGGCGCGCTCGTCCTCGTGACCAAGACGCTCCACCTGCGGCACACCCGGCTCAACCACCGCATCGACTGGATCGGCGCCGCGCTGTTGTCGGTGTCGCTGGTGCCACTGCTGCTCGTCGCTGAGCAGGGTCGCGAGTGGGGCTGGGGTTCGGGCTACGCCATCGCCTGCTACGCCATCGGTGCCCTCGGCGCCGCCGCGTTCTTCTGGCAGGAGGCGCGCATGGGCGAGGAGGCGATCCTCCCTCTCGCGATGTTCCGCAACCGCACTGTCGGTGTCGCATCAGCCGCATCGGTCCTCATCGGCATCGCGATGTTCGGTGGGCTAGCCTCCCTCCCGCTCTATCTCCAGATCGTCAAGGGCGCGTCACCGACCGAGGCTGGCTTGCTGCTCCTCCCGATGACGCTCGGCATCATGTCCGGCTCGATCGTGTCGGGCCAGATCATCAGCCGCACGGGCCGCTACCGAATCTTCCCGGTCGTGGGCGTCGGACTGCTCATGGTGTCGCTCTTCGCCTTCCACTTCGTCCACTTCGACACCCCGCTCTGGCAGACGATGGTCGTCATGGTCTTCTTCGGTCTGGGCCTCGGCTTCAACTTCCAGCCGCTCACGCTCGCTGTGCAGAACGCCGTGCCACCGCAGCAGATCGGCGTGGCCACGTCGACCGCGACCTTCACCCGTCAGATCGGCGGCACCATCGGCACCGCCGTCTTCCTGTCGATCCTCTTCTCGCTCGTCCCCGACAAGATCGCGGGTGCCATGAGGGCGGTCGCGCCGACCCCCGAGTTCCAGGAGGCGCTGCGCGACCCGGCCAACGCAGCCTTCGCCAAGCAGCTCGCTGAGTCTCAGGCCGGAGGGTCTGCGGCGGCCAGCAGCGGTGTGCTGCAGGACAGTTCGTTCCTCACCAACCTCGACGAGCGTCTCGCCAAGCCGTTCCTCATGGGCTTCTCCGAGGCGATGGACCACGTGTTCCTGGTCGGCGCTGCGGTCATGGTCATCGGCTTCATCGTGATGTGGTTCCTGCCCGAGGTCGAGCTCCGCAAGGGGTCGGCCTACCAGGAGCGCGCCGACTCAGACGCAGCCGAGGCCGCAGCCGACGCAGCCGCCCGCTGACACCCCGCCGGGGGTGTGCCCAACTCGCCAATTCCTCCCCTCCGGGACAGACACGCCGTGTGTGTCGCGTCCCGGAGGGGAGGAATTGGGGAGTTGGGGACGTCAGGCGCGGATGGCGCGGCCGATCTTGCGGCCCCACGCGGCAGCAATGAGCGCCGAGATGAGCGCGGCGGCGACCGGGAGCGCATAGGTCTCGTGAGCGCCCCACCGGTCGACGAGTATGCCGCTCAGGGCAGTTCCTGAGGCCAGTCCCACGAGCAGGCCGGTGATCGCCACGGCCATGCCCTCGGTGATGAAGGCCCGTGGCACGAGGTGCTGGACGAGCGTGATGCCGGTGATGAGCGTGGGTGCTGTCGCGGATCCGGCGATGAACATCATCGCGGTGAGCCCCCAGAGGTCGTTGATGAAGAGCACGGGGAGCTCGAGGAGGAACATCGCGAGCGCGCACCAGACGAAGCGTCGCGCGATGGAGCCAGTGAACTTGCGGGTGCCGAAGACGATGGCGGACAAGGCCGAACCCAGCGCGAAGGCACCGAGGATGACCGAACTCATGCCGGTGCGACCGGCCTCATCGGCCACCGCCACGGCGACCACCTCATTGCCTCCGAACACCGCACCCACCATGAACAGGGCTGCACCCACCGCGGCCACACCGGGCCGCTGGATCGCGAGCCCGTGGGGGCGCTCGTCGTGGGGGATGACGGGTGGCTCCGACCTGCGCTCGAGGAGGAACAGCACCGCGCCGACCGTGAAGATGATGTAGGCCAGCAGCAACCCAGCCTCGGGGAAGAGCATCGTCGCGGCCAGCACGCCGAGCACCGGTCCCAGGACGAACGCACCCTCCTCGACCACCTGCTCGAGCGACATCGCGGCGTGCAGGGCGTCCGGCTCGTCCTGCAGGAGGTGCGCCCACCGCGCCCGGGACATCGGGCCCATCTCCGGGAGGAAGGCCGAGACGGCATACCCGACGAAGAGGGTCCACGCCGGTGCTCCGACCGCCGACAGGACCACCGTGATCAGACCGGCGACAAAGGTCATGAGGACGAACGGCATCGAGGCGCGACGCTGCCCACGCTTGTCGACGAGGCGACCGATGATCGGCCCGGCCACGGCCAGGACCACGATGCCACCGGCCGAGATCGCCCCCGCCAGGCCATAGCTGTCGCGCCGCGTGGAGATCATCACGATGATCGCTACGCCGAACATGGCGCCGCCGACGCGGGACAACGCACTCGCCGCCAAGAACCGCCATGCACCGGGGATTGCGAAGAGCGGGCGATAGGTCGAGAGCACGACCCAACTCTGCCACGCGCGGATGCCGCCGCTGAACGAGATATTGCATCGGCGGTGGGGTGATCACCCCACCGCCGATGCAATCACCGAGAGGTTTGGGGCTCAGCCCCAGACGAGGGCGCGGGAGGGGTCCTCGAGGACGGCGGCGACGTCGGCGAGATAGCGCGAACCGAGCTCACCATCGACGAGCCGGTGATCGAAGCTCAACGCGAGCGTGGTCACCGAACGCGGCACGATCGTCTCGTCGCCGGACGCATCGGTGACGACCCACGGGCGACGGTTGATCGTGCCGAACGCGAGGATCGCGGCCTCACCCGGGTTGAGGATCGGCGTGCCCGCATCGATGCCGAAGACACCGATGTTCGTGATCGTCACCGTGCCACCCGACATCTCTGCCGGCTGGGTGCGTCCCTCGCGAGCAGTGGCCGTGAGCGCACCGATCGCCTCGGCCAGTTCACGCAGCGTGAGCCGGTCGGCGTCCTTGATGTTGGGGACGACGAGCCCGCGCGGGGTGGCCGCCGCGATGCCGAGGTTCACGTAGTTCTTGAGGACGATCTCCTGCGCCGCCTCGTCCCACGCCGCGTTGATGCCGGGGTTGCGACGCGCCGCGATGATCATTGCCTTGGCGAGGATGAGGAGCGGCGTGACCTTGACGTCCTTGAACTCCCTGTCCTTCTTGAGTTTCGCGACGAGGTCCATCGTGGCCGTGACGTCGACCGTGACCCACTCGGTGACGTGCGGCGCGGTGAAGGCGCTGCCGACCATCGCCTGCGCGACCATCTTGCGCACACCCTTGATGGGCACCCGGACTTCACGTTCGCCCCCGGCGAAGACACCGCCGGCGTATGCCGGTGTGCTGGCGGCGTTTCCGCCAGCGGTTGCCGCTGTGGTCCCAGCCGACGCGGCGGGTGAGGCAGCAGCGGAAGGGTCGCCTGCGGCATACCCCTCAAGGTCTGCCCGGGTGACGATGCCGCCGTCACCGGAACCGGGGACGGAAGCAAGGTCGACTCCGAGGTCCTTGGCCAGCTTGCGCACTGGCGGCTTGGCCAGCACCTTCGCGGACGAGGAGACAGGAGCGGTTGGGGCAGCCGAAGCAACGGGTTCGGGAGCAGGGGCCGGAGCCGGAGCCGCTGCCACCGGCGCGACTGCCTTGCGGGGCCGACGCGAGCTCGAGCCGGACTTGGGGCCATACCCGACGAGGGTTTTGACCGGCTCCTCCTCGGGTTCATCCGGCTGGGCAGCGGCGGCGTTGGCCGGACCGACCTCCATGGCCGCCTGGGCGCTGGGGGGCTCGCTCGCGTCGCCGCCACCCAGACCGTCGTCGATGGTGATGATCGGTGTGCCAACCGCGACCTCGTCGCCGACGTTCACGTGCAGTGCCGCCACGGTGCCGGCCCACGGGATGGGCAGTTCGACGAGCGACTTGGCCGTCTCGATCTCGACGACGATGTCGTTGACCTTGACGGTGTCACCGACCTTGACGTTCCAGGTGACGATCTCGGCCTCGAGCAGGCCCTCACCGGGGTCGGGGAGGTTGAAGTGTTGGACACCCATTGCAGCTCCTCAGTAGGCCATCGAGCGGTCGACGGCGTCGAGCACACGGTCGAGATCGGGCAGGTAGTGCTCTTCGAGCTTGCTCGCCGGATAGGGCGTGTTCCAACCCGCGACCCGGATGACCGGCGCCTCGAGCTGATAGAAGCAGCGCTCGGTGACGAGGGCCGAGATCTCTGACCCGACCGACACGAACGACGGCGCCTCCTGGGCAACGACGAGGCGGCCCGTCTTGGCGACCGAGGCGGTGATGGCGTCGATGTCGATGGGGCTGACCGAACGCAGGTCGATGACCTCGAGCGAGATGCCCTCCTCCTCAGCGGCCTTCGCCGCGTCGAGGCACACCTTCACCATCGGACCCCAGCAGGCCACCGTGACATCAGTGCCCTCGCGGGTGACGTGCGCCGAGAACAGGTCGCGGGGCGCCGAGGTGGCCTCGAGGTCGACCTCGCCCTTCTCGTGATAGCGCCGCTTGGGCTCATAGAAGATCACCGGGTCGTCGCACTCGATGGCCTGCTGGATCATCCAGTAGGCGTCCTCGGGGTTGGAGCAGAAGACGACCTTGAGGCCGAGCGTGTGCGCGAAGTAGGCCTCGTTGGACTCACTGTGGTGCTCCACCGCGCCGATGCCGCCACCCATGGGGATGCGGACGACGACGGGCACCTTGATCGCTCCGCGCGAGCGCGAGTGCAGCTTGGACAGCTGCGAGACGATCTGGTCGAAGGCGGGATAGACGAAGCCGTCGAACTGGATCTCGACGACGGGCCGGTAGCCGCGCAGCGCGAGGCCGATGGCCGTGCCCATGATCCCGGACTCGGCGAGCGGGGTGTCGATGACGCGCTCCTCGCCGAAGTCCTTCTGGAGGTGCTCGGTGATGCGGAAGACGCCACCGAGCTTGCCGATGTCCTCTCCCTGGATGATGACCTTGGGGTCGCGCTCCATCGCCTTGCGCAGTCCGGCGTTGAGGGCCTTGGCGATCGTGGTCTTCGTGGTGGTGGGCGACGTGCTCATGCCTGCGCCTCCTCGAACGAGTCCTGGTAGGCGAAGAAGGCCGCCCGGTCGTCCTCGACCTGCTTGTGCGGCTCGACATAGACCTGGTCGAAGATGTCGGCGACGTCCGGGTCGGGCATCGTGACCGTGCCGGTGCGCACGTGTGCCGCGAGCTCGTCGGCCTGGGTCTCGATGGCGTCGAAGAACTCGACGTCGGCGATGCCCTCGCTCATGAGCCAGCGCTTGTAGCGGGCGATCGGGTCGCGCAACTTCCACACCTCGACCTCGGCCGAGACGCGGTACTTCGTCGGGTCGTCGGAGGTCGTGTGGGCGGCCATCCGATAGGTGAAGGCCTCGATGAGCGAAGGCCCCTCACCGGAACGGGCACGGTCAAGCATCTGCTTCGTCACGGCATACACGGCAAGGACGTCGTTGCCGTCGACCCGCAGTCCCGGGAAGCCGAAGCCGTCGGCACGCTTGTAGATCGGGACGCGCGTCTGGCGCTCGTTGGGCTCGCTGATGGCCCACTGGTTGTTCTGGCAGAAGAAGACGATCGGGCTGTTGTAGACACCCGCGAAGACGAAGCCCTCGTTGACGTCACCCTGCGCGGTCGCCCCGTCACCCATGAAGGCGACGACGGCAGTGTCACGCTCGGGGTCGTCGGTGCCGACCGCCCCGTCACGCTGCACGCCCATGGCATAGCCGGTGCCGAGCAGCACCTGGTTGCCGATGACGATGGTGTAGCCGTGGAAGTGGTGCTCCTCGGGGTCCCACGCGCCCTTGTCGACGCCGCGGTACATCGCGATGATCCGCATCGGGTCGATGCCGCGGGTCCACGCGATGCCGTGTTCGCGGTAGCCGGGGAAGGCGTGGTCCTGCGGGCGGAGGGCGCGGCCGCAACCGATCTGCGCGGCTTCCTGGCCGAGGAGCGAGACCCAGAGGCCGAGCTCACCCTGGCGCTGGAGCGCGGTGGCTTCGAGGTCGAAGCGACGGATGAGGACGAGATCGCGGTAGAGCTCGCGCAGCTCGTCGTTGCTCAGCTCGTCGACGATCGCGTCATAGTCCGAGTGGGGGACACGTTCACCCTCGGGGGTGAGGAGCTGGACCATGTCGGGGCCGCCATCGGCCGCCGCGCGGGGCTCGGGTACTGCTGCCGGATCCATCGAGACGTGATGGTCCATACCGCCGACGGGCGGCGTTGCAGCGACATCGATGTCGCTCACGGGCACTCCTGTTCCCTGGGACGTCCGTTGGTGACGGCGCCCGGCTCGGGCCGCCGGCTCCACACGCTTGTGCGCGCGCGGCCCGGACGGCGGTGTCTGGGACCTCCCCCGGGGTGTGAGGGCTGTCACCAAGCCTGCTGGGCAGAACCGTACCGCGAGGGTGGCGCTGCCTCCCAAACGCACCGGTCACGGAACCGCAGCGCGGTCCGGAACGTCCTAGGTTCATGACTGTGCGATCTTCCGTGACCCGACGAACGACCGGGTATGCCGTGAGCGCGCTGTGCGCTGCGGCCCTCCTGTCCGCTTGTGGTTCCGCTGACCCGCCGGTCGGGGACAACCGCGCCAGCGTGAGTCCATCGGCAACGTCGCCCAGCTCCTCGGTCACACCGTCGGCGAGCCCCACCACGTCCGGATCGGCCAGCACGTCGATGCCGCCCAGCGGGCGGGCTCGGCCGACGGTGATGTCCGGACGGGTGACATCCATCAAGGACGGGTGCATCGTGTTCAAGAACGACCGGGACGCGCGCCAGTGGGTCCTCGTCGGTGAGACGAAGGGTCTCGCTGCCGGCACGGCATACGTCATCCAAGGAGTAGCAATGGACACGATGGAACCGAACTGTTCGGACGCGCTCCCCTTCCACGTCAACGACGCCGAGGTGCGGATGGAGGAGGACCCCGTCCCGCTGCCGACCTCGAGCAAGGCCGGTCAGGTGATGACGCTGACGGGCACGGTCTCGGACGGGGTGGAGGCCGGGTGCCGGGTGATCCAGTCGGATCAGGGCATGTTCGTCCTCATCGGACAGATCCCGATCCCGGACGGCCGGGTCACGGTGACCGGGACCACCGAGACCAACCAGATGTCGACCTGCCAGCAGGGGCCGCTCTTCGAGGTCCGCTCGGTCGCCATGGCCCGCTGAGCTGATTGCGACCGGGTCCAGATAAGACGAAACGCCGTGCGAGCAGATGCTCGCACGGCGTTTCGTCCTACTTCGACTTGTGGGTCAGCTGACCGAACCGATCAAGACCTGGCCAGTGCCGAGGAGCGCGCCCTCGGTGGACAGGACCTGAAGCTCGCCGGACACCTGACGACCCGCGGCCGGGACGGCTGCCACGGTGACAGCGCCCGTGACAGTCGTCGAAGCGCCCGTCGCAAGTGCAGTCGTCGTCGCCGGCACAGTGAGCGTGCCGAGTCCGCTCGAGTAGAAGACATCGAGGTAGTCGTACTGCGTCGAACCACTCGGGACCGAGTAGCCGTCGACCTCGACCGTGTAGGTGCCAGCAGCCGGGACGAATGTCACGGACTCCTCGCTGTCACCATCGGCCATCTGGGCCACGATTGCGCCGGCCGCGTTGCGGACGAAGAGGTCGAGGTCAGCAGCCGGGTCGGACGGGTTGCCGATCTTGGCCACGAACTTGGTGGCGCCCTCAGGGACGGTCACCGTGAACTTCTGCAGCTCGTGGTTGGCGATGGTCTTGCGACCCGCGACGGCTGAGCCGAGCGGCCCACCCTTCGGGGCGATGGTGACCGGCGCGAACTGGTTGGTCACCGTCCACGAGACCGGCGTGGGAACCCCGACCTTCGCCGAAGCGATGGTCTGGGTCGCCGGGTTGACGACGACGCCCTGGGCGACAGCGCTGATCCGGTAGGGGTTCTTGAGGGTCGGCGTGGTGCGCCGAGCCTCGACCTGGATCTCCCAGATACCCGGGAGCGGGTTGGAGTAGCTGCGTGAGTGCGGGTTGCAGCCACCGCCGCTGTTGAAGTTGGAGAAGCAGACGAGGGAGCTCGTCGACTCCACCGGGTTGCCATACGGGTTGTAGGCAATCCAGCGCACCTGCGAGCCAGTGGCGATGCCGCCGAGGTTGACCTGGAGCGCCTTGGCGCCCGCCGGGACCGTGACGAACATCTTCTTGTTGAGGTTGCGCTCGACCTCGCCGGACTGCGTCGCACCGAAGCTCGGGGCGGCGAGATCCTGGGAGAGGACGACGGTGAGCAGGACCCGCTTGTCGACGACGGACGTGGCCGGGTCGTCGATCTCGAGGATCGCCGAGTGGACACCCGGCGTCGAGGTCTTGACCTTGACCGGGATGTCGACCGTGCCATTGAGCGGCTGCGGGCGCTGCGAGACGGGCAGCGTGAACGTGCCGTCGTTGCCGATGAGCCGCAGGGCGTGCTTGACGTTGCCCTTGACGCCGGAGGTGCGGGTCGAGGTCAGCGTGAAGGTCTTCGCGACTCCCGCGGTGAGGCCACCCGAGGCAGCGTCACAGCGGTTGTAGAGGCCTGTTCCCTGGTTCGGCGTCGCGAGGAAGCCGGAGAGCGGGGTGCAGACGGGTGCGGTGACCGTGTAGTCCTGCGACTTCGGGCGCGTCTTGAGCAGGTTCCATGAACCGGGCACGTCGACGAGACCAGCGCCCTGGCCGATGGCCTCGACGTTGTTCTTGTAGTCCGCAGTCGTGTACATCGAGTCACGGATCTGGCGCGGGGTCACGGCCACACTGGTGGCCTTGGCCGCCGAGAGCAGCAGCGCCGTGGCGCCCGCGGTCTGCGGGGAGGCCATGGACGTGCCGTTGAAGTGCGCATAACCCGGGGGCAGCGAGTAGCCGGCCTCGGGGACCGCACTGCCCGGCTGCCAGGTCGGGATGGACGAGACGGCCGAACCCGGTGCCATGACGTTGGGCTTGAAGCCGCCATCCTCACGCGGGCCGCGCGAGGAGTAATTGTGCAGGGCGATGGCCGAACTCACGTCGGAGCCGTAGTTGGACTTCCACGTCTCCTTGGTGATCGAGGAGGCGACGGAGACGACGTCCGTGGCGACCGACGGGTCACCGATGGAGTTGATGCCCGGGCCACTGTTGCCGGCGGAGATGACGATCTGGACGCCGTAGGTCTCGATGAGCGCGTCATAGAGGCGAGCACGGGCGTTGTTGCCGTCGTTGAGGGCGGGGAGGCCACCGATCGACATGTTGACGACGTCGACGCCGCGGTTGGCGACGAGGTCGACCATGCCGTCGGTCAGGGCGACTGCGGTGCAGCCGCCACCCCAGGAGCAGGCACGGCTGGAGACGACCTTGGCGCCAGGCGCCTGGCCGTCCATGTCCCCACCGAAGAGGGAGTGGGCGGCGGCGATGCCAGCGACGTGGGTGCCGTGGGCGGACTCGACGACACCGATGTTGACGAAGTCGGAGGTCCCAGGCAGCCCATAGGGGGCCAGACTGACGTCCTCACGGAACTCGACGACGAACGGCATCGACTCGGCGATCGCGGTCGCCGGGTTGTCGACACCGAAGTGGCCGATGTCGAACTTCTCCTTGTAGGGACGCATCTTCTCGCCGTCGGAGAAGGTGAAGTCCTGGTTGGCGTCGACCCAGATGTCGTGGGTCGTCTCGTTGTATAGGATCCCCCAGCGGTCGGTCGTGTCGCCGTCGCGGTTGAAGTCACCCCTGGCGTCGGACGCCTCCGAGATGCTCTCGGACACACGGTTGAACTTGTAGGAGCCCGCAGGTGCCGTCCACGTCGAGCCCGAAGCCGAGAACGTCGGACCGGTCACGGTCGTGAGCATGGCGCGCCAGGAGCCGTCGCCCTCGAGGACCGGGTCCGTGGCCGTGACCCAGTCGACGATCTTGCGCTCGCCGGTGGAGGTCTTCTGCAGCGCGGGGTGGTCGAGGTCGACACCGGAGTCGATGACACCGATCGTCGTGCCGCGGCCGTCGAAGGTCGGGTTCGCCTTCTTGAAGGCGATCGAGCCGGTGTCACGCGTCGGCATGTAGGGGTTGTCGTCGGGCGTGGCTCCCCCGGGATCGCCAACCGCCGAGGTCGAGACGTCAGAGGCCGTGTGGGTCTCCGGCTTGGGCAGCGCGATCCGCTCGTTGAGGTCGACGGCGACGATGGCCGCGTTCTTGGCGATGGCATCGACCTTGCCGGTCGGGACGCTGGCACTGATGTAGCCGACCCGGTCGTTGACCGTTGCGACGACACCGCCACTTGCCGTGATCGCCCTGACGGCGCCAGCGGTCTTGCCCTTTTCTGTCGAGATCATGACGACAACCCGCGAGGTCTTCGCGTCGACGGCCTTCTCGAGGAGGTCCCGGTCGTGACGACCGAGCTTGTCGGCGGGTTTGGCCGCCTTCGGCTTGTTGTTCTGCGACTGCGCGTTGGGCGCCTTCGCGATGGTGATCTCACGGTCTCCGGGTGCTGCTCCCGCTTGGGGGGCCGCAGCGGTCACGGCAAGGGCCGCAGCTGCGAGTCCGGCAACCGTCGTGAAACTACGGCGCAGGGGGCGTCGGGTCACGTCGGGTTGTCCTCTCATCAGGTCGCGGACACCTCGTTGGGCCCGCAACTCACCGTTCGCGGTCGCGCACGGGTGACGACAGTGTTGCTTGCCCGGGCGCGACCCGCCAGACCTAACGCAAAGAAATTTGTGCGTTACACGGAGGTGAGGCGTCCGACATCTCGCAAAGCCTTCACCGTGCGGCGCACGACAGCCCGTTCGGCTCGGTCGGGGCGGGACAAGGCGACGACCCACCGTCGGGCATGGACGCCACGCAGCGGACGCAGCACGACCCCCACGCGAGGACGGGTCGTGAACCGTGGCAGCAGCGCCAGTCCGACGCCCGCCGCGACGAACGCCTCGACGACACCGTTGTCCCGCACACGCTGGACGACCTGCACCGGCCGTCCCGTGACGCGCTCGATGCCGTCGAGGACCGTCGCGAACGGGTAGCCGACTGGCACACCCACCCACGGTTGGTCCACGACGTCGCGCGGGGTCAGCTGCTCCTTGGCGGCGAGAGGATGATCGGCGGGGAGGGCCACGTCGAGGGGTTCGCGCGCGAGCACCGTGTGCGTGAGTCGCTCGGCTCCGCGTGGGACCGCACTGACGAGGCTGTGCCCGATGACGATGTCGTGGTCAGCGGCGAGCGACGCGTACTCCTCCTCCGACACGTCCGTGTCGCTGAGCTCGAGGGCGATCCCTTCGGCGGCGAGCTCGACGAGGGCGGAGGGCACGAGGAACTCGGCGGCGCTCGTCAGCGCGGCGATCCGCACTGTCCCCGTGGGTCGCCCGCGGAACTCGTCGAGCCGCGCCTCGACCCGGGCCAGCGCGGTCTCGACGTCGACGGCGGCCTCGGCGAGCAGCCGTCCGGCATCGGTGAGGCGAAGTCCACGGCCGACGGGTTCGACGAGCCGGACGCCGAGATCGCGCTCGGCCGTGCGGAGCTGCTGCGACACGGCGGAGCCGGTGCGACGGGTCGCAGCAGCCACGGCGGTGACGCTGCCGCGGTCGGCCAGCTCGCGCAGCAGGGCCAGGTGACGAGCATCCATGTAGCCAGCCTAAGGACTATGGCAAGAAACAATCAGTAGACCGAAGCAATGTATGCCGTTCACTCTGGACCCATGCCCGCTCGCCATCGCCTCCTCGCCATGCTCGTCGCCGTCCTCTGGGGCATGAACTTCATCGCCATCCACGCCTCGCTCGAGCAGTTCCCACCGTTCTTCACCGGCGCGCTCCGCTGGCTGCCCCTGGCACTGGCCGCGGTGCTCTTCGTCCCGAAGCCTGATGTCGCGTGGCGCTGGATCCTGCTCTATGGGCTCGGATTCGGGATCCTCCAGTTCACGTTCCTCTATTGGGGCATGGCGACGGGTATGCCGGCCGGTCTCGCCTCGCTCGTCCTGCAGAGTTCCGCTCCGTTCACCGTCGTGCTCGGCGCCCTCCTCGGTGAGCGCCTGTCGCCCCGACGCGGTCTCGGTGTGCTCATCGCGGTCGGCGGCCTCGCCGTCGTGGGCTCGCAGCGTGGCGACGTCTCGGCGGTGTGGCCGTTCGTCCTCACCGTCCTCGGCGGTCTCGGGTGGGCGTTCGGCAACCTCGCCGTGCGGCGGGCCCGAACCACCCAGCCGTTCCAGCTCACGATGTGGATGAGCGTCGTGCCACCCATCCCGATGCTGGCGCTGAGCCTGCTCGTCGAGGGCCCAGAGCGGATCGTCAGCTCCCTCACGTCCGTCGGCTCATCGGTGGGTGGGGCCGCCGTGGCGGGGCTGCTCTATACGAGCCTCATCGCGACGGTGGTCGGCACGGGCATCTGGTCCTGGCTCATGGCACGGCACCCGGCGGGGACCGTCGCACCGTTCTCGATGCTCGTCCCCGTCACCGGCCTGACCTCCGCGTGGGTCCTGCTCGGCGAGCGCCCGACAGCGATCGAATGGGTCGGGTGCGCCATCGTCGTCGCCGGCGTGCTCATCACCGCCGGCGGCCGCCAACCACGACTTATTGCCCGTTCGGGTAGTTGCGAGCCCAGCGAGCGACTACCCGAACGGGCAATAAGTCGTCCGTAGTCGCGGTCAGTCGCGGGGGAAGGCTGCCGTGACCTCGAGCAGCCGGTCGTTGGCCTCGCGTTCGGCGATGGTCACCCGCACCCCGTCGGTGCCGTAGGGCCGGACCGTCAGGCCAGCGGCCTGGCACGCGGCCGCGAACTCGGTGGTCCGCTCCCCCACCGGGAACCACACGAAGTTGGCGTCGGTGTCGGGGAGGTCCCATCCCTGGCGCTCCAGCGCGGCCACGATCCGGGCGCGCTCCGCGACGAGCTCCTTGACCCGGATGTCGAGCTCACCAAAGGCCTGCAGGGAGGCGATCGCGGCCACCTGGGCGAGCGAGTTCACGCCGAATGGAATGGCCGCCTTGCGCAACGCCTCGGCAATCGATTCGTGCGCCACGGCATACCCGATGCGCAGGCCTGCAAGGCCGTAGGCCTTCGAAAAGGTGCGCAGGACAAGGACATTGGGGCGAGCGCGGTGGATCGCGAGCGCGTCGGGGGCATCATCGCTGGCGACGAATTCGAGGTAGGCCTCATCGAGCACGACGAGGACGTCGTCCGGGACCTTGTCGAGGAACGCCTCGAGCTCATCGGTCCGCACGCTGGGGCCGGTCGGGTTGTTGGGCGTGCAGACGAGGACCACCTTGGTGCGCTCGGTGATGGCGGCGGCCATGGCGTCCAGATCGTGACGGGCCTCGCTCGTCAGCGGCACCTGGACGGCGCTCGCGCCGGCGAGCGCCACGAGGATCGGGTAGGCCTCGAAGCTGCGCCACGCGAAGACGACCTCGTCGCCGGCGTCGCAGAACGCCGTGATGATCTGGCCCAGCACACCGACACTGCCGGGGCCGGTGGCGATGCGCGCAGCCGGCACGTCGAGCCGGTGGGCCAGCGCCTCGGTGAGCGCCGCGACGCCCATGTCGGGGTAGCGGTTCATCTGCCCGGCCTGCTCACGCACGACGTCGAGGACGGACGGCAGCGGCGGATACGGGTTTTCGTTGGACGACATCTTGTATGCCGTGATGCCGGCCTGGGCGGCCGCCGGCCGCCCTGCGACATAGGCCGGGACCGCGTCGAGCGCTCCCCGGAGGCGGACTCGGGGGGCGGGGGGCTGCGACTTGTTGGCATCACCGTCGGTCATGCTCGCAACTGTAGAGCCCCACTCCGAGGCCGAGACGATCACCACATCCGCCGCACACCCGGCCCCCGCGACGCGTGTTCATGGGAGCATGACCCGGTGCAGAACTTCCTGATTCGAGTCCTCATCAACGCCGTCGCCCTCTGGGCGGCTGCCGGTCTGATCTCCGGCATCAGCTTCGGCGACGAAGACGAGTGGACCAAGAAGGTCGTGACGATCGTGCTCGTCGCGCTCCTCTTCGGCCTCGTCAACGCCGTCATCCGGCCGATCGCCAAGGTGCTGTCCTTCCCAGCCATCGTGCTGACGCTGGGGCTGTTCACCTTCATCGTCAACGCGTTCATGCTCCAGATCACCGAGTGGATCGCCGAGCCGATCGGCCTGGCGTTCACCATCGACGAGTTCTTCTGGGACGCCGTCTTTGGTGCGGTCATCATCACCATCGTGTCGTGGCTCCTGAGCGTCGTCCTGCCCGACGGCGACGACTGACCCACCGAGCTCAGTTGGACAAGGCCACCTCTCCTTCTCACTGAACAGCCTCAATCCATGGGTCGTCACCAGTCCGAAGCCAGCGCTCCGAGTCAGCGCGGGGTCATTGCTGCCCTCGTGGCTGGCGCCGTCGTCATCGCGGGCGGCGCATATGCGCTCGGCAAGGGCACCGGTTCGGACGGCGCTGGAGCCACCACCGAAGGCTCCAGCGCGGGATGCGCCTCAGCCCCTCTGCGCGTCGAAGTGACGCCCGAGGTCGCCGACCTCGTCAAGACGCAGCTGGCGACGGCGACCAAGGCCAACCCGTGTCACCGCTACGAGGTGACGTCCACCCGAGCCTCGAGCGTGGCGAGCCGCATCCGCCAGGGCAAGGCTCCGGACGCATGGATCGCCGACTCGTCCGTGTGGCTCGACCAGACGACGGCCGGCAGCAGCGGCTCCGCGGTCAAAACAGACTGGGTCTCCGGCGGCTCCCTCGCACACTCGCCCGTCGTCCTCGCCAACCCGGTCAAGAGCAAGGACAAATTGACGGGCGAGCTGGCTTCATGGGCTGACCTCGTCAACAAGAGCGGCGCGATCCACCTCGCGAACCCTCACCTCGACACGGCCAGCCGACTGGCCTTCCTCGCATCGCGGGGCGACCAGGCGACGACCAAGGACGTCACCGCCGGCCAGCGCATCATCCTGCTCTCGCGCTTCGCCGCGACCGGCGCGGCCGACCTGCTCGCCAGCGTCCAGGACCCGACGAAGTCGAGCACGACCCGCAGCGAGCCGTTCCCGCTCAGCGAACAGGCACTCGCGGCATACGCCAAGACTGCCCCTGGGGCTCTCGCTCCGGTCGCACCCCGGGCCGGCACGCTGTTCATGGACTACCCGTGGACACCGGCCCCCGATCTCAGCCCGGCCCTCAAGGAGATCGCTGACGCAGGGTTCCGGGCGCTCACGTCTGCATCGGCCACCGACGCCTTTGCCAAGGCGGGCTTTCGGCCAGACGACGACTCCGGCGGCCCGACGATCGACGGGGTGGAGGCCGCCAGCATCACGGCCCTGAAGCCGATGGCCGGCCCGGCCCGGCTCGATGCCCTGCGCCAGTGGGACGTCCTCAAGGCCGACGCCCGCATGCTGGCCATCGTCGACGTCTCCGGCTCGATGAAGACGGTCGCCAAGGACACCGGCGGCAAGACGCGCGCCAAGGTGGCCGAGGAGTCGCTGATCACGGCCGTCGAGAAGCTGCCCGACGGCAGTCAGGTCGGCGGGTGGATCTTCTCCACCGACAAGGGCGGCAAGGGCAAGGACTGGGCGCCGATCGCTCCCATCGCCCGACTCGACGAACCCGAAGGGAAGGGCACCCACCGCGACGCGATCGCGGCCGCCCTCAAGAAGTTCCCCAGCTACATCAGCGGCGACACCGGGCTCTATGACACGACCGCGGCGGCGTTCGACGAGATGAACAAGACCTATGACCCGGAGTACTTCAACTCCGTCGTCATCATCACCGACGGCAAGAACGACGACCCGGGCGGCGGCCTCGACCTCGCCCAGCTGCTGGCCCACATCAAGAAGGGTCACGACCCCGCTCGACCGGTGCGCGTCATCACCATCGGCATGGGTGAGGCCGACACCAAAGCGCTGCAGACCATCTCGGCGGCCACGGGCGGCACGAGCTACACCGCCAACACCTCGGACGACCTGCTCACCGTGTTCGTCCAGGCGCTCCTGTCGCGCGAGCCCGCCCAGGCTCCCTGAGTCCTCTGAGCCCTCATTCCTCAGTGCCCCCTGAGGCTGTTTGAGACTTTTGCGCCGCTGACACCAGCGGTGCTCAGCCTGACGGCCTGCGTCCCCATGAGGTGCGGCCCATTGTCGGACCCCGACAACTGAGCGAGAATCCGCCACCATCAGCGTGGTGCGGGGGAACATCCGCTCATGCCTGCGGGTTCAGGCGGTCAGCGCAACGCCTCCGCTAGTGATTCTGATGGTGTCTTGAAGCCCAGGGTTTGTCGAGGTCGGTTGTTCAGCTCTTCGGCGATGGCGTCGAAGTCGGTTTGGGTGAGGGTGCGGAAGTCGAGCCGGCGGGGCAGGTACTGACGCAGCAGCGCGTCGACGGGCGCCATGTTTGGATGGCGGTCGGGACCACTCCCAGAAGCTGGGCGGAACGGAGGACTGTGGTGCGCGCATTTGAACCGACCATCGGGATGTGGTGGGTGGCCAGCAGGCCCGAGCAGCGCATCCCCGGTTACTTGGACCTGCAGACAGCACCTGACGTTTCGCCGTGGCGGCTGACGCTACACGGAGAGTTGGGAGGGCCGCCGTCTGCACCCGGCTTGGTCCAGTACGTGGCGCTTCACGGCGAGACCCCAGCCGGACTGTTCACGCTGATGCGGGCAAATTTGCGTGGCGGGCCTTCGGGGATGATGGACGCATCCGTCAAGAAGACGGTTTGGGAGGGCTGGCAGTTGGTGCGCGGCGCACATGTCGAGAGCCAAGAGCTCTACAGGTCCGCGACCTTCCAGCTCCCCGGTCTGTGGCACTGGCTCGGGCCCACTTGGCTGAACAGCAACATGACGAGCGAGCTGCACGCCGGGGCGGCTGATTGGACACGACCAGAGCAAGGCGATCTCGGCACGCAGCTGACGGCCGAAATCGAGCCAGGTATGAAGCTGATGCTGGCGCCGGCCTATACACAGCGGTCAGGGCGCGAACAGCAGTCTCTGAACTACTACGCCCAGTACTCGCTGTCAGCCCCTACTGGTGTGCACGTGGAGGAGATCGAGCGGGTGACCCACGCCCTGACCAACCTGCATGCCCTCGTCACGGGCACCCCCATGGACGACTTCGACGTGGATTTGGTCACCATGACCGGCAGCGCCGTGCACGTCATGGACGCTCGCCGCCCACTCGGCCGTCGATGGAAGTCCGGCTTGGCAGACCCGTTCTTCGACACGGCAGACATCGAATTCTCGGCCTTCATCCCACGCTGGTTAGCACTGTGCGAGCAGGTGCCGGTGGCGATCGGGGCGGCCGCGCCACGGGATGACCGACAGTTCCTGCAGAGCAAGCTCATCGACGCCTGCAACGGTCTGGAGGCACTGGCATCGCACATCTGGGCTGACGCAACCCCGTCAACCAAGGACACCGAACTGCTCGAGCAGCTCAAGGAGTTCGGCCTCAACCGCGACTTTCGTGATTCCGTCAAGCTGACGCTGCAGATGCGCCATTTCCCTCTCAGCAAGAAGCTCGAGCAACTCGCGCAGACCATCGGAGCGGACTCGGCGGCATGGCTTCTCGGCGACGTACCGGTGTGGGCCGAGCTCACGGCAGGCCTGCGCAACAGCCTCGCCCACGGTTTCGCGATGGATGGGCGCCTGGGCGATGACATCGAGTTCGTCCTGCTCGCAGAGGAGTCCGCCACCGCAGTCCTGCGGCTGGCCCTGCTCCGAGAGGCCGGCTATGACAACAGTCGCTCATCGACCCCCGGCGAGCTCCTTCACAGTGACGGGCGCAGCGTTGCCGGACACCGCAACTCGCACATCTTCGACACGCTGAAGGTTGTGGCCCACCACTGCGACCACTGGCAGCACTGGAAGGCCGCGAGAGACGCTGCGCGGGCCGCACGCGTCGCCGACCCCACCACTTCCGCACCGCCCTCGAACGGCTCCTCTGAGTGAGCAGGCCGCCCGGATTCTCGCCTTTCAGCCGGGTCCTGTCGACCCAGAGCGCGGTGGACTGCGCATTGAGACCGGATCATGCCCGGCCCGAGGCGCTGTCGCGGTGCGTGCGTGCCGACTGGCGGTGCTGTGGCCCAGAGCGCCGAAGGCCAGGAGCAGTCACTCGTGCACTACGGCCAACATCCGCTCACTGCGCAAAGGTCTACCCGTCGGTGGCGTGATCAGGGACCGTGGTTGGTGTCTGTGACGACGAGGTCACCGGCGCATCTCTGGTTCCCGTTGGGTCATCGCCTCGTCCGCGAGACCGCTTGAGGTCCTGCATGAGTTACGCGGGGCCCAACGGCCCAGGACACGTCGACTGGCAACAGGGCTGCGCGCCACCAGAGCGCCGATCAGTGAGCGACCGGTAATCGTGTCCCGAACCGTTGGGGTGCCCAACTGCTGCGGCAACAGCAAAGGAGCACGATCCGATGATCGACCCACAACCTGCAGGAACGGAACCCGCGCCGACCGCGGGGATCGACTGGGCCAGCACCGAGCACGCCGTCGCCGTGGTCGACGGTGGCGGTGTGCAGCTGCAACGGTTCACCATCGCCCACACCGCCCCCGGCCTGCGTGACCTGGTGCGTCGGCTGCACCGGGCCGGAGTGCTCGAAGTGGCAATCGAACGCGGCGATGGCCCGCTGGTCGACGCAGACCTCACGGTGGTGGTAATCGCGCCGAACCAAGTGAAGAATTTACGCAGCCGGTACGGCTCGGCCGGCAACAAGGACGACGGGTTCGACGCCTACGTCCTAGCCGACACGCTGCGCACCGACCGGGCACGGCTACGGCCACTGACCCGCGACAGCGACGCCACGCTCACCCTGCGAATGGCGGTGCGCGCCCGCCAGGACCTGGTCGCAGCCCGGGTGGCGATGGCCAACCAGCTTCGCGCGCACCTTCAAACAACTTTCCCCGGCGCGATCGGACTGTTCCGCGACATCGACTCACCGATCACGCTGCGGTTCCTGACCCGCTTCCCCTCCCAGGACAAAGCCGACTGGCTGTCCAAGGCCCGGCTGGGCAACTGGCTGCGCTCGGTCGGGTACAACCACCTGGCCAAGCTCGAGGACTTGTGGCGCCACCTGCACGACGCACCCCGCGGCACCACCGGCGCCCAAGCCGGACCCCGAGCGGCGATCACCTTGGCCTTGGTCGCCGCCCTGACCGCGCTGCGCCAGCAGATCACGACCCTCGAGGACCAGATCGCCGACCAGCTGGCCACCCACCCCGACGCCGAGATCTTCACCTCGCTTCCCCGCTCAGGCACCGTGCGCGCAGCCCGCCTCCTCGCCGAGATCGGCGACGCTCGAGGCCGATTCCCCACCCCCGAATCCTTGGCATGCCTAGCTGTACTGACCTGACAGGTTGATCAAGCGGGTGTTGGGTGGCTTGTTCCCGCAGGCGGTGTGGGGTCGGTGGTGGTTGTACTCGTGGAGCCATGCTGGCAGAGCTTGGCGTCGTTCGGTCTCTGAGGTGTAGCAGCGGGCGTATCCCCATCCGTCGGCCATGGTGCGGTGGAAGCGTTCGACCTTGCCGTTGGTCTGTGGGCGGCGGGGCCGGGTGCGTGAGTGTTTGATGCCGAGCTCTGCGCAGACGTCCCGCCACAGGTGTGACACGTACGGGGACCCGTTGTCGGACAGGACTCTGCGGATGGTGATGCCGCGGGCGACGTACCAGGCGACGGCTCGGCGCAGGACGGCGGTGGCGGTGGCGGCGGTCTCGTTGTCGTGGATCTCGGCGTAGGCGACTCGGGAATGGTCATCGATGACGGTGTGCACGAATGCGTGGCCCATCTTCGGGTTGTGGTTCTTGCTCTTCGGTTTGCCCGGGGTGGCTGTCCGGTTCTTCATGCCCTGAGCTCGGCCCACGAAGCGCCACCCGCCACCGTCGGGGATGTTCCCGAACTTCTTGACGTCCACGTGCAGCATGTCCCCGGGATGCTCATGCTCGTAGCGGCGCACCGGCTCACCGGTGGCGCGATCGACGTGCGCCAACCGGTTCAGGTGACACCTGGTGAGCACCCGGTGCACTGTCGAGGGTGCAACACCCACGTGTGCAGCGAGCTGGACCGGACCCAGGCGCTTGCGCAGCCGCAACGACACGATCCGCTTCGTCGTCGACACGCAGGTCTTGGCCGGCATCACGTGCGGGCGGCTCGAGCGGTCGCTCATCGGCTCACCGGCGGCATACCTGTCAGCCCACCGCTTCACCGTCGGCCACGAACATTGGAATCGTGCCGCGACCTCACTGATCGGCACGCCCTGATCGACGACAAGTTGGGCAACCTTAAGACGGTGACGAACCGTCAGGGCAGCGTTAGCGTGGGACATGAGGGCCTCCTGTGTGTGGCAGTGGTGACTTGGCAGTTCCACTCCACCGCGGGAGGCCCTTCCCGCGCCACTGATCAGATCAGCGGATCGCAATCACTCAACCAACGTCCCGGGTCAGTACACCTAGCCGGGGCGGCACCCTCGACCAAACAGTCCGGCAAGGTCAAGATCGTCACCTTCCGATGGGCCGTGGACAAACAGCTGCGCGGCGCCGTCATCGACTTCGCCGGCGACTCACACCACGCCAACCCCTGGGCCGCCGACCTCTACCAACGAGCCCGCGACCGCGGCCACGACCACCCCCACGCCGTCCGGATCCTCGCCCGCGCCTGGCTCCACATCATCTGGCGCTGCTGGCAAGACCAACAGCCCTACGACCCCACCAAACACCGCGCCCTACAACGCCTCCAGGAACAGGTGGCTTGACACAGGGCTACTCATGCCGCGTTCCGCGCGGTCGTGACGATGGTCGCGAGGATGGCAACGGGTACGTAGCCAGTGGTGCGGGACGGCTGACCCGCCCTAGACGGTTGTCAACCTATCTTTTCTGTCGTGACTGCTGGCGAGATTGGGCCTTCCTCAGCGACGATGGCGACCATCGCACCATGGGTGTTTTTGACCCTCGTTAAGGCATCGAGGAGCTCTTGGTTCTTGGTAGTCGTGTGGGTTACTCGGACGACTCCGTCAAGGATCGAGATGCTTACTCCCCAACCAACCTTGGCTTGGGTCGCGCTGGGTCTCAACGCCTCGGTAACCTCTTTCTTCGTGGCCTCGAGTTCGGTCAGTGATGGAACTCCAGGCTGGTCGGCGATGTAATCCAATCCCGTACCTACGATTCCGTCATAGGTGTAGCCCAGGCCGGCGACCCATTCGCGGTAGTCCGCGGGATCTTTCGGGCCATATGGGACCCACACAACATCGTCTCGGACAACAACCGACCGCTGCGGCCAGTCGGGGCGGCGAGCTATCTGGGCTGCCAACTCAGACCGGACACGCTCGGATGCCGCAGCAGTGCTGGCGGCTGCTGGTCTCTCCGGTGGCGACGGAGGTGGCTGAAGAGAACCAAAGATAGTAAATCCCGCAACAATCGCGATGAGGCCGGTAAGTGCCGCGCTCACGACCGGGAGCATTCGACGTCGCGCACCAACTCGCCACACCGTCTCGGCGTAAGAGGGGTCACGATTGACTGGTGCCTCTTGGGCAAGCCGGGTGAGGTCCTGCCTGAGTTGCTCGGACATTGGTGCTCCCGATCTGTTACTTGAACTCGAGCTCTGGGTAGCGGATGCGAAGTTGAGCCAGGGCCCGCTGCACCAGTGCATGTACTGTCGGAACAGTCTGGCCAAGCAGTTCCGCCACTTCCGCTTCGCTGCGATCTTCCAAGAACCTGAGGACCACGACGGCCCGCTGACGTGGGGTCAGCTGCATCAGCGCGGATTTAACTGTCAACCGGGCCACAATCAGCTCGGATTCATCAGTTGAAGTCGCCACCGCGGGTTCTTCTTCAGTTACATGTTCCGGGTGGCGAGATCGCCAGCGACGAGAGTCAAGCCACAGCCGATACAGCACTTTGCGGGCGTAGGGAAGCACGTCTTCGTCGTCTCTAGTAAGACGGTTCCAATGTCGTGCCACCCGGATATGAGTCTCCTGGACAAGGTCTTGAGCGAGATGCGCATCGCCCGTTAATGCATAGGCGGAACGAGACAGAGTTGGCAGGCTTCCGTGCACGAACTTCTCAAACTCTGCAGACGATCTCACCTGCTCACCTCCCTTACTCCTTACACTCCACGCGCTTGAAGATCGGTCCGCGTTCTTAGTGTGATCTGTGTCACAGTGACCGCCACGCTGGTCAGGGGATTGAGATCTAAGCGCATCAGGCGGACGACCAGCTACGTGCGGGCAGGTCGTATCAGTGACGATGGTCCACACCGACAGGCGAGCCCTAGAAGCTTCCGCTCATGCCGCAACCCGGAAGTTCGGATCCTGCCGATGAGCGGTAGACAGGCTGCCACCGCCCTGCGCGCCTCGTCAGCTTTAGAGATGAAGGGATTAGCTGACGGTCGAAGCGCCATCAGGAAGCGGGATCAGCAGGGCATTGCCCATCGTCTCTGCACTGCTCGAGCCCACGCTCACCCTCGGTGCGATAGGTCGCGCCACCGAACGCATCGGGTTGGTCGCCACCGGATCCACGACCTTCAGCGAGCCCTACAACATCGCTTGCCAGTTCAAGGCGCTAGACGTGATGACCCACGGCCGGGCCGGGTGGAACGCCGCACGGCCAGCGACCCCGCCGCCGCCGCGAACTTCGGCCCGACCATTGCTCACCGGCCCGAGCGCTACGGGCGCCCCCACGAAAGTATCAGGTCGTCCAAGCGCTCTGGGGCAGCTGGCAGGAAGACGCCTGGGAGTAAGCCCATGCCCCACTCTTATCGGTCGAGGGGGCCTACGTTGAATGGGATGTCACGAACTCGCGAGTAATCGAGCCTCAAATGTTGAAAGAGGGATCTATTCTACTTTCACGGAGAGTCAGTGCGGGAGGAGAAAATTCCGATTGGATCATCTGCGATTTGAACGTGCAGTCTGTTGCCATAGGTGGACTGTGCCTCCTCCAAAAAGGCGAGATACCCCGGATCGGTCGTTGTTTCGTGACGTAGTTCGACGCGACCTTTTTCGAACTCAATGCCAAGCGAACCCGGCACCTTCAGGTCCAGCGCGAGTAGCTCGCGAGACAGCTGCTCGCGCACGAACACAAGTTCCTCCTGGGACGGAGACCCAGGCGCCGGCGTGTAAACCCTGCGGACCCCGCCGTCGAAACGGTCTCCGACTTGCTTGAGCCAGGCAAGGTAGTCCGCCGGGTCGCCTGCGCTGAATGGCAGGAGCAGCCGACCATCCTCAGCCTTGATCTCACGTTGCGGCCACGCGGGATTGGCGGCGAGCTCGGCGCGGACCACTCCAAGTCTCGCAGTCACATCGTCGGAGGGGGTACTTTGCACCGCGGGATCAACTCGTTGATTGCCGGGGTCGGGCAATGGGAATAGAGAAGCGCCTAGCACGACAAGGGCAACGGTAGTGGACGCTGCCGCAAGTCCGCCCAGGACATGACGGACTTTGCGTTGCCTCTGGCCTGCGTTCCAAACCCGCTGAGAGTAGTCGTCGGTTCGACTCATCTGCATTTCCTCTGACATCTCTTCGAGCTGCGACTTGATAGAGGGGATCATGACGGCATCCTTCCAATTGAATCTGAGGCGTTTTCCGCGTGGTAAGTAAGGCGAAGGGTTTTGAGCGCTATGCGGTTCTTCGACTGCACGGTTGCTAGCGTGCATCCGAGAATTCGAGCCGTTTCCATCTCGGACTGACCGTCCAAGTAGCGCAGCACCAACACCGCACGCTGAAGATGCGGGAGTCTCGTGAGGCTCTCGTGCAGAGCTATGCGGTCGGTTTGACCTTGCCAGTCGTCGTGGGTGCGCTCATCTGGCACTCACCTATCCGTTCCGGATGCCGCCGGCGCCAACGGAGGGAGTCCAGCCACATGCGATACAGGATTTTGCGCGCATACGGCAGAGGGTCATCGCCATCACGCATCAAACGCTGCCAGTGGCGAGCAACGCGAATGTGCGTTTCTTGTACAAGGTCCTCCGCACGATGCCTGTCGGACGTCAACCCATACGCAGCCCGGGATAAGGCGGGCAAGCTTCGGTGTACAAACCCGTCAAAATCGTCAGCGTCGCTCACGTGGATCACCTCCTGTCTACTAAAACGCCGCAGGCGAACCCACCCGTACGCATCCCAGTGTGATCTGCGTCACACTCGGTTCGAAGGCTGGAGCCCTACAGCTGGCGAGCAGGCTTCGTCCTGATGCAGCTCATGGCACTGCTCGAACGGGAAGCCCAGTTCCCACTCGTGGCTGTCCCGGCCTGCTTGACGTCGTGATGGACGTCATGATCCCTCGCGTCCCGCCGCACGCCCGCCTTCTAGTGCGGACCGATCTACCGGGCCTCAACCGGCACATCGGCGGATACGGAGCTGTAGACGGTGCAATCGAACGAGTCTTGACGACGTTCGGATTCGCTCGGAACGGGGGACTGCCTTCCTGACTGAAGGGCAGACCACGACGCCCCGCTATGAACGCACTCATTTGCCGCGAACCGGTTAGTTGGGCGCCCGCCTTATGCTCCCGTCATGGAGTCCGCCAGCCGCGAGCCGCCACTCGTCGTGAGTGTGCTCCCGGGGCTGGCGCTAGTTCTTCTGGCGGCCTCAGGGCTCGTCCTCGCATCTTCATGGCTCACCGACTACCCGGCATCCGTCCTTGTCGTGGCGTGGGGTGTGGGAATCGTCGCCCTGATCACGGCTGCGGCGAGCGGATGGCGTGAGGGCCAACGCACGGGAATCGGCTACATCCGAAGCCTGGGCGCGTCCTTGAAGCGTCTGGGCCGATTCGCCCTCGACTTCTTCTGACCAACAGACATCCGGTCATGCCGCGATCAGGCCGATCGCCGAGCCGAAATGATCTCGATGCGGTCATCTTGGCGAAGCCGCCGGATGAGAAGTTCGCTGCCACCTACGTAGGTCGCCAGCCCATCAGCATCCGTGTAGACGAACCATGAGCGGTCCGCCGCCCAGATGTTTATAGGCGTGCAATCATCGTCCCCGCGCCCCACCCATGTGGCGAGCTCCGAGACGTCACCGGTCCAGAACTCACCGCCGCCGGCCCAATCGTCGGTGTGCATCTCGCAGATGAAGACGTAGCACTCGGTGCACGCGGCGTCCTGTAGAACGCCAAGAAGTCCATCCCAGCTTTCAACGTCCAGCGACCCCTCGTGGACAGGCTCGCTGAAGTGATCGCTGTACGCGTCGAAACCCCACTGCTGGGGGTGCGGGAAGTCGTCCATCTGCGCCGGGGCGAGACCACCGGCCCTGCCGGCAAGTTCACTCCACGTCAGGCGACGCCTCTGTCCAAGCTCAACATCAACGAACATCCCGTGCAGCAGCCACAAGGCATCAGGCCACCCGCGGACGTCAAAGCCTGCCCATCCGCTTCCATCCGCTTGCCGCAACCAGCGAAGATGCTCTTGCGGTGGGTCAACACGATTCACCGGTTCATTGCACCACTCTGTCGATGGGCTCGCGGAGAACGTTTGCACATGCCGCATTCCGCACTAGTGCCGATGACGGCGCGGTTGCCTAGAGCGTCTGCTCCCAAGCGTGTGCCGTCTTGGCGTCGAAATACCGAGTGAAGCCGCATCCCCATGCAATGGCGGCGGCCAAGTCGGGCTCGCCCCAACGGGATTCCCCGCTGACCAGGAGTCGGGAGCCGACGCCGAATGAGCCACTTGGCGCCTGAAGGTCCACCCTGAACGTGCGGCCTTCGCCGCCGGAGAACCATTGATATACCCGGAAGGTGACGCCGGGAAGCCCGAGGTCGCCTTCACCACCTTGGTCGGAGACAGAGTCGCCAATGTCTATGACCACGCCATCGAAGGCGAACGCGCGGTTCGTCACTGCCGCGAGGGTGTACTCCTCCACGCAGGACATAGCAGCACTACCTTCGATTGCTCCCGTGCGTCCTGCCGTGGGGTCCGGCAGCTCGGAACCGCTGGAAGAGGCAGCCGGATCCGGACGCAGGGGCCCCGCTGCCCCGCACGAGCTCACAGCCATCGCCAGCAGGACGCACATCGCCACCACTCTCGAGCTCATCGCTACTCCCGTCTGAAAGGGACTCGTCGGTAGGACGCAGGCGCCACTGATGAGGTTCCCCAGACGACGCCGTAGGTAAGCCCCCGAAGCATGTCTGAGCGCTGGTGCACGCTAGCCCCAGCCCACGCAGCACAACAGACAAACGCCCGGATTCGCCGCGCCAAGGACGGAGCCGAGCATGGTCCACTGCCCGAGGCTGCCGCCCGAGGAGCCACAACAAGGGTGGCTACGTTGACCAAGCTCGTGGGAACCTTGCACCGTGACCTCGACGTCCCGTGTGCAGCAGCGTGCAGAGCTCGTGGCATATGCAGCCAATGAGGACGACGACTTCGACCCCGTTGCCCTCACCGAGTTTCTCGGGATCGATCCGACGTCAGTCCATCGAAAGGGCGAGTTGCTCAAAGGCGGTCGCGTTCGTCCGTTCAGCGCGTGGATGTGGAGCACGGCGGATCAAGTTGAAGTGGACACCGAAGTCCTCATCCGGGAGGTCTTGGACAATTTCGAGCCGATGGCCAAGGTGGACGAGGCCCGGGGGAGGTTTGGGCTCGAGTTCAAGATGGATGTCGTGATCGAGATGTACGGACATCTCGACATCGAGCCTGACGGCACCACGGGTGCCGTGGTGGCCACACCGGCTCTCTATCTGTCGCCGGGGACGCTGCTCCGGTTGACGCGCCTGGGGTGCGGTCTGGACATCGATACCTACGTCATAGCGCCGGAGTGATCGGCGACTGCAAGGGCGCTCATCTGCCGCCGAGCGGGCAGGGCGTGTCAGTGACGAATCGTCGGCCGAACTTCGACCTCGGGCAGTTCGGGCACGCCCCGGAGCTTCGGCAGGGCAGGGACGGGTCTGGTGGATCCTTGTGGGCGGGGTCACAATGGCATATGGCCCTGCAGCGCACGCCCCGCACCGGGACGGTCTTCCCCGACCCCCGTGGTGATGGCCGCTCGCTTCGCGCGACCTGGCACCAAGAGCAGCAGGTCGTCGTCCTCTCGCTCTGGCGCAACAACGTCTGCGTCAGCACCTTCCGGCTCGCAGCCGACGAGGTGCCCGACCTGATCGCCATGCTCCGCCACGGGCTCGACGAGGCGCACGACGCCGCCCGCGAGCGCGTCGAGCGCCTCGAACGGCCCTCCCAAGCGGGCTGACTTGCGCGGTCGAGGACGCAACTGAGCTGATCGCTCGCTGATGCCACCGATGTGCCGAATCGAGGACCTGCGCAGTAGCGCCGACCAACTCGTGCAGTGAGACGGCACGTCACAATTGGCAGCATGTCGACCGATAGTGCCGAGCCCGCCCGACAGGCGCACACAGCCGGGCGACTCGTCATCGTCTGTGGGCTGCCCGCAAGCGGCAAGACCACCCTTGCAAGGGCTTTGGCGAGTGAGCGACGTGGTCTTCGGCTAGCCCCGGACGAGTGGCTGGACGCGCTCGGCACCAACCTCTGGGACGCCGACATGCGCGCGCGCGTCGAGGCGCTTCAGTGGTCCTTGGCGCAAGAGCTCCTGCGCACTTGTGCGACGGTGATCATCGAGTGGGGAACGTGGGCGCGATCGGAGCGCGATGCACTCCGGCGTCAAGCAAGCGCACTCGGGGCCACGACCGAACTGATCCACCTCGACGTTGATGACGAGGAATTGTGGCGCCGGATTCAACAAAGGGCTATCGAAGTGCCGCCTATCCAGCGCACGGACCTCCACGAGTGGAGGGGACTGTTTGAAGTGCCCAACGATGCCGAGCTTGCTCGATATGACACTTGGTCGGTACGAACGTAGCGTCCGCCCCTGCCTCCAACCGCTGCCATCTCCCACTCGGCCGTTGCCGCTCGGAGAGGGTCAGCGGCTGAGGAGCGCGATGCTCGCGCAAAAGGACCATCGCGCCCAGAGTGACTAGGTGATCGCGAAACGTCCGCAGGTGCCGCATTCAGTTCGTGCCGCAGGTTCAGGGGGCCAGCGCGGCACTACCGTCTCGGGATGACTCGACTCGTTTTGATCAACGGCGCTCCGGGCTCAGGCAAGTCGACTATCGCGCACGCCCTTGCCCAGGACAGGTCAACGACGCTGGCTCTGGACATCGACGGGCTCAAGCACTCCTTGGGGCGGTGGGACGAGGATCCTTCGGCTTCGGGACTGCACGCCAGGCGCCTGACGCTCGCGCTGGCCAGCGAACAGCTGCGCGCTGGATTCGACCTCGTCATCGGACAGTACCTCGCCCAAACCTCGTTCATTGAGGACCTCGAGCGACTATCCGCACGGCACGGCGCACGGTTCTTTGAGTGCGTGCTCGAGCTCGACGCAGGCACGCTCGCGGAGCGGCTGGCCGAACGGGACAGCAACCCAACCCGGTTCGAGCACGCGGTCAACAACCGGCTGGTTGGACCGGCCGACGCGCCAGCGCTGGTCCAAACTATCGAGGCACTCCGACAGCGTCGCCCCGGCGCCTTGTGGGTGGATGCGACGGGGTCCACTTCCTCGACCCTTGGCATTTTGAGAGCCGCACTCGAAGCACCGACGCCTTGACATGCGGCAGTCGGGGATGTCCCGACCATGGCCTGCCGCTGACGCCTACTGCGAGGGACACGCGAGTATCTCTCCCTTGGAGTCCCTGACTTGTCTGGTGTCACCGTAAACGGTGAAACGTGCCTCGCCCGGGAGGCCAATGGCAAGGCTGCTGCCGCTACCGACCTCAGTCCGCAATGACGCGACGACAACGTTGTTCCTCATGTCGAGCTGAACACTGTTCCTCTCGTTCGCGCCACCCGTCCACTTCAGGACAAGGACGTTCCCCTCGAAATGACACGACCCAAATTGCCGCTCACTCGCCGAGTGCGTCGTCCAGTACCAAGCAGTCGTCACTGCCGCGAGAGCTACGGTCAGACTGAGCGCAAGGGCTCGCCATCGGGTTGCCATGACTGATGATCCCAGCGCGCGGCCTGAAGGGGACGTATCGGGAGGATCGAACCCAACGACCTGATCTGCTGCGTTCAGCGCCTCCTCTTCAGCAGGCCATCAGCATCTGGGCCGTTTGTGACGGAGCCCTCCCCTCACCGCGGTTGGTCTACTACACACCGTCGTATTACTATCGGTCGTAGTAGAACCCGGCGCATCCGGGAACCGATCCGCAGGAGAGCCATGGACCCCGTCGACCTCGCGCGGTGGCAGTTCGCGATCACCACCGTCTACCACTTCCTCTTCGTCCCTATCACGATCGGCCTGTCCTTCGTCGTCGCCGTCACCCACGTCGCGTGGGTGCGCACGCGTCGGCCCGAGTGGCTGCGGCTCACGAAGTTCCTCGGCAAGCTCTTCACGATCAACTTCGCACTCGGGCTGGTCACCGGCATCGTCCAGGAGTTCCAGTTCGGCATGAACTGGTCGGACTACTCGCGCTTCGTCGGCGACATCTTCGGAGCGCCCTTGGCCCTGGAGGCGTTGCTCGCCTTCTTTGTCGAGTCGACCTTCCTCGGCTTGTGGATCTTCGGGTGGGGCCGCATCCCCGAGAAGCTGCACGCCGCGACGATGTGGGTCGTCCACGTGGGGACGTTGCTCTCGGCCTACTTCATCCTCGCGGCCAACTCGTTCATGCAGAACCCCGTCGGCTTCCGCTACAACCCCGAGTCGGGCCGCGCCGAGATGACTGACTTCGTCGCGATCCTCCTGAACAAGGTCCAGCTCGTGGCCTTCCCGCACATCATCACGTCGGCCTACATGGTCGGTGGGGCGGTCGTCATGGGTGTGGGCGTCTGGCTCTGGAGGCGCGCGGCCCAGCCGGGAGCAAGCGACGCGGCCGACGTCCCCATGTATCGCAAGGCCACCCGCCTCGGCGCCGTTCTCACCCTCGTCGCGAGCCTCGGCGTCGTTGTCACCGGCGACGTGCAGGGCAAGATCATGACCGAGGTGCAGCCGATGAAGATGGCTGCGGCCGAGGCGCTCTACGAGAGCGAGACCGGCGCCGGCTTCTCGATCCTCACGATCGGGTCGCTCGACGGCACCGAAGAGGTCTTCGCCATCAAGGTGCCCAAGGTCCTCGCGTTCATGGCGACCGGCAACCCCAACGGCACGGTCGAGGGCATCAACGAGATCAAGGCCCGCAATGCCGAGATGGTCGCCGGCATCGAACGCACCTACGGCCCTGAAGTGGCAGTCGTCGCATCCGACAGTGACGCCGACTACATGCCCAACGTGCCACTCGCCTACTGGACCTTCCGCCTCATGATGGGCCTCGGCTTCGCGTCGATGGGTCTGTCGGCGCTGCTGCTGTGGGTGACCCGCGGGTCGCGCCGGGCGCCGACATCGCGTTGGTGGGTATGGGCGGCGGTCGCTGCCCCGCTCTTGCCGCTCTTTGCCAACAGCTTTGGGTGGATCTTCACCGAGACCGGCCGGCAACCCTGGCTCGTGAACGGCCTGATGACGACCGCCTTAGGCGTCTCGCCATCGGTGTCCGTGGCCGAGATCTGGACGTCGATGACCGTCTTCACCCTCCTGTATGCCGTGCTCGCCGTCGTCGAGGTACGTCTCTTCCTGCGCTATGTCGCCCACGGTGCCGAGCCCTTCCACGAACCGGAGTCCGAACCCGCCGAGGACGCTCCACTCCAGTTCTCCTACTGACCTTCCGACCCAAACCTTCGCCAACCCTGCGAGAGAGGCGAGTTCGACATGGACTATCCCTTCATCTGGTTCATCCTCATCGGCGTGCTCTGGACCGGATACCTCGTCCTCGAGGGTTTCGACTTCGGGGTCGGCACCCTGTTGCCCGTCCTTGGCCGCCGCCCCCACGTCGGCACCGGTGCAGCCGAGGCCGACAAGCGACGCCGCGTCATGCTCACGACGATCGGCCCGCACTGGGATGGCAACGAGGTCTGGCTCATCACGGCAGCCGGAGCGATGTTCGCGGCGTTCCCCCACTGGTACGCATCGATGTTCTCCGCCTTCTATCTGCCACTGCTGGCCCTCCTCGTCGCCCTCATCGTGCGCAACATGGGCCTTGAGTACCGCCACAAGCGCGACGACGACACCTGGCGCCAGCGCTGGGACGCGGCGATCATTGGCGGCTCCGTGGCCGCACCCTTCCTCGTCGGGCTCTCGCTCACCAACATCGTGCGCGGCGTGCCTCTCGATGCGGACTTCGAGTTCGTCGGGTCGCTCGGGACTCTGCTCAACGTCCCGAGCCTGTGGGGAGGTGCCACCTTCGTCGCGCTGTCGGTGACCCACGGCGCGTTGTTCCTCGCACTCAAGGCCGATGGGACCCTGCGAGCCGAGGCCCGCCAGGTCGCCTGGCGATCGGGCCTGGCGACAGCGGTGCTCGCGGTCGGACTGCTCGGGTGGCTCGTCGGCACCCAGGGCTCTGCACCTGTCGTCGCCCTGACCGTGATCGCGGCCACAGGACTCGTCGGCGGTCTCGTCGCCAGCCGCGCCGGTCGCGAACTGCTCGCGTTCGCCGCCACGGCACTGACGTGGGCCGGCACGGCTGCGGCCTATTTCGTCGCCCTCCACCCGGCGGTCATGCCGACCACCCTCTCCGGCGGCACCTCACTCACCATCGAGAACGCCGCGAGCACCCCCATGACCTTGCAGATCATGTCGATCGCCGCGCTCGTCTTCGTGCCGATCGTCCTGCTCTACACGGCCTACACCTACTGGGTCTTCCGTCGGCGACTCTCGACCCACCACATGGGCGCACCCGCGCTCGTGAAGTGAGCGGACGGCATACCGATGAAGCCTTTTGACCCTCGCCTGCTGCAGGCGGTACCGGCCGCGCGAGCGCCGGTGGCCACCTTGGCCGTCGTCGCCGCCCTGCAGGGTGCGGCCGCGATCGGCCTCGCCGTGGCACTCGCGCGACTCGTGACCGACGTTGTCGCACAGGGCAGCTGGCAGCGCAGTGCGGGTTGGGTCGTGATCGCGTTTCTCGTGCGGGCTGGGCTGGGGATGCTTGTCGAGCGCCTGGGCGCGACCACGGCGATCGCAGTGAGCTCGGCCCTGCGGCGGCGGTTGCTCGAACGCTGGCTCGCGGCACCCGCCGAAGGACGTCCCGAGGCGGAGCAGGCGTCGACCCTCGCCGTGCAGGGAGCCAATGCGGTTGAGCCGTATGCCGCGCGCTTCCTGCCGGCCCTCGTCGCCGGTGCCGTCGTGCCGTTCCTCGCCGTGGTGGCACTCGTCGTCGTCGACCCGCTGAGTGCCGTCATCGTCGTGGTGACGCTCCCCCTGCTCCCCCTCTTCGCCGCGCTCATCGGGCGGACGACCCAGGACGACACGATGAGCCGCTGGCGAGCCCTCGAGCAGCTCGCCGGTCACTTCGGTGACGTCATGCGTGGCCTGCCGACGCTCGTCGCGTTCGGTCGGGCCCGACGGCAGGTGGACGTGGTGCGGGCCGTGTCGGAGCAGCACCGCGTGGCCACGATGCGCACCCTGCGGCTGGCGTTCCTCAGCTCGGCGGCGCTCGAGCTGCTCGCGACGATCTCGGTGGCCATCGTTGCGGTCTCGGTGGGCCTTCGCCTCACCCACGGGTCCATGACCCTGTATGCCGGTCTGCTCGCGATCCTGCTTGCGCCAGAGGCCTATTGGCCGATCCGGAAGGTCGGGGCCGAGTTCCACGCGGCCGCCGACGGCGCCGCCGCCATCGACCGACTTATTGCGCAATCCGTCGGAACCCCGGACTTGTTGCGCAATCCGTCGGCCCGACGAAATGCGCAATCAGTGAGCAGATCCGACGGATTGCGCAATAGGTCGGCCGTTCTGGCGGGGGTGGGCTACGAATATCCGGGGTCGGACGTGAGGGTGCTTGTCGGCGTGACGCTCACGGTAGGAGCCGGGCTGACTGTCGTCACGGGGGAATCGGGCGCCGGGAAGTCGACCTTGCTCGATCTCATCGCTGGGGTGCGCACGCCCAATGCAGGCAGCGTGACAACGGGGCGAGTGCACTACGTGACCCAACGACCGTTCCTCCCCGACGGGGCGATAGGTGAGGCACTCACTCTTGGCAGTGACACCCAACTCACCGACCAGCAGCAGTGGTCAGCGTTGCGCCGGGTCGGGCTCGACGCCTTCGTCGCCCAGTTGCCCGACGGGCTGGAGACACCACTCGGGGACGACGGCTTCGGCCTCTCGGCCGGCCAGCGGCTGCGCCTCGGGTTGGCCAGAGCCGCCCTCTCGAACGCACCCGTCGTCCTGCTCGACGAGCCGACTGCCCACCTCGATCGGCCGGGCACCGAGCTGATCATCGACCTCGTCCGTGAACTCGCCGCCGATCGCTGCGTCATCGTCGCAACTCACTCGCCCGCGCTGGTCGCGGTCGCTGGCGAGCACGTGCATCTCGGTCACGCGATGGCGGAGGTGAGGTCATGACTGTCCTGGAGCACTCAACTGCAAGGCGGCAGAACGCTCTCGCAGGCGTGTGGGGAGGCCTCGCGCTGACGTCCGGCGTGGCGCTCACGGCGACCTCCGGGTGGCTCATCGTGCGCGCAGCCGAACGACCCGTCATCCTCACCCTGCTCACCGCGATCGTCGGAGTGCGCGCCTTCGGCATGGCGCGGCCCTTCTTCCGCCACCTCGAACGGCTCCGTTCTCACGACTCCGCGCTCGCGGACCTCGCGTCCGCACGCACTGCGGTGTATGCCGCCCTCATCCCTCTGACTCCCGCTCGCCTGGGGCGCCGCTCGCGAAGCGCCGTCCTCAGCGGGGTGGTTGACGACCTCACCGACGTCGTCGAAGCCCAGGTGCGCGTCCGTGTTCCGTTGCTGTCGGCCGCTGTCGCGGCGCTCTTCGCCGTCCTCCTGACCGGGGCGCTCGAGCCGATGGCCGGGTTGGTCGTCGCGGTCTGGATGCTGCTCGTGGCACTGCTTTCCCGCGCCGGGCTGGCCCTCGAACGCGACGCGCAGCCGCTCCTGGGAGCGGCCCGCGCAGAGGTGAGCCGGGCAGCGGAGCTGGTGGCACGGCATACCCCGGAATTGCAGGCGATCGGTGCAACCGGTGACGTGCTCGACCGACTCCACGTGGCGCACGCCGACCTCGCCCGGGCCCTGCGGCGGCAGAGCCGCGGACGAGCACTCGTCACGGGCGGTGTCCTCACGCTGACCGGCGCCGCAACGGTCGTCATGGCTGCTGTCGCCACGGGCTCGGACCTGACCCCTGCCGTGACCGCACTCCTCGTCGTGGTGCCTGCGGCTCTGGCTGACGCCGTCCTGCCGCTCGCCGATGCCGGGCGGGCCCAGGCCCGGGCGGAGCAGAGCCGCTCACGGGTCGACTCGCTTCTCGACCAGACCGCGGCGGTTGCCGATACGGGTTCAGGACAACCATCCTCGGCTGCACCCCACCTCCGGCTCAAGGGCGTCACGGCAGGTTGGGTCGAGGGTCGGGTCGACGTCGGACCGGTCGATCTCGACCTCCCGCCCGGGCACCGAGTCGGCGTGGTCGGCGCCAACGGTTCGGGCAAGTCCACGTTGCTCGCCGTCCTCGCACGGGCCCTCGACCCCGCCTCGGGGCGCTACCTCGTCGACGGGCACGACGTCACGGAGCTGGACGCCGCCGCCGTGCGCGACCTCCTCGCCGTCGTCGATGACGAGCCGCATCTGTTTGCCGCCGACGTCCGCGCCAACCTCGTTCTCGCACAGCCGGATGCGAGCGACAGCAACCTCGTTGCGGCCCTGCGGGTCTCTGGGCTGGGCAGTTGGTTCGACCGGTTGCCCCACGGTCTGGACACCCGACTCGGCTCCGGTGGACGTGGCGTCTCCGGAGGTGAGCGGGCCCGCCTCGCACTCGCCCGCGCGGTCCTCTCGCGACGACCTGTCGTTCTCCTCGACGAGCCCGTGGCCCACCTCGACCACGCGACCGCGACAAGCGTCATGCGCGACGTCTGGGCGGCCACGTCGGGGCGTACCGTGGTCGTCGTCAGCCACCGCCACGAGGGCCTCGACGCCGTCGACGAACTCCTCGACCTCACGCTCACCCGCAAGGACTGATTCCCGTGCCCTCCACGCCCGCCCCCCGCCTCGGCGATCTCGAGCGCGTCGTCATGGAGCAGCTCTGGGACTCCACGGCCCGGCGACCCGACGGTGCGAGCGTGCGTGACGTGCTCGAGGCACTGCCCGCTGATCGCAACCTCGCCTACACGACGGTGATGACCGTGCTCGACCGCCTGTCCAAGAAGGGCCTTGTCACCCGCGAGCGCGATGGTCGGGCCTGGCGCTACACCCCAGCTGGCACGCGCGAGTCGCTCACCGCCGAGACGATGCGCGCGTCGCTCGGGGATGCGAGTGATCGTCGGGCGACCCTGCTGCACTTCCTCGACGGTGCCACTCCCGAGGAGCTCGACGACCTGCGCGCGGCGCTCTCCGAGGTCGAGCAGCGGCGCGGCTGAGGCCCACGTGTACGCCCTCGCACTGGTCCTCGTGGCCGTCGTGTTCGCGGCCCTGGCTCCCCGGCTCATGGCGCGTCTGACGCTCTTCCGACGTTCCCCCCGAGCGGCTCTGGTTGCGTGGCAGGCGGTTTCGCTCGCTGCCGTGATCGCCGCCCTGTGCGCGGCCCCGGCCGCCATCCCCTATCTCACCCGCACCGAATGGTTCGCCTGCTCCGGCGACTGTGCGGCGACGATCACGTGGATCCAGACCCGTCGCTGGCTCGTGTTCGGCGTGGCCGCAGCAGTGACGCTGTTCGTCCTCGGCCGACTGATGCTGTCCGGTCACCGCATCGGCACCCGCCTGCGCGCGGCCCGGGCCCGCCACCGCGAACTCGTCGACGTGCTCGCCGAGCCGATCTCGTTCTCCAGCCAGAGCGGCAGGCGAGCGGACGGCATACGCGTCCTTGATCACGCGACACCCACGGCGTATTGCCTCCCGGGCCGACGGTCGCGGGTCGTGCTCACCCAGGGCGCCCTGGCTGCCCTGCCGGCCGACGAACTCGACGCGGTCCTGGTCCACGAGCGGGCTCACCTGCGCGGGCGCCACGACTTGCTCATCGAATACTTCACCGTGCTGCACCACTCCGTGCCCGACCCGGTCCGTTCACCCGAGGCGCTGCGCGAGGTCCAGCTCCTCGTCGAAGCGCTCGCGGATCGCGCTGCCGTGCGCCAGTCCGGTCCGGTCACCACGGCCCGGGCACTGATGACCCTCGCGCAGGGTCGGGCGCCGGAGGCCGGACTCGCTGCTGGCGGTCACGGCACGACGGCCGCCCGGATGCGGCTCCTCGCCGACGAACCCCTGCCAGCGGTGACGGTCGCGGTCATGTACGCGTATGCCGCGGTCGTCCTCGTCCTTCCCCTCGCCCTGCTCTGGCTCGCCTGGCGGTGAGAGGCTGGATCCATGACGTATCGGATCTGCGTGGTCTGCACCGGCAACATCTGCCGCTCACCGATGGGCGAGTGGCTGCTGCGGGAAGCGTTCGAGGGCGCCGGGATCAGCGACGTCGAGGTGACCTCGGCCGGCACATCGGCCGAGGAGAGTGGCAACCCGATGGACCCGCGCACGGTCGCAGTGCTCCGTCGCAATGGGCACGTCGACGGCGGGTGGGACCAGCACCGGGCGCAGCGGTTCACCGCCGAAGACTTCGCCGATCTTCACCCCGTGCTGGCTGCCGATCGCGGACACGAGCGGACGCTGCTGCGGCTTGCGCCGACTGAGGAGGACCGGGCCAAGGTGCGTCTGTTCCGGTCCTTTGACCCCACCTCCGCACAGGCCGAGGATCTCGACATGGACGACCCGTGGTGGGGCGATGACGCCTCGTTCGACCAGACCTACGCCGAGGTGCAGGCGGCGTTGCCCGCGATCGTCGACCACCTCGGCAGCGATCGCTGAACCTCTTCAGAGGTCGGACTGCCCGTCGCTGTTGCTCAGTCGCTTGCGGTCGTCCGGGTTGAGGATGCCCAAGGGCATTCCTGACTCGACACGTGCTGCAACATCGATGCGTTGGTTTCGCCAGGTGAAGTACATGGCTCCGACCCCCACCACTGCGAGCAGAATGCCGATCCACCGCCTGAAGTCGCCGGAATTGGAGCCAACGAACAACGCCGGGACGACGAAGGCAAGGGGCAGACCCAGCGCCAGAACACGCACCACGACGACATTGCGGGAACGGTGCTCGGGGCGCCCACTCAAACCCTGTTCCCTGACGAACTGGTCAGGATCACGGAAGGCCGTGATCGGCAGGACGAGAAACACTGCCACGAAGAGGCCTGCCGCCATCGCGAACGCCACTCCACCGAGCACCACATCGACCGCGAAGAAGGTGAACAGGGAGGTGTCCTCAAGCGGGAACCAGTAGTGGCCCTCGTACATCTCCTCGGGGCGCTGGAACGAGCGCACCCGCTCGGAGAATGCGGGCAGGTGGACGACGAGCAGCTGCAGCAACCCGATCGGCGGCGCGGTGACAAATGGAACGACGATACAGCGGTACACAGCGGGTATCAGGACGCCGAGCTCCTTGTCGCGGCGCCACACCGACTGCAGGACGGCCCACGCCGTCACCGGCGCACTGATGTAGAGGATGGCGCCACCCACCACCCCCAGATTGCCCAGGTAGTCGGCGGCCACCAGCCACAACCCGGGCAGGCTCAGCACGGCGCAGATCGCGAACAGCACCCAGGCCGAGCGACCCATCAACCGTCGCCAGAACGAATCACTCGCAGAAGTGACAGCCACGGTCTGGCGAGGTTCATCCGGGACGGCAAACATAGCCTCAACCGCGTCGACGGCCTCGCCCGAGGTGACCCCTGCCCTCTGCGACAGCGCACGCACCGTGGCCATGCTCCGTGTCAAAAGCACGAAGAGGCCAACCGCCACCGCCATCACGGCGACGACCACCACCGTCGCGCTGAGGTAGGCGTAGTCCACAGCGTCAGCAGCACCGCTCCGGACACGTGGCAGCGCACTGCCTCGGATGCCGAAACTCTGGGCGATCTCCCTGAACAGCACGAGGGCGATCGTTCCGGTCACGAGCGCCACCGCCACCAGCACGAAGTCGGTTGCGCGGGGGCTTCGCCGTGGACGCCGCCACGACCATGCAATGCGGGCGAGCCACGTCAGGGCGAACGCCTGCAGGATCACCGCCACAACGAAAGGAATCGGAGAATCGTGGGGGACCACCGCCAGCGAGGTGACGGGCACGAGGGCAGCCGCGACGCAGAGCGCCACGGACACGAGCACCTGACTGCGCTTCTCAGCAAGCGGCACAGCTGGCCGATCCGTCATCTGGGCCCCTCGACCTCTGCAGCTCCCCGCAAACCGGAGCGCCAGTGTTGCACAGCGACTCGCCTTCACAACCAGGATCGCGAGCCGCCGGCACAACTGAAAGCACCCGTCCTCTGCCGAATATGCGCTTGCGCCGACAGTGGTGCAGCCCCACGATTCTCACCATGGATGCACTGGAGCGGGCTCGACGCGACGCGGCCGATGGCCGTGCGTGGAAGGCGCGCGCCCGTTTGACCGGGCTCCTGGCGCATCGGCCGGACGCAGTCGTTGCGGATGAGCTGGCTCGGGTTCACCACTCCATGCAGGACCTGCCGGCTGCGGGTGCGCTGTGGTTCGTCACCGGACGCGACGGCGTAGTCGCCCAGGAATCTGTCGCCGCGTGGCGCGAGCAGCACGGTGATGCCGACGCCCAATGGCGCGCGATTCCGGCACCGTTGCGCGCGGCTTTTGCGTCCGAGCGTCATCTGATCCACCTCGAGGCGGAGGCACAGGAGGCCGAGCGCGCCAGGATCCGGCGCTACCAACGCAAGCAGCGCGGCCTGCCACCCCACGAGTCCAGTGCCATGGAGCGCCTCGGGGACATCGTCATGCCCACCTTCTGGATCGTGCTTGCACTCTCGCTCGTGGCCCTCTTGGGCGTCGGGCTGTGGACGGTCACGGTGTGGATCCTCAACTGAGGCACGCCGCCCATCAGCGCCCAGAAGGATCCAGGGCGCGGTTGAGGACGAAGTCCAGCACCACGAAGTCATCGACGGTTCCACGCACCACGTCGTCGGGGATGACGTCATCGAAGTCGACGAGATAGATGAGAGCAGCCATCGTCATGCGGCGCCTGGCGACGAGTGCCGCTGAGCCATCCGCGTCGAAGGCCGACGCGCTCAACCAGTCCACGGCCTGCGCGATGAGCCCGGCGAGCGGTGCAAGGCGGGGATTGTTCTCCACGCGGCGCAACCGCACGAGGTCGAGCAGCTCCTCGAGCATCATGGGGTCGGTGTCTAGCCGCTCCGCGAGAAGCCGGCTCCTGGCAAACGGCTCCGAGTGCAGCAGCCGCCGCACGACCTCGGGATGCACGGGTGAGGACTCACCGGGCGTGCTGGTGGGGATGAACACCCCCGGAGTCTAGATCGATGTGGCATCAGGCCCCGGTGGAGCCAATGGGAGAATGCGCCCATGGGTTCTCTTGCTGACGTCACTCCCTCCATCGCGCTCGGCGCCCTCGACGGTCGCTATCGCGGTGCGGTGGCTCCTCTCGTCGACCACCTGTCCGAGCCGGCGCTCAACCGGCAGCGGATCCACGTCGAGATCGAGTGGCTCATCCACCTGACCGACCGTGAGGTCGTGCCCGGCGTCCGCACGCTCACCGACGACGAGAAGTCACGGCTCCGCCAGATCGTCGAGGACTTCGGCCCGGACGAGATCGCCGAGATGGCGCAGACCGAGAAGGTCACCCAGCACGACGTCAAGGCGGTCGAGTACTTCCTCAAGAAGCGCCTCGCCGAGATCGCGCCCGCTGACGACGACAAGGGCCTCGCCGAGCTCATCCACTTCTGCTGCACGAGCGAGGACATCAACAACCTGTCCTACGCCCTCATGGTGCAGGGCGCCATCGAGGATGTGTGGCTGCCGCGGGCGAGTGCCCTCGTCGAGGCCCTGTCGACGATGGCCTCGGACCTGCGTGCGGTCCCGCTGCTCTCCCACACCCACGGTCAGCCCGCGACTCCCTCGACGCTGGGCAAGGAGCTGGCCGTGCTGGCCTGGCGCCTGCAGCGTCAGCTTCGTCGGGTCGAGGACGGCGAGTTCCTGGGCAAGCTCAACGGTGCGACCGGCACCTATGGCGCGCACCTCGCCGCTGTGCCCGAGGCCGATTGGGAGGACATCAGCGAGTCCTTCGTCGAGGGCCTCGGCCTCACCTGGAACCCGCTCACCACCCAGATCGAGAGCCACGACTGGCAGGCCGAGCTCTATGCCGACGTCGCTCGCTTCAACCGCGTGCTCCACAACATGTGCACCGACGTCTGGACCTACATCTCAATGGGCTACTTCGCCCAGGTCCGCGGTCAGGGCACCGTCGGCAGCTCGACGATGCCGCACAAGGTCAACCCCATCCGCTTCGAGAACGCCGAGGCCAACCTCGAGGTCAGCAACGCCCTCCTCGACGTCCTCGCCTCCACGCTCGTGCAGTCCCGCCTCCAGCGCGACCTCACCGACTCGTCGATGCAGCGCAACATCGGTGTCGCGCTGGGCCACTCGCTCCTCGCCCTCGACAACGCGACGCGTGGCCTCGCCGGTCTCGACGCCGTGCCTGCCGCGATGGAACGCGACCTCGACGGCAACTGGGAGGTGCTCGGCGAGCCCATCCAGTCGGCGATGCGCGCGCTCGGCGCCCAAGGAGTGCCCGGCATGGAAGAGCCCTACGAGCGACTCAAGGAACTCACCCGTGGGCGTCGGATCGGTCAGCCCGAGCTTGTCGAGTTCGTCCGCGGCCTGGGCCTGCCCAAGGATGTCGAGGATCGCCTCGCCGCGATGACTCCCCAGAGCTATGTCGGGATCGCTCCGGAGCTCGTCGACCACCTGGACTGACCCCTTGAACAGCGAAGTGCCCCGCCGGACCGTGGTCGCAGGCGGGGCACTTTCGGGTATGCCGGGTGGCTTGGGTCAGACGGTGACGGGGCCGTCAGGAGTCTCGAACGTCACCGACAGGATGCCCGGGTTGCCACGGGGGGCGATGAAGTTGAACTCGACGTCGGCGGGGACGTAGTCCTCATCGACACCGACCCAGTCACGCACACGGTCGGGGTCGCCAGCGATCTCAACCGAACGCAGGGCCACCTGCGTGGCGCCGACACCCGACGGGTGCTGCGTGCCCTCGGCCCACTGGACGAAGAACGGCAGCTGCGGGTCGGACTGCAGACCCTTGACCCCCAGCTGCTGCCAGCGCAGCTCGACACCATCGGGTCGGTGGCGGTTGCCCGTGACCGACTCACGGCCCAGGCGCTGCTCCTGCTTGGTGATGTCGTCGACGCTCACGACCCAACCGAGCCAGCCACCGCCAGCCTCGGAGCGCGCACGCACGACCTGCCCGAAAGGGGCCTTGTCGGACGCGGGGTGGTCAAGCACCTCGACAACTTCGAGATAACGATCACCGAGCAGAGGCAGGATGACGTTGCGCGTCCCGAAGCGCGGATGCACACCCCCGTCGACGGCTGCTACTCCGAGCTGCTCGGCCAGACGTGCGGCCGTGGCTCGCGCCCCGTCGTTCTCTGCGGCATAGACAACATGGTCGACTCGCATGCCGATATCGTGACACACCTCAGAGGGTGCTCTTGACACGGGTGGTGCTGGTGAGGCGTCCGTGACTCTCAGTCGCCTCGTGAGTCACTGGGAGCGCTGGCGCACTGCCTCATAGACGACGATCGCCGCGGCGGCCGAGGCGTTGAGCGAGTTCACCTGTCCGCGCATGGGGATGCGCACGCGCATCTCAGCCGACCGCAGTGCCTCGTCGGTGAGCCCAAACTTCTCGGTGCCGACCGCGATGGCCACGCCTCCCGTGAGGTCGGCGTCGGTGTGAAGCGTCTCGGTGTCCGGGGTGGTCGCCACGAGACGTATGCCGCCCTCCCGCAGCCAGGCGAGCGTCTCGTCGAGCGTGGCACTCGCCACCGGGACCGAGAAGACGGTCCCCTTGGACCCACGCACGACGTTGGGGTTGCCCCAGTCGGTGACAGGGTCGACGGCGATGACCGCATCCACACCGGCGGCATCAGCGGTGCGCAGCATGGCCCCGAGATTGCCGGGCTTCTCGAGGCCCTCACAGACGAGCAGCAGCGGAGCAGAAGGTAGTTCGAGATCGGCCAAGCCCGCACGGACAGCCGGGACCAGGGCGATGAACCCGTCCGGGCCCTCGCGATAGGCCACCTTCTCGAACGCACCCCGCGACACCCGGACCGTCTCGACCCCGGACGCCCGGACGTCGTCGACGACTCGCAGCTGCACCTGCGCGTCGAGCATGAGCTCGGGCGAATAGAAGAGCGTCCGTGGCCGCACTCCCGCGTCAAGGGCCAGCCCCAGCTCCTCAAAACCCTCGACCACGGTCACTCCGGCCTCGTCACGGACCCGTCGACGACGCAGCCCGACGAGCTGCTTGAGGCGCGGGTTGGCAGGTGAGGTGATCTCGAGATCGGGACGGGACGGCATACGCGTCATTCTCCCTTGCGCCTGCGAAGGCGCGAACGGAGCTCAGAGCTTGGCGAGGCGCGCCTTGACGAAGGAGTAGACGCCGTAGGCGGCGATGCCGAGTGCGACCACGGTGAGCAGGTAGGGGCCGAAGGGCTGATCACGCAGCTCCTTGAGTGCCGCATCGATCCCACCGGCATCCGCCGCCCTGGACGAGAGCGCCGCCGACCCGAAGAGGATCCCGACCACGCCGAGGGCAACACCCTTGGCGAGATAGCCCGCTCGTCCCGCGTTCACGGCCCACGGTGCAGGATGCGTCCGCAGCTCCTCGAGGAAGCCCTTGGTCCAGCCCTTCCACACGTGATAGGCCGCCGCCGCGAGGATGGCGAGGGCGACGAGCCCGACGAGGACCCGCCCGCCCGGGCTCGACATCAGGCCGGCCGTGGCCTCATCGGTCTTCTGCTCGTCCGAGGAGGTGGCACCCTTGGTGACGGCGTACGCGGAGTAGGCGAAGAAGACATACATCGCCGCCTTGCCCGCTGCCTTGGCCCGGTCGCTCGCCTCACCACCGTGACGGCCGACGACCGCCTCGCTCGCCTGCCAGATCGCGAGGAGGACGAAGCCGACCACGGTCAGCCACAACAGCACCGGCCCGGTCGCACCACCCGCGACGGTGTCGAGGGCACCCGACTTGTCGGCGCTGTCGGAGCCGCCGCCGAAGCCCCACGCGACCTTGAGGGCGATCCAGGCGATGACCAGGTGGAGGATCCCGCTCATCACCATCCCCAGACGGGCACCCTTCTCGATGATGTCGTGGTCGCCGACCTTGCGCGCAGTTTCACTCACAACAGTGATTGGAGCACAGGAACGAGCCCGTCGTCATCGACATCGAGCGTCGTCTCGTCGGCGACGGCCTTGACCTCGTCGGGTGCGTTGCCCATCGCGACGCCGCGGGCGGCCCAGTGGAGCATCTCGAGGTCGTTGCGCTGGTCGCCCACTGCGAGCGTGTATGCCGGCTCGACGCCGAGCTGACGCCGCACCAGTTCCAGCGCCGAACCCTTGCTGACGCCCTCGGGATTGACGTCGAGCCACGCGGTGAAGCCGACGGAGTAGTTCACGCCGTGCAGACCGATCCGCTCGGCGAGGTCCATGAAGTCCTCGGCCGTGCCGGTGGGGTCTCGGAAGGTCACGCGGGTCACCGGGTGGGCGAGGAGCTCGTCCCAGGGAACGACGGTGATGTCGCCCTGGAGCTCGCCGTCGGGGAAGGGCGCGTTGACCTTGAAGCCGATGCCGAGCTCCTCGACGGCCACGACCGCGTCAGGCCATTCCGCGCGCAGGAGGTTGAGTGCCGGTGCCGCGTCGAACGTCACGGCCTCGATCACTTCGTAGCCGCGCTCGAGAGCAGGGTCGAGTCGTAGGGTGACCGCGCCGTTGGAGCACACGGCATAGCCGGTCTCGATGCCCAGCTCGTGCAGGATCGGCATCGTCGCGATGATCGAGCGGCCAGTCGCGATGGTCACGTGGTGACCGGCGCGGGCCACGGCACGCACGGTGTCCCGCACCACCGGTGACATCTCGCCGGCATGGTTGATCGTCGTGCCGTCGATGTCGAGCGCGACGAGGTGTGGGGTGACCGTCATGCGGTCAAACCTATCGATGCCAAAGGACAGCCGAGTCAGCCGCGCTCCTGCCCGAGCTTCCAGTAGCCGGAGAACAGGACCTGGCGGCGGTCCACCCCCGCAACCTTGACGAGGTGTCGACGCCCCTCGGTGACCATGCCGGACTCACCACAGATCCAGGCGTAGGCCAGGTCACGCAGCTCTGCGTCGCGCAGTGCCGGCAGGACGACCGATCCGGGAACACCGTCCGTGCGCACGTGCACCGTGACGTCGGCTCCGCCGAGGGCGTATGCCGTGAGCACGCCTTCGTCGGCCACTTCCACGTGGATCGTGGCCCGCTCCAGGACGCTTGGGTGGGCATCGACGATGGCCGCCAGGGCGGGGAGGGCAGTCTCATCAGCGACAAGGACCATCGGTCCATCGCACTCGTGGCCGCGGAAGAGCGCGCCGCCGGAGCGGAAGCCGACCGTGTCTCCGGGCTGGGCCGCACAGGCCCACGCGGAGCCGGGGCCCGAGTCGCCGTGCGTGACGATATCGACGTCGATGGTGCGCTCGACCGCGCGATGGGCGCGGATCGTGTACCAGCGCAGGTCGGGGCGCTCGGCCTCCGGCATGTCGGCGATGGCGGCGCGGACGTTCTCGCGCGAGCCGTCGGGGAGGACGAGCGCGGCGCCCGGGCGCGGCATGAGGAGCCCGAAGTACTCGTCACAGCCGACGAGTCGGAAGTCGCCGAAGTCCTCTGCGGAGAACGTGATTCGGCGCATCCCGCCACCGAGGTCACTCACCGCGGCGACGGTCATCTCGAACTGCGAGTCGCCGTCGCGATAGATGGGTGATGCCATCGTGAGGCGGGCGTAGGCGGTGGCCGCCTTCATGGCGACCCGGTCGAGAACGGTCATGACTTCTCTCGCTTCCTGCGGTGGGGGATGACGACGGGGTCACCGGTGGTGGGGTCAGCGACGACGGATGCCGCGATCCCGAAGACCGATTCGATGACCTCTGGAGTGACGATCTGGGCGGGCGTGCCCTGGGCGACGATCGCGCCGTCGCACATGGCGACGAGGTGATCGGAGTAGCGGGCGGCCATAGCGAGGTCGTGCATGACCATGACGATGGTCGTGCCCTCGGTGGCGTTGAGGTCGCGGACGAGCTCGAGGACGTCGATCTGGTGGGCGATGTCGAGGAACGACGTCGGTTCGTCGAGGAGCAGCACCGGGGTCCGCTGGGCGAGGGCCATGGCGATCCAGGCGCGCTGCCGCTGCCCGCCGGAGAGGCTGTCGACGGGGACGCCGGCCAGGTGGACGAGCTCGGTCACCTCGAGGGCGCGGGCGACGATCGACTCGTCCTCGCGGGACCACTGCTTGAAGAGACCGTGGTGCGGGTGACGCCCGCGTTCGACGAGCTCGGCGACAGTGATGCCCTCGGGCACGATCGGCTGCTGCGGGAGCAGACCGAGTCGCTTGGCGACCTCCTTGGTGGGGAGCTCGCTGATGACACTGCCGTCGAGCAGGACGCGACCACCGGTCGGCGCCAGCAGCCGCGACAGGCCGCGCAGCAGGGTCGACTTGCCGCAGCCGTTGGGACCGACGATCGCGGTCACCTGACCCGAGGGCACATCGAGGTCGAGACCCTCGATGATGACGCGCTTGTCATAGGCGAGGGTCAGGGCCTGCGCGGTCAACGTTGCCGACTCTGCGGTGAGGGTGGCGATCAACGCTGAAGACAAGAGTTCACTCATTTCTGGACGATCGTGCGGCGGCCGGCGATGAGCAGCCAGACGAGGACGGGGGCACCGGCAAGGCCGGTGATGACGCCGACGGGAAAGGCGGTGCCGGGGATGGCATAGGCGCTCACGTAGTCGGCCGCGAGCACCATCGCCGAACCGACGAGAGCGGCAGCGGGGATGGAGGTGCGACCGCGGGTGAGGCGACGCGCGATCGGTCCGCTGAGGAATCCGACGAACGCGATGGGTCCGCAGACGGCCGTGGCGGAGGCGGTGAGCAGCACGACGAGGGCCGTGATGAGGACACGCAGCCGGTGGGCGCGGACCCCCAGACCGGCCGCGAGGTCGTCGCCGAGACCGAGGACACCGAGCTGTCGGGTGACGACGGTGAGGAGCGGAAGACCAATGACGACAACAGAACCCAGCCGCGCGACCTCGCCCCACGACACCGAGCCGAGGCTGCCGGTGAGCCAGACGAGGGCGTCCTGCGCACGATAGATGTCGGCGCGCAGCAGCACCCAGTGGACGACCGAGCTGAGGACCGCGGCGAGGCCGACACCGACGAGGATCATCCGTCCGGTGGCCGCTCCTCCGCGGCCAGCGAACCCGTGGATGGTGACCGCAACGGCAATGGCACCGGCGAACGCGACGAGCGCCACCGGCATACCCGTCCAGCCGAGCAGGACAACCGCGAAGACCGCCGCCGCACTGGCACCCAGGTTGATCCCGAGGACGTCGGGGCTCGCGAGCGGGTTGCGCAGCATGGACTGGAACGCCGCGCCCGCAGACGCGAACGCCGCACCGGCGAGGACCGACATGCAGGCGCGGGGAAGCGTCGACTCCATGAAGATGAACGACGCACCGGGGATGGTGGTCCCGCTGATCATGCGTATGCCGTCCACGAACGACACGCGGTAGTCGCCGAGGAGCGCACGGGCCAGGAACAGCGCGATGACGAGCGCGCCCAGCGCGATGAGGAGCAGCACCTGACGACGGCGCACTCCACGACGGACGGCGCGCAACGTGGCGACTGTCGACTCGGACTCGGCGAGGGAGATGGCGCTCATGCGACGTTCATCCTCCGGACGAGTCCGACGAGGAAGGGTGCACCGATGACGGCGCAGACGATGCCGGCCTGGACCTCGCTCGGCGCGGCGATGATGCGGCCGAGGGTGTCGGCGACGATGACGAGCACCGGCCCGGCAAAGAGCGACCCGAGCAGGATGCGCCGGTGGTCGGGGCCGACGACGGCCCGGACGGTGTGGGGGACGACGAGGCCGACGAAGGCGATCGGGCCAGCCAACGCCGTGGCCGAGGCGGCCAACAGGACCGCGCCTGCGGCAGCGAGGAGTCGGTGGAGCAGGACCCGCTGGCCCAGACCGCGGGCGAGGTCGTCACCGAGGGCCACGGTGTTGAGCAGCGAACCGGAGGCGAGGGACAACGCGAAGCCGACGAGGAGGAAGGGCGCGACGTCGAGGATGATCCCGGCGTCGCGGCCGGCAACCGATCCGACCTGCCAGAAGCGGAAGACGTCGAGCGCACCCTGGTCCGACACGAGGATGGCGCCGACGATGCTCGTCGAGGTAGCCATGACGGCCGCACCCGCAAGGGCCATCGTCACCGGCTGGGCCCGCACCGGAGCCAGGAGCGCGAGGAGCTGGACGACGACGGCGGTGATGACGGCACCGATGAGGGCGAACCAGACATATCCGCCGACGCTCGAGAGCGAGAAGGCCTTGATGCCGATGACCACGGCGAGGGCCGCGCCCGCATTGATGCCGAGAATCCCCGGCTCGGCCAAGGGGTTGCGGGTGAGCCCCTGCAGGACGACGCCGCAGATGGCCACCGCCGCACCGACGACGAGCCCGATGAGGGTGCGGTCGATGCGGGAGTCGACGATGCCACTGACCTGCGCGGTGACCGGGTTGCCGAGCAGGGACGCCGTGATGTCGGACGGCGCGACCGACTGTGTGCCGATCAGGAGCGAGAGCATCGCGGCGACGGCCACCGCAACAGCGCCGCCGACGATGATCACGGCGACGGGCAGACGACCGCCCCGGCCCACCTTCCCTGAAAGGTGGGCCGGGGCAGCCGGCTTGAGGTGCGGCATACCGGGCGCTTCAGTGGCCCGGACCGTCACTGGGCCGGAGTTCCGTCCACGGCCGAGGCGATCTTGGGCAGGAACTTCGCGAGCGCGACCGGCATCGAGAGGGGCGAAGGCGACGACATCGTCAGTGCGGTGGCGTTGTCGGCGCTGGCGACGTAGTGGTTGGTCTTGAGCGCCGGGATCTGGCCGAGGAGCGGGTGCGTCTTGAGCTGGTCGACCTGCTTCGGGTCCTCCACATAGAAGATCAGGGCGTCGGCGGCAAGCGTCGAGGACTTCTCAGCGGACAGGTTGGCGCTGAACTGCTTGTTGCCCTTGCTCAAAGTGGTGACGGTCGGGGCGTCGACCATGCCGAAGCGACGCAGGATCTGCGGACGCAGGTCATGGCTCGTGTAGAGGCTGACGACGGAGAGGTCGGTCGGCGTGAACCAGGCCCACGCGGCGGACTTGCCCTTGATCTGGGGGTACTTCGCGACGGCGTCGTCGATCTGCTTGTTGGTCTCGGCAGCGATCTTGGTGGCCTGCGTCGAACGGCCGAGGGCCTGCCCGACGACCTTGAGGCTGTCCTCCCAGGAGGTGCCCCAGGCCTCGCCCGGGTAGGCGACCGTCGGGGCGATCTTGGAGAGCTTGTCGTAGTCCTCCTTGGTGATGCCCGAGTTGGCGCCGAGGATGAGGTCGGGCTTGGTGGCCGCAACCTGGTCGAGCGGGACACCGGCCGTGTCGTCGTAGCGGGTGATCTCGGCCTTGGGGTCGAGCTTGGCGACACCGGCGTCGAACCAGTCGGTCGAGCCCTTGGCGTTGCCGCCCCAGGTGATCTTGGTGGCGCCGACGGGGAGGACACCGAGGGAGACGACTATGTCCTGGTCGTTCCAACCCACGGTCGCGACGCGCTTGGGCTCCGAGGTGATGGTGGTCTCGCCGAAGGCGTGCTTGATCGTCGTCGGGAACGCGTCCTTGTCGACGGCGACGGCAGTCGCGGTCGCGGGGTCGGCCGAGGCCTGCGAGGTCGGGCCCGTGGAGCAGGCGGTGAGGGCGAGCGCGACGGCGCCGGTGGTGGCGACGACAACGAGGGAGCGACGTGTGAACATCAGGCCTTCTGGGGTTCAGGGCTGCGCAGGGCAACACAGCGACGGGGTCAGTAAGGACAACCTAATTTAGGATAGCCTCACCTTGTCAAATCCCGACCAACGTGTGGAAGAACTGTGAAGGTGCCGCGGGTCCGGATGAACGGCGGCGCAGCCGTTGGCACGATGGTCCGCATGACGCTGGCTCGGTCCTTCTCACCAGGTCCGCGCTCACGCGGCGCCCGACGCGGCGCGAAGGCGGTCGCCATCGCTGTCGCCCTCGCCTCAGCCGCAGCAGGGTGCACCCCCGGGTTCCCACCGCGCGACCGTGAGGCGGAGTCGGCGATGGCCCGGCTCGCGTACACACTCGACACGGCACTCTCGGGAGCGAAGATCGCCGATCGGACAGCGCTGACGACACTCGTGCGGGCGGCATACCCGCAGGTTGTGCAGAGCGAGCAGGGCGCCAACCTGCGCTACGCGACTCTCGAGGCGAAGGACCAGCGACTGCCCGATGACGTGCCCGTCGCGCTCGCCGTGTGGGAGCGCAGGACCGGGGCCGACCCCTTCACCGATGACGTCCCTCGGTGGCACCTCCAGTGCGCCCAGTTGAGCGTCGATCGGAGCCAGGCGGCGCTCCGGGCAAGCCCGGTGGGCTGTCCCCGCGACACACCCGAGGTGCCAGACGACCGGTCGGACGAGCTGCAGGCGGCGCCCGCTCTCGATCGCGAGGCACCTGACGACGGGATGCTGCTCGTCGGCCAGCCCGCGCCCAGCGGGGCTCCCGCCGGACCCCGCGAACCGATCACGCGCAGCACGGCATCCTTCCCGTGTCTCGAGGACGCACTGGCAGCCACCCTCGAGCAGTTGACCACTGCTGGCAACACTGACGAGGCAACGTTGCGCATCGTCAACACGTCGACCCTTGCGTGCGTCGTGCGCGGACCTGTGCGCCTGCTGGTGCAGCAGGGGCGCGAGGACAGGCGAATCACCGGCACGGCCGAGCAGACCGAGGTGGCTCTGGCGCCCCGTGAATCCGTCACCGCGGCGGTGTCGTGGCGCCCGGGCCAGAAGGTGTCAGTGGACCCGCAACGCGTCACGGTGTCCTTGACGTCCGACGATCTGCCGGTCCGACTCGGGGCCGGTATGCCGCTGGCCCCCGTCACCGCTGGCGTGGACCAGCCTCTGGTGCTCGGTCCGTGGCAGGTGTCGGGGTATGGGTCGCAGCTGGGCGACCACTCGCCGGCCGTGGACATCGCCGCCCCCTGCGAAGCCGACAACCTCGCGGCACAGACCTCCCCACCCACCGGGGGCAGTGGCGACAGCAGGCCCCCTGCACCCTCTGTCGACGTCACCAACCTCGGCGTCGCCACCTGCAGCTTCGGGCGGGGCGACCTGCCGGCCTTCCAGGACCTCGACGGCATCCCGCCCTTTGCACCGACTCCCGTGACCATCCTTCGACCGGGCACCCAGGTGACGGCACCCGTGACTGCCGCCGTCGATCACCGTCCGGGCCAACTGCTCGTCATGGGCCGCTGGGTTCCGACCACCCCGGGCTAGGGGTGGTCGGAACGGCGCGGATCAGGTCGGGGTCGACCACGCCTGACGCAAGCTGAGTCGGCCCTGGGTCTGCAGCAGCGAACGCTGATAGAGCCGCGCTGCCACGACCACGGTGAGCCCGGCCGCCACGAGCAGGATCGCGAGGGCGACGAGCGCCTGCCACCACGGCGCCGACCCCTCCAGCACCCGGATGGGCATGAGGACCGCCGAGAACGGCGGCACGAAGGACAGCACGCTCTTGGCCGTGCCGTCCACGAGCAGGGCCGCAAAGAAGACAGCCATCGTGAGCATGGTGAGCGGCGCCGAGGTCGACTGGACGTCCTCGGTCCGGCTCGCCAGGGCGCCTGCCACTGCCCAGAGGCACGCGAGCAACCCGAACCCGACGACGAAGAAGACAGTGAACCACCCGACGGCGCCCGAGATGGCGGGCACGAAGCGGTCGTAGTCGGTCAACGTCAGACCGATCAGCCCCACTGCGACGAAGAGCGCCATCTGGGCCAGGGCGAGGGCGAGGTTGCCCATGACCTTGCCGGCGAGCAGTTCCCGCACCGAGATCTTCGTCGTGATGATCTCGACGATCCGGCTGGCCTTCTCCTCGACGACGCTGTTGGCGAGGGCGAGACCGAACGTGAACGACGCCAGATAGAAGAGCATCGCGAGCGCGAACCCGACGACCTGGGCCACGCCAGCCCGGTCCGCGTCGCCGTCGAGCAGGGCTGTGCTGACGTCCGACCCACGCTGGAGCGCCTCGGCCGAGGTTCCGGCTTCGGCAGCATTGGTCTTCAGGGTGGCGTCCCGGATCGCCGTGGTCGCGGCGGTCGTCAGGTCGCCCGAGACCTCACTGTCGCCGGTGAGCACCCACCCTCCGTCGACCTCGTGGAGCCACACGTCGGCGTCACCGTCGCGAACCGCCTTGGTCGCACCCCCGTCGTCCGGGACCTCGCTGAGGGCCACCTTGGTCTTGTCGTCGTCGGCCTCGGTGACGGTCTTGACCTGCTCGGCCATCTGGTGTGCCGCACTGGAACTCGTGACCACGGCATACTCGGTCGCCTTGTTGGCCATGAACGCCTGGATCCCGAGGACTGCGGCGAGGATGCCGATCAGACTGAGGGTGCCGATGATGAAGGCACGGTCGGTGAGCTTGGTGATGATCTCGCGGCGTGCCACGGTCAGCCAGGCGGTGTTCTTCATGCCGTCACCTCACGGTAGATCTCGGACAGTGCAGGGACCTGGCGCGCGAAGTCGACGACGTCTCCGCGCTCAACTGCGTTGCGCAACAACCGTTGTCGCGCGGCAGGGTCAGTGAACTCGACGAGCGCTGTGGTCCCGTCGACGTCATGGACGTGTATGCCGGACTCGTCGCGGACCCATCCCGCGTCACCTGCGACGGTGATCCGGTAGCGCTCGGGGCCAACCCTGCGGAGCTCGTCGACGGCGCCGGCCGCGACGACCCGGCCCTTGGCGAGGACGACGAGGCGGTCGCAGAGGCGCTCGACGAGGTCGAGCTGGTGCGAGCTGAACAGAACCGGCACTCCCCTGGCCGCATGCTCGCGCAGGAGGTCGACCATGGAGTCGACCGCCTGCGGGTCAAGGCCCGAGAAGGGCTCATCGAGGATGAGCGCGTCCGGGGTGGTCATGAGCGCGGCGATGATCTGCACGCGCTGCTGGTTGCCGAGGGACAGCTTCTCGACTCGTTCGCCCGAGCGGTCCCCCAAGCCGAAGCGCTCCAGGTGCTCCATCACCGAGGCCTTGGCGGCCGCGGCGCTCATGCCCGACAGCTCACCGAGATAGACGAGCTGGTCGAGGACCTTCTGCTTGGGGTAGAGGCCCCTCTCCTCGGGCATGTAGCCGACCCTGCGCCGGATGTCGGCGGTGATCGGGGCGCCGTTCCAACGCACCCCTCCCCCGTGGGTCGCGAGCAGGCCCATGATCATGCGCATGGTCGTGGTCTTGCCCGCACCGTTGCCGCCGACGAAGCCGGTCATCAGCCCACCCGGCACGGTGAAGCTCACATCGTCGACGGCCTTGAGGTCGCCGAACGATCGGCTCAGTCCGTCGACCTCGATGAGTGATCCGTGTGCTCTCTGCGTCATGACCTCAACGCTAGGCGGAGGGAACGACGAACGGATCAGTCCTGAGGGTGAGCGCGGTTCTCCGCCGGGCGGATGAGCCCGACCTCGTAGGCGAAGACGACTGCCTGCACCCGGTCGCGCAGGTGGAGCTTGGCGAGGCAGTTGGAGACGTGGGTCTTGATGGTGGCCTCACCGAGGAAGAGGTCGGCGGCGATCTCCGCGTTGGACCTTCCTCGGGCCATGAGGGTGAGGACCTCGAGCTCGCGCTCGGTGAGCCGCTCGAGCTGTTCGGCCGAACCCACGCTCGACGCGCCCATGGGCACCCTCGTGCCCGCGTTGAGCCCGGTCGGCGCCACCATCTCGGCGATGACCCGGGTCGTCACCTCGGGTGCGAGGAGGGCATGTCCACCGGACACGGCCCGGATCGCGTCAGTGAGCTGCTCGGGCTCGGAGTTCTTGAGGAGGAACCCGCTGGCTCCGGCCCGGAGCGCGTCGAAGAGGTAGTCGTCGCGATCGAAGGTCGTGAGGATGATGACCCGGCCGAGGTCCTCGGCAACGACGATGCGGGTCGCCTCGATGCCGTCCATGACGGGCATCTGCACGTCCATGAGGATGACGTCGGGTGAGAGCTCGCGGGCGGCGGCGAGTGCGAGCTCACCGTTGGCGACGTCACCCACGATCTCGATGTCGTCGTCGACGGACAGCATCATCCGGAAGCCGGAACGCACCAGGTGCTGGTCGTCGACGATGAGCACCCGGATCCGGGCTGCGCTGTCAGGCAGGTCAGACATCGTTCTCTCCCAACGGAATGCGCACTCGCACACGGTAGCCGCCCATCGGTCGCGGCCCGATGTCGACGGTTCCCTTGTGTGAGGCCGCCCGCTCACGCATGCCCAGCTGCCCGAGCCCCGACCCGGAGGTGCCGGAGCGCGGCCGACCGTTGTCGAGGACCTCGATCTCGGCGTAGGCCTGGCCCGATCCGTTGGCGTCGATGACCCGCGTGAAGACGTCCGTGGTCGTCGCCGTCGAGTGTCGGGTGATGTTGGCCAGGGCTTCCTGGGCGATGCGATAGAGAGTGAGACCGATCGACGGTGCCACCGAGGTGTGCGCACCTTGGCGATTCTCGACGACGTGGTATGCCGTGTGCATGCCTGCCGCGTCCCGCTCGGCGACGAGGTCGGCCAGGTCCGCGAGCGTCGGCTCGGGGCTGCGCGAGGTGGCCGCAGCGTCGTCGGTCAACCCGTCCAGCTCGGCGGTCGCCTCGATGTCACGCAGGGTGCCGAGCAGGCTCCGCATCTGGCTGACGGCATCGCGCGAGCTCTCCTCGATCTGACCGAGCGCCTTGGCTGCCTCGGCAGGACGCTTGTCGAGGACCCGTCGCGCGGCACCGGCCTGGATGCCGATGACGGCCACGTGGTGCCCGACCACGTCATGGAGCTCGCGGGCGATGCGCAGGCGTTCGTCGACGACCGCGCGGCGCTTGAGGTCCTCGGCCTGCGCCGTGATGGTCGACGCCTGGTCCTCGAGGCGAGCGCGTTGACGAGCCCCACGCCAGGCGATCTGGCCGACGAGGATTGCTCCCACGAAGTACACAAGGTTGATGGCCAGCATGGTGGCGACGGCACCGACCGTCGGGCTGAACCACCCATCGGCTCCGTCGGCGCGGGCGTCCTCGGTGATCTCCGCGATCCCGCCGCCGAGTGCCAGCTGCCAGCCCACCCAGAGCAACATGAAGACAGTGATGCCGGCGACGACGAGCAAGGCGGAGCGACGGTGGCGTGCGTACGCGACCGCGGCATAGATGGCGACGAAGTAGACGGCCTGTAGGGCCAGCTGCCCCATGATCATCGGCATGGTGACGCCCACGATGAACATGTGGGCGGCCGCGAGGCACCCGACGAGGATCGGGTGCTGACGCCGCCAGACCATGAGCATGGCGCCGGAGACGGTCGCTGCCCACTGCACCCAGTGCGGCTGACCACCGGCCTGGATCTCGGTGACGCTGCGGCCCAATTCGAGGAGGAGGACCGCCACGAGCGAGAGCCCGACGCCCACCACCCAGTCCCGGCGGCTGATGGGCGCAGTCGGCCGCTCCCAGTCGTCGTCGATCGCAAAGAAATCGCCGACGGAGGTCGACAGCGATCGGCGGGCGGACGGCATACCCCTCAGCCTAAGGAAGGAGAGGCGACGAACGGATCCATCGCAAGACGGAAGGGCCCCTGCGCTTGCCCGCGAGACACCGTCAGAGCGTCATGAGCTTCATGCCGATCGAGGTCGGCCCCGTCTCCTGGAACCCGAAGCGCCTGTAAAGCGGGCGACCGGGCTCGTCGGCCATGAGGGTCACGTAGGGCTCGTCCTCCGCCGCCGCCCTGATGGAGTCCAGCAGCCACTCCATCACCCGCGCACCCAGGCCGAGCCGCTGATGGTCGGGATGGGTGGCCATGTCGGCGATGTGGAAGTACCAGCCGCCGTCACCGATCACCCTGCCCATGGCAACCGCTTCGCCTGTCGACTCCTCCACGACATGGCACGCCGCCCAAGAGCCGGGGATCGCTGCTGAGGCCTGTGCCAGCGTCTTGGGCGAGAGTCCCGACGCTCGACGCAGTTCGCAGTAGGCCTCCGGGGAGGGTGCGGTCGGAATGAGGCGATAGCCCGGTCGACCATCCACGATCAGGCGGGGGTGAGGACGTCGAGCCCGATGAAGGGGCGGAGCGCTGCAGGCACGGAGATCGAGCCGTCGGCCTGCTGGTGGTTCTCGAGGATCGCGACCATCCAGCGCGTCGTGGCGAGCGTGCCGTTGAGCGTTGCGGCGATGTCGGTGCCGCCGCCCTCGACGCGGTAGCGGGTCTTGAGGCGACGGGCCTGGAAGGTCGTGCAGTTGCTCGTCGATGTGAGCTCGCGGTGCTTGCCCTGGGTCGGGACCCACGCCTCACAGTCGAACTTGCGCGCGGCCGGGCCACCGAGGTCACCGGCAGCAGTGTCGATGACGCGGTAGGGCAGCTCCATGAGGTCGAGCATCTCCTTCTCGAAGGCAAGGAGCTTCTGGTGCTCGTCGTTCGCGTCCTCGGGACGGCAGTAGACGAACATCTCGATCTTGTTGAACTGGTGGACCCGGATGATGCCGCGGGTGTCCTTGCCATAGCTCCCCGCCTCGCGGCGGTAGCAGGTCGACTGCCCGGCGAACCGGATCGGGCCGTCGGCGAGATCGATGATCTCGTCGGCGTGGTAGCCCGCGAGCGCCACCTCGCTCGTGCCGGTGAGATAGAGGTCGTCGGCCTCGAGGCGATAGACCTCGTCGGCGTGGTGGTCGATGAAGCCGGCGCCGGCCATGACCTCGGCCTTGACGAGGGTCGGCGTGATCATCGGGACGAAGCCGGCCTCGATGGCGCGCTGCATCGCGAGCTGGAGCATCGCCATCTCGAGGCGCGCGCCGACACCCTTGAGGAAGTAGAAGCGCGAACCCGACACCTTGGCGCCGCGCTCCATGTCGAGGGCGTTCAGGCCCTCGAAGAGGGTGAGGTGGTCCTTGGGCTCGAAGCCCTCGGCTTCAAAGTCACGAGGAGCGCCCACGGTTTCGAGCACGACGTAGTCGTCCTCGCCGCCGACCGGGACGCCGTCCTCGATGACGTTGCCGATGCTGCGCTGGAGGGTCGCGAGCTCCTCCGCGGCCTCGTCGGCGGTCGTCTGGTTGAGCTTGACCTGGGTGGAGATCTCCTTGGTGCGCGCGAGGAGGGCCTGCTTCTCGTCACCCTGGGCCTGGGAGACCTGCTTGCCCATGGCCTTCTGCTCGGCGCGCAGCTGCTCGAACGCCGTGAGGCTGGAGCGGCGCTTCTCCTCCGCGGCCAGGACGGCGTCAACGACACTCTCGTCCTCACCCCTCGCGCGCTGCGAGGCGCGCACTCGGTCGGGGTTCTCGCGGAGCAGCTTGAGATCAATCACGCGCCTCAGCCTATCGATGCCTACCTGTGGAAAACCGCACGGCCGATTTCGCCGATCCGGCAACACTCACAGCCATGACGACAAGCCAACCCACAACCGGCAACAACTCGGCCCGCTGGGCTCCCGACCCGGAAGTGCGCGGCAAGTACCGATACTGGGACGGAGCCCAGTGGACCGCGCACACCGTCGACGCCCTGACCGCCACTCGACCCGAGCTGCCGACCTGGTTCCGCAGCGCGACGAACTGCCTCTATGCCGTGTGTGGCCTCATGAGTGCTGCGCTGCTCGCGTTGTGCGTGGCGGACACCACGAACTCGGCCCCTACCGGGATCATCGATGGACTGGCGAGCCTGGCAGCGACGGCGGTCATGGTGCTCGTGCTCCTGGTCGGCGCCTGGGCCTTCACCCTCGCCAACTCTGCGCATGTTGACCTCACGTCCCTCACCCATGACCCCGTGTGGCTCCTTGTGGCGTGGTTCATCCCGATCATCCACGTCGTCTTTCCGTTCCAGCTCTTGAGCCAGACCTGGGCGAGCGCCCGTCGCGTCCGGACCGGGCGCAACGGCTCTCCGGCATCGCTGGACACACCCCGACCGTGGATCATCCATGCCTGGGCCTGGGCGTGGGCGCTGTCCACTGGAGGCCTACTCGTGCTGTGGTTCGTCGGCGTCGAGCTGGCGACCCTGATGGCCGGGATCCTGGCAGCCAACGCCGTCATGGCCGCACTGCTCGCCGGAGTCATTCGCGTCATCGTCCGCGAAATCGATGGCTCGGTGGTATCACCAACGGTGTCTTGAGGGGATGGCGATGACTCTTGCGCGCCTGCGCAAAGAGCGAAGGTCGATCGATGCAAGAGGTCGCACGCCAGGCTGTCCGTGATTACGTCGAGCGCGAGGACCGTCGAGCCCGGTTGGACCAGGTCCTGACAACTGAACTCCCGCGCTGAGATGACTCTGGGCGAGTTTGAGGTGCGTGACATCGGCCTTTTGGAGGCTGCTGCCTCCAGACCCCGGGCGAGAGCGTTCGGTGAGGACACCTATCCCTCACTCGAGCTCAAGGTGTGCGCGCTGGTCCAGACCGTCGCGCGCAATCACGCTCTCGTTGACGGCAACAAGCGGTTGGCCCTCGCCTCGGTCATTGCCACATTCGGCCTCAACGGCCGGCGACTCACCCTCACCAATGACGAGGCCTACGACCTCATCATCGCCGTTGCCACGGGCGAACTTGAAGACGTCGTCGACATCGCCGCACGCCTGCGCACCGAACCGATCTAGGCGACCCGCATCTCGTCGTCCTGAGGGAACCAGTCATCGGGTGGGTCCGGGATCCAGCCACCCCAGGGGTCCTCGGGCAGGGGCATCTCGTGGATCTCGGCGTCACTCCACCATTCGTCAGCCACGGGTTCGGGCGTGAGCCAGCCTTCGCCAAGGAGTGGTGTTGCGGTGGCGTCGTGGACGCGACCTGTTGGGGTGTGGATGCGTAGTCGGTGTGATCCGGTGCCGTCGAGCCCGGTGGATTCGACGTTCATGTGCCACCCGGGTTCTTCCTTGACGAGGTTGTGGCGTTTGCACATCCCGCCACCATTGGCGCCAGTCGTGGCGCCCCCGTCGTGGACGGCCTGCACGTGGTCGGCCTGGACCACCGGGGCGTCACACCATGGGACGCGGCAGGTCGGGTCGCGCAGCTCGAGGAAGCGGCGGAGGCCGCCTTGGAACAGGCGACGTTTCGAGTCGAGGGCGACCAGGTCACGACCTGTGGGGTCGGTGAACAGACGCCGGAGCCAGAGGCCGCTCTTGGGGTCGCTGTCGTCGGCGTGGTCGAGCAGGGCGGCGATGTGGTCGCGTGCCTCGGACCCGGGAATGGGACCCCACCCCGGGATGGTCGCAACGTCATCAGCCGGGGCCTGACCACCGAAGGCCGCAGGGAGCAGGACCTGGTCGGTCATGACGAGACTGACCTCAACCTGTTGCGGCTGACCCTTCGCACGACCGGACAACAACTCGAGCGCCCGGTCGGCAAGCCATGCACCCTTGCCGCGGGTGTCGGCACGAGCCGCGGCTGCCGCAGCTTCCCACTCACCGGCGGGCAGATCCGGGTCGATGACATTGCGTCGACCTTCCTCACCCAGCAGCGCGACGTGCGCTCCGATGATGTCCTTCATCGGTCCCAGGATCGACAGCCACGCCATTCCGTCCGCGGCCGCACGCACCGACATCCGACGGGACGCGACCGCGCGACGGTTCCGTTCAGCCAACGACTCCGCATCCAAAGCCGCACCGGCACGCCGCGCCGCCCCAGCCAACGCCTTGTCCCCAAGATTGGCAATCGTCGGTGCCAGCCGGCGGTCGACCTCGGCCCGGTGCTCAACGCTCAGGCACGCGGTCTCCCGCACCACGATCATCGCCCGCCGCTCGCTGATCTCACCGCGCTCCAGAGCGCCCATCGTCAACGGCATCTCGCCCACAAGGGCCTTGGCCACCCCGACGTGCTGATCCGCGAGTGTCGGGGAACACCGACGAGCCAACGCCAGGTCCGCGCGCACACTGCGCGAGTCCTCACCCAACGCCTCACGATCCACCACCGCCGCAGCAGTCAACCGAGCCTGCGCCGCAGCAGCCGCACCCTTCAACGCCTCCAGCGCAGACACCACCGCAACCCGTTCGGATTCGGTCAAACCCTCCGGGCTCACGTCCCCGAGCGAGGACACGACAGAGCGGACCTGAACCTCAGGCCCTGCAAGTGTTGGCGTCCCCTCCATACATCTCATCGTACACCTGTTCGGTGACAGGGCAGATGCTTTTCCACAGCCAATTGTGTTGCAGCGCAGGTCTTTTGGCTCGCAAGCAGACCTGAAGACATACCAACATTGGCCACCCGGGCATCACGTACGTACCGGGAACCGTGTTCTGTGAGACCGAGGTTCTTGCAGGTCTACGAGCGGGCATCGGCGCGACGCTGAGACTGCTCGCCGCGCTCCTGCCAGGCCATCGCGAACGGTGCGGTGAAGCCGTGGAGGTAGACCGACACGACGACCGTGAACGCGACGACCGACCACATCCACCGGATCTCCGGGAAGTCGGCGTGCGTCGCGGCATACGCAAGATAGAAGAGCGAACCGATGCCGCGCACTCCGTAGAGCGCCGCCACGACCCGTTCGCGCTTGTCGAACCCCTGCAGGCCACGCGACCGCCGGTGCCCGAGGAACGACGCCATCCCGGCGAGCGGCCGGATGACCAGCAGCAGGGCCAGCGACAACGTGACGCCCATCCAGTCGAGATGGGCGAGCAGTCCGTTGGTGAGCGCCATGCCGAGGAAGAGCAGCACAACAAGAGTCAGCAGCCGCTCGAGCCGCTCGATGACCTCGTGCATGTCGTGGTGATAGGAGTGCGAGCGCTCGAAGCTGCGGATCGCCATCGCGCACGTGAAGACCGAGAGGAAGCCATAACCGCCCACTACCTCGGCGATGCCGTAGGCCGCGAGCAGAGCAGCGATGGCGACCAGCGGCTCACCTGCCGTGGCGAAGCGCACGTCCTCGGAGCGTGACGTGAAGGCCAGCCGGGAGACGGCCCAGCCAAGACCAACACCGACCGCGACGCCGAGGACGATCTTGCCGACGCCCTCCCAGGCCACCCAGCGAGCACCCCACTCCGAGAACGCACCCACGGTCGCGAGGAAGATGGCGGCGTGGACGAACGGGAAGGCCAGTCCGTCGTTGAGCCCGGCCTCGCTCGTGAGGGCGAAGCGAACCTCGTCCTCCTCGTCCACCTCCTCCGCGTTGCCTTCAGCGGTCTCTGCCGCGTTGGGGCCACCGACCTGCACGTCGGAGGCGAGGACAGGGTCAGTCGGTGCCAGCGCAGCACCCAGCAACAGGGCAGCGGGCGCGGCCACACCGAACGGTCCCCACGCGAGCAGGCCCACTCCGACGATGGTCAGCGGCATGGCGATCCCGAGGAGGCGCCACGTCGGCGACCAGTTGCGCCAGGAGCCGCGGTCCCGGAAGCTCAACGGTCGGTCGAGCGCGAGCCCCACACCCATGAGCGACACGAGCACGGTGAACTCGGTGATGTGGGTGATGGCCGATCCGTGGGTGACCGGGTCGAGGTCGAGGTCACGGAACCCGGGCAGCACGCCGACGATCAGGCCAAGGGTCACGAGGACGATCGGGGCATTGACCCGCCACCGGTCAAGGAGCGGCGGGAGGATGACGGCGAGGAAGAGCGCGAGCCCGAGAGCGACGTAGATCCAGGCTGCCTTCACGCGCGGACGTCCCAGAGGTGGTGCGCCAGGTCGTGCAGGCCATAGCGACCAAGCGTGAGCACAGTGAACTCCGAACCATTGGATCGCAGACCCCGCCGCTCCCACTCGGAACCGGACAGGCCGGCATACGCCTCACTGAGACGGGCCGCAGCGACCGGGATCTCGACGGCAACGACGGCAGGCGACTGCTCGGCATACCGGCTCTGCACCGCCGTGACGTCCTGGTCCCAGTTCGCGAAGCGAGCACCGTCCTCGTCACGCATGAGTTGCACGCGCGCGGCAAAGAGGTCGCAGACGTCGCGAACGTGACAGGCGTACTCGAGCGGCGACCACGTCGTCGGTTCCGGTCGGATCGCCGCGTCGGGCCGGGCGAGAACGTCCTTCCACGGCGTCGTGTATGCCATGACAAGACTCGCGATCTCGGCTCCGCCGACCGCTCCCGCATCGAACCCACAGTCGGGACACTCCCGCTCCAGGGTCCAGGTCCAGTCCTTGTCGTCAGACGCGATCTCGCTCATGTCCACAGACTAGGTGGATGCGAGACGTGGGTGGCAGGGCTCTGACCTTGGGGTACGGTCCCTGACGTGAACGACTCCTGGCCAGTGATCCTCGCGATCCTCGCTCTCTTGTTGATCATTGGGCTGGGGATGGCTCTCGCGACGCGGGTCAGTCGGTCCGAGGGGCGCCACGCTTCGCCGAAGCGCCCGACCCGGTCGTCCTTCCGTCCGGCGCAGGACGAGGACACCCCGCTCCCACCCAAGAAGCGCGTGGCCGTCATCCTCAACCCGACGAAGTTCGACGACGTCGGGGCAGCGCATGCCCTCGTGACTCGCACGGTCCTCGCCCACGATGACTGGGACGAGCCGATCATCCGCGAGACCACCCTCGAGGACCCGGGCTTCGGTCAGACCCGCGACTCCCTGGCGGCCGACGTCGACCTGATCTGCGCCATCGGCGGCGACGGCACGGTGAGGTCCGTGGCGCACGTCCTGACCGGAACCTCCACGCCGATGGGGCTCATCCCGGCGGGGACGGGCAACCTCATGGGTCGCAACCTGGGCCTGCCTCTCGACATCGTCGGTGGGCTCGATGTCGCGCTGACGGGTCGCAACCGACACATCGACGTCGGCTGGGTCACGCTCGACCCGACGCTCGAGCAGAGGTCGACCAAGGAGCTGGACCCCGAGCACGACGGCCCGACCGAGCCCGACGTCGGCGCCGACGACGCTCATGGCTCCGATCCTGCCGCCAACCAGCACGCCTTTCTCGTCATGGCTGGCCTGGGCCTCGATGCGAGCATCATGCACGCAACCTCAGAGGAGGCGAAGGCCCGCATGGGGTGGGGCGCCTACGTCGCCAGCGGCGCCAAGAACCTCCTCGGCGCGCGGTTCGCCACGCGGCTGAGGATCGACGGCGGCGACCCGATCGCGCACACGGCGCGCACCATCGTCGTCGGCAACTGCGGTCGACTCACCGGCGGCATCACCCTCATGCCGGACGCCGAGATCGATGACGGCATCCTCGACGTCGTCGCGATCACGCCCAAGGGCATCGTCGGTTGGGCCGGGGTCGCGGTGCATGTCCTCGCGAAGCGCGGGCAGAACCACCCCAAGCTCGACCGCTACCGCTGCCAGTCGATCCTCGTCTCGCTCGACGAGCCGCAGATGGTCGAGATCGACGGCGACGTCATCGGAGAGGCCAAGCGGGTCCGCTTCGAGGTGCGTCCCAAGGCGCTCATCATCCGCACCAACGCCCCGGTGCTACCCGAGCCGTCCGCGCCCTGACTCAGAGCGGGTCCTTCGGTTCGTAGCGCTCCAGCATGCTGTCCACGGCTACGGTCGCCTCTTTGGCGCTCGGCTGGTATCCCAGGACAGCGCAGAGGAATCGGTCCGCGGTCAGCGACCGAAGGTTGACCTCGCTCCTGGCCACGACTGTCGCGGTGCGCCGGGTGCTCCGGAGCAGGGCGATCTCACCGAAGCCCTCACCCGGCCCGAGGGTTGCCACCACACGCCCGTCTCCCACCACGTCGACCTCGCCCGACTCGATGAAGAAGTAGTGCTCGCCGACATCTCCCTGACGAAAGACCACGTCGTCGCCTCGTGTCGTCACCCGCTCCAGTCCACGCACGAGCTGCTCGACCGACGGGAGCGGCAGGGTCGCGAACATCGGCACCTTCCGGAGCCGCTCGACGTCACTGTCGAGGGCACCCACGGACCGATCGAGCACCCGCAATCGACGCCACGATGCTGCCGCCAACACGGGGCACAGCAGTCCGACCACGATGAGGGCTGTGCGGATGCCGAGCCACTCACCGATCAGAGAGGCGGCCAGTGCGCCGACTCCGATGGACACCGCGACGATGCTCTCCAGCACGCCGAAGACCCGGGCCAGAACCTCATCGGGTGCGAGCCTGCCGATGAGGGTGAACCCGGCGACGTCGATGAGGGCGTTGCCGACCCCGACGAAGGCCAGGAGGACGAGGGCCACCGACTCCTGGGGCACGGCGCCGACGAGGGCCAGGGGTGCACCCCACAGAGCGACCCCGAGGGCGAACCAGGCGCCGAGTCGGCCGGTCCCGACGAGCAAGGAGGCCGCGAGCGAACCGAGAACCGCACCTACGCCGACGGCGGTCATGAGGGCACCGACACCGGGTTCTCCGGTGCCCAAGAGCTCGATGGCGACGACGACGGAGAGCACGGTGAGGGCCCCGCGAGTGAAGGACTGTGCCGCCGCGAGACCGAGGATGAGCGTCAGGTCGCGACTCCCCCTCACCGCCCGAAGGCCTTCGACACCTTCCCTCACCAGGTTGGGTCGGCTCGGCGCGGAAGGGCGCGGGGGCGCCTCATAACGCAGACCCGCCAGCAGGGCGGCGGCCACGAACGAGGCCGCCGCGGCCACGGCAAACACGACGTCGACGCCGGTGAACTGGAGCAGCACCGCCGCCAACAGGGGACCCACAAGTGTTGCTGCCGAGTCGAGCAGCCCGCGCACGACATTGGCGCTGGCGAGTTCAAATCCGGTGTGGCACAGGGACGGCAGGAGCGCGGAGTGCGCCGGCCGATAGAGCGTCGCGGCGATGGTCGAGAGCACGGCGAGCACATAGATCACGAACGCTGACCCGCCCAGCGCTGCCACCAACGCGGCCCCACCGGTCGCGGCACCACGCACGAGCGAGACGAGGACGAGAACCCGCTCGCGGCGGCCCCGGTCGGCGATGGGCGACAACAAGGGGGCGAGGAGGGCGGCGGGCACCATCCGGAGCAGTCCCACCAGACCGAGGGCAACCGCGCCGCCGTCGCGGTAGGCCACAATTCCGAGCGCCACGGTGAACGCCCACTCCGCGGTCCACGCACCGAGGAAGCTCAGCTGGGCCTGCCGCAGATTGGGGTTGCGGGCGTTGCTCGTGAAGGCCGCAGCCGCCATCCCGAGCCTGCCCGGGCTCCCGTCGGCCCCCATGGAGCGGACTCTAGGGTCCAGCGCGCCGGGACGACCAGAGCCCGAACGGGCCGTTGGTGTCTAGCCCCGAGGGTCTCTAGCCCCGTGCTCCACCCTCGGCGGGTGACTGTGGTCCCGGGTCGGGGTTCTTCTCGCGCCACTTGCGCTCGAACGGCAGGCGCCACGTATGCGGGGACACGAGTTGGTGGATCTGATTCGGTCCCCAGGTGCCGGGCGCATAAGGGCGCACGACCGGCGGGTTGTCGAGCAGCGGCTGGCTGATCTCCCAGAGCCGCTCGATGCCCTCGGCCGACGTGAAGAGCGTGTGGTCGCCACGGACCGCGTCATAGATGAGCCGCTCATAGGCCTCGAGCACAGCACCGGCCCACGTCGTCTCCTGCATGGCGAACTGCATCGAGAGCTTGTCGAGCTTCATCCCCGGCCCGGGTCGCTTGCCATAGAACGACAGCGACATGCGGGCCTTGTCGGCGAGGTCGAAGGTCAGGTGGTCGGGGCCGTGGTCGCCGACGCCGGACCCGGGCGGGAACATCGACTGCGGTGGCTCGTTGAAGGCGATCGAGATGATCCGAGCGCCCTCGGCCATCCGCTTGCCGGTGCGCAGGAAGAACGGCACTCCGGCCCAGCGCCAGTTGTCGATGTAGCACTTGAGCGCGATGTAGGTCTCGGTGTCGGAGTCGTGTGCCACCCCCGGCTCGTCGAGGTAGCCGGCGTATTGCCCGCGCACCACGTCGTTCGGGTGGATCGGCTGCATCGACTCGAAGACCTTGTTCTTTTCGCGGCTGATCGCCTCGGGCTCGAGCGAGGTCGGTGGCTCCATCGCGGTGAACGCGAGGATCTGGAACAGGTGTGTGACGACCATGTCGCGGTAGGCGCCGGTGTTCTCATAGAAGTCGCCACGCGTCGACAGGCCCAGCGTCTCGGGCACATCGATCTGCACATGAGCGATCGAGTTGCGGTGCCAGATCGGCTCGAACAGCCCGTTGGCGAAGCGGAACGCGAGGATGTTCTGGGCCGGCTCCTTGCCGAGGAAGTGGTCGATCCGGAAGACCTGCTCCTCACGGAAGACCTCGTGCACGCGGCGGTTGAGCTCGACCGCGGAGGCGTAGTCGGTGCCGAACGGCTTCTCCATGACGATGCGACTGCGGTCGACGAGGTCGGCCTCGGCGATCATCTGGATCGCGGACAGCGCGGCCTTGGGCGGGACCGACAGGTAGTGCAGCCGCAGCTCGGTCTCACCCGGAAACAGCTTCTCGGCGGCGCGCACCGCGTCGCCGAGCGCCTGCGGTCCCGCCGACAGCGGCACGTAGTCGAGCCGTTGCGCGAACTCGTGCCACTCCTCTTCGTTGAGGTCGCGTGTTGAGAACTCCTTGATCGCCTCATGGGCGAGATCCCTGAACTCGTCGGTCGACATCTCGTCGAGTGAGGTGCCGACGACCCGCAGGTCGTCGAGCAGTCCGGACTGGAAGAGGTGCAGCATCCCGGGGATGAGCTTGCGTTTGGCCAGGTCTCCCGTCGCGCCGAAGAGGATGACAGTCGTCGGCGCAGTGGTCGGCTCACTCATGAGTCCACTGTGGCATCCAGACGATCCCTGAGGGCGGCATAGACCGACTCGTGGTGGACGAGCGCGACGTGGCTCACGCCGGGGAGGACGACGACGTCTTCGCGCGCGAACCGCCTGCCCTGTGGGCCGCGCCGACCCGACCCGCGGGCGCTGGCGGGGGTGACCATGCCGTCGCCGAAGAGCTGGGCGACCCTGCCGTCGATCTTCTTGCCGAGCAGGCCGGCAACGGCCAGATGGCGTATGCCGGGGTGCAACGGGACGTCGACCCGTCGCCCTCGGTGGTCGGTCGGGTCCAGACCGTCCCACTCCTCGTCGAGGATGTTGCCGTGCCTCAGGTCCTGGATGCCGACGCTTCGGATGCCGAGGGCCCGAGCCAGCGGGCGCACGTGGCGGAGCGCGCCGGCCGCTCTCGCGGCCTGGTTCACGCCCCGCTCGAGTGACGCACCGAGGTGCGGTGCCCCGAGCGTCACCGTGTCACTCACCCGGCTCACCCAGTCCTGCACTCCGGTGGCCTCGACATCGGCCTGAGCGAGAGCGCTGTGGACGACGAGCCCACCCATGGAGTGGCCGATGAGCACGAGCCGCGTGACCGGGACCGGCCAGTGGGCGACGAGCGCGCTGAGGATGCGCTCGAGCTCGTGACCGTTGCGCGAGATCCGCAGCCCGGTGTTGTAGCGGACGAAGACCGGCGTGAGGCCGAGGTCGTCCTTGAGCCGTTCGCCGAAGCGGCCTGCGTCCCAGGCGGTCTCGGTGAGCAGGAGCCCGTGGACGAGCACGACCACCGTGCCGCCCGCATCCGGGTAGGCCTGCGCCAGACCGTCCTGCGTGAGGTCCACCACCCGTCCGCGCACGCGGACGCCCATGGCGTGCGACAGGGCCGAGCCGGAGGTGTCGAGGCGGTCCCCGAAGAAGGCATTGACAAACGCGCGGGCGCTGCTGGGCACGGGGTGGTGCACGAGGTCGTCAGCGACGCCGGCGACCCGCCGCACGCCCCGCATGAGGGTCGCCTCGACAGCCGTCTCCGTGGGCTCGGACGGGCCTTGATGCTCGGTCATGAACCGAACAGTTGCACAGCCCAGTCGTCGCCGTCACCCAGTCCCGGTGGGCAGGCGAAGAGCGCCGAACCGGTGTGCTCGATGTATTCGTTGAGGATGTCGGCCCTGGCCAGCGCCTGCTGCATCGGCACGAACTGCTGGTGCGCGTCGCGCACGAACGCGATGAAGAACAGACCGGCGTCGAGGTGGCCGCTGCCGTCACTGCCGTCGGTGAAGTTGTAGCCACGACGCAGGATGCGTATGCCGCCCAGCTGGCTCTCGTGCGCGAGCCGGACGTGGCTCGTGATCGGGATGCGGGGCTGGTTGTCGGCACCCTTGGCTTCGAAGTCGAGCGGGGCGAACTCGTCGCGCTTGTCGACGGGCAGGTGGAGCGAGGCGCCGACAGCCTTGTCGCGGCCGAAGATGTCCTCCTGCTCCTGGAGCGGGGTGCGATCCCAGACCTCGACGTGCATCCGGATGCGACGCGACACGAGGTAGGAACCGCCGCTCATCCAGGCCGCCTCGCCGGGGACGTCGGCCGGGTCGACCCACACGTGCTCGCGCAGCGCGTCATCGTCCTCGGCCTTGACGTTGGCCGTGCCGTCCTTGAACCCAAAGAGGTTGCGCGGGGTCGCCTGACTCGTGGACGTCGAGGACGTGCGCCCAAAACCGAGCTGGCTCCAGCGGACCGAGATGACGCCGAAGCCGATCCGGATGAGGTTGCGGATCGCGTGGACCGCGACCTGCGGGTCGTCGGCGCACGCCTGGATGCAGAGGTCACCGCCGCTGCGCGCCGGGTCGAGGTCGTCGCCCACGAAGCCCGGCAGCTCGCGCAGGGCCTCGGGCTTGCGGCCCGCCAGCCCGAAGCGACCGTCGAACAGGGACGGGCCGTAGCCGATGGTGATCGTGAGGTTGGACGACGAGAGATCGAGGGCCTCGCCGGTGTCGGCCGGCGGCCGGTAGGGGCCTCCTCCGACGACGCCGCCCGGCGATGCCTCGGCGCCGTAGGTCATCCGCTCGGCGGCGCGCGTCCACTCCTTGAGCAGCAGCTTGAGTTCCGCGGTGTCCTTGGTGGTGACGTCGAGAGCAACGAAATGCATGCGGTCCTGGGCGGGCGTGACGATGCCGGCCTGGTGCTCGCCACGGAACGGCACTGGCTCGGGCCCTGCCGCGCCGGTTGGGTCGGTTGCGGACGAGGACTGTTGTGCCGCAGCGGCACTGGGGCGGCCGGCATACGACAGGCCCGCGGCAGCGCCGGCAACGGCGACCCCGGCACCCGACGCAAGGATGTTGCGTCGGGTGGCACCACGGTCGTCGCGCTCAGGTGACGTGCTCATTTCGCCGCAACGACCCCGGCGACCTTGGAGACGTCCTCGGCCACGGCGTCGAGAGCGTCGCTCAGAGCGCGGATCTCGATGGGGCTGAGCTCGGTGTAGAGCTGGTAGCCATCGCCCTTCTGGTGCTTGGCCACGAGGGCATCGAGCGCGGCGGCGCGCTTGTCGTAGGACGCGACCAGCGCCGCGTCGCGCTCCTCGAGGACCGGGCGGAGCGCGGCGATCGCGCCCTTGGACCCTTCCCAGTTGGCGGCGAAGTCCCAGAGGTCGGTGTGGCTGTAGCGCTCTTCCTCGCCGGTGATCTTGCCGGTGGCCATCTCGTCGAGCAGGGCCTTGGAGCCGTTGGCGAGCTGGAGCCCGTTGAACTTGACCTCCTTGGCCTGCGCGACGATGGTCGTGACGTCGGCGAGCAGCTGGTCGGCGATGGCGTTGCTGTCGGCCTGGAGGCCCTTGACCCAGAGGTCCTGCTCGAGGCGGTGGTAGCCGGTGAACTTCATGCCCTCGGCGACGACGTCCTCGCGACCGTCGATCTTGGGGTCGAGGTCACCGAACGACTCGGCCACGGGCTCGATGCGCTCCCAGTAGGAACGCGCGACCGGGTAGAGCGTCTTGGCCTCGTCGACCTTGCCGGCCTTCACGAGCCCGACGAACTCGGTCGTGCGGGTCAGGAGGGCGTCGGACTGGCTCGCGACGTAGCGGGCGTAGGACGCGGTCGCGGCGTTGATCTTGGCGTCATCGGTCTGCGCGGCGGCACTCGCGCCGGTGACCGTGAAGGGCGAGCGGATGCCCTTGCCGACCATGCCGGGCTTGCACGCGGTCTCGTACTTGCCGGGCTCGGCGACCTCGACGAGGAACTTGCGGGTCAGGCCGGGCGCGATGTTCTCGACCTCGCCCATGATGCGGTCGCCCTCGGCGTAGACATAGAACTCATTGATCTTGGTGCCCTTGTTGGACACGGAGAACTCGATCTGACCGGCGGGCGCCTCGGTGCGCGTCACTGCGCACTCGGTGTCGTTCGCGGTGACGGTGATCGGGCCCTTGCCGTCGGCACTCTTGGTGTCCTTGGAGCCGCCGCACGCCGCGAGTGCGAAGGTGGCGGGGATGAGGGTGAGCGCGAGGACGCGGCGGGTCATGCGGATTCTCCTGAGTGAGATGCGGCGAGCGGGCTGGACGACGACGGCGCGGGCGCGGGTGCCTTGACCGGGCGCAGGAAGAGCGTGAGGACGACCACGACGTATGCCGTCCAGGCGATGGCCTGAAGAACGGTCGTCGCGGGAGTGAAGTTGAAGATCCCCTTGAGCAGGGCGGCATACCAGCTGTCGGGTCGGATGACACCGGAGACGTCGAAGGCGAGGGTCTGCAGGCCGGGGAGGAACTGCGCCTCCTGGAGGTCGTGGATGCCGTAGGCGAGGATGCCGGCCGCGACGAGGATGAGCGCGATCCCGGTCCACTTGAAGAACGACCCGAGGTTGATCTGGACGGCTCCGCGATAGATGAACCAGCCCAGCGCGATCGCGGAGCCCAGGCCGATGAGCCACCCGAGGAGCGGGGTGTTGTTGCCCGCGCCCGCCGCCTCGGTGGTGGCATAGAAGAAGATCGCCGTCTCGAGGCCCTCACGCCCGACACCCAGGAAGCCCACCAGGGCGACGGCGAGCGGGCCGAGGTCGAGGGCCTTGTCGAGCCGCCCCTTGAGCTCGCCGGAGATGGTGCGCGCGGCCGACTTCATCCAGAAGACCATCGCCGTGACGAAGCCGACGGCCAGGATGCTGGCGATGCCGCCGATGAGTTCCTGCGTCTCGAACGAGAGCTGCTGGGTGCCAAAGGTCAGCGCGGCCGCGAGCCCGGCGCTGAGGACGATGGCGGTGAGGACACCGAGCCAGGCGTAGCGCAGGGCCCACCGTCGGTCGGTCTTGACGAGGAACGCGACAAGAATGACGACGACGAGAGCGGCTTCGAGCCCTTCACGAAGACCGATGAGGGCGTTGCTGACGAGCATGGGGCCTGCGATTCGTGGAGACGACCGGAAGTTAGGTGAGGGTTACCTTACCCAGAAGGTATGCCTCACTCACCCGGTGGCGTCAATTCGCCCGGCCCTTGACCGCGTCACACCGTTCGCATCCCGCTGCGCACTTGCGTTCTGCTGGCACCGCAAGTGTTGCAGGACCGTCGTCACTGAGACGACGACTCACACCGTTCCGGTGGATCGGTCTGGACCCATCGCGGCGTTGATTCGCTGAGCACTAGCGTGGGTGTCTGTGCCGGTGTATCGGCGGTGGAACGCCTCATCGAGTGCGATCGCTCCGTCCAGAACTCGATGTGGGTGAGGTCGGCATCCTCGTGCGTACTGGCATTCCCGAGCCACCGAACGGCGTCAAGAAGGTCCGCGACTGGAGCATGGAGGGATCCGCTTCGCGCCACTCCTTGATTCGCTTCGAGGCCGCGCGGAAACCTCCATCCGGTCTCGTCGCGAGATGCCCTCATGGGTCAGCAAGCGCTCCACCGTGCGCGTAGCGCCGTAGGTCGACGGCTTGATCCACTCCCCAAATCTGTGCGGTTGGCATTCTTGATGCCTTAAGTTGTTCGCATGAGCGCGGATCAGCCGGAGGACACCGACGTGCAGGGACAGATCAACGATCTGCGTGCGCGCGTCGACGAGGCCGACCAGCGAGCTGATGCGAGTGAGTCCCGCGCCGACAAGGCTGAGTTGCGGGCTGATGACAGCGCAACCCGAGCAGATACGGCAGATGACCGAACGAACGCGGGGGACGCGCGTGCGCACGACGACCGCCGCAGGCTCGCTGACGTTGAGGGGCGTCTCGACGTGCATGAGGAGATGATCGCCGAACTGCAAGCCGAGGGCCTATTGAGCAGTGAGCAAGCGGCGGAGCTTAAAGTCGCCCTGGAAACCGCGACCACGATTGGTGCCGCCGTGGGAACCATCATGACCATCTGCAAGGTGAGTGAGGACGTGGCCTTCAGGCTCCTGAGGAAGGAGAGCATGCACAGCAACCGCAAGTTGCACCTCGTGGCTGAAGATATTGTCTCGAAGGGCTACACCTACGGCCTGCCACCCCGCTGACCAAGATCTGCGGGTATCACACTCACATACCGGCGGTCTCAATGGATCAGCGCAACACTTCCTTGATTCGGCTGTGTCGAGGAGGTTGTCGTGGGTCATGGCGACTACGAGAGGTTGACGCCGCAGGCGATCGACCAGGTGTGGGTTCGGCTGAAAGCTGGTGAGGCAGCCAAGCCGACCGCTCGTGCCCTTGGGTTGTGCACCGGGACTGTGCGGGCGTATCTGATCCGCTGCGGCGGGATCCGACCTGAACCGAGGCGGCGTGCTGCGGACAGGTTGAGCGTGGCCGATCGCGAGGAAATCTCACGCGGTCTGGCCGCGGGCGAGTCGATCCGGTCGATCGCGACCAGAATCGGTCGGGCGCCGTCGACGGTCAGCAGGGAGGTCAACGCCAACGGTGGCCGGCGTGGGTACCGGGCGGTGCGGGCTGACCAGCGGGCCTGGTCGCGGGCGGGCAGGCCCAAGGTGTGCAAGCTTGCGAAGGATCCGCGGCTGCGTGCGATCGTGGAGGAGAAGTTGTCCCAACGTTGGTCACCGCAGCAGATCGCTGGCTGGCTGAAACGGACCTACCCCCAGGACCCACGGATGCAGGTGTCGCACGAGAGCATCTACCGCAGCTTGTACGTACAGTCTCGCGGCGCCCTGAACAAGGAGCTCACCCGGTACCTGCGCACTGGCCGGGTTCTGCGTCGCCCCAAAGGAGTTCGTACCCCCGATGGTCGCGGCTCGAGGCCGAACACGGTCAACATCTCCCAGCGCCCACACGAGGTCGCCGATCGTGCGGTGCCTGGACATTGGGAAGGTGACTTGGTCTTCGGCAAGGGGATGAGCCCGGTCGCGACCTTGGTCGAACGCAAGACGCGCTACCTGATGCTGGTCGCTCTGCCGCGTGGCGACCACCGAGCCGATGCCGTTGCGCAGGCCTTGGCCGACGCGGTCACCACGCTGCCCAAGCAGCTGGCCAAGACCCTGACCTGGGACCTGGGACACGAGATGGCCCAGCACCAGCAGTTCACCATCGCCACCGGCGTGCAGGTCTACTTCTGCGACCCCAAGTCGCCCTGGCAGCGTGGCAGCAACGAGAACACCAACGGGCTGCTGCGTCAGTACCTGCCCCGCCGGCTCGACTTCCGCACCCTCACCCAAACCGACTTCGACGCCATCGCCGAAGAGCTGAACAACCGACCTCGACAAACCCTGGGCTTCAAGACACCATCAGAATCACTAGCGGAGGCGTTGCGCTGACCGCCTGAACCCGCACCGCGGATCGGTCAATGGCCGCGCCGCCAGAACGACGGTCGCCAGCAGTTAGTCCGCCTGTGCCCGCTTTGGGGTCCTGTAGATCGTGGCCCGGGACACTCGATAGTCCGCGGCCAACTCCGCGAGGGTGAAGTCGCCACCTTCGAAGTCGTCCTTGAGTTTCTTGGCTCGACGCTCGCTTGGGCTTGGTGCCCAAGAGGCGGCCGTTGGCCTCGTAGAGGTCCTGAACCATGTCGCGCGCGTCCGGCACTGACCGAGCCAAGCGGTCGATCTTGGCGACGACGAGGGCGTCGCCCTCTCGGGCCGCTGCCAGCGCCTCGCGCAGTCCTGGGCGGTCCTTGTTCTTGCCAGTGCGCTTGTCGGTGTAATCCCGCTCGTCGTCTACCCCCAGGCGGCGCAACTCTGCTCGTTGTGAAGCGAGGTCTTGTCGTTCGGTGCTCACTCGTGCGTAGCCGATCAACATGAGGCGCTGCAAGCGCGTTCCGATCCCATCAGTCGTCGTCGTGGCAGATCTCGGCCTTGACCCGGCCGTCGTCCAGGTCGACTTCGAGGTCGAGGACGTCGTCGCCCCCGCGTCGGAAGTCGATCTCCACCTCATCGGCCTCTCGCTCGTCGACGCGCGTGCTCCAGCCCTCGGCCGCGCGCACCTCCCCCAGGGTGAGCCGGCCGTCCTTGAAGGGCACGACAGCAGTGCCGGCCTCGTAGATCGTGTAGACGCCGTCGGCCGGAACCGGTATGTCGACGCAGTTGTCGCGCTTAGGGCGCGGAGGCAGCCCAGACGCGTCGCCGCCTGATGCGCCGCCGCTCGAGGTGCTGGCTACCGGGGTCGGCGGCTGGGTGGCGGGAGCCGACTGAGTGGCGGGAGCCGACTGGGTGCTGGCGTCCGCGGTCGGCTGCGTGCTCTTGGTGGCGGGTGAGACGCCGGACGCACCGTCCGCGGAGTCGTCGCCGCTTCCGCAGGCGACAAGCGCAAGCGAGCATGCTCCGATGAGCAGGGCGGTTCGGGGTGCGCGGGCGTGCATGAAGTCCTCCGGTGTTCGACAAGGTGTTGCGGTCGAGAACCACCTTTGGCTGCCACCGTGAACGACCGGTGAGGCCAACATGAGAGAGCTTTCATTTTCCTGACGCCACCGGGGCCGAAGGGGGCGAAATCACTTTCGATGTGCCTGCCGGGGCGGGCCGAAGGTTGTGTTCGCGAACACCAGCCGGTCGTCAGCGGTCGAGCAGGCCGCGCAGATCGTCGGCTGTGAGGGCGCTCGACAAGAGGTTGCCGTCGTCAACGACCCGGGCAAAGAGATCGCGCTTCTTGTCCTGCAGGGCGACGACCTTCTCCTCGATGGTGTCCGTGGAGACGAGGCGATAGACGTTGACCGAGCGCGTCTGCCCGATGCGGTGGGCCCGGTCGATCGCCTGGTTCTCGGCGGCCGGGTTCCACCACGGGTCGAGCACGAAGACGTAGTCGGCCTCGGTGAGAGTGAGCCCGAAGCCACCGGCCTTGAGCGAGATGAGGAACGCCGGCGCGTCGCCTCTGCGGAAGTCCTGGACGACGTCAGCGCGGTTCCGGGTCGACCCGTCGAGGTAAGCGTAGGCAATGCCCTCCTCCTCGAGCCGGGCCCGAACAATCGCCAGGAAGCTGGTGAACTGGCTGAAGACAAGCGCGCGGTGACCCTCCGAAGCGAGCTCGACAACCTGCTCGACGAGCGCCTCGACCTTGGCACTCGGCGCAGCGCCGCCATAGGCCTCGGCGTCGACGAGCGAGGGGTCGAGAGCCATCTGCCGCAGCACCGTGAGGGCGCGCAGGATCGCGATCCGGTTGCCGTCGAGGTCATCGATGAGTCCCAGGAGGCGCTGCCGCTCCCGGGCGAGGTGGCGGTCATAGATGGCGCGGTGCTTGGGGTGGAGAGCGACGTGGAGGATCTGCTCCTGCTTGGGCGGCAGGTCGGACGCGACTGCCTCTTTGGTGCGCCGCAGCATCAGCGGCCGGATCCGCTTGCGCAGCGTGGCGAGCAGCTCGGGCGAAGTGCCGTTCTCGATCGGCTTGGCCCACTGCTCCCGGAAGGCAAGCGGCCGTGGGTGCAGGCCCGGGGCGACGAGCGACAGCAGCGACCACAGGTCCATGAGCGAGTTCTCGAGGGGCGTGCCGGTGAGGGCAAAGGTGACGCGCGCCGGCAGCCGGCGCATCGCGGCATACGTCTTGGCCTGGTGGTTCTTCACGAACTGGGCCTCGTCGAGGATCGCCGCGGACCACGGGACCGAGCGGAACTCCTCGGCATCGATGCGACCCACGGCATAGGTCGTCACGACGAGGTCGGCACCGGCAATCGCCTCCCCCATGGCGACGCGCGCCTTGCCGCGCGTGCGGTCGAGCACGGCAATGGTGAGGTCGGGTGCGAACTTCGCGACCTCGTCGACCCACGTGCCGAGCACCGAGGTCGGCGCGACGATCAGCATCGGGTCATTCAGCTCGCCGCGCTCCTTGGCCCGCAATGCCATCGCGATGACCTGGAGAGTCTTGCCGAGCCCCATGTCGTCGGCGAGCACCCCACCGAGCCCGAGATCCCAGAGGAGCGACAGCCAGCGGAAGCCCTCTTCCTGATAGGGCCGCAGCGTGGCCTTGAGGGCACTGGGCACCTCGGCCGGAGGGGGCGTGTGTGCGGCGTCGACGCCCAGCAGCGCGTCGACCGAGCGCTGCCAGCGACTGGACTGCTCGTCGACGACACCGATCTCAATGAGGTCGTTCCACAGGCCCGCGTGGAGGACGGACAGGCGCAGCGGGTCGGACTGCTTGTCCTGCAACGCCCGGGCCTCCTCGACGAGCGCGCGAAGGCGGTGCAGCTCGGGGTGGTCGAGGGTGAACCAGGCGCCGTCGGGCAGAAGCATCCGCTCTTCGTTGCGGGCGAGCGCGGTGACGAGGTCGGCGAGTGGGACCTCGTGGCGGCCGACGGTGACGGTGATCTTGAGGTCGAACCAGTCGTTGCCCTCGCCGGACTCGGACGTCCCGACCGCGATCCGCGGGGCGTCCGTCACTTCGGCGTATGCCGCCGGCTCGCCGACGACGTCGACCTCCACCTGATCGTGTGCCTCAATCTCAGGCAGGAGCTCGGCGAAGGTCACCGTGTCAAAACCGCTGAGGGACACCGCATCTCGCGGCATCCACCCCTGGCGAGTGAGATCCCAGAGGGCAGGCAGCTCATCGCGGGTGGGCACGGCTTCGAGCAGATTGCTCTCGACAGCGGCGTCACGGAAGGCATTGGGGTCGCGATAGGTGGGCGGCTCGCGGGTGAGCGGCACGGTGAGAGGAGTGTCGAGAGGGCCGTAGCGGAACGACCACGTGACGCGGGCCGTGTGTTTCTTGTCGAACCGCACGGAGAGGTGGAGGCGGGGTGGCGCCACCTCGGGCAGGGTGAGCCCGCCGTGGGTGCGCACCGTGGCCCGGCGCTGCAGGACCGGCAGCTTGTCGATGGCGAAGCTCGACCAGTCGTCGTGCGGGATGGTGAACGGGCCCCGCTCGACGACGCGGGCCGCGGCCACGTCGACGTCGGCGCCGAACCCGCCGAGCCGCAGGTCGCGATCCTCCTGACGGAACCACCCGGTCGGAGGGTCGCCCACGACGACGACGCCGCCGGCCCCCTCCGGGAGGTCGAGGCTCGGTTTGGCGAGCACGCCACCGTCGTCGGCCGGGGACAGGTCGAGGACGAAGTGGCCCTCGTCGGGCTCGAGCTGGACCTCGCCGCCGTTGTTGGCGTGGGTGAGCAGGACGACGCCGGCTTCACGGGCCCGCATGAGGAGGTCGACCCAGCCCCGGCCGAGCAGGTCCAGGGGGATCGAGGCCGGTGCGCGGCCGTAGCCGGACATCCGACTGCCCCGCCGGTGGGCATCGGCGATGGCGGTGAGGGCGTCGAGAGGTGGCCCATCGAGCCGGAAGGCGTAGGACGAGTAGTAGCCGCCCGACACCGCCTCCCACGAGATGCCCGTCTTGATCCATCGACCCGGAGCCGCCCCGGGGATCATCGGGCGCAGCTGGATCCGCGGGGCCTGTGGCTGGCGCTGCCACGGATCGGGTCGCCCTCGCGATGACTCGATGTCGAGGAGCAGCCCCACGACACCGGTGCGCGGCTCGGGCTCGGGTGCGTCGAGGAGATCGCCGAGGGCGTCGCGCCAGGAGGTCGAGCGCTGCGACCCCGACGGTGTGTCGGTGCGCCACGGTCGTTGGGTGCGCAGGGCGATCACGAGGGCGGCAGCGTGCTTGCAGGCAAAGCCGACGGGGCAGGTGCAGTCGCTCTCGAGGAGCGGTTCGCCGTGCGGGTCGGGGGCGAGCGAGACCTCGGTGCGATAGATGCCGGTCCCGTTGCCGATGACGCGCGCGGCGGCTCGCGTGCCCTCGTCGCCGACGATGATGCTCGTCACCCGGCCGGCCCGGGCGTAGTCGCCGGCGCGAGCCAGCGTCAGCCGGTCGAAGGCCCTCGTGAGCTCACGATCCGACAACTCGTCGAGAGTCACTGCTTCTCGCTCCATCGCCTTGCCCACCTCCTTCGTCCGCGCAGGACGACAACGGTATGCCGTCCCGCAGACATTCCCGACCCGTCATCCACACCCCCGCCTGCGTCTGTGGATGCGTCACTCGTCGGTCGGGAGCCGTCCGTTCGGATAGGTGGCACGCAGCTCGTCGTCGGTGGGGTCACGGCCGTCACGTGATTCGGGCGGCAGGAGGTCGGCGATCGCCGCCATGATGCGCTTGGTGTCGGCGACGGGCGAGCGGTACTTGAGCTCGACCGGCTTGCCCACACGGATGGTGACCTTGGGAGGGTTCGTGAGGTTGAGCAGGTTGGGCATCGAGGACGAGCGGGGCCAGACCTTCTCGGTGCCCCACATCCCGACGGGGATGACCGGCGCCCGACTCACCGACGCCAGGCGCGCGGCGCCCAACTTGCCCTTGAGCACGGAGTCGAAGAAGGCCGCGCCGCGCGGGATCGTCGCCTCGGGCAGCAGCCCGACCATCTCGCCGCCCTCAAGCGCGAGCACCGCCATGTCATAGGACTCGGCACCACCCTCTCCACGGTCGACGCGGATGCCCCCAGCCGCCTTCAGGAAGGGTCCGAGCACAGGGATGTCGAACATCTCCTTCTTGCCCAGGAAGCGGGCTGACCGCCCCGACCGACGCACCACGTTGGCCATGGCCACGGCATCGAAATAGCTGCGGTGGTTGCCCACGAGGATGACCGGCCCGTGGCGCGGGATGTTCTCGATGCCCGCGATGTCGAACCTGGCACACGGGAAGAACGTCGAGCGCAGACCCTCAAAGAGGATGCGCTGCAACTCGATCCCGAGTACGGGAATCTTGAGAACACCCGGCGACACGTCGAAGTGCACGATCGGCCAACGGCGAGCCACGGCATACATGGTCAGTCTGGGATCGGGATTGACGGCGGCCGGTTGGCCGACCGCCTCGAGGAGAGGTAGGTCGAAGATCGAGTCCGAGTAGGCGTAGCTCTCGACGAGGTCGATGTCGTGCTGGGCCGCGTAGTGCTTGACCGCAGCGAGCTTGCCGGTCGACCAGACGAACGGGCCGCGGATCGAACCGTCGAACGTGCCGTCCTCCTTGGTGCTGTAGCGGGTGGCGATCACGTCGTCGAAGCCCAGCTGATCAGCGAGCGGCTTGATGAGGTGAGTCGGGGTCGTCGTCGCCATGACGACCCGCCGACCCTCGGCCTTGTGCTGCTCGATGAGCGCCAACGCGAACGGGTGGACGAGCTCGGCGATGACTGTGGCGGCTTGGGAGGCGGCTTCGTCGAAGCTCTTGGAGTCCTTGCCGCGGGCGACGAGGGTGGCCTGACGCGCCAGGAAGATCGACGGCAGGTTCTCGCCGAAGAGGTCGAACGCCTTGAAGAGCATCCCCTGACCGGGCAGTGACCGCGGCACGAGACCGAGTTCCACCATCGCCCGGGACAGGTGCGGGCCGGTGCCGCCCTGCAGCAGCGTGCGGTCGAGGTCGAAGAAGGCTGCGCCTGGCATGGCCACACCCTATGGCGCCGGGCAAGCACCAACCCCACGCATGGACTGACGCCCAGGAAGCGACCGCGTTTGTGCGACGCCAGTCAGCCTCCGAAGTGCGCGCGGCCCTGCGTGGCCGAGGTGCCGAGATCGCTCTTGGGGAGAGCCTGCCCATCGCGAACCGCCTCGATCCACGAGTCGGTCGTGGCCACAGCGGCGAAGTTGGAATGAAGCAGGACCATCAGGGTCTGGTGGAGCTGGTCTGCCGCAACACTCCCCGCATCGTTGGAGAGGTGGATGGCTCCGCTGGCATCGGACAGGACCTCCGCGGCGAGGCCCAGGCCCTCCGCTTCCACGGCGCTCGCAAGGTCGCAGTTGTTCGTCATGTAGCCGACGATGGTGATCGTGTCGACCTGATGATCTGCGAGCCACGCTGCGACGTCCGTTCCGGCGAAGACACTGCCCCCGACCTTCGAGGCGCGCTTCCACGTCGGCTGCAGGCGTCGCTCGATCTCGGGGTGGAGCATCCAGCTCGGCGACCCGACTGCGAAGACCGGAGCACCTTCTGGCAACTCGTGCTGCACGACGACGACAGGGATGTCGTGCTCGACAGCAGCCTCGAGGGCGCGAACCGCATTCGAGAGCGTCTCTTCGCGTGGCGGGTACTGCACCTGGAGCATCCCGTCGAAGTACTCCTGCTGGATGTCCACCACGATCAGGGCTCTGCGAGGTGCGGTCATGTGCTTCTCCTTGTTGCTGCGACGGGGGAACGTGCTCCTGCCATCCTGCGCCGCCGGTGCGACAATCGTGAGCGGCACGAATGCCGACCTTCGATGAGATTGGGACAAAAAGTGAAGATCGCCATCCACGCCTTCGAGGGCATCAGCCTGTTTCACCTCGCCACCCCGTCACTCGTCTTCGGAGAGGTGAAGCGTCTTGCCGTGGACGAGACCTGGCAGACCCGACTGTGGAGTGAGGATCGACGGGTCACCACGATGGATGGCGTCGTCCTTGACGACCTCGCTGGACCAGCCGACGTGATGGACGCCGACCTGCTCGTCTTCCCCTCCTGGCACGACGACCTGCGCCCAGCCGACGACAGGCTCTGCGAGTCGGTGCAGCGCGCCCACCACAAGGGTGTGCAGCTCGCTGGCCTCTGCCTCGGGGCGTTCCCGGTCGTGGACAGCGGGCTCCTCGACGGCCGCGATGCAGTCACCCACTGGGCTGCGGCAGCGGACCTCGCAGCTCGACGCCCATCGGTTTCCGTCAACGCGGATGCCATTTATGTCGACCACGGCGACATCCTGACCTCGGCCGGAACCGCTTCATCGATCGACGCCTGCCTGCACATCGTTCGCACGAGGCTTGGGGCGGATGCAGCCTCGATGGTGGCCCGTCAGCTGGTCGTCGCACCCCATCGTGACGGCGGCCAGGCGCAGTACGTCAGCCGGCCCGTGCCCGACACAGGCGGAGTCGGCCAGCTCGGCGCGACCATCGACTGGGCCCTCGCACACCTGGACCAGTCCCTGAGCATCGAGACCCTGTCCGCCCATGCCGGGATGAGTCGACGGAACTTCACCAGACGGTTCATCGAGGCCACGGGATCCAGTCCGGGTCGTTGGATCATGAGCCGCCGCCTCGACGAGTCACGGCGACTCCTGGAGCGAACCGACCTGTCGGTGGAGCATGTCGCCCGAGCCTGCGGATTCGGAAGCGCAGTGACCTTCCGCCAACGCTTCAACGGCGCGTATCGAACCACCCCATCGTCATACCGACACCGGTTCACCACGTCCGAGTAACACATCTCGGCTACGGCGAACTGCGACGGCACCGCGAGCATCCCCATTCTGACTCGAACGACCCGCACCTATGGTGGGCGTCATGACGACGGCATTCGTTCTCGGGGGTGGGGGCGTTCTCGGCACCACCCAGGTCGGGATGCTGCGCGCCCTCGCCGAGCAGGGCGTCCGTCCCGACCTCGTCGTCGGCACGAGCATCGGCGCCCTCAACGGCGCCTTCGTCGCGGCCGATCCCTCGGTCGAGGGGATTCGCGCCCTGGGCAAGGCATGGGAGGCCGTCAGTGCGAGTGGGATCTTCCTCGACAACCCGATGCGCTCGGCTGCGCGCATCGCCCGCTTCCGCACCCACGTCCTGTCGAGCGCACCCCTGCGGGCAATCGTCGACGAGCACCTGCCGGTCGACACCTTCGAAGAGCTCGAGGTCGACTTCCAGTGTGTGGCTGCCTGCATCGAAACCGCTGACGCGCAATGGTTCTCGTCGGGTGAGCTCGTCGATCCGGTCGTCGCTTCGTGCACGGTGCCAGGACTGTTTCCCGCGGTGGAGATCGACGGGTTGCACTACCTCGACGGTGGGCTGGTCCACTCAATTCCCGTCGGTCGCGCCCTCCAACTCGGAGCGACGCGCGTCTTCGTCCTGCAGGTCGGTCGGGTTGAGCAGCCCTTGGCCCCGCCGCGTCGGCCGTGGGAAGTCGGCGTCGTCGCCTTCGAGATCGCCCGCCGCCACCGCTACGTCCACGAGATGGCAAGCATCCCCGACGAGGTCGAGGTGCACGTCCTTCCCAGCGGCGCACCCGAGACGCCATCGGTCTCGTTGCGCTACGGGCGCACCTCGCGCCTGCGGGAGCGAGCCGAGCAGGCGTATGCCGCGAGCACGGCATACCTCTCCCCTCCCTGACCGCGCGGCATAAGGTCGCCCCATGGGTCTCGCGGGAATCCCGAAGCCACCGCTGTTCGCTCGACGCGCACTCGCCGTCGTGTGGCCGGTCGGGGCTGCTGCGCTCACGGGGTTGGCAGCGCCGGTCATTGTCGCCGGGGCGTTCCACTCGTTCGTCGACAAGCGGGCACGGCTGTTCCGGGTGAGCTGCCTCGGCGTCGGACTCATCTGGGTCGACGTCCGGATGCTCATGGAGTGCTGGCGGCTGTCGCTCAAGCACCCCGACCGCGACAGCCCCACCTGGGAGCAGGACCACGAAGCCGTCTTCCTCGCCGGGCTCAACCGCGCGATGATCCTCGCGAAGAAGTGGGCCGGCTTCGAGGTCGTCCTCGAGGGACGCATGCACTTCGGATCCGAGGGGGCGCCGCTGATCGCGTTCGCGCGGCATGCAGGTCCCGGCGACTCGTTGGCACTCGCGTGGCTGCTTGGGCACACGGCAGGTCGGATGCCCAAAATCGTTCTCGCAGAAGCACTTCGGTGGGATCCGACGGTCGACACGCTGCTGACCCGGATGCGTTCCTACTTTGTCCCGTCACGCAGTGGAGCGGGAGATGACCGTATTGAGGGGGTGCGTTCGCTCGCGGCGGGGCTCGACTCCGACGATGTGTTGCTGCTCTTCCCGGAGGGTCAGAACTTCTCGCCCGACCGCCGAAGCGCCCTCATCTCGCGCCTGCGCGAGGCCGGTCATGAACTGCGCGCTCGTCGGGCGATCTCGCTGTGGAACACACTGCCGCCCAAGACTCGTGGGGTCATTGCCTCGCTGGAGGCGCGGCCCGACGCGGACGTCATGATCGTCGGGCACGCGGGGTTCGGGCGGCTCAGCACAGTGGGCGAGATCTGGGCAGCCATCCCCTTTACGGACCGACCGTTCCTCGTCCAAACGCGGACGTATGCCGCCGCGAGCGTTCCCGACGAACCTGCGGCCATCGAGCAGTGGATCGACGACGAGTGGTCGGTCATCGATGACTGGGTTGAGGCCCATGAGGGCGGCGGCGGACAAGCCTGACGGTGGTCAGATCACGGGGCACTGGCGCCAACGGCGCAGACCCCCTAGGACGGCTCATCTTCGTCAGGTCCCTCGAGCTTGGCGAGGTAGTAGCCGATGTTGCTGGCCCACGCGGCCAGCGAGATCGTCCACAACCAACTGAAGCCGTCTCTCTTCAAGAAGAGGACCGACAGGATCGTCATCGCCACCGCTGGTATGAGCCGAAGCACAATCACCATCTGCGGATGCGTGTCGGCCCACGTCGGTGGTTCCACCCTCGGCGGGTACACGGCACCCTCGAGCGGCGGCATGGGCTCCATGACCAGACAGTAGGCCAGGGTCATGTCCCCAGCCGGGAATTGGGTGACTCAGGGACGGCGCAGTGAGTGGAGCCACTCGCGAGCGATGCTGAAGTCCTCGTCGCCGGTGAGTGGTGCGACCTCCGTCTGGGCGCCGTCCTCGCGCGGGTAGGACCCGAGGAAGCGCACCTCCGCGCACACCCGCTTGAGCCCCATCAACGCCTCGCCGACCCGCTCGTCGAGGACATGCCCCTCGAAGTCGATGGAGAAGCAGTAGGACCCGAGCGTGGACTTCGTCGGGCGGGACTCGAGCCGTGTCATGTTGATGCCCCGCACCGCGAACTGCTCCAACAACTCGAGCAACCCACCCGCACGGTCGTCGCGTTGGAAGAGCATGACCGTCGTCTTGTCGGCGCCCGTGCGCTCGGGCAACGCACCGGGGCGGGCGACGAGGACGAACCGCGTCACGGCACCAGCGCGGTCGCCGATGTCCTCGGCGAGCACGTCGAGCCCGTGGTTCGAGGCAGCGACCGGCGCACACACCGCCGCGTCGTAGGCCTGCTCGACGTCCCCGGCCAACCCCGCTGCAGCGGCAGCCGTCGACAACGTCGGGACGTATGCCGCTGACGGCAGGTTCGTGCCCATCCAGCCGCGGACCTGGGCCCAGGCATGCGAATGGGTTCCGACAGCTGCGATGCCAGCGAGCGGCATACCCGGCTTGGCGGCCAGGACGAAGGTGATCGGCACATTGACCTCGCCGATGACGACGAGCGGATCACCGGAGGCCAGCGCGTCGAGCGTCGCCGACACGCCTCCCTCGACAGAGTTCTCGATCGGCACCATCGCGGCGTCAATCTCACTGCGCCGCAGGGCATCCAGCGCGGAGTCGACCGAACCGAACGGCACCTGATCACCCTCGTGCGACGCCGACCAGGACAGCAACGCCATCTGGGTGAAGGTGCCCTCAGGTCCGAGATAGCCGTATTTCATGGCCCTGCTCATCACTTCTTTCCTGTCCGCGCTGCACTGAGCGCCTGCTGCTCCTCGGGGGTGAGCGTCGCGTCGGAGCCACCCCCGGTGATGCCCTTGGCATAGGTCCGGGACTCTCCGCGCGCGTGGATCGAGCTGAGCACCACGCCATCCCCGAGGTCATCGACGATGGCGGCGCTGAAGCTCAGCCGGCCGCCCATGTCACCGAACGCGTCGTAGCGCACGACCGCGACATGCCGCAGCGCCTGGCCGATGTCGGCCCGCAGCGCTTCGAGGTCACCGGCGCCGACCGGGCGTTGGCGTTCGAGGTGGTCCAGTCTGGCGCGCAGTCGCATCGTGATGACCGCGAAGACTGCGCCCACCAGGATCGGCACCAGCACGACGATGAGGAGGACGAGCACCTCGGCTGGGGTGGGTGCGAACATGACGGCCAGCGTATGCCGTGTGGTCCCGCTCTGCGGGCCGGTCCACCCCTCGTGGCGGGTGACGCCTCGCGGAGTCAGGCTCGTAGGCTCGTCGCCATCATGGGCATCGACTTCACCACCATCGCCATCGTGTTCGCGACGATCTTTGTCGTCGAGCTCCCTGACAAGACCTTCATCGCGACGCTCGTCATGTCGACGAAGTTCCGGCCGCTGCTCGTGTGGGTCGGGGTCGTTGCCGCGTTCTTCGTGCAAACGCTCGTGGCTGTCGCCATTGGCGGGGTGCTGTCACAGCTGCCGAAGCGGCCGATCGAGATCTTCGCGGCGCTGATGTTCCTCATCGGTGGCGTCCTGTTGCTGCGAGGTGCGGGCAAGGCAGACGAGGAGGAGGCGGAGGCCGAGGAGGAGTTCGGCGCGAAGTCCGCGGCCAAACAGCTCGCCGGGTGGAAGGTCGTGACGTTCTGCTTCACGGTGCTCTTCCTCGCCGAATGGGGCGACCTGTCCCAGATCCTCACCGCGTCGATGGTGCTGCGCTTCGACGACCCGGTGTCGGTGTTCATCGGCGCCTTCCTCGCGCTCGCCGCCGTGTCAGGTCTGGCGGCGGTGCTCGGCCGCACGCTCCTGCAGCGCATCAAGCTCTCGACGATTCGTCGCATCGGCGGCACCGTCTGCCTCAGCTTGGCCGCGGTCAGCGTCCTTCAGATCACCGGCGCCCTCTGAGCGGCGGCATGAGCCGACCAGTTCTTGACGACCCGACCAGCTACAGGTGGTCGGCTCGCGAATATGTGGTCGGCTCGGCGAGAAGCGCCGGGTTGGCACGCGGCTCGGGGTCGCGGTTGACCCACCAGAGGAGACCCAGAGCGACCAGGCCACCGGCGACGTCGGCGTTCTGGAGGAGGCGGCCGGGGAGGTCGGGCCACTCGGGGTGGTTGAGATAGGTGATGCCCCACCACGGCATCCGCATGAGGAACCACACCGCGACGACGAGCCCCGCGAGGAGCCGACGCGAGCGCCACCAAGCCCCAACCCCGGCCCCAGCCCGATCGCGCGTCCACGGCTGAGCACCGAGCAGCGCAAAGATCACGACGACGATCCAGTGGAAGTGGTGGATCCACGCCACCGGTGACAGCAGGCAGGCCAGCAGCCCCACGACGGCGACCTCACCGATCGAGTCTCCCCGCAACCACATCTGCCGGGCCAGCCGGAAGCCCAGGACCCCGACGACGATCACCAGCACGAGCCAGATCGCCGTCCCGACAAGTCCTTCCGGCCCGACGCGCAGCAGGAACCCGCGCATCGACTGGTTGGAGGTGCCGAAGTTGGGGCCGAGCCGAGCCGGATCCTGCAGCGCCCCACCCCAGAACGCGAACGACGCCTCGGGCAACAACACCCACGAGCCCAGCGTCACCCCGACCGCCGTCCCCAGGGCCGTCGCGGCCTCACGCCAGCGCCGGTTGATCAGGTAGTGGATGACGAACACTCCGGGCGTCAGCTTGATCGACATCGCCAGCCCGACCAGCACCCCGGCGGGCACGTGCTTCAACAGCCCCGGCCGCGGCCGCCGCAGGTCCATGAGGCAGGCCAGCACCATGAACGCGTTGACCTGTCCGAACCTGATGCCGTCGGACACCGGGTGCAGCCACAGCATCGGTGCGACCAGCGCCGCCAACGCAAGGGGCACCCAACCGCCGGCGCGATGGATGAGCCGCCACCCGGCATACCAGACGATGGCTGTCGTGGCCGCGACCTGAGCGGCGGTCCAGAGCCAACCGGCCACGCCGAAAGGCACCCACGCCAGCGGGAGCGCAAGGATCGCGGCGAACGGAGGGTAGGTGAACGGCAGCAGCTGGGGCGCCTCGGTCATCGCGGCATAGATCGGCCGACCGGTGAGGATCGAGACACCCGCGTCGCGATAGACCTCGACATCGACCTGCCACTGGTCCATCGGCCAGAACACGAGGTAGCGCAGGACGACCGGCACGGCAGCGAGCGCAATGATCAGGACGGCGAGGAGCCACTGCCAACGCAGACGCGGCGGGCGTCTCGGGTGCGGCTGTGTCGTGGTCACCGGGCCATTGTGACCGTATGCCGGTGGGCACACGATCTCCACCCGTCCTCCACCTCCTCCGCAGGTCACCGATCGGGAGCCCCCGTAGGATCCGTGAGGTGTCCAAACGATCGCTCGCCGCCCTGTTCGCCACTCTCGCGACAGTGCTCGGCCTCAGCGTCGGCACCCTCTCCCCGTCCGCCCAGGCGACTCACGCGACCACCCAGGCGACCACCCCGACCGCACCGGGCGACCCCTTTGGCGCCACCGTCCTCATCGGCACCGGCGGCATCACCTGGACCGACGTCTCGGAGAAGGCGACGCCCAACCTCTGGATGCTCCTGCGGGACGGCTCGAGCGCCGCGATGTCGATCCGTTCGGTCGAGACCAACACCTGCCCCATCGATGGCTGGCTCGGACTGTCGGCCGCCAACCGCGCCGCCGCACCGCGCGTCGGCACCGGCTCGGCCCAGGAGCGTCCGTGCAGCCCCATCGGTGAACCCACGGGCGGCGTCATCCCGGACTGGGACACGTTCACCAAGGCGGCTGCTGACCTCAAGTTCGACAGCAAGCTGGGACTCCTCGGCGAGGCCGCGGAGAAGTCCAACGTCTGCATCAAGCCCGTCGGTCCGGGTGCCGCCATCGCTGCGGCGCTGCCCGATGGCACGGCCGACCGCTACACCCCCTACGCCGACGACACTCTGCTCGTCGACATGAACACGTGCCCGGTGACGATCGTCGATGTGGGCAGCGTGCGAGATCCGTCCGACATCGCCGCCGGCGAGCAGCCCGCCGAAGGCACCCGGACCACTCAGATCGCGGCCATCGACAAGCGCATCGGTGACGTCATGAACGCCGCGCCCGGCGGTGCCGACTTCATCGTCGCGAGTCTCTCCGACGCCGGCGTGACCGAGCGTCTGCGCCTCGCCGTCGCCCGTGGGCCGAACTACGGACCGGGCCAGCTCAACGCCCAGTCCACCCGCCAGCCCGGCCTCGTCCAGGCCCAGGACGTCCCGGCCACGCTCATGTCGATCACGGGGATCACCCTCCCCCCCGGCCTCGGTGGCACCGCGATGACGAGCGACCCGGCACCCGACAACTCCGAGAGGCGTGCCGCCGACCGACTCCAGAAGCTCGTCGACTACGACCTCGCGAGCCATGAGGTGCACAGCCTCGTCCCGCCGTTCTTCAACACCTTCGCCTACGGTCAGCTCGTCATCTATCTGCTCGTCTTCCTCGTCTGGAAGGGCAAGATCGGCGGCCCTGACACCCGCCGTCGCGTGCTCGGCATCGTGCGCGTCATCGCGGTCCTCGCAGCGTCGGTGCCGGCCTCGACATTCCTCGCGAACCTCCTGCCCTGGTGGCGCTTCCCGATCCCGATGATCTCCATCGTTGGTGCGGTCGGTCTCTTCGTCGCCCTCATCGCGTATGCCGCCCTGCGCGGTCCGTGGGGACGCGCAGCTCTCGGACCGCTGGCCTTCGTTGCGGCCGTCACGGTGGCGGTGCTCGCCGGCGACATCATCACCGGGTCACGACTCCAGCAGTCCTCGCTGATGGGTTTGCAACCGGTGGTCGCGGGTCGGTTCTATGGCATGGGCAATGTGACTTTTGCGCTCTTCGCCACGTCCTCGATCCTCCTCGCGACGGCGGTGTCGAGCTATCTCGTGAGCCACCGTCGGCCGCGCGTGGCGGCCGCTGTCGTCTTCGCCATCGCCGTGGGCACGGTCATCATCGACGGCGCACCGTTCTGGGGCGCCGACGGGGGCGGCCCGCCTGCCTACATCCCCGGCATCGCCTATCTCATCCTGTCGATCCTCGGCCTGCGGATGACGTGGCAGCGCGTCGCGCTCATCGGTCTCGGCTCGGTCGGCCTGTTCTTTGGTGTCGCGTTCCTCGACTGGCTGCGCTCCCCCGATGACCGCAGCCACCTGGGCCGCTTCATCCAGGCGATCATCGACGGCAACGCCCTCGACATCGTGATCCGCAAGGGTCAGCAGAACTGGAGCATCCTGCTCGGCAACGCGCCGCTCACGCTGCTCGTGCCCGCTGCACTCCTCTTTGTCATCTATGTGCTGGCGCGGCCGACGTCGTGGGGTTCGCGCGGCCTGGGCAAGGCCGCCGAGAAGGCGCCGACGTTGCGCGCCGGGCTCATCGCCCTCGTCATCACCTTGACCATCGGCTTCCTCATCAACGACTCCGGCACGGCCATCCCCGCCGTCGGTGCAACGGTCGCCGTGCCCCTCATCGTCAGCGTCGTCGTCAGGACTCTGGAGGACGACCTGCGGGCAGTCGCCGGGACCCGGCGCGCCAGGCGCTCCTGACGACCCAGATCCACACCGCCAGCAGGACCGCGGGCGCCACCCGCGTCCGGACGGTCATCGTCACGTCCTCGACGCCGGGCGTCATGCCCAGCACCCGTCCCGGGGTGTAGGCCATCGCCATGATCCACAGCCGAGCCAACAACGACAGCACGACGACCAGCTGCAGTCGTGATCCCCAGGCCACGGCCGGCAGCGCCGCCCAGACGATGACGTCGTACCAGGGCAGTGAATAGGGAGCCGCCAGCGCGTAGCCGCCGGCGAGGACGACGACCCACGTCAGCGCGCGAACACCAAGTCCACCCCCCACCTCTCCCCTTGCGTCTGCGGATGTGGCGGTTCCAGCAGCCATCCACGCAGACGCAAGGGGGGCTGGGAGGCGCAGGAGTCGCCACAAGCAGTACGCGAACCCGATCGCGGCGAGGGCCGCCAGCACCGAGATCACCGAACGCACCGCCGGGCCACCACCAGTGAGCTCGAGGAACCAGCGCCACGGTGAGGCGAGGGCGACGGCACGCGCTGACCGCCCGAGCTGGTCATAGACCTGCGGGCCAGCCCAGAGATGGAGAGCTCCGGCCACCGCCGCCGCCGATCCGAGCAGCACCCCGCCGCGGGCGAACCGTCGATCCTTGAAGGCGAGGAGGAGCGCGAGCAGCACCACGGCATACGTGAACTTCGACGAGACGGCGAGCGCCGCGAAGGTGCCGGCCAGCGCAGCGCCACCCAGGCCGACGTGGCGATGGGCGGCCCACACCGCAACGACGACAAGGGCTGTCGCGAGCAGGTCGACGTGCGCGCCGAGGACGCCGACCGAGAAGACGATCGGGTTCGCCGTCCAGACCACGTCGATGCGGGCCTCGCGACCGGGGAGCATCCGCCGCAGCGCCCACCGCACGGCAAGCCACGCAGCGATGACGACGATCTGCCACAGCCACACGGTCTGGCGCAGGTTGTCCCCGCCGCCGAGTGAGGTGAGGCCCTGGACCAGCGTGGCGAACGGCCCATAGACGCTCGGCTCCTCGGTCCATGGCGCCTCGACCTGGCTGACGACGGGGTCCGAGCCTCCGCGCCAGCTGACCGGCGACACGAGCCAGGGGTTGTCGCCCAGCGCGAGAATGCGTCCGTATGCCGCGTAGCTCACGTGATCGCCGGAGCCGAACGGAGTCGTGAGTGCCGCGAGGAGCGCGAGTGCCGCGACGACGGGGCGGGGCAGCTCATGGCTGCCGCGACCGGTCACGGCAAGGACAACTGCCACCGCTCCCAGCGTGTATGCCGTCCACATGGCTCCCGTGACCCAGGCCGGACCGAGCGTGAACGGGAGCATGCTGCCCGGCGCCCAGCCACGGGGGCCGAGGTCGGGGGCGGCGGCGTTCGGGAGGGTCAGCCCGACGACGAGAAGCAGGGCGAAGGAGAGAACGAGCAGGCCCAGTCTGCTGCGGTCGCGGACGAGACCGTCGCTGGAGCGAGCAATGTCGCCAGTGTCGCGGGCGAAATCGCCGGCGTCAGAGGCGGTGTGCGACACCGGAAGCACGCTCGCCGAGGACCTTGCGCACCCGGCGCCTGGTGAGGGCGCGCCACACGTCGCGGTACTGCTTTGCGCGGTGGACCTGCCCGCTCCAGTCCTTGCCGGAGACGCGGTGCTGCAGCTCGCAGGGCACCTCTTCGATGCGGAGCCCGGAGGAGAGGACGTCGACGGTGAGGCCGACCTCCACGCCCCAGCCGGGGGCGAGCGGGCTGGCTGCGTCAAAGGCCTCGGCCGTGAGACAGCGCATGCCCGACAGGGGCTGCTTCGCGGACCACCCGGTGAGGTTCTGGATGCCGTCGCGGGCGAGCCGGACGACGAACCCGTGACCACCGCCAGCCGTGGACTGGGGCGGGAGGGTCGCGATCGTCATGTCGGCCCGGCCCTCGAGCACCGGGGGCAGCAGGACGTGGAGGTTGCTCGCCGACGACTCGAGGTCACCGTCCACGAAGAGGAGGTGCCGGGGGGCGTGAGTGTCGGTGGCGTTGAAGCCCTCGAGCTCGCGCAGATGGCGCACGCCCGTCTCGAGCGCGGCGGCCTTGCCGAAGTTCTGGGCATGCACGATGACGTCGGCGCCAGCGGCGTCCGCGACCGCAGCAGTGTCGTCAGTGCTCCCGTCATCGACGACGACGACCTTGTCGACCCCGTCGAGACCGAGCACGGCCTCAACCGTCGCGGCGATCCGGTCGGCCTCGTCCTTGCACGGGATGATCGCCGCGACCGTCCGCTGACTCCTCGGCACGTCCGACCCCAGAACCGACCCCACCCCCGTCCCCATCAGCGCAGGGTCACCTGGCGGCTGAGCAGACCCGAGCGCGCCCGGCGCTCCTCGGCGGTGAGGGATTCCGTGGAAGCCAGCGCGGCGGCATACCGGTCGCCGAAGGCCTTGAGCGCGTCCTCGTGCACGGCGGGCTCGCTGTCGGCCGGGACCTCGAAGACGGGGACGAGAAGGCCGCAGGCGCGGAAGGCGCCGAGGAGGCGTGTGTCGTCACCGAGTCCGGACTCACCAGCTGCGTGGAGACGGGAGAGGGCGTCGGTGGCGGTGTCCTCGTCGTCGGGCAGGACGAGACGGATGTAGGTGCGCTCGCCGATGCGAACCCAGTAGGCGGACTTCAGGGCAGCCATGCGGACGGTCGGCACGACCGACTCGTTGGCGGCGGCGAGGGACTCGCGGCCCGCGTCGTCGAGTTCCTGCTCATCGACCCAGAAGTCGAAGCCCTCGTGGACCTCGACCTCGAACGAGGCGTCGAGATCGAGCAGGTCCTGCAGACGAGGGGTGTCGACGGTCGGGGTCGGGACGAGCTGGACGGCACTGCCCGGCTCCGCAGCCGCACCGGCGATGAGCTGGGCGGCGAGGTCACGGCTGGCATCACCGGTGGTCGAGCCCGACTGGGTCCCGACGAGAACGGTGCCGTCGGCGCGACGCAGAGCCGGCCACGCCATCGGCAGCACGGTCGCGACCGTCGCCTTGTCAGCGCCTTCTGGAGCCTGGCCAGCGGCGAAGCTCACGGCCACGGTCGCGGCGGGGAGGATCTCGCGGATCGCCACCCACTCGGTCTCCTGCGGCAGCCCCTCGAAGGGGCGGTTAACATAAGGAACGGCCGCGGTGCGTTGCCGCTTGGCGGGTGCGCCGGAGTCGTCGGTGGTCCTGCGTCGTCGAGATGCCTTGCCCATGGCCGTCAGCGTAGTGGTGCGACGCAGTGGCTTCTGCCCTGCGTCCGCAACTTCGGCGGGTATGCCGTCAGCTCGCCGGACGCTGCCCGTTTCCCGCCGCCCCCGGAAAAGGGGACTCAAGCAAGGGAACAGTTCCCTTGCTCCGGGCACCTTTCCCGCCGCCCCCGGAAAAGGTGTTGTGCGGGCTCAGGTGGCGCGGCGGCGGCTCGGGCCACCCATGGCAGCCCACACGGTCTGAGCACCCTTGTCGTCGTCGACGCCCCACTCGTGGGCGAGCGAGCGGATGATGCGCAGCCCTCGGCCGCTCGACACCCATACCGAAGCCGGGGCAGGCACCGGGACGCTGTCGCCGCCACCGTCGGTGACCTCGACCTCGACGACCTCGCCGCGCACCTTCCAGCGCACACGGAGGCAGCCGTCGGCGAGGGGCCGGGCGTGGCGGATGGCGTTGGTCATGAGTTCGGACACGACGATCTCGGACTCGTCGATGGTCTTCTCGGCGAGGTCGCGGGCGCGCAGGTCGGCCACGACGGCGTGACGGACGCGGGTGACCGTCGATGGCCCCCACGGTGCGCGGATCGTGCGGACCAGACCCTGGCCGATGGCGCCGCCGAACTCGTCGAGCTTGCCGTCGCCGGTCGACGACGACGCCGTCGACGAGCCGTCGGTCGAGTTGGTCTCCGCTGCAGTCACGTCCGGCACTCTAACCGAGCAGGGCCATCACGTCGCTGGGACGATCGCTGATCATGACGTCGACGCCGAGCTCGACACAGCGTTCGACGTCCTCGGGTTCGTTGACGGTCCAGACATAGACCTCGTGGCCGCGGCGCTGGTGAGCCCTCACGATCGCCGAGCTTCGCCGCACGATGCGCATGTCCAGTCCGACGATGTTGATTCCCGTCGGAAGCGAGCCGTCCCAGGAGAGTCGGGGAGCTGACTGCGCGACGAGGTGGACGAGAGGGACCTGCGGTGCGAGACCGCGCATCCGAACGAGCGCCATCAAGGAGAACGACATGACCCGCACGTGGGGCAGCTGGGGCAGGTCGCCCGTGGTCAGGCCGAACTCGCGCAGCGCCGTCACGAGCTGACGCTCCACGAGACCGCCATAGCGCGTCGGGTGCTTGGTCTCGATGAGGGTGAGGAGTTCTTGGCGCTGGCTGGTGAGAGAGTCCAGGAGCCGGTTCAGGGTGAGGATCCGGCCACGACCGGGGTCGCTGTCGGCCTGCTCGTTCGCGCTGCCGTCGTCGAGCTCCTTCCAGCTGGCCCAGTCGAGCCCCTCGAGGTGGGCCAGCTCCAGGGTGGAGATGACGCCCTTGCCGTTGCTCGTGCGGTTGGCGCGGCGGTCATGCACGCACACGAGGTGGTGATCGGCAGTGAGTCGCACGTCGCACTCGATGCCGTCGACGCCCAGGTCGAACGCCGTCGTGTAGGCAGCCAGGGTGTGTTCTGGCTGCATCGCGCTCGCACCCCGGTGGGCGATCACCCGCGGCCGTCCCCCGGTCTCGCGCTTCTCCCCCAGATACGGACCGGCCACGCGTCCATCGTGGCAGTACCACGCCCAGTGAGGGGAGCGACTCACAGAACCTCACGGCATACCGTTGAAGCATTGTGAGCCTGCCGCCCTTCCAGAACCTCGTCGACGCGCACTGGCGCGATGTCGGCCGGCTCGCCCACGCCCTCGCCGGCCCGAACCTCGGTGACGACGTCGCGCAGCAGGCGTGGACCCAGGCGCTCGCGGCCTATCCGCGGGTGACGTCGACGCGCAACCTGCGTGGCTGGCTGCTGACGATCACGCACCGGTGCGCGATGGACGCGCACCGAGCGGGTCGGCGGACGGTGGCGCACGAGGACCCGGCTGTGCTGGCTGCGGCGCCGGCCGTGGACGGGCCTTCGGCGCCGGATGACGGGTTGTGGACTCGGGTGGCCGCGCTGCCGTCGCGTCAGCGCGAGGCGGTGGTCCTCAAGTACGTCGCCGACCTCGACCATCGCGCCGTGGCTGCAGCACTCGGCACGACCCCTGCGATGAGCCGTCGTCTCGTGTCCGACGCTCTCGCAGCTCTTCGAGTGGATCTGGAGGATCTGCGATGAATTCTGTTCTGTTTGAGGACTTTTCGCCAAACGTCCGGCCGCCCGTGCTGCCGGAGACGGACATCTCGTATGCCGTCGAGGACACCGCTGTCGGTCGCCTCCTGTTGGCGATCCGCTCCGATGGTCGGCTGGTCACGTCGGCCTATGTCCGGACCGACGTCGACGAGGAGGTGTGGCTGCAGCGGCTGTCCGACGTCGTGTCGCCTCGGGTGCTGCGCCAGGCCAAGCCGCTCGACACCGCGCGACGTGAGCTCACGGCATACCTCGAAGGGAAGGTGACCGACTTCTCGGTGCCGGTGGACCTGACCCTGGCGAGCGAGTTCCAGCGGGCGGTGCTCGGTGGGCTGGCTGCCCGGGTGGGCTATGGGGCGTCGACGACCTATGGGGCTTTGGCCGAGGCGATCGATCGGCCGCGGGCATCGCGGGCCGTCGGGTCGGCGCTCGGCGCGAACCCGCTGTGCGTCTTCGTGCCATGTCACCGCGTGCTGCCTGCGGGCGGTTCCGTGGAGGGCAAGGTCCGCAACGTCGGCGGGTATGCCGGTGGGCCGGCTGCCAAGGAATACCTCCTCACGCTCGAGTCCAGCCACGCCGAACGTTGAGCGCTGGAGGGCTGGCACGCCTGCGTCGCCCTCACCGGCGAGGTGGAAGACCTAGGCTGGACAGACCATGTACACGATCAAGCGGGTCGCGGAACTGACCGGCATCGGCTTGCCGACCCTGCGGGCCTGGGAGCGCCGCTACGGGGTCGTGTCGCCGGCCCGGTCGGAGGGCCAATATCGCCTCTACTCCGACGCAGATGTCAGGGCGCTCGCCATCATGGCCTCGCTCGTGCAGGACGGTTGGACCGCCAGCGAAGCAGCCACTGAGACCCTGTCGCGCACCGCAGGGGATGGTGTCACCGCGCTCGGGGTCGCGCGTTCGTCAGGTGAGGTTGAGTCGCCGGAAGGGCTGGAGGACCTGCTCGCTGCCGCGCAGCGCCTCGACGGCCCCGGTGTGAGCGCCATCCTCGCTCGCTCGCTCGGGAGAGGCGACTTCGCAGAGATGGCCAGTAACTGGCTCATGCCGATCCTTGTGGGAGTGGGCAGGGCGTGGGCCGAGGGGCGACTCAGTGCCGCTGGCGAACACCTGGTCAGCCATGCCGTGCAACATCAGCTGGCGAGCCTGCACGAAGCAGCATCACGAACCACGACCGGGCCGGTGGTCGTGCTCGGCCTGCCACCGGGGGCTCGACACGAGCTCGGACTGCTCGCCTTCAGTGTCGCCGCGCGGCAGGCGGGTATCCCGACGGTCTATCTGGGTGCCGATCTGCCGTCCCGGGACTGGGAGGTGGCTGCCTCAGGCCGTCAACCGGGCGGCGCGGTGCTGTCGGTGCCCCGACCCGCCGACGTCGTCTCAGCGCAGGAGGTCATCGACCTGCTGACCCAAAAGGAGCCGCGAGTGGTGGTCGCCGTCGGTGGCCGCCACCAGGACGACGTCACGGGTGCTCTGCGCCTGGGCCACGACCTCGCGACAGGTGTTGCGCTGCTTCGGGACGGTCTGGTACGCAGTCGGCGCGGCACGACCGGTCACTGAGCGGGTCCAACTCTCACGCGCCGGTCACCGTTCGCAGCGTGTTCACCCACCGGTGACGCAGGGCCGGTAGGCATACCTCGACGCCATCTCTCGTCGACCCTGCCTCCAGTCCGGTCCCGCCCCACTTCAAGTCCCGGCCCCTCCGTCCCCTGACCCACAAGGACACGACATGCGCACCACCCAGCTCATCGGCGGTCTCGCCTCGGCCGTGCTGCTCGTCGCGGCACCTGCCGCAGGCGTCGTCACGAAGCAGAACAGCAATCAGTCCGCCACTGCGCCGACAGAGCGCGCTGGTGCAGGGACACAGAAGTCCGGAGCGGACGGCATACGCACCGTCACCCGGACCACAGCGCGAGACGAAGACGTCGTCGGAGCCCTCAAGAACATCACCCGCGGCACCGCGTGGAAGAAGACCGGCACCCTCGACCTGGCTTTCGAGACGTTCCACCCGCAGGGGCTCGAGGTGACCGAGGACCGGATCTACCTGTCGTCGGTGGAGATCCTCGAGCCGACCGTGCGCTACCCGAGCCCGATCGAGGGCTATGACCGCTCCCCCGGCAAGGGGATCGGGCATCTCTTCGTCCTCGACCGCCAGGGCAACCTGCTCAAGGACATCGTTCTGGGAGAAGGCAATTCGTACCACCCGGGCGGCATCGACGTCGACGACGAGAAGGTGTGGGTGCCCGTCGCGGAGTACCGCCCCAACAGCCACGCCATCATCTACAGCATCGACCGCGACAGCCTCGCGGTGACGAAGGAGTTCGAGGAGGACGACCACGTCGGCGGCATCGTCCACGACCGGGCGAGCAACAAGCTCGTGGGCAACACGTGGGGATCGCGACGCTTCTTCGAGTGGACGACGAAGGGGCGCGAAGTCGACCGCTGGCTCAACCCGGACCACATGCTCGACTACCAGGACTGCGAGTACGCCGGCGAAGGTCACGCGATCTGCTCGGGCGTGACCGGGCTGCCGGCGCAGCCCGGCGCGGTGACGGGTTATGAGCTCGGCGGACTCGCGCTGGTGTCGTTGAAGACGGGCCAGCTGGAGCACGAGGTGCCGGTGCAGCTGTGGTCGACCGCGGGGCACGTCATCACCCGCAACCCGGTCGACCTCGATGCTGTGGGGTCCCATGTGACCCTGTTTGCTGCACCTGACGACGGAGAAGAGATCGCCGGGACCCAGCTGTTCACCTACGAAGCGGACGTCACGCCTCTGAAGTGATGCCGTGCCCGCGAGATGACCTCTTCTTGATGAAACGACCACGTCTACGTGGTCGTCCGGCCAAGAAGTGGTCATCTCGCGTGGCGTCAGGACTCGGGGAGCTCGGGGCCGTCGATGTCGTAACCGCCGAGGAGCTTGGCCATCGCCAGGTGCGGCTTCGCCTCGTCGTGCCGGCTCTGTCGCTGCAAGGTCCGGCCGAGGAGCAGCAGGGCGTAGTGGTCATCGGGGTTGTCGACGAGCATCGGGCGCAGGACCTCCTCGGCGCGGGAGAGCTGGGCCGAGTGGTAGTACGACCGCGCGAGATAGAGGCGCAGCTCGGTCGTGCCGTGCAGTGGCGGTTCGAGCGCACTGCGGTCGACGAGCGCGGCGAACAGTGGCGCGGCAGCGGCATACTCTCCTGTCTCGAAGCGCTCACGCGCTGCCTCGTAGTCCGCCGCGAAGGAACTGTCGCTCATGCTGTCTCTCCTCGATGTCTGCTGCTAGGGCCGTCTAGGGCAAAATCTAGACACTGCTAGCCGGCCCGATCAACGGAACGCCGGCAGCCCGGTGAGGGCCTGTCCGATGACGAGCTGGTGGACCTCGGACGTGCCCTCATAGGTGAGGACCGACTCGAGGTTGTTGGCGTGCCGCATGGGTGAGTACTCGCCCGAGATCCCGTTGGCGCCCAGCAGCGTTCGGCACTCGCGGGCGATCTTGATGGCCTCGCGACACGAGTTGAGCTTGCCCAGCGACACCTGCTCGGGCCGCAGGGTCCCGGCGTCCTTGAGTGCCCCCAGGTGCAGGGCGAGCAGCATCCCCTTGCCGAGCTCGAGCGTCATGTCGGCGAGCTTGGTCTGGGTGATCTGGTAGCCACCGAGCTTCTTCTCGAACATGTCTCGGTCGAGCGTGTAGGCGATCGTCGTCTCGAGGGCATCGCGCGCCGCCCCGAGTGCGCCGAAGATGATCCCGAAGCGTGCCTCCGACAGACACGACAACGGCCCGGACAACCCACGCGCCTCGGGCAGCATCGCCGAAGCCGGCAGCCGCACGCCATCGAGCACGAGCTCGGACGTCACCGACGCACGCAGCGAGAGCTTCCCGGTGATCTCCGGCGCCGAGAACCCGGGCGTCGAGGTCGGCACGACAAACCCCCGGATCGTCTCGCCATCGCTCGCGTCCGTCCGCGCCCACACGACGGCCACGTCGGCGACGGACCCGTTGGTGATCCACATCTTGGAGCCGTCGAGAACCCAGTCCTCACCCTCACGTCGCGCCCGTGTGCGCATGCCGGCGGGGTTGGATCCGAAGTCCGGCTCGGTCAGCCCGAAACACCCGATCGCCTCACCCGCAGCCATTCGCGGGAGCCACTCCAACTTCTGCTCCTCGCTGCCGAACTGCCAGATCGCAAACATCGCGAGCGACCCCTGGACGGAGACGAGCGAGCGGACACCTGAGTCGACCGCTTCCAGCTCAGCACAAGCGAGTCCGTATGCCGTGGCGCTCGTCCCAGCGCAGCCGTAGCCCTCGAGGTGCATGCCGAGCAGACCCAACTCGCCGAGGCGGGGTGCGAGCTCACGCACCGGCACCGAGGCCGACTCGAACCAGCCGGGCACGTGCGGCCGCACCTCGGCGGCGAGGAACGAGCGCACCGTGTCGCGCATGTCGCGGTCGTCGGCGCCGATCAGCCCGTCGATGCCGAAGAGGTCGAGAGGGTGTTGCACGTCCGTGGCCATGCGATCCAACCTAGTCGGCTCGATCAAGCGCGGGCGGTCGACTCAGCTGGCCGCGTCGCGCACGAGGGCGGTGTCGACGAACTGCTCGAACCGGACGATGAGCCCGCCGCGGACGATGAAGTGATGAGCCACCCGCACGGCCAGATCCTTGCCGGTCGCCCGATGGCTGGCCGTGTAGCGAGCGAGGACGACGACGTTCTCACCGTCGACCACATAGGTGTCATCGTGCGCGGCCCAGCCGTCCCACTCAGCGCCGAGCTTCTCCATGACGTTGGTGGTCACACCTTCGGGGGTGCGATAGGTCCCGGCGAGCGGGAAGCCCGCCATCTCGGTCCACTCGACGTCCGGAGCCATCGTCGCGCGCAGAGCCGCCAGGTCGCCGGCCGCCGACGCGACGTACTGGCGGCGCACGACGTCGGCCGGGCTGGACTCGTGGTTCAGCCCCACGTCATCTCTCCCTTCGCGACCTTGGTTCCGAGGCCAGCGGCGACCTGCAAACCGGCATCCGGGTAGGCCGTGAGCAGTGACGCCTCGGCTTCTGCAGCGTCGGCCGAGGCCGCGATGGTCTTCTCGAAGGTCTGGAGGTAGTCGCGGGTGTGGGTGATGGCGGTGAGATCCGTCGGGGCGCCAGCGGTCCGGTGACCGGCGACGACATAGGTCGGGGCCAGCGCCTCCAGGTCGTCGAGCACGCGGATCCACTCGGACCGCAGCTCCGGGGTGGCGCTGTCGGCGGTCCACACGTGGAGGCCCTCGAACAGCAGCACGCCGCCGAACAGCGAACGTGAGGTCGGCTCGAACAGGTGCCACGACCGGTCGCCGAGCAGCTCGCTTCCCCGGCGCACCTCGATCTTGGTGCCGTCAACGGTGAGAGAGGTCGCGGTCAGCGGGGTCAGCTCGACGAGGCGTGTGGGCAGGTTCGGGCCGAGGTGGGCCCAGGCCTGGAGCTTGCCCTCGTAGCTGTGCGCGATGTGCTCGATGACGTCTGCGGGAGCGAGGAAGGTCGCCTCCGGGAAGGCGTCAGCAATGACTTCGGCGCCGAAGTAGAAGTCAGGGTCACCGGCCGTGACGACCACAATGGTGAGTTCCTTGCCCGAGTCGAGAACCTCGGCGACGATGCGGTGGCCGTCGGCGCGCGTGAAGGCCGCGTCGACCACCAGCGCCTCGGTCTCGCCGGTGACCAGGACGCTGGTCTTGTTGAGCGACGTGTCCGCCGTGTCGATGATGGTGAATTCGAGATTGGTCATACCGGTAACCGTAGGATCCCTCTTGTCGTGAGTCACGGTGTCCACGGGAAGAGCAATGGTAAAAATGGGACAGGCTGCGATCCGCCAGGTGCGCTTCATTCCGCCCGAGCCAAGCGTGGGCGACATCGAGGTGAACACCCTGCGCGGAATCCGTGAGCGCGGCGGACCGCATGAGTTCCTGATGACCCAACGCCTGGATTTCGACCTGCTCGTGCACATCGCGAGCGGCTCTGCCCGCCACGTCGTCGACTTCACGGACCATCCGCTGCAGCCCGGCGACGTCCTGTGGGTGCGAGCCGGCCAGGTCCACCACTGGGGCGCGATCGACGACATCGAAGGCACCGTCGCCCTCTTCGGAGCCCACACGGTGGATGAGCGCACGAGCGACCTCATCAGGTCGCACCCGGTCAGTGGACGAAGCCACTGGTCCGCTGCCGATCTGGCGGACACCCCCGTCACGCAAGCCCTCGCCCTGCTGGTCGCCACCGGTGCCGAACGACGTGATGCCGAACCAGGGGATGCCGGACGAGGCCAGGGCGGTCTCACCGGCCTTCGCCAAGCCGCCCTCGCCCACGCTCTCGCCGCACTCCTCATCCACCTCTCACGGGTCGGACCAGCGGACGACGTGCCCGCCCAAGGGCCGACCCACGAGGCCTACACGTGGTTCCGCGATCACGTCGAGGAGCACTTCCGGACCTGGCACAAGGTGAGTGACCATGCCGATCGTCTGGGCTACTCCACCCGCACCCTCAACCGTCTCGCCCGGCGGCACACCGGGCTTTCGGCCAAGGAGCTCATTGATGAGCGGGTGGCCTTGGAGGCGAAGCGGCAGCTCAGCCACGCCGCCGCGTCGGTGTCCGAGATTGCCGAGCAGCTCGGCTTCGATGACGCGTCGAACTTCTCGTCCTGGTTCCGTCGACAGGCCGGGATGACGCCGGGCGCCTTCCGCATCCAGAGCCGCAACCAGCTGGGTCCGATCGAACGTCCGGACACCGGGGCGCGAGCTTCGCCGACAAACTGACTTGGCCGGACGGCATACAGGCAGGACACTCGACTCTCGTGGCACATCTCGAGGTCAACCAGGTCGGGTTCACGCTCCCCGACGGGCGTCCCCTGCTCGACGGCGTCCAGTTCCGCGTCGGCGAGGGGCAGCGCGTCGCTCTCATCGGCCCCAACGGGACCGGCAAGACGACCCTGACCCGGATCATCTCGGGCGACCTCACCGCGCACGAGGGCGCCATCACCACGTCCGGGACGCTCGCGGTCATGAACCAGTTCGTGGGCAAGGTCCGCGATGACTCGACCGTGCGCGATCTGCTCATCACCGTTGCGCCAGAACGCATTCGCAAGGCCGCGCTGGCCGTGGACGCCGCCGAGCTGCGGATCATGGAAGTCGACGACGAGCCGTCGCAGATGGACTACGCGCAGGCGCTGGCGGACTGGGGCGATGCGGGTGGCTACGAGTTCGAGACGACGGTGTGGGACACGGTCACGACCCAGGCGTTGGGTATGCCGTTCGAGCAGGCTCAGTGGCGTGCCGTCACCTCCCTGTCGGGAGGCGAACAGAAGCGCGTGGTGCTTGAGGCGCTGCTGAGCGGACCGGCCGACCTGCTGCTCCTCGACGAGCCCGACAACTACCTCGACGTGCCGTCCAAGCGGTGGCTCGAGGACCGGCTCATCGCGTCGAACAAGACGGTCCTGTTCATCAGCCACGACCGCGAGCTGCTCTCGAGGGTCGCCACGGCCGTCGTCACCCTGGAGCCGGGCGTCAACGGGGCCAGCGCCTGGATTCACCCAGGCTCGTTCGCGACCTGGCACCAGGCTCGGGTCGACCGCAACGACCGCCTCGACGAGATGCGCCGACGCTGGGACGAGGAGCACACCAAGCTCAAGGCACTCGTCCTCATGTATCGAACGAAGGCGGCCTTCAACGACGGTCTCGCCTCGCGGCTCCACGCCGCCGAGACCCGGCTCGCGAAGTTCGTGAAGGCCGGCCCGCCCGAGAAGGTCGCCATTGCTCAGAACGTCACGATGCGCCTCAGGGGTGGGCGCACGGCGAAGCGCGCGGTCGTGTGCACCGGCGTCGAGCTTCTCGCCCCGGGCAGCTCGGACTCAGTGTCGGGTGACCTTGATTCCTTGATGAAGCCGTTCGACCTCGAGGTCTGGTTCGGCGAGCGCGTTGCCGTCCTCGGGTCCAACGGTTCGGGCAAGTCCCACTTCCTGCGGCTCCTGGCCGCGGGCGGGAGCGACCCCGACATCGAGCATCAACCAGTCAGCGATGTCACCGTGGAACCAGTGCGGCACAGCGGAACTGCGCGCCTCGGGTCCCGGGTGCGTCCCGGTTGGTTCGCCCAGACCCACGACTCGCCCCAACTGCGCGGGCGCACGCTGCTCGAGATCCTCCACCGGGGTGATGAGCATCGCACCGGGCGTGGGCGTGAGGAGGCGTCGCGCGTGCTCGACCGCTATGAGCTCGCGCATCAGGGCGAGCAGACCTTCGACACGCTCTCGGGCGGGCAGCAGGCGCGCTTCCAGATCCTCCTGCTCGAGCTGAGCGGGGCGACGCTGCTGCTCCTCGACGAGCCGACCGACAACCTCGACCTGCACTCGGCCGAGGCGCTGGAGCAGGCCCTCGCGGCCTTCGAGGGGACGGTACTGGCTGTGACCCACGACCGCTGGTTCGCGCGCAGCTTCGACCGGTTCCTTGTCTTCGGCAGCGATGGCCGCGTCGTCGAGACTCCGGGGCCGGTGTGGGACGAGGCCAGGGTCAGCCGCGCCCGCTGACCGTCACCGATCGCATGCGCTACCGCACCGTAAGTGGGGTGATCACCACACTTACGGTGCAGTAGGTGCTTCGCTGTCTGGTGCCTTCGAGGTCATGAGCGAGAACTCCTCGCCGTCGGGCCCCTTGACCGTCGCGATGCGACCGAACTCGAATTCGAGCGGGGCCTCCGGCGCGGCTCCACCCGCCTCGACCGCCCGTTGCCGCGCCACATCCACGTCGTCCACCTCGAATGTCACACACCACCGCGGTCCGAGAGCATCTCCGACCTGCCGGTCGCCCATGCCGCCCGCTGCCCACTCGCCACCTGGTGGCGTGAACGTCGCATATCTCACGCCACTCATCGACATGTCCTCATAGGTGAGCCCAAAAACACTGCCGTAGAACGCTTTTGACGTCTTGAGGTCACGCGTCGCCAGGTCGACCCAGCCGACGGCGCCGTGCTCATTGTGCGCTTCGTAGCCGGTGTGATCGCGCGACTCCCACGCCCCGAAGGCCGCCCCACCGGGGTCGACCCACATCGCCATCCGCCCGAAGGCTCCCACGTCCATGGGCTCGAACGTCTGCTGGGCGCCAGCTCCCGTCGCTGCCGCCGCGGTCGCGTCGACGTCATCGGTTGCGAAGTAGGTCGACCAGACGTTGGGCCAGTCCATCCCCTCCATCGAGGCTGACATCCCGGCGACCTTGCGACCGCCGAGGTGGGCGTTGGTGTAGCCGCCGTACTCCTCGGTGCTCTCTTCGAACTCCCAGCCGAGCACGGTGTTGTAGAACGCCTGGCTACGGGCCAGGTCGCTCACGGTGATGTCCACCCAGCAGGGCGTGCCCGCCGGCCACTTCTCCTCGTGAGTTGCCATGTCTTCGACGGTAGACCCGACCACCGATCGATACGCCAGATACGCGTATGCCGTGTGGCCCCGAAAGGTGGGCCACACGGCATACGTGCGTCTTGTGGTTCTCAGGCCGTCTTGAGGACGAGCCCGTAGGCGGTGAGGATCTCACCAATCGGCTGGAAGTAGGCAACGTTGGGCTGGCCGACCTTCTGACCGCACACGCCGTTGGCGCCGTAGCCAGCGCCGCCGCTCGTCACGCCCTGGGCGAGGTTGCCGGCCATCCACGAGCCGCCGGAGTCGCCACCTTCGGTGCAGGTGTTGGACTTCGTGAGACCGCCGACGGTGGAGTAGGTGCCGTCACCGTTGTTGTAGTTGACCGTGACGTTCTTGGCCTGCACCGAGCCGCAGGTCCAGGCCGTGGTGCGACCCGACTTGCAGATCGCGGTGCCGACCGTGGCATTGCTCGACCCCGTGACGGTCCGGGCGCTGCCGTTCCACATGTCGACCGCAGCGATCCCGGTCCAGCTCGACGAGAGGCTGGAGTAGGCGTAGTCGTTGCCGGGGAAGGACCAGCCGCGGGTCGTGCCGAGCGTCGTCCCGTTGCGGGTGAACGTCTGGTTGCCCTCGGCGCAGTGCCCGGCGGTGATGAAGACCGGCGCTCCGGCCTTGGTGGCGTTGAAGCCGAGCGAGCAGACGTAGCCACTGAACTCGATCTGCTGACCGCCATAGACGTTGGCCTGGGTGGTGACCTTGGCCTCCGTGCCCTCGACGCTGACCGACGGGTCGGTGATCATGGCGCGGGTCGCAGCCAGCCGGTCGGCGGGCACGGTCACGACGACCTTGTTGGTGACCGGGTCGACGTGGGACGAGATGACGTCCTTTCCGACGCGCGCCTTCGCGGCCTTCTCGGACGCGGCGAGCTCGGTCCTGTCAGCGGTGACGACCCTGGCGGACGCACCGGCCGCACGCACCTTCGACGCAGCGGCGGCGTCGGTGACGTTGACGTGGAGCACGCCGGTGGCCTGGTCGATCCACGTGCCGACGGCCTTGGCCCCGAGCGACTTCTCGAGGGCGGCGGCCTTGCGGCCCTGCCCGTCCTGCGCGGCCACCCGGTCACGCGCGGTCTCGAGGGTCAGACCCTTCTCCTTGGCGAGCCACTGGGCCGACATCTCGTCGACGGAGGCGCCGGAGTCGACGGCGAGCGGGCCGGTGCTGGGCTCCGGGCCGACTGAGCCCGAAGAAGCGGCGGTCGCGGGGGCGACACAGAGGGCGGTTGCTGCGGCGGCGGCCGAGATGGTGCCGGCCAGGACGGTGAGACTTCTGCGAGACATGCGTGGATCTCCTGTCGTGGATCACCGAGCGGTGTTTCCGCTGGCACTCTCGACGTTAGGAAGCCGCACCCAAGAAGGGGGTCAGAGGTGCGTTCCCATTGTCCCCACGCTTGGTCAAGGGCGGGTATGCATCGTCAAGGGCCGATATGCCGGCAGGCTGATGCTCCCTCAGGCAACGTTCAGGAAACATCGGCGCGCAAGGATGGCAGCCATGACTGCCGAGGTGACCCTGCGCGACGCCGCGCCCGCCGATGCCGCAGCATGCGCGGCCATCTATGCGCACTACGTCGAGCACACGACGGCGACGTTCGAGGAGATCGCTCCCAGCGTCGAGGAGATGATGGCTCGCATCGCCTCGGCACAGGAGCAGCACGCCTGGCTGGTGGCCGAGCGGGATGGTGCGATCGTGGGCTATGCCTACGGCGGCCCGTTCAAAGCCCGTGCGGCATACCGGTATTCGTGCGAAGTGAGTGTCTATCTCGACGTCACCGCACGCGGTGGTGGAGTGGGCAGGATCGTGTATGCCGCGCTGCTGGCTCGCATGGAATCGCTCGGGATGCGCATGGCCTGCGGAGGCGTGACCCTGCCCAACGACGCGAGCGCGGCCCTGCACCTGGCCATGGGGTTCGAATCGGTCGGGACCTATCGCCGCATTGGGTGGAAGCACGGTGAATGGCGCGACGTGGCGTGGTTCCAGAAGCCGCTGGGCGGGGACGGCCCACCCCGCGACTGACGCCCGTCAGTGCCCGAGCAGGTCCTGATAGTCCTCGTGCTTGGCGATCCATCCCTTGATGAAGGGGCAGAGCGGCAGCACCCTGAGTCCACCGGTGGCACGCACGTCATCGAGGGCGCCCCGAGCCAGGGCCGAACCGATGCCCTTGCCCTCGAAGGCGGGATCCACCTCGGTGTGCGTGAAGGCGATCCGCCCGTCCTCGAGCCGATAGGCGGCGAAGCCCGCGAGTTCGCCCCCCAGATGCGCCTCATAGCGCAGCAGGTCGGGGTGGTTGCACACGACGACGTTCTCAGCGTTGTCAGCCATGCTGTTCATCATGACCCAGGTTCAGGTGTTGAGCCCGCGGGAGGTCCCGCTCGGCGGGCCGCGGTCGATGACGGTCCGGCGCACCCTCCCCCACCGCGAGCGGTCGTTCATCGGGGCGTGGTGCTTCGTCGACCACTATGGGCCGGACGACGTGGCCTCCAGCGGCGGCATGGACGTGCCGCCGCATCCGCACACCGGACTGCAGACCGTGAGCTGGCTCTTCGAGGGCGAGGTCGAGCACCGCGACACCGGCGGCGTGCACGCCATGGTCCGCCCGGGCGAGGTCAACCTCATGACGAGCGGTCGCGGCATCGCCCACTCCGAGGTGTCGACGCCTTCGACGACGTCCCTGCACGGTGTCCAGCTCTGGGTCGTCCTGCCCGAGGCCGACCGTGACCTCGGACGCGAATTCCAGCACCACGCAGCGCCGCTCGTGCCGTTGGGTGACGGCGTCGAGGGCCGTGTCTTCATCGGTTCGCTTGCCGGCCACTCGTCGCCGATCACCACTCGAACGCCGCTGCTCGGGGTGGAGGTGACCCTCGCGCAAGGTGCGACGTGGACGGTCCCGGTGGACACGGCATACGAGCATGGTCTGTTGATCGACACGGGTGGGGTGACACTCAACGGAACTGCGCTGCAGCGAGGCGACCTCGGCATCATCGAGGCCGGGCTGTCCGCGCTCACCGTCGTCGCCCTCGAGCCCACGCGGGCGGTGCTGCTCGGTGGGACGCCCTACGACGAGGCGATCGTCATGTGGTGGAACTTCATCGGTCGCGACCACGACGAGATCGTCGCCTTCCGTGATGAGTGGCAGGCGCGCTCGGAGCGCTTCGGCGAGGTCGACGGGTATGCCGGCCGGCTGACCTGGCTGCCCGCGCCCGAGCTCCCGGGTGGTCGCCTTCGCAGCCGCACGCGTCACGGACGCGAGGACTGACGCCACGGCCCCAGCTGCCACCATCATTTGACGATGGGAATCATTCCCATCTAGGGTCTGCCGCGAATCCCACCCGCGAAAGGCCCCTTCATGAACACGCCCTCACGTCGCCGCGTCGTCTCGCTCACCGCGACGCTCACGGCCGCTCTCGTCACGACCGCCTGCGGTGGTGGGGGCGCCAGCGATCGCGCCCGAACCATCGCGCGGGTCGTGGGACCGTTCGAGATCCACAGCCTCGAGCCCACCGCCAGCAACGGCCTCTTCACCCGGCTCGAGGTGGCCGACACAGTCGTGAGCAGCGACGTCGAAGGCACCTTGGCACCGGGGCTGGCGACCACATGGCAGCCCTCTGCGGACAAGCTGACATGGACCTTCGACCTCGTCGACGGAGCCCGCTTCCACGACGGCACCCCGGTCGACGCACCCGCCGTCGCAGCCTCGCTCACGAAGACCGCGGCCGACGCGGCCAGCCCACTCGCCGGGGCTCCGATCGCGAAGATCGCCGCCGTCGGCGAGACCCTGAACATCAGCCTCAGCACGCCCGATCCGACCCTGCCCGCGCTCCTGACCCACTACAGCGCGGGCATCCTCGCCCCCTCGTCCTACGACGGAGCCGGCCGCGTCACGAAGGTCGTCGGGTCCGGCCCGTTCGAGGTCACCGAGCTCGAGCTGCCGTCCTCGATCACGACCCGACGCTTCACCGGCTACCGCGGAGACCAGCCCACGATCGAGGGCGTCGAGTTCTCGGTCGTCGGGCGCGCCGAGACCCGCGCCGTGATGGCGGCGAGCGGCCAGGCCGACGTCGTCTTCGGTCTCGAACCCGCCGGTCGCCAGCGGGTCGACGCCGCCGACGGTGTCTCGATGGCCTCCGCGCTTCAGCCGCGCACCGTCCTGCTGAAGGTCAACGGTGCCCACCCTGCCCTCAAGGACGTCCGCGTCCGACGGGCACTGTCGCTCATGCTCGATCGCGACCGCATTGCCGAGGCCGTCCTGCGCGAGAAGGACCTTGCCGCAACCCAGATCTTCCCGCCCGCGCTCGCCACGTGGAACCAGCCCGACCTGGAGCCACTCACTCACGATGTCGACCGCGCACGAGATCTGCTCACCGAGGCTGGCTACCGCCCCAGCGCCGACGGCAAAACCCTCGAGCGGGACGGCAAGCCCCTGCGCCTCACCCTGACGACCTATCCCGACCGGCCCGAGCTGCCCCCGTTGGCCACGGCGATCCAGGAAGCGGCCCGTGCCATCGGCATCACCATCGACGTCGCGGTCGGCAACTCCAGCGAGATTCCCGCCAAGCACGCCGACGGCACGCTGGAACTCGCCCTGCTCACCAAGCACTTCGCACTCGTCTCCGACCCCTTTGTCTCCATCGCGGAAACCTTCGCTGCGGGCGGCGCCGAATGGGGTGTCATGAACTGGCAGGACCCTGCACTCACCACGTCCCTGGCGACCGTGGCTCAGCAGCCCACCGGCCCCGCCGCTGACGCCGCTCGCCACGAGGTCGCCAGCGTCATCCAGGAGCAGCTCCCCGTCGTGCCCGTCGCGTGGTATCGACTCAACGCCGCTGTCTCCGACCGGCTCGGCGGCTTCGTCATAGACCCGATCGAGCACAGCTGGCGCCTCAGCGAGACGACGTGGGTCCCGTGACGACACCGTCCGTCCCCCGCACCGTCCGCATCCTCACCGCCCGCCTCGCCCAGGCCTGCGGGGTGGCGCTCATGGTCTCGGTGGTCTGCTTCCTCGTCGTCCAGCAACTGCCCGGCGATGCGGCCTATCGGATTGCCGCCGGACGCTACGGGGCGGACCTCGTTGACTCTGCCGCCGCGCAGGGAGTGCGCCAGGAGCTCGGACTCGACCGGCCGGTGTGGCAGCAGCTGGGTGACTGGTGTGCCGACCTGTTCACCCTCGACCTCGGTCGTTCCCTCGTCACGACGCGCACCGTTGTCGATGAGCTCGGACCGGCCCTGCTCGCCACCCTCCAACTCGCTGCCGCCGCCCTGCTCGGCGCAGTTCTCATCGGCGCTGCCCTGGGCACCGAGGCCGCGCGCCGCCCGGGCGGCATCGTCGACCGGATGTGCGCCGCCTGGGTCGCAGCATCACGCGCCCTCCCGCCGTTCCTCCTCGGAATCGGCCTCATGGTCGTGCTGTCCGGACGCGCCGGCTGGATGTCCTCAGCCGGGGGTGACGGGCTTGCCGCCCTGGTCCTGCCCGCCCTCACTCTCGCGATCTGCCTCTCCGGTCTCTTCGCCAGGATCATTCGCGACGCGGTCATCGAGGTGCACCAATCGGCCTACGTCCAGTTCGCTCGGACCAAGGGGCTGCCAGAGCGGGTGGTGATCATCCGGCACACCATCCGCAACGCCCTCGTCGCGGTCGTCCCCTACGTCGGCGTCCAGGCGGTCGTCCTCATCGAGGGAGTCGTCGTCGTCGAGAGCCTCTTCTCGTGGGACGGACTGGGCCACGCCCTCGTCCACGCGGTCTTCTGGCGCGACGTGCCGGTGCTGCAGGGCGCCTCGCTGGTCCTCGCCCTGCTCATTGTCGCCATCAACACTGGAGTCGACCTCGCCGTCGCCGCCCTCGACCCCCGCCCCCGTCACGCAGGAGTGACCGCATGACGCAATTGACCGCCCCACCCCAGGTGTCACGTCCCCACCCGGCCCATCCGGCTGGCCGTCCCCGCCTGGCCCGCCTCGCCCACCTTGCCCGCCCCGCCCGTCCTGCCCGTTTCGTCGCCGGTGTCGTTCTCGGACTCTTGGTCACGTTCGCGGTCGTGGGCCCGATCGTCTGGCCCGAGGCGGCCACCCAGGACCTCGATCGATATCTGCAGGCCCCGACGTGGAGCAAGCCCTGGGGGCGCGACGACTTCGGTCGCGACGTCACTGCCCGACTTGCACATGCCACGCGCCTCTCACTGGTCCTCTCGGCCCTCTGCGTCGCGACCGCCCTCCTCATCGGGGGCACCACCGGCGTCCTCGCGGCATGGGCCGGGGGCTGGTGCGACACGCTGCTGCGTGGAGTCGCTGAGACCGCGTCAGCCCTGCCTGCGCTGCTCATCGTGCTGCTGGTCTCGGCGCTCGCAGCGCCCGGTGCGCTGTGGCCGCTCTATCTCGGGATCGCCGTTGCCGCGTCGATCGAGTACTTCCGTGTGGTGCGCTCGCGCGCTTCCCGAGTCCTTGCCACCGACGCCGTCGAGGCCGCTCGCCTGCTCGACCTCGGTCGATGGCACGTCGTGCGACGCCACCTCTGGCCGGACCTGCGCCCCACCCTCGTGACGCTCGCATCGCTCGGGATGGTCACCTCGATCCTCGCGATGTCGACCCTCGGCTTCGTCAAGGTCGGCGTGCAACCGCCACGCACCGAACTCGGGCTGATGCTCGCCGAGGCCCTGCCCTTCTTTGACGTCGCACCGTGGATGGCCCTTGCGCCCGTGACCGTTCTGTTCGCCCTGACGCTGAGCCTGTGGGGCCTGCGATCCGAGGAGGTGGTGTCACGATGACCGCGACCCTTGTGGCCACAAGTCTCGAACTCGACTCCGTCGAGGTGCGCTCCGGTGGGCGGGTGCTCGTCTCCGTGCCCCAGCTGCGCGCCGTGCCGGGTCGACCACTCACGATCATCGGCGAGAGCGGTGCGGGCAAATCCCTGCTGGCCCACGCAGCCATGGGCACCCTCGACCCGGGCTTGACTGCGACGGGCACGATGCGTCTCGGTGGGTCGACGTTCGACCTCTCGAGCCGCACCTCGCGCCGCGGCCTGTGGGGACACTCGCTCGCCCTGCTGCCGCAGGAACCCTCGCTCGCACTCGACCCGACGATGCGGGTCCTGCCCCAGGTCGCGGAGGGCGCTCCCCTCGCCGACCGTCACGTCGCACGGACGTCGGCAGCCGCATTGCTGGGCTCACTCGGACTCACGGACGTCGGTCAGCACTGGCCCCACACCCTGTCCGGGGGCATGGCTCAGCGGGTGAGCTATGCAGCGGCGACGATCCCCGAGCCGGGAGTGTTGCTCGTGGACGAGCCCTCCAAGGGTCTCGACGCCCGATCTCTGGACCTGCTCGCGGAGCTCCTGCTCCGGCACTCCCGGGCCGGTGGGGTCCTCGTGACCATCACCCACGACCTCGAGCTCGCTCGCCGTCTCGGTGGTGACGTCGCGGTGATGAAGGACGCCAAAGTGATCGAGACCGGGGCGATCGACGACGTCCTTGGTCGCCCTGCCCACGAGCACACACGCCGGCTCGTCGGCGCGGACCCCGCCCTCTGGCCCGCTCGCGCCGGCGGACCCCAGGCAGTCGAGGCGCCACCCTCCTCCGGGGTGACCGCGCTCATCAGCCTCGAGCAGGTCGGTGTGGTGTTGGGGGGTCGTCCCGTCCTCAGCGGGGTCGACCTCAGCGTCGGCCAGGGTGAGCGCTGGGCTCTCGTCGGGCCCAGCGGGGCCGGCAAGACGACGCTGGGCAACGTGCTCGCCGGGGTCCAACCCGTCGACGTGGGACGAGTGGTGCGGCACGCGAGTCTGCGTCCCGGACAGGTCGCCAAGCTCTATCAGGACCCCCAGGCGTCCTTCCCCGCCAAGGTCCCACTGGTCGCTGGCCTTCGTGACGTCGCACGCCGCTTCGGCGCCGACTGGACGCGGGTCACCGGCCTGCTCGACGAGGTCGGTGTGCCTGCGGACCTTCTCGACCGACGACCCGGGCAGGTCTCGGGGGGCGAGTTGCAGCGGATCGCGATAGTCCGCTCGATGCTCCCGTCACCTCGCCTCGTCATCGCCGACGAGGCGACCTCACGGTTGGACCTGCTGACGCAGCAGACCACCGTGCGTGCCCTGCTCACCGAGATCGATGCCTCGGGCAGCGCCCTGGTCCTCGTGACGCACGACCGCGCCCTCGCTCGGGCCTGCACCGATCACGTCCTCGACCTCACCCCGCGCGCGATCCTCGGCGGCCGTGACCAACGAACGAGGCCCTCGGAGCGGTTCACCGAGGTCGCTGGTTGGCCTTCGCCATGACAACCGCGATGGTCGCCACTGACCCGTCACGCCAGCGGGATCCCGAGCTCCTCGGCGGCACGACACAGACGGGTGTCGAAGCTCGCGACGGCTCCGCCCACCTGCTGCGCCGCGTGAAGGACTGCGCAGTCGGGCATCGGAAGGCGCGACGACGCTCTCAGCCGGGCAAGGCCAACGGGCGAGTCATCGTTCAGGGCAATCTGCCGGACTGCGAGCCGGTCGAGCCGTCCCAGGGCGTCGTCGGTGAACCGCTCGCCACGCCGCGCCGGACCCGCCAGGAACTCGGCCAGCGTGAGTGGGCTGGAACCGAACGGCTGGTCCCGGTGACGGCGAACCAGATCTACTGCGGCGTCGTGGCGTTCATCTGATCGCTCGAAGTAGCCGATCAGCACGCTGGCGTCGAGAACGATCACTCGGGCCAGTCCTTGCGCAGGTCCTCGAGGTACCCCGGAGGAAAGGTCCCGGTCATCGAGCCAGCAAGTTCATTGATGGTCCTCAACCGCTCCTCGAGCGCGGACTCCTCATCCTCGCGCAAGTGCTCAGCACCCTCCTTGACCAGGGCGACGAGCAGGCGAGAGCGCGAGTCCGCGATCTCGGGCCACCGCTTGACGGCCAAGTCGAGGGCAGCCGCGATGTCGTCGGTCTCGGTGACGACGTGGCGCGGACGGGTCGTAGGCACGAAGCAAGTGTAACACTGGTCGTTCTGGTGTCACACCTTGGTGAGGGTGTCGCGAACCTGGCATTTGCGGCATACCCAAGGGGGGTATAGTATCGAACCATGACGGAGCACGAGAGCCACCAGCACGCCTACATCGCCAACGACCACAAGGACGACTACCTCAAGCGGTTGCGCCGCATCGAGGGTCAGGCCCGTGGGATCCAGAAGATGGTCGATGAGGAGAAGTACTGCATCGACATCCTCACCCAGATCTCGGCGATGACGAAGGCACTGCAGGTCGTCGCACTCGGGCTTCTCGACGAGCACATGAGCCACTGCGTCGCCGATGCCGCGCGCAAGGGCGGACCCGAGGCCGACGCCAAGCTCAAGGAAGCCAGCGAAGCCATCGCGCGCCTCGTCAAGTCCTGACCCACCCCCAAACCCCGGCCTTGTGTGCCTGAGGGAACGCCAGAGCGTCTCATGAGACACACAAGGCGAGTTGAAAGTGAGAGACACCATGAGTTCCAGCACCAGCACCCAGACCTTCACCGTCACTGGCATGACCTGCGGCCACTGCGTCGCGTCCGTCACCGAAGAGGTCAGCGAACTCGCCGGCGTCGAGAGCGTTGACGTCGACCTCGCCACCGGATCCGTCACCGTCACGAGCACCACGCCGCTCGAGGACGACGCCCTGCGCGCCGCCGTCGAGGATGCCGGCTACGCATTGGCGTGAGCGCCATGAGCACCCCCATCAAGGTCATCGGCTTCATCGCCGCACTCGCCGCCGTCTTCGCGATCACGCTCGGCGCGGGGCGCATCTTCGGTCCCGTCGATACGACGCCCACGAGCGCGGGTCACGACACCCACGCGTCCACGAGCCCCACGTCGGGCGCGAGCGAGGGCGACGGCGAGCACTCGGCCCACCTCCCCGGTGGACTCCAGTTCTCGCAGGACGGCTATGCGTTGCGCCTCAACCACTCTGAGCTCGCCGCTGGCTCGAAGACCCCGATCGAGTTCGTCATCGAGGGTCCGGACGGCAAGCCGGTCACGGCCTACACGCCACAGCACGAGAAGGAGCTGCACCTCATTGCGGTGCGCCGCGACTTCTCCGGCTTCCAGCACGTCCACCCGACCCGCGCCGCAGACGGCACGTGGAGCACAAGGCTCGCGCTGACGCCCGGCGTCTGGCGGGTCTTCGCCGACATCGCGCCCACCGCTGCAGAGCCGATGACCCTTGGCGCCGACGTGTCCGTGGCTGGTGCCTATGTGCCTGTGGCCGCGCCCACTGAGGACGTCCGCACGGCCACGGTCGACGGCTACACCGTCACTCTCGCAGGCGAACTCGCACCCGGCGCCGACTCCGAACTCACCCTCTCGGTGAGCCGTGGCGGCAAGCCGGTCACGGACCTCGACCCCTATCTCGGCGCGTTCGGTCACCTCGTCGCGCTGCGCACCGGTGACCTCGCCTATCTCCACGTCCACCCCGAGGGTCACCCCGGCGACGGCACGACGAAGCCTGGCCCAGACATCACCTTCGGCGCGGCGGTCCCGAGCTCGGGCACCTATCGCCTCTTCCTTGACTTCCAGCACGCCGGCGTCGTCCGCACCGCCGCCTTCACCGTCACCGCAGGAGGTTCCAGTGGCCACCACCATTGAGCTCGACATCACCGGCATGACCTGCGCGTCGTGCGCCAACCGCATCGAGCGCAAGCTCAACAAGCTCGACGGCGTCGTGGCGACGGTGAACTACTCCACCGAGAAGGCGAAGGTGGAGTTCCCTGAGAGCGTCTCACCTGACGACCTGCTCGCGTCCGTCGAACAGGCCGGGTATGCCGCGAGCCTGCCTCCCGCTCCCAACGCACCTTCCGCAGACGATCCCGCTGCGTCGTCGAAGGTCACCGACCCGACGCGAGCGCTGCGCGACCGGCTGCTCATCTCAACGGTGCTCACCGTGCCGGTCATCGCTATGGCGATGGCGCCCACGCTCCAGTTCACCTATTGGCAGTGGGCGTCCCTGGTGCTGGCCGCACCCGTCGTCGTCTGGGGTGCCTGGCCCTTCCACCGGGCTGCCTGGGTCAACCTGCGCCACGGCGCGACGACGATGGACACCCTCATCTCGGTCGGCACCCTCGCAGCATTCGGGTGGTCGCTCTATGCGCTCTTCCTCGGCACGGCTGGCACGCCCGGCATGACGCACCCGTTCCGGCTCACCATCGAGCGGACCGACGGCGCGGGCAACATCTATCTCGAGGCTGCGGCTGGTGTGACGACCTTCCTGCTCGCCGGTCGCTATGCCGAGGCGCGGGCCAAGCGTCAGTCCGGCGCGGCACTGCGCGCCCTGCTCGAGATGGGCGCCAAGGACGTCGCCGTGCTCCGTGACGGCAAGGAGGTGCGCATCCCGGTGGACCAGCTCGCGGTGGGTGACGAGTTCGTCGTCCGCCCCGGCGAGAAGATCGCGACCGACGGCACCGTTGTCACGGGTTCGTCCGCCGTCGATGCCTCCATGCTCACGGGCGAGTCCGTGCCGGTCGAGGTCACCGTCGGCGACTCCGTCGTCGGGGCCACCGTGAACTCCGGCGGTCGGCTCGTCGTGCGAGCCACGCGCGTCGGCAGCGACACCCAACTTGCCCAGATGGCTCGGCTCGTCGAGGACGCCCAGAACGGCAAGGCCCAGGTGCAGCGGCTCGCCGATCGCATCTCCGGGATCTTCGTCCCGATCGTCATTGGCCTCGCGATCGGCACGCTGGGCTTCTGGCTCGGCACGGGCTCGGGGTGGACGGCCGCGTTCACCGCCGCGATCTCCGTCCTCATCATCGCCTGCCCCTGCGCCCTCGGCCTCGCGACACCCACCGCCCTCATGGTCGGCACCGGCCGCGGCGCGCAGCTCGGCATCCTCATCAAGGGCCCCGAGGTCCTGGAGTCCACCCGCCAGGTCGACACCGTCGTCCTCGACAAGACCGGCACGATCACCACCGGACAGATGACCCTGCGTGACGTCGTCGCCGCCCCCGGCGAGGACCGCGACGAGGTCCTGGGCCTTGCCGCGTCATTGGAACACGGGTCCGAGCACCCCATCGCGAGGGCCATCGTCACCGGAGCAAGGGGCGCGGGCCTCGAGCTCGCACTGGTCGAGGGCTTCACCAGCGTCGATGGCCTCGGAGTCCAGGGAGTCGTGGACGGTCACGCTGCCGTCATCGGCCGCCCCCAGCTCCTGGCCGACTGGTCGATCGGACTCGGGCCGGAACTCGAGACCGCACTCACCCACGCCCGCAGCACCGGTGCGACGCCGGTGGCGATCGGCTGGGACGGCAAGGCACGCGGCATACTCACCGTTTCTGACGCTGTCAAAGCCAGTTCGGCAGAGGCGATCTCACGACTGCGAGACCTCGGACTCACGCCCTATCTCCTCACGGGCGACAACGCCGAGGCCGCCCGCACCGTCGCCGCGGAAGTCGGCATCGCACCCGAGCACGTCATCGCCGACGTCATGCCGGCCGACAAGGTCGCCGTCGTCCAGCGACTCCAGGGCGAGGGCAAGGTTGTCGCCATGATCGGTGACGGGGTCAACGACGCCGCCGCCCTCGCCGCGGCAGACCTCGGCATGGCCATGGGCACCGGGACCGACGTTGCCATCGAGGCCAGCGACCTCACCCTCGTGCGCGGCGACCTCCGGGTGGCCCCAGACGCGATCCGTCTCGCCCGCCGCACCCTCTCGACGATCAAGAGCAACCTGTTCTGGGCGTTCGGCTACAACGTCGCGGCCATCCCACTCGCCGCCGCCGGACTGCTCAACCCGATGCTCGCCGGGGCGGCCATGGCCCTGTCGTCAGTGTTTGTCGTGAGCAACAGCTTGCGGCTCAGGGGTTTTCGCGCCGAAGCCTGACGTCGGCTTCCTCAGGCGAGGGATTCCGCAAGAGCCGCCAAGCGGTCCAGAGACGCTCGCAACTGCGGTTCCTGCGTGGCCCGAGCACGCGGCATACGGGCTTCGTCGGTGAGCTCGGTCCAGTCATAGGTGTGCGTGACCCGTGCACTGCCGTGCTCGAGCGGCACGACCTCCCACCGCCACTCATGTCCCGCTGGCGCCTCGCCCTCGTTGCCGGGACGCCACGCGATACGGCGCCCCTCCTCGAAGTCGACGACGAGGTTGTCGCGGTGATTGCCCTTCGTCGTGCGCATCGCGAAGCTCTCGCCGACGCTGCGAATGCGATCGCCCGTGATGATCTCGACGAGGTTGTCGTTGCCGTCCCACTCGGGCTGCCGTCGCGGGTCAGCGATCAACTCGAAGACGGTCTCGGCGGGAGCGGCGATGTCCCGGCTGGCGCTGACGACTCGAATTTCATTGTCCATGACTTCATCGAATCATGAGCACGCCTGCCCGTCCTCCGCAACGAACTCACGCGACATGGGAGAACTCGCCGGACAACAATGGCCAGATGACAGACGCGACTCCTCTCCCGACGGTCGACGAGGTCCGCGCGTCGATGCGCACCTCCCTCAAAGAAGCCATGCGTGGCCGAGACAAGCTCGCTGTCTCGGCCCTGCGTTCGGCACTCAGCGCCATCGACAACGCCGAGGCCGTCCCCGCCGAACCAACGACCACCCGGGATGAATCCCCGATCGCTGGCGCCGTCATCGGGGTGGGTGCGACCGAGGCCGCGCGACGCGAACTCAGCCTCGACGACGTGCGGGCGCTGATGCGCGGCGAGGTGGACGAGCGCCGCGAGGCAGCAGTCGAGATCGAGGGGGCCGGTCATCCGGACCGGGCCGAAGACCTTCGACGCGAGGCCGACGTCCTAGAGGCGGTCCTCAGAGGCTGAGGTGACACGATCGGGGAATGACCTCGATCCTGTGGCTGCGCCGCGACCTGCGTCGGGCCGACCACCCCGCCCTGCTTGCTGCTCGTGACGCGGCGGACGGCGAACTCATCGTCGCCTACGTCATCGACCCCAAGCTGTGGGCGAACGCCGGACCGGTGCGTCGCGCCTGGCTCGCAGCGACTCTCAAGGCCACCCGCGATGAGTTCGACGACGGCCTGACCCTGCTCTGGGGCGATCCCCGGCAGGTCGTCCTCGAGCTCGCCACCCGCGTGGGCGCCACCTCGGTCCACGTCACCCGTGAGACGACGCCTTTTGGTCACCGCCGTGACGAGGCCGTCGCGGCAGTCCTTGCGGCCGCCGGGGTCGAGTGGGTCGAGACCGGCACCCCGTATGCCGTGGGGCCGGGTCTCGTGCACAACCTGAGTGGTGGGCCCTACAAGGTCTTCACCCCCTTCGCGAAGGCGTGGCGCGGGCACGGCTGGCCCGACCCGGCACCGAGGCCGCGTGAGTTGCCGCTCCGGCACGTCGGCGACGACGACAAGGCGACTCAGGCCATCCGCCAGGCTCTCGCCGCTCCCGACCTGCCCGAGCTCCCACAAGCCGGGGAGAAGGCCGCTCACGCGCGGTGGCGAGAATTCTGCGACACCGCACTCACGGCATACGCGACCGATCGGGACCTGCCGGGCACGGACGGCACGTCACGCCTGTCTCCCTATCTCAAGCTCGGTGTTGTCCATCCGCGCACCCTGCTCGCAGACCTGGCGGACCAGCGGGGCCAGGGGGCGCAGACCTATGTCACCGAGATCGCGTGGCGCGAGTTCTATGCGGATGTGTTGTGGCACAACCCCTCCAGCGCGTGGAGCGACCTGCGCGATCCACTGTCCGGGATGGCCTATGACGAACCGGACGATGCCATCGAGGCGTGGCGGACGGGCACGACGGGCTATCCGATCGTCGACGCCGGGATGCGCCAGCTGCTCGCGCAGGGGTGGATGCACAACCGGGTCCGGATGATCACGGCGAGCTTCCTCACCAAGGACCTGCACGTGTGGTGGCCGATCGGGGCGAAGCACTTCCTCGACCACCTCATCGACGGCGACATCGCGTCGAACAACCACGGTTGGCAGTGGGTCGCAGGGACGGGCACCGACGCATCGCCCTACTTCCGCGTCTTCAACCCGGTGACCCAGGGCGAGAAGTTCGACCCTGACGGCGACTACGTGCGGCAGTGGGTTCCCGAACTCGCGCACCTCAGCGGCAAGGCGGCCCACCAGCCGTGGGAGCACCCAGAGGGGTATGCCCACGACTATCCGACGCGGATCGTCGACCACGCCGAGGAGCGCCGCGAGGCCCTGCGACGCCTCGGTGAGGTCACCGGCTGATTGGAGGCACGACCTACTGCACCGTAAGTGGGGTGATCACCCCACTTACGGTGCAGTAGGTCGTGCGGCAGCTGGTGCGGACGATCAGGCGACGGCGCGCAGGAATTCCTCGAGCAGCGGGCCAGCGGTGGTCGAGCCACCCTCGCCCTCGTTGACGAAGACCGCGACGGCGAGGTCGCCCTGGATCGCGATCATCCACACGTGCTGCTTGAGCGCGTTGACGTCACCGAACTCGGCGGTGCCCGTCTTGGCGAGGACCGGCTCGCCCGGGACGTCGAGGAGGAACTTGCCACTGCCCTGCTCGACGACCCCACGCATGAGCGTCTTGAGCTGAGCTCCTTCGGCGGCCGTGACCGGCTTGACGGGCGTCGGGCTTGGCGAGGGAGCCGATGCCGACGGGCTCGCCGTCGAGGCTGAGTTCTCACCCTTGGCGCCGACGACAAGGGTGGGTGTCACGGACTTGCCGGCGGAGATCGAGGCGGCGACGGTCGCCATGCCGAGCGGGGAGGCCTCGACCTTGGACTGACCGATCATCGAGGCAGCCTCGTCGGTGCCCGGCTGGGGCGCCGGCACCGAACCGAGGAAGGCCGGGAGCCCCAGGGTGGACCCGGCCGTGAGTCCCAGACCCGCTGCGGCACTGGGCAGGTCAGCCGGAGCAAGCTTCTCGCCGGCCCGGATGAAGGCGGTGTTGCACGAGTTCGCGAACGCCGTGCCGAACGGCACCGACCCCAGGGCCGACGTCGGGTAGCCGTCGACGTTCTTGAACGAGCGCCCGTCCACGGTGATCGTCGGAGTGCACTCGACCTTGCTCGCCGGCGACAGTCCCGAGCGCAGCAGGGCGAGCGTCGACACCGTCTTGAACGTCGAGCCCGGCGCATAGCGGCCCTGCGTCGCGGTCGAGGCACCCTTGCCACCCGGGCCGCTCGCGGCAGCGAGGACATTGCCCGTCGACGGCTGGATCGCGACGATGGCCGACGCCGGGGTCACCTTGGCCAGGACGGCCTCGGCCGCCTGCTGCTTCGCGATGTCGAGGGTTAGCGTCACGGGCGAACCCGGCTTGGACTCGGTGTTGAAGAGCGTGCGATCCTCCGCGCCACCCGTCGCGAGGACGGCGTAGCTCGGCTCGCCGGCGAGTTGGTCGTTGAGCGCGGACTGGAGGCCGCCGATGCCGACCGTGTCGCCGGCAACAACCTTGCCCTGTGACTTCTCGACGATCTCGGCGGTCGCGTCACCGACGATCCCGAGGAGGGGTCGAGCGAAGGTCGCGGTCGGCGCGAGCGGGCGCGTGTCGGCAATGAAGAAGACACCGGGCGCATCGAGCTGTCGCGCTGCCGCCTCCTGAGGGCTGTTTGCGCGCACCGTGATCGCCTCGACGAAGGCCTTGGGTCCCGCATTCTTGACGGCGGTCACGTAGTTGGCAGCATTGATCCCCAGCGCATCCGCGAGCGTGGGCGCTGTCGCGAGCGCCTCTGCTGCGGTCGCCTTGGTCTTGTCGATGCCGATGCGGAAGACGTTGCGAGCCTCGACGATCGGCTGGTCGCCTGCTCCAAGGATCCCGGCGCGCACGGGCTGCTGGCGCTTGACGCTCAGGGTCTCCCCCTCGACGAGACCCGGCGCGAGCATCTCGGGGTTCCACACGCCTGCCCAGGTGCCGTCGGTCTTGCTGACCTTGAGCGGCGTCTCGTAGTTCCACGGCTCCTTCGACCCCGGCAGGGTCCATGAATGACGCAACGTTGCCTCGGCTGCGCCATCTGCGGGTTCGGTCACCGACGCGACCTCGACGCTGTGCGTGGCCTTGCCCATGCCCTTGACGAGGGCAGCCAGGTCAGGCGCCGCTCCGTCGGCGACGACTGCGCCCGGCTCGAACTTCGCTGCTGCGAGGCCGGTCGCGACTCGATCGACTGCCACCCTCGCCGCATCCTTGTCGCGCGCCAGCCACGTCAGGCCGCCCCACGCGGCTCCCCCGACGAGCGCTGCCACGACGACTGCGATCCCCACCTTGAATCCCCACCCACGCGAACGCACCTGCATAACCCCTCACGATCCGACGGCTCGGGCGGACTGCCCGGCCATGACTACCCGCCACTCTTTCATCGGCCGCGCCGACGTGCCCGCCCGGCAAGGCCGTGGCGGTTGATCCTCACCGGATCTTCACATGTGGCTCTGCCGCTTGCGCGTTCTCGCCCGCCACGGCAGGAGACGCCCGGGGCAGCAGGCGCGTGACGCGCTCGATGATGACGGCGACGGTCACGGCCACCACGATGCCGACGAAGGCAGCCAGCAGCGCGTTGTCCTGCACCCAGTGGCCGGCAAGGGTCCCGACCCCGACGGACCACGCCGCCCACGTGACTCCCGAAAGGACGGTGAAGCCGGCAAAACGCCGCTGTGAGTAGCCGGTCGCGCCGGCCGTGAGGTTGACGGCTGCTCGTCCGATTGGCACCCATCGCCCAACGATGATGATGACGCCGCCACGTCGCTCAAAGTGTCCTCGCGCCCACCTGAGCGCCTGTCGCCCGCGTGCGCTGCGCTCGAGCAGCCGGTCGAGGGACACATGCCGGCCCAGGAGGTAGCCGAGGTTGTCACCGACCCACGCACCCGCTGCAGCCGCGCCGAAGAGCGCGAGCCAGTGCGGCGTCCCCGTCGATGCACCGACCGCGGCCAGCCCGATGAGCACGCCTTCACTCGGAAGGGGCGGCAGCACACCGTCAACGGCGAAGAAGACGAACAGGGCAGGGATCAGCCACGCCGAACCCGCATGCAGCTCGATGAAGGTGTTGATCGCCTCGACCATGAGTCCAGTCTCGCCGACTCACGCCGGACGGCGTCCACCGACCGGCAGCATTCACCCAACGCTCGTCAACTCGTTGCTTCGTCGCTGCCGACGAGCAGACAGAAGGGGTGTCCGGCCGGGTCGACGAGGACATAGAGCGGCTCCTCCTCGTCGTCGGTGCGGTCGAGTCGGATCTCGGCGCCGAGTCGCAGGGCCGTGTCCTTGTGTCGTTCGAGTTCCTCGACACTGTCGACGAGGTAGTCGATGTGCAGTTGCTGGGGCACAACGTGTTCGGGCCAGGTGGTGCGTTCCAGGCGCGCGACCTGTTGGAACGCGAGCTGCCGCGTGCCGTCGGTTCGGGTGAGGACGAGCCAGTCGGCGGGGTCGTCGGCTGCGCTGCCGTCGAGGGGTGGTTCGTCGCCCGGTCGATAGATGAGGCCGAGGAACTGCCGATAGAACTCGGCGAGTTCGCGGGGTCGCTCACAGTCCAGAACCGTGTGCACGTATGCCGGGTGCTCGCCCATCGTCGTTCCTCTCCGCTGCGTGCTCCTCATGTCCACTACGAACACAACCTAGGCTCGCCGGCCTCCCCTTTCTAGGGTCGAACGAGCGGCTCAACGGCGAGCCGCGCGACCTGGAGGTAGACATGCCCCACTCATCGACCCATCGACGAGCAGGGAGGCTGACCATGCTGACCAGTACGCCGCCTTGGGAACGAAAGGGCGGCATCGGGATCGCGCCGTGACCAGGTGGAGCGTCCGTGCCGGTTCTGGCCTCGACTGAGCCTACGATGCCCAATGTGCTCCCCCGGTTGAGCCACGAACGGTCAGTGGCTCGTCAGGTCCTCGTCCTCCAGGTGATCGTCGTGGCCGTCCTCGTCGTGACCGCACTCGCGCTCGCGACCTTCGACGCCCGGCAGGACATCCGACGCAGCGCCCGCGACAAGGCAGTCGCGGTCGCCACGGCGGTCGCACGCGCGCCCGTGGTCACCGAGGCGCTGGCCAGTTCGGAGCCGTCAGGGGATCTTCAGCCGTTTGCCGAACTGGTGCGCGTCGACACCGATGTCGACTTCGTCGTGGTCATGGCGCTCGACCGGACGCGGTTCTCCCACCCCAACCCGACGCAGCTCGGCAAGGCCTTCATCGGCAACCTCGGCAACGCCCCTCAGGGTCGAGTCTTCACCGAGGAATACGTCGGGACGCTCGGGCCGTCGGTCCGCTCGATCGTCCCGGTGTTCGGCTCCACCGGTGGCACAGAGGTCGTCGCCCTCGTCGCTGTCGGCATCACCCTGGACAAGCTGCAGGACCTCCTGCTCGACGAGGTCGGGGACATCGGCCTCGCCGCGCTCGCCGTCCTGCTCGTCGGCGTCACTGGCGCCCTGCTCATCAGCCGGCGACTGCTCCGGCAGACGCATGGGATGGGCGAGCGCGAGATCACCCGGATGTACGAGTACTACCGCGCGGTCCTCCATGCCGTTCGCGAAGGACTCCTCCTCATCGACCACGACGACAAGGTGCAGCTCGTCAACGACGAGGCGCGGCGACTCCTCAACCTGCCGGCCGACGTCATCGGCCGTTCGCTCGGCGACCTGGGCCTGCCGCCCGCCCTCGTCGAGGCAGCCAGCAGAGGGGTTGCTGGTCAGGACGAGGTCTATGTGACCGGGTCACACGTCCTCGTCGCGAGCTCCTCCCCCGCCCTGTGGGAGGGCCGCGACGTCGGCGCCGTCGTGACCCTGCGCGACCACACGGAGCTGCAGCACCTCACGGGTGAACTCGACGTCGTCCGGGGGCTGACCGAATCACTGCGGGCGCAGACCCACGAGGCCGCCAACCGCCTGCACACCGTCGTGTCCCTCATCGAGATGGGACGGCCCGAGGACGCCGTCCAGTTCGTCACCGGCGAGCTGCAGGTGGCCCAGATGCTCACCGACCGGGTCATGGGTGCCACCGGTGACCCGGTCGTGTCCGCCCTGCTCCTGGGCAAGTCCGCGGAAGCCGCCGAGCGCGGCACACAGCTCGTCGTGACGGGCGAGCTGCCCGCCGAGCACGACCTCGTCTCCTCCCGTGAGCTCGTCACCGTTGTCGGCAACCTCGTCGACAACGCGCTCGACGCCGTCGCTGTCCGCACCGACCGTCAGGTCACGGTCCATCTCGAGGGCACTCCCGCCTGCCTGCGAATCACCGTTGGGGACAGCGGTCCTGGACTGAGCGACGAGGAGGCGCGCCGAGTGGTGGAGCGGGGCTGGACGACCAAGGCCGACGCCGGCACCGGACGCGGAGTCGGGCTCGCTCTCGTGAGCCAGATCGCCCGCCGGCTCGACGGCTCGGTGACGATCGGCCGGTCACCACTGGGCGGCGCCGAAGTCGAGGTCATCCTGCGGCGTCCCGTCGGGGCGCCGCAATGACGGTCCGGGTGCTCGTCGTCGAGGACGAGCCGCTCGCGGCGCAGGCGCACGCGGAGTACGTCCGACGCCTCGAGGACTTCGAGGTCGTCGGCGTGGCCCACACTGCGGGCGAGGCGGCGCGCCTGCTCCGTGAGCAGGGGCCGGTCGACCTCATCCTCCTGGACATGTTCCTGCCGGACGGGCACGGTCTCGTTCTCCTGCAACGGTTGCGGGCGGCGGGGAACCTGTGCGACGTCATCGCTGTGACGTCGGCGCGCGACGTCGACATGGTGCGGCGGGCAGTCGCCCACGGGGTCGTGCTCTATCTGCTCAAGCCGTTCACGTTCCCGATGTTCCGGGCAAAGCTGACGCAGTATGCCGCGTATCGCCGAGAGCTCGTCAGCGCACCTGCCGAGGTGCTCCAGGACGAGGTCGACCGGATGCTGGGTTCACTGCGGTCCTCCGTCGAACCGCCCGCGCTCCCCAAGGGGCTCACGCGCGACCGGTTGCAGGTCGTCGCCGGGCACCTGCGCGAGGTGACCGACGGACTGTCGGCACGGGAGCTCGGCGACCTGCTCGACAGCTCCCGGGTGACGGCCCGCCGCTACCTCGAGTACCTCGCCGATGTCGGCGTCGCCGTCCGTTCGCTGCGCTACGGAGGTGGCGGGCGGCCCGAGGTCCAGTACACGTGGAAGAGGACCCAGGACACCGGCACCCCCACGACCCACTGATTGCCCGCATGGCCAGTGAGGAGGGCAGCGACGAACTGGCCGAACGGGCAATCAGTGGTGGGTTTGTGCCTCAGTCCTCGTCGACGAAGACCTCCTGCCGCTTCTTGCGCACCATCGGCACGACCGCGACCAGCAGCGCGATGGCGGCCACCGCGAGCAGGGCGCCCGAGATCGGTCGCGTGAAGAACACGGAGGCATCACCGCGGCTGATGATCAGCGCCCGCCGCAGATTCTCTTCGAGCAGGGGGCCGAGCACGAACCCCAGGAGCAGCGGTGCCGGTTCGCAGCCCCACCGAAGCAGGGCGTAGCCGATGACACCTGCCCCGGCGATGATGAAGACGTCCCACGCGTTGAGCTCGAGCGAGTAGCAGCCGAGCGTCGCGAACGCGATGATCGCCGGGAACAGCACCTCGTAGGGCACCGACAGCATCCGCACCCACAACCCGATGAGAGGCAGGTTGAGCATCACGAGGAGCAGGTTGCCGACCCAGAACGAGGCGATGAGACCCCAGAAGAGCGCCGGCTCATCCGAGATGACGTTCGGCCCGGGGACGATGCCCTGCATGATGAACGCGCCCACGAGCAGGGCCATGACCGGGTGGGCCGGCAGCCCGAGCGTGAGCAGCGGGATGAACGCCGTCTGCGCGGCCGCGTTGTTGGCCGACTCCGGAGCGGCGACTCCCTCGATGGCTCCCTTCCCGAAGTCCTGGGGTCGCTTGGAGATCCGCTTCTCGAGGCTGTATGCGGTGAAGCTCGCGAGGATGTGACCGCCACCGGGGAGCACCCCGAGCAGCGATCCCATGGCCGTGCCACGCAGCACGGGGTTGCGGATCTCGCGGAACTCCTTGCGGCTGAGCCAGAGCCCCTTGACCTTGCGGGTGATGATTTTGGCGGTGCCGCGGCTCTCGAGGTTGCGCAGGATCTCGGCGATGCCGAAGACGCCGACGGCCAGTGACACGAAGTTCAGGCCCCCGTCGAGCTCGGGGATGCCGAACGTGAACCGCGGGACGCCGGTCGTGAGGTCCTGCCCGATGGTGCCGAGCAGGAGCCCGAGGATGATCATCGCGAGCGCCTTGACGGTGGACCCACTCGCGAGGGCGATCGAGGCGATGAGTCCGAGCACGACGAGGGCGAAGTACTCGGCCGGGCCGAACTTCAACGCCGCCGTGGCCATCGGAGGCGCGAAGAGCGCGACGACGATCGTGGCGACCGTGCCGGCAAAGAACGAGCCCAGGGCGGCCGTGGCCAGGGCCGCTCCTGCCCGCCCCTTTCGCGCCATCTGGTAGCCGTCGATGGCGGTGACCGCCGACGACGACTCACCTGGCAGGTTCAACAGGATCGCCGTCGTCGAGCCGCCGTACTGAGCGCCGTAGTAGATCCCGGCGAGCATGATGAGCGCCGCGATCGGGTCGAAGGTGAAGGTGACCGGCAGGAGCAGCGCAACGGTTGCCGTCGGGCCGATGCCCGGCAGCACGCCGACCGCAGTGCCCAGCGTGACGCCGATGAGGCAGACGAGGATGTTCGTCGGCTGCAGGGCGGTTTCGAGGCCGAGCAGGAGTCCGGAGAGGTCCATGGTCAGCCACCCACCCAGTCACCGAAGAGCGGCAGCCGCAGCTGTAGCGCGACGACGAAGATCAGCCAGGTGACCACCGTGATCCCCGCCGCCGTGAGGACGACACGAAGGGGCTTCGTGTGCTGCCCCGCGAGAGCCGCGAGCAGCGAGGTGGCGAAGACCGTCGGGATGACGCCCAGTCCGTCGATGGTGAGTCCGAAGAACAGGATCGCCCCGACCACGAGCGCACCTCGCGCCCACGGGATGGTGCGGGCCGGCTCGACCTCCTCGGTCTCAGCGTCGACCCCGGTGCCATTGCCGGTGTCGGCGTCGGTGCCGTTGCTGGTGTCGGTGCCGGTTGCCGCGCCGGTGTCGGTGCCGGTTTCGGTGCCGGAGAAGGTCGCCCCCGCCGACGCCACCGGAGCTGACCGGTGACGTCGGGCGAGGACCCCTTGACCGACGGTGACGAGACCGAGGACCGCGAGCGCTCCGCCAAGGACGAGGGGCAGGTAGCCCGGCCCCATCTGTCTGGCGGACCCGATCTCGTAGCCCGATCCGCCGATGGCGAAGGCGAGCCCGAGTGCGAGGAACGCGGCGCCGCAGAACAGGTCCTGCAGCCAGGGACGCAGTTCGTCACTCACTCTTGATGCCCGCATCCTTGATGACCGGGCCCCAGAGGTCGAGCTGCTCCTTGAGCTTCGTCGCGTGGGCCTCGGGCGTCGCCTGGTCGGCGGCCTCGGGTGCGGTCCCGAGGTCGGCCATCTTGGTGACGACGTTCTGGTCCTTCAGCGCGGTGGCGAGAGCATCGGTGAGCTTCTTGACGACGTCGTCCGGGGTGTCCTTGGGGACGTAGAGCCCATGCCAGACACCGACCTCCACCTCGGGGAGTCCGGCTTCCTTTGTCGTCGGCAAGTCCTTGAAGGCCTCGACACGCTCAGGTGTCGTGACGGCATACGCCTGCACCTTTCCGGCCTTGATCTGTCCCGCCGTGTTCGTCGTCTGGTCGCACATGAAGTCGACCTGACCACCGACGAGGTCGGTCAGCGCGGGACCGGTGCCGTCGTACGGCACCTCGGTGAGGTCGACGCCCAGCGCCTGCTCGATGAGCAGCCCGCAGAGCTGCGACGCGGCTCCGGTGCCCGCGTTCGCGAGCGTCACCTTCTTGCTGTTGGCCTTGACGTAAGTCACGAGTTCCTCGAGCGTCTTCGCCGGGAAGTCCTTCTTGGCGATGATCGTCATGGGCACGTTGGTGACGAGGCCGATCGGCTTGAAGTCCTTCTGGGGGTCGTAGGACAGCTTCGGGTAGAGCGCGGGCGCGGTCGACATGCCGATGTGGTGCATGAGGACGGTGTAGCCGTCGCCCTTGGCCTTCGAGACCTGGTTCGCGCCGAGGGTGCCTCCGGCGCCGGCGACGTTCTTGACGATGATCTGCTGGCCGAGCGACTTGCTCATCGGGTCTCCGATGAGGCGAGTGACCGTGTCGGTGGGACCACCCGCGGCGAAGGGGACCACGATGGTGATCTCCTGGTCGGGGTAGCCGGAGTCTGCTCCGCCGGCCGCGTCTTCGTCACCACCCGAGCTGCTGCCACACGCCGCCAGGGCGAGGGCGGCCAGGGAGGCGGTGGTGGTCTGGAGGACGAGGCGGCTTCGGCCCCGTCGCTTCGGGGCGGGGTGGAACGGGTTGGGGAAATCCATCGGGAGGCTCCTTTGACGACCGAGGGGTGAGATGCAGGTCACACCCTCCTCGGCACCGAGAACCCCGTCGATCTTGTGCACCTTGAGTTCACGGGGCACGGTGCAGCGTCATGCACGACAAAGATCAGTGAGCCCACGGACGACAGCTGAGGTGCTGCGGTGTCACGGTGAGGCGTGCTCATCCAGATCACGCTCGACGAGACCAGCCCTCCGGCCGGCAGCGTCGCCGTGCCGGGAGGGGCTGTGGCGACGCCCTTTCGGGGCTGGCTCGACCTCATGGCCGCGCTCGTCGAGTTCGTTGGCCCGCCGGGCGACCAGGAGGACGAGCTCGGTGCGGGAGCGCAGGCCGAGCTTGGCGAGGACGTGTGAGACATGACTCTCGACGGTGCGCCGGGAGACGAAGAGGACTTCGGCCACCTCGGGATTGGACAGTCCCGTGGCCACCTGCCGGGCGACGGTCTCCTCGGTCTTGGTGAGGGCTCCCCAACCGGACACCGGCCGAGCCACCATCCGAGCGCCCTTGAGTCGAATCCCGATGGACCCGAGACGGGCACGAGCGTGATCCACGTCGTGGTCGGCACCGATGTCCCGGTAGGAACGCAGGGCTGCCTGAGCGAGGACGGTGGCCTCCTCGAGTCGGCCGTCCCTGGCCAGCGCCGACGCAGCGAGCTCGGCCCCCTGTGCATGCTGCATCCGTCGCGGGGTCGCGGCCATGAGCTCGGCTCCCTCTTGGAGAAGGTCGCTGTCGCCTCGGGCGAGCCCTTGGACGAGGAGCGCGGTCGCCGCGAGGTGCACGACGTCCGGGTTGCGCTCGGCGACCTCAGTGACGACCTGCTCGACCTGCTCAGCGCACTCGAGCTCACCGAGCTCCACCGCCAGTGCCGCCAGTTGGACGGCCATCTGGACACAGTCCAGGAGCACCTCGCGCGAGAGGCAGCGCTCCCACCCGCTCCACAGGATCCGGAAGGCCCTTCGGCTGTCACCCATCGCGCGGGCCTGGGCGCTGGCGGTGCCGTGGACCCAGGCGATGCCACGAGCCAGGCCCGTCGTCGCCTCGATGTCACCGAGCCGCCGGATCCACGGCTCGGCAGCATCGGGTCCGTCGCGGTGGAGCGCGACCCACGCGCGAGTGCCCAGGGTCGTGGCCTCCATGTGGACATCGAGCCTGCCTCGAAGCGAGTCCCTCGCCTCGAGATCCGCCTCGACATCGCTGAGGTGGCCACTCAGTGCCCTCGCCCGCGAACAGAGATAGAACGCCGAGAACACGCCGGGCAGATAGCCCAACCGCTCCGCGAGCCGGCGCCCCCGCTCGAACAGGGCCAGGCTCTCGGGAACACGATCGATGTCGGCGAACAGGGTGGCCGCGATCTGGTGCGGGAACGGCTCGATCGCTGCGACGGTGTGCTCCGCGTCGGAGATGTCGACGGCCTCGTTCAGCGCCTCGAACGCCTCAGCCAGGTCGCCACGGCACGCCGCGATGTGTCCCCGCAGCACCATCGCGAGGATGCGGGCCGAGTCGTTCCCCGACGCCACGGCGGCAGCTTCGGCCTCTCGCGCGCAGGCGAGCGCTTCGCCTGTCTCGCCGAGCAGCAGCCGGGGCCAGCCGGAGAAGGCCAGGTGCTCGGCCCGCTCGGCCGGGGACAGCCGGGGACTCTGCGCCGCCCGGTCGGCCTCTGCCTGCGCGCCGATGTAGTCACCGCTGAGCAGGAGCGCGTGGGACAGGGTCGAGCGGAGTGCTCCCTCGAGGTCTGCCGGGGCGCCGCCGTCAAGGGCCGCGCGGGCGATCTCAGCGGCCTCGGCCGTCCGGCCCCCGACCATGATGGCTCGCGCCATGCCGGACGCGGCGCGTATGTGGGCGTCCTCCATCGGGCGGGAGGCCTCGATGACATGGCTCCACAGCTCGACCGCAGTCTCCGGAGAGATGGTGCGCACCCGCTCCGCCAGCTCCAGCGTCCAGGGCACGAGCTCGGCGGATGCCGGTGCGCGCAGCAGGTGCTCGGCCACGGCGACGGGCGGCGCGCCGGCCGCATCGAGACGCGTGGCAATCTCGTGGTGCAGCTCCCCGCGAATCGTCGGCGGGACATCGGCGATGAGCACCTCTTGGATGAGGGCGTGCCGGAAGGTCAGCGTGCTCGCGCCGTCCTCGCCGAGAACGCCGGCGGCCATGACCTCGGTCAGGGCCGGAAGGAGCTCGGTCACCGGGTGTCTGGCGATCAGGCGGAGGTCTGCGATGGGGAAGCGGGCCCCCAGCACCGAGGCAAGCACGAGCAGATCACGCGCCGGGGCGGACAGGGACCCGAGGTGGTTCATGATCATGAGCGCCAACGACGGCGCCCGGACCGGCATCGAGCTGAGACGAGCTCTGCCGTCCGAAGCCACGGTGAGGGAACCGTCGCGCTGGATGACCCCGAGCAGCTCGATGAGGAAGAGCGGATTGCCACCGGCCGCATCCAGTTGACGCAGCAGGTCGTCGTCCACCCGGGCCCGGGTGACGGCCTCGGTCAGCGCGGCGCAGGCCTGCGACGGGAGGGGACCGAGCTCGATGGTGGTGAGGAGATGGCGGGCCTCGACGTCCGCGATGAGGTCGTCGAGGCCCGAAGATCGGGGCAGCGGGCGCTTGGAGCAGACGATGACGATGGGCTGCTGGTGCAGCGAACGGCTGAGCCGGGTGAGCACGGCCAACGAGCCGGCATCGGCCCACTGGAGGTCCTCCAGAACCATGGTGAAGGGACCGCGGGCCGCCATGACGTCGATGAGGTCGAGGACGTGTTCCCCGACAGTGACCTCCGTGCGCGCGAAGTCCACCGCAGCGATCTCACGCTGTCTCTCGGCGAGGGCGGCCACGCGCTGACGACTCTCCGCATCCCCGGACGCCAGGGCGTTGAGAAGCAGGCCATAGGGGCGTCGCTGGTCCATCGCGTCGGCGGTGGCGCGAAGGACCGGGCCCGAGGCGGCGTCGACCCGGCTCAGTGCCGACGCGATGAGAGCGGACTTGCCGATGCCGGGTTCACCCCTGATGAGGACAAAGCTCCCGTGCGAGTGGCCGTCGAGCGCAAGGGCATGGGTGAGGACCCGAAGCTCCGCCTCGCGCCCGACGAAGGGGCGCTCGAACTGGCGGCCCTGTGCAGCGAGAGCCATCGGAACCCTTCGCCCGTTCTGGCGAGCACTGATGCGAGAAGATGCTGCAGGAACAGCTGATGCCGCGACCGATGCCCTTGACTTCTCAAGGTACCGCCGTGCGAGGGGCTCGCGAGGGTGATTCGTCAGGTGCACTGGCCCCCCACCTCGGGCCATATGTCCCTCGTCTCGTCGCCGATTGGTTGGACTCGGAGCCGGACCGCCGCCACCGGTCGGTGCACGCCACGTTGCTCTTCGCTGACATCTCCGGGTTCACCGCCCTCACGGAGCGGCTCGCCCGGTTCGGCACGCTGGGGGCAGAGCAGATGAGCGACACCCTCGACAGCACGTTCGGGGCGTTGCTGGAGGTGGCTCACTCCGACGGGGCCGACTTGCTCAAGTGGGGAGGCGACGCGGTCATCCTGCTGTTCCAGGGTGACGACAACGCCGCGAGGGCGGCGCGGGCGGCCCACCGGATGCGCGCCGCCCTGCGTGACCTCGTCCGGCGTCGCGCTCTGCCCGTGCAGGTGAACCTGCGGATGTCGATCGGCGTTCACTCGGGGGCGTTCGACATGTTCCTCGTGGGAGATGCTGCGAGTCATCGGGAGCTGCTCATCGCCGGGCCGGCGGCGAGCGAACTCGTCGAGATGGAACGGCTGTCCGACGCCGGACAGATCGGCCTCAGCGCTGCAACGGTGGCCATGTTGCCCCAATCCTGCTGCGGCGCCACGATTCTCGGAGCCCCATCACCAGGTGCGCGACTGCTGCGCTCGAGCCCGCCGCTTCGGAACCAGGCGGAGGCTGCTGACGGCCCGCTGCCGGCGGACGTGTCAGGGGCGATTCCGCCGATGATCCGCGCACACCTCGAGGACGCACACGGCGAGTCCGAGCACCGCCCGGTGGCGGTGGCCTTCATCGGGTTCTCGGGCATCGACGCACTGCTGCGCCAACACGGTGCCCTCGCCGCGACGACCGCTCTTGACCAGATGGTGGGCTCGGTCCAGCAGGCGTGCCTCGCCCACGGTGTCGTCTTCTTCGAGTCGGATGTGGCTCACGACGGCGGCAAGATCCTGCTCACGGCTGGTGCACCTCGCAGCACCGGTGAGGACAGTGAACGACTGCTGCGCACCGTGCGCGACATCGTCGACCGCGCCGGCGTGCTCTCGCTGCGCGTCGGCGTCAACCGCGGGTCCGTGTTTGCGGGGGACTTCGGCCCAGGATTCCGCCGCACCTACTCGGTCAAGGGCGATGCCGTGAACCTCGCCGCGCGAATCATGGCGAAGGCCGCGCCGGGCGAGGTCCTGGCGAGCGAGGACGTCGTCTCGCGGTCACGCACCTTCGTGCGCACCGAGCGGGTGGAGCCGTTTGCCGTCAAGGGCAAGGCGTTCCCGGTCCACACCCTGCGCGTCCTGGGGCTCGTCGAGGGACGATCTGCCGCACGCGCCGAGTCGCCGTTCACGGGCCGCAGCGAGGAACTGGGGCGGCTGCGCGCGACCGTTGACCGCGCGAGGCAACGGAGCGGGTCGGTCGTCGACGTGTCAGGGCCACCCGGGATCGGCAAGTCACGTCTCGTCGCCGAACTCGCACCCCTGCCGGAGGACCTCGTCGTGCTGGCCACCACGAGCAGCAACTTCGACTCCAACGCCTCCTACTTCCCCTTCCGCACACTGATGCGGGACCTCTTGGGCATCAGGCCGGAGGACGACGCGGCCAGTGTGCAGTCTCGACTGGCACTGCGGGTGCAGGACAGCGCTCCCCACATCGTGCCGTGGCTGCCGGTGCTCGCTCCCCTGCTCGCCATCGAGATGCCCCCGACCCCGCAGACCCGCGACCTCGACGAGAGGTTCCGCCGACACCGGCTCGAGGAGATCGCGCTCGAGTTGCTCGACGCCATACTCCCCACGCCGACGTTGTTCGTCTTCGAGGACGTCCACCTCATCGACGAGGCCTCCGCCTCACTCCTGCAGCGCCTGCTCACCTCCAGCCCCCTCAGGCCCTGGTGCGTCATCGTCACCCGACGTGACGCCAGCACAACGTTCGTCCCCGACCCGACTCTGCCCGGGCTCGTCCCGATCTCCCTGGGTCCCCTGTCCGACGAAGCCGCCACAGACTTGATCGAAGCAACTGCAGGCGATGCGGCGCTCGGGGTGCGAGCCATCGAAGCCATGGCCGGCCGGGCGGCTGGCAACCCGCTGTTCCTCACATCGCTGGCCGGGGCCGCTCAACTCGACGGCGACGCCGGCAACCTGCCGTCCTCGATCGAGGGCGTCTACCTTCGCGAGCTCGACCGCCTCGACCCTCGTTCGCGGTCCCTGCTCCGGTATGCCGCTGTCCTCGGGGTGCGCTTCGAACCGGGTCTCCTCGCGGCACTCGTCCCCGATGCGGATGGGGCCGACGGCTCCATCGACGGCCGATTCGATGGCGACGTCGAAGCCCTCTTCGATGGCGCTCTGGCGGAGTTCGTCGAGACCCAAGGCGACGGAACGGTCCAGTTCCGACACTCCCTGATGCGCGACGTCGCCTACGACGGGCTCCCCTTCCGGCTGCGCCGATCGATGCACGCGCAAGTGGCCCTGCTGCTCGAGCGGGACGGTGACCCCGCAGCGAGTCCGGCCTCGCTCAGCGGCCACTTCCACTCCGCCGGGATGCACGAACAGACATGGACCCACTCCCTCGTCGCAGGCGAACAGGCTGCGGCGGCCTACGCCTACAGCGAAGCGGCCGACTACTTCGGGCGGGCCCTGGACGCCGCCACTCACCTGCCCGAATTGGGGCAGGAAGCCCGCTCGGCGGCATACATCCGTCTGGGTGAGACGCGAGACATGTCCGGCCAGTCCACCGCCGCAATCGCGGCGTTCCGTGCCGCCCGTCGACTCCTGCCGCACGACCCGGTCGGGCGGGCGCGGCTGATGTATCGCGAGGCTCGGATCAGTCTCCGGCTCGGCAAGCACCCGCAGTCGCTGCGGACATTGACTCGGGCACTGCACGTCATCGGCGACCTTCCGGGGGCCGAAGCCGATGGAGTGCGCGCTGAGCTGGCCACCCGCTATGGGTTCTGCCGTCACCTCCAGGGCCGGCCTGACGAGGCGCTCCGCTGGATGACCCAGGGTGCGCGTTGGGCCGAATCGAGCGCTGACACGGGGGTGCTCGCCCACGCCTACAACGCGCTGCACCTGGCCTACGGAGCCTCGGCGCACGGCGAGGACAAGCCCTATGGGCGACTCGCGCTCGCGGCATACGAGGAGCTCGGCGACCTCGGCGGGCAGGCGCTGTGCGTCAACAACCTGGCCATCGACGACTTCCGCGCCGGCCGCTGGACCGAGGCTGCGGAGATGTTCGAACGGGCTGCGTCGATGTTCCAGCGGCTGGGCGATGAGGCCAACGAGGGCAACGTGACCTACAACCTCGGCGACGTCCTCGTCTCGAGGGGTCGCTTCGACGAGGCCCTCCCGCCGTTGCGTCGCGCGCTGCGGCTCGCCCGTGGCGTCGACGATGAGGAGCTCGTGGCACTCGCCCTGCGAGAGGGTGCACGAGCGCACGCGGCCCTCGGTGACACGGACCGTGCCTGGGGGTTGTTCGCGGAGGCGCGCGCGAAGCTCGTTGGCCTCCATCTGCCCATCGAGACAGCCCTGCTCGACGCCGCCCGGGTGGAGGCCCTGGTCGCGACGGGTCGCATCGACGACGGTGTGCACCTGGCCGCGACAGCGCAGCGGCAGGCGATCGCCGGCAAAGTGCCCGACGTCCTTCCGCGGCTGCATCGGGTCCATGCCTTCGCCCTGCTTGCCCTGGGACGCGCGGACGACGCGACCGAGCAGGTGCAGCGTGGGCTTGAGCTGGTGGAGGCGATCGGCGACGGCTACGACAAGGCGCTGCTCGGGCTGGCCCGCGCCGAAGCCCTGGGGCACACCGATCCGGGGTCGACCGCCGAGCAGGAGCGGCTTCGCAACGGCGCGCACGCCACTCTCGAACGACTCGGTGTCGTGCGGTTGGTCGGTGTCAGCCCGGCGGCTCAGATGCCGCCTCGCACATCGCGGACGAACAGCACAATGAGGTGAAGGTCGCCGGCGCCGTCGCGTCGGCTCGACCGGTAGTCGGTGCAGTAGTCGAGTCCAGCGTCGATCACGCCCTTGGAGGCGCAGGCCGAAACCGGCTCGAGGGAACCGAAAGCGGTCTCGGACCACAGGGCGGTGAAGGAGGGGACGCCGGCCTTGCCGCACAACGTCTTGTCGCAGATCAGCTCCATGCGCGCGGGGTTGCGACGGTCATAGAGGTTCGCGCCACCTGCGGTGAGGTCGGCGATCATCTGGGTGACGAAGCTGCCGCGTCCGCAGGCCTCCCCCGTCGGGCAAGCACCCAGCGTCAGCGCCACGTCTCCGGACGCTCCGTTGGGCAGGATGACAATTCCGCACAGCGGGTTGGCCTGATCGACGACCGCGCAACCCGCACCATCGGCACCCGCAGTGCCATCACGCAGCGACGCGGCCGTCCCCGGCACGAAGGTAAGGAACCGGTTGATGTCGAAGGCGTTGCTCGTGTTGCCGATCGCCTGGGCACCCTTGCCCACACTTGCGCTGATGCGGATCCCGGTCGCGACAGCGGAGTAGGCCACGGTGAACACCGAGGTCGTCGTGCCGCGAGGAATCGTCCCCCGCGTGAGAGTGAGCGAGCCCGGGCCGGTCGCCGTGAAGTTCACGACCTGGTCCTGCTTGTAGGCCGCGTCGGCGGTGCTGGCCTTGAGGGTCACGGCGATGAGGAAGGTGTCGTCCGTGGCCGCGAGCACCGCTGGGATGGCTTCGGCCGGGGCCCCGGCGAGGTGTTCCGCGATGACGGCCGGGTCGGTGTAGGCACGCACCGTGAGACTCGTCGGGGTCGGGAGAGAGGTGGCGGACGCTGGCCCGGCCACCCCCTGGGCAAGGGACAGGACGAGCCCGAACGTGGCTGCGAGGGCGAGCACGACCCGCGAACGCGGTCGGTCGGGCCGGTTCGGATGGCGCGGATCGGACATGGCGACTCCTGGCATCGGTTGAGAAGGTCGACCAGGCGTGCGCACGTGGCCGCGGCCCCTCCACTGTCGCCGCGCGCGGTCGCGCGAGCATCCGTGTCCTCACTGAACTTTCGCTCGAGTCCAGCACAAAGGCGATGGCGTATGCCGGGTGCTCGCCTCCTCGTCCAAACTTCCGTGAGTTCACCGATGACCTCCCGGACACGGGCCCACACGATCGAGGGCATGACCTCGACACTCGACGCCGGCTCGGATATGGGCACGGGCACGGGCAGCGGCGCCACCGTCACGCCGCCAGGGAGGGCAACGACGGTGGCGCTGGCTGCCCCGCGCAAGGGTCGGGTCACGGGTCGGACCGTGCTGCTCGTCGCGTCGCTCGGTGCACTACTCGCGTTCCTCGACGCCACGATCGTCAACGTCGCCTTCCCCAGCATCCGGGAGTCGTTCCCCGGGACCTCCATCGGGACGATCTCCTGGGTGCTCAACGCCTACAACATCGTGCTGGCGGCGTTCATGATCGTGTGCGGTCGGCTGTCGGACCTGTTGGGGCGACGTCGTCTCTACATCGCCGGGATCGCCCTCTTCACCCTCGCGTCGGCCTGGTGCGCGGCAGCCACCTCGATCGACGTGCTCGTCATCGCCCGCCTCTTCCAGGCACTCGGGGCGGCGATGCTCATCCCCGCGTCGCTCGCGCTGGTCATCGAGGCGTTCCCCGGTGAGCACCGGGCTCACGCCATCGGGCTGTGGGGCGCTGCCGCCGCTGTCGCTGCCGGGCTCGGGCCGCCCATCGGTGGTGCCCTCGTGGAGAGCGGTGGCTGGCGGTGGGCCTTCATCATCAACATCCCGCTCGGGGTGATTGCCATCGTGCTGTCGAGGCGGGTGCTCGTCGAGAGCCGAGCCCCGGGTCGGCGGACGATGCCGGATCTGCTGGGGGCGGCCCTGCTCGCTGGAGCACTCGGACTGGGCACGACCGCCCTGATCAAGGCCAATGAGTGGGGCCTGGGGAGCCTCACTCTTTGGGCAATCGGCCTCGGGTGCGTCGCGCTCTCCGTGGGATTCGGCATCAGCTCGCGCCACCATCCCTCGCCGCTGATCGACGTCGAGCTCCTGAGGAGCCGGCCCTTCCTCGTGTCCAACATCGTCACACTGCTCGCAGGCGCTGGCTTCTTTGCCTATCTGCTCACCAACATCCTGTGGCTGCAATACGTCTGGAACTACTCGGTGTTCCACGCCGGGCTGGCGCTGGTGCCAGGGGCGCTCGTCGCTGCCGTCGTCGCTGGCGCTCTGGGGCCCGTTGCTGCCCGACGCGGCTATCGGGGCGTCATCGTCGCCGGCTCACTCGTGTGGGTCGCAGCCTTCGTCTGGTACGTCCGAGCCGTCGGCACCGAGCCCGCCTTCCTCAGCCAGTGGCTGCCCGGCCAGGTGTTGAGCGGGATCGGGGTCGGAGCCACCCTGCCGCTGCTCGGCAGCCTTGCCCTCGAAGCCGTTCCCGGTGGCCGGTCGGCGACGGCGTCGGCGATCATCTCCAGCGTCCGTCAGGTCGGTGGGGTTCTCGGGATCTCGATCCTCGTGATCATCCTCGGCACACCGACCCCTCTCACCGCAGTCGGCCTGATGCGCGACGGCTGGACGTTCAGCATCATCTGCTTCGTCCTGTGCGCCGTGGTTTCGCTCTTCCTCGGCCGCCTCCGGGCTGCGGAGGAGGCGCCCTCCGGCGCAGCCGTGCTGGCAGGGGCGGCCTCGTCACCTGCAGACGTTGACGACGTCTGGGTCGAGACCAGCGATGGCGAGGGCTCGGCTCCCGTCCCGGTCACTCAGGAGTCCTTGTTCTCCCAGCTCCCCGCAGACACCCAGGCCCGCATCGAGAGCTCGGCCCGACCATCGACCGTCCCGGCAGGGTCCTGGATCGTTCGCGAGGGTGAGGTGGCGCAGACCCTCTTCGTCCTGACGTCGGGCCGGGCCGAGGTGCTCGTCGGTGACGTGTCGGTGCGCGAGCTGGGACCGGGGGCGGTCATCGGGGAGCTGGCCCTGCTCACCAACGGGCGGCGCTCCGCATCCGTGCGGGCCCGCCGCGACTGCCAGGTCCTCGAGGTCGACCGTGACCTGCTCGACGCCACCGTGTGGAACGATCCCGACGCCCTCACCGCGCTCGTGACGGCTCTGGCGCACCAGCTCGCCGTGGCCCGGCCCCCCGCCACCGACGTGATGCGCCCGGGTGTCGTGGCGGTGCTGTCTGCGACAGCGAATGCACCCACCCACGAGGTCGCCGGCGTCCTGCGCAGCTCACTCACCAAACACCTCCGTGTCGCCGTGCTGAGGAACGCCTCGGGAGACCCGCTGGAGCAGCTCGACCACATCGAACGCGACCACGACAGGGTCCTCCTCGTGGCGGACGGCGAGGATCCCGAGTGGACTGCGTCGTGCCGACGGCAGGCCGACGTCGTCGTTCTCGTCTCCCGCTCCGGCGAACGGGTCACGCTCTCGCCGACCGAAGGACCCCAGCCCGACGTCGTCCTGGTCGGCGCCGCTCCGTCCGCTGAGGAACTCTCGCAGTGGTCGACCTTCGACCCGTGGCAGATCACGGTGACGACGGACCACGATCTCCCGGCTGGCCTCGCCCGCCTCGGGGCTCGACTGGCCGGGCGATCTGTCGGGCTCGTGCTGTCCGGAGGGGGTGCCCGAGCGCTGTCCCATGTCGGCGTCCTGCTCGAACTGGAGGAGGACGGCATCCACATCGACCGCATTGCGGGAGCGAGTTTTGGCGCGATCATCGCCGCGGCATACGCGGCCGGTCGGACGGCACGGGAGGTCGAAGAGCTCGTCTATACCGAGCTGGTGCGAGGCAAGCCGTTCAGCGACTACACGGTGCCGCGAGTCGCCCTGGTTCGAGGCAAGCGCACCGACGAGGTCATGGAGCGCACGTTCGGAGACCTGCAGATCGAACGCCTCCCACGCCAGTTCCGCTGTGTCAGTGTCGATCTGCTCACCCGTGGCCTTGTCGTGTTCCGCAACGGCTCGCTGCGTGACGCCGTGCGTGCGTCGTCGCGGTTGCCAGGGCTGTTCCCGCCGATCGCCACGTCGGATCAGCTCCTCGTCGATGGCGGGGTCCTCGACAACACGCCCGTGGACGCCCTGACCGAACGCAACGAGGGCCCTCTCGTCGTCGTCAACGTCACGATGGGCGCGCGGCCCCACCGACCCATGAGCGTGGGGCCCGACGGCACTCCCATGGCGAGGTCGCCTCGTCCGGTGCGCATCCCGATGCTCGGCGAGACCCTGCTGCGCACCATGATGATCGGCAGCTCGGACACCGCCCCCGCACGACAGGCCGGCGCCTACGTCATCTCCCCGAGCTCGATGGGTGTCGGACTGCTCGAGTTCCACCAGCTCGACACGATGATCGAGTCGGGGAGAGCCGCGGCGCGCGAACTGTTGGAGCAGTCGGGCGACGAGCTCCACGGCGCATCAGACCGCTGAGCCGCACGCCTGCGACCTAGGGTGGGCGTGTGCCTGCCACCGTGACGCCGATCGAGTTCCTCGGTGGGCTCATTCCCCTCATCGCAGCCGTAGTGACTCTGTTCGTGTTTCGGCGGCGCCGACGCGACGAGGTCTTCACCGATGTCACGCCTGGCGAGGTGCCGCGCAGGTCGTCCGGCACGGGCAGCGCGCGCGTGCAGCGAGGAGTGGAGTGGGCAGGTTCGCTCGCTCCCCGCTTCCACGCTCCCGACGAGTCGACGCCCGCACTGTCCGGAGCGGTGGTCGACGGCGTCGTCCACGGGCGCGACCTCACGGCCACTCTGGTCGACCTCGCCCTGCGCGGGGTCGTCAGCCTCGAGAAGGACGGCGACGACTGGCGGGTCAGCCGCACGGGCGTGGGCGAGGAGTCGATGGCCCACCACGAGCGAATCCTGCTCGACACACTGCTCAACGGCGCAGAGTCGGTGCGACTCGGCGAGCTGCGGCGGGCGGAGGTCGCGCAGCGGTGGCGCGAGGCAGAGATCGCGGTGTATCGCGCCGTGGTCACCGCGGTTGGTACGCGAAGCACCCGAGGTCGCGCAACGGTTGGTTGGCCGCGGTCGGCGTGCTGCTCGTGCTCGGTGCTGCCGTCGCTGGCGTCGCGTCGGGCATCTCCGACGACCACTGGCGCTGGGTGCCGTTGGGCGCCGGACTCGGACTCGGCGGCGCCCTGCTCATCCGTCTTGGGCGGGGGCGAACGCCCCGCACCGCACTCGGGTCCGCCGCCCGCATCCAGGCGCTCGGCTACGAGAAGTACCTCACCACGGCGGAGGCCAACCAGCTGCGCCGTGAGGAGTTGGCCGGCGAGGTGCGTTCCATGCTCCCGTATGCCGTCGCGTTCGGTGTCGCTCCGCACGTCGCCTCCGTTCTCGGGGAAGCACTGCGCGCGGCTCGCCTGGCAGAGGGCGCTGAGACGGCACTCGCCGTGGCAGTCGATGCTGCACTCGACCCCGGCGTGTTCCACCTCGTCTCCGGGCTCGTCGACCTTGGCGGAGCGTTGGATGGAGCCGACCTCGGTGCTCTCGGTGATCTCGTCCCCGACGACGCATTCGAGGCACTGCTCGAAGGCTTCGAAGGGCTGGGGTCCGCGCTGTCGTCCTTTGCCGGTGGCATCGGAGACGTCATCCCCGACGGCGACATCCTCGACGGGTGCGATGGCGGCTGCATCGACTTTTGATCCAGAGCCGGCCTTGGTCCAACGCCGACTTCGGACTGGCGACACGGCCCGGACATGACGAAAGCAGGGAGATGACTCTCCCTGCCACTCCCAAGATATAGCGCACCAGGGGGCTTGCCGCAAGGCCCCCTGTGTGGCGCACCATGGTCGCCGTGCCCACGAACTTCGTTGGTACACAGCCACTTCGTGAAACGGGGAGACACATGAGCGATGTCATCGTGGTGGGGGCCGGGCCAACTGGTGTGATGCTGGCGAACGAGCTGAAGCTGCAGGGGGTCGACGTCGTCGTCCTCGACAAGGACCTCGAGCCGAATCCGATGGTGCGATCGATGGGCCTGCACGCCCGCGGCATCGAGATCATGGAGATGCGCGGACTGTTGGATCGCCTTCTCCCACAGGGGACGAAGTATCCGACCGACGGCTTCTTCGCGGGCATCAGGACGAGCGAGCCGGTGGAGCTCGCCACGACTCACCCCTACACGTTGGGGATCCCGCAGCCCCTCGTCGAGGGGGCGCTTCGCGCGCGCGCCGACGAGCTCGGCGTCGAGATCCGCCGCGGCGTGGAGGCCGTCGGCGTGAGCCAGGACGACGACGGTGTCGACGTCGAGCTCTCCGACGGCACGACGATGCGGGCCGCATGGGTCGTCGGCTGCGATGGCGGTCGGAGCGCGGTGCGCAGGTTGCTCAACATCGCCTTCCCGGGGGAATCGGCGCGTCGGCAGTGGCTGCTCGGTGAGGCCGAGCTGACCACCCCTCTCGACGAGGTCATGACAGTCATCACACGGGTCCACGAGACCCATCGTGGCTTCGGGGCAGGGCCAGTCGGGGATGGCGTCTATCGCATCGTCGTCCCCGCTGCGGAGGTGGTCGACGAAGGTGCGCCACAGCCCACGCTCGACGACCTGCGAACGCAGCTCACGGCATACGCCGGAACGGATTTTGGGGTCCACTCACCGAGGTGGCTGTCGCGCTTCGGTGACGCCACGCGACTCGCGGAGCGCTACCGAGTCGGGCGGGTGCTCATCGCCGGCGACGCCGCGCACGTCCACCCGCCGCAGGGTGGACAGGGACTCAACCTCGGGATGCAGGACGCGTTCAACCTCGGGTGGAAGCTCGCCGCGACGGTCCGCGGCACGGCCCCCGAGGGGCTGCTCGACACCTATGAGTCCGAGCGGCATCCGGTGGCGGCGGAGGTCCTCACCGTGACCCGGGCCCAGGCCGAGCTCCAGTCCCCCGAGCCCGGACCGCAGGCCGTCAGGACGCTCCTCGCTGAGGCCATGGAGTTCCCCGGCGTACACGCTCACCTCCTCGGCAAGGTCACCTCCCTCGGAATCCGGTATGCCGTGGGCCCCGGCTCTGACCTGTTGGGTCGGCGTCAGCGGGACGTCACCTTTGCCAGCGGTGGGCGCCTGTATCCGTTGCTGCACAACGCTCGTGGCGTGCTGGTGGACCAGACGGGCGTGTTGTCAGCCGAGGGTTGGGCTGATCGGGTCGACCTCGTCGCAGAGCGCAGTGACGACCTCGAAGTGCCCGCGCTGCTGCTGCGACCGGACGGGCACATCGTGTGGGTCGGGGACGGCGGTACCGGACTCCGCGAGTCGCTGGAGCGGTGGTTCGGAGCGCCCGCTGCCTGATGCCGAACCCTGATCCGCGCTAGCCGAACCAGCGGCGCTTGGGTCGACGAGCCTTCTCCACAGGCTGCAGGAAGACCGACTTCACGGCCCGGACATCCGCTTCGTCGCCGGTGACCGAGACCTCCGGCACCAGGTGGCCGTGCAACCACCACAGGACGTCCTGCGCCGAGCCCTCCACGACGGCAGCCGGGCTCTCGGCAGACGCGAGCCGGAAGTCGCCGGCCAGGTCATCATCCACGTCAGCCAGCGACAGGTACCAGACACCGCTTGTGTCCGTTGTTCGGATCGCCACCGGCCTGGATCGCCACACAATGTCCGGCTGAGCCGATACCCAGTGCCCAAGAGCCTGTCCCACACCGTCACTCGCAACCGCGGGGTCCAGCCCGAGCGCCGGGCGACCTGCGGCAAGTCCGGTGGTGTGCGCCATCGTCACCGCTTCGAACGCGAGCAACCTCGCAACGTCGGCGGTGGTTCCGGGCCGACCGAAGTAGTCGAGCGACACGTCGGGCCCTGCCTGACCGAGGGCAGTGCCCAGTCGTCCGATCTCGGCGGCGATGGCGGCAACCAGGGCGGGGTAGCCAGCCGGTGTCGCAGGATCCTCCCGATCACTCCAGTGCTCGCCCGGGTGGGTGAGCGACCAGGACCAGATCTCCAGGGTCGCCCAGTGGTCCTCGGCCGCCTGGAGTGCCGTCGCCTCGCCCGGCGGCACTGTGGCATCCGGGCTCAGCGCCTCCAGGGTGGCGACCCCTGCTCGTCCGTGCAGGTCCAGCAGGCCAAGGTGCTCTGAGAAGGAAGGGCTCACCGATCGAGCGTAAGGCCAGCCACCCCGCCGCGCTGCGTGCGACGCTGGGTCACGACGATGATGGCCGACGCAGGCGCCGACACGTGCCTGCACTCGGCCGGCCCGCTCGCGCAGCCCTGCGCAACGATCCGGAAGGCGTCATGTCTGAACTGCACACCGTCCCCTTCTCGATCGTGGACGTCTTTGCATCGCGACCGCTCACCGGCAACCCGGCAGCAGTCGTACCCGATGCCGACGAGCTCACCCTCGACCAGATGCAGGGACTTGCACGGGAGTTCAACCAGTCCGAGACAGTGTTTGTCGTGGCCGCGGATGATGACCGGGCCGATTGGCAGCTGCGCTCGTTCACCCCGATCGGCGCTGAGGTCGGGGGCGCCGGACACAACGCGCTCGCAGCCTGCCTCTGGCTGGTCGCCCGTCGGCTGCCGGCGGAGCGGACCGAGTTCGTGGTGCAGATCGGGACAGACCTCTTGCACACTGCGGTCACGAGGCCTTCGGGCGGGCCGGAGATGGTGACGATCGAGCAGTCGACTCCATCCTTCGGAGCGCTCCTCACCGACCGCGATCTGCTCGCTGACGCATTGGGGCTCTCCACGGCCGACCTCACCGACGATTCGGTGCAGGTGGTCTCCACCGGGGCGGGTCACTTGATGGTCCCCCTCGTCGACCGAACTGCTGTTGACCGCGCTCGACCGGACACGCGCCGGCTGGCAGCGGTGCTCAGGACCGTTGCAGGAGAGGGCTGCTACCTCTACAGCCTCGATCCGGTCGAAGGCGACGCGGCGGCATACGCCCGCTTCTTCAACCCCACCATGGGGATCGTGGAGGACCCCGCGACCGGGACCGCAGCCGGCCCTCTCGTCGCCAAGCTCGTGGCCGAAGGCCGTGTCGCGGCCGGTGCCGCGGCGATCGTCGAGCAGGGCCACTCGTTGGGGCGGCCCAGCCGCATCCTGATCACCGTCGACGGCGCCGACGTCAGGATCAGTGGCGCCGGGCTGATCGTCGCCGACGGCACCGTGTTGATCTGAAGAGCCCTTCCGCTGTCGTCACATGGCGGCAACTCGACCTGATCTGGCCGAAAATCCGCTCGAGGCCTGTCACCTGTCACGCCTACCGTTGAGCGAGTGACAACCCTCTCGGACGGCACCACCTCCCCACTTGTTGCCACCCCGGGCGACCACATTGGTTCAGGTCTTGGCTCCGGCGGCCTGCAGTGGCGGGTCCTGCTCGCGCTGGCCGTCACCCTGGTCCTCTGGGCCTCGGCGTTCGTGGCCATCCGCCACCTCGGCAAGGACGTGCCTGCGGGAGCGCTGTCCCTCGGACGCTTGCTCATCGCGTCAATTGCCTTGTCGTTCTTGGTGTTTCGCCGTCGACCGACCTGGCCCAAGCGCCGTGACTGGTGGCTCCTCATCATCTGCGGAGTCGGCTGGTTCGGGATCTACAACCTCGCCCTCAACGAGGCAGAGCGCCGCATCGACGCTGGCACCGCGGCGCTCGTCGTCCAGATCGGCCCGTTGATCGTGGCGCTCCTGGCAACGGTGTTCCTCGGCGAGCGCATGACCAGGTGGCTCCTGGCTGGCATGGTCGTCGGCTTCGCGGGTGTCGTGATCATCGCGCGCGGCTTCTCGGGCGACGGCTCGGGCGACACCGTGGGTGTGTGGCTCACGGTGCTCGCAGCGGTCACCTATGCGATCGGGGTGCTTGCCCAAAAACCACTACTCGGCCGTATGCCGGGCCCCGAAGTCACGTGGATCGCGTGCGTCATCGGGACGGTGGTCTGCCTTCCGTGGACCGGCGACCTCGTCGAGGTGGTCCAGGTGGCCGACGCCAGTACCCTCCTGTGGATCGCCTACCTGGGGATCTTCCCGACCGCCATCGCCTTCACGACGTGGGCCTTCGTCCTGGCACGCGGGGACGCAGGCAAGGTGAGTCTGACGTCCTTCCTCGTCCCGTTCATCGCGACTCTGATCGCGTGGGCCCTCCTGTCCGAGGTGCCGCCAGCCCTCACCTTCGTCGGCGGTGGGCTCGCGATCATCGGCGTGCTTCTGACTCGCGTCAGCCGAGCCTCTCGGCCAACGCCACGATGATCCCCTCCGGCCCACGCACATAGGCCATCCGCCAGGCGCCCTCGTACTCACCGATGCCGCCAACGAGCGAGTAGCCGTCGGCAACCAGTTGGTCAACCATCGACTGCAGGTCCTCCACCTCAAAGGCAATGTTGCGCAGCCCGATCTCGGTGGACATGGCATTGGGTGATCCAGGCTGGTGCTCGGGTCGGACGAAGCTCGAGAGCTCCAACTTCGTTCCGCCGCCGGGGAAGAGCAGGGTGGCGATCTCGGAGCGGGAGTTCGGGATGCCGATGACGGTGTCCACGAACTCTCCCTCCATGAATGTGCGCCCCTCGAGCTCCAGTCCGAGGCTCACGAAGAACGACAGGGTGGTGTCGAGGTCAGCGACGGTGATGCCGACATGGTCGAAGTGCCTGATGCGTGCCATCTGAGAAGTCTCCATTCGTGGTGCCGTCAGTACACCTCAGAGACGAAGCCGTCCATGCATTCTCGACACGGTGTCCAAGAGAGATCAACCAAGAAGGGTGAGGGAGTAGCCGCCGACCTCCTCGAGCTCCGGATCGACGTGCGAGAAGCGGAGCAGGTGGGCAGCCGGTTTGTCACCGGCAATGGCCCGGGCCAGGTCGACGGCGTCGAGGCCCTGGAGGTCCCACAGACGTATCAGCCCTTCGAGCAGGGCGTCACTGGGCTCACCATCGACCACGACACCAATCTCCTCATAGAACTTCGGACCAAGCTTCTCGATGAGGCGACGACTGCGATTCGGTGTCGCGAAGGGATGCGCAGCGACTCTCCCTGGCGTCCCTTCGCCGGCCCCTTCACGACCATGTTCATGGCCACCTCCGCGGACGAGGCCACGCTTCTCGATGACGGCCCAGGCCCGTGCGGAGTCGGCGATGAGCCAACCGCCCTCGACCCGGAACATCGTGAGCAGGTGTCGACCGGTGCCGATGTCGACCCCGAGCCGGAAGGCCTTGGCGCTCGGTGCTCGGAGTCGGGTCACCTCGCCGAACTCGGACTTGGCCGTGCCGAGCACACCTCGCAGCAGCGGGACAACGGCCGCGCCGCCGTGGACGAGCTCCAGGGTGCCGGCCTTGGTGACAGCCGCGCCGAGGGTGAAGAGCATCTCCTTGGCGCTCTGGGCACCGGCGAGGATCGTCAGGTTGCGCTGACCAACGTGCCGGTCGTTGTTGGCGTCGAGGACCCCGCTCCACGTGTCGAGGGGGCAGCTGGCCGTGGCCATGAGGCATTCGTGACCGGTCATCGTCTGGGGGATGTCCCAGGTGTGCTCGAGCTCGACGACGGCCATTGCGCCGGGGCGCGTGCGGTCCTCAAGGTGCACCATCGCACCCCCGATCAGAACCGGTTGGTATGCCGGGTTGCTCGGATTCCCGCCGAAGAACCCGGGGTTCACTGCCCAGGCACGGACGTGGACACCCATTGCCGGGAGGAGGCCGAGGTTCCAGATCCGCACGAAGACCCGATAGCGCCGACCCGCGGTGGGGCTCGCCACGAGCTGGCTCGTGTCATAGGGGCCAGACCAACTCGCGTCGATGAGGCCGATGTCCGGGGACTCCCAGCACGGGACCGGCGGCCACGTGGGCCGGGCACCCCGGTCGCCGGGGCTGGAAGCACGGATCAAGAGGTAGGGGTAGACGTCCTCCCGACGCGGTCGGCGCTCTCGGCCGAGTTTCCTGATGAACTCCTCGGCTTCGTCGGGGGTGCCGCTCGGGCTCCAGTCGGGTGCGAGGTCGCCGCTGGGTGGGTCGACGTGACCGAAGGATCCGGGCGGATCGCTCCCCCGCTGGGCCTCGTCCTCCTTGGGTGTGAGGACCGGGTTCTCGTTGTCGCGGGCGCCGTGGCGTCGGGTCCTGCGCGGCATGGTCATCCCCTCCCTTCCGGAATGCGGTCTCGCCACTTCGGGTCGGTGACGAGGTCATGGTTGCGTGGTTCCAGGCACTTCGAGGGCCCGTCACCGGGCAGGTAGTGGACGGCGAGGTCCTGCGTCTCGACGTACCACTGACCAGGCAGCGCCGGCAGGTCGTGGTCGGCGTGGAAGCCCTGCGGCGACGTGCACGGCTGCCGATAGGAGTAGTCCTCGGACCCGACCGGGTTGATGTCGGGAGTGCAGGTGAGCTTGGCGCGGTCCCAGTCCCAGCACTTCCAGGCGTAGCCGCGATCGGCGTCGAGGTTGAAATCGGGGACGTCGAACTCGACCTGACCGGGCCTCCCGGCAGTCGCCGCCATGCGACCCACGAGGTAGACCCCGTAGTCAACCGGGCCGCCGAGGTGATGGTCACTGGGCAGGTGCTGGTCGAGCGCGGCCTCGGTCTCAGCCGGTGACGCGGCCTTCTCCAGCGAGGCCCGCGCACCGTCGTCGCCGAGCAGACCGGACAGGAGGATCGTCGAGTTCGAGCCGATGACGTAGGGGCCGGCGTGGGTCTCCGCCCCTTCCTGGGCTACACCGTCGCCGGCCTGGTTGGTGAGCGGGTAGCGCCACGGCGCGATCCACTCGGAGGCCTTGAACTCGTCGGTCGACGCGTCACCGCGGTAGCGGAGCGGGCTCGTGAGTCCGAGCGCTCCCGTGATGTCCGGTCGACTGATCGCGCTCGGCAGGTCCCGCACGATGCCGCGCGGGTAGGCCTGGTCGAGCCCACGTGGGTCGCTCGAGGTGAGTCGGCCAGAAGGTTCCGTGATCGGGCGGGGAGCGGACGGCATACCCAACGGATTGTCGAGAGCAGAAGCGATGTCGTAGGTGCCTGCGTTGCCGAGCGTCGTGAGGCTCGAATTGATCTCGGCCGGCTTGGGCATCGCGAAGCCAGACATGACGAGCGCGCGGCGGGCGAGGAGGTAGAGATTCCACAGAGGGACGATGACGGCCCAGTAGATGACCGTGCGAGCCGGGAACGTCGTGATGTCGATGATGAGGCCGGGCAGCACCGTGAGCAGCCACACGACGACCTGACCGATGTAGACGATCCACGCGAACAGCGCGAGCAGCAGGTCGAGGAGGGTGAACGAGTCGTCGTCATCGACATCGGCACCCCGGCTCGGGTCGTCGTCGATGCCGGAGCCACCTCCGCCGGGAGGGGTCGGGAAGGAGTGATCGGTGAAAACGCTTGGGGGAGGCGGCAATCGGAGGCTGATCGCATCCGAGCTCGACATCTTGAGGTAGCGATAGACGATCTCCCACATCTGCGCCATCGCGTCCTCATTCGGCCGCCCGTCAGGGGCGCCGGTGTTCGGATCGGTCGCCGAGAACGGCGGGTCCTGAAGGAGGATGTGCGGCCCCTCTGTGCCATAGACCGACGACATGGCGTCGAGAAGCCCCTCGACGAGGTGGCTGGGCAGTGGACCGCTGTCGAGATCGAAGAAGGTGCGCCGGTGTGACGTGGCCGTGGGCCCGTCACCGTTGTCGTAGGCCGGGAAACCGCTCCAGTAGTCGTATGCCGGTGCGTCATCGCGACCGTTGTAGGGCGCGTCGTGGCGCTGCCGGAAGGCGACGCGGAAGTGGAGCGCGGACGTGCCGTACTCGCCGTAGAGCGGGCCGGGGTGGCGGGCGCCGTAGTTCTCGGAGTCCATGTGGTTCTCGACGAGGTGGTGGCGCTGCCAGTGGTCGCGGTAGGGGCCGCCGGACTTGGCGTTGGTGAAGCCGTGCCCGGTGACGTCGGTCGCGCAGTGCGACATCCAGCCGACGGCAAAGGCGATGCGGGCCTCGGCGTCCTGCCGCTCCTCGTCGGTCCCGGCATTGGCCAGGGCGTCCTTGGCCTGCTTGAACAGGACGAACGGGAACTGGTAGGTCCTTCGGTAGTGGAACATGTCGGACCAGTAGAAGGCGTCGTCACCAAACGCCTGTGGCACACCGGACGTGAGCACTCCGAACCAGTCGCCCATCTCGGCGAGCAGTCCCTTGAAGGCCGACATGATGGCGGACGTGAGCTCGTCGAGAACCTGTGCGAGCTGGGTCGAGAGGCCGCCGGTCAACTGCGACGCGAGCTGCGATTGGTTGGTCGAGATGGGATCGATCCACTTCTCCCACTTGGCCACGAACTCTGCGTCGAGGACCTCCCACACGTCCAGAGCCCACTGCACGACCTGCCGGATGACCTGGCCGGTCGTGTTCTTGAAGTCGGGAAGCAGATAGAACAGGTCCGGCCCGAGCGAACCGAGCTCGAGGTAGTTGCGCCAGGTGTGGCAGTGCTCGCCGATCCCCTGGGCGTCACCGACCGAGATCGGGAAGCCGCCGGGCACCGCACCCGTCCGGAGCCGGGCCGCCGTGTCGTGCGCAGCCTCCATGTGGACGTACCAACCGGGCATGTCGACCTCCTACCTCGAAACCAATGGGTTCTCGAGAGTGAGGAGAGCTCAGGGGCGTGCCAGATACCTGAGACCGCAGCGGGTCTTCACCAACCTTGAGGAACCGGTGAGGCCCCAATCTCCTTGCGCTGGGGCCTCGCCACGTGTTGATCAGGACGATCGAACGGTGTCTGCCGAATCCTGTGCCTGATGCCTGACGTCGTCAGCCGTGGACCGACCCTCCTGGGCGACATTGTCCTTGGCGTCCATCGCCGCCTCCTTGACACTCTGGCCAGCCTTCTCGGCAGGCTCTTGCAACTCGTGGACGGTGTCCTGCGCGAGGCTCTTTGCCTCGTCCCTGAGCGGCTGGGCCTTGTCCTTGAGTGCAGCGGACGCCTGCTTCTCCTTCTCTGACGCCGGGAGCATGGAGCCGACGAGCCAACCCACACCCAAAGCCACCATCCCGGCCGCCAAGGGGTTGCCACGGGCTTTGTCACGCGCCTTGTCGGCGGCGGCACCGGGCGCGTGACCCACACCGGACGCCGCGTCCGAACCGCTGCTGCGCAGGTCTTCGGCTGTGCCCATCACACGGTCCTTGGCCGACGTCGCGGCACTGCTCACCTTGTTGGCCTGTCTGCGAGCGACATTGGACGGGCTCACTGTCTCGGACAGCGCGTTCACATCACTGCTCAACTGGCCGCGGGTCTGGTCGATCTCTCGACGGATCTCATCTGGGTTGTTCGTCATCGCTTGTCCTCGTTCCCTTTGAGCGCGTCGGGGATCTCCCGCGCTGTCTGTGTCGTTTGTGGAATTCCCTTGGCCTGCTTGATCTCGCTCCGCCCGATGCGGGCAAGCACTGCTGCGATGACGGCCCACACGGCCGCCACCACGAGTGCCGACCAACCTCGGCCGATCTCGTTGCCCAGACCCCACCACAGTGAAATCGACAGAAACATCAGCATGAAGTGGCCGGCAAGGGCGGCCCCGCCGAGCATTCCGGCTCCCTTGCCTGCCTTCATGGCCGACTGGCGGATCTCTGCCTTGGCAAGCTCCGTCTCCTGTCGGATCAGGGTCGACAGGTCTCGGGTGATGTCGGCGAACAGGTCTCCGACATTGCTCAGTGACCGAGCCTGTGGGTCATCGACATCAGGCTCTTGGGGGTTCATCTCGTGAACTCTCGTGGGGTGTCGGTCAACGGGTCGCCAGCGACAGGCGCGGCGCCGCTGGGAGAGCCGTACATCGTGTGGCTCTCCGTGCTGGCATCCACGGGCGCGACCCACCCGCCACTCGCGTCCGGCGCCGCACTCGTGCTGGCCTGGTCCTGAGAATCGGCCGCGAGACCGCGGCTCAGTCGACCTCCGACCAGCCCGATGACGGCAGCCGTTGCGAGGAATGCTCCCGGGCGCTGGCGTGCGAATTGCTTCATTTCCGTGACGATGGAGCCGGGATCGCGCTGATCCAACCAGCCGGCCACATCGCCCGCCCGCTCAGATGCCTGCTTGGCCAAGTCCGTGGCGACGCCTTGCTGTTCGGAACCACTGGCCATGCTGGACAGCTCTTGGCTGAGGGCACGCAATCCCTCGGCGACCCTGGTCTGCTGCTGGGCGCTCTGGTCCAAGAGTTCAGTGCGAGTCTGCTGCCACAGATGCTTGGCCTGCTGGCTCGTTTCATGGGCCACGTTCTTGACCTCGTCCATGCCGACCTCCGCAACATGCATCGCACCATCCTTTGCGTGCGCCCCGGTCGCGAGGGCTTCCTCCTTGGCAACGTCCTTCGTGTCACCGGAGTTCGACGGGGCGTTGGTGCTGGTGGCGGCCGCGTGGGTGGTCCCGGCGGGGGGAACCTCCAAGGCACCGAGCTCGCGGGTGCTGTCAATCGTCGCGCCTGTGGTCCCGGTCGTGTCTGTCGTACCGGTCGTGTCTGTCGTACCGGTCGTGTCTGTCGTACCGGTCATGCCATGTGTGTCGCTCATGTCCATTCCTGTTCTCTGCCGAGTGCTGGACCGGCGGTTTGTAGAACCGCCGACACTTGTTGGTACCCCGTCCTGACCTGCGCAAACGTCGCTGGAGGGGGGATCTCACGGTGTGTTGGTGGGACATCGATCCCATGTGACGAGACCCCTGCCCACCCACCTCCTGGTGAACGAATGGCCACACCCCGACGGGTCTGGGCGTCGGTATTCGTGGCGATCCGGCACCTCGGCATCCACATCTCGCGTTCGCATGCCGCATGAACCAAGCCCACACGGGGTACCAAACCCCAACGCGTCCTTGCGATCACGACCTTGCGCTACTGGAGGAATCATGGGCCCCCGATCAACCGGTTCGACCTTGACGTGGTCATCGGCGGGGCAGGCCCTGCCCCGATCCATCCCGCGGCCCTCACTGCTTCGACTGCCGGGGTGCTACCAGGCCCGGGCGGACACGTGGCTTCTCGCCGACACATTGCGCCATCTCAAGCTCGCACGCGGGGCAACGGTGCTGGACCTCTGCACGGGCACCGGCGCCCTGGCCGTCGCCGCCGGCCTGGACGGCGCACGCGACGTCACCGCCACTGACATCTCAAACCGCGCGACCACGAACGCGTGGATCAACGGCCGACGCCACCGCATACCGGTCAGAGTGCTGCGCGGCGATCTGTACAGCGCTTTGAGGCCCGACGAAGAGTTCGACGTGGTCGTGAGCAACCCGCCGTACATCCCGTCCCGCACCCGGCGTCTGTCCGGCCATGCGGAGTCACGGTGCTGGGACGCCGGCCCCGGCGGGCGGCAGCTGCTGGACCGGATCTGCGACGAGACCTTTGCCTGGCTCCGCCCCGGGGGCAGCCTGTTGTTGGTGCACTCCACGGTGTCCGACGAGGGACGTTCTGTGGAGCGCCTGACGGCAAGCGGCCTTGTTGTCGATATCGTGCGGCGTGAACGTGAACCCTTCGGCCCGGTGATGCGTGCTCGATCCGAGATGCTGCGCAACCGCGGCCTCATTGTCGAGGGCCAGGACGACGAGGAGCTGGTGGTCATCAGGGGAACCAAGAGTGTCAGGGCTTGGCTCACGACGCGCAACCGTTCCCGAGTCGAAACCTCGACATGACGCGACTCGCTGACGAGTCGGCAACCCGAGTCGTGGTCACCGACGAGGGACCGGTCCTCGTGGAGGGCCCGGTCGAGGTCGTCATGGCGGACGGCACAACGGTCCGGTCCGAGCGCCGCGTCGTGGCCCTGTGCACCTGTCGACGGAGCCGGACGGCACCGTTCTGCGACACGAGCCACCGGATCAAGGTGCGCGCCGGTCGGGTGGAGGGCTCGTGACCGCCACGAACACCCGGCGCCTCGCTCCGCACCTGCCTTCGGGGCGAGGACCGATCTCCCAGGCCGTGATCGACCACTGCGCCGGACGCACACGTATGCCGCTCTCGTCACCTCCCAGCAGCGACCCGTATGGCGACGACCTCCAGCTGGCGTTGTACGTCTGCTACGAGCTGCACTATCGGGGCTTCGACGGGGTGCCCGACTCGATGGAGTGGGACCTCGACCTTGTCGGCTTCCGACTCGAGCTCGAGGCGATCTTCCTCGAGCAGCTTCGCCTGGATGTCGCCGGAGGTGACGACGTCGAGGCCGAGATCGCTGGGCTGTTGTCCGAGCCTGTTGGCGAGCGCGGCATCTCGCACCACCTCGCGAGGGAAGGCACGCGTGAGCAGTTCGCGGAGTACGTGACACACCGGTCGGCCTACCACCTCAAAGAGGCTGACCCCCAAGTGCTGGTGGTGTCCCGCATGGACGGGCGCGCCAAGGCCGGCCTGGTCGCCGTCGAACACGACGAGTACGGCGCTGGCCGCGCGAGCGACATGCACTCGGAGCTCTATGCCGAGATGATGCAGGAACTCGGACTGGCGTCGGGCTACGGCGAACTCGTCGACCTGATCTCTGGATCCGTCCTCGCCGAGGTGAACTTCATGTCCCTGTGCGGGCTGCGCCGGGAGCTGCGAGCAGCGTCGGTGGGACAGTTCGCCGTCATCGAGCTGACGTCGTCTCCGGGCTCGGCTCGACTTGTCCGGGCTGCGCAGCGCCTGCGTTGCGGTCCGGCCACGGAGCACTACTACGCAGAGCACGTCGAGGCGGACGCCGTTCACGAACAGATCCTGCGACGCGAGGTCATCGCGCCGCTGCTGGCGCAGGAGCCCGAGCTGGCCCCTGACCTCGTGTTCGGAATCCAGGCCAGCCAGCTGCTCGGCGGACGGTTCGCCGACGAAGTGGGGCGGGCCTGGTCGACCGGTCGGTCAAGCCTGCGGTGACCGGCCGCACCTTCGGCGTCGAGGAGGAGTTCATCCTGGCCGATGCGCTCACGGGGGAACCTGTCGCGCGCGGGCCCATGCTGGTGGCCCGAGCCGACGACCCTGCGCTTGCCACCGAGTTCAAGCAGGAGCAGGTGGAGATCGCATCGCGAGTCTGCTCGACGATGGACGAGCTCGAAGCTGATCTCGCGCTACTCCGACGCCGGGTCGCTGATCTGGCCGGATCGCTGGGCGCGGTCGTCATCGCGTCCGGAACGTGGCCGGGTGTCCATGCACCGACCCCGACCGTCTCGGAACGCTTCGCCCGGATCGGTCACGAGTTCGGACAGCTCGCCGACCACCAACTCACCTGCGGCACACACGTGCACGTGGCGATCGACTCTCCGGAGGAAGGTGTGGTCGTGCTTGACCGCATCCGTGCGTGGCTTCCAGTCCTCACCGCGCTGGCGGCGAACTCGCCCTACTGGCAGGGCCGCGACACGGGCTACGCAAGCTTTCGATCAGTCGTGTTGTCCCAGCTGCCGACAGCCGGACCCACTCAGGCCTGGGGAGATGTTGACACGTATCGCCGGGCGTCCCAGCAGGTCATCGACGCCGGTGGGGCCTTCGACAAGGGGATGCTCTACTACGACGCCAGACTGTCGGCGACCTTTCCCACAGTGGAGATCCGCGTGACTGACGTGTGCCCGGAGCCGGGCATTGCGGTCGCCGTGGCTGCGCTCTGTCGAGCACTCGTGGAGACCGCGATCGCGCGCGCCACGGCGCCCGTGGACGTGTCCACCCTGGCACTGCGAGCAGCGGCATGGCGCGCCGCCCGACACGGCCTCACCGAGCAACTTGTCGACCCTGCGAGCGGGCAGCTTGCTCCCGCCGAGAGGGTGGTCGGATCCCTGCTTGCTGCGATCAGCGATGCCCTCGAAGCCAACGGCGACCTCGCGCGCGTGCGTGACACCATTGACCGCTTGGTGCGCGATGGCGGCTTCGCACAGCGGCAGCGGCGACTTGTGGACCCCACGTCGAGAGCGGGATTGCAGGCGTTCGTCGTCGGACCACCGACGGATCGAGGTCCGACATCTAAGCGGTCATGGGCAAATCCTCCAGCGCGTCGCGAAGGCGAGCGAGGATGACGTTGAGCAGCCGAGAAACCTGCATCTGACTGAGTCCGATGGACTCGCCGATCTCGAGCTGGGTCAGCCCGTCGACGAACCGCAGCCTGACGATCAGCTGTTCTCGCGGGGTGAGCCCGGCGACCGCCCGACCTAGGGCGTCGCGATCCGCTACCAACTCATCGACGTGCGCCACCGTGAGGAGGTAGGCCCCCGCCGCCTCGCTTGCGCCCGGCACGTCCAGAGAGAGGGCGTTGTAGCTCAACGAACACCGCCTCGCCTCACGGACATCCGCCAGCTCGACGTCGAGTGCATCCGCTAGCTCGTGGTCGGTCGGCTCGCGCAAGAGGATCTGTCGGAGGTGGCCCTCTTCCCGTGCGATCTCGGCGCGCAGCTCCTGGATCCGCCTCGGCGGACGGACGACCCAGCCGTGGTCGCGGAAGTAGCGCTTGATCTCTCCCGAGATGGTGGGAATCGCGTATGCCGGGAACCCGCTTCCCCGGTCGTGCCGGTAGCCCTGGGCGGCCTTGACAAGCGCCAGCCGCCCGACCTGGATGAGGTCGTCGCCCTCCACTCCCCGACCGCGGTAGCGACGAGCCACCCCGTCTGCAAGATCCAGCGTCAACACCACGGCATCGTCGCGAAGTCGCTGCCGGGTGGCCTCGTCACCGCACGTTTGCGCTGTGGCGAGCAGGAACTCCGCGCGATCATGCTCGGGGTTGTGGCGCCAACTGCAGCCCCCTGTGCGGGAATCTTCAGGGGCGGGAGGCGACGGGCGAGTGGTCGTGCCGGCCATGGTGATCCTCTCTCAGTCGCGACTGAGGACGGATGGCACCACTGCTGGACCACAGGTTTTCTCTGTGTTCCCACACAACCACCGACAGGACCGGACCACAACCCCTGGCCCCAAGGATTCACAGAATGGCAGTGTTGGCGCGACGCGCGAGTGCTGTGGACTGGCACACACAATGGCTTGCCGTTGTGCAGACTGAGAAGATGCGTCAGGCAGCGTCGAACGCGAGGAACGAGGGACGCCCTTCATGATCTCCACCGATGAGCTCGCCGAAGTGTTCGTCGACCTCGCGGACAACCTCGTCGACGACTTCGATGCGATCGACTTCCTCCACGACTTGACGGCCCATGCCGCGTCGATCAGCGGCGCCGACGCGGTCGTCCTCATGCTCGACGACCATCTGGGCCAACTGCACTATCTCGCGTCATCCCACGAGACGGCGGCAGTACTCGACCTCTTCCAGCTCCGGGGCGCGGACGGTCCTTCGGTCGACTGCTACGCCACGGGCAAACCCATCGTGGATGCCGATCTCTCCGCGGCTGCACAACGATGGCCCACGTTCGCCCCGGCAGCAGTCGAGGCCGGTATCCACTCCGTGCATGCCTTCCCCATGAAGCTGCGTGACACCGTCATCGGCGTGATGAACCTGTGCGGTCCCGCAGAGAGCGACTACACGGCGGCCGATCAACGAGTGCTGCAGGCCCTTGCCGCCATCTCGACCATCGCCATCCTGCAACACCGCGGCCTCACCCGCGCCGAAGCCCTGAGCGACCAGCTACAGGGTGCCTTGAACAGCAGAGTCATCATCGAGCAGGCCAAGGGGGCGATCGCTCAGCTTGAAGGAACGAGTGCCGACGAGGCCTTCCAGATCCTGCGCACACGGGCTCGTGCTTCGCAACGCCGCCTCACCGACGTCGCCGCCGAACTGCTCGAAGCGATTGCCACCGATCAGCCGATCACGTGACCCTCCCCCCCCCGGCTGCCCCATCCGGCGCGGCGCACCCTTTCGCTCTCAGGGCTCTCCCTGCGATGGTGGAGAGTGGAGCCGTAGCTCTCGTGTGACGACGGCGCGAGCGACGACCTCCAGGATTTCCCCGTTGTCAATCGCATGACGCCGGAGGTGGTCCAGGGCCTTGGCCGTGTCTGTCCCGAACTGTGCGGCGACCATGCCGGTGGCCAGATGGACCTCGAGCGTCAGGTGCAACCACCACGGCGTGGTCAGTGCAGCTCGAGTCGATGGCTTCTCGATGCTGCGGGGTTGTCCGGAACGGGGAGAACGAAGAACATCGGTGTCGGAGTGGAGCACGTCGGAGTGCAGGTGGCGGATGGCCTGTCGGGCCTGTGCGTGCTCGGGACCGGCCACCGACTGTGTGCGATAGCTGCACAGAAGAGAGAAGCCCAACTCGCTGCCGAGGACGTTCCAGAGGTTTTCGAGTTCGAGCGCGGCAGTGACTGTCCCCGCGTCCCAGAGGAGGGCCACCATCTCGCCATGGCAGCGAACTGCTCGTCCGGTGTGCTGGCTGACGCTGCGGATGGCGGCACCGATCACGGAGCGGAACTCGTCGGCGTCGATCTCTCCATCGATGCAGAACCGGGCAAGGGTGTCAGCCGCGTCAAAGGTCACATACGTCTGGTCCCTCCGGGCTTCCTCGACGTCGAGACCACCGGCCTCGAGGTGAGCGGCCAGCCCATCGCGATGGTCGCGTGTCGCGATGATGAGCGCGGCGTCACCAGCTCCGATCGCGGCGGCAACGTGCGCGCCGAGGGTGGCGATGAGGTCAGCGTCATCTTCGTACAAATGGACGACATGAGCACCGGTCTCAATCGTGTCGGCTTCAGCTGCGACTGGCATGTCTGCCTCCTGAACGCATTGTCGCCGATCCTGTCCCGGGATGCCACGTCTCGGGTCGGCAGTGCTGGCGGCCAAGCCGTCAAAATGAGCTGAAGCGCATCTACCGTGCACGTGCCCACCGGTCTAGAGTGAACTTGTTGAATCTCGGCCATCCCAGACCTCGGTGACCACTCGTTGCGAGAACCGTGGGAAGGCAGATTGATGTCAGCACCTCCAGTTGGCTCCACTCACTTCCGATTGTCCCGTCGGCTCGTGCCCTCCCGGGTGATCGCCCCCGATGAGAATCCTCTCTGCACCTCTGTGCCGGAGCTGGTCGGGGATCTCGCACTGATCGAGGAAGCCATGCGCGCGACTCCAGCACTTCAGCGTGATGGCCACCGAGCGAGGATCAATCCGGACCTCATTGCGTTGAACGACGCGAAGCAGCGCATCGTGTCCGAGCTGGATCGCCGTGCGGTTCCGTGCAGTGTGACCTGGGGCAGGTTGGCATGACCATCCACACCGGGCGAGATCGTCCCCACCTTCAGGGATCGCGGGCTGCGCCACCACATGATGGCTTGCCCGATCGACCCGTTCGACTTCTGCCAGGCGTCGCCTGCACCGAGATGTCGGCGCACGAGGCGGCGACCCTTGACGATCCCGTGTGGTCGGCTCTCGTGGAGCTGGCTCGTGTGGCGCTGCAGGTGTGCCCCACCTTTGCCAGAGCCTCCCTGACCATGGTGACACGGGGTAGCCGGCCGCGCTCGTTGTGGTCCAGCGACGCGGTGGCGGCACAGCTTGACGCCATCCAGTTCAGCCAGCGCTGCGGTCCCGCATGTGACGTCGCGGCCAAGGGTGGTTGGTCCACCGCCACCATGTCGGATCTCAAGAGCACTCGCGGCGGACCGGCGCTGGCATCCACCGCCGACCGGCTGGGAGTGGGCTCCGTCCTTTCGGTGGGTCTGGCTGTGTTCGCCCCCGCACTGCTCCTTCTACCCCAGTGGAGCGAGCGACACACAAACGGTTCGCTCACGCTCTATGCATCGCATCCCGGCGCCTTCACCGATGCCGCCATCGACACGGTGCTCACGGCCACCGGTCACGCCGCAATGTCCTTGACCGCGCAGGCGCGAATCGAGGCCGCCGAGCGAACCGCGGGGGACCTTGCCGACCAGTTGCGCGTTGGTCTGGAGTCTCGCGCGGTCATAGGCCGGGCCCAGGGCATCTTGATGGAGCGACACCACATCACCCAGCAGGAAGCCTTCGACCTGCTTCGCACGGTCAGTATGCGACGCAATCGCAAGTTGCGCGATCTCGCCGACGAACTCGTGGCCACCATCGATCGGGGCAAGCACGCCGACGCCACGTTGGACGCGTACGACGAACAAGCGGCCCGCTCCGCCTCCAAACCTCAGAGGAACCGTTAGCCAACCCAGCCGGCGCTTCCCCACGCCAGGCTCACCGAGGGTCAGGCAATGTCCCGTTGGCCGTTGCCGCGCATGGCCACTCGCTCACGAGCCGTCAAGCCGCCCCAGATCCCGTGGTCCTCAACCAAAAGACCGTGGGCGCGGCACTGAGCCATCACCGGGCATCGCCGACAGATGCTCTTGGCCAGGGCTTCCCGCTCCTTGCCGCGGGCGCGATGACCGAGCTCGGGCTCGAAGAACAGAATGGCGGCCTCGCCCCTGCAGGCCCCCCTGTCCTGCCATTCGTACACATCAAGAAGGGGGCGGGGTAGCGGTCTTTCGCCTGGCATCGTCTTCGCCTCCAAGGGCCGGGAATCCACCCTTGTCCTATTCCCCAATAAGGGCCCGGCCAAACGTCGCACCGACGCATGATTCGACACTCTGGTTCTGGGGTAAGTGCACGGAGACGACACCACCATTCTGGCAAGGAGATGTCATGAATCAACAGAGGGATTCCACCGCCGACTCGGATCGAGGTGACACCGGCCCAGGACGGAACGAGTACGACGACGGAAGCCGCTCGTACGCGGCATACGCGCCGAACTCGGTGGAGCGTGACCGTGGCGAGATTCTGGCGCGGGAGCAGGAGGCCTATGGCGGCATCAAGGTCGGCTCCGCGTTCTTTGGATGGCTCACCGCCACCGGCGTCGCCGTGCTCCTGACCGCCATGGTCGTCGCGGCGGGCACGGCCGTCGGCGTCAGCACCGGGGCCGACCCGGAGACTGCGGTGGCCGGTGCCGCCAACGATCCCGGGACGGTCGGCCTCATCGGAGGCATCATCCTGCTCGTCATCCTCTTTGTGGCCTACTTCTGCGGTGGCTATGTCGCCGGCAGGATGTCGCGCTTCAACGGCCTCCAACAGGGTCTTGCCGTCTGGCTGTGGGCGGCGGTGATCGCCCTTGGGGTGGCTGGTGTTGCTGCCGTGGCCGGCAGCAGGTTCGACGTGCTGAGCGATCTCAACAGCTTCCCAAGGATCCCCGTTGATGGAGGCGCCCTGACCAACGGCGGCATCATCGCCCTGGTCGTCGTTGCGATTGCGAGCCTGGCCGGCGCCCTGCTCGGCGGGGTGGCCGGGATGCGCTTCCACCGCAAGGTTGACCGCGTTGGTCTCGGACGCTGAAATGCACCATTCCCACGTTGGTCGACGCACTCGTCAGGACAATCGGCGAGACGACCGGCAGCGCTCACGCCCCCCAGTCTCCGCAACCACTAGGGTCAGACGCGCGGAACCATGGAACCCAAGCCAGTCCGCTGACTGCGACTGCAAACTCAGCCCTTGGCTGACGAAGGGTGAAACCATGCAAAACCCCGCGCCCACCACCGGCGGTTGGCATGGATGACCCACAGGGCAGATTCGCCAGGGCCAACCAGCTCATCGACGAGGAGCCACGTTCGGCGGATGCGGCTCCTGGCGCTATCGGTCGGCTGGAGCGCCTGTGCTCAGCCCTGTCCCGAGCGTTGCCTGCGACCGGCGTCGGACTGAGCCTGCTGACCGACGTCAACCAGGGCGGCACCATTGCGGTGTCCGGCCCAGCATCCAGGGCGCTGGAGGAGTTGCAGTTCACCCACGGGGAGGGCCCCTGCATCGACGCCTACGCCTCCCGCCGCCCAGTGCTGGTCGCTGACCTGCTTGCCCACGGGCTACCACGCTGGCCCGGCTATGCGCCGGCCGCGCACGAGCACGGTGTGCGAGCCGTCTTTGCCTTTCCGTTGCAGGTCGGTGCCGCACGTGCCGGGGCACTGGACGTCTACCGTGACGAGCCCGGTCCGTTGAGCGAGGAGGCCCTCAACCAAGCGTTCACGTTCGCCGACCTGGCGATGGATGTGCTGGTGGACGGACAGAACGGCTCCGAGCAAAGCCACCCGGCCATGGACCTTGACGACGTCCTGGCCTACCGCGTTGAGGTCTACCAGGCACAGGGCATGGTGATGGTGGATCTCGGGGTCAGCATCGATGAGGCCATGGCCCGAATCCGCGGCTATGCCTACGCCCAAGATCGCTACATCAGTGATGTTGCCAAAGACATCGTGAGCGGTAGAATTCGACTCGACAGGGACACTCCATGAATACCGCGATTCATGTCTGCCCACAGCCCAGATGGGGAGGCGGCCCAGCATGATCGTTGTGGAACAGTTGGCGGAGGTCTTTGTCGAGTTGGCTGACACTCTCGTCGACGACTTTGACATCATCGAGTTCCTCGAGACCCTGACGGCGCACACTGCCGACGTGAGCGCCTCGGCCTCCGCCGGTCTCCTGCTCGCAGATCCTCACGGCAAGCTGCAATACATGGCCTCCTCGGCGGAGTCGGTCAAGTTGTTGGAGCTCTTCCAGCTGCAGTACCAGGAGGGCCCGTGCCTGGACTGCTTCCGCACGGGCGAGCCCGTGATCAACACAGACTTGAACGCCGCAAACGAGCGTTGGCCGCTCTTCGCACCGCGTGCCATCGCCGCAGGGTTCCAGTCCGTCCACGCCTTCCCGTTGCGACACCGCCACAGGGTCATCGGCGCGTTGAACCTGTTCAGCCATGAGTCCGGGCAACTCGAACCCACGGACGTCCGGATCGTCCAGGCCTTGGCCGACATCGCGACCATCGGGCTCCTTCAGGAGCGCGCCATCCGCAACTCGGAGGTGCTCACGGAGCAGCTCCAGAGCGCGCTCAACAGTCGCATCGTCATTGAACAGGCCAAGGGTGCCCTGGCTCGCATGCATGGCATCGATGTCGACGCCGCGTTCGTCATGTTGCGGCAGTACTCACGGCGCGAGAACCACCGCCTCAGCGATGTCGCGCACGCCGTGGTCACCGACCCCAGCAGCCACCCGGACCTCACCACCAGCCGATAGGGCTCGCACAAACCACTGGGAAGTGCCAGCCGGGAGCGACTCTGAGACTCGCCCGCGCGGTAACCGGTCGATTCTGAGCCTCGAGCCGCGCGGGCCGTGACCCTGTGGTCGAGATCGGGCGGCGGCCATCAACCGTCAGATCGGTTCTTAGCCGACCCGTGTCAAGATCGTTCCTCGCTGACACTGAGACCCAGGCGTTCTGCTCGCGCAAGGTAGCGACAACAGTGAGACACGGTGAACGCGATCTGTCCGCGCCACCGGAGTAGATGAGCCCCTTCTTGAGGAGGGCACCCTTCGGGTGCCTGCGCCAACAACGGAGGCACCGTCTGAGCTACAACCAAGGTCTCTTTAGGGGTGCCGGCCTGGAGCTCTGACGGGCGCCCGGCGACGCCCAGGTGTTCGCGACCGTGCGCCGGATGGCCGACTCGGCGATCACCTCGCCGGCGCTGGTCACCGACGGCGTGCTGACCGAGAAGTGCGACGCCGTCGACGCGACCTGCGACGACAACGCCAAGCAGTTCAAGGGCGTGTTCGTGCGCTACTTCATGGACCTGAACGAGGACCGCGCTACCAAGCGTTCGTCGACCAGCAGGCGACGAGGGTGTGGACAGCGTCGCTCACCCGAAGGTGTTCGACTGGCGGACCAGGCGAGCGCACTGAGTGTGCTGATCGCGGCGGTGCCGAAAGACTGAGCGACTGTCCCGAACGGGCACCCGTGGCTAGCTGATCCCGTCCAGAGCACTACTGATCACCGCAGCAACTCGACCGGTCATCCCCGCAAGGTCGAGCGAAGCGCGACCGGCTACCTGGCGCGGAATGAAGCGCAGCCATTCGCGGTCGAAGCAGAGCAACGCTCGCAGGTCAGCACGCCGGTCCACCCGGACGCCCGCAACCCGTTCGTAGCTCGCCAGGTAGTCCGCAGCCGTCCTTGTGCCGAACAACACCGCCAGGTTCAACCGGCAGTGTCCGACGTCGCTGCCCCGGTTGCCAGTCCCCGCGTTCGGCCAGTCCACGACGCCGCTGAGCTGACCGTCACACCACAGCACGTTGAAGTGCTGGTAGTCGCCGTGGACCAGAACCCTCTCATCGACGAGCGGCCCTGAAGCAGCATCGCGGGCGGCCTCACGCAGCCCGTGGTCGGCCAGCCAGTCCAGTGGGCGGTGCCGCGCGCCATGGCGGTCCGGCAGAGACGTGACAGCGCCATCGTCGTACCAACCGTCCCACCGGGTCGGAGGGTGATCGGGCACTGCGTGGATCGCGGCCTGCGTCGTCGCGAGTTGGCTCAACCAGGAGTGCATGTCTGCCGGGGCCAGGTCCGGCTGCCCCGTGAGGGCAGATGTGAGCGAGCACCGGACCCCGGTCTCGGTGCCATCCTCGTCCATCGCGATGAGGTGAGGTGCCGGCACCCGGCCACGCACGGCCGCGAGCGCTGAGGCCTCGCGCGCCACCAAGCCCTGCGCCCAGTTCTCTCCCGGCCACCGGCGCAGCACGACATCTTCGACCCCGGTCGGTGCATCGACGGTGATTCGGTCCATGGCGGCGGTGATCCCGCCAGGCAAGGACGCGATGGCGGTGACGCGGGCGCGAGGATGGACGCGGCGTGCCACCCATTGCAGGATCTCCGGCGACGGAGGCTCGTACTCGCGAATCACCCGGTCTGCTCCCGCAGGTAGCGGCCGAAGTGCGGGACGGTGAACGCGATGCGCCCCCGCTCTCCCGAATAGATCAGGCCCTTCTTGAGCAGTGCATCCCTTGCAGGAGAGAGGGATTGGGGCTTGCGGCTGAGGTGGGTGGCCACGTCTGAGGTGGGCACGGACTCGATCTCGTCAAGCTCCTCCTCACCACCTTCACTGATGGCGACAGCGACGTCGGCCATGGCGCGCAGATACTCCCGCTCCCCCGGCGTCGCCCGCTCGAACCGCGACCCGAAGAACCCGACCGCCAGCTCGGACTCGGCCTCGGGTGCCGCGACCCGCACGTCCTCCACCGTCACCGGCGACTTCGGCGCGCGGTCCCACGCCGCCTTGCCGTAGGCCTGGATGAAGTAGGGGTAGCCGCCGGTCGCGGCATACATCGCGTCCAGAGCTTCCTGCTCGTATGCCGCGCCCTCCTCCTCCGCGGGCAGGACCAGTGCCGCGTCGGCCGCCGCACGGGGCAGTCGGTCAATGCGCGAGTAGCGAAAGAGCCTCTCGGAGTATGACTTTGACGCCGACAGCACCGCCGGCAGGTGCGGCAGCCCCGCACCCACGACGATCACGGGCAGTCCCGACTGGGAGATCTCGTGGCACGCAGCGCACAGCGCCGACACGTCATCCGGCCCGAGGTCCTGCATCTCGTCGATGAAGACGGCGATCCCACGACCGGTGTCGGACGCCAGCCCACCGACGTCGGTGAGCAGCTCGACCAGGTCGATCTCGATGTCGCCCGAGTCCGCGCGTCCAGAGGCGGCGGGCGCATCGATGCCGGGGTTCCACTTCTCCCGCAGCTTCGTGCCGGCCGGTGCATCACGTTGGGCGAACGCCTTGATCACGCCGAGCACGTGCTGCACCTCATCGTCACTGGGGTGGCCCAGCTCGCGGACCGCCTGATGCAGGGCCGACGACAACGGCCGGCGCAGCGACTGGTCGGGACGCGCCTCAAGCTTGCCCGTCCCCCACTTGGCGCGAACAGCCGTTGACCGCAACGCATTCAGCAGCACCGTCTTGCCGACGCCGCGCAGCCCGGTGAGGACGATCGAGCGCTCGGGCCGCCCCCGCGATATGCGTTCGAGCACGACCTCGAAGGCGTCGAGCTGTTCGTCACGACCGGCGAGCTCGGGCGGGCGCTGGCCAGCGCCTGGGGCATAGGGGTTCCGGATGGGGTCCACGATGGCACCGTATCCGCATGTCTAGGGCGAACGGCATACATCCGAATAACGGCGTATGCCGTGTCGCCCGAACGGTGAACGATCCGTCAGTCGCCGTAGCGGTTCTGGATCGACACGTGCACGTGGTCGTAGTGACCACCGGTGACACCCGAGCCACCGGTGTAGGTCCGCCAGCCCTCGCCAGACCTGCCGACGCTCCAGATCTTCCCGTCCCAGATGACGTAGCGGACCTCGAGGCGGACGGCATACTGCCTGAGCCACTCGGCGAGCTTCCAGCCCTGGGCCTTCTGGGTGGCGTTCGGGTAGGTGCCGATGGTGCTGGAGATCGTGCAGTCGAGCGCGTTCCCCGTGTTGTGGTTCGACGTCGACGCCTGATAGGAGCGGTAGTCACCGACGAAGCACTGGGTCTCACCCGTGAGCCGGGCGATCTCGTTGTCGACGAACTGGGTGCGTGCGGTCGCGTTGGGCGCCCGTGTGATCGCCTCGGGGTGCGGGTTGGTGCCCGGAGCGCCATAGCTGCTGCCCGTCGACCCCCCGAGGCGGTGTGAGGCGTTCTGGTTCTTCAGGGTCGCGTTGAGGTTGGCCTTGACGCCGCTGCCGATGCTCTGGCTCGCGCCGCCATAGCCGCTGTTGAAGAAGACCGTGGCGTTGCCCGAGGTGCGGTTCCACACCGAAGCGGCAGCATTCTTCACGCACAGGCCCTTGCCGTCACCCGCACCCTTGAAGTCGTAGCACTCCGGCTGTGAGGCGCCGTAGTCGTCGATCGACCCCGCGAAGTCCGAGACCGACCCGAGCTGACCGCTGTTGTAGTAGAGGCAGAACTCCCCTGCTTGACAGACACCGTCACGAGCAGCGGCCTGCGCAGTGGGCGCAGTCGCGGTCAGCACGGCCGCGCTGAGCAGCGTTCCGGCGAGACCGGCATACGCGATCTTCTTCTTCACCAAGGCTCTCCTTCGTCAGGGCGAGACGGTGGGTCCCGCCGGTCTCGGGCGTGTGCCCGCAATCCAGAGAGTCCGGTATGCCGCTGCGAAACCACTGCGGTTGCGCTGCGGCTTCGCGTGCGGAACCGCAGCGGCCCTTGGTGCGTCCAACTCGCATGCGACGGCAACTCATGACCTGGGGACTCACGATGGTCACCGCTGCGGCCCTGGCCGGGTGCGGCTCCGAGCGGCCGGACCCCCGGGCTGGCGAGGAGCCCTCCGCGTCGGTATCAACACCGAACGATCAGGTCATCGACCCCGACGAGACCCTCGTCGCCAGCGGCATGCTCATGCAGCGCACGGCTGACGGCCCGGTCGAGCTGTGCGTGGGCGGGGTCGCAGAGTCCTATCCGCCCCAGTGTGGCGGCCCCACCCTGGTCGGTGAGATCGACTGGGACACCCTCACGCCAGAGCGCGCCAGCGGAGTCACCTGGAGCAACGGGACGGTGTGGGCGATCGGCCACTTCGCCCCCCAGACCGGGAAGTTGGGCACGTTCACCCTCACCCAGCCCCTCCAGCAGAAGCCGCCGGCCGGGATCTCCCTACCCTCACCGGGTCAGGCCGGCTTCCCCCAGCTCTGCGAGGACCCGTATGCCGACGGTGGCAGCAAGAGGGTCAGCGGACCCGAGGTGGACACCAACGCACTCTCGACCCTGCTGCCCACCCTCGACGGCTACGTCGGCTCGTGGGTCTCGGACGGGTCGACGCTCTTCAACGTGCTCGTGACCGGAGATGCTGCCGCCGCCCACCGTGAGATCCGCACGGTCTGGAAGGGCGGGCTCTGTGTCGAGCAGCGCGACCTGCCGACCGAGGCCGACATTACTGCCGCACAAGAGGCGCTGAGCACGCAAAGCAGGGAGATCGGCCTGCTCAGCACGGCCGGCGACTCCCAGGGCTCGCTCGACGCCCAGGCCACCTTCGTCGACGCGGCGACGCGGGCGCGAATCCTCGAGATCGTCCGCCCGTGGCTCTCGCCGGACCAGGTGCGCATCACGAGCGCCATCCAGCCCTTGACCCAATGACGACGTGACCCGACCGATCACCGCGATGAACCGACCGGTCGCACCTCCGGGACGGCCCGTTCAACGACCCTGACCCGGCCTTGGGTGACTACCTGCGCGTAACGACGCAGCGTCGAAGCGGTCAGCACAACGTCGTCTGATCGGAGAAGTCGCATGGACCAGGAACACCGTTCCGGAACGCACGTCAACCGCCGCACCCTCGTCGCCAGCGCCGGAGGAGTCGCGGCCCTCGCCACCCTCGGCACCACGGCCGGGTCTCGGCTGCGGGCGGGCGCGACCCCGGGCGCCGGCCGGGCCGCAGCCTCGGCCGCAGCACCCCTCGACGCACTCGCCCTGCTCAAGAAGATGATCAGTTTTGACACCCAGAACTTCGGTGAGGGCGGCAAGACCCGCCCCCACTCCGAGTGGCTCAGGACCGTCTGGGAGAACGCAGGGGTGCCCGCCGAGATCATCCCGACGCCGCAGCCCGACAACGTCCACCTCATCGCCCGCATCCCCGGCAAGGCCGGCTCCACCCAGAAGCCACTGCTCCTCCTCGGCCACTCGGATGTCGTCCCCGTGGAGCGCGAGAACTGGACCGTAGACCCCTTTGCCGGGACCGTGAAGGATGGTGAGATCTATGGCCGCGGCGCCCTCGACATGAAGGGTGCGAACGCTGCCTCCATCGCCGCCATGCTCCGCCACCTCTCTGAGGGTGCCGAGTTCGACCGCGACATCATCGTCCTCACCGACTGCGACGAGGAAGCCGGCAGCTATGGATCCGGCTGGCTCACCGCGAACCACTGGGACAGGGTCGACTGCGGGATGGTCCTCACCGAGGGCGGCTGGTTCCTCGCCCAGTCGGACAAGACGACACCGATGCTCATCACGGTGACCCGCCAGGACAAGGTCTATTTCAACCTCGACCTGCGGGCTCGCGGCACCGCCACTCACTCGAGCAAGCCCATGCCGGACTCGGCGATCGTGGGACTGTCGCGTGCCGTGGCTGAGCTTGGCGACTTCAAGGCTCCCGTGCACCTCACCGAGGTCACCCGGGCCTACTTCGACGCGCTCGCCCGCGCCACCGACGACCGCAAGCTCGCCAGCGCCCTGCGCCTCATGCTCAAGGCCCGCAGCCAGCGCTCCCTCGAGCGCGCGGCGGCCCTCGTCGTGAAGCTCACGGACTACACCTACCTGCACTCCGCGCTGCTCCGCACGACCATGGCGTTCGTCATCGAGGACGCGGGCTACAAGGAGAACGTCATCCCGTCGGAGGCTCACGTGCGGGTGAACTGTCGCGGGATCCCCGGCGGGCAGAAGCCTCGGGACTTCCTCGCGAAGGTGCGCTCACTCATGGACGAGCGTGACATCGAGGTCACCCTCGCCGGGGTCGCCGGCGAGACCGAGGAGCAGACCCTCGCGGCGCTCGACAAGCGGTGGGCCACCCCGCCGGCCGACGTGAACACCCCTCTCTTCCAAGGGATTTCGCAGGCGTCGGTCAAGACCTACCCGGAGGCGATCTTCACCCCGGCCTTGTTCGAGGCAGGCACGAGCCTAGGGCCGTGGCGCGCCAAGGGCATCCCCGGCTACGGCGTCTACCCCTACGTCATCGACAACGACCAGCTCATCGGCATGCACGGCAACGACGAACGCATCTTTGTCGACGCCCTCGCCACCGGGACCGACTTCATGTACGAGGTGTTCGCGCGCTTCCGCGCCTGACCGTTTCCTTCACACCGGCGTATGCCGTGGGGCACCGTTCACGAGAACGGTGCCCCACGGCATACACAGCGGTTGCTTCTTGTCGGTCAGGGGACCTGAGGGGCGCTGCCGTCAGGGGTCTCCATCGGCTTGCCCGCGGAGTGCCAAGCGCGCATGCCCCCGTCGAGGTTCGCGACGTCGTAGCCCTGCTGCTCCATCCACGGCAGGACCCGCGTCACGCGGCCACCGCTGCGGCAGGTGACGACGACCGTCTCCTCTCGCTCGAGGAATGGCGCGAGTTCGTCGACCCGGGCCGGGAGCTCACTCATCGGGATGTGCAACGCGCCCGGCGCGTGTCCTCGGTCCCACTCGTCCTGCTCGCGGATGTCGAGGACGACCGCGTCGTCAGCGAGGTCGGTCACCTGGATCTGGGAGAAGTCACTCATGCCCACGACGCTACGCGATCACGATGTGCACGGTTCGCCGCGTTCACACTCGAGCCCAGGTCAGGAGCTGTGGGTCTCGGACGCGATGGTGTCGGCGATCTTCTGCTCATCGGTGCGGGCCGACCGCAACGACTGCACCGGCGCTGCCTGGGTCTGCTGGAGTCCGCGTACCCCGTCCTCGAGGACGAACGTCGCGCGGGTGAACGCCTCGGCGCCCGGCTCCGTCACCCGCGGCACGCAACGGAAGCGCGCCGTCATCTCGGTCGGGGTGATCGTCGTCGAGACGTAGCCACGCAGGTTCGTCCAGAACCGCAGGTTGGGGTTCCACTCGGCCCACGGGTGGGTTCCGTCAGCCTCGTCATAACCATTGCCACCAGAGGTGATCGACGACGTGATGAGTTCCGAGCCGACCGGCTTGGTGCTCGCGGCCTCGTCGTAGTCGAGGTAGAGGTCGCTGGCCCAGTGCGCGTGCACGTCACCCGTGAGGACGACGGGGTTGCGCACCTCGGCGTCGACCCAGCCCTGGGTGATCCGCTGGCGCGATGCGCGATAGCCGTCCCAGGCGTCCATCCCCACGGTGGTGGTCGCCGGGTCCGGGTTGTTGTCGCGGCGACCGAAGAACACCTGCTGGCCCATGATGTCCCAGCGGGCGCGCGAGTCGCGGAACCCGTCGAGCAGCCACTTCTCCTGCTCGAACCCGGGCAGCGAGCGCGTCGGGTCGTCGGCCTCGGGACAGTTCTTGTAGCCGTCACCGCACGCCTGGTTGGACCGGTACTGACGGGTGTCGAGCATGTGGAACGTCGCGAGGTCGCCCCACCCGCTGCGCCGATAGAGGTCGAGATCCGGACCCGCGGGCACCGAGCGACGGCGCAGCGGCATGTTCTCGTAGTAGGCCCGGTAGGCCGCGGCGCGCCGGTCGAGGAAGCCGGGCTGCTCGACGGGCCGGTCGGCGAGGTCGTCGGCGTAGTTGTTGTCGACCTCGTGGTCGTCCCACACGACGAGCCACGGTGCGACGGCGTGCGCCTCCTGCAGGTCGAGGTCGGTCTTGTACTGCGCGTGCCTCTGCCGGTAGCCGGCCAACGTCTTGGTCTCCGGTCCGGCGTGCTGGCGTCCGATGCCGGTGCCGCCGCCCTCGTACTGGTAGTCGCCGAGGTGCAGCACGATGTCCGGACGCTCCTCCGCCATGCGACGGTAGGCCGTGAAGTAGCCGGCCGGCAGGTTCGAGCAGGACACGAACGCCATCTCGAGCGACGACGGTGAGCTCATCAGGGCCGGGGTGGTGAGCGCACGACCGGTCCGCGAGACGTGCTTGCCGAGGCGGAAGCGGTACCAGTACTCGCGACCGGGCTGCAGCCCAGCGACCTCGACGTGGACGGAGTGAGCCGACGCCGGGGTGGCGGCGGTCGCCCCGGCCTTCACGACGTTCTCGAAACGCTCGTCCGTCGCGACCTGCCAGTTCAGCTGGTAGGTCGAGGACGGCATACCCCCCAGTCCGTCCGCGGCGAGCGGCTCGAGCGCGAGACGGGTCCAGATGACGAAGCCGTCGGGTTCCGGGTCGCCGCTCGCGACGCCGAGGGTGAACGGGTCGGAGCGCGGGATGACGGCGGCGGCGCTCGGCCGCTGGTCGAGAAGGATGGCGCCCGGGACGAGGGCGGCGGAGCCGGCGGCGAGGCCGGCGCGCAGGGCATTACGACGAGTGGTCTCCATGCCGCCCAGCCTCTCGGTGCGTCAGCGACCTCCGGGGGAATCCCACAAAGACATCGAGTGAAGTGTCAGCAAGCACCGACCCAGATCGACCGGAGGGAAGGTGAAGGGTCCGGAGGGCAATGAACCCTCCGGACCCACCAGAAACCCTCATGGGGAGCAAAAGCTACTTGAGGAACTTGCTCGTGCGCCGGTCAGCGAGCGGTTTGCCGCCCGTCTGACAGGTCGCGCAATATTGCAGCGACGAGTCCGCGAACGACACCTCGCGCACCGTGTCGCCGCACTCGGGACACACCTCGCCGGTGCGGCTGTGCACGCGCATCCCCTGCCGCTTGGCGTCCTTGAGCTGTGCCGCGGGCTTGCCCGTCGCGGCACCGACCGCAGCGGACAGCGTGTCGCGCAACGCGGCATACAGGCGCTCTGTCTGGTCGGCGTCGAGCTTGGCCGCCATCGCGAACGGCGACAGCTTGGCGACGTGGAGGATCTCATCGGAGTAGGCGTTGCCGACCCCGGCGATGATCGACTGGTCGCGCAGGACACCCTTGAGCTGGGCATTGCGACCGGCGAGGATCTCGCGAAAAACGCTGAGCGAGAATGCATCTGAGAGTGGGTCCGGTCCCAGCCGCGCGATCCCGGGCACATCGGTCGGCGACGACACGATGTATGCCGCGAGCGACTTCTTCGTCCCGGCTTCGGTGAGATCGAAGCCGGATCCGTCCGACAGGCGAACCCGGAGCGCGATCGGCGACTTGCCCGGGCGAAGCCGCGTCGACGACAGGGCGTCGGACCAGCGCAACCACCCGGCACGGGCGAGGTGGAAGACGAGATGCGTTCCGCCGCAGTCGAGGTCGAGGAACTTGCCGTGCCGTGAGACCGCGTCGATGGGCGCACCAACCAACGCCTCCGGTGGCGGGTTGAAGGTCTTGAGCACCGAGATCGACCCGAGCTCGACACCCGTCACGGCCAGATCGGCCGTGCGCGCCCCGAGGAAGTCGACCAGCGCCTGGACCTCGGGCAGCTCGGGCATCGCTTCACACTCCCCACATGTCGGAGGCCTCGAGCGCCCGCGCGCCCGCTTCGTGGTCGATGGGGTCCCCGTCGACGATCGGGGCGACGAGTCGGGCCAGGCCGTATCCGTCCTGGGCACGCACCACGGGCGCCGCGATGTCCTCGGTCGGCGCGGGAGCGAGGTCGTCGTTGGCGAGCGGGATGCCGTGCGAGAGAACCTGTTCGCCCACAGTGAGCTGGCGGATGGCGATGGCGCGCACCGAATCGGGCCGCCGCCCGGCGAACTCGGTGTAGATCTTGGGGTCGTTCTGGCCGTCGTCCCCGACGAGCAGCCACCTCACGTGGGGCAGCTCGCGGGCGAGGCGGGCCAGCGCTGACCGCTTGTGGTCCTGACCCGAACGGAACCAGCCCGTGTGGGTCGGCCCCCAGTCGGTGAGGAGCATCGGGCCCGGCGGGTAGCCGTTGCGACGCAGGAAGCGGGTCAACGAGGGCGCGACGTTCCAGGCGCCCGTCGACAGATAGATGACGGGCATGCCCGGGTGCGAGTCGGTGAGCTCGCGATAGAAGGTCGCCATCCCGGGCACCGGGCTGCGGGTGCCCTCGGCCTTGACGAACGTGTTCCAGGCGGCGATGAAGGGGCGCGGCAGGGACGTCGTGACCACCGTGTCGTCAATGTCGCTGAGGAGGCCGAACGTCTGGCGCGTGCCGATGATGAGAACCGACGCGTGACGGGGGGCCGCCTGGGGTGAGGTGATCTCGACCTGGTGCCATCCCGGACCCAGCCCGTGGCCGTGGACGACGAGGTCGACGAGCCCGGAACGGTCGGTGCGTCCATCGATCTCGCGCTCGCCGATGCGGACCGTCACGGGCACGTCGATCGCCGGCGCGGTGACGAACGCCCGCCAGCCGCGGGTCTCCTCCTCGGCCGACTTCAGCGACTGGACCGAGCCGGCCGCATCACCGGAGACCTTGCGCAACGGGTCGCGTGACATGAGGACCCTGGCGAGGACGCGCACGAAGGCGACGCTGCCGTAGCCCGTGTGCGGAACGATCTTGGTGCCCCAGCCGCGGTCACGCAGCGTGTCGCTCTTGCGACGGTTCCACGCGTCCTCGGCGAGGGCAGCGAGGTGCGGGCGGGCCATGAAACGACTCTAGTGCGCTGCGCCTGCTGAGTTGGAGACCATCAGGCAGTGACATCGTCAGCAGGGACCTCTGCTGCCACGAGGCCCGCCAGGACCTGCTCGGCCAGCGTGCGCACCTTGATGTTGCGCGTCTGCGAGGTCTCGCGCAGCCACTCGAACGATGCGTGCTCGTCGACGCCACGCATTGCCATGATCGCGCCCTTGGCCTGTTCGATGACGGCTCGGCTCGCCATGGCCTGCTCGAGCTGGCCGGCAAGGCGCTGTGCGCCATCGAGCTGGAGCACTGCGACGATGGCGTCCGCAACACGGCTGGCGGCAGTGCGGACGAGTGAGGCCTCGAAGGCCGCGAAGGCATCGGGCGCGTGGCCATAGAGGTTGAGGGCGCCGACGCACACGTCTCCGCTCACGAGCGGCAGGGCCAGGAGCGAGCGCATCCCATCACGCCGCACCGCCTCGGCAAAGTGCGGCCATCGCGCGTCCGCAGAGCCCTCGCCGAGCTCGCCACCGAGCGACGCCAACACTTCGGTCTGCGTCCGGGCGGCCTCGAGGCAAGGGCCCTCGTCGAGCTGATATTGCACAGCGTCGATCTCGAGAGTCGTCACCGTCGTGTAGGCCACGGTGCTCGGCCGGCCGTCGACGAGCAGCGTGATGCCGACCTCGTCGCACCCGGTCACGTGGTTCCGGACGGAGTGAACGACCCTGACGACGTAGTCGTGCATCTCGTCGACCGACGAGAGCACTCCCCCGACTTCCTGGAGCAGGACCTCCTGCGGGTGCGAACCCACCGCGGTCCCGGTGTCGATGTCGGTCATGAACCCTCCTCGAATCGCGTCTGCGACCCCAGTATCACCCCGACCATCACGTGAGGACCACATCCCAAGAGCCACTCCTGAGAGGATTCGGACCGTGAATGAGGACTACGTGATTGACGCGTTCGGCGCGCGGTGGTCCCTCGACACCAGGGAGCTCGACGCCGGTGCCCGCGAGCGCCTGCACGTCCTCTGGGAGCGCTGTCGCGTCCGGGGCCTTGGGGCCAGGGACGTCGGCGTCGAACCTTTCCTCGTCACCGACAGCGATCCGTATGCCGTGTCACGCGAGATCACGCTGGCCTCCCTTCGGCGTCGGCGTGGCTCGGCTGTGCTGCTCCACGCGGCCGGGGTCAGCCGCGGAGATCGAGCGATCGCGCTCGTGGGTCAGTCCGGTGCCGGCAAGTCGACGGCCTCGCGGGTGCTGGGGCGCCACTTCGGCTACCTCTCGGACGAGACCGTCGCGATCGAGGAGGACGGTCGCGTGGCGCCCTACCCAAAGCCGGTCTCGGTCATCACCGATCCGGCCGCGCCGTGGGACAAAGGCGAGTGGAGCCCCGACGAGCTCGGACTGCGGAAGGCGAGCGAGCCGGCATACCTGACCGGTCTTGTCGTCCTGGAACGCGACCCCGGTCGCACGGTTCCCGAACTCGTCGAGCTGCCCCTGGTCGATGCAATGCTCGCCGTCATCGCACAGTCCTCCTCCCTGCCCCTGCTCGACCGGCCACTGCACCGACTGGCCGAGCTCGCGAGTGGCTCCGGCGGGCCGTATCTGTTGCGTTACAGCGAGATCGGCGACTGCGTCGAACTGCTCGGCGCCCTCCTCGACCCCGACGCGGCGGGATCGCGATCCGAGCGGCACCCCTGGACCTCCACTCCGCCGGTCCCGAACTCGCCGGACGGCCTGATCGTGCGAGCGCCGTGGCGTGATGCTGTGCACGGCGATGGCGGCACGCTCGTCCTCATCGACGAGACGCCGGTCCGGCTCGGGCCGGTGGGCGAGGTCCTGTGGCGCGTCGCAGCCGCTCCCATGTCACGAGACGCCGCGTATGCCGCAGTGGTCGCCGCCTTGGGTGAGCACCCGGACGCAGCCCGGGCAGTCGACGACGGGATCGCGACACTCATCGAGCTCGGCCTCCTGCACGCACCCACTGCACCGTGAGTGGGGTGATCGCCCACTTGCGGTGCAGTGGGTGGCACTGTCATGGCCGGGCGGGGAGGAGGCAGACCTCGTTGCCCGAGGGATCGAGGCAGACCCGCCAGGGCAGATCACCCCAGTCGTGGACGAACTCGCGACCGCCCAGGTCGAGAAGGCGGGTGAACGCCTCGTCCGCGTCCTCACCCGCCTCGAGCCGGAGGTCGAGGTGCACACGGTTCTTCTCGTCGGCCCCCTTGGGTCGCGGCTCGGGGCACAGCTCGAGCAACGGCCCCCGCCCGCTCGGGTGACGCAGCGCGCCCGGCATCGCGCTGTCCGCCGGCACCCAGCCGGAGAGCTCGGACCAGAACCTCAGGTCACGCTCGACATCGGCGCTGTCGAGCGGCAGGGACGACAACGGTCCCGACACGGCATACTCCGGTCGGTCCTCCATGACGCAGAACGGGTTGCCCTCGGGATCGGCGAGAACCACCCAGGGCACGTCGCGCTGGCCGATGTCGAGATGGCGGGCACCGAGCGCGAGCGCCCGCTCCACGACCTGCGACTGCTCGTCCGGTGCACCGCCGTAGACCTCGAGGTGGAGTCGCGGGCTCGGCACAGGCGGCTCGGTGACCAGCTCGAAACACAGGTCGAGGGTGGGCCCGCCCGGCACGCTCAGGCGGGTCTCGAAGTTTGCCGTCTCATCGGTGAGGGTCCTGCAGCCGAGCAACGACTCCCAGAAGCGGCCCAGCAGCTGGGGGTCCTGGGCATCGACGACGACGTTCTCGAGATACATGACACCTGCCTACCGCATGCCTGCCTACCGCACTCCTCTTGACCCGCCCCTGACCTTGACGCCGTCGGCTGGTCGACAAGGCGTCACCCGGTGTTCACCGCAGCGTGAGGCATTGGGCCTGCGCACTCCATAGCGTCGACATCCGGCACACCCTGCCTGATCCATCCGTGCCATTCCCTGGACGAAGGACCTGACGTGACCACTCCCGCCCGCCTGCTTCCCCTGTTTGTCCGCTCCCATGAGGGTGGACGCAGTTCCATGACCTGTCAGTACCGCTGTGGCGACGCCTGCGACCAGCCGGTGCCGAACACCTCCGACAACGAGTACTTCGGTGACATCGTCGCCGCGGGTGTCTCGCGCCGCGCGGCTCTGCGCGTCGGTGGCGCCGGTGCCGCTGTGGTCGGCCTGACGGCGTGGAGTATGCCGTCCGTCGCCGCCGCTCCCGCGTCGCCTGCCGCTGGCAAGCCCGGCAAGCCCGGCAAGGGCAGCGCCCTCGGCTTCACCGGCATCGCGCCGACGCCGGCCACCACCGACGCCGTCAAGGTCCCCGCGGGCTTCGACTGGGCGCCGATCATCTCCTGGGGCGACCCGCTGTTCGCGAACACGCCGGCGTTCGACTTCGACAACCAGACGGCGGCCGCGCAGCGCGAGCAGGCCGGCTACAACGCCGACTACACGCAGTTCATGCATGGTGGAGCGGGCAACAAGGGCGCACACAAGGGCCTGCTCGCGTTCAACAACGAGTACACCAACGACGAGCTGATGTTCCGTGGCGTGAAGTCGTCGGCCGACCTCACTGACGAGCAGCTCAACATCGTCCTCGCCGCACACGGCATCACCATCACCGAGGTCGCCCGCCGCAACGCGAACTCGGCGTGGCGTTGGGTGCAGGGTGGCAAGCGCAACCGTCGCATTCACACCGACACGAGCATCGCCATGGACGGCCCGGCCGCGGGCTCCGCCCACCTCAGGACGAGCGAGGACACCACCGGCAAGCACGTGCTCGGCACGCTCAACAACTGTGCCGGTGGCGAGACCCCGTGGGGCACCTACCTCTCCGGCGAGGAGAACTTCAACCAGTACTTCAACGCCACTGGCGCCCCGGACCCCGAGGGCAAGCTCAAGCGCTACGGCATCACCTCCGGCGGCCGTGGCTGGGAGCGCGTGCGCGACCGCTTCCAGGTCACCACGGAGCCCAACGAGGTCAACCGCTTCGGCTGGATCGTCGAGGTCGACCCCGAGGACCCCAACTCCACCCCGGTGAAGCACACCGCTCTGGGTCGTTTCAAGCACGAGGGCGCCGAGGTCATCCTCACCCCCGATGGTCGCGTTGCGGCCTACATGGGTGACGACGAGCGCTTCGACTACATCTACAAGTTCCTCTCCAAGAACAAGTACAAGGAGGGCGACAAGAAGCACAACCTCACCCTGCTCTCCGAGGGAGACCTTTACGTCGCCAAGCTCACCGGTGACGGTTCGGCTGACGGTGAGTACGACGGCACCGGTCAGTGGCTGCCGCTCGTCGTCGGTGGCGTGTCGAAGGTCCCCGGATTCTCGGTCGAGGACGTCCTCATCTGGACGCGCCTGGCCGCCGACAAGGTCGGCCCGACCAAGATGGACCGCCCCGAGGACGTGCAGCCCAACCCGGTCAACGGCCGCGTTTACGCCGCGATGACCAACAACACTTCCCGCACACCGCAGCAGATCGACGAGGCCAACCCGCGCGCGAACAACAAGCACGGCCACGTCACCGAGTTCACCGAGGCCGGTGGCGACCACGGTGCGCTGACCTTCACCTGGAAGATCATCCTGATGGCCGGCGACCCCGCCGACCCGCAGACGTACTTCAACGGCTACGACAAGTCCGAGGTCAGCCCGATCAGCTGCCCCGACAACGTCGCCTTCGACAAGGCCGGCAACCTGTGGATCTCCACTGATGGCAACAAGCTCGGCCATTGCGACGGGCTCTATGTCATGCCGCTCGAGGGCACGGACAAGGGCAAGCTCCAGCAGTTCCTCTCGGTGCCGGTCGGCGCCGAGACCTGTGGCCCGACGATCCTCAGCCAGGACTCGGTCATCGTCGCGGTGCAGCACCCCGGTGAGATCGACGGCGCCTCACCCGACAACGTCATCTCGAAGTTCCCCTACCGCGGAGACGGCCAGCCCCGCCCCGGCGTCATCCACGCGTTCCGCCGCCACGGCAAGTGACGCTCGCCTGACTGACTGAACCACTGCGTATGCCGGGAGCTCACCTTCTTTGGTGAACTCCCGGCATACGTGTGTCCGAGGCCCTTTCGGCTGTCGGTGTGCGGGTCTACGTTGACTTTTATGGCAACCACACTGAATCCCTACATCCAGTTCCAGGACAACGCGCGCGAGGCGATGGAGTTCTATTCGTCCGTGCTCGGCGGAGAACTCACCATCTCCACCTTTGGTGAGTACGGCGACCCCGGCGAGGCCAACGCGGACGGCGTCATGCACGCCCAGCTCGTGGCCCCGGGCGGCCTCACCCTCATGGCCTCCGACACGCCTCCGGGCATGCCCGCCTCTCAGGGTTCCTCGATCTCGATCAGCCTCTCCGGTGACGACAGCGACGAGCTACACGGCTTCTGGGACAAGCTCTCCGAGGGCGGCCAGGTGCAGATGCCGCTCGAGAAGCAGATCTGGGGCGACGAGTTCGGCGTGCTCTCCGACCGCTTCGGCATCGCCTGGATGGTCAACATCGCCGGCGAACAGCCCGCTGCGGAGTGATCGTCCGCACGCCCCGTCGAGGCCTGCACCGCGACCTCGGGCGGACCGACACGTTCGCCTACGGGATGCTCGCCTTCGACTGGAAGGCCCTCCGGGCCGATTGAGTCGGGACGCGGTTGATGCGGATCAACGGCGCGCGCGGCCGGAAGGCCGGGCCACCTCGAAGGCGTCCAGCAGCACCTCGGCCGTCAGGCGCGCGTGCTTGGCCGGGCCGGTCGCGCCGAGCGCCTGGACCGACCCGTAGATCCCCTCGAGGACGAGCGCGAGCTGGTCGCCGAGGACCTCACCGTCCCGCTGTCGGCGTGGGCTCCGGGTCACGCCCACGAGTTCCCGCACGAGACTGTGGAGCTGCTCGCGAACCCATTGCTTCGTGGCGACGGCGATCTGGTGCGCCTCGACCGAGGAGTCAGGAATCTCAGCGAGGAGAATGAGGAACGGACATCCCCGGCACAGCTCCGGCTGCACCGCGGCGAGGGTGGCGTCGAAGAGCCGGAGGATGCGTTCGCGCGGGGTCCCATGCTGGGTCGACGTCTCCTCGAGGATGAAGTCGCGGTAGGCGTCGGCGACGCCCTGGATGTACGCCGCGATGAGACCGTCCTTGGAGCCGAACTGGCGATAGAGCGCAGTGGGGGCGACCCCGGCCTCGGCCGCCAGCCGGTCCACGCCCGTTGCCCGGATCCCATCCCAGTAGAAGAGCTCCTGGGCCACCCCGAGAATGCCCTCGCGGGTCTCACTCGCCGGCCGACGTGTTGCTCGCTGGGAAGTTGTAGGGCTCATGTTTGACATGTTAGGGAACGTTCCCCTACGTTGCAAGGTAACGATCCCTAACAAGGAGCAAGCGTGATGTCGACATCACCCGCCGCGCTGCCGGTCGAGACCCCCGACCCGACGAGTTCGACCGCAGCTCTGGCCCGTCGCCTCCGACCGTTGCAGGTGGGCGTCGCACTCCAGGCGTTCGTCCTCTGGGTGCCGGTCGAGAAGCTCTTCATGTCCGGCATTGGTTTCACGGCCGCCACGATCGGCATCATGGCGGCGGTCTACGCGGCGACCGTGCCACTCCTCGAGATTCCTTCCGGGGTCGCGGCCGACCGATGGAGCCGCACCCGGTTGATGGCGCTGGCCGGCGTTGCCCTTGCCGCCAGCACCCTGATCGGTGGGCTGAGTCAGGGTGTGGGCACCTATGTGGTCTCGGCTGTCTTCCTTGGCGTCTACTTCGCCATGGCGTCCGGGACTGTCGACAGCGTTCTCTACGACACCCTGCTGGAGGCCACGGGGTCCGGCGAGACGTTCGACCGATGGTTGGGTCGGATCAGGGCTCAGGAGAGCACCTCCCTGGTCGCGAGCGCCGTCCTCGGCGGGCTCGTGGCGGGATGGCTGTCCCCACGCGCGACCTACTTCGCCACGGTCCCCGTCACGTTGTTGTCCATCGTCTTCCTGCTGCGCTTCCGTGAGCCTCAACTCCACCGCAGCAACACCGGCACGAGCATCGCGGAGCAGACGCGGCACACCATGCGGGCCATGACGCGAGGTGCAACGGTTCGCAACGCCATCCTCCTGGGCGCGGCCACCGGCATGCTCCTCCAGGCTGTCTTCGAGTTCGGGCCACGGTGGCTGACTGCTGTCGATGCACCCGCGCCGCTCTATGGGCCCTACTGGGCCGCCCTCGTCTCGACCATCGGCTTCGGCGCTGGCTGGCGGGTCGCATCCCGTGGCACCGACGCAGCGCGGTGGTCGGCTTTGCCGTGCTCTTGGCAGCCGCACCGCTCCCTCTGGCCCTCGTCTCCCAACTCGTAGCCGTCATGGCCGCGCAGGTGACGATGGGGCTGGCCCTCGGCGTCCTCGCGGTGCGGGCGACCCAACTGCTCCACGAGTCCGTCCCCTCCGCGATCCGCGCGGGCGTGGCCTCCGGCGTGGGCACGGTCACCTGGGCCCTCTTCATCCCGTTTGCCCTGGCCAGCGGCTGGCTCGCTCAGGTGCACGGGGTCGACGGGGCAGGCGCACTGTTCGTGGGTGCGGGTCTCCTGCTCGCGCTCGGCGTGCTGACCCACGCTGGAACCCACGATCGTCGCTAGCTCGTCGATCGCCCAGCCGCTGTCACCGTCCACGCCTAACATCGTGGCCATGGAGTTCCGGTGCCACGCACCTCGCGCAGGGGTCACGTCGTGACGTCCGGTATGCCGCTCGCTCGCCTTGTCGACGCGGCCGACGCTCTCGCCGCGACGCGTTCGCGAACCACCAAAACCGAGGTACTGGCCGGGGTGCTGCGCGACCTGACCACGGGAGAAGTCGAGACCGCGGTCGGTTTGCTCCTGGGGCGGATCCGTCAGGGGTCGATCGGGCTCGGCTACCGGACTGTGCTGTCGGCGCGTGAGACGGCGAGCCCGGCTGCTGAGGGATCGCTGACCGTGCTGGACGTTGACGCGGTGCTGGACCGCGCCGCCGGGCTGGCGGGTGTCGGGTCCGTGAACGCGCGCAGTGAGGCGCTGGTTTCGCTGTTCGAGCGGGCCACCGCCGTCGAGCAGGACTACCTTGTGCGTGCCTTCACGGGCGAGATGCGCACGGGTGCCCTGGAGGGAGTGCTCACCGACGGGTTGGCCCGTGCCGTGGGGCTGCCGCTGGCGGACGTGCGTCGTGCCGTGATGCTCAGCGGGTCGTTGGCTGGGACAGTGCGTCTGGCGCTGGAGTCTCCCGGGGCGCTGGCCGATGTGGGGCTCGCGGTGCTCACGCCGGTCCAGCCTATGCTGGCGTCGACGGCGGCTGATGTTGCCGCGGCGCTGGCGGTGACCGGCGAGGCGTCGGTCGAGCACAAGCTCGACGGTGCGCGCATCCAGGTGCACCGCAACGGTTCTGACGTTCGTGTCTACACCCGGTCGCTCGCCGACATCACCGCGCGGGTGCCCGAGATCGTCGAGGTCGCCCTCGCTCTGCCGATCGAGTCGATCATCCTCGACGGCGAGACGCTCATGCTCGATGACGACGGTTCACCACGACCGTTCCAGGACACGATGAGCCGCTTCGGCTCTGATGAGAAGCGGGCCGACGTGATGCGTGAGCAGGTGCTCGCGCCGCGCTTCTTCGACGTGCTCCATGTCGACGGCGACGATCTCATCGACCGACCACTCACGGAACGGTTGGCCGTGCTGGAACGCGTGGCGCCGGCATACCGGATCGCTGGTGAGGTGACCACGGATCCCGTTGTCGCAGAACGGATCGCGGCAGATGCGCTGGCCGCCGGCCATGAAGGCGTCATGGTCAAGGGCATCGACACGACCTATGCGGCGGGGCGGCGCGGCAAGCACTGGGTCAAGGTCAAGCCGGTGCACACTTATGACCTCGTCGTGCTCGGCGTCGAGCGCGGGTCCGGCCGTCGCAAGGGGTGGCTGTCCAACCTCCACCTCGGAGCGCGTGACCCCGAGGGCGAGTTCGGGCCGGCAGGGGGCTTCGTCATGGTGGGCAAGACGTTCAAAGGACTCACCGACGAGCTGCTGCGCTGGCAAACCGAGACGTTCCCCGACTACGCCGTCGATGACGACGGATGGGCGCTGATGATGCGGCCCGAGATCGTCGTCGAGATCGCCATCGACGGGGTGCAGCGGTCGTCGCGCTATCCGGGCGGCGTCGCGCTGCGCTTCGCCCGGGTCAAGCGCTACCGCGTCGACGGCGCACCCGGCCAGGATTCGGATCTCCACGCCAAGCCAGCCGCCGAGGCCGACACGATCCAGTCCCTCCGCGCTCTCCTCCGCCCCTGAACCGTCAGTTCCTTGTGCGACACCCATCCTTCAAGCCGGGACTGTCGAACATCTGCTTCAAGCGACGGGACCTGACATCCTTGGCCGGTGTTCCTTCGCCGAGTCAGCCCTGGCTCCCGCCGCAAGCCGTTCTTTCGGCACCCTGCGCAGGTGGTGACGTTCGCGTTCGCGGCGGCCGGTGCAATCGGCACAGTGTTGTTGATGCTGCCGACGTCACGTGCCGATGAGGGCGGGGCACCGTTCGTCACGGCATTGTTCACGGCGACCAGCGCTGTGTGCGTCACAGGCCTCACGGTGGTCGACACTGCCACCTACTGGACGGTGCCGGGTCAGGTGGTCATCTTGGCGTTGATACAGGTTGGTGGGTTCGGGATCATGACTCTCGCGTCGCTCATCGCGCTGCTTCTCTCGCGTCGGATGGGACTCCGCACCCGCTTGACTGCGGCGGCCGAGACAAAGAGTCTCGGTCTTGGAGACGTGCGCCGGGTCCTGCGTGGGGTGTTCCTCATCACCGTGGTGATCGAGAGTGCCATAGCCGTGGTCCTCACCTTGCGGTTCCGGGCCGAGTACGACGACTCGTGGGGAACCGCGGCCTGGCACGGCCTCTTCCATGCCGTGTCGGCGTTCAACAACGCCGGGTTCGCCCTGTTCAGCGACAACCTCATGGGCTTCCTCGGCGACGGATTCGTGCTGATGCCGATCTCCGTGGCCATCATCATCGGTGGTCTCGGGTTCCCCGTACTCATGGAACTGCTCCGCAACCGCCAGCCCCGCTCCTGGAGTCTCCACACCCGACTCACCCTCCTCATGACCGTGGTCCTTCTCGTCGGCGGCACGGCGTTCATCACCCTGGCCGAGTGGGGCAACCCCGGCACCCTCGGGCCCTTCGACCCACTCGGCAAACTCCTTGGCGGCTGGTTCCACGCCGTCCAGCCACGCACCGCCGGCTTCAATGCCTGGGACTACGGGGCTGCCACCGACGAGACGCTGCTCGGAACGATCATGCTGATGTTTATCGGCGGCGGCTCTGCCGGTACCGCCGGCGGCCTGAAGGTCACCACGTTCATCGTGCTGTTCTTCGTCATCGTCGCTGAGGTGCGTGGCGACGACGACGTCATCGCCTTCGACCGACGCATCGAACACCGGGTCATCCGTCAGGCCGTCACCGTTGCCCTGCTCGGCGTTGCCGCCGTCATCGGTGGCACGATGGTCCTCACAGAACTCACCGACCTGCCGTTCCGCGACGTGCTGTTCGAGACGACCTCTGCATTCGCCACAGTAGGACTGTCCACCGGCATCACGCCCAAGATTGGCGACCCGGGACAATTCGTCCTGGTGGCACTGATGTTCCTCGGACGACTCGGACCCATCACCTTGGTGTCAGCACTTGCTCTGCGGGAGCGGAACCGCCGCTACCGCTACCCCGAAGGAGCCCCCCTCATTGGCTAAGAAAATTGCACAGTCCGGAGGCGTCGTCGTCATTGGGCTCGGACGCTTCGGGAAATCCCTCGCCGACGAGCTGGAACGCGACGACGTACAGGTGCTCGCCATCGACCAGGACCCCAAGCTCGTCCAAGACCTCGCAGGCCGCTGGACGCACGTCGTCCAGGCCGACTCGACAGACCTGCAGGCAATGGAACAGCTCGGCGTCGGCGACTTCACCAAGGCCGTCATCGGCATCGGCAGCAACCTCGAGGCCAGCGTCCTCACTGCCTTCGTGCTGCGCAAACTCGGCGTGACGGACATCTGGGCCAAAGCAGTCACGACCTCGCAGGGAGAAATCCTCTCGCAGGTTGGCGTCTCGCATGTCGTTCGCCCCGAGCACGCCATGGGCAAGCGCGTCGCACACCTCGTCCGCGGCCGGATGCAGGACTACATCGAGTTCGACGACGGGTACGCCATCGTCAAGACCGCACCCCCCCGCAGCATCCTCGGCCGAACCCTCGCCGAGACGGGCATCCGCCAGAAGTACGGCGTCACCATCGTCGGTATCAAGACCGTCGGCAAGGACTTCTCCTACGCCACCCCGACGTCCGTCGTCAGCGAGGGCGACCTCATCATCGTCTCGGGCGAGCGGCGAAGGGTCGAGGCCTTCTCCGACCAAGACTGAGGGACGCGGGGCGCGACATCTACATAGAGCTGCGAGACGGTGACGGCCGGCCAATCAGGCGAATGCCGGACCCCTCGGGTGGCACGTTCGACGCGGCAGGCGACTTCGACCGGTTCATCGATGAGTCTTCGTTCGGGCGTGACGACAGCTGGGATCTCCCCACCTTGAGCCGGATCGACCCGTACGCCGATACGGAGATGGCCGTCGATGTCAGGACTGCTCTGCTGGCTGACATCGAGCAGGCGATCCCCGAGGCGAAGCCAGGGCCCGAACTCCGCGGCCTCCTCCGCCTCCGAGTCATGGCTGAGACCTGCCGAGGCACCCACGACTCCGTGATGGTCTGGCTCGGCGACTAGCGCGACATCCGTGGCATGGGCGCGCGTTGACAAGCGGTCTCCGGGGCGCTCAAGGGAGGGTCAGGCGACTACCCACCGGTTGACGAGTAGGACCACCTGTTGCTGGTGGTCGGCCACTGCGTCAAGGCTCGGGAGGTCGACGACGGCTCGGTCCGGAGCCAGCCACTTCATGAGTCCCGACGGGTCGTCAAAGACGAAGCCTGCAGTGTCATCTCGTGTGGTGGCCCCGCGATGGAAGATCAGCTGCAGACGCGCCTCAGGGTGCAGGCGGAACGTCACGCGGTCCGTTCCGCCGTAGCAGAAACTGGGCGCATTCCACTTCACGTGTTCGGTGATGGCTGCGTTGGAGGCCAGGATGGCAGTGCGCAACTGCACCACTCCTGCTTTCAACGGGTGCCGGAGATCGTTCATGTATCGGTCGACGTCCGACGCGGTGCTAGCCACGAGGCTCCTTCCGTCGGGCGTCGGGTCGTCGGGTGTGCCCGTGTCTGGGACGCCTCATCGATCCCCTGCCGCCATCGAACCATCCTGGTGCACGCTCTGCGGCATGAACGGATGATCCCCGTTCTGCGGCTGCCTCAGGCTCGACGAGCGGCGCGGACCATAAGGACCAGGCACGTGCAGATAGTCAAGAAGGCGCAGACAGCCAGGACTAACGCGGGACCGTCCCAGAGAGTCACCCACGCTGGCTCAGCACGTATGCTGTCGGCGGCGTCCAACCTCACGCCGAGCACCCACCAAACGAAGACTGACGAGGCGACCCAGACTGGGACGGCTGCCAGGAGCAGTCGGCTGCTCCAGCGAGGTAGCAGGCGTGAGGCGGCGTCGGCGTTCGTCATGTGCCCAGACTTGCACCCTGGCGGCTAGGCGAAGCGTGATTTGTTCGCCACCGGCACGTCAGCGGCAATAGCGGACGTGTTTGTCAGGCGTTACCCGTGTTGCCAGACCTTGCGCGCGGAGAGTAGGAGAAGCAACGCCAGGAGTGGGACGAGTACCGCGGCGGGCACCACGCCGAGGAGCGCTCCGCCGGCTACGGTGCCAATGATGGACCCGGCCGCCATGGCGAGTACGAAGGTCTTGTTCGCTGCCAGGACGGTGAACGACTTGTCCCTGCTGTAGCGGGCGAACGCGACCAGCATCGTCGGCAAGGACACAGCCAAGGAGAGGCTGCCGGCAATCTTTATGTTCATGCCGTAGAGCAACACGATGGCGGGGATGAGCAGCTCGCCGCCCGCCACGCCCATGAGCGCGGCGACGATCCCGATCCCGGCGCCGGCAAGGACTCCGGCGATGGCTTGAGCTGGTCCGTCGAGGTCGGCGGGTTGGACGTGTCCGAGGTGTGTTGCCAGCAGGGCCACGGCGATCAGCACCAGCAGGACGGCGAGCACCCGGTACAGGGTGCGGGTGGCCATCCGAGTGGCCCAGGTCGCACCGAGGTAGGCGCCGACCAGACTCCCGGCCAACAGGTTCACCACGATGGACCAGTGCGGGGCAAGCTCGGCCAGTGGAACCGACACCAACCGGGCCGGCAGGGCGGTGGCCACCACGATCAGGCTCAGTGCCTTGTTGACAATGACAGCCTGTAGGGCCAGGAAGCCGAACATCCCGATCAACAAGGGCAGGCGGAACTCGGCCCCACCAAGGCCAATCATCCCGCCGAGAACACCGACTCCAGCCCCTGCGCCGGCCGCGGCCATCCACCGTCGGTTCGGGGGAACTACCGAGGCCAGGGTCGCGCCATCGTGAACTTGCTTCACGCGCTTGACCCCTCACCGCTGCTCACGAGTGCACCCTAGGCCGGTTGGTTGTCGACTTGCGGCGCGGCCCATGTCGGCGAAGGCAGAAGCGCCTGAACCCGCAGCCATGTCCAGTCGTTCGGGCTTGGGTCAGCGCTTGAGGAAGGCCTTCATCGCGGCCTTGGCCTCGTCGCTGTTGAAGAGGCGCTCGGAGAGTTCGGCCATCTCGTCGCCCTGGGCGTCGATGTGGGCGAGCAGGTCCTTGTTGAGGAGCCGCTTGGTCTCGCGCAGTCCCTGCGTGGTGCCGCGCGCGAGGTCGGCGACCACGGTGTCGACCTCCGCCGACACACCCTCGGGTGCGACCACACGGGTGATGAAGCCAGCCGCGGCAGCCTCAGCAGCCGTGATGCGTCGACCTGACAGGAAGAGCTCGGACGCCGCCCGCGAGGTCAGGCGAGGCAAGAGGGTCAACGAGATGACGGCCGGGGCGAGCCCCAGTCGGACCTCCGTCAGCTGCACGGTGACGTCGTCCGCCGCGATGACGATGTCGGCCGCGCCCACGATGCCGAGTCCACCGGCAACAACCGGACCGGCGAGCTCGACGACGACCGGGGTGTCGGCCGTGACGATGCGGCGCAGCATGGCGACGAGGGCAGCGGTGGCCCCGCTCTGGCCCTTCGACGCCTCGGACAGGTCGGCGCCCGCGCAAAAGACCCGATGGGCCGATCGGAGCCGGATGACCCGCACCTCCGGGTCGACGTCCGCCGTCTCGAGGTGGGCCGTGAGCTCGGCGACGAGCTGCCGGCTCAGGGCATTGCGGTTCTGCGGACTGTCGAGGGTGATCGTCGCGACGGCATCGTCAATCGACAGGTGGACGAGCTCGGTCATCGTGATCTCTTCTCGTAGGACGTGTCAGCAGGACTTCTGGAGCCCGAGGCCGAACTTCGCAAGGGACATGTTCGCAGCCGCGCCCGCCGCCATGTGATCCATGGCCGATGGTGATCGCATGTCACGCCGCCTCAGCCCGGCGTTCGCACGGTGTTTCGGTCAGACGGGACTCGTGCCGGGCTGCCCGCCGAGTTCTCCGTCGTCGAATGCCCTGGAGCCGCCGAGAGCGTGGGCGACCTCGTGCCTGTTCGCCGGATCGGGATCGCTGAAGACGACATCACGCTCTACCCCTTCGAATCCGCGTCAGACTGGTTGGGTGTGGCTGCGGTCAGCGGAGCCGCGTGTGCGGCCATCGCTTCCGCCATAGGGGTCGCGCGCGAGCTGTGGGGCGTTCGAAGTTCGCGGCGCCGCCGAGCGCGTCGACACGCACAGCGGATCGAAGCAACCGATTGATGGCCGCCGACCCATCCGTTGCCCGCTGCGACTCCGAAGAAGAGACGTGCCCACCGCAACACCCTCACTGACCCGTTTCGACGCGCCCGCACGCCCGAACGCGGTCATCCTCATGCTTCATGGCGGCAAGCCGAACTCGCACGCCGAGGTCGACGGCCGAAGTGCGTCGTGGCAGCGCTCTGCATGGATGGCGCGCTCCATCGCCGACCGCGCCCACGAGGGTGGTGCGAGCGTGTGGCTGCTGCGATACCGCGAGCGCGGCTGGAACGGCGGGCGCGAACGCGCGGCCGACGCCCAGTGGGCGCTCGACCAGGTGCGCGACACCCACGGCGACGTCCCCGTGATCCTGCTCGGCCACTCGATGGGTGCCCGCGTCGCCGTCCAGGTCGCCGACGACGCGTCCGTTGCGGGAGTGGTCGGCCTGGCCCCGTGGTGGTCCAGCACCGACCCGGTGCGAACGCTCGTCGGCAAAACCCTCATCGCCGCCCACGGTCGCCGGGACCGGATCACATCGATCGCCCAGACCCGACACTTCGTCGAGCGCGCCCGGCCGGTCGCTGCTCACGCGGAGCTGGTGGACATGGGCCTGCTCGGCCACTACATGCTCGGCTCTGCGGACCGCTGGAACGATGTGGCCATCGAGTCTTCGCTCCGCATCCTCACCCCCGCCTGAACGGCCTACTCGGGCCCCTCCTCCGGCGTCATGCGGAAGTCCAGTCGCGCAGGAATCGGCTCACCGGGACGCAGTCGGGAGAACAGGTCGGACAGCGCCTGGTCGCCCTCGGCGAGGTCGGGCACCTCAAGGTCCTCGAGGATGTCCAAGGCCGCGCCATCGTCACCCAGCATGGCCAGAGCCTGCGCCAGATGGAGCTGGACGCGGCCGTGGGTCCGCACGGCCTCGGGCAGGGCGGCGACCGCAGTCACCACGTCCTGCGGCTGACCGCCATCACGCAGCACGACAAGCCACTCGACAGCCAGGCGGCGATCCTCCGGAGTGAGCGCCAGCGCTCGCGCATACAGCTCGGCACGTTCGCCGGAGTCGCCTGAGATCAGCGCCAACCCACGCAACGCCACCGCGGTGGGTTGACGTTCAACACTTCGCGCGTATGCCGTGCGCGCACCTTCGAGGTCACCTCTCAGGTGACGTGCGGTCGCCAACGTATACGGCACCCACCAGCCCGTCGCTCGCGCTTCACACTCCTCGAATCGCGCCAGCCATCGGTCCGAGACCACCGGCAGGGTCGGGCGCTCTGACGACATGTCGTCGAACACCTCGGGTCCATCTCGCCCGTCTGCTGGCGACGAAGCGAAGCGGACGAACGGCAGGCTCTCGTCGTCGACCTCCGGGAAGGGTGTGCCCGGGAGTGCGGCCGCCCCTCGGAGTGCGAGTTCCGCCTGCCCCCAACCGGATCCGACGTGGATCAGCTGGGTCGGAGTCACGTCGGCGACGTCGCGCAGCCACTGACTGTGCTGGTCAGCCAGCCACGCTGGAGGTGCAGCGTCATGGACAGCCAGCCGGGCGGCATACGCCGCCGTTGTGTAGTCCCCCGAGACCACGGAGGGGTCGAGAGCGAGTGGAACGAAGGCCTCGGTCCACGTCCTGCTCGCGTGACCGTCAAGGAGGTCGTGCTCGAGCTGGGTCGTGCAGACGCCGGCCTGGATCTCGAGGTATCGGCTGCCGGGAACGCCGAGCCAGTCCTGCCAGCGCTGGCCCCCGTTGCCGTGCCCCCAGAGAAACATCTTGCGGCCGCGTAGCTCCCGGGTGGACGTCTGACCGATGCCGCGACCGTCGGGTTCGACGGCGGTGACCAAGGCGCCCTCCTGGTCCCCCACCTCATAGAAATAGTCAGCGGCATGGCGGCTGGCACTGGTCCGGCTGATGTCAACGGCGCCGTCCGGGAACGGGATCGACACCCGGTCCAGCACGCCGGTGTAGTCGGTGCGCCACGCCGACTCGGCGGGCACGAGGACCCGTGTCCCCGGCGTCTCGGGAACCGCGATGTTGGTCCAGTAGTAGAGGGGCTTGGGCTCGGGGTCCGGATTGAGCACGCGGGTGGAGGCCATCAGCCGCGCACCGCTGAGCCAGAGGTCGACCTGGAGGACGAGGTCGCGCGTCCGCTCCCACTCCCACAGGCGCACCACCGGCCCGAGGGACGTGTCGAGGATGGCGGCATGCATCGGCCGGTTGGAGGTGGTGCCGTGGCCGGTCGAGCCGAGGTTCCACTCGATGCCGCCAGCGAACCACGCGTCGGTGAGTCCGAAGTTCGCCCAGCGCAGCCTTGAGTTCCGGTGCACCAACTCACGACTGCGTGGCTCGGAACCCCCTGCATCAGCCTCGGAGAGGAGCGACCAGATCCGACCGCCGAGCGAGGGGAGGACCATGACTCGGAGCTGGCCATTGCCCAGTTCGATCGCCGGCAGCTCAAGGGTGTCGTCGGCGCGGCCGTAGTCGCTCATCACGCCATATGGGAGCGGTGACGCGAGGGCACCGCGAGAAACACGTTCCACCATGTCGGCGGGCGCCTCGTCACTCACGCGAGTGGTCGTCTGGTCACGCACCGGTCTCAAAGCGGGCAAAGAGCTCGCAAGCCCTGCCATTGAGCCCGCCACGGTGACAGACTGTCGGCGCACGTAACCGGAGTGTGAACTAGTCACAAGGGCCCCTTTTTGAGTGATTGTGCTTGATTGGAGGCAGATCCTTGACACACTTGATCACTCCAAGCACGATATGGCAATTACGACACACCATCACTGTGTTGCCCAATGACGGGTGGTCAGTGTCCGCCCGGGACCGGAAGTAGGAATGCATGAATCCTCGAGGTAAGCCGGTGGATCGGCGCACGCTCCTTCAGTTCGTGACCGTGGGTGGACTTGCCATCCCGGCCCTTTCCCTGGCTGGCTGTGCAACGGGCGGCGGCGATGACGACTCGGGCGCGAGCCCGAGCGCTGGCGGCGCCAAGTCCGACAAGAACCCCTTCGGCATGGTCGAGAAGTCGACCGTCGAAGCGGTCATCTTCAACGGCGGCTACGGCTTCGACTACGTGACCTTCGCGGCCACGCTGGCGCAGAAGAACCAGGTCGGCAGCACCTTCACGGTCAAGCCGTCGACCCAGATCGCCCAGGAGCTGCAGCCGCGATTCGTCGGGGGCAACCCGCCGGACCTCATCGACAACTCGGGTGCGAACGCGATCGGCATCAACACCATCGCCGACCAGCTCGTAGACCTGAAGGACGTGTTCGAGGCCAAGAACCTCGAGGGCACGACCATCAAGGACACGCTCTACCCGGGCGTCGAGGCCCCGGGCACGATCAACGGCAAGCTCGTCGCCATCAACTACGTCCAGACCGTCTATGCCGTCTGGTACTCCGCCGCCCTGTTCGAGGCCAACGGCTGGACCCCACCCAAGACCTGGGACGAGGCCATCGCCCTGGGCGCCGCTGCCAAGGCCAAGGGCAAGTTCCTCTTCGTCTGGGGCAAGGAGGCCGCGACGTACTACCTGACGCTCTCGATCGCCTCCGCGATCAAGGAGGGCGGCGACGACGTCCGCCTCTCCCTCGAGAACCTCAAGCCCGACTGCTGGTCGCTGCCGCAGGTCCAAGGTGTCTTCAAGGCACTCGAGACCATCGTCAAGAACGGCTACATCAAGCCCGGCGGTGGTGGCACCCAGTTCACCGCAGCCCAGGCGCAGTGGAGCCAGGGCGAGGCCGCCCTGCTCTACCCCTCGGGCTCGTGGATCGAGAACGAGATGATGAAGCAGACCAAGGCGGGCTTCAAGATGACCGGCGCCCCAGAGATGACGCTGACGTCGGGCTCGAAGCTGCCCTACACCGCGCTCCACTCGGCCGCCGGTGAGCCGTTCATCGTGCCGAGCAAGGCCAAGAACGCGGCTGGCGGCAAGGAGCTTCTCCGGACGATGCTCTCCAAGGAGGCTGCGACGAACTTCGCCAAGACGAAGCTGTCGTCGACCATCGTCAAGGACACCGTCCCCGCCGATGGCTTCGGCTCCACCGCCCTGCAGTCGCAGGGCAAGATGCTCGCCGACGCCGGCGATGACGTCTTCACGTGGAACTTCACCGACATCTACGGCATGAACCAGGACCAGCTGGTTCCGTGGAACGCCTTCCTGTCGGGCCAGATCGATGCAGCCGCTCTCACCAAGCAGATGCAGAGCATCACCGACAAGGTCGCCAACGACGCCCAGGTCAAGAAGGTCGAGGTCAAGTAGTGACTCCTGTGCCCGGCCCGGCGCGTCAGCGCCAGGCCGGGCACAGCCTTGCCCCGATCCCCTTGCTCTGAGCCCCTGGAAACAAGGACAGCACCCATGACCGCAGTGATCCCCCCCACCACGGCGACCGTGACGAAGAAGCCACGACGCCGGCGTATGCCGTTGGCGCGCAAGGGCTTCCTCCTCGTCACCCTCGGCATCCCCTTTGCCTTCTACACGATGTTCGTGCTGTGGCCGTTCGCCCAGGCGTTCATCTACTCGCTGACGAACTGGAGCGGGTTCAGCGACACCTTCGACTTCATCGGGTTCGCGAACTATCAGGCTTTGCTCAAGGACGACATCTTCCTCAAGGCCGTCCGCAACAACCTGTTCCTCGCCCTGGTCGTCCCCTTCACGACGATCGTGCTTGCCCTCGCCCTGGCCACCATGGTCACCGTCGGCGGTGCCGGCACCGGTGCCGTCCGCGGTCTCAGCCGCTCGTCCCTCTACCGGATCGTGTCGTTCTTCCCCTACACGATCCCCGCGATCGTCATCGGCCTCGTGTGGGCGCAGATGTTCGACCCGTCGGCGGGGCTGGTCAATGGCGTTCTCACCTCGCTCGGGTTGGACAGGTTCGAGTCCTTCGCCTGGCTCGGCGAGGTCTCGACGGCCATGCCGGTGACGATGTTCGTCATCATCTGGGGCTTCGTCGGCTTCTACATGGTGCTGTTCATCGCGGCCATCAAGGGCATTCCTGCTGAGCTCTATGACGCCGCCCGCGTCGATGGGGCCGGGCGGGTGCGGATGACGATGATGGTCACGCTGCCGATGGTGCGCGAGACCATCCAGACCGCCTACATCTACCTCGGCATCCTCGCGCTCGACGCCTTCGTCTACATGGCAGCCCTCAACGCGAGTGGCGGCCCACAGAACTCCACCCTGACGATCACCCAGGACCTGTTCAACACCGCCTTCAAGAAGGGTCAGTTCGGCCTGGCGAGCGCCATGGGCGTCGTGCTGGCGGTCTTGACACTGCTGTTCGCCGCCACCGTCTTCCTCGTCAACCGCCTCACCGGTGGGAAGGACCGCTGATGAGCACCACCGAGAACTCCACCGACCACACCACGGACATCCCCAGCAACAGCAACGGCAAGACCAAGGACCCGAGCGACAACGTCGCCGTGTCCAAGGGAGAACGCACGGTCTCCGTGGCGTCGCACCTCGTCCTGTCGCTCTGGACCGTCATCGTCGTGCTTCCGCTCGTCTGGGTCTTCCTGTCGTCCTGGAAGACGACCAGTGAGATCTTCCAGTCGCCGCTGTCGCTGCCCAAGGAGTGGTCCTTCGACAACTACGTGCGTGCGTGGACCGACTCGAACATCGGCGACTACATGCTCAACTCCGTCATCGTCGTGACGTCCGCGCTCGTCATCGTCATGGTCCTGGGATCGGCGGCGGCCTACTCGCTGGCTCGCTACCCCTTCCCCGGCAGCGGCATCGTCTACTACCTCATCCTCGCGGGTCTGACCTTCCCCGTCTTCCTCGCGATCGTGCCGCTGTTCTTCGTCCTGAAGAACACCGGACTCCTCAACACCCTGCCGGGCCTCATCGCGACCTACGTCGCGTTCGCCTTCCCCTTCACGGTGTTCTTCCTCTTTCCGTTCTTCCGTGCGCTGCCACAGGAGATCGCCGAGGCCGCCGAACTCGACGGGGCCGGTGAGTGGCGCACCTTCTTCCAGGTGATGCTGCCCATGGCTCGCCCGGGGATCGTCGCCATCTCGATCTTCAACTTCCTCGGCCTGTGGAACCAGTTCCTCCTGCCGGTGGCCCTCAACACCAATGAGGAGAACTACGTCCTCTCGCAGGGGATGGCCCGCTTCGCTTCACAGGCTGGGTATGCCGTGGACTTCGGCCAGCTCTTCGCGGCCGTGGTCATCACCATCGTCCCGGTCCTGGTGGTCTACATCGTCTCGCAGCGTCAACTGCAGGGATCGCTCTCGCAAGGCACCCTCAAGTAGCGCCCAACTGCGTCACACCGGCCTCGGCCCCTGCTCCTCAGCGAGCAAGGACCGAGGCCGGTGTCGTTGACGCGGCCGTGAGGACGTCGGCTTCGGGCAGGCCCACGACGTCGACGGCCCAGCGCACGCAGTCGGCGAGCGTCGACGTCGAGCCGGCGATCGACCCCCGGCCCGAGCCGCCGTCGGCGAGCCGCGCGACGCCAGCGGCAACCTCGACCTCGAGGGTGCCGATGGCGTAGGAGCCATCACCCAGCCCCGTGGCCGCCATCGCATCGGAGACGAGCGCGATCTGCTGTGGCCCAACGGTTTCGAAGACCATGCGCACCACGTCGGGGGCCAGGTGCACGCCGTCGGCGATGAGCTCGACGACGCAGTCGCCCCGTCCCGCAGCAGCGAGGGCCGCGGCAACGGGACCGCCCGCGCGATGGTGGAAGGCCGGCATACCGTTGAAGAGGTGTGTGACGAGCGGTGGGCGACCACAGGCGTCGGCGATCGATGCCAGCGACGACGTCACCACGGACGCGGAAGCGTCCGTGTGGCCAACAGCGGGGAGTATGCCGTGTCGCGCCAGCGCCGAGATCAGCTCACCGGAGCCGGAGCGTTCAGGCGCAAACGTCCACTGCACCAACGCATCCGGGACGCCCGCCTCGGCACACGTCGCGGCTAGGGTCTCGACGAGGGCCAGGTCCGGATCGGTGAGGACCGAGGGGTCGTGGGCCCCCCGGCGCTCCTGCGAGAGGAAGGGACCCTCGAGGTGGATCCCGGCCAGTTCACCCGACGCCACGAGCGGTGCCAACGTCGCGACCTGGGCGACGAGGGTGTCGGGAGTCCCCGAGACGAGCGAGGCGACGAGAGTGCCGATGCCGGCGGTCCGGTGGTGCGCGGCCGCAGCAGCCGACCCGGAGCCATCGCGCCCGAACTCGTGGCCCAGGGCGCCGTGGCAGTGCAGGTCAACCAGGTCTGCGGGGTTCATGCCGCCCAGCCTAGAACTCCGTGCCTTGTGTGCCTGAGGCCACGCCAGGACGTGGTCTCATACACACGAGGCGAGGTGTCAGCTCGCGGCGAGGGCCTTCTCGATGTCGCCGGTGAGGGACTCGGGCTTGGCGGTGGGGGCGTAGCGGTCGATGACCTGGCCGTCGCGACCGACGAGGAACTTGGTGAAGTTCCACTTGATCTTGCTGCCGAGAAGACCACCCTTCTCCTTGCGCAGCCACTGGAAGATCGGGTGCGCGTCGTCGCCGTTGACCTCGACCTTGTCGAACATCGGGAAGGTCACGCCGTAGTTGCGCTGGCAGAAGGCGCCGATCTCCTCAGCCTCACCGGGCTCCTGACCGCCGAACTGGTTGCACGGGAAGCCGAGGACGACGAGGCCCTCGTCCTTGTGCGCCTGCCAGAGCTTCTCAAGTCCTTCGAACTGCGGGGTGAAGCCGCACTCGGAGGCGGTGTTCACGACGAGGACGACCTGGCCGGCATAGGCACTCAGGTCCTGGGGCTGCCCCTCGAGGGTGGTCGCGGAGAAGTCGGAGAAGGTCTGTGCAGTCATGCCGTGAACTCTAACCCGACCCCTCAAACCGACTCATTGCCCGTTCGGCCAGTGAGGAGGGCAACGACGAACTGGCCGAACGGGCAATAAGTCGGAAGAAGGGACTGGTCAGACGCAGTGGACGGTGGCGCCGCTCTCCCGCAGCTCGGCGACGCGCGGGTCCTTGCGGTCGGCCGTCGTCACGATGTGGGTGATCTGCGAGGCGTCACAGATCTCGGTGAACGCGCGCTCGCCGAGCTTGGACTCGGCAGCCACGACGATGACGTCACGTGCTCGCTCCACCATCAGCCGCGACACAGCGGCTTCGTCCTCGTGGTGGCATGTCGCACCCTCACGGGCCGACAGACCGTTGACGCCGAGGATGGCGACGTCGATCCACAGCTGGCTCAGCCCGGCGGTGGCCAACGGTCCGGTCACCTCGTAGGACTCGGGCCGAGGGATGCCACCGAGGCAGACGCAACGCACGTGCGGGCGCAGGACGGCCTCCACCGCGATGTTGAGCGCGCTCGTGACCAGCGTGAGGCCGCGCGAACTGAGGTCCTCGCGCGCGGTGAGACTGCGCGCGACGGTCGTCGTCGTGGTCCCACCATTCATGGCGACAACGGCGCCCGGCTCGACGAGGGCCACCGCCGCCGCCGCGATGCGGTCGAGGCCGGAGTCGTTCTGGCTCGAGCGATAGCGATAGGGCAACTCATAGGCCACCGACGTCGCGACCACGCCACCGTGGTTGCGGGTGACGAGCTGGCGCCGGGAGAGCTCGGCGAAGTCGCGTCGGATCGTCGCCTCGGAGACGTCGAGGTGGGCGGCCGCGTCGGTCACGCTGAGCCGCCCTTCGGTGGCGAGCAGGTCGAGGATCGCCGAGAGGCGGGAGGCGCGCTGGCGTGGTGCTTCGCGGGCCGCATCGGTGCGGGAAGACATGGCAGGACTGTATCGCGCACTTTGCGCAACCTCACGGGCTTGTGGTGCATGTCTTTGCCCACTTAGGCTAGGTCTCAATCAGTTTCGCGCAGACCACCCGAACGTGAGGAAGGCTTCATGACGTTTCTCGAGCAGGAGATCGCCACCCAACCCGACGACTGGGCAGCGGTCGTCCGGCGACTGCCCGAGGTCGCCGACCTCCTGCCCAAACCGGGTGAGCGCGTCGCGACCATCGGCTGCGGCACATCGTGGTTCATGGGTCAGGCATATGCCGTCCTGCGGGAGTCCCTCGGTCAGGGCGTCACGGACGCCTTCGCCGCGAGCGAGCACCAGTTGGCGCGCGGCTATGACCGCGTTGTCGTCATCACCCGGTCCGGCACGACCAGCGAGGTCATCGAGGTCGTCGAGCAGCTCAAGGCCGCAGGCACGCCCCACGTCGCCCTCGTCGCCACGGCCGGCACCGCCGTCGCCGAATCGGCCGAGTCGACGATCCTCCTGCCCGAGGTCGACGAGCAGTCGGTCGTCCAAACCCGTTTCGCCACAACCGTTCTCGCGCTCCTGCGTGCCTCGCTCGGGGAATCCCTCGATCAGGCGATCGCCGACGCACGTGCGGTGCTCGCGGAACCGGACGACACGGCATACGCCGGCTTCTTCGACGCGGAGCAGGTGACCTTCCTCGGCCGCGGCTGGACCAACGGGCTCGCCAACGAGGCGGGCCTCAAGCTGCGTGAGTCCGTGCAGTTCTGGGCCGAGTCCTACGCCGCGATGGAATACCGCCACGGCCCCATCAGCATCGCCGCTCCTGGCCGCGCCACGTGGGCCATCGGGGAGGTGCCCGAGGGCCTTGCCCAGCAGGTCCGCGCGACCGGTGCGCACTTCGAGCACCGTGACATCGATCCGATGGCCGAGCTCGTGCGCCTGCACCGCTATTGCCTCGCGCGCGCTGTCGCTGCCGGCATCAACCCGGATGAGCCGCGCAATCTCACCCGATCGATCATCCTCGAAGACGCGACCGCCGCCGGCTGATGACGCTCTCACCGCTGGCGCCGCTTCTGGCCGAGGCACGCACCGCAGGTCGCGCCCTCGCGGCGTTCAACGTCATTCAGATCGAACATGCAGAGGCGTATGCCGCTGCGGCAGAGCGCTCTTCGCTGCCAGTCGTCATGCAGATCAGTGAGAACTGCGTGCGCTACCACGGGTCGCTGCGGCCGATCGCGGCCGCGACCCTGGCCATCGCGCAGGCCTGCTCGCAACCCGTCGTCGTGCACCTCGATCACGCCGAGGACGTGGCCCTCGTGGACGAAGCAGTGCGTCTCGGGCTCACCTCGGTGATGTTCGACGGCTCCAAGCTCTCCGACGACGCCAACCGCGAGACGACCCGGCGCGTGGTCGATCAGTGCCACGCGGCAGGGATCAGCGTCGAGGCCGAACTCGGCGAGGTCGGCGGCAAGGACGGTGTGCACGCGCCGGGTGTGCGCACCGACCCGGGCGACGCCGCACGGTTCGTGGCCGAGACTGGCGTGGACGCCCTTGCCGTGGCCGTGGGCAGCTCGCACGCCATGACCGAACGCAGCGCCGTCCTCGACATCGACCTCATCGCGGCAATCGCGGCGCAGGTGCCGATGCCGTTGGTGCTGCACGGTTCGAGCGGCGTGCCCGATGACGGGCTCGTGTCCGCGGTGGCCGCCGGCATGACCAAGGTCAACATCGCAACCCACCTCAACCAGGTGTGGACGGTGGCGATGGTCCGCCGGCTGGAGCAGTCACCGACGGTCGACACGCGCAAATACATCGGGGCGGCCCGGGACGCCGTCACCGACGAGGCCGAACGCCTCCTGCGACTCCTCGCCAACACCTAGCCCGACTTATTGCCCGTTGGGCCAGTGAGGAGCGCAGCGACGAACTGGCCCAACGGGCAATAAGTCGGTTCTTCAGTGCTCGATAATGTCGACGTCGTCGAGGAGGCTCTCGACGTCGGCCCGGTCCACGACACCTGCGACCGTCTGACGGACCGCCGCTGCCGACCAGGCCACACCAACTCGCAGCACCTCCGGCCAGTCGACCTCGTCGCGCGGCGTGCCATGGAGGCCAGCCGAGATCGCGGCAGTCAGCGCGTCCCCCGCGCCGGTGGCGTTGCCTCCACCCGGCGTCCGCGGTCGCGCCTCGATGACCCGTCCGGTCGCCGTGACGAGGATGAGTCCGGCGGCACCGCGCGAGACGAGTGCGCCCCAGGCCCCTGCGTCGACGAGCGCGTGAGCCGCCTGAAGCGGGTCGACGATGCCGGTCATGGACGCGGCCTCGGACTCGTTGGGCTTCACGAGGGCCGGGATCGTCTCCAGGACCTGAGTCACCCAACGACCCCGCCCATCCACGACGAGTTCGGCTCCAGCCTCAGCTGCCACGGTGCAGAGGTTCACGATGGCGTCGTCCGGAGTCGAGGGCGGCAGGCTGCCCGAGACAGTGAAGACGTCACCGGGTCGGCAACTGCTGCGCACGATGCCGGTCAGCTCGTCCCAGACCTCAGGCGGCTGCGGGGACCCCTGTTCGTTGAGGACTGTGGCAAGACCGTCTGAGCTGAAGATCGCGACGGAACGCCGAGTGATGACGGACGATTCGACGGCTCGCAGTCGAATACCTCGCTGGGCAGCGTCCTCGGCAAAGAACCCGAGGTGTCGCTCTCCGACCGCCGCGATGGCGATGTGTTCCACGCTCATGCAGGCCAGCACTCCGGCGACGTTGAGGCCCTTGCCTCCCGCGTGGGTTCCCGTGATGGACACGCGGTGGCTCTCGCCGACGTGAAGTCTCGGCACGGCATACGTGATGTCGATCGCCGGGTTGGGGGTCAGGGTGAAGATCACGAGACGGCCTCCATGGCGAGAAGAGTTGCTCCAAGGGCACCGGCGCGGTCGCCGAGGGCGGCCTGGGTGACGGTGACACGTTCGTGTCCGATGGCGTGGACGAGGTTGTCGCGCAACGGATCCAGCAACGTCGCTCCAGCGAGGGCGAGGCCGCCGCCGATGAGGACGAGTCGCGTGCCGGCCGCAGCGCACACCGGGCCGATGACCCGGACGAGCGCGTCGATCGCGCCCTCCCAGATGCGGATGGCTTCGGGATCGCCGGCGTCGACCGCCCGGCTGAGGGTCTCAGCGTCTCCCTCACGGCCGAGCTCCCGCCAAGCCCGTCCGAGCGCCGCCGCACTGGCCACGGCCTCGAGGCACCCGTGACGACCACAGCCGCACACCGGTCCGTCGGGCTCGACGATGACGTGGCCGATCTCGCCGGTCCACTCCGACCCCGCGACGACGCGTCCCGAGGCAAGCAGGGCACTGGCGATGCCCGTGCCCAACGGGACGAAGAGGGCGTCAGGCGCGCCCTGCGCGGCGCCCAGATGGAACTCCGCGAGCAGCCCTGCCCGGACGTCGTGGCCCATGGCCACCGGCACATCGAAACGGTCCTGGAGGCGCTGGCGCAGGGGAAGGTCTCGCCACCCGAGGTTGGCCGACCACGAGGCCGTGCCGGTCGTCTCGTCGACGAGGCCCGGGACCACGGCGCCCACAGCCGCGAGTGCACCGTCGACTCCGTCGGCGCGGGCCAGATCGAGCAGCGTCGCCACCGTGTCGGAGATGACGTCAACGACGGCTTCGCCAGGACGCTCGGGCGTGGAAGCGGTGTGGGACAACACCACTGAGCCGTCGGAGTCGGACAGCACCGACTTGACGCGAGTTCCCCCCACGTCGACACCCGCCACGAGCTTCATTGCCACGGCGCAATTCTAGGGTCACCGACGGGATGCTCCGCGCGGCGTTCCGCTCGGTGAGGAGGTGGGCGCCTCGTGGGCGCCCATGTGCGACTCGTGGCCTCCCACGTGCGACTCGTGGCCTGTCACGTGCGACTCGTGGCCTGTCCATGGGCAGGCTGTGAACAGGCCGCGGGCAGGGTTGACGATGCGGGAGATTCACGGTCGAGGCACTAGAGTGATCTCAGCGGTCCGCACTGTTCTGCCTCGGATCTGCTTCTTCTTTCTCACTGTCGATGCCGATGCGCCGCGACTTCAGAGAATCGACGGGGACAACACTGACGTTGATCTTTCGTCGTGACTCGGTACGCGCCGGGCAGAACCGACTGCATCAGAACTCTCTGGAGTGCTCTTTCGTGTCCACTGACACCCTCACCACCCCTGCCCAGAACTCTTCCGACGACACCGCCGGCTTCGGCCGTCTCGGCGTCCCCGAGGCCCTGGTCCGTGTCCTCGCCGAGCGCGACATCCTGTCGCCCACGCCGATCCAGGCCGCGACCCTCCCCGACAGCCTCGCCGGCCGCGACGTCCTCGGACGTGGCCGCACCGGCTCCGGCAAGACCTACGCGTTCCTCCTGCCTCTCCTTGCGCGACTCTCCGCCAATGGCGGCCGTCGTGCGCAGGCGAAGCGCCCCCGTGCACTGATCCTCGCGCCGACCCGTGAGCTCGCCACGCAGATCGACGAGGCACTGGCCCCGCTCGCCAAGCCGCTGGGCATCACGTCCAAGACGGTCTTCGGTGGCGTCGGCCAGGGCCCCCAGGTCTCGGCGATCTCCCGCGGTGTCGACGTCGTCGTCGCCTGCCCGGGCCGCCTCGAGGACCTCATGAACCAGGGTCACGTCAACCTCGACGCCGTGGAGATCACGATCCTCGACGAGGCCGACCACATGGCCGACCTCGGCTTCCTCCCCGTCGTGAAGCGCATCCTCGACCGCACGCCGAGCCAGGGCCAGCGCATGCTGTTCTCGGCCACGCTCGACGCGGGCGTCAACACCCTCGTCAAGCGCTACCTCTCCTCGCCCGTGACGCACGAGGCCGACTCGGCCCAGTCGCCCATCTCGACGATGAGCCACCACGTCCTCCACGTCACGGCCGACGGCCACCTGCAGGTGCTCGTCGACCTCACCGCCGCACCCGGTCGCAAGGTCGTCTTCACCCGCACCAAGCACCGCGCCAAGAAGATCGCCCGTCAGCTCAACGCCGAGGGCATCCCCGCGGTCGAGCTCCACGGCAACCTCAGCCAGAACGCGCGCACCCGGACGATGGACGCCTTCCACGCCGGCACGGCACACACGCTCGTCGCCACCGACATCGCCGCACGTGGCATTCACGTCGACGACGTCAGCCTGGTCATCCACGCCGACCCGCCGATCGAGCACAAGGCCTACCTGCACCGCTCCGGTCGCACGGCTCGCGCGGGCAACTCGGGCACCGTCGTCACGCTGATGCTGGACGACCAGATCCGCGACGTGCGCGACCTCACTCGCAAGGCCGGCATCAAGCCGACCACGACCAAGGTCAACGCCACTCACCCGCTCCTCACCGAGCTCGCACCGGGTGAGCGCACCTTCCCCGGCGCGTTCATCGTCCCCGGTGCCTCGACCCAGGGCAGCGGTCAGCGCGGGGGTGGCGGCGGAGGTCAGCGCTCCGGCGGTCCCCGTGGCGCTCGCTCCGGCGCCCCTCGCGCCGGCGGCCAGCGTTCGGGCGCCCCTCGCTCTGGCGCCCCTCGTTCCGGTGCCTCACGCGGTGGCTCGCCCACCGGTGGCGGCCAGGGTGCGGGTGGCGGTCAGCGTTCCTCCGGTGGGCAGCGTTCCGCTGGTGGCCAGCGCAGTGGTGGCCCGCGTCGCTCCGGCGGCAACAGTGGCTCGGGCGGCGCAGCGACGTTCTCGTCGCAGTCGCGCGGCTACCGCGGCTGACCCAGCACCACCTCTTCACGCACCAACCTTCGCGAACCCCGCGGGACCTGCCAGCATGCTGGTGAGAGTCCCGCGGGGTTCGTTCGTCACGGCTCGAGACCTGGCCGACGGCGGGAAAGACGAGGAGGCGTCTCGCCTGGCGGCGCGCTCGTCACATCACCTGACCCTCGCGACGGCCAGCAGGTAGCGTCGGCAGCCGAGCCCAACCCTCACCAGGAGCCGTCAATGGAGTCGAGCACCCTTGCCGTCAGTGCCGCAGATGGCACGTCGCTGCACACCTACCGCTGGCTGCCCGATGGGCCTGTTGCCCAGAAGCCCGCACGAGGCATCGTGCAGATCGCGCACGGGATGGCCGAGCACGCGGCGCGCTACGAGCGGTTTGCCGAGGCGTTGACGGGTGCTGGCTACGCCGTCTACGCAAACGACCACCGGGGCCACGGCCAGACGGCCTCGCCTGCCGATCACGGCTACTTCGCCGACCGCGACGGGTTCGCGACAGTCGTCTCGGACCTCAGCTCGGTGAGCGAGTTCGCGCAGGCCGAGCACTCCGGGGTCCCGCTCGTGCTCTTCGGACACAGCATGGGCTCGTTCCTCAGCCGTGCGTATGCCGCCCAGCACGGCGCCCGCCTCGCGGCGCTCATCCTCAGCAGCACCGCCGGCGACCCGGGTCCCGTCGCGTCCGTCGGCAAGCGGCTGTCAGGGGTGCAGGCGCGGCTTCGCGGCCGGCGCCATCCGTCCGGGCTCATGGACAAGCTCACGTTCGGTCAGTACAACGCGAAGTTCAAACCGAACCGGACCGCTTTCGACTGGCTGTCACGTGACGAGGCCGAGGTTGACAAGTACGTCGCAGACCCGCTGTGCGGCAACGTGTTCTCTGCTGCCTTCTTCACCGATCTCCTCGGCGGAGTGCAACAGGTCAACAGCAGCGGCGCGTTTGCCGCCGTGCCCCCGGACCTGCCCATCCTCGTCATGTCCGGAGAGCTCGACCCCGTCGGCGACAACGGCAAGGGTCCTCGCGAGGTTGCCGACAAGTACCGCACGGCCGGCGTCACCGACGTCACCACGACGCTCTATCCGGACGGCCGCCACGAGCTGCTCAACGACACGATCCGCGACGAGGTCACGACCGACGTGCTCGCGTGGCTCGACGAGCGCCTGCCCACCCGCGACTGATCGGACAGCCTCTGGCACACGAAGCAGGTATCTGGGCAGCGCTCGCCTCCTCCTTCATCATGACGACCCGACTGGGTCGTCACGGAACTCAGGAGGAGTGTCATGCCCACTGCAACGGATGTCATCAAGGCGCTGGCCCACCAGCACACGGCACGATCAGGGTTCGACCGGCTCGATTTCATCGCATTGATCGACGACCGCGTCTGGGAGGTCGTCGGCGGCGGACCTCAGGGTCTGCGTCGCTTCCACGAACGGCTGAGCCCGCTCAACCCGCAGCCGCTGCCGCCGATCGACTCCGGACGAGCCCTACTGCTCCTTGCCGCTCGCGGAATCATCATCGTCGGGGGCCGCGACGAGTCCGCGCACCACGCCTTTCTCGAGGACATCGACGACTGGTGCGGCACGGGCTGGCCGCGTCGCTGGCCGTTCCCCTCACCGATCCCGGAGCCCGACCCGCGCAGGGACTGGCGCAAGGAGATCAAGCAGTCGACGCTGCTCGGTGGCGCTATGGCTGCGGCCGAGCTGGCGTCCCGCTATCCCGCGGGCGAGCTGAACGACCTCTTCACCAAGGCCTCCGAGCAGCTCACCGAAGCTGCCTTCGGCTGATGGTCTGACATAGGTGGACCCGGACCGACCCACCACTGACCCACCACCGGTCAGGCGGTGTTGGTGCGTTCTTCGTCGAGCATGGTGGCGAGGGCGTCGTCGAACTCGGCGTTGCGCCGGGTTTCCCAGCGTTCGCGGTCCTGCTCGTCGGCCATCCACTCCTCGACCCAGGCTTGGATGACGTGTTCGGGTGGCTGGTCGACCCAGGGGTCGGGTGGTCCGGTGTCGAGGCGGGCTCGTTGCGCTGCTCGTTGTTGCGCGGTCGCGCGTTGCTTCGCGCGCTCGCGCCGGATCTGGTTCAGGTGTGTGGGCAGGTCACGGTCGTAGGACCCCGGACTCAGGTCCCAGGTGACCGACGCGCCGTGCTCGTCGGGTGGGTGCACGGCGGCGATGAGTCGCTTGTCGTGGACGTGGGTGTGGTGGCGTTGACACAACAACGCCGCGTAGCCCAGATCCGTGGGGCCACCGTCGACCCAGTGAATGAGGTGGTGCGCTTTGGCCCACCCCGCCGGGACATCACAGCCCGGGTAGGTGCAGGTCTTGTCGCGGTGCCACAGGGCGCGGCGTTGACCCTCGGTGAACAGTCGGACCGCACGGCCGACATCGAGGATCTCCCCGTCGGCACCGAACACGACCGGGATGATGTCGGCGTCACACGCCATCTGTCGCACGATCGCCGGTGACAGCACCGTGGCTTGCGCCCGCGACACCATCACCCGCCCACACCCCGCCTTCACACCCGCACCAGCCCCGGCCGAGGCATCGACAGTGTGCTCAGTCTCGGTGGCGCCCATGTCAGTGTCGGTGTCGGTGTCGGTGTCGGGGAAAAGGGACAGCAAGTCGTCAAGGTTGATCCCCACATGCACCGTGGTGGACGCCCCACCGGGGGTGGCTTTCGCGGCGGCATCCTCACCTGCGACCCGTCCACACACCGCGGCCAGTGCTTCGGCGCGACGCTGCCCCGCGGGACGCAGGTCTCGTTCCCCCGTGACCTCGTTGGGTGCAGGTCTCGACAACGGACCGATCGCGGCCTCCAACATCGCGGCCTGCTGCGGGGTCAACGCCAGCTCGTACGCCGTGACGTCACCGTCGTTGAGCCGGGGGCTGGACAGGTAGGCCCCCGAGCGCAACCGGTCCTGCACATCATCCAGTTCACCCGGGCGCCCGAACCGGGCGATCATCTCGGTCCGCACCTTCGGGACCTCACCAGCGCCCCACTGCACCCCGAAGTCAGTCATCGCCTTCGCGACGGTCGGCACAGCCTGCGGCATCAACATCTCCTCCATCCGGGAGATCTCCCGCAACACCTTCAGCCCCAACCGGGCACCGACCTCCCCGGTGATCACCCGCGCCCACACGATGCCTTCGGGCTGGTCCGGGTCGGCGTAGGCCCCCGCACCTGGACCTTGGGTGGACCACAACCCGCCCGGCACCGAGCACGCCACATCCTGCGCCAGCTGAGCAATGTGGCCCGCGCCGTCCTGCCGCAACGAGGGTGCGTTGTCCCTCACCCACCCGTGCACCGAACCGACACCACGACGAGCCGAGGTGAACTCGCCCCGGTGTGCGGCCTCTGCGGTGACCCTGATCTGGGCGGCCCCCGCACGCGCCTTCACGTCATCGGCGAGCCGCATGAACTCCGCCAGCTCCGGACCGCTCAACCGGGTCAGCACGTCCCCCAACGGACCCACCCCGGCAGCATCACAGGCCAGCGCGTCACGGGCACCCTCCAACGCCGCGCGCAGTCGCGCCACGTCGGTCGCAGGTGTCTCGCTCATGCCTCAATTCTCGTCGAACTGGTGTTCGGTTGTCAAGAGTTTCGGCCCTGCGACCTGGGCTGAATTCGCCACTCTGGCAACCGAATTCGCGCCTAGGCACCCTACGCCGGTCCGAGGCGCAACCCCGACCGAAACCACGCTAACAACGACCCCTGAGAGCCCTCCCACAAGAGAGCTGCCGTCGGTATCGCGCGGCCCAGAGCAGCACCAGAGGCCTAGCCCAGGCGAGGAGGGGAGGACACCCTCAGTCAGAGAGCAACCGAGTCACGCGACCGGGGCGGACGACGCGCGCGCCGACGCCGAAGAGCAGTCCGTCATCACTCCGCACGTGCTCGAGCAGCCTCGGGAGCACTCGCTCGCCCGTGTTTGGATCCAGGTCGATCACGGCGCAGCGCTCCAGCGGCTCGCCCACCTCCACGATCGCCGACCCGAGCTGCACGCGCGTGCCTGGCGCCGGATCCTCGTCTGCATCCACCGTGACAGTGGCCCGGAAGCGGACATCGAGAGCCGGCGGGCCGGCATACCCGCTGGCTGTGATCGCCTCGGAGAGGCGGTGCAATGCACCTGTGGTGACCATGGAGATCGGGTCGGCATAGACGACGTCACCGCGCTCTGCACGCGCCAATACCACCTCGCGTCCGAGGTGCTGAGAGATGGCCGCGCTGAGTTCGCTGTCCTGCAGGCGAATTCGCGCGCCTCGTCCCCAATAGTCAGCGACCTGTATGCCGTCCGCGGCATCTTGCGTCGTCGCCTCCGTCGTGTGCCCGTTCGGGGTCGTCACGGCCAGCCGGTCACCGAGGTCCTGGGCGACGAGCTGGACCAGGGACGGGTTCTCGACCGTGCGCAGCACACGTTGCGTGGCCCCGTCGACGAGGCAGAAGGTGCGGTCGCCGACGGGGCCATGCGGGTCGAGCTCGATCTCGTCGCGGTCCGTGTGGCGGGTGCCCTTGATCAGGGCGAGGCCGAGCCGCTGGACACGCAGACGTCGTGTCACTCGGAGAGGGTGGCCTCGAGGGTGATGGGGACGGCCTTGAGGGCCTGGCTCACCGGGCAGTTGGCCTTGGCGTCCTCGGCAGCGGCCTGGAAGTCCTCGGCGGACATGTCGGGCACGGCGCCCACGACCTTGAGGGCGATCCCGGTGATGCCGGTGCCGGGCACGAACGTCACCGCTGCGGTCGTGTCGAGCGTCGTCGGCGGGGTGCCGGCCGTGGCCAGACCGTTGGAGAACGCCATGTTGAAGCAGGACGAGTGCGCCGCGGCGATGAGCTCCTCGGGGCTCGTCTTGCCGTTCGCCGCCTCGGCGCGGGACGGCCAGTTGGCGTCGAACGTGCCCAGGCCGGAGGACTCGAGCGTGACCTGTCCGCTTCCGGTGAAGAGGTCGCCTTCCCAGTGGTTCGTCGCGGTGCGGGTTGTTCCTGCCATGGGGACTCCTTGATCGAGGTGGACTTCCTGCCCTCATCCTTGTCGCGCCACCAGTCGACACACAAGGGCGGGATGCCGATCAGGCGTGCGCGCGAACGGCCCAGGCGACGGCCGTGACCTCGAACGCGCCACCGGGGAGAGTCCGTCGACACTCCTCGCGCAGGGCATCGCGCCCCGCCGCATCCAGGGACGCGACATGGTCGCCCGCCGGACCGATGCCCAACGTGTAGGGCTCCCACCACTCGTCGAAGCTGGAGTGCGACACCGTGACCGCGAGCTCAGACGACTCCACGTCCGCGAGGCCCGCGTCGGTGGCAAGCTCGGCCAGCTGACCTTCCCGGGCACCGAAGGCCCAGGACTCGTCGGTCGCGTGGGGATCGAGGCGCCGCACGGCTGCCCAGAAGTGGCTGAGTGGGGATCGGTTGCCGGCAAGGTCCCAGACGCAGGCCGCGACCGTGCCGCCGCGTCGCGTCACGCGAGCCATCTCGGCCATGCCCGTCAGTGGGTCCTGCATGAAGTGCACGACGAGCTGAGCGAGCGTCTGGTCGAAGTGGGCATCGGTGAACGGCAACTGCTCGGCGGGCGAGCGGTGCACTTCGAGGTCCGGGAAGCGGCCATGGATCGACTCGACGAACGGCTCTGACGGATCCACTGCGACAACGCGGCCGACGCCGACGCGGTCGATGAGCACGCCGCTGAGCGCGCCCGGACCACAGCCGACATCGAGGACGCGCTCACCGCGCCGCACCCCGACCCAATCGGCGAATACCGGTGCCAGCGGCTCGGAGTAGCGACCCATGAACCTGCCATAGGCCTCGCCTGCACCTGCCATGTCGAAGGTCACGATCGCGACGCTACGCGCCTCAGGGTTGCCTCGTCGAGGGACTTATGTATACATTAGATGCACTTGCACACAACAACTGAGGAGTATGCCGTGACCGCTCGCCCGTGTTTCCACCTCGCCATCCCCGTCGACGACATCGCCGCAGCGCGGGCGTTCTATGGCGGCATCCTCGGCTTGTCCGAGGGTCGCTCGGCCGAGCAGTGGATCGACTGGAACTTCTTTGGACACCAGGTCGTGACCCACGAGGTGCCGGTCCACCCCGGCCCGGCCGGCCACAACCACGTCGACTCGCACGAGGTGCCGGTGCCCCACTTCGGCGCCGTGCTCTCGATCGACGACTTCCACGCACTGTCCGAGAAGATGAAGACCGCAGGGTCCACGTTCGTGATCGAGCCCTATCTGCGGTTCGAGGGTCAGCCCGGCGAGCAGTGGACGATGTTCTTCCTCGACCCTGCCGGCAACGCGATGGAGTTCAAGGCCTTCGCCGACGAGTCACAGATCTTCGCGAAGTAGGGTCACTGCCCGTGACCCCCAGGGCTTCGACCTCCGCGCCTTCGACCAAGGCCGATCGCGTGCGGCTGGCGGTGCTCGACGACATCATGTCGGGCACCCTCACGCCCGGGACACCTCTCGACGAGGTGGTGTTGGCGCAGCAGCACTCGGTGTCCCGCACCCCCGTCCGCGAGGCCCTGCGCCGTCTGCAGAGCGACGGGCTGTTGCAGACCGGGGCGCGTCGCCAACTGCTCGTCGTCGACGTGTCACCGGAGCACCGGCGCGAGATCACGACGCTGCGGGTCGCCCTCGAGGGAGCCGCAGCAGTGGCGGCCTGCGAGTTGCGCGATGAGGACGACCTCGACCGTCTGGGCCTCCTGCTCCTCAAGCAGCTGCGCTGTGCCGAGGCCGACGATGCGGAAACCTTCCTCCGGCTCGACGAGGAGTTCCACCTGGCATTGGCCGAGGTGGCGCGCATGCCGACCCTGTCCCGGATGCTCGCGCAGCTGGGCGCCTTCGTCCGGCTCGGGCGGCTGGGTGAGCCGACCGACAGTCAGCACATGCTCGGGCTCGTGCGTGAACACGAAGAGCTCGTGTCGCTGTTGACGCTGCGCAAGGCGGCAAAGCTGCGAACCACCCTCGCCACCCACATCGAGCAGACGACCCCCCGCGCGTCAGCCTGAGGGCACCTCTCGCCCGCTCGCCCGCTCGCTCGGCCACCCGGCGACGTCGCAGCACCTACTGCACAGTAAGTGGGGTGATCACCCCACTTACTGTGCAGTAGGTGCGGCATTGGCCCGGAGCAAGACCTCCGCCAGGTGAATTTGTCACATCCCGGGCCGACCCCACGCTCATATGTGGCAGGAACTGGGCCGCACCCCTAGCCTGAAATCGTCCGTCCCAGCACCCTTCACCAGGAGTCAGACGTGAACGAGCAGTCCACCCCCCAGCCCGCGCCCTCGGCCACCCGCAGCCCCCTCAACCGCCGGGCCGTCCTCAATCTCGGTGGGCTCACGGCCGCCGGGTTCGCGGCGATCGCCAGCACACCGGCATACGCAGATCCTCGTGGGACCGGCCCGGTAGGTGACGAAAACCGTTCTGCCGCAGGCGCTCTCGCGGCTGCGTGTGTCACCGAGACGACGATGCCCTACCAGAACACCATCAACTCCGCCGCGCTCTACTACGAGCCGACGAGTGCGGCAGCGAGCTTCCGCTTCAACACGACGATGCACTCGCGACTCAAGGTGTGGCAGAGCTTCTGGGACGCGAACACGCCCTATCCGGTGATGAACCGGATCGACTCCTACGGCGCCTACGTCGACCGGGGCGACGGCTGCGTCTCCCTGCACAACTACGGTCGCGCCTTCGACATCGCGAGCGCCTGGACGGGGACGACCCGCCACTTCAGTGCGCGCTACGACACGTGGAAGGCGTGGACGGGCACGGAGCTGACCGGTGTGCGCATCCAGTACTGGGCGGCGGCAGCGAGCCTGCACCTGCACTTCGAGCACACGCTGACCTACCTCTACAACACCGCTCACCACAACCACTTCCACGTCGACAACTCGCGTTCGGGTGCGGGCCTGTCGGTGCTGTCCAAGAGCGGCACCCAGACGAACTCGATCCAGGCGATGCTCAACTACGTGTGGGGCAAGGGCACCGGGATCGACGGGGTCTATGGCAACCAGACGATCCAGCACTCCAACGAGGTGCTCGCGCAGATCGGCAAGGGCGGCTCGCTCACGACGTCGCAGTCGCACTGGCACGCGTTCCTGACCGCGACGACCCGCAAGGGCACGGGGATGCAGGCCTACTAGCCGGGAGCATCTCCAGACGTGGTGGGGCGGACCCAGCGGGGCGTAGTCTCCGAACAGCGGGACCCTTCGGGTCTCCCCACCGAAGGACTGATCATGTCCGACAAGTCACCACGCCACGCGTTGACCAAGAAGTCCGGCAAGTCCATCAAGGAAAAGCGGGCGGACAAGAAGTCGAAGGCCGCCGAAGCCACCGGAATCGAGACGACGCTGCATGGCAAGAAGCGCTGAGGCCAACTCCAGTTCGCTGCTCACGCTGGGTGTGATGGCGCACTCCCGCAAGGAGAATGAGCACCGGCTCCCGATCCACCCCGACCACGTCGACCGGATCGACCCCGAGCTGCGGGCGCAGATCTTTGTCGAGCAGGGCTACGGCCTGCCGTTCGGTGTCTCCGACGAGACGCTGGCCGGACAGCTCGGTGGGATCCGGACGCGCGCCGAGCTCATCGCCGAATGCGACATCATCCTGCAGCCCAAGGTGCAGTCCGAGGACCTTGCGGAGCTGCGCGACGGGCAGATCGTCTGGGGGTGGCCGCACTGTGTCCAGGACACCGCGCTCACCCAGGAGGCGATCGACCGCAAGCTCACCCTCATCGCCTTCGAGGCCATGAACCACTGGGCTCGTGACGGCAGCTTCCTCCTGCACGTGTTCCACCTCAACAACGAGCTCGCCGGCTACAGCTCGGTGCTGCACGCCCTCGCCCTGTCCGGCACGACCGGCACCTACGGGCGACGGATGCGAGCGGTCGTCATCGGCTTCGGTGCGACGGCTCGTGGCGCGGTGACCGCACTGAGTGCGCAGGGCATCGACGACGTCCGGGTGCTCACGAGCCGCAAGGTCGCCGCGGTCGCGTCGCCGATCCACTCGGTGCAGATCGTCCACCTCGACCATGACGATGACGACCCGTCACAGACCTGTGCCGTGACCAACGAGGGGCGCATCCCGCTCGCGTCCTATCTCGCGGACAACGACATCGTCGTCAACTGCGTGCTGCAGGACACCTCGTCACCGTGGACCTTCCTCCAGGAGAAGGATCTCGGCAAGTTCCGTCCGGGCAGTCTCGTCGTCGACGTGTCGTGCGATGAGGGCATGGGCTTCAGCTGGGCGCGCCCGACGAGCTTCGAGGACCCGACCTTCACCGTCGGCAACAACATGACCTACTACGCCGTCGACCACACGCCGTCCTATCTCTGGAACTCGGCGACGTGGGTCAACAGCGAAGCGTTGCTGCCGCACCTGCGCACGGTCCTGTCCGGTCCTGACGCGTGGGCCAAGGAGACGACGATCGAGCGGGCCGTCGAGATCCAGGACGGCGAGATCCGCAACCCGGCGATCCTCGCCTTCCAGGATCGCGAAGAGACCTACCCGTACCCCGTGAACGCGGCTTCCCTGAGCAGCTAGTCACCGAAACCACTACGCCGCGTATGCCGCGTGCTCCCCTCAGCCATGTTGGCTGAGGGGAGCGCTGTGGTTCCGGTCTCCTCGTCGTGCCCCTCTCTCTTCGTGGTGGCCGTCTCATCGTGGTGGCCAGCGAGCTTGTCGGCCAGTAACCTCGCAGAATCCCCGAACCACGGAACGGACAGAGAGGTCCGAGCATGCCTGGCACACACGTTCCCCGTCGCACTTTGCTCGCTGGCGCAGCCAGCATTGGAGCCCTGACGGCGCTGCCGCAGCCGGCTCATGCCAACCCTTTGCCGGACGGCTCAGCCAGGGTGAATCTCCTCGACCGGGCCTCGCATCTGCTCCACAGGACGGCGGTCCCCGAGCTCTTCCGGGCTGCCCCTGACGTGCCCAGCCACTCCGAGGTGCTCGTCATCGGCAGCGGCTTCGGCGCGGCGGTCGCTGCCCTGCGGTTGGGTCAGGCCGGCGCCCAGGTCTCCATGCTCGAACGCGGGTCGCGTTGGCCGCGGGACCCGTGGCGCCGCATCCACGCTGGCGACACGGTGCCCGATGGTCGAGCGTTCTGGCACCAACGCAGCTTCACCGGCGTCACGGGCATCCCGGTCCCGTCCGACAACTTCGGCGGGGTCTTCGACGACGTCCACTACGACAACATCCGGGTGTGGCGAGGCGCGTGCGTCGGCGGTGGGTCGATCGTCTTCACCGGTGTGCTGCTCGAGCCGCCGAAGCAATACTTCGAGCACGTCTTCGGGTCCACCGTCTCCCAACCCGAGATGCACAAAGAGTGGTATCCGAAGGCGCGGCAGATGCTCAAGGCGTCGCCCATGCCAGCAGACATCTATCGCAGCAGCCCGTTCGGGCACTCCCGAGTCTGGGACGAGCACGCACGTGTCGCTGGCTATGCCACCGAGCGCCTCGACGGCATCTGGGACTGGGACGTCGTCCGTGCCGAGATCCAGGGCCGCAGCCGCAAGTCGGCAGTCATCGGGGAGAGCAACTACGGCAACGCCAACGGCGCCAAGTTCGACCTGACCCTCAACTACCTTCCGCAGGCCGAAGCCACCGGCAAGGTCCGCATCCATCACGGTCACGTCGTGGAGCGCATCGGCCGCAATGCTGCCGGCAGATACACCGTCGAGGTCCGCGTCGTCACCGCCGCGGGCGACACCGTCCGCCGCCGGACCGTGACCTGCGCCCGGCTCGTCCTGGGAGCAGGATCGGTCGGGACCTCGGAGCTTCTCGTGCGCGCGCAGGCCGAGGGCACGCTCCCCCGACTCGACGACAGTGTCGGCGAGGGGTGGGGCACGAACGGGGACGGCGGCCTGGTGCGGTCCCCCGCGCTGTCGGCCGGGCTCGTCCAGGGGTCACCGTCGGCGAGCTCGCTCCTCGACGACAACGATGGACTGCCCACGCGCCTGGAGAACTGGTACAGCCTCGGCCTCCAGCTCAATGCCGCGACCCTGCCCTCGCTCGGCATGGTCATGGACCCGAACCGTGGCACGTTCCGCTACGACTCGACCAAGGATGACGTCCTCCTCGACTTCCACGTCGACGGCAACCTGGAGGCCGAGAAGGCGATGCGGCGCGTCCACGACACACTCGCCGAGGCCAACGGTGTCGGGACGGGCTTCCCACTCCTGGGCATCCCCGACGTCCAGACCCAGTTCACCGCCCACCCGCTCGGTGGCGCCGTGCTCGGCCAGACGACCGATGGCTACGGCCGGGTCAAGGGCTATGAAGGTCTCTATGTCCTCGACGCTGCGGCCATCCCGGGCAGCACGGCCACGGCGAACCCGACCCTGACCATCGTGGCGCTGGCCGAGCGCAACATCGCCCGGATCATTGCTGAGGGTCGCTGACCGGTCCGCTTGCTCGGGCCTCGCGGGCCTCGCGGGCCTCGCGGGCCTCGAGCGCCTTGAGGACCACCGCCATGTCCTCCGCTCCCAGTCCGAGCGCGGACGCCTCGGTGAAAAGCGCGTGGCACGCGTCCATGAGCGGGACCTGGATCCCCGACTCGTCGGCCGCCTCGGTGATCAGCCGCGTGTTCATCGACACGTCCTTGATGGACGCCTGCACCGGGAAGTCGTCCGCGAGCATCATCGACGCCTTCAGCCGCATCGTGGTGCTGGCCATGGGGCCGGCGTCCAACACGCGCACCAGCTGTTCGAGATCAAGCCCCTGTTGCTTGGCGAGGTGGAACGACTCCGCGAGCCCAGTGACCTGCGTGATCAGGAACGTGTTGACGGCAAGCTTCATGAGCAACGCGTGTGGAACGGGCCCGCACACCGCCACGTCGCGGCACAGTGACTGCAGGAGCGGTTGGGCGACCTGGACCCCCTCGGCTTCTCCCGCGAGCATTCCCACCAGTTGACCGGCTTCGGCGGTGGTTCGCGACCCTGACACCGGCGCCTCGACGTAGCGTCCACCATGCGCGCGGATGTCGGCTTCGAGTCCCGCGGAGTACGCCGGTGACGTCGTCCCCATCGAGACGATGAGACGGTTCGCGACCCGCACCCCGAATACCGGGTCTCCGCGCCCAAGGACCTCGTCAACGGCCTCAGCGTTGGCAAGCATCAGGATGACTACTGACGAACGCGCAAAGACCTCTGCCGAGGTCTCGGCCACCCGGGCGCCTTCGTTGGCCAGTGCTCGGGTCCGGTCAGCCGTCCGGTTCCAGACGAGCAGTGGCTGACCCGCTCGCACCAGATTCAGCGCGATGGGCTGACCCATCACTCCGAGCCCGACGAATCCCACGGACAGCTTGCTCATGCGGACAGTCTGCTTCGTGGAGCCCACGATGATCGAGCCATCCGGCTGATCTCAGTCCACGGTTCTCGAAGTGGACCTGAGCGCCCGGAGAGCGGCCTGGTTTCGCGATGACGCCGAAGCTGCGCAACTGCACCGAAGTCATGACGGGTTCTTCGATCGCAGGCGCCGCACGACGTCAACGAGCGCCAGCAACTCCTGCGCGGTGAGGTTCGCCCCGAGGCTGTCGATGAGCTCCGGCAGGGACTCGTAGTCATCGGGTGTGATGGACCGATGCTCGGTCGGCTGTCCCGGGCGTCGGATGGTCACGGCCTTCTCGGTCAGGGCCACGATGAGGGCGGTGCCGTCCGAGTCGGTGCCGTGACTGACGCACATCAGCGACGTCATGAAGTGGCTCGCCGGCTGGGTGCTCGTCCAGTGGTGACCCATCGCCACGTCCACCGGCCGCACCGGCAACGAGTCGATGGTGTGCATGAGCTCCCACTCAGCTCCGTTGTGCTGCAACACTTCCCACGCGTCACCAGTTCCGTCGGAAACCTTGCGTATGCCGTGTCGCCAGCCTTCCGTTGTCACGTCGGCGCCGTCGACCCACGGGATCGGGGCGAGCGGGGACCGACCGAAGCCCGGGTCGCAGAGCAGCCGCTCGCCGTCGAGGTCGACCATGACCGTGAGGTGGGTGCGTGGGGCGAGCTCCGGGTCGCCCACGCGGCCAAGGTGACGCGTCACGGCATACCCCAGGTTGTGGAGAACGGCCGCGAACAGTGAGGCGTGCTCGAAGCAGTAACCACCGCGGCCCCGGACGACGAACTTCTCCTGGATCGCCGGCAGGCTCACGCCGGGATGGGTGCCGAGGAGGACGTCGATGTTGTCGAAGGTGAAGGTGCGCACGTGCGCGCTCTGGAGTCGGGCGAGGGCCTCACGGCTGGGCGCCTCCCGGCCCACGCCAATGCGGGCGAGGTAGGCGTCGAGGTCGAGGGCGTCGGTGAGCCACGGGTCAGCGGGCGGTGCGTCGGTCACCTGCCCATCCGATCACGCCACCTCACGGCGTGCCTCGAAAGGGAGTGTCTTTGCCTCACCGCATGAGGCAAAGACGGTGGATATCCGTCAGGAGCGGCAGCCGTCGACGTTTTCCTGCGTCATCGACCACTTCCATGCACCGTCTTCCACGAGCATGTGCGCATCCACCGGAACGTTCATCCCCGATGTTGTCACATGGGCCGAAACCTTCGTTGCCGGCAATTTCGCCTTGGTCCCAGGGATAGTGATCGTTCCGGCGTCGGTGACGCTGAGCACCTTCGACCACTTCAGATCCGGGACCTGCTCGCTTTTGCGGCAGTCCAGGTATTGCTTCTCCGAGATCACGCCACGTTGGGCGCTGACCAGCGTGGCGTACTGAGCCTTCCAGTCCTTCTTCTCGAAGAGGTCGACCCACACCTTGAAGGCCGCCTCGGCCGTTCCAGTCGGGGCCGCGGGAGCGGTCGCCGACGATGCGTCATCTGCATTCAGGCCCAACGAGCCGGTGTAGACCGCACATTCGACGGGCGTGCCCGAAGTCATCACACTTGCATCGATCTTGATCTTGCCTGCCGCCGGAACGAGCTCCGGGAACTCCGAGCCGCCGCCGACGATGTTCCCAGCGGCGTCGGAACAGGCGATGGCCAGCCGGACGTCCTTGAGAGGCTGGTCAGTGGGATTGCTGAGTTCAAAGCTCGCCTCCTGTCCGCCGTACTCGGACTTCGAAATGGCGACCTTCGAGACCGGCAGCTTGGGAAAGGGCTTGTCACTGAAGGCACCAGCGGCCTCGACATCCAGCGTTGCCTCGACCTTCGCGGCCTTCTCCCCCGGAGCCAGATCCACCTGAGTACCGACAATGTGGTCAGCCGAAGGCTGCGTGAATGACTCGACCTGCGAGCCAGACTTCAGCAATTTTCCCGCAGCGTCGAGGACGTTGAAGTTGACGGTGACCGTCTGCCCGACATAGGTCGAATTGTTGTGGACGACGGCCGTCACCCAGACGTACTCATCACTCTGACCAAAGCCGCTCTTGACGACAGTTCCAAGGTCCTTCGGTGCGCTCGCTTTGGGAGCGGAAGCCGTGGCCGAACTTGTCGCATTCCCAGACGACCCAGCGCCGCCGCTTCCACATGATGCGATCGCAAGGACTGCTGTGGTTGCGACAAGAATGGTGCGGATCACGAAATGCCCCCGGTGGTGTTGTGGTGTGCAAGAGGAACGTAAACCAGGGTTGTGCGCCTGTCCGTCGAATGGCGCGTTCCGGCAGCGCCATTCGGACAGCATCGGCGCCGTGTCGATGACACTGTTGCAGCACGCACCGTCGGTCACCCGCTGCCAACCACTCCGCCCCGGGAGTGCTTGCTCTTCTGCTCGATGGACTCGGCCAGCTTCTTGATCCGACCCATGCGCGCATCCCAGGTCTTGCCGACGGCATTGAGCTGGGCGACGGCCCGGGCGAACTGCGCGTCGTCGATCCGATAGTGCTTCTCTCTCCCCGCTACCTCCGCGTGCACGAGACCAGCACGGTCGAGGACAGCGAGGTGCTTGGCCACGGCCTGCCTGGTCACGGGAAGTCGCTCACTCAGGCTCGTGGAGGTCGCGGTCCCCTCGGCCACGAGGATGTCGAGCACCTGGCGGCGGATCGGGTCGCCGATGGCGGACCAGAGCTGGTCGTCGATGGCGGTGGTCATCGCGACGAGGCCACCTTGGCGGCATGGTCCCGCAGCTGGGGTAGGAACAGGTCCCAACCGTTCTCGTGGTCATGGAACGCCTGCTCGAGAACCGCTGCCTCCCAACCCTTCTCGCGGAATCCGGTCTCGGTCAGGTGCAGCACCGTGCCGGGAGGCGACGACTCCAGAGCGAACGTCACGAGCAGCGAGTTACCCTCGGCCGGCAGCTCGCCATCGGGTGAGATCCAGCGGAACGAGAAGGTGCGCGGCGGGTCGCAGGCCACGACGACGATGGGGCTCGGCTGGTCGCGGTCTGCCCAGACGAGCACGCCGACCGCTCCGGGGACAGCTGCCTCGAGCGAGGCGTCGTCGGACCACCACTCGCGGATGTGTTCGGGCTGGCTGATGACCTCGAAGACCACCTCGGGGGTCGCGTCGATGCGGATCTCGCGCTCGAGCGTTCCGAACTCGCGTGCCTCGACATCCATGCCCAGCTCCGTTCGCGCAATCATTGGTTGCGCCCCACGCTACCCGAGGTGGTGCGCCGATTCGAAGTGCACCCTTTTGTTGCTTCTGGTGAGTGCCGTGGATGAACTCACAGAACGCTCGCCTACGCTCGCCGCCCATGGACGTCGGCACCGAACTCACCTCGCGCCTCGGCGCAGCCACGCCCGGACTGCACCCCAGCGCCCTGACCACGGCCGTCATCGCAGCCCTCGCCGTCGTGCTCATCCCCACCGTGTGGCTGCAACTGCGGATCGCGGTCACCCTCGTCCACGAGCTCGGCCACGCCATCGTCGGCACCGCATTCGGCCGCCGCTTCTCCGGCTTCGTCGTCCGCGGCGACATGTCCGGCCACGCAGTCACCGTCGGCCCGGCCCGTGGGGTCGGTCGCATCGCGACGACGTGGGCTGGCTATCCGATGCCGGCTCTCGTCGGTCTCCTCATGATCTGGTCGGCAACCACGGGGTATGCCGCCGCGCTCCTGTTCGCGTGCCTCGTCACCCTGGTCGTCGTGCTGGTTTTCGTGCGCTCCGCCGGGACCCTCATCACCGTCGCAGCCGCCGGGGCCGGCATCGGCGCCCTGTGGTGGTGGCGCCACGACGAGGTCCAGGCGCTCGCCGTCCTGACGACCGGCTTCGTCCTGCTCATCGGTGCCTGGCGTCACCTCGGAGCCCTCACCTCGTCACACGGTCGGCGCGACCGTGGAAGTGACGCGGCAGTGCTGAGGCAACTGACCGGCATACCTGCGGCCTTGTGGATCGGCACCTTCGTCGCAGTCCTCGGAGCGGCCACGTGGGGCGCCACGCGTCTCGTCCTCGACCTCGCCTGAATCGCCGCAGCCGAATCGCAGCGGAATCGCAGCGAGTGGGCGTTGAGTCTGCGGCCTTGGGAGTCAATGCAGACGCCGAGGGGTCGTAGTCCTCAACTACGCGAAGTGAAGGGATTGTCATGAACCGCACACTCCAATCCGTAACTCGAGGGCTGGCCACCGCAGCTGTAGTGGCCTCAGTCGGCCTCGCCGGAGCCAGCACGGCCCAAGCGCGCGAGGCTGCATGCAACGACAACTTCGTGGGTGGCACGAACAACTCTGGGGCCAGCCTCCAGGCAGCGTCGGGTTCGGCCTACCGCAAGGGCCCCGGAGTCGGCTATTGCAACATGGGAAACCGCGAGGGTCTGGCCTACATCTGGTGCACGAAGCGCAGCGCCGATGGCAACCCGTGGTACCTCGCTCGCGACAACTCCTCGGGTGTCTTGGGCTGGATCTGGGCTGGGAACGTCATCAGCACGTCAGGCACGATCCGGAACTGCTGACCGCAGGCTCACCGGTGCTGCACGGTGCGCGCTGGGTCGCGCGCTGTGCAGCACTGTCGCGGAGCTGGGAGAGTCAGTTGAGCAGGGTGCGGACGGCCTTCTCGATCTTCTCCTGTCGCTTCATCGGGTCGCGGCTCGTGGCCTTGGGGATCGAGATCGTCTCGCCCCGGTCGTAGCGGTCGAGGACGCGCGGGTCCACGTAGGAGTTCTTGGCGATCGTCGGGGTGTTGCCGAGATAGTCGGCCACCTGCTGGACCGCATCCTTGACCGCACGACGCCTCGAAGTCTTGGTGTCACCCGGCTCCGGTGAGGTCGCCAGCGCGGCTGCGGCGTGGACGGTCGCGTGCCAGGTGCGGAAGTCCTTGGCGGTGACCTCGGCGTCGAAGACCTCCGCGAGATAGGCGTTGACGTCGGAGGAGGCGAGGTCGGACCAACCGGAGGCCGTGCGATAGGCCAGGACTCGCTTGGACTGGCTACGGCGTCGGCGCATCTCGGTGATGGCCTCGGCGACGTCCAGGTCCCGGATCGTCACCTGCTGTTCGACGCTGCTCTTGCCGGTGAAAGAGAACTGCAGTCCTTCGCGGACCTTGCGGACGTGCTGGCGCTCCAGGGTCGTGAGGCCGAACGACCCGTTGGCATCGGTGTAGACGTCGTTGCCGATGCGGAAGTAGCCAAGATCCAGCAGGCGCACGGCGACTGCGGCGGCCCGCTCGAGCGGCATGCCGTCGAGGTTGAGATCACGGGTGACGCGGCGGCGGACAGCCGGGAGCTGGGCGGCCGCCTCGAGGATGCGGTCGAACTTCAGCGCGTCCCGCTTGGCGCGCCAGTCGGGGTGATAGAGGTACTGCCGCCGACCGGCGTCATCGGTGCCGACGGCCTGGATGTGGCCATTGGGCACGGAGCAGATCCACACGTCCTGCCAGGCAGGCGGGATGGCGAGGGAGCGGATCCGCTCGACGTCGGGCTGGGGCAGTCGCTTGCCCGCGTCATCGACATAGGTGAAGCCCTTGCCGGCTCGCCGCCGCGTCCAGCCGCGGTCCTGTGGCGCGACGGTGCGCAGTCGGGTCATGGGCGCCATCGTCGCAGGTCAGGGGCTCGCGTGGGATGGTGACTGGGGTGGTTACCAGTCGTGACCGTGGGTGATGAGGGCCGACTCCAGCTCGAAGCGCTGGCTGCGCGACAGGGACCCGCGACCCTCGGGCACCGGGAGGTCCACGCTGCGGCAGTAGTCCCGCAGGACCAGGTCGTAGGCCAGGGTGCTGGCGGCCAGCCGCTCGGCCTTCCACGGCTGGTCTCCCTCCTCAACCAGTCGCAGGTGCTCGGCCATCCGGGACAGCTCAAGCCCGAGCAGAACAGGCGGCAACGGCTCGTCAGGCTGGCGGCGCCGGGTGGCCAGGACGACCGCCAGCAGGGCAGACAGCATCACCAGGGCGCCCATGCCGAGGGTGCTGTTCATCCCGCTTCACCTCGGGGTCATTTTCCCCCGAGGAGCCCTTGCCCACAAGGCCTCCCAGAGACGACTTATTGCCCGTTTGGGCACCGTTCCAGCGGACGTTGGCGGTCCGCGGGCGGTGCCCAAACGGGCAATAAGTCGAAGCCTGTGGGCTACCTACTTCTTGACGTCGAAGCGGTCGGCGTCCATGACCTTGGCCCACGCGGCGACGAAGTCGTGCACGAACTTCTCGCTGGCGTCGTCGGAGGCATAGACCTCGGCAACGGCCTTGAGCTCGGAGTTCGATCCGAAGACGAGGTCGGCGCGCGTGCCCGTCCACTCCTGGCCGCCAGCGCCACGACCCGTGTAGGTGTCCTCGCCTGCAGACGTCCACGTCGTCCCCAGGTCGAGCAGGTTGACGAAGAAGTCGTTGGTCAGGGTGCCGACGCGATCGGTGAGCACACCGGCGGTGGAGCCACCGGAGTTGGCGCCGAGGACGCGCAGACCACCGACGAGGGCAGTCAACTCGGGCGCCGAGACACCCAGGAGGTTGGCGCGGTCGATGAGGAGGTACTCGGCCGGGAGGCGGTTGTCGCTCCGGTCGTAGTTGCGGAACCCGTCAGCCTTCGGCTCCAGCCAGGCGAACGACTCGACGTCGGTCTGCTCCTGGGTCGCGTCGCCACGGCCCGGGGTGAACGGAACCTCGACCTCGACGCCGGCGGCGCGAGCGGCCTGCTCGACACCGACGTTGCCACCGAGGACGACGGCGTCGGCGAACGAGATGTTGTTCGCGGTCGCGATCTCCTCGAGCTTGCTGATGACACCCGCGAGCTCGGTCGGGTCGTTGGCCTCCCAGGACCGCTGCGGCTCGAGACGGATGCGGCCACCGTTGGCGCCACCCCGCTTGTCGCTGCTGCGGAAGCTGCCGGCCGAGGCCCAGGCGGCCTTGACGAGCTGCGTCGCCGTGAGGCCCGAGGAGACGATCGCGGCCTTGGCGGCGGCGATGTCCGAGTCCGACGTGCCCAGCGTGTTGGCGGGGATCGGGTCCTGCCAGAGGAGCTCCTCAGCCGGGACCTCGGGGCCGACGTAGCGGTCGACCGGCCCCATGTCGCGGTGGGTCAGCTTGTACCAAGCCCGCGCGAACGCGTCGGCGAAGTCGGCCGGGTTCTCGTGGAAGCGGCGCGAGATCTTCTCGTAGGCCGGGTCGACCCGAAGGGCCAGGTCGGTCGTCAGCATGGTGGGGAGACGCATGGCGCCGCCCTCGTCGGGTGCCGGGATCGTGGCTTCGGCGTCCTTGGCGACCCACTGCGAGGCACCGGCCGGGCTCTGCGAGAGCTCCCACTCGTGGCCGAAGAGCTTGTCGAAGAAGTCGTTGTCCCACTCAGCCGGGGTCGAGGTCCACGTGACCTCGAGGCCACTGGTGATCGCGTCCTTGCCCTTGCCGGACCCGAACGACTGCTTCCAGCCCAGGCCCTGCTCGTGCAGGGGGGCGGCCTCGGGCTCGGGGCCGACGAACTGCTCGGGGTCGGCCGCGCCGTGGGTCTTGCCGAAGGTGTGGCCTCCGGCGATGAGCGCGACGGTCTCCTCGTCGTTCATGGCCATCCGCTTGAACGTCTCGCGGATGTCGACGGCTGACAGGGCCGGGTCCGGGTTGGCGTTCGGGCCTTCGGGGTTGACATAGATGAGGCCCATCTGGACTGCGGCGAGCGGGTTCTCGAGGTCGCGCTCACCGGTGTAGCGCTCGTCGCCGAGCCACTCGGTCTCGGGACCCCAGTAGACGTCGTTGTCGGGCTCCCAGGCGTCGACGCGGCCACCGGCGAAGCCGAAGGTCTTGAAACCCATGGTCTCGAGCGAGACGTTGCCGGTGAGGATCATGAGGTCGGCCCAGGACAGGCTCTGGCCGTACTTCTTCTTGACCGGCCACAGCAGACGGCGAGCCTTGTCGAGGTTGCCGTTGTCGGGCCAGGAGCTGAGCGGGGCGAAGCGCTGCTGACCGGTGCCACCGCCGCCGCGACCGTCCGCGACGCGGTAGGTGCCGGCGCTGTGCCACGCCATGCGGATCATGAACGGGCCGTAGTGGCCGAAGTCGGCCGGCCACCAGTCCTGCGAGGTCGTGAGCACCTGCGCGATGTCGCTCTTGACCGCGGCGAGGTCGAGGGTCTCGAACGCTGCGGCGTAGTCGAAGTCCTCGCCGAGGGGGTTGGTCACCGGCTGGTTCTTCGCCAGGATCTTGAGGTTGAGACTGTCCGGCCACCAGGTGCGGTTCGGGTCACCCTGCGTCGGCTGTGAGGTCGCGCCGTGCACGACGGGGCAACCGCCGGCTCCTTCAGAGGCGGGGGATTCCTCGTTCATCTCCCTGACTTCGGCGTCGTCGGTCCTGTTGTCGTTGACTGTCATCGGCGTCCCTTCTGGTTGTCTGTTGCGGTAGTGGTGGGTTCAGGGCTGGTGGATATGGCGGATTGGGTTGTCCCAGAGGACTTTTGGCAGGTAGCGCACAGTCCCCAGTAGATGACCTCGGCCTCGTCGACGGCGAAGCCCTTGGGGTCCTGGGCGTGCAGGCACGGAGCCTTGCCGGTCGCACAGGCGACGTCGGTGATGGAGCCGCACACACGGCATACGGCGTGGTGGTGGTTGTCTCCCGCTTGCAACTCGTAGCGCGCCACGGAACCCGTGGGCTGCAGGCGGCGCACGATGCCCGCCTCGGTGAGCGCGTTGAGGCAGTCATAGACCGCTTGGTGCGAGACGGAGGTATGCCGTGCGCGCACCTGCTCGATCACCGTTCCGGTGTCGGCGTGCGGACTGTCGTGCAGCGCGTGGAGGACGGCGACGCGGGGGCGGGTCACCCGAAGGTTCGCCCCTCGCAGCAGCTCCTCGACATCCATGGGCACGGCCCCAACCATGGTCCCTTTTCTTGAACCTGTCAAGAAAACATCGCGTGACCATCTGGGGACAGGCGAAGGGCCCTTGGAAGTATGAGTTCCAAGGGCCCTTCAGGGTGATCGGTCGATGTGACGATCCCGATCGACGTCTCTTTGCTTCCGGCCCCGGGTGCCTACGTCACCTGGCTCCCGCGGCGAGCGAACCCGCCGTATGGACCTTCTTCTCCGAGCTGTCCCGCTCTCCCCGGGGGGAGTGCGTAGGTCATTTGTACGCCTCAATTGCCCTGTGCCACAAGGGGTTTGGCGAAACTAGTTCAACAAGTTTTTCCGTCCACAGAGGGCGGTAGGTTGTCCACCGAAACACACCGGTTGTCCACATGGTGCCGGCAGATGTCCCCACCTTGTCCCCAATGGGCTGTGGACAGACGGTCCGGGGAGTGCTCCCCATCGCGGCGCCTGCGCTGGCTCGTTAGCCTCGACCCCATGACTGCCCTGCCCTCCCGACCGTTCGTCGGCCGCGACAAGTGGGGACACGTGGGCATGTATGCCGCCCTGGGGGCCGTTGGGGCCGCGGCCGCGTGGGCGGTCCTCCTCATCGACGGCGGGAGCACCTTTTTGCTCACCCTGTCGATCTACACCGCTGTCGCGGCGGCGCTCACCCTCGCACTGGCCGCTGCGTTCGCCGCGACCCGCCAGCTGCCCACGCTCACCGAGTCCACCTTCGAGGGTCGACCAGCTCGCGGCCTGCATGTCCTGCGCGCTGAGTGGTGGCACACGAACGCCGTCGACCTCTCCCTTGCCCTGGGGTCCTTCACCCTGGCTGCCCTGGGGATCCGTGAAGGCTTCGACATGCGCATCCCGGGGATCGCCGTCGGGGTCTTCGGGCTGTGGTGGCTCATCCGCGTCCTGCTCACCTTCACGAGCCGACGCAACAACAACGGCTTCTGGCTCACCGACGACGAGCTGATCCTCGAGTCCGGTGAGGGCCGGGTCAGGTGCCCACGCGCCGAGGTCACCGGTGCACTCGCGCGCGGCAAGTGGAGCCTCGCCGTCGGCATGAAGGACGGCGTGACATTCGAGCGCTGCCCCTGGCCATGGCGGCCTCGGTCCTCGGATCTGGGCTGGCACATCGCCTGCGTCAATCTCGACATGACCGCACACAACGCCGACGATGTCGCGGACTGGCTCTGCCACGAACTGGGGCTCGAGCAACCAGCGCGCCACCCCCTGCCCGGAACTGACTCGACCCGAACCGATGAGGAAACGACAGCACATGAGTGATCAACCGCAGACGCCCCAGGCGCCGCCCGTTCCGCCGATGCCGGCACCTGCTCCGGAGACTGCTCCGGCACCGCGCGTCGGCGAGTCATCGGAGGCCGCAGACAGGGAGCAGGCGGTGAAGGAGCATCTGGCGAGCTTCCCCCCAGTGGTCTATGTCCCCACGACCGACGAAGCCGAGCCCGCGCAGCGCCACATCATCCTGCACACGCTCCAGGACGGCCGCACAGCTCTGTTCGTGTACTCCGCCCCGGACCGGTTGCGCGACATGTATCTGCCGGATGCGTCGTGGGTGCTGTGCGATGGCGCCCAGCTGCAGAAGGTGCAGGAGCAGACGCCGTTCGACTTGCTGTTCCTCGACATCGACCCCGACCTGCGCGACGAGAAGGGCTGAGTCTCCATGGCTGAAGTTGATGTCGATCCCGCTGTGCTCAGCCAGATTGCGACCGGTCTGGACACGGGGGCCAGAGGTCTTGAGGGCCTCTCCGGGTCGGTGCCGGCAGGCATCGACGCCGGGCCGATGACCGGTTTCGTCGCCTCGATGCTCAGTCAGATCGTGAGCAGCGCCGGCAATGTCTCGACCTCGTGCACGGCCGCCGCGGATCAGGTCCGGGAGTGCCGTTTGTACTACCTGCGCACCGATGCGGACTCCAAGGCCACCCTCGAGGACATCGCGAAAGTGATGGCCCCCAAATGAGCATCGACACCGAGATCCAGGGGAAGCCCGGCAACATCGAGTCGTCCGCGTCTTGGCTGCGCGACAAGCTGGAGGACGAACTCAGCGACGCTGGCGACGAGTTCAACGGTGCCCGCAAGAACGCCGCCTCCACCTGGAACTCCTCGGCCGGCGACCAGTTCGTGTCGGTGATGAAGACGGCCCGTGACGAGACCGACGATCTGGCCAAGGCCGCCAACACGATGGCCGGGGACCTCGACGACTTCGCCGGCAGCCTGCGCTCGTGCCAGAGCGAGATGGGGACCTGCCGAACGACCGCCACAGCGGACAAGCTGACCGTCACCGGTTTCATCATCGAGGACCCCGGCGCGGGCCCGGCGCGTCCGCCGGACAACTTCACCGGGACCGAGGCTGAAGTCACCGAGCACAACAAGGACGTCGTCGCCTACGACAAGCACCAGGACCTCATTCGTGCCTACAACAAGGCATCGCAAGAGGCCAGTCGAATCGACCGGAAGTACGAGAAGGCCTGTCGCGACCTGCAGGACAAGTACCAGCCGGGGGAGCACGCCGCATGGCTCCTCACCCTCGGCGAGATCACGGGTGACGGCGCGCTTGCCGGTCTGGCAGCGAGCGCCGGCCTCAAGCACAAGTCCGCCCTGCTGTCGCGGGCTGACAACCTCCTCACCGAGGCCAAGACCGCGATCGACGACATGCAGCGCCACCCCGAGCGCTACATGAAGCGCAAGTGGCTCATCTTCAAGACCCTCGACGCGGCCAAGCTCAACGCCGACAAACTCGCCATCGAGGGCAAGTTCGCCGAGGCCGAGGACCTGCTCAAGCAGGCGCGGAACCTGGACGCGCCACCTCCGGACGGGAAGCTGCCCAAGGGCCTCAAGGTCTTTGGCAAGGTCCTGGGACCCCTGGGCTTCGGGGTCGGGGTCTACAACGACTACCAAGAGGGTGAGTCGAACACCCAGATCGCCGTGTCACAGGGTGGGAGCCTCGTCGCCGGGACCCTGACGGGCATGGCGATCGGTGCGGCCGTGGGGTCGGTCGTGCCGGTGGCTGGCACCGCTGTCGGGGCCGTGGTCGGCACCGTGATCGGCGCCGGCATCGCGATCTTCTCCGATGGTGCCATCGACTCCCTCTTCGAGAACGGGCCCGATCTGAGCAAGGCGGCCGAGGAGGGATTGGACGCTCTGAAGGACACCGGCAGCGCCATCAAGGACGGGATAGGCAAGATCGGCGGACTCTTCGGCTGACTCTCGGCCCTGAACGGAAACCCAGACAAGGGGTATGCCGGCCGCTCAGTGAGCGGCCGGCATACCCCTCGCTTTCCATCCGCAGCGGAATCGCAGCGGATCCGCAGCGGTCCCCGCGACCATCAGCGCACGACGGATCGCATCGAAAGGTGCGAAGGTCGGCTTCCACAGCTGACCCTCTCCGAAGGAGGGGAGCTCAGGGTCCTCGCGAACGCGGCCAATCTCGCGCGTTTGCGAGGACCCTGAACTGTGCTCTGGGGGATCAGGGGAACGCCAACGTTCAGAAGCGGAAGCGCGTGCAGTCCTTGGGGAAGGCGAACCACGCCATCGCGCGGCGCGGGGTGATGACGCGCAACCCGCCTCCGTGCTCGCCAGACCAGGAGTCGGGGCCGGGGGAGTAGCCGCTCTCCTTGTATTTCGTGAAGGCCTGCGACAGGCGCGCACCGAGGTCGTCGGCATCAGCGCGCGTCGCCACCGAGTCGCCCTCGATGATGACGACTTCGGTTCCGCTCTCGAGCGTCAGCGTGACAGCCGGGTTGTGTTCGACATTGCGCGTATGCCGTGTCGTCGGCGCTCCGTCGTACCAGAACCTTCCGTCGAGCCAGACGCCCCACCGGGGCACTGAATGCGGTGTGCCGTTGGGGCGCACGCTGCTGAGCCAGTAGTGCAACGACTGCACGAGGCGTGGCTCGACGTCGGACCAGGCGAGCTGGCCGTCGGAGGTCTGCGGGATGCCGTAGCCGTCCGGAAACACGGGACGGTCGGCGGTGGGTTGAGGTGCCGTGGTGTCCATGATCGCGACGCTACGCCCGGCCACCGACCGTCACAGCTGAATCAGCCCTGACGCCACTGTCCTTCCCACCACTGGCCGCCGTTGCGGGCCTCGGGACGCGCGGTGTGGCCGGCCGCCAATTGGATGCAGAAATCGTGTGCCGCCACCGGGCCCACGACGAGGCCGCCTGTGAACCTGAACTGGTACTGATCCTGCCGACCGGTGGGGTGGAAAGTCTGAATCGCTCGATCTCCGTTGTCGGCTTGACCCGTGAGCTGGATCCATCCAGCTCCGCCGTACGTCACCCTATTGACGACGGTGTACTGCTTGCCGCACCAAAATTGCTCTGCGGCGGCGGTTGCGCGTTGACCTGGCGCATCACCGACTGCCTGCCCGGCGCTCGCGCCGGCGAGCAGAAACCCACTGCTGATAACGGCCACTGCAGCACCTCGGATTGCCCTGCGCATGATGGTCCCCCTTACGACAGTGCCTTCGCCTCTGCGAAAGCGATGACGTCATCCCATCACGGCTGGTGAGGTCGTGCATCTCGAGCAATCTGCACCCTCCCGTTGCCTTGGTCTCGATGCCGCGGCTGACGTGGAACAGCCGGGCCGGTGCGAGGCCCGTGGTCGTCCTTGGGGTCGAAGTGAAGGGGGACCGCTGAGCGGAAGTCCGTGGACGGCATACGCGAGCGGGTAGCGTCTTGACGCCAGCCCTCGCCCGGCGTCACGTGCGAGCAAACCTCAGGAGAGCCCAGCGTGGACGGCGAAATTCAGTTGATCAGTGACGGCGACGGCGTGGCAGTCATCGGGGATCCGAGAACCGTTGAACTCTTCCTCGCGGCTGAGGGTCTGGAGTCAAGAGATCTCGGTTTGCCGAAGCTCGCGAGTGCGCTCAGCGTTTCCGGTGGAGCCGCCCACGTCGGTTCCGAAATCGCTGCCAACTCAGGTCGCTGGGTGAAGTTGACCGAGAAATCGGCGAAAGCGCTGAAACAGCAGGGCACGTTGATGAAGGGTTCCGAGCCGGGCGCTAGCCGAGCCGTTTTGACGGACAAGGGCAAAATCAAGGGATTCCTTGAGATCACCAAGACGCCGGGGTCATTGCTGAGCAACCCGGCGCTCTTGGCCGGTGCCGCAGGACTCATGGCGCAGTTGGCGATGCAGCAGACGATGGACGAAATCACGGACTATCTCGCCCTGATCGACGAGAAGGTCGACGACGTCCTGCGCGCACAGAAGGACGCTGCCTTGGCCCGCCTCATCGGTGTCGGTCTGGTCATCGATGAGTCCATGACGATCCGTGCCGCGAGGGGCCGGGTGGACGAGATCACGTGGTCGAAGGTGCAGGGTGCGCCGGCGACCATCGCGGAAACCCAGGCGTACGCGTTGCGGCAGCTCGATGCTCTCGCGGAGAAGCTGGAGACCAAGGCAAAGTCAGGGGATTTCGCCGAGACCGCCAAGGATGTCGAGTCCAAGGGGCAGGAATGGCTGGCCGTGCTGGCGAGAACCTTCCACCTGCAAGAGGCGATCGCTGTGCTGGAACTCGACCGCGTCCTGGATGCCTCTCCCGAGGAGATCGATGGCCATCGACTTGGACTGAAGGCGGCGCGGCAGGCGCGGCTCGAACTCATCGCCCGCACCACACAGGGGCTCGTGGCGCGAATGGATGCGGCAGCAGGGCGAGCCAACCAGCGGGTCCTGTTGAACCCGATCGACTCGCGGGAGGTTGTCCAATCGAGCAACCGCTTCGGAATAGCGCTTGCTGACTTCCACGGGCGGCTCGGCATCGAAGGCGACCGGCAATCAATGGAGGCGAGGCGATGGGCACAGGCCGCCACGGACGTCAGGGGCAAAGCATTTGAGACCGGGGCAGGCGGGCTCAACGCCGCCAAGCGTCTTGGCGGCGGGACACTCGACCGGACCAAGACTGCGACGGGGATGCTTTCCGGGCGGTTCACTGAGCGTGCCAGACGTCGGCGCGGTGACATCGACATTCCCGAAACGGATAGCTGAACGACGTTCGCCTACCGACATCCGCCACGGCCTGCCGATGGGTGTTCAAGCAGCGGCACCGTCCTTACGCGGACGGCCCACGCGCGGTTTGCGACCGACGATTGATCCGTCGTGGAAGATCTCGCCACCCCAGACGCCCCACCGTTCGCCGCGGTCGAGAGCGCCGTCCAGGCATGAGCGTCGCAGGGGACAGCCTTGGCACAGCGCCTGGGCGAGCGCGATGTCGTCAGGGGCGTCGGCGAACCACAGGTCGTCCCCGGGGAGCTGGCACGGGGCGCGCACTCAGCGGGTCCTTGTCGTGGCCTTGACCCGAGCGCGAACCCAGCGGATCACGTGGAGTGAGGATCCGGGACGCTGCGTCTCGGTATGGAGGCCGTAGCGGGAGTCCATCTCGGCTCGTACCGTTTCGGGGCTGAGGAACGCGGTGATCATGGCGGGTCCTTCTTGACCTCAAGTCGGCGCCAGCGGCTGCTGACAGGTCAACAGTCGCCGAGTGAGGTAGCGGCCGACATCGGTCAGGTGCCTTATTTTCGTGCGTGACAGCTACCTCAGCCGTGCCAAGTCCGCTACCTCAGGGAGCGAGGTCGACGTTGGTCTCGCGCCGCCCTCGGCGGGAGAGGTAGCCGTGCCACAGCAGTCGGGCTGCCGTGGAGCGGTGCGGTCGCCACTGCTCGCCGAGCTCCTCGAGCTCGCGGCCATTGGGCACGTGGGCGAGCCCGAGCCGCTCGGCGACCGCGACCTGGAGGGCACGGTCACCGACCGGCCAGACATCGGGTCGGTCGAGGCAGGCGAGGAGATAGGCCTGTGCCGTCCAGGGACCGATGCCCGGCAGCGCGGTGAGTCTCTCGATGACCATGTCGTCGGGCAGCGCTTGCAACCCGGCGAGGTCAAGGTCACCGGAGTCGACAGCCACGGCGAGCGCGCGCAGGTAGCGATCCTTCTGGCGCGAGACACCGTCCTCGCGGAGCTGCTCGGGAGTGGTCGAGAGGAGTGCGGCCGGGGTCATAGCACCTGCTCGCGCACGGACCCGGGCGTACGCGGCTGCGGCAGAGGCCAGTGACACCTGCTGCTCAAGGATGAGCAGGACCAGGCTGGGGAAGCCCGGCGGTCTCGACCACCGCTCGGGTACCCCGTGGTCGTCGAGCTCGGCGGCGAGGTCCGGATGGCGCTCCGCCACCTCCGCGACGTGCCGCGCCCACTGCATCTGGTCCACTCGCTTCCTCGCTCAGGACGTGAGGTTCGCGAGCAGGCAGGGTTTCATGCCTGGACCCTACGACCAGCCACTGGGACGGTGGTCCTGACTCGCGATCAGACGGCGCCTGCTGCGGTCGACGACCGTCGATGGTGTCTGATCCACCACTGTCGTCGCTCTCGCTAGTCTCGAGGCAGTCGACCGAGAGGACCTTCCCGTCATGAGCATCACCGACAACGGACCCAAGCCCAACGCCTTCGACATCGAGAGCGCCACCAGGCAGAACACGGCCTACCGCTCGGTGGCGTGGACGGGCAAGTACCTCCAGGTGACGCTGATGTCGATCCCCGTTGGCTCCTCGATCGGGCTCGAGGTCCACCCCGAGACCGACCAGTTCCTGCGTCTCGACGCAGGCAATGGCGTATGCCGCATAGGCCCGTCCGAGACCGAGCTCACCGACATCGAGGTCAGCGACGGGTGGTCCATCCAGGTGCCCGCCGGCACCTGGCATGACGTCGTCAACAGCGGCGACGAGCCGCTGCAGCTCTATGCGATCTATGCGCCTTCGCACCACGCCCAAGGCACCGTGCACGAGACGGCCGAGGACGCCGAGAAGGACGAAGAGGCGGGCACCGACGAGCCGCCGGAGTGGACCGTCCAACCGAGTTGAGCCGTCGGCCCGGACTGACCACACCCCTCCGGGTCACTGCCCTCGCAGTGACAGCTCCGCGAGGAAGTCCGCGACAACAGCAGCAACCTCTCGCCCGTGCGTGAACGGCACCATGTGGGCACCGGCCGCGAGCGTGACGTGTCGACTTCCGTCGCCGCCACGAGCCGCGACCGAGGCGGCCCAGTCGTCCAGGCAGATGTGGTCGCGCGGACCGCGGACGACGAGCACCCGGGCCGTGACGCGGTCGAGGGTCTGCTCGATCGAGTCCTTCCGGACCGCCTCCAACCCCCGCACCATGGCCGGCAAGGTCGTCCTGGCGTACTGGCGCAGCAGCGTTGGCACCTGGCGCGGTGTCTCGTACGGGACCGTCGCGACCCACGCGGCCATCAACCGTGGCCACGTCGTGGTCCGGGGGTCGGTGGTCGGACCGACCAGGACGAGGGCGACCACCCGGGCCGGCTCGAGCGCCGCGACGTGCGCCGCGACCTGGCTGCTCGCGGAGTGCGCCAGCAGGACCACCCTGGTGGCGTCGTCCGGCAGGACGGCCAGCACGTCCTCGGCCAGCGCCCGCGGGTCTTGGTCCTGCCGGCGGTGCGCCGGTTCACCGAAGCCGGGAAGCAAACGAACCGTGGACCCCGCACCACCCGGCAGGTGCTTCAGCGTGGGGCGCCACGACTCCGGGCCGAGCCCGAGTCCGGGCAGGGCGAGCAGAGCTGTGGGCTCAGTCATCCGCCCACGCTAGCCCTGTCCGCCCTGCGCCTCCGCAGCGGAGCGACCCGGCGGCTACTGGCCCTTGGTGCGACCTCTCACGACGACACCCGGCTCGAGCTGGCCGCCGCCGTACCCCGCCTCGGCGAGTGCCTTGGGGTGGGCGAGCGGGAGGTACTGGCCGAAGCGGACGCTCGCCGTCTCGTCCTTCCCGACCTCCACTCCGGAGATCTCGCCCTCGACCATGAGGGCCGGAGCCGCGAACGTCTGCACGACATCGGCCGGCAGCGCGAGCAACCCGAAAGTCGCTGCGGTGATGGTGATGTGGCCTTCGCCCTCACGAACGCCCACCCCTGACCAGCTCTGCGCGAGCAGCCCAGAGAACGCCTCGTCGAGTGACTGGGTTGCCACCTCACCGGTCGTCTCGATGCCGCGGTTGACGTGGAACAGCCGGGCCAACGCGAAGCCCCGCCCGTCGTCCTGGGGGTCGAAGTGAAGATTCGTCTTCGCACCGGGACCGATGAGCGGAAGGCCGTGGACGGCATACGCGAATCGCACTGTGGCACGCCCGGGTCCGGAGTCCACCTCCTTGCCGTCCTCATTGAGCTGCGCCCATTGGCCAAGGCTGACGTCGATGCCGGCGTGCTCGGCGCGGATGCCGATGCGGTGGACGAGCTCGAGGCCGTGGTGGCTGAGCTCCTTGGCCGCCGAGTCGCCGAGACGGTAGGTGCCGTCGCGGTCGCGTTCGACATCGCTCCACTTCCGGCTTTCATCGGCGTATGCCGTGAGTCGCTCGACGTTGCGCGCTCGGACCGCGCCGCTCGCCGAGAAGACCTCGACCTGGCCGCGGTCGCTACCAATGGCATAGCCGTGGGGGACCTGGGCGGTGCCCTTGACGTCGATGTCGAGGACCTCGGCGATGGCGCGCGTGGTCTCGGCGCTGTCGCGAAGGCAGGGCGGAGCGTGGGTGACGACCGGGGTGGTTTTGGGGATGTCGGGCAGGTCGACCTTGAAGTCGATGTCGGTGAATTGCAGTGGCATGACTGGCTCCTCGCTCAGCAGGTGCCGCGCGCGGTCCAGAAGGACCGGTTGCTGACAGGGTCGGTGGTCTCGGCGGCGCGCAGCCGCTCGTTGTAGGTGGGGACGCCCGGGGCCTCGGCCCGCAGGTAGGCCCATTGGACGTTGCTGCCCTCGACGATCTCGTTGGCCTCGGCCCAGGCTTCGCGCACGGGGATGTCGACGCGGAAGAGCCAGCTGCCAGACCAGTAGTAGAGCCACGCGGCATACATGGCGAACCACGTGCCGCGGGAGTTCTGCCCGCCACCGGAGTAGCTGCTGTTATGGAAGCCCAGCATGTAGTGGAGCCGCTGGAACGCCGGGATCCAGCGCCCGACACTGTTGTCCGACCCGTGGTGCAGCAGGTCGCAGGCGTGCGTCGCGAAGATCTCGAGGTCGTTCTTGCCGAAGTCGACGGCCTCACTCGTCGTGACGTCCCCGCCCCAGACGAGGAAGCCGTCCTGCCAGCCGTGCGAGCTCATCTGCATCGCGTCGATCTGGTCGCTGCGTTGGGTGGTGCCGGCCGTCGTGACGAAGTCGGACTCCTTCACGTCGCTCTCACCATGGTTCTGGGTCCAGTCGAACTCGGACAGCCCGCCGAGCGTCGACGCGAAGCCTTCAGCCTCGAGTCGACGGCCGTCGATGCCGTCCTTGATCCACCACGACCCCACGTACTTGGCCATGTTGCGCCCCTTTGCTTTCGCTGTGGGCCACCGGGAGTCGGTGGCTACAGGGAAGGAGGAGCCGGTATGCCGTCCAGATACGTGGTGTGGTCCCCGGCGAGCCGTGGCCGTCGCGGTCCATTCCGCCCTGAAGCCCAGGTGCTGGTCAGTAACGACTGTGTCCAGCTTGGGAATCCATCGAGCCCCCACACGAGGACGCTCCTCACGCTCAATTGGCTGCCCCTACTGCCCCTTGCAGACCCCTACGTACCGCCACTTATGGCCCGCGAGCGTCGGCGCACCCTCTGCTTGCAAACTCAGCCCGATTTCGTCGCCAAGCATTGTCCGTGAGTGCGGCACCGGGTCGAACGTCCCCTGACAGCGCCCGTTGCGCAAACCGTTGCAGTACTTCGTTGCAGCACGCGACGGCCACCTGAGCGCGACCTGCCTGCGGGTGGGAACTTGCCCGTTAGCTGGATCGCGATGCCAGCAGGGCGGCATGACCGCGAGCTGTCAATGACACAGAGGCGACGTGGCCCATGATGGAATCATGTTCGTGAACGTGGTGCTGCAGTGGTGAGGCTCAACCTGAGGGCCGTCGAGGAGCGAGTCGCTCCTCTCGGAGGGCGCGAGTCGTACGACTGCGAGTTCATCTTCGACCTGCTACTCGCGTATGGAAAGCCTCAGGGCAATGTCACGCGACTGCGCAACGGCTCGCTCAGCGTCGCGGGTGACAAGGCGACCGAAGTCGCGCAGAAGAACGTCGTCTACTTCAAGGAGACCACGGGCGACCCGCTCGCGGTGATCGACGAGCTGAAGACCTCGCCGACGGTTGTCCGGTATCGCACCCGCTTCGTGATCGTCACTGACTACGACGAGCTGCTCGCCGTCGACACGAAGACCGGCGAGAACCTGATGATCCCGATCCGGGACATCGACCAATACTTCACGTTTTTCCTGCCTTGGGCGGGCATGGAGAAGGCCCAGTACGTCTCCGAGGCCCACGCGGACGTCAAGGCCGCCGAGCGGATGGGCAAGCTATTCGATGAGCTGCTGGCCGCCAACCCTGGCCTCCTGGAGCTTTCAAACGGCCGCCACACCCTCAACATCTTCTTCACCCGGCTGCTGTTCTGCTTCTTCGCCGAGGACACTGGCATCTTCACCGAAGGGCAGTTCACCAACGCCGTTGGCTCCCACACCCAGGCCGATGGGTCGGACGTGGACGACTTCTTGGCGGCGCTGTTTATAGCGCTGGACACCGAGGACCCGGCCGACAAGCCGACCCATCTGGCCTCGTTCCCTTACGTCAACGGCCGGCTCTTCGCCATGGAGTCTGGGCAAACGGTGCCGGCGTTCACCAAAGCCGCACGCGACCTGCTGATCTCGCTGGGGACGCTGAACTGGAGCGAGATCAACCCCGACATCTTCGGGTCGATGTTCCAGGCGGTCGTCAACCCCGACGAGCGCAGCGACCTCGGGCAGCATTACACCTCGGTTCCGAACATCCTCAAGACGATCGAGCCGCTCTTCCTGGACGGCCTCCGTGAGCATTTAGACGTCGGCTTCGACTCCGTCCGCAAGCTCGAAGCGCTGCTCGATCGGATCAGCGCGATCAAGGTGTTCGACCCTGCCTGCGGGTCCGGCAACTTCCTCGTCATCGCCTACAAGGAGCTGCGCAAGCTCGAGCACGCAATCCTGGAGCGCCTCGCCGAGCTCGACCCGAAGCACCAGGTGCTGTTCGCCGAGTCGAGGATTAGCATCGAGAACTTCTACGGCATCGAGATTGCTGACTTCGCCACTGAGATCGCGATCCTGTCGCTCTGGATCGCCAAGCACCAGATGAACACCGAGTTCAAGGAGAAGTTCGGCGTCTCCATCCCACTGATCCCGCTCAAGGAGACCGGCCAGATCCAGCAGGGGAACGCGACCCGCGTGGACTGGAACACGGTCTGCCGGAACGACGGAGGCGAGATCTACCTGATCGGGAACCCTCCGTACAAGGGCGCGAAGGCACAGACGCCGGAGATGAAGGCCGACTTCCCGTTCGTCTTCGGCAACCGTCCCTTCGGCAAGAACCTCGACTACATCGCGATGTGGTTCGTGAAGGGTGCCGACTACATCAATAATACCCGCGCTGAGCTCGCGTTCGTCACGACGAACTCTGTCTCCCAGGGCGAGCACGTCGGACTGATGTTCCCGATGATCTTCGCCAAGGGCATCGAGATCGGCTACGCCTACACGTCCTTCAAGTGGGAGAACAATGCCAAGCGCAACGCAGGTGTGACAGTCGCTGTCATCAACCTCCGCGTGGAACGGCCGGGGGCAAAGTACATCTACACCGACGGACTGCAGATCGAGGCCAAGAACATCAACGGGTACCTGGCTGAGGCGTCGTCGTCGGTTTACATCGCGAAGTCGACCAAGCCGAGAAACGGGCTCCCTGCGATGGCCTCCGGCAGCATGCCACTGGACGGCGGCCATCTGATCCTGAGTTCCGAAGAAGCGCACCGACTTAGGAGTCAGCCGGCCGCCGCGCCTTTCGTCAAGGAGTTCCTCGGCTCCGATGAGTTCATTAGTGGCCGCGACCGCTACGCGCTTTGGATCCCTGATCGCGACAAGGAGGCCGCGTTCGCAAATCCGGAAATCGCCGCGCGCGCAGATCGCGTCGCAGACTTCCGAGCACGTAGCAAGAGGGCTGCTACGGCTGACCTCGCCACGGTCCCGTGGCGATTCGGGTATCGCAGCCATCAGTTCGTGCCTTACGTTCTGGTTCCGAAGGTGTCGTCGGCTCGGCGAGAGTACATGCCGCTCGGCTATCTGGGGCCGGAGACCGTGATCTCGGACCTGGCTTTCGCTGTGTACGAAGCTGAGCCCTGGCTCTTCACGCTTCTGTCCTCGCGCATGCACATGGCTTGGCTGGGAGCCGTGGGCGGCCAGATGAAGACGGACTTCCGTTACTCGAACACGATCGTCTACAACAGCTTCCCCGTCCCGCCGCTCACCGATGAGGTGAAGGAGCATCTCACCGTCGCGGCGCTGCGGGTGCTTGACGTGCGTGAGTACCACTGCGAGAAGACCCTCGCAGAGCTTTATGACCCTGATCTGATGCCGGATGACCTGCGAACGGCCCACGCCGAGGTCGATGCACTCGTCGACTCGATCTACTCCAAGCATGGGTACGAGACCGACGAGCAGCGACTGTCGGACCTGTTCGATATGTATGAGGCGATGACTGCCGCTGAGGCCACGAGGGCCCCGGCGAAAAAGACAAGGGGCGCACGCCAGTGAACGCGACCAAGAGGCCGATCAACGTCGTCGATGTGACCTACGCCCGCACGGGCGGGTCGGTGAACACCGACGCGATGGGCATGCGAGAGATGCAGCAGCGCGTCTTCGCCGTGCGCGACGCCCAGCATCTGCTGGTCAAGGCTCCGCCAGCCTCGGGCAAGTCGCGTGCGCTGATGTTCGTCGGCCTCGACAAGCTTTACAACCAGGGTCGGAGCAAGGTCATCGTCGCGGTGCCCGAGCGGTCGATCGGCGCGTCGTTCGCCTCGACCGAGCTCACCAAGTTCGGGTTCTTCGCCGACTGGGAGGTCAAGTCGGAGCACAACCTCTGCGACCCCGGCTCCTCGCAGGGCAAGGTCGGCGCGTTCATCGACTTCCTCAACGGCCCGGACGCCGTGTTGGTGTGTACGCACGCGACGCTGCGGTTCGCCTTCGAGAAGGTCGCCCCCGAAGCGTTCAACGGCACCGTGCTAGCGATCGACGAGTTCCACCACGTCTCCGCGGACGTCGAGTCCAGTCGCCTCGGTGCGTTGCTGCGCGAAGTCATGAAAGGCTCGGATGTGCACATCGTCGCGATGACCGGCTCGTACTTCCGCGGCGACTCGGTCCCGGTGCTGTCGGCGGAGGACGAGGCCCGGTTCACGCCTGTCACGTTCAACTACTACGACCAGCTCAACGGGTACGAGCACCTGCACTCGCTCGGCATCGGCCACCACTTCTACCAGGGCCGCTACACCGACGCGATCGGCGAGGTCTTCGATCTCGACAAGAAGACGATCATCCACATCCCGAACGTGAACTCGGGCGAGTCCACCAAGGACAAGATCGAGGAGGTCGGGTTCATCATCGACGCGATCGGCCACGTAGAGTCGACCGACCCTGATACTGGGATCATTAGCATCCGCCGGTCCGATACTGGAGTGATCCTGCGCCTGGCTGACTTGGTGGACGACACCGACCAGAAGAAGCGCGCCGACACCCTGCACTATCTCTCCACGGTCGCCTCGAAAGACCGGGACGCCGCGGACGTGATCCTCGCACTCGGGATGGCCAAGGAAGGCTTCGACTGGCCCTTCGCCGAGCACGCCCTCACCGTCGGCTACAGGGCCTCGCTGACCGAAGTGATCCAGATCATCGGCCGCGTTACCCGTGACTCCCCGCACAAGGAGCATGCCCAGTTCACGAACCTGATCGCCGAACCCGACGCCTCGCAGACCGAGGTGAAGGTGTCGGTGAACAACATGCTCAAGGCAATCACCGCATCGCTCCTGATGGAGCAGGTACTGGCGCAGAACTTCGAGTTCAAGACCAAGCGCCTCGGCGACGACGAGCCGACCCCGCCGGGCGTCATCAGGATCAAGGGGTTCAAGGAGCCATCGACGGAGCGTGTGAAGCAGATCGTCGAGACCGATCTCAACGACCTTAAGGCCACCATCCTGCAGGACGACACGTTCGCAAAGGCAGCTATCGGCTCCGCAGACCCGGAGACGACGAATAAGGTGCTAATTCCGAAGATCATCCGGGAGCGCTACCCCGACCTGGACGAGTCGCAGGTCGAGGAGCTTCGCCAGCAGGTCGTGGTGGATTCGGTCATCAAGAACGGCGAGGTACGCGAGGTCGGCGACAAGCGGTTCATCAAAATGTCCGAGAAGTTCGTGAACATCGACGACATCAACATCAACCTCATCGACTCGGTCAACCCGTTCCAACGGGCCTTCGAGGTCATCTCCAAGTCCGTCACGCCGTCAGTGCTTCGGATCATCTCCGACGCCATCACCGCGACCCGAGTGGAGATCACGGAGGAGGAGGCCCTCGCGGCATGGCCCAAGATCCAACAGTGGGCCAAGGTGAACGGCCGCAAGCCGAACGTGCGATCGGATGAACCGACCGAGAAGCGATACGCCGAGGTGCTGCTGTTCCTGCAGCGAAAGAAGCAGGAACGCGACGCTGCGGCGCGAGCGACGCAGATGGCTGACGAGTCGTGAGTGAGAGTGAGGGCACTGGACCGGTCGAAGTGGTCTTCCCGACCAGCATCGACGCCATCCTCGACTCCGACATCGACGGTCTGCTCGACACCAAGGAAAAGGCGGCCAAGGTTACCGCCAGTGACCGGCTCGAGCGGGCTTTCCTGGAGGTCGTGGAGTTCCGGCGTGCTCACGGCCGGGTCCCGAGCTCAACGACGCTGGAGATCGCCGAGCGCAAGCTCGGCGCGCGACTGGACGGTATCCTCGCAAGCGACGACAAGATTGCGGCTCTGATGGAGCTCGACGAGTTCGGCCTACTGGATAAGCCCGAGGGGCCGGCGTCGATCGACGACCTGCTCGGAAGCGACGACATCGACCTGCTCGGGGATGAGTCGGGCCTGCTGGACGTTTCAGACCTGCCGGTACGCCGCCAAGTCCATGACAGCGGTGAGGTTGCCCGACGCACCAAGGCGCAGGACTTCGAGCAGTACGAGCCGCTGTTCAAGCAGAAGCATGTCGAGCTGCAGGAGGGCACAAGCAAGCTGCTGCCATATTCAGGCATGACCCACATTGTGCCCGGGGCATTTTTCGTGCTCAACGGCGTCATGCTGTTCATCGCTGAGGTCGGAGAAACCGAGTACAAGAAGACCACCGTGCGCGAAAACAAGCGTGAACGGCTCCGGTGCGTTTTCGAGAACGGCACCGAGTCCTCGATGTACCGCCAGTCCCTTGGAATCAGGCTGAGCGACGAGGACGGACACATCATCGTCCAGACCGACGTTCCCGAGATCCTCACCGACGACGAGGTCAGCGGCTACATCTATGTCCTGGAATCTCTCAGCGATGACCCCCAGATCGCCGCCCTGAAGGACCTGCACAAGATCGGCTTCTCGCGCGACTCGGTTGAAAGACGGATCAAGAACGCCGTGAAATCGCCGACGTACCTGATGGCTCCCGTCGAGGTGGTCGCCACATACCGCACGTACAACCTCAAGGCGTCAGCTCTGGAGAACCTCCTTCACCGCGTGTTCGCGGAGGTCCGGCTAGATCTGACCCAAGTCGACCGCAAAGGTCGCAACTACGACCCGTCCGAATGGTTTATCGTCCCGAGGGGCGTGATCGACCAGGCGATCGACCTGATCATCTCTGGGGACATCGTCCGCTACGTCTACGATTCCAAGGCCCAGAGGCTAGTCGAGCGTGGCCGCTAGGTCGCGCTCCACGCGGTCGACGAGGACGGCGAGAACGGCACCGCCCGCAGTCGGCGCGGCGAAGCCGCGCTCTTGATCTCATAGAGGTCAATTCAGCAAACGCGCGCCCTGTGGTGGGGACCTCGCCTAGTTGTCCGTCACGACCCTCAACCGATCTTGGGAATCTGGGTCAGCCCAATCCTCCCGGGCTGCCACAACGGCTGCCCAGTCGGATTGTCCGGTTGCTGGGGCCGGCAACGCACGGTAGAAGAGCAACACAGCAGACCACAGGGCCGTGACCCCCTGCGACACCGATGTCATCGACGTGAGGATCTGGGGCTGGGCGGCCTCGCCTCGGGATCGACGCTGGTGTCCTACGACCTGCGTCCGTTGGTGCCCGACTGCTTGTCGACGGCGCCTTGCTGCAGTTCAAGGTCGTGCGCGTCACTACGCAACGAGGCCATTCCGAGTTTCGGCGCCGTTCCGATCGTTTGGGCTGGGGTCACGCCCTACTCTTGGGCGATAGGTACGGGACCCATGCCGAGGGGCGTCACAATGAATTCTCCGAGTCGCGCAGTCCGTGAAGAACTCGAGGCTATCTTACGCGACGACGCGAGCCTGCTAGGCGAAGTGTTTCGACGTCCGAATCTCGGTGGGCGGCAGATCATGGAAGAACTAGGAAAGAATTCGTCTGGGTTTGTTGCAAACTATCGCGCAGTTCTCGCAGCTATCGTTGAGGGGGATGTTGACCGTGCTGGCCCATATGCTGGCCAGACGCGAGGCGCGATCCGATCCATGCTGCACCGCCCCGACCTGAGCGAGGCAACCACACATCATTTGGAATCGGTGTTGACGCAGTTGCCGGAAGGCACGGGTAAAGCGGGAATTCGCAAAAATGAACGCGAGGCGTCCTCCCTGCAGATAGCGGCTGTCGGCTCGCTACGAGTCGCAGTAACGAACGAGTTAGTGGGGCGGATCCGTGCAATGACGATCGAACTCCGCAAGTTGGGGGTTGATGCAGACGAGTACTGGACGATCGCGACCAGCGGTCATCCTCTCGATCGCCTTGACGAGCTGGTCCTTAAGGAACCTCGAGGTCGCACTTTCGATGCGCTTGCTGCGATTGGACGACTTGACTTGACTCTCGAGGCGAAGCTCGTCGGTTGGGCGGCAGACCTCCCCTTTCGTTCGAACCTGGTCGACCACGCACGGGGTCGCGTCGACTACTACACGCGCTAGCGTCGTCGCTGAGAGAGTGTGGCCATGACTGAGACTGGTTACAGGAGTCCACGCCCCGGGGCGCCGGCCGTTGAGCTAGCGGGTGCTGAGTTCAAGCGGGCGCTCGCCCACAACGACTCGGTCCTGACGCCCGGCGAGCGGATCTGGACCGTAGAGAACGCGGAGGAGCTCGTACAGCACTTCGTGGGCCAGCCCGACATCACGGGCGCCTCCTTCGATGACAAGCTCGTCAAGCAGATGTCTCCGTGTTCGCCGGGTGCGATCCAGTTGTTCGCCGAGCTCTACGCGCTGGACCTCCTCCCGTTGAGTGACTACACCAGCGCTAAGAAGCGCTCGTGCATTCGGGTGCCACTCACGTTGGGAGGCTTCAGCGGTGACTTCCCCGCCGTTCTCGACCAAGCCCTTGATCTAGGCGTGCTCAACGGTGGTGTCGCGTTCAAGACCCGCCGCTACTGGCAGCTCAGCTACCTCGTCCAGGTGACCGCCGGACTCCTGGCCCTGGGGAGTGCCGAGCGTGCCGCCCTGCTGGAGAATCCGCAGGCGTTCCGCGACAAACTGGACGGGTTCAAGACCGTCAACGCGCCCTCGCAACGACACACCCTGCTCTACCTTCTGTTCCCGGAGTTCTACCTGCCGATCGCGAATAGTGACCACCGCACCCAGATACGCAAGGCATTTGCGGACCGGCTGTCAGGACTCGGCGACATCGACGAAGACCTTCGGACGATCTACGACGCGCTTTCTGCTGAGGCAGGCAAGCCGGTGGACCTTTACCAAGCGCCCTACCGCGAGAAATGGGACCCCAAAGCCCTGTCGTCCACCACTTACAAGCCGGACGCATGGCAGACCTTCATGTCGTGGGGGGCGAAGATTGCCACGTCGTTCGACCTCGAGTCTCGAGAACGCCAGTACAAAATCGAGATGGCCGAGAGATTGAGCGTGGCACGCGAGCTGCTGCTCGCCGACGACCCAAGTTGGCCGGTGAGGCTTCGTCAAGCGCTCAACTACAGCAATCTCTTGAGCCACTTCACCAAAATCGCGGTCTTTAACCAACTGGATGCCGACCCGCAGCAGTTCCTCCAGTCCATTCACCTGTTGTGGGATGGCGAGCCGGACCCCTCCCTGCTGACTGCCTTTTACGAGTCGTTGAAGGCTCAGGCGAGTGGCAAGTTCTCGCCTGGGGAAGCGACGGCGGTCGGTTCTGTCCTCCTCATGGGGCGCGACCTCGCACGTTTTCCGCCGTACCGTCCAACACCGGTGCAGAAGGCTTTGCAACTTACAGGCCAGGCCAGCGAGGGCACTTCCGCGTCAGCTCGGTATGACGACCTGCTGACCCTGTGCGCGGAGGTGTTGGAGCGGGCGCCTGACCATGAAATCGAACTAACTGACCTCTTGGACGCTCAAGGCCTGTTGTGGGCTGTTGTAGCCTACGAACCAGGTACCGAGTGGTCCCGGTCGGATCGAGCGGCCTTCGCTACTTGGCGCGGCGATCGCGTGCCGGAAGAGGAAGCAGTGAAGCGGCGCGCTTGGATGGTGCGTCCGGGCGCAGGGCGGAACGAGCGTTCATTACTGTGGCTTCAACACGGGTTCGTCTCGCTGGGGGTTTCGCGTCTGCGAGAAGTCAGTGACGGAATGACGCGCGACGAACTTCGACCGGTAATCGACGAGGACTTCGGCCATACGTCCTACAGTGCACGCAATGAGAAGCTGGACCAAGTACACGACTTTCTTAGCCGGATGCAGCAGGGCGACTTCATCGCCTCGACTACAGGGGACCGGCTCTACCTCGGCGAGATCGCCGGACCGGCAATGTATATCGATAGCCCGCGTGACGGCGCTGCGTTGCAGCGGGGCGTCACTTGGCTTGAGCCCAAGGATGGTTTCGAGGTCGGTGCCTTGCCGAGTGCACTCGCTAGCGTCCTTAACGTTCAGTACGACGTACACGACCTCACACAAGAGCTGCCCGTGCTGGTTTCCCTGCTGGATGGCACTCTCGGGGCCGTAAAAGCTCGCGAACCGGTCTTGCCTCCGGCGAGTGAGGAATTGGCCTCACAGCTGCACATAGACATCGGTTGGCTCGATAACTGCATCGAGTTGTTGCGAGATCGGCCTCAATTAGTCTTTTACGGGCCTCCGGGAACTGGCAAAACCTACCTGGCGCAGGCCTTGGCGCGGCACATCGCCGGGGTCAACGCGAAACTTGTCCAGTTCCACCCTTCGTACTCCTACGAAGACTTCTTTGAGGGGTACCGCCCCACACCTCAAGGTGGCTTCAAGTTGACGGCCGGCCCGATGCGGCGCATCGTCGATCAGGCCCTCGACCACCCCAACACGCCGTACGTTCTGATTATTGACGAGATAAATCGAGGCAATCTTGCCAAGGTGTTCGGGGAACTCTACTTCCTCCTTGAATACCGCGACCAGACAGTCGACCTGATGTACGCCGACGAGGAGGACCGAGGGTTCAGGCTACCTAAGAACGTCTTCATTATCGGCACTATGAACACCGCCGACCGCTCCATTGCGCTTGTGGACACTGCGATGCGACGTCGCTTCGCGTTCGAGTCACTGCATCCTTCGGCGGAACCCATCCGCGGTCTGCTGCGGCGATGGTTGCAGGACGAGGGCAGGCCAACTGACATGGCTGACTTGATGGACGAGCTCAATTCTCGCATTCCGGACGATGACTTCAAGGTCGGGCCGTCCTACTTCATGCGTCCAGCAGCGGCTACTGACGGCGGTCTCATTCGGATCTGGCAGACGTCCATTCTTCCGCTAATGGAGGAGTTTCATTACGGCGAAGGTATCGATGTCCGTAAGGCCTACGGCCTAGAGGCTCTCAAGAAGAGCGTAATCCCGGCTTCCGTAGTCGATGACGATGCGGAGGGCGGGGGCTCCAATGGAGCATTTGACGCTGGTTGAAGGTGCGCCCCCCCGTAAAGTCGCGTTGCCGCTCTCCGTTGCCCAGGCAATGGCGGAGTCTGAAGTCGCCCTAGTGCAGCCCACGCTAGAACCAGGCATCTGGCAGGTCGCGGCCGCCCGCAAGGTGGGTTCGGTCACGGTGGGCAACTTGCAGGTCCTTGTCGCCCCCAAGATGCGAATCGACCGGCTTATCTTTCTTTTGGGCTACTCCCGCAATCCAGACTTCTGGCGTGACCACGACGTAAGGGTCGACATTGAGGCGGAGTTGCCTGAGGCGCTGGCGGACGCTTTCGCGCGGCAGGCGACATGGGCTCTGGAGCAGGGGCTGCTGCACGGCTATGTCGAAACCGAGGACTCGCTCTCCGTTCTGCGCGGACGCTTCCGGGTGGGCGACCAGATAGCCCGGCATCACGGTCGGCTCATACCACTCGAGGTCCGTTTCGATGAGTTCACTGTCGACATCGCTGAGAATCAACTGCTCCTGGCCACGACGCTGCGCCTTCTACAGCTGCCTATCGCCGCAGAGCCCCGACGCGCACTGCAACGCCTCCGGCTCCTGCTGTCCGACGTCACTCCACCGTGGCAAGGCCAAGCGCTTCCCCCATGGCAGCCCACGCGGCTCAATCGACGGCTTCAGCCGGCGTTACAACTGGCCGAGGTTGTTCTCGCTGGGAACTCCTTCGAGCACCGCTTTGGCGAAGTGCAAGTGTCCGGGTTCATGTTTGACATGTGGCGCATATTCGAGGACTTCGTCTGTGTCGCACTCAGAGAGGCACTGGCGCCGTTTGGCGGTGCCTCATCGCTCCAGTACAGGACGCACTTGGATAAGGCACTTGCCGTCGGGATGAAGCCAGATTTCGTTTGGTCGAGTGGTGGAGCGCCCCGTGTTGTCGTCGATGCCAAGTATAAAGCGGAGAAATACGCAGGCTTTCCCCAAGCCGACCTGTATCAACTTCTGGCCTATTGCACAGTGCTTGGTTTATCGTCTGGACATCTGATCTACGCGAAGGGCTCAGAAACTTCCGGCATGCACAAGATCAGAGGGGTCGACGTGACGGTTCACCAGCACGCGCTCAATCTGTCTCAACCACGGCGTGAGCTGCTCGCAGGCATTGATGAGCTAGCCGCTCAATTGGTGGAGGGCGGGGTCTGATCCTTGCGGTGTGTCCTGCTCCCAAGGAGATCTGAGGGCGGTCAGTCACCCGAGGGCGGGCAGCCTCCGTCCGGTGGGCAGCCGCCCTCGGGTGGCCAGCCCCCGTCGGCCCCTAGCTGACCCGAAAATACAGCGCGTATGCCGCCCGCTCGAGCGGCCGGCATACTCACGGTTTGTTCGTGGTCGGGATCAGCCGATCAGCAACAAGCTGCGAGCGCCATCCTCACAGTCCGGCGAGGGTGGAGACCTCGTCGTCGCTCGACGGGCGGAGCACGATCCGGGTCCACGAGCCCACGTAGATCCGGTCGTCTGCGTCGACCTCGCGCTTCTGGCCGGTCGGAATCGACGTCGTGGGGAGGTCACCGATCGAGTCGCCGATGTAGGTCCCGTTGGACGAGGCGAGGTCCTCGACCCACCAGCGGGTGCCGTCGGTCGTCAGCTGGGCGTGACGCCGGCTGACGCCGTTGTCGACACCGCACTCGATATCGGGGTGGATGCCGCGGCTGTTCGACGTGCGGCCAATGAGAAGCGAGGTGTTGCGCAGCGCAAAGACCGCCGGCGGACCTTGGCTTGGCAGCGGGTCCGAGCTTCCCTGAGCGGCATACCAAGCGGGGTCGATCCAGAGCTCAGCCACCCACGGCGTGGGAAGGTCCTTGGAGATGTTGGCCGGTGCCTCAACCGGAGGATCAGCCGCGGCGCCCTTGTCCGCGCCGCGCGGGAGAGTCCCGGTCGTGTGGTCGTAGCCGCAGACCTCACAGAACAAGGCGTCGGGAGAGTTGGGTCCTCCGCAGTTGGGGCACGGACGCGTCGCTGACTCCGGTTCCGGTGCGCCGACCGGGGTGCCCGAAGAGGCGGAGGAGTCAGCAGCCGAACCAGCCCCACTGCCCGCACCATCCGCAGGTGGGGCGGGAGCGCCGGCCGGGGTGGCGCCGGCATCCATGGCCGCTCCGCAGGTGTCGCAGTAGTCGGCGGCCGTGGAGTCGTGGCCGTTGGGGCAGGTGGTCATGACTTGCGGACCCGCGTGGTCTTCGTCGACGCGGTGTCCAAGGCCATCTCGTCGGCCTTCTCGACGGCCTTCTTGAGCTGGACCGTGCCGGCGTCGGCGTCCTCGATGTCGACGACCTTGCGCAGCTTGGCGGTCGCCTCGTCGTTGCCGGTCTCGGCGGCCAGCTGCACAGCGCGACCGAGCTTGGTCGTCGCGGTCTCCTCGTCGCCGACCGCCTTGGCGGCCAGGCCCTCCTGAATCACCTGGGCGAGCTCGGTCTGGCCCGTGAAGTGGGCGACCTGCTGGTCGATCCGGGTGGTCAGCGCGGAGTCGTCGGACCACTTGGCCTTGACCAGCCCCTGCGCCTTGACCTCGCCACCCGCGAAGACCTGGACCCGCGCGGCCAGCTGCTCCTGGCCGATCGCCTTGGCTGCCAACCGGATTGCGACGTGGTAGTCACGCGACTCGTCCGACCACGCACCGGTCGGGTAGCCACCGGTCAGGTCGTTGACGACCGTGCGGCGACTGGTGAGGTCGTCAACGGTGGGCGAGACCTGCTTGACGAAGACGACCTGTGAGCCCTGCGGAGCCCAGACCCGCAGCTCTGCGTCGGCGACACCACGCGACATCGACGTGCGCATGATCGCCTGGAACTCGGCCCGCAGCTGGTCGGGCGCCGGGATGATGTCGATGGTGCCGAGCAGTGCCTTGGCGATCGGCCTGATGTCGGCCACCCTCCAGTCGACACCGATGCCCCGGCAGTCGCACTGGTAGTGGCCGGTGGCCCGGTCGATGGCCTGCTGGAGCACCCCGGGCTGCTCGTTGTTCTCACCATCGGTGAGCAGGATCGCGTGGCGTTGCTGCACTTCGGGCACCGACGCAAAGAGGATCCCGGCGAGGTCGAGCCAGGTGCTGATCACGGTCCCGCCGCCAGCTTGCAGCTGCGCCACCGCCGCGGACGCCTGGGCACGCGAGCTCGCCGTCATCCGGACCATCCCGGGCCCGCTCGACACGTTCGGATAGACGAGGAAGGCGGCGCCGTTGCCAGAGACCACGGAGAAGTAGGTGCCGTCGACGATCTCGGCCAGCGCGGCCGTCGCCGCCTGTTTGGCGGCCTCCATCGCCTGAACGCCCATCGACCCCGACGTGTCGATGATGATGATCTCCCCTGCCGCTGCCGAGCCACCCTGACCGGCCATGCCGGCTCCCGAGCACGTGATCTCGACGATCGCGTTGACGTCGGTGCCTCCGTCGGGCAGGAACTCGTTCTGGAAGACCGCCGCGGTGAACTCAGCCATGGATCTGCCTTTCGTCGTTCGGGACATTCTCCACCACCGGCACCGGGCCGACCCGGGCCAGCGTGACGGTGATGTTGTCTTGACCGCCTTGCGCATTGGCAAAGGCCACCAGGGCCGAGGCGAGAGCGAGCGGCTCCGTCGTGCCTGCGGCGTCGATCTGAGCGCGCAGCGCCGCTGGCTCCGAGGCGTAGTTCCACAGGCCGTCCGAGCAGACGAGCAGCCAGCCCGGTTCGTCGACCGTCACGGTGACCACCCGAGGCACGAAGTCAGGGCTGTCGGAGCCGAGCCACTTGGTGATCGCGTGGGCCTGCGGGGAGGCCTCGGCCTCAGCGCGCGGGTGCCCGGCGTCGATGAGCATCTGGGCCATCGAGTCATCAGTCAGGAGCTGGGTCCCGCCGCCCTCATCGGGGAGCAGGTAGGCACGGGAGTCGCCGATGACGGCGCACCGCAGCGTCGGCCCATCGAGCAGGCCGACGACGAAGGTGCACGACGCGGGTCTCGGCGAGGACGGCTCGGTGTGGGCGATGACCGCGGTTTGAGCGGCGGCGGCCGCCGACGTGAACACCCGGGTGGCCGCAGCATCAGCGCTGGCCGCACCACCGATGCCCTTGGGCAATGGCGGTCGAAGCACCTCGAGGGCGGCCCGCGCGGCCGCCAGCGATGCAACGTCGGAGTCGTCGGAGTTGGAGACCCCGTCGCACACGACGAGGACGGCACGCCCGCCCTGAGCCGCCTCGGCATACAGCGCCATCGCGTCCTCGTTGCGGTGATGCTTGATGCCGCGGTCGCACACCCCGGCAACCCATGGCGCCGGTGTCTCCTCGAAGTGGTCGCGCTCCGACGCAGCCTTGGAGCCGCAGACCGTGCAATATCCGTCGTCGCCGACCGGCGAGCCGCAGCTGGCGCAGGCACGCGGGCCGGCGACCGTGGGCGACGCAGAGGCGCTCGTGTTGCGGAACGTCGGCGTGCTGATCGGGCTGAGATCGTCGATGGGCGACTCGGGCCCGGCCTCGGCCGCAGCCGAGACGTCAGCGACGCTGGCGCCGCACGCCTCGCAGAACTTGGCACCCGCCGCCAACGTTGCACCGCACGACGGGCAGGCCGACCGGGTCGCCTGCGCAGGGTCGTGGGCAGGCTCGTGCGCAGGGTCGTGCGGAGTCGCCTCGTCGGGCGCCGGCACCTGGCTCATGTGCTCGTCCAGGGGCGCACCGCGTTGGCCCGGTCGACGAGGGCGATCCGCTCCTCGCGGGTGCGGGCCTCACGGGCCAGGGCCCGATAGCTGACCTCGAGCGCGGTGCGCAGAGTCGCGTCGTGTGCAGCATGCGGCCCGATCGCCACCGGTTGTGGCCCGGTCTCACCGACGATGGCGATCGCCTTCTCCAGGATCCGGGCGGTGAGGCCCTCACGCTCGACGGTGTCCAGCCGGATCCCATCGACGCTGGTCAGTGCCTCGCCCAGCCGGCCGAGGTCCTTGCCGGAGCCGGCAAGGAGCACGTCGGCGCGCAGTCGGCGGGCTTCGCTGTAGCCGCGGCTCGTCGACGGCACAAGGTCAAGGGCGCGGACCGCGCCCTCGGTGTCGCCGGCCGCCGCGCGGAGCCGGGCGATCCCGAACGCGGCGGGGGCGACGTATGCCGCATCGGTCTGGGCACACGTGCGGTAGAGGCCTTCGGCGACGTCACCCTGACCTCCCGCTTCACAGGCGACGGCGAGCGCCAGCTTGGGTGCCAGCTCGCCAGGAGCCTGTTGATAGACGGCGCTGAACGAGGCCTGTGCATCCGCAAAGTCGGAGGACTGCAGCGACGCCAGGCCCTGGAGCCACAGCGCTCGCCAGTCCCACGGGTCGAGGGCGAGCAGCTGCCGCGCCTCCTCCTTGGTCGCCGCCCCGTTGCCGCTGAGGAGGTGTTCGGCGCCGCGGGCAAGGTGGACCTCGGCCGTCGCCTCGGGGGCCTTGGCGAGGTCGGCGAGCCGCTCCGTGGGCTCACCGGGGGCCAGGCTGACCAGCCAGGCGTACTGGGAGTCGGTCGTGTCGGGGCGCAGCGACGGCAGCTGGTTCCAGTCGATGCGGGCCGTGGAGACCGCCGGGGTCGTGAAGCTCACCGAGGCGGCGGAGGTGGTGCTCGTGCCCTGGGTGCGGGCGGCGACGACCTCACGGAGCACCCCAAGGACTTGGGCTCGCAGCTCGTCAGCGGAGGCGAACCGGTCGGCCGGATCAGGAGCGCAGCACTTGGCGACGAGCCAATAGAACGAGTCGTGGTCGCGGAACACCGGGGTGGTCGCCGGGTCGGGCAGCTTCGTCAGGTAGGTCGACTGATAGCCGCGGAACTCCATCGTGAGGACGACGAGCGTGCGGCCGATCGTGTAGATGTCCGAGGCGATCGAGGCCCCGGACTCGGCGACCTCGGGGGCCTGGTAGCCGACCGTCCCATAGATCGCCGACTCGTCGTCATCGATCCGGCGCACACCGCCGAGGTCGATCAGCTTGGCGGCGTCCCCGACCTGGATGAGGTTGTCCGGCTTGAAGTCGCAATAGACGAGCCCGAGGTCGTGCAGGTATTGGAAGGCCGGCAGCATCTCGACGATGTAGGCGAGGGCCTGGTCGACGGGGAACGGGTCGTAGGCGCCCTTGGCGCGCATCCGCTCCTTGAGCAGCCCCTTGAGCGACTCGCCGCCGACGTACTCCATGACGATGTAGCCGGCCTCGTCGTGGGTGACGAAGTTGTAGATCTCGACGATGCTCGGGTGCTCGACCTGGGCCAGGAACCGCTGCTCCGCGATCGCCGCGGCCAGCGCGTCCTTGTCGCCGGAGTTGAGCAGGCCTTTGAGGACGACCCAGCGGTCAGAGACGTTGCGGTCGCGCGCGAGGTAGATCCAGCCGAGCCCGCCGTGGGCGAGCGCGCCCGCGACGAGGTACTGCCCGGCGACGAGGACGCCCTGTGTGAGCTTGGGCGTGAAGCTGTATGCCGTGCCGCACTTGGGGCAGAACCCCTCCGGCCTCCCGGGCTGGCCGTCGATCGAACGGCCCACTGGCGCACCGCAATTGCTGCAGCTGCGTTTGTCCTCGGGCACCGAAGGGTTGGTCTGCACGGCCTTGGCTGCGTCGACGGCGGCCGCCGGTGGGACCGTCGTGATGCCCGCACCAAGGCGAGCGGCGCGGGTCCGTGACGACCCGACCCGTCGGGTCGCCGTCGAGCCGGAGCCGGCGCGGCGGGAGCCGATCGCGGCCGACTGGATCCGGTGCGAGGTGGAGGCCGTCGAGGCTGTGCCGGCGACGCCCGCGGGTGCGGATCCCGCCTCGCTGGAGGGAGTTCCGCCCGGCGTGCCGCAGACGTCGCAGTAGCCGTCGACAACGGTGCCCGAGCAGCCGGGCTGACCGCACCGGGTGCCGTCGACAGCATTGGGCGCCTGGGGCGCCGCAGTGCCGGTGGCAGTGGCGGCCGCGGCCAGCTCGGACGGTGGCATCCCGCAGACGTCGCAGTAGCCGTCGGTGACGGTGCCCGAACATCCGGGCTGCTCACACTTCACGAGGCGGTCCTCCCAGCACGCGTCGCCGGTGCGGACTGCCCGGCGAGATCGATCCACGCGAGATAGGCACCCACGAGGTGCTCGGCCACGGCGACCGGGGTGGGTCGCCGGTCGAGCAGGTCTTGCGCCAGCGCAGCGGCAGCCACGACGTCGGGCTGGGCGCTCACGCCGGTCGCGTCGGCCTTGACCTGAGCGGCCGCGAGCCGGTCGACCAGGGACGCCCGGGCGGCCAGCGCCGCGGCATACCGCTCCTCGGCGATGTCCATCGCCTGACCGACACGGGCAAGGCGTTCTCCGTATGCCGCGAGCGCACCCGGGTCTGTCGGTGCAGCTCCGAGGAGGGAGACGTCGGGGACGGCGTTGCGCGGGGCCGGGAGAACGGTCGCGACTGCTTCGTCGGCCAACGCGGTGACGTGCGCCTCTCGGGTCGTGAGGTCGGCGCGGACCCGCTCGAGCGCAGCGAACTGGTCACGAGCCTCGCGGCGTTGCACCCCACCGACGATGAGGTCGCGCTCGGTGCGGGAGGCGTCGTTCTCGAGCGGACCGAGCAGTCCGCCGATGTCGCCACCGCGCTCGAGCCGGATCCCGAGGTCAGCGACGCGCGCGGCCAGGGCATCGAGCTGGCGCTGGGCGGTGGGCCGCTTGACGGTGGGTTCGAGGGCGACCTGGTCGTGCAGCCGGTCGAGCTGGGCGCGTAACGAGCGAAGCCGCCGGGCGCTCTCCTCGACCGCTGGGGCCAGACCGAGCCGGGCCCGCAGCGCGCCGGCGAGGGCGTCGGAGAGTCGACACGCCTCTGGCACCGAGACCGAGGCGCCGGCGGCGGTGGCCGCCGCGCTATCGAGCCGGCCCCAGATGAGCACGGCGATCCGGTCCAGGTCGCTGGCGTCGACGCGACCGCCGGCGAACGCTGTCTCGATCTGGTCCCGGCGGTCGGCCACCGACTTCCACAGGGCCATCGAGAGGACCACATCGCCGGAGACCTCGTCGCGCCGCGGAGACGTGAGCGCGGCCCCGTCGATGTCGTCGAGCTCGGTCCGACGCCCGGCAACCCAGGCGTCGAGGTCGCCAAGATAGGCCAGAACCGCTGCGGGAGAGGGTCGTTGGCCCAGTCCGCCCGGAGCGGCGGGGGCGAGGACGTCGCTCACGGTGTCGGCCGGCCGTAGGAAGGTGCAGGCTGCCCGGTGCCCTTGCCGAGTTCGGGTGCGAGCCAGGTGTTGTAGGACTTGGTCCACTCACCCGACGTGCGGCCGTTCTCGAGGACCGCGTTGACGAACTTGACCATGTCGACCTGCTCGGCCGGGATGCCGACGCCGTAGGGCTCGGCGGTGATCGCCTTCTCGCTCAGCACCACGGCATACGGATCCTGGGAGGCGAGCCCGGCGAGGACCGTGTCATCACCGGTGATGGCCTCGACCTTGCCCTGCTGGAGGTTGACGAGGCACTCGGTGTGGGTGGTCGCGGGAACGGGGATCGCCTTCGGCGCGAGTCGGACGAGGTTGTCCAGGCTCGAGGTGCCGGTCGGCGCGCAGACCTGCTTGCCGGCGAGCGAGGCCAGGCCGGTGATCGTCGAGCCCTTGCGGATGAGGATCTTCTGGCCCGCGCGGTAGTACTCGGCGGAGAACGCGATCGTCTTCCACCGGTCGCAGGTGATCGTCATGTTGCGGACGACGACGTCGACCTCTTTCTTCTCCAGGACGGGAAGCCGGTCGGCGGCGGTGATGACCCGCAGCTCGACCTTGGCGCCGGGGCCGAGGATGGCATCCGCGATCTGCTGGATCAGGTCGATGTCGAAGCCCTCGATCCTGCCAAGGAGCGGGTTGCGGGAGCCGAGCAGCCGGGTGTCGGCCGAGACGCCAGCGATGAGCCGCCCACGGGCCCTGATCTTGCCCATCGTCGACGCGGCGGCGATGGCGCTCGGAGCGGGCAGGGCGCCGTCGGGGGCGTAGGACCGGACCGCGTTCGCGCAGGACTGCGCGGCAGGGGCCTTGCCTGCGCTGACCGTCGGGGACGGCGTCGCCTTGGGCAATGGCGTGGGGGCCACAGTCGAGCATGCTCCGACCCCGACGGCCATGGCTGCGGCGACGGCGAGGGGTGCGGCGACTCGGACCAGCCTCATGCGTACTCCTCGATCCGGGTGGTGACCCCGCGCCAGGCGGAAGCAGCTCCGGCCAGGCCGGCCGCGAGAGCGAGGACGAGGACGCCGAGGAACAGGAACCGACCGCTGTCCAGATCGGCCGTGGTGGCGCTACCGGCGGTGTCGACGACCTCGCGCAGGGAGGCATCGAGGGCGTTGAAGTCCGCAGTCGAGCTGCCGCCGGCCGAGCTGGTTGCCGCGGCCACCGCCTGGTCCCAGTTGCCGGCGGTGTCGAGCGCAACGATCTTGGCGTGCTCCTCGGCATAGGTGCGCCACTGGCCCTCGGCCGGCCCGAGGGTGTCACCGGAGGTCTTGTCGACGACCGTCGCCGCGGCCGTCGACCACTTCTTCTCGTAGGTCGCCCCGCTGCCCCGGGAGATGAGGCGCAACGACTCGTTGGCCTTCGCGTCGTTGGCGGCACTGCGGGCGATGGCTCCGTCGACGACCGTCGCATACGAGCCCTGGAGCAGCCTGCTGTCCTCCGAGCCCTGGTTGCCGGCGGCGAGACCGGCGAGACCGACCATGACCAGGGTGGCGGCTCCGGCCGCAACGATGCCCACGTTGAACCGACGCCTGAACCGACGCGCCAGCTGCTGGTTGAGGTAGCCGAGCGCGACGAGGGCGAAGAGCCCGGGGATGACGACGAGGGTCCAGGGCAGTGGCGACATCGCGTCCCGGGAGCGCTGCTGGTTGGCCGTCACGAGGTTGTCGACGAGCGGCAGGGCGGTGCTGCGCAGGCCTGTGCTTGCCTGGTTGAGATAGGCGGCGCCGACCGGGAACCCCTGTCGGTTGTTGGCCCGCGCCAGCTCCATTGCCGAGGTGTAGGTGAGGACGGCCTCGTTGAGGGCGGCGAGCGCGGCCCGGTCGGCCGGCTGCGCCTGCGCCGCATCGGTCAGCGTGCGCTCGACCTCGGCCAGGGCGGTGTCGTAGGCCGCGCGCTGCTGCGCCGGCTCGAGCCCGCCGACGAGGAAGGCGTTCGTGGCGAGCGCGTCGGCTCGCAGCAGGTTGACCTTGATGGTCTGGACCCGGACGAGCTGGGCCGTGTCGGCGGAGGCGGCTCGGGTCTCCTGCCACGTGTTGAACAGCATGAGCGCCGTGAGGGCGGAGGCGATGATGCAGACGGAGGCGATGATTCGTCGCCACTGGGCCAGCCAGCGGGGTGTCTTGGTGGTTGTCGTGGTTGTGCCGGCCGGCCGGCCGGCGACGGCGTCCGAAGCGGAAGGTGTCGTTGCGGCGGGAGCCGGCGAACCGGCATACGCCGTCGTCGATGTCGCCTGCGCGACTCCTGCGGCCTGACTCATGACGCCTCCTCCCCCGTGGGCTTCGGCCCAGTCTGCAACAAGTCGTCCCCCACGTCAGGCAGGTCAGCAACCGCGAGCTCGGGCGTCGGCTCTTCGTAGGCGCCGAGGTCCTCCGGCTCCAGCGAGCGCAGCTGCTCGACGGTGGGCTCATCGATCTCGCGCAACCGCCACGCCTGGTGGCCGACGGCGCCCTCGAAGGCGTTGCGCGCATAACGGCCGTTGCCGAACGACGCGTCCCGGGGCTGCCGGGCGAGCTGCTCGCGGAACCGTGCCTCGACGGCGTCGGTCACGTCATAGTCGGCCTTGGTCGCGATGCCACGGAAGATCGCGACGAGCTCCTCGTCGGTGTAGTCCACGAAGTCGATCGTCGTGCGGAACCGACTGGCCAGACCGGGGTTCTGGGCGATGAAGAACTGCATCGGCACGGGATAGCCAGCGACGATGATGACGAGGTCGTCGCGCTGGTCCTCCATCTCCTTGACGAGGGTGTCGACGGCCTCGGTGCCGTACTGGTCGCCGGCGAGGGAGTACGCCTCGTCGATGAACAGGACCCCGCCCACCGCGGACTTCACGACCTCCTGGGTCTTCATCGCGGTCTGCCCGAGGTAGCCGGCGACCAGCTCGGAGCGGTCGACCTCGATGAGCTGGCCCTTGGAGAGCAGGCCGAGGGCCCGGTAGATGCCGGAGACGAGTCGGGCCACCGTCGTCTTGCCGGTGCCGGGGTTGCCGGTGAAGACGAGGTGCCGAGTGAGGTCGGGGGTCTTCAGGCCGGCGGCAGCGCGCTTGGCCTCGATCCGCAGGACCGCGACCTGGCGGTGGATCTCTCCCTTGACGCCGGCCAACCCGGTGAGGGCGTCGAGCTCGGCGAGCAGCTCCTCGACCGACTTCTGCGGTTCCTCCGGTTTGGCCGGCTCGGGGGCGGGCTGCTCCGGCGCCTCACCTGCCGTCGCGGTGTCATTGGGGCCGGCGTCGTCGCTCGGTTGGCTCGGCTGGCTCGGACGGGGACTGCCCAGGTCGGGGAAGGCACCCGGGCCCCATGGGTCGGCCCGGGGGTCGAGGTCGAACGGCGAGCCCGCGCGGTCGCCGCCAAGTGCCGGACCGCGGCGGACCTCCTCGGTGCGGGTGCGCAGGGTGTCGAGCTGACCCATGACGTCGCCCCACAGGCTGCGGACCCCGCGGGTGAACTCGTCGGTCGGACCGGGCGAGGTGGCGACGGGAACCACTGGGTCTGATGCGGCCGCCGGCGGCGGGGTCGGAGTGGGCTGGAAGGCGCCGAGCTGGGCGGCGGCGGCCTGCGAGGCGTTCCCGATGGTCTGGGTCGTCGGGGTCCCCAGACCGGCACCGGCGGTGCAGACCAGGGCCAAAGCCTTCGCGTATGCCGGTGCCTCGGGTGAGCGTTCGGCGGCCAGTCGGGCGAGGGTCGGGGTGGGTGTCGAGCGCCACCGGCGACCCCGGGACGCAGCCGCCATGAAGTCCTCTGCCGACCGGTCCCCGCCGGTCTGGGCGACCCAGTCGACCCACGCCCCGGTTGCCGCCTCGGCCACGGTTGCCGCCAGGGCCTCGGCCTCGCCGCGGGCATCGGGCTCCGGCACACCAGCCGCCAAGGCCACCTCCAGCAAGGACGCCAGAGCGGCTGACAGGGTGGGTGCGGAGCTGGTCATGGGGGCGCTCACTCCAGGTCGAGGCTGTTGGTCGAGCGTGACGGTGGTGATCCATCAGACGACGGGCCGGGGACGGGAGTTCCCGAGGGCGCCTCGAGGGCGCCGCCACCAGTCGGTGCGCCGAACTTGGCCTCGAGGAAGCGGCCGTGGGCAATGAGCGCCTGGGCGTCGGAGCGGTTGGCGGCGTCGAGCACCTTGACCATCGTCGAACCGAGCAGCTCGAGCTGGTCGACGAGCATCATCAGGGCGGTCCGGCCGGCGTCGATCGGCCGCGTGTCAGCCCAGTCGCGCGGCAGCCGCAGGTAGCCGGCCACCGCCTCGGGGAGATAGCTCGTGGCCGTCGCGACCACGGCATACGCGTCGGCACTGCCCAGCCCGAGCGCGGCGAGACGGGGCAGCGTGGCTCGCACGAGTCGGTCGATCCGGTCCACCCGCGACCGGATGAGCGGCGAAGCCTTGGCCTCGACGAGCGCCGCGGACACCCGATCGAGCGAGCCCAGGACGTCGGCCTCGGTGGGCGCCGCGGGCACGCTGGAGGCCGGGGGATCGGGCTCCCCGCGAAACCAGTCCCGCAGGCCCACCGCGGCTCAGGACCCTTCGAGGTCGAGGTTCTGGGTCCCGCGGGCGTCCTGGTTGCGAGCGCGGGCGAGGTACTCGTTGGATTTGTCGACCTCGGTCTCGAGTACCCCGATCGTCTGGGCCATCGTGTCGAGGGCCTTCAGCTTGAACGTGTCGATGGAGTCCATGGTCTGGTAGATGTTCTGGAACGCGGCCTGCAGCTCGGCCACCCCGATCGTCGAGGACGCCGCCTGCTCCTGGATCTGGGCCGAGTTGTCGCGCAACATCTCGGACGTCCGCTGGATCATGCTCGACGTCGTGACGTTCAGCGCCGTGATCTGGTCGAGGACGAGTTTCTGGCTGCCGAGGGCCTGGGCGACGATGACCGCGGTCCGCAGGGCCGAGATCGTGGTGGTCGAGGCCCGGTCGACACCCTTGATCAGCTCGATGTTGTTCTTGATGATGATGTCGATCGCGAGATAGCTCTGGATCGAGACGGCGAGCTGGGTGAGCAGGTCCTGGTGCTTCTGACGCACATAGAACAGGACGTCCTGGGACAGCGCCCTGGCGGTGTCGGGGTCGCTCAGCTCGAGCTCGGCGATCTTGGCCGCGAGCCTGGTGTCGAGCCGTTCGGCGATGTAGATGTATTGGTTCAGCCGACCCATCGCGGCCCAGAGGTTGGTCTTCTCCAGGTTGAGGGCGACGTTGTCCTTGGTCAGCTCGTCCTGGCCGCTGCGCAGGCTGTGCAGGATGCCGTTGAGCTGGCTCTGCGCGGACTGGTAGCGCCGGAAGTAGTCGGTGACCTTGTCGCCGAACGGGATCATCCCGAGCAGCTTGCGGCCCCCGGTCATCTTCCCCGGGTCGAGGTCCTCGACCGTCCGACGCAGCTCGAGCAGGGTCTTGCCGACGTTGCTGCCCTGCGACAGCGCGCCCTCCTTGAGGGCCTGGACCGGCTTGTCGAGCAGCCGGTTGGACGTCTCGGCCGCGCGCCGGATGTCGGCGTCTCCCATGGTGCGGACGTTGTCGGCCTGCTGGGCGAACTCGGGGCTGCGCGGCGCGGCCTTGGTCAGGGCATCCATGAACGACTCGACCTTGGCGTCCAGACCGGGCACGGCCTCGGCGCTCACCTGGGGAGCCATCTTGGGCGCCTGGGTCTCGACGACCTGTTTGGGCGCCTCGGGAGCGGTCAGGGTGAGGCTCTGGTCGGGTGGCTGGAGTGGCGCGACGGCTGCGGATTCGTCAGTGGCTGACATTGGGTTTCCTTGTGGGAGTGGACGATCGCGTATGCCGGTCAGGCCGGCGGTTGCTCGGACGGGGGCTGGGACTGGGCTTGGACCGGGGGAGCCGGCGCTGACGGCGCTGCCGGCCCGGCTGGAGGCGCGGCCGGCGGCACGTCGGCCCCGACATACGACCCCGGCGGCGGGATGGTCGTGTCGCGCTGGCCGAAGTCGACCTTGACCGCTTCGCGCTCCCCACCCTGCGCCTCGAAGTATTCGGCCCGCTCGATGTTGAACATGCCCGCGACGATGTTGCTCGGGACCGACTCCACCTTGGTGTTGAGCTGGTTGACGACGTCGTTGTAGGAGCGCCGGACCGAGGCGATCCGGTCCTCGGTGCCGGTGAGTTCGGCCTGGAGGGCGAGGAAGTTCTGGTTGGCCTTGAGGTCGGGGTAGGCCTCCGCGACGGCGATGAGGCGGCCGAGGGCCTGGGTGAGCAGGCCTTCGCTCTGGGCCTGCTGGCTCGGCGACTGGCCGCCGGCCATGGCGGCGCCGCGGGCACTGATGACGTCTTCGAGGGTGCCTCGTTCGTGCGCGGCATACCCCTTGACCGTCTCGACGAGGTTGCCGATCAGGTCGTGCCGGCGCGTGAGCTCGACGTCGATCTGCCGCCAGGACTCCTCGACGCTGTTGCGGAGCTTGATCAGGCCGTTGTAGATCCCGACCGCGACGAGCGCGAGCAGAACGACGATGACGAGAACGACGATGAGCGCCTTCACGTGCGCTCCCTCCGAGTAGGTGACCTGTCCGAACTCAATCCTATGCGTGGCGCACGGACCCGTATCGGGTTCAGCGTTCGTCGGGGCCTGTCAGCCACTGTCGGGTGGAAAGCTACCGGCGCTGCTGGGCTGACGACCTGTGCAAAGAGACGTGCCTTTGCGTCAACACACGAAGCAAAGACACGTCCTTCTCGGGTATGCCGTCCGCTCGCCTCACGCTGTGTGGTGGCGGTCAGTCCTGCGTGTCCGATCCGGCGAGCAGCTGCTACTTCGCGTCGCGGAGATGGACCATGGCGTCGTAGAGCTGAGCGGACGTCATGGGTGGGTCGGCAATCGGGTGTGCCCGCTCAGCCCGGTAGGCATCGAGCATCAGGTGGAGCTGACGCCGCCAGGCGTCGGGGGCTGTCGTGCCGGTGGCGTCGATGATTCGGCCGTTCGCCCAGATGAGGTTGACGATGTCGGCCTGGGTGATGTCGGGGCGGGCCGCGCCGACATCCTGGGCTCGCGTGAGGACGTCCTCGATCTGCTGGCACATCTCGTCGTGGATCCGCTCAGTCTCGGCGCTGTCGGTGAAGCGGCGCGAGAGGAAGTCGCTGAAACCTCTGTTCCCGACCTGCATGCCGAACAGGTTCTCCAGGTAGGCGACGAAGGCCTCCCATGGGTCGTCCATCTCAAGGGCGCGCCCAGCGCGGTCGAGGAACTCCTGAAGTCGGGGTCTCAAGGCGGCCACGAGCAGGTCCAGACGCGATGGGAAGTGGCGATACAGCGTGCCGATCGACACTCCGGCATCGCGCGCGATCTTCTCCAGGGACGCATCGACACCGCGCGCGGCGAACTCGTGCTGCGCCGCCCCGATGAGCTTGTCGCGGCTCTCTCGAGCGTCGCGGCGCATGGGTCGCTGCACCTGCTCGACGTCGCCATGACTCATCTCTCCAGCCTACCGGAATAGATCGAGGCACCCCTCCGGTTACATCCACCAGCACTAACCGGAGGGGTGCCTCACCTTGACGGTCCGGACTTCACGAAGGGCACATTCATCATGACAACCATCAGCATCATCGGATCCGGCAACATGGCCGCCGCCATCGGCACCAGGGCCGTGAAGCACGGCCACACCGTCGAGCTCCTGAGCCGCAACACCGCCAGCGCCCAGGCACTCGCCGACCAGATCGGCGACGGAGCCACCGTCGGCACGTTCGGGGCACGGCCAGCAGGTGACATCGTCGTCGTGGCCGTCCTGGCTGGCGGCGCGGTCGACGTGGTGTCGCACCACGGCGATGCACTGGCCGGCAAGATCCTCGTGGACATCACCAACCCGTTCACCGCCGACGGCAGCGGACTCGCGAGCACCGCGGGCAACTCGGTGGCCGAGCAGATCGCCGCAACCGCCCCCGACAGCGCACAGGTAGTCAAGGCGTTCAACACGCTCTTCGGCCACGTCCTCGCGCAGGACAAGCCCGTGGACGGGTTCCTTGCCGGCGACAGCGCCGAGGCCAAGGCACAGGTCGCGGCATTCATGCAGAGCCTGGACGTGCGGCCCCTCGACGCAGGGCCGCTCACCATGGCCCACGCCCTCGAATGGGCCGGCCTCCTCCTGGTGGGCGTGGCCCGCAGCGGCGCGGGCTTCGACCTCGCTCTGGGCGCCGAAGTCGTGTGACCCAGGACGGACAAACGGTGAGTATGCCGCCCGCTCGCGCGGGCGGCATACTCACCGTTTTGTGGTGGAGTCAGTCCGGTTTGGGCCCGAAGCGACGGACCTCCTGCGGCCAGCCACATCCCCGCGCAAGTTTGCCGGCCCACATCTTCGCGGTCTCGTCGTCCGGCACGTTGATGACGGTGAACCCGCCGAGGACCTCCGTCGTCTCGGCGAACGGCCCGTCGGTGATCACGACCTCCCCGCTCGTCGCGTCGGCCGAGTATGCCGGTCCGTCCTCCTCGAGCCCACCGGCGAAGACGTAGACGCCCGCCTCCTGCAGCTCGCGAACAACGGCCATCGAAGGCTCGACACGAGAGCGGAACCAGTCCTCGCTGTGGTCACCGACCCACTGCTGGTTGAAGTAGATGAGGTACTCGGCCATGGCTGGCTCCTCGTGTCGTGGCGGACCTGATGTCCGCGTCACCTCGATGACGAACGAGGTGGCGCGGAATCGACACTAGGAGAGCCTGCGCCTCGTCCACCAGAAGGCGAGGCCGGCGAGCAGGGCCGACGCACCGGCATACAGTCCGGTTTCTGCCCACTGGAGCGGCCAGAAGTGGGAGACCGGCTGGACGACCACACGCTGTTGGTAGCCCTCGGACGCGAGCCGACTGAAGCACGCGTCGAGCGTGTCCGCGGGAGACTGCACCGGTGCATCGGGCGCACCCTCACCCGGTCGCGGCGGCCGCGGCATGCAGTCGGCAAACCACGCGGGCAGTCCGGTCACCTGACCGGCTGAGTTGATGGTCTCGTTCTCGATCACCCAGTCGCTGGGGTCGGCCGCCTTGGCCTGAAACTCGATGTCGTCGCTGCCCCCTTGGGTGCCGAGTCCTGCCATCGTCTCCATCGAGATCGCGACGGTCTGGGTCTCCGTCGGGACCAGGTGCGGTCGCACGAGGAAGGGAACCGCGATCTGGGCGGCCACATAGACCGCCAGCGTCAGCGCCATCGCCAGGAGCGAGCGACGCAGCAGGACGCCGAGGGTGACTCCGAGGACCAGCGCGAAGACGGCATACGAGATCGGCACGATGCCGCGCATGGCAAACGCCACGGGAGCCAGGCGCGACGGCAGACTGCCTCGTGTCTCACTCTGGATCCCGTCCAGCGGGATGGTCCACCAGGTGATCGCCAGCGTGAGCGTCCCGACGGCCACCGCCGTCGCGAGGATGGCGACGCCGAGCTTGACGGCGAGCCAGCGGGTGCGGGTCACCGACTGGTTCCAGGCCAGCCGATGCGTGCCGTTCTCGAGCTCCCGGGCCACCAGCGGTGCGCCCCAGAAGATCCCGATCAGCGCGGGTACGACGGCGATCACCGCGATGCCGGAGTAGTAGGTGAACCGGTCGAACTCGGTCAGCTGGGTGAAGATGGTGCCGTCCACCGGTGTCAGGTCGGCAAGGCGCGGCCCGGTCACGGCGAGGACGACAGCGGCAGCAGCGACCAGCGCATAGATCGCGAGGAACTGCGTGCGGATCTGCCGCCAGATCAACCAGGTCATCCCAGCACCTCCAGGGTCGGTCGGGTCGCTTCGATCGGTCGTGTCGAGACGGGGCGCGCCGCCTGTTCCATGTAGGCCAGCACGAGGTCCTCCAGATCGAGCGCGCCCACCGACCAAGCCGGGTCGAGAACCGGCGCGTCGGTACGGATGACGAACGTGGACTGGCGATCGGTGTGGCTCTCGGCGACCACGTACTGGTCCGACGGCAGGCTCGCCGCGTCACGCCGCGGCCCGGTCAGCCGGTGGTGGCTCGCGAGCAGCGACTCGACGTCGCCCTCCACCCGCACCTCGGAGTCGACGAGGACGACGACGTGGTCGCACACGCGCTCGAGGTCGGAGACCACGTGCGAGGAGAGCAGCACGCTGAGCTCGTGTTCGGCGACGGCCTCCATGAGCGCCTGCAGGAACTCACGCCGTGCCAGCGGGTCGAGGCTGGCGACGGGCTCGTCGAGGATGAGCAGGTCCGGACGCTTGGCGAGTCCGAGGGTGAGAGCGAGCTGCGCCCGCTGTCCGCCGGAGAGCTTGCCGGCCTTCTGCTTCGGGTCGAGCCCGAGGTGGTCGATGCGGGCCTGCGCGATGGACGCGTCCCAGCGCGGGTTGAGATGCGCGCCCATCCTGAGGTGGTCGGCGATGCTGAGCCCGGCATAGGTCGGGGTGTCCTGGGCGACGTAGCCGACCTTGGCCAGCTGGGCCGCATCTGCTGCCGGGCGACCACCACAGACCTCGATGGTGCCCTCGGTCGGCTCGAGCATCCCGACCGCCAGGTTGAGCAGGGTGGTCTTGCCGGCGCCGTTCGGTCCGACGAGGCCGGTGACGCAACCCTGCGGGATGTCGAGCGTGCAGTCCTTCAGGGCCCAGGTGCGGCGGTAGCGCTTGCCCAGTCCACGCGCCGCGAGGATCGCGCTCATGCTATTTCCTCGTCGGCGGAGCGAAAGCTACTGGTGAACAGGTCCTCGATGCTCTCGTCGTCGAGGCCCGCCTGCCGGGCCTTCGCGAGCCACTTGGCGAGGTCGCGGCGCAGTGGCTCGTGAGCGGCCAGCGAGGAGCTGGCCAGCGTCCGCGTCACGAAGGTGCCGACACCGGGGCGGGCGGCGACCAAACCGTCGCGCTCCAGCTCTCGATAGGCCTTGAGCACCGTGTTGGGGTTGATCGCCAGGCGGGCGACGACGTCCTTGACGGTGGGCAGCTGATCCCCCTTCTCCAGGAGGCCGAGGCGGAGTGCCCGGCGCACCTGCTGGACCACCTGGAGATAGGGCGAGACACCAGATCGCGCGTCCAACGAAAACTCGATCATCAGAACCTCATTCCACTAGGTAACTAGCAGAATAGTTCAATGGCCCAGGGGTGACAAGAGGCGACGCCGAGATTGCTCAAATGGCCTGCGGGGCAGCACCGCTCGGTTCTACGCTGGTGTGCATGCTCGGCCATGCCGATCGCACCTGGCACACGCACGACATCGACACCTCCGACCAGTTCTCTGCGTGGGAGGCAATGGCGGCGGAACCCTTCGCTCCCGTGACCCTGAGCCGGCCTCGCGAGGACGCGATTCACGACGACCAGGACGACCCCGCCACGGCCGGGTTCCTCACGAGCTGCGCTGCCCACACTGTCGGCGATCTCGGTGTGGCCTGGCTCGACTCAGGTGCCCAACGCGTCGAACGCTCATCACGGCAGATCGGGCAACGGGCCAACGGTGTCTACTTCCTCAACCTCCCCCTCGCCGGCAAGGGAATCGCCGTCCAGGACGGGCGGCTGAGCGTCACGCGTGCCGGAGACTTCGTCCTCATCCACGGCGACCGGCCGTTCACCCTCGACTTCGAATCGCGCTTCGAGCAGATCGCGATCACCATCCCCCGCGAGCTCATGGATCCGCTCCTGGCAGAACCGAAGAAGTCGAATTGTGTTGTCGTCAAGGGTGATTCGGGTGCCGGAGCAATCGCTTCAGCCACGATCCAGTCACTCGCGGCGCAGCGCACGCCCTTCACCGTGCGGGAGATGCAGGGGATCACCACGCACGTCGTCGGCCTCATCGCCCTGGCTCTCAGTGAAGCGGTCCAGCAGTCGCCGACGCCACTGCGAGTCCACCGCTTCCAATGCATCCTCGACGTGGTGGACCGCCGCCTCTGCGACCCGGACCTCACCCCGACCGACGTCGCTCGGGAGCTCTCGATCTCGCTGAGCTACCTGACCAAGCTCTTCGCCGAACACGGCATGAGCTTCGGGCGCACCGTCCTGGCCCGAAGGCTCGATCGGGCCAACGCCCTCCTCAGCCTCGGCGACTCAGCAGGCAGCGTGACCCACGTGGCCACGGCCTGCGGCTTCCACGACTCGGCGTACTTCTCACGCGCCTACCGCGCCCGGTTTGGACTCACGCCCAGCGAGCGGCGCGCGTCCATCGGCACGAGCGCTGACGGCATACGCCGCTTGTCCAGAAGCATCGGTGGGACGTGATCCCTGGGCACGCCCCACCGATGTGCTCACGCCCCACCGATGTGCTCGAGAGGGAATCCGACGGTCAGGCTCAGCAGTCGACCAACTCGGCTCCCTCGATCCACGTCATGACCATCGTCACGGGCAGCTCGGAGCCGGCATTGAAGTACTCGACGCCGACGTTGTTGGCACCGTTCGGGTTCGTGCGACCGGTCGGCGGCGTCGCAGTCGCGGCGATAGAGAGATGAGTTCCTCCTGTGGGTGGATGCGCTGGTGCCGACCTGCCGGTGCTCCCTGCCGCACCGGCACTGACCCGATCGTGCTCCCGCGATCCCGCGGCCGTCTTGGACCAGCCCGCACTCCCACTGGGACGAGAGCGCACAACTCGGCCATTGACACACCTTCGACCGGAGAGCCGGCCTTTCGCCTCGTCGTCACGGGAACGGGACCGACCCTGGTCACCGACGACGGGACAGTGACAGCGCCCCTCGACGCGCTCGCCCCGTGACATGTGGCTCGGCCGATCCACACCCGCAAATGCGAGATGCTGTCGGTGTGCAGCCTTCGCCGGATGTCTTCGACCTGTTTGCGGTGCCGGACGACGCCGTGCCGCTCGACGGCGGGCAGGGGCATTCAGTCCTTGCCGGCGATCTTGTCCTCTCGCCCGGCCGCAGCCAACGGCTTGCGCAGTGGCTCAACCCGATCATCGCGCCGCTCTCGGCTGAACTCGACCACGAGCGGCCGCGCTCGCTGCGCCTCGCCATGCCCATCCCGACGCGCGACCTCAAATGGGTGGCACACGGTTGGGGCGCAACGCGATTCGAACCCGATACGCGACCGTGCACAGACCTCGATGTCCTTCTCGCCACCGGGCGCCTCCTCCACGCGCGACTCGCGGCCAAGGTCACAACGGCACCACTCGGCATACACAGCCGCGATGATCGCTGGGCCCAAGCGGAGCGGATCGCATTCGGTGAGAGCCAGCCGACCGGCATACCCACTGTTGTTGGAGCGCTCGTCTCCCGGCTCGTGGCCGAGCTCGACAGGACCAGCCTGGGACCCGACCAGCTCGTCCACGGCGACCTCGCCGGCAACGTCCTCCTCGACGCGACAGGGATCCCGATGGTGATCGACGTGTCGCCCTATTGGCGGCCAGCGCTCTGGGCCGAGGCCGTCTGCGTCCTCGACGCCGTGATGTGGATGGGCGCCGATCCAACGGTGATGGGCGCATGGTCCGGGGGAGCGAGACGACAAGCCGTCCTTCGAGCCGCGCTCTTCCGGATCCTCAGCGACGAGGACCCTGACGTGTCGAGCTATGAACGCGCCCTCGCGAACGGACCGCGCTGAGGGATTGGCCCTGTCCCCGGATCCCCAGCGCTCACCGACCCGCGAGGACTCGCGTCTCCCGACGGTCCGGGTCCCACCGGCGCAACCCGGCCACGACCACACCATTCAGACGCGACCCAGCAGCCACCTCCAGGACGCGCCCCAGGTCACCGGCCGCGACCCGGCGCGCCAACGTCACGTGCGCCACCCAGCCTCCATCGGCACCGCTGATGTGCCCCCGCACCTCGCCCACTGCCGCGAGCGTCTCGAGATCGGGCAGCACCAGCCGCGCCACGGCGAACGGCCCGCCGCCGAACACCACCACCCCTGCCACCGAGAGTGTCCGAGGAAGCAGGGGACCCAGCCGCTCCCCAGCGACCGGCTCGACCGCGTCGACGGCCTCGCGATCCGCAGACAGCACCGTGATGTGCGGCGCGTTGCTCGCGCTGTGATGCTGCGCCTGCGACGGCAGGCCCGCCGCGACGAGTGCCGCCCACTCATCGCGGATCCGCGCGTCGGACGCGACGTCGAGCACCATCTCCAGGGCATGCATGGGCACGCTGTCACTCTCGCATGCAGGCGACTTGCCACGCCTGATCCCACGGGGCGGGTGGTGCGGTGGGCGTGCCGTCCGTAGCGTCGACACCATGAGCGACTCCACGCCGGCACGCCTCGAGCACGCCATCCTCGACCTGCTCACCCACCGCGCGGCGGACGCGACGATCTGCCCGAGCGAGGCGGCTCGCCAGGTCGGCGACGACGACTGGCGCGACCTCATGCAGCCCGCGCGGGAGGCGGTCGCGAGGCTTGCCGGGGCCGGACTGGTCGCTGCCACCCAGGCCGGCGCCACCGTCGACGCCCTCACCGCCACCGGCCCCATCCGCGTGGCCGCCCGCCAGCCCCACTCCGTCCTCAAGAGCCACCTCGACAGCGACGGCCACTGAGCCACCCAGCTTCGCGCCTCTTCGCCTCCCCAAGCCGCCCGCGACCTCACCCATCCAACACACCACCGCAAAGGAACCGTGCTGGGGGATTGGCGCCCTTGGTGGACGGTGCCACTCTGGATGTATGCCGGTCACGATCGATGACGTTCGCCGGGTGGTGGACAGGCTGCCTCGCAGCTACGAGGCGATCGTGCGCGACCGGGTGAAATTCCGGGTCGGGAGCATCGTGTGGCTTGCGTTCAACCAGGAGGAGACGCAGATGGGGTTCGCGTTCCCCAAGGAGGAGCGCGCTGCCCTGGTCGAGAGCGAGCCCGACGTGTTCTTCATGCCGCGCCCATCGGACATGCGCTTCAACTGGGTCGAGTGCCGCCTGGACCAGCTGGATGAGGCGCGAATGCGTGAGCTCGTCCTCGATGCCTGGCGGATGGTCGTGCCGCAGAAGCTCTGGCCCCACGTCGACGGCTGACTGGCTGAGTGTCGTATCGGGCCTTGCCCGTTCGTAGGTGAAGAGAGGCAGCCATTCGGGCTGCCTGACACGAGGAGGACACCATGACCGCCAGCTTCACCTTCGACGTCCTGTCCACCCTCGACGGCTACGGGTCCTATGGCCCCGCTGGCGACTGGGGCGGCTACTGGGGCAAACACGGGCCCGAGTTCCTCGAGCACCGCCTCGCGCAATACAGCCAGCCCCAACGGATGGTCCTCGGCGCCAACACCTACCGGGAGTTCGTCGAGATGCTGGGCCCGCTCGACGAGGCCGGAGAGCTCGACCCGATCAACACCGCGATGGTCAACCTGCCGACCACTGTCATCTCAAGCACTCTCGAAGGACCCCTCGACTGGCCGAACGCCGTTGTCGCCAGCGGCAATGCCGTCGACGTCGTCGCCCGGCTCAAGGAGGACTCACCGGTCCCGCTCCGTTCGCACGGCAGCCTGTCGATGAACCGGGCACTGATGGCCGCCGGACTCGTCGACCGCGTCCAGGTGACGCTCTTCCCCGTGGTCTCAGGTCAGACCGGGACGGACCCGATCTTCGCGGGGGCGGCCGACTTCGACCTCGAGTTGCTCGAGAGCCGCACCCTCGACGGCTCCATCCAGGAGCTCATCTATCGCCCGACCCTGCACTGACCTCCCGCGGCCCGGCGCCTTCGGGTGAGCGCCACGAGGCACCGATCAGGGGCTGACATCAAGTGCGGTGGCCACCCACTGCCACACGCGTCGGCGCTCGTCCGAGGTGGGACTGTTCCTGCCCAGATAGGCAGTGGGCCGCTGGCGTCGGTCCATCCAGAGCTCTCCGCCGCGCGGTCGAGGAGTGGAGGCGACGAGCCACGTCGTCGTGTCCGCGCCGGAATCAGCGTCACGCAGGATCGGCCCCAGGACCTTGTCGAACGTCGGCAAGGACTCGGTCACGCCAGGGGTGGCAGCCCAGCCCGGGTGCATCGCATAGACGGCGACGCCGTCAGCTGCCCAACGGGTTGTGAGGATCGGCAGTAGTTCCACTTGGGCGCGCTTGCTCTTGGCGTATGCCGTGGCACCGGAGTACTCGCCGCTCACGTATTCGGGGTCGTCGGCGGGGAGCTTCTGGGCATACATGCCACCAGAAGTGACGAGGACGACCCGAGCCTCATGCCCGGCGAGGACCGGCAGCAGGAGCTCGGTGAGCAGGACCGGCCCAAGGACGTGCAGCGACATCGACAGCTCGTGACCCTGCGGCGACTCGGTGCGCTGGGGCGGCATCGCGCCCGCGTTGTGGACGAGGGCGTGGAGCACAGGCACCTCCGCCACGATGCGGGCGGCGCACTCGCGCACGCTCTCGAGATCGCCCAGGTCGCACACCCACGTCGTCGACGGCCCGGGCAGATCGGCAGCGACCTGGGCCGCCTTGTCGGGGTTGCGCACGATGAGATGGACGTGCGCGCCGAGCTCACTGAGCTGGCGGGCCGTCGCGATCCCGAGGCCGGACGTGGCGCCGGTGACGGCGACGTGGCGACCCGCGAGCGCCCCCGCGGCAGGGTCCGCCGGCCACGTCGGAAGGCGACGGCGGACGGCATACCCAATGCTGGAAAAACCGGGAACAACGGCTCGGTCGAGCACGGTGTCGAGAGCGCGGGCCAGGGGTCGCAGGGTCATCCTTCGACCTTAGGCCGTGTTCGGAAGGGTCCGCGGCCCATCGATCCGTACGCTTCACCGAGTGACATTGCAGGAAACCTATAAGTGTTTATATGATTGCTGCAACCCTTTAAGAACTTATAGGAAAGTGGAAATCATGTCCGACGAACGAGTGAGTGTGGCTGAGGCTGCCGAGATCCTCGGCGTCCACCCGCAGCGCATCCACCAGCGCATCCGGGGAGGCTCTCTTCCCGCGTCGAAGGTCGGGAAGCAGTGGGCCGTCGAAAGGAACGACCTGCGTCGCCTCGAGCGCCACTCCGGTCCTGGGCGTCCCTTGTCCGCGAAGTCCGCATGGGACCTACTCTCTGTCGCGCTCGGCGACAAAGCGGCCTCAGAACTCAGCCCTTCTGCTCGGTCACGCGCTCGGTCGCGCCTGGTGAATCTCCACGCTCAGGCATCCTCCGCCGATCTCGAGGACTCCGCAGCCCAGCTTGTGAACGCCATGCGCAACCGTGCCGGTCGGGCCCTCTTCATCGCCTCCGTGCGAGACCTGCCGGACCTCAGGGCCGACGAGCGCGTCCACCTCTCCGGCGTTTCACTTCCCGAGTCGGGGATGTCAGCCGGCGATGCCGCTGAAGGTTACGTGTCTATCGAGGACCTAGACGCCCTCGTCGACGACCACTTGCTCTCTCCCGCTCCTCGCTCTCGCGCCAACGTCATCCTTCACGTCGTGCCGTCCGAGGTTCAAAGTCCGGCCCTCGACGATGTAGCCCGGTCACCACTTGCGCTGGCCGCCGACTTGGCTGAGCACGACGGCATCCGCGAGAAGAGCGCAGCCATGCGCTCAGTCGCTGACCTGCACGCTTTGCTCGTCGCTCGCGAAGCAGATGTCATCGGGCCCCGTCGTGACTGAGCCCGTCGAACTGCCGGTCATGGTCCAACCTCAGATGGACTCTTGGTACGCCCTCATGGACCTCTCCGAGCGCCTTGACTCCGGCTGGGCCCTCATCGGCGGCCAACTCGTGCATTTGCACTGCGCCGAGCGCGGCTTTTCGCCGACCAGGCCGACCAACGATGTCGACACGGTCGTAGACGTCCGGGCTTCCCCAGCAATACTCGCGCAATTCACTGGCGCTCTGAAAGACATGGGCTTCACGCCCGAGACCACCGGTGATGGCGCCCAGCACCGCTGGTGCCGAGGCCAGGCACAGATCGACGTGCTCATCCCTGAAGGCATTGGTGAAGTCGCGGCGGCTCGCCTCGGCGCCGGCGGAGCCCCGACCGTCTCGGCGCCTGGCACCTCGCAGGCCCTCGCTCGAACGGAGCGTGTCATCGTTCAAGCCATGGGCCGGACCGGCGCCATCTTGCGCCCCAATCTGGTCGGAGCCCTCGTGGGCAAGGCCGCAGCCCGCACCAAAATCGCCTCGGACCGGGCCAGTACGCGCCACTGCACCGATTTCGTGGTGCTGGCGAACCTCGTCTCGGCGCGCGACTTCCGCGAGACCCAATTGGGGCAGAAGGATCGTCGACGGCTGCGCAGGATGCTCATCAAATGCCGTCAGGACAGTTCTGCGATGTCGGTTGAGAACGCTGCCGAGGCCCTCGACAGACTGGAGCGGGCCGCGAAGTTAAACGACTGACCGAACGCCTGCCACTCCCAAAACGCGCTCTTCATCTTCTTCATCTTCTTCATCTTCTTCATCATCGAGACACGAGTCTCGCCTCCGGCCTCGCCCGGTCGTAGGTGAAGGCCGAGACGAGACTCCAACCCGATTGAGGCGACGGCGCTTGAAGAACGTCCTGTGACCGGGGACTCGGAGGCGGAGGCGGACCATGGCCTCATGGGCGTCGTCGAGTTCGAGGTGACGCGCACTGTCCGTGCGCCGATCGATGACGTCCCACTGGTGGGACACGTCCAAGGCGGGCAGGCTCCACGCCAAGGGGTGGCCCGGATACTCGCTCGAGCCGGCCAGCGAGGGCTCGACGCTCGTGCGTCACCACGCCAAGATGTAGACCTATGGTGCCTACCAGTTGGCGACGCCGATGTTCCGTCTGGTTGGGCTGAGAGAGCGCACCGCCACGATGAACGCGCTCACGGCATCGTTCGAATCGGGTTGACCCAGAGCCCGGGACGTTCGCCTCTGTCCGGCTGGACCGGGCTGCCTGAGGGTTGAGGCATGGATGAAGTCAGTGTGAGCGTGGGAGCGACGGTCCTCGGGCTCGGCGCGCCCGTGAACACCGTCATCCGCTGGTCGCTCGCCGCCGTCGTGGTCGGCCATGGACTCATCCACCTCCTGGGAGCAGCCAAGGGCCTGGGCTGGTCGGCCATCCCTCAGCTCAAAGAACCTATTGGTGCTCAGGCAGGAGCGTTGTGGTTGCTGGCTGCGGCGCTCGTGGTGACCGTTGGTGGCCTGCTTGCCGCCGGGAAGCCGACGTGGTGGTGGACCCTGGCCCTTGTCGCTGCAGCTGTCTCGCAACTGGCGATCATCACCTCGTGGAGCGACGCGAAGGCGGGCACGGCGGCGAACATCGTGCTGGTCCTGGCGGCGGCATACCTCTTGGCTTCCGTGGGACCGGGCAGCTTCCACGCCCAGTGGGACACGCAGTCCACGCAGGCTCTGGCTGCGACCAGTCCAGGCTCCGCTCTCGTGACCGAGGCTGATCTGGTTGATTTGCCGGGACCCCTCGCGGCCTACATCGCTCGATCGGGAGCAGTGGGCCAGCCTCGGGTGACCAGCTTCGAGGCGACCTTCCACGGCCGGATCCGCAGCGGCCCCCAGGAGGCCTGGATGCCGTTCACCGGCCGTCAGGTCAACACCTACGGCCCACGACCGCAGCGGCTGTTCATCATGGACGCGACGCGGTCCGGGCTGCCTGTCACCGTCCTGCACCAGTTCGAGGACGCCACCGCCAGAATGCGGGTCAAGGTGCTGTCACTGGTCCCCGTCGTCGACGCCGTGGGTCCGGAGATGAACCAGGGCGAGACGGTCACCGTGTTCAACGACCTGGTGGTGATGGCTCCCGGGGCGATCATCGGCGCTCCCATCCGATGGACCGCCATCGACGACCACCACGTTCGCGGCGTCTTCACCGACGCTGGTCAGAGCGTGACGGCTGTGTTGACGTTCGATTCCGACCACGACCTGGTGGACTTCGTCTCGCAGGACCGGTTCCGGGCGTCGGCCGACGGCACGTCGTTCGTGTCGCAGCCGTGGTCGACGCCGCTGTCCGCACACCGCGACCTCAACGGGCGGCGAATCTTCGCGCATGGCGAAGGGCGTTGGACCGCAACACTTCCCGACGGGCCGTTCACCTATCTGGAGTTCGACCTCGATGACATTTCGTACAACCCACAACACCTCGACAACGCGGCAGCGGGACAGCCGCAGGTGCCTGCCGTCGCGGCGCCATGAGCACAGAGCCGGTTTTCTCTGGCCTGGCAGGGCGGGCCAAGCAGGAAGGGACGCCCTCGAGCGTCGACCTCTACTGGCTTCCGTTGGGCTCGGGAGAAGGCGGACGATGCGTGCGGAGCAGTGGGCGCACGTACGAGGCGCTCACCGCGCTTCGGCATGACCGAGCCCCCATGGACCTCTATCACTCGGCCTTGATCGTGCATCTTGACGGAGTCGCGTTCACGATCGAGATGACCCCGGTGTGGGCGGTCACGACCGTTGACCGAGGAGTCGTGGGTGAAGGTGCGGTGGGCCTGCCGTTTCTTGGCCGTGCCCGCCTGTTCCGATATGAAGTCCGATGCTGGGAGGGCGGCACCATCCCGGACCTAGCGGCGGCGGTCGACAGCCCTCGACGCGTGAGCCACGACGAGCAACTGGCCCGTCGGGTCGTGGACCTCGTCCCGTCCTTCCCGTGCGCGACCTGGGGTCGTGATGAGCAAGGGGCCGGTGAGATGTGGAACTCCAACTCCCTGACCTCCTGGCTGCTTGCCCGCAGCGGCCACGACACGGGCGCGCCAGTGACTCGACCGCCGTCCGGTGGTCGCGCCCCTGGTTGGGCGGCCGGGCTGGTCGTGGCCACCCGACAGGGCCGGCTCGCCCCGGATCATCCCCAGAACGCAAGAAACCCCGAACCCTGAGGGGTTCGGGGTCCTGCTGATGTCCCGAGGGACAAACGTGCGCAAGGGGGGATTTGAACCCCCACGCCCTTTCGGACACTGCGACCTGAACGCAGCGCGTCTGCCGTTCCGCCACTTGCGCTTGGAACTGGTCCAGTGTGCCGCACGCACCCCACGACCTCCAAACCAGATCGGCGTATGCCGTCCTCGCGACTGTCGCCCGCCGGGCGCCTTCGCTGCCCGCTCAGGATCCGGTGGCGTCACCCAACGCGGAAAGCAGGTGCTCGCGCGCGTCGGCGAGATAGTCCGCGAGGGCGGCAGCTGCCGCGGGGCGGCCATCGTCGATGAGCAGGCGCACGATCTCGGCATTGCGCTCGAGGTAGGGCTCGTGGAATTGCGAGTGATCGTTCATGAGGTGGAAGACGAGGCGCATCTCGGCGAGCACCCCCTCCATGAGCTGATCGACCCGCCGGCTGCCGCTGAGCCGGGCGATCGTGCGGTGGAACTCCTGGTTGGCCTGGGCGACGCCCGCGACGTCGCCTCCTGCGGCGGCGCTGCGAGCCCCGTCGACGATCGCCTGGAGCGCGACTGCGGTATGGGGCCCGAAGTCGGGACCACGCTCGAGGGCGACGGGCTCGATGACGAGGCGTGCGGCATACAGGTCATGCACGTCCTCGATGGTCGGGGTGGCGACGAAGACGCCGCGGTTCGGCTCGCGGACCACGAGGCGTTCGGCGGCCAGCAGCGCGAAGGCCTCGCGAATCGTGTTGCGGGAGAAGCCGATCGCCGTGCTGATGGTCTCCTCGGTGAGGCGCGTTCCTGCTTGCAGGGCGCCATCGACGATCTGGGCACGCAGGGCGTTGCCGACCCGCTCTGCCGCCGATGGGAGGGCACTCTCGCCGTCGGGGATGCGCTGCAGGGCGGCGGAGAGGGCGCTGTTGCTCACGACGTCACTCTAGATCGCCGAACCAAAGATTGTTGAACAATAGCCTTGCCGGATTGTTCAACAATCCGCTACCTTCAATCACGGCCACAACGATGTGGTTGCCCCTGCACCAGGGAACTGGTGCCGCACAGGTCGGAGCCCCATGGACGCCAGGACCACCCCGCTCGACGGCACCGAGCCGAATCACCCTGACCAGACGGACCAGACGGATCCGGCGACCCAGCAGGAGCAGAAGGCCAACGGCCGCAGCGCCCTCCTCGGCGCGATGTTCCTCATGGCCACCTCCGCCATCGGCCCCGGGTTCATCACCCAGACCACGAACTTCACGGTCACGCTGGGAGCCGCCTTCGCCTTCGCGATCGTCGTGTCGATCCTCGTCGACATCGCGGTGCAGATGAACGTCTGGCGCGTCATCGGCGTCTCGGGTCTGCGAGCCAATGAGCTCGCCAATCGCGTTGCCCCGGGCCTGGGTTGGGCCCTCGCCCTGCTGATCCTCCTCGGCGGCCTGGTGTTCAACATCGGCAACATCGCCGGCACCGGGCTTGGCACTGACTCGATGATCGGCCTCGACCCCAAGATCGGCGCCATCCTCTCCGCGGCCCTGGCCATCGGCATCTTCCTCGTCAAGCGAGCCGGTGCGGCACTCGACAAGATCGTCGTCGTCCTCGGCCTCGTCATGATCAGCCTGACGGCCTACATCGCCTTCACCAGCAACCCGCCCGTCGGCCTCGCCCTGAAGAACAGCGTGCTGCCGGAGCAGATCGACATCCTGGCCATCACGACCCTCATCGGTGGCACCGTCGGTGGCTACATCACGTATGCCGGTGCGCACCGCCTCATCGAGTCCGGCAACACCGGCCCCGAGCACGCGAGGGAGATCGCCAAGGGTTCGGTCTACGGGATCATCGTCACCGGCATCATGCGCGCGATCCTCTTCCTCGCCGTCCTCGGTGTCGTCCACGGCGGGGCCAAGCTGGCCGCAGACAACCCGGCCGCGAGCGCCTTCCAGCAGGCCGCTGGCGAGTTCGGGCTCCGTGCCTTCGGCGTCATCTTCTGGGCAGCGGCGATCACGTCCGTCATCGGCGCGAGCTACACGACCGTCTCGTTCCTCACGACGCAGCAGACCTCCCCGCGCGTGCGCAACCTCGCGACCGTCGCCTTCATCGCGGTCTGCACCGTCCTCTTCCTCCTGCTGGGCAAGGCACCGGTCAAGCTGCTCGTCTTCGCCGGTGGCTTCAACGGAGTGATCCTCCCGATCGGCTTCACGGTGATCCTGTGGGTGGCCTGGCGTCGACGCGACCTCCTGCGCGGCTACGCCTACCCGAAGTGGCTGCTCTCGGTCGGCGTCCTCGCGTGGCTGCTCACCCTCTGGCTCGGCTACCAGTCCATCACCGGCCTGCGCGCACTCTGGGGCTGAGGCAGCCGATGACGACCATGCAGATCGACCTCAACTCCGACCTCGGCGAGTCGCTGGGCACCTGGCAGCTCGGTGATGACGCCGCGATGCTCGACCTCGTCACGAGCGCCAACGTCGCATGCGGTTTCCACGCCGGCGACAGCCTCACCCTGCAGCAGACGTGCGCCCAGGCGGTCGAGCGCGGCGTCGTCATCGGCGCCCAGGTCGGATACCGCGACCTCGTCGGCTTCGGCCGCCGGTTCATCGACATGGACCCGGCCGAACTGACGGCCGACGTCATCTATCAGGTCGGCGCCCTCGAGATGCTGGCCAAGGTGGCCGGTGGCCGCGTGGCCTATGTGAAGCCCCACGGCGCGCTCTACAACGCGATCGTCCACCACGAGGCCCAGGCTGCGGCGGTCGTGCGGGCCGTCCTCGCGATCGACCCGCAGCTGCCGGTCATGGGGTTGCCGGGCTCGGCCTTCCTCCGCCAGGCCGAGGAGGCCGGATTGCGCACCGTCGCCGAGGCATTCGCCGATCGTGCCTACACCCCGGAGGGCACCCTCGTCTCTCGCCGCGAGCCAGGAGCCGTCCTCCATGACGCGGACGAGGTCGCGCGGCGCATGGTGCGACTGGTGACCGACGGCGTGATCACCGCGATCGACGGGACCGAGATCCCGGTGCGCGCCGATTCGATCTGCACCCACGGCGACTCCCCGGGTGCCGTCGAGATGGCCAAGGCGGTCCGCGCGGCCCTCACCGAGGCGGGCGTCACCATCACCGCCTTCACCGGCTAGGGCTGCCATGTCCGAAGGTGTGACCGTGCGGTTCCTGCCGATGGGTGAGTCTGCCTGGCTCGTCGAGACCGACGACATCGATGCGGTGCTCGCCCTCGACGCCGTGCTCTCACCCCTCGCGAGCGCCGGCGAGGGCGTGTGGGCCGACGTCGACGACCTCGTCCCCGCCGCGAAGACGTTGCTCGTCATGGCCCGGCCCACCACCAACCTCGCCGACCTCGCCGCCGAGATCCGCGCAGCCGCCGGGCGGGCAGGACGGACCGCGATCACCGGCACCGCGACGACCATCGAGATCCCGGTCAGCTATGACGGCCCCGACCTCCAGGACGTCGCCGAGCAGGCTGGCCTCACGCCGGAGGAGGTCGTCGCCGCCCACACCGGGACGCCCTGGCGGGTGGGATTTGGTGGCTTTGCGCCGGGCTTCGCCTACCTCGTCGGCGGCGACCCGCGCCTGGTGGTCGCCCGTCGCGCCGAGCCCCGCACCCGCGTTCCCGTCGGAGCTGTGGCGCTCGCCGGGGAGTTCAGCGGCATCTATCCGCGCGAGTCCCCCGGCGGGTGGCAGCTGATCGGCTCCACCGACGTCGTGCTGTGGGACGCGGACCGCACGCCCCCAGCCCTGCTCGTCCCCGGCACAACCGTGCAGTTCACGCAGGTCCGGTCATGACCCGCAGCGTCGAGATCCTGGTGCCGGGACCCCTGACCACGCTCCAGGACCGGGGCCGCATCGGCCACCTCGCCGTCGGCGTCGGCCGGGCCGGCGCCGCGGATCTGGGCTCCTATCTCCTCGGCGGCCGACTGCTCGGCAACGCGGATGGGGCCGCAGCACTGGAGGTGACGTTCGGAGGTCTGCGCCTGCGGGCGTCGGGTGACCTGCTCATCTGCCTCACCGGCGCGTCCACCCCGGCCGAGGTGAACGGGCGGCCGGTGCCACGAGCTGCCCTGTTCGAGGTCCGGGATGGTCAAGAACTTTCCTTGGGTATGCCGCTCGCCGGCTTGCGCACCTATGTCTCGGTCCGCGGTGGTTTCACCGGGCCGGAGGTGCTGGGGTCGGTCTCCTTCGACACGATGTCGGGGTTGGGCGCCGAGCCGGTCAAGGCCGGTCAGGTGGTGCCCGTCGGCACGCGGACCGTCGGCTTCCCTGTCGTCGACGTAGCAGGAGTCGCCGAACCTCCCACTGGGCTGGTCGACCTCGAGGTCAGGCCCGGCCCCCGACTCGACTGGTTCGCGCATCCCGAACGGCTCGCTCAGACACCCTGGCAGGTCTCGTCACGTAGTGACCGCAAGGGGATTCGGCTCGAGGGCGAGCCTCTCGAGCGCGTTCCCGAGCTGGTGGAGGCCGAGCTCCAGAGCGAAGGGATGGTGCGCGGTGCGATCCAGGTCCCGCCCAACGGCCAACCCGTCATCTTCCTCAGCGACCACCCGGTGACGGGCGGCTACCCCGTCATCGGCGTGCTGCGCCCGGCCGCCGTCGACCGCGCCGCCCAGCTCCAACCCGGACAGGCCGTGCGCCTGCGCTGGGACAACTGACCTCGTCACGCCGCGCGCGAGACACCGCCACGGCTCACCCGCCGAGGAGCTCGACGGCCCGACCGACACCGTCCTCGCGCCGAATTCCTGCACCCACGGCGGCTGCTCGTTGCGCACACTCACCCCGAGCGAACCCTCGCAGCACGTCCGTCAACCACTCCACCGACAGTTCGTGCCGCCGGACCGGCCGCGCACCGACGCCGAGCTCCCGGACCCGCCGGCCCCAATAGGGCTGGTCGCCGATGTGCGACACCACGGCCTGCGGAACCCCGGCACGCAGGGCCGCCGCCGTCGTCCCGGCACCGCCGTGGTGCACGACCCCGCTGACGTGCTCGAAGAGCCAGCCGTGCGGCACGTCGTTGACCACGCGCACCCTCTCGTCGTCGACGGACTCCAGACCCGCCGCCCCCGCATGCAGGACGACGCGAACCCCCGCCAGGCGTGCCGCGTCCGCGACCACCGCACTCATCGAAGTGGCCTCGCGAGTCGACATCGACCCGAACCCGACATATGCCGGAGGCAGACCTTCCTCCAGGTATGCCGCCAGCTCCGGTTCCGGTGCGTACGTTGCCTTTTCGTCGAGGAACCAATACCCCGTGGGCGTCGGGTTGCCCTTCCAGTCCGCTGGTGCAGGGACGACAAGAGGTGAGGCCGCCAGCAGCCCGGGCGTCCGCCTGATCGCGCCGAGGAATCCTCGTCGGCCGGTCTCCGGGAGCCCGAGCTCGGCCCGCAGCCGGTCGCCGGGAAGCGAGAAGACCGACGACATCGCCTGCAGAGTCGCCTGTCCCGCAACGACATTCGCGATCGAGGACCGGGTCGGAAGCACCGGTGACAGCGTCGCCGCACCCGCCCTCGTCGGGCGCATCGGCGCGAGCTCGGCGACGACGTGTCTCCCACCACCGACCGACACCAACGCATCGACGGCGTGGACGGTAATCACCCCACTCACCCACAGTTCAGCGGAACCGACGAGCGGGACGAGAGCCCCGGCATACCCCTGCGTTGACGCTTGCACGAAGCGGCGCAGCGCCGAGAGCTCGTGAAACGGATTGCGGCTCGAGTGGCCGAGCCACTCGACGCCGAGCGGCGACGCGATGAGGTCATCGATCCGCACGCCAGCGGGGACGAAGCCGAGGCCGTGGTGGGTGACGAGGTCCTCGAAGTCGTCGCCTGCGCAGACCGTGACGTCGTGTCCGGCCCGGGTCAGTCCCACGCCGAGCGCCACCATCGGCTGGACGTCGCCGCGTGAGCCTGCGGCCATGATGTTGACCTTCATCGGATCAGTGACTCGCGGTCCGCGACACCGAGATGTGTTGGTGGGCCAGCCGCCGCAGGGCCGCGAGCACCGGGTCGACGAGCACCGTGCCCAGGATGACCTGGCGGATCGCCCCCTCGGGGTCGGCGGGAACGGTCGAGACGTCGATCTCGCCGATCCGCTCGACGTGGTCGGCATAGGCGTTCATCCGCTCCTCGTCTAGCCCGAGTCCCACGTCATCGCAGGCTGCCCAGGCCCGTTCGAGGTCGTCGATCAACGGGTCGTTCGGATGGACCTGCCAACCACGGGCCACCAGCCAGGCCGAAGCCCGGGGACCGCGAGGTTGGTCGGGGGCACTGCCGTCAGATGAGTCGGGGTCCGCAGCACGACCGCTGCCGATAGCTCGCTGTGCCGTCTCGAGGACCGTGATCCAGTCCTGCCCCGGTGAGGTGATGACCTCGAGGACCCGCCCGATCGTCGCGAGCGACAGCCCGCCGACCTCGCTGAGTGCCCGCACGAGTCGCACGCGCTCGACATGGGTCTCGTCGTAGTCCGCCTGTGTCCGGGACACCGCCTGCCCCGGGTGCAGCAGACCCTCGCGCAGGTAGTACTTCAGCGTCGCAACGGACACCCCACTGGTCTCGGACAACTCAGCCAGCCGCACGGCATACCTCCAGGTCTTCGCCAGAAACTCCTTGACATTGGATAGTAGACCTCTCCAAACTGAGAGCAGTCTCAGGTAGTTCCACTATCCCAAACAGGAGCACCTCGTGTCCGAGAGCAGCGCACCCACGACCCACGCCCACGAGGGTGAGGTCATCGTCTTCCTCATCGGCATGACGATCCGCAAGTGGCACCGCCCCGACCTGTGGGTGCCGGTCTTCACCGCCATGCCCAGGATGCTCGCCGAGCTCGGCCGCAACAGGGCAGCAGCCGAGCGGGGAGAAGCCGAGGACCTCGGATTCCTCGGTGCCACAACACTTGTGGGAGCCCAGGGTCCGTTCGTCGTGCAGTGGTGGCGCAGCACCGAGCTGCTGTATGCGTACGCACGACGAGCCGAGAACGCTCACCTCCCGGCGTGGCGGGCCTTCAATGCCGCTGCCCGCAAAAGCCCTGGCGCCGTGGGCATCTGGCACGAGACGTATGCCGTCCCCGCCGGTCACATCGAAACGCTCTATGGCAACGGGGCCAGGGTCGGCCTGGGTCGCCTCACCGGGACGGTCCCCGTCGAGCGTCGTGGACGCGGCGCCCGCGAGCGCCTGGGTGGAACGCTGACCCGATCCGCCAGATGACGGGACCTTTGGCCCGTGCGGACAGCTCACGGTGCTCCTAGCGTCGTAGGTACCGAAGGGAACGTCCCGCCGGATCACCTACCACTGGAGGTAGACACATGAACGCCACCACGCAGACCGAGGCGGTCCGGGGCAGCACGACGACCCGAACCAACAGGCACGACGTCGAAGGCATCACCCACATGGAGGACGTCGTCCGCAACCCGATCGCCCGCTGGGCCCTCGTCGGACTGCGCTACGTCCTCGGGTTCACCTTCCTCTGGCCCTTCCTCGACAAGCTCTTCGGCCTCGGCTACGGCACGCCCGCCGAGAACGCCTGGATCGACGGAGGCTCACCCACCACCGGCTTCCTCACCAAGAACCCCGCCGTCGTCGACGGTCCGTTCGCTGGCTTCTTCGCCAACTTCGCCGGAGGCATCTGGGACTTCCTGTTCATGTTCAGCCTCCTCGGCATCGGCGTCGCCTTCCTGACCGGCGCGGTCCTGAAGATCGCTGCCTGGGGTGGGGCCCTGCTGATGACCCTCATGTACTTCGCGGAGTTCCCCCTCGGCCGCGACGGTGAAGGCTTCACCAACCCGATCTTCGACAGCCACTGGATCGAGGCGCTGGCCCTCATCGTGCTCGCCTACACCTTCTCCGGTGACAAGCTCGGCCTCGGCCGCTGGTGGAGCAGGATCGTCGGCAGCGACAGCATCCTTCGCTGACCGCAGAACTCGGCCGCCGCATCCTTCTGGTGCGGCGGCCGACCCGTGCCCGCTCCGACTTCGGCGAGGACTTCACCGCAGGCGAGGAGCGCCGGGCTCGAGATCACGCGTCAGACCATGGGGCTCGTCGCCCCGTCGTGAGCTCGAACCCGGCGGGCATGCCGCGTGAGCGGCGTGAGCGGCGTGAGCGGCGTCAGGCCAAGCGGACGCGGGCGAGGTGGAACCAGAAGCGTTCGCGGACCGCGTGCCGGCTCGCGTCGTCGATGTCATAGACACCCGCTCGGCCCGACAGGTCGAGCAGGAGGGCGCGGTCAAGCTCGCCCGGAATCGTCGGCTGGGCCTCGCGCAGGGCAAGGAGTGCGGCCGGAGTTGCGGTCCGGCACCACGAGTCAAGAACGGCCTTGGCGACGACGTCGATGAGCTCCGGGTTGAAGACACCGTCCTCATCGACAATGGGCCGCTCCCCGGTCGACGACGACCAGGTGGGTGACGGCTGCGCTGCCGGGAGAACCACCTCGGTGGCCCGCTTGCGACCGAACACCGCCGGGGTCGGGGATGCCGGCTTGGCGACCGTGCCAGCCGCTGAGGTCTTGTCGGATGAGGGCTCGTCGTGCCCAGGCTCGAGGGTGCGCCCCGGTGTCGGGGTGGCAATGGCAATGTCGGCAGGACTGGCGTCCGCGCTCTCGACGGGAGGGGTGGGGGGGACGGGGGAGGCCCCGTTGGGAACGAGGGCCGGCTCCTCGGCAGTGCCCTCCGTGGCTTCGGTCGGGATGAGACCCTCCGCGATCGCCCGGGAGCGCACGCACCGGTCGATGATCTCGGCGTCGATCGGCTGCTCGCCGTCGGCGGCCCTGCGGAGGTGCTTGGAGACGGCGTGACCGTGACCGCTCTGCGCGGGCACGCTCAGCAGGACGACCTGGACACCGGCACTCTGCGCCTCTTCGACGGCCTCGGTGAGGTCGTCGTCCCCGGAGACGAGATAGACGACATCTGCGACGCGTGCCCGACCCTGCAACGCCATGTCGAGACCCAGGCGCACGTCGACGCCCTTCTGCTCGCCGGCATACGACAGGCGTCCGAGCCGGAGTTTGATCCGGGGCAGGAGCCCGATCTGGTCCTGGTGGTAGTCGGGCTGGCCGCCGGAGCGCGCGCCGGAGTCGTACCAGTTGACCCGCAGCAACGGCAGCCCCGAGTCGGCCTCGACCTGGGCGACGAGCCCTGCAATCAGGCCCGGGTAGTCCACCTCGATGCCGCTGCGCAGCGACGAACCGGTGACGCGAGTGGCCGCTGACGCGAGGAGGTAGCCGACATCGACGTAGACCGCGCAGTAGGACCTCATGCCCCCACTGTCTCAACCCGGCGAGCACTGGTGGTCAAGGACGACCAAACTGTCCGTCCCCGGGGGGCCAAAGGCGCGGTAGGTCGCGCGTTTGGCCCCATCAGGCGCCAGCCTCACGAGTCACCACAGTCACGCCGGATAGCATCGTGCCGGACCGACGACCGACCGCGTGACCGACTGCACGACCGACCGCCACACCGACCGCACGACCAAAGGAGGCGCGCCATGGGTCTGTTCGACCGCATGGAGGGCAAGCTTGAGCGCGCCGTCAACGGCGTCTTCGCCAAGGCGTTCCGCGCCGAGGTCCAGCCCGTCGAGATCGCCAGCGCCATCCGCCGTGCCATGGATGACCGCGCCGCCGGCCCTGGCCGTGCCCGCAGCGTCGTCCCCAACGTCTTCACGATCGAGTTGAGCGAGACCGACTACGAACGCCTCACCGACCACGGCCAGGAGCTCGAGAACGAGCTCATCGCCGCCGCCGAGGAGCACGCCGACAGCCAGCACTACCAGCCGGGCGGTCCGATCGACATCCTCTTCGACGAGGACGTCGACCTCGAGACGGGCGTGTTCCGCATCCGCCCCAGCACCGCGAAGCGGCCGCGTGCCACCGGCTTGACCGGCCAGCACCAGCCGGTGCGCCGCTCCACGGCCTACGACGACGAGAACTACGACGACGATGCGTATGCCGGTGAGTCACCCGCCGCTGCAGCCTCACCATCGGTGGTCGCACCCCCCGTGCCGGCCCCTGCCGCGGCCCGTCCGGCCCATCCGGCCCCCAGCCGGCCACGCCGCGAACCGGAGGCCGACGAGCTCGGTGAGACGGCGGCATACCGACCGGCGAAGCCACCTCCCCAGAAGCGGCGGACCAACCCGGCCGACCGACCATGGCTCGACGTCGACGGCGAGCGCTATCCGCTCATGGGCGCCATCACCGTCCTCGGTCGCGACGACAGCGCCGACATCATCCTCGACGACCCCGGAATCTCCCGTCAGCACAGCGAGATTCGCGTGACCCAGGACGGTCCACACACGGTCGCGACCATCCGTGACCTGGGTTCGACCAACGGCACCTTCGTCAGCGGTGAGCGCGTCACGTCGGAGCGCCTCGCCGATGGCGACCGGATCACCGTTGGCCGCACCTCCGTCACCTACCGCGCCGGCCGAAAGTGACAGGAGTGAGCACCACCTAAATGAGCGAACTCACCATCACCCTCATGCGCCTGGGCCTCCTCGTGGCGCTCTGGGCCTTCGTCATTGCCGTCGTCGGCGTCCTCCGGGGCGACCTCTACGGCACCCAGGTCACCTCCCGTCGGGCCGCAACACCGCGCGCGGCCACCCCGCGCCCGGCTGCCCGAGGGGCCAACCCCACTGCGGTGCCGGCCGAGCAGCGCCCCGTCAGCGGCCGCCGCTTCAACGCCCGCTCCGCCGAGCGCGGCCCCAACCACCTGCGCGTCACGAGCGGACCCCTCGCCGGCACGAGCCTGCCGTTGCGCGAGTCCGGCACCCTCGTCGGCCGCAGCCCCGAGTCCGCGCTCGTCCTCGAGGACGACTTCGCCTCCGGTCGGCACGCCCGCATCTTCAAGGGGCCCGAGGGCTGGATGGTCGAGGACCTCGGCTCCACCAACGGCACGTTCATCGGCCAGCAGCGCCTCACCACACCGACTCCGGTGGCAGCCGGGACCGAGATCAGGTTCGGCACGACCGTCGTCGAGCTGCGGAGGTAGCGCGTGGCGATCGCCTTCAACTTCGCCGCCCGCTCCGACGTCGGGATGGTGCGAACCAACAACGAGGACAGTGGGTATGCCGGCCCGCACCTTCTCGCCATGGCCGACGGCATGGGTGGTCACGCCGGTGGCGACGTCGCGTCGTCGATGATCGTCGGCGCCCTCGTCGGTCTCGACGGCGAGTCCTTCTCCGGCGTCGACGCGACTGAGGCCCTGCTGCGCCGGATCACCTCCGCCAACGTGGAACTCGGGCACGTCACCGAGGAGGACCCCGACCTCGACGGCATGGGCACCACCCTCATCGCCATCCTGCGCGCTCGCGACAAGCTCGTCCTCGCCCACATCGGCGACTCCCGGGCCTACGTCGTGCGCGCCGGTGAAGTCAGCCAGATCACCAAGGATCACAGCTTCGTCCAGTCGCTCGTCGATGAGGGACGCCTCACCTCCGAGGAGGCGTCGACCCACCCGCAGCGTTCCCTCGTGACCCGCGTCCTCACCGGCGCCGAGGGCAAGGAGCCCGACGTCGTCGTGCGTCAGGCGATCGTCGGCGATCGCTACCTCATCTGCTCGGATGGGTTGTCCGACTATGTCGCTCGCGACACCATCGACGAGATCCTCACGACCGAGAGCAAGCCGGGGGCCTGCGCCGAACGCCTCGTCCAACTCGCCCTGCGCGCCGGTGCCCCGGACAACGTCACCGTCGTCATCGGTGACGTCGTCGATCTCAACCAGTTCGTGCCGAGCGACTCACCCCAGATCGTCGGTGCCGCTGCCGCGATCCGCCGCCACACCCGCCCGATCCCCGTCACGCCCGCCGCCAAGGCAGCTGCGTTGTCCCAGGAGGCAAGTGGCCGCTCCGCAGATGACGACGTCGAGCTGGCGGAGGAAGGGCCACGTGGGCGGACGGCCACGATCCTGCGTGCCGTCGGGGTCTCGCTGCTCGCAGTGATCCTCCTGGTCGGCGGTGGCTATGCCGCCTGGTCCTGGACCCAGGCGCAGTTCTATGTCGGCGTCAACGATGGGCGGGTCGCCGTCTTCAAGGGCGTCGATCAGACCCTCGGCCCGGTCGACCTCTCGCAGCCCGAGACGACGAGCAGCATCGACATCGACGACCTGCCCAACAGCTATCGCGAACGGCTTGGCCGTGGCATCACCATGCCGACGCGCACCGACGCCGCCTCCCTCGTGCGCAACCTCGAGGTGCAGGCGCAGGCCTGCCGCTTCGCGAAGTCTCAGGGCCGGTCCTGCGGCACCGTTCCGTCCACGTGGACGACACCGACTCCGACCCCGACTCCGAGCGGCACGCCCACCCCATCCGGCACCCCCAGCGGCACTCCCACGGGCCCGGCCCCCACCAGCTCGACGTCCCCGCTCCAGCCGTCGTCCCCGTCCATCAGTCCCAACGCATGACGACCATCTCCTCACTCGCCTCCCGCAAGGGCCGCAACGTCGAGCTCGCGCTCCTCGTCTTCGCGGTCGGCATCGTCGTGCTCGCCTACATCAACGTCGGCATCGCGGTCGAGGGTGCGATCCCGCCGAGCCTGGTCGCCGTCGGCTCGGGCTTCCTCGTCATCACCGCGGTCTTCCACCTCGTGATGCGCTGGCGCGCGCCCTACGCCGACCCGCTGATCCTCCCCATCGCCACCCTGCTCAACGGGCTCGGTCTCGTGATGATCAACCGGCTCGACCTGGCCCGCGGCGACGACCTCGCCGAGGGGATGGCGCTGCGCCAGCTCATGTGGAGCGCGCTCGCCGCCGGCCTGGCGATCGCCGCGCTCATCATCCTGCGCGACCACCGGATCCTGCGCCGCTACACCTACCTCGCAGGTGCACTCGGCTTCGGGCTGCTGGTGCTGCCGCTCGTGCCCGGGCTCGGGCTTGAGAACTACGGCTCCCGCATCTGGATCAAGCTCGGGCCGTTCTCGTTCCAGCCCGGAGAGATCGCCAAGGTCGTCCTCGCGATCTTCTTCGCCGGCTACCTCGTCCAGACCCGTGACGCCCTGTCCGTGGCTGGCCGCCGCATCCTCGGGCTCACCCTGCCCCGGGCCCGCGACCTCGGCCCGATCCTCGTGGCCTGGATGCTCTCCGTCGGTGTCCTCGTGCTCGAGAAGGACCTCGGCTCCTCCCTCCTCTTCTTTGGCCTGTTCGTCGCGATGCTCTATGTCGCCACCGAACGCACCTCGTGGGTTGCCCTCGGTCTGATGCTCTTCGGGGTCGGCTGCTGGGTCGCCAACATGCTCTTCAGCCACGTCCAGCAACGGGTGCTGCTCTGGCTCGACACGTTCAGCCGCGAAGCCCTCGACACGTCCGACCAGCTGGCCAAGGGCATCATGGGCATGGGCTCGGGCGGCATGTTCGGCACCGGACTCGGTCGCGGGCGCCCCGACCTCACCTACTTCGCCGAGAGCGACTTCATCATCCCGAGCTTCGGTGAGGAGATCGGCCTCGTCGGACTCTTCGCCCTGCTGCTGCTCTATGTCCTCCTCGTGGAGCGCGGGCTTCGCACCGCCATCGGCGCCCGCGACGGCTTCGGCAAGCTCCTCGCATCGGGCCTCGCCTTCTCGGTCGCGCTGCAGTGCTTCGTCGTCGTCGGCGGCGTCACGCGTGTCATCCCGTTGACCGGCCTGACCATGCCGTTCCTCTCGCAGGGCGGCTCCTCACTCCTCGCGAACTGGACCCTGGTCGCGCTCCTCCTGCGCATCAGTGACCACGCTCGCCGACCTGTCCCCGACCCGGAAGCTCCCAGCCCTGTGGCCAGCGACCAGACCCAGGTGGTGAAGGTGCGATGAACTCACCGATCCGCCGCCTCTCCTTCGTCGTCGCGTTCCTCTTTGCGACGCTCCTCGTCTCGACGACGATGATCCAGTTCGTCTATGCCAAGGATCTCAATGCCCGGCCCGACAACCGGCGCACCCTGCTCAGCAGCTATGCCCGCGAGCGCGGACAGATCCTCGTCGGCGACACCGCCATCGCGAAGTCCGTCCCCGCCAGCAATGAGTTCAAGTGGCTGCGCACCTATCCCGGTGGTGCGGCCTACGCCCACATCACCGGCTACTACTCCTTCTATGGCGCGGGCAGCGGCCTCGAGCAGGCCGAGAACGGCCTCCTCTCGGGCAGCAGCGACAAATTGGCCTTCCGCCGCGTCTCCGACTTCTTCACCGGACGCAAGACCTCTGGCGCCAGCCTCGAACTCACCATCGACCCCAAGGTCCAAGAGGCCGCGATCAAGGCTCTCGACGGCCGCAAAGGATCCGCTGTTGCGGTGAACCCGTCAACTGGCGAGATCCTCGCCATGGTGAGCAACCCCGGGTTCAACCCGGCCACGCTCTCGGGCCACGACCTCACCAAGGTCGAGAAGGCATACAACGGTCTGAACGCAGACCCCAACAAGCCGCTCGTCAATCGCGCCATCGGCGGCGACCTCTATCCGCCCGGCTCGGTGTTCAAGATCGTCACCGCCGCGGCAGCCCTGTCGAGCGGGAAGTTCCAGCCCGACTCCGAGCTGCCCGGCCCGGCCGAGCTCGACCTGCCGCAGACGACGGTCGGCCTGCCCAACATCGGCAACCGGTCCTGTGGCGACAACGACAAGACGACCCTCCTCAACGCCATGGAGATCTCGTGCAACAGCGCGTTCGGCTTCCTCGGTATGGAGCTCGGCGCCGACGCACTGCGTGACCAGGCCGCGAAGTTCGGTGTGGGAGACCAGCTCTCGATCCCGATGAGGGTCACCCCGAGCAGCGTTCCGGCCGAACTCAACCAGCCGCAGCTGGCGCAGTCGGCCGTCGGTCAGTACGACGTGCGTGTCACACCGCTCCAGGTCGCGATGTTCAGTGCCGGCGTCGCCAATGCGGGTGTCGTCATGCGCCCGCACCTCGTGAAGTCGGTGCTGTCGAGCGACCTCAGCGTCATCGAGCGCGCCGAGCCCGAGCAGCTCTCAGAGGCCACCACCCCCGAGGTCGCCGCGCAGCTCACCGAGATGATGGAAGCCGTCGTCGAGAACGGCAGCGGCAAACCCGCCCAGATCGACGGAGTGCGCGTCGCCGGCAAGACCGGGACCGCCGAGACCGACCGGGTGGCGCGCGCGCACGCCTGGTTCACCGGGTTCGCACCCGCCAATGATCCGCAGATCGCTGTCGCCGTCGTCGTCGAGAACGGTGGCGACCCCGACAGTGAAGCCCGTGGAGGTGGCGCCGTGGGTGGCCCCATCGCCAAGGCGATGCTCGAGGCTGGACTGAAGAAGTGAGGGCGCAATGAGCGAGGATCCCCTGCTGCTCGGGGGCCGCTACGAAGTGGGAGAACTCATCGGTCGGGGTGGCATGGCCGAGGTGCATCTCGGCCACGACACCCGTCTGGGGCGTCAGGTCGCCATCAAGATGTTGCGCAGCGACCTCGCGCGCGACCAGTCCTTCATCAAGCGGTTCCGGCGCGAGGCCCAGTCCTCGGCCGGACTCAACCACGCCTCGATCGTCGCGGTCTACGACTCGGGGGAGGACCACTCGATCGAGTCCGGGGGCGCCAAGGTCGCGGTGCCCTACATGGTCATGGAGTACGTGCAGGGGCGCACGCTGCGCGAGATCCTCACCGAGCGCGACAGGCTCCCCACGCAGGAGGCCTCGCAGATCACCGAGGGGGTCCTCGACGCGCTTGCCTACAGCCACCGCATGGGGATCGTCCACCGCGACATCAAGCCGGCCAACGTCATGGTCGCCGCAGGCGGCTCCATCAAGGTCATGGACTTCGGCATCGCCCGAGCCATCGCCGACTCCGCAGCGACGATGACGCAGACCCAAGCCGTCATCGGCACCGCCCAGTACCTCTCACCCGAGCAGGCCCAGGGGCACAATGTCGACGCCCGCTCGGACCTCTACTCAGCCGGCTGCATGCTCTATGAGCTCGTCGTGGGCCGCCCACCGTTCGTCGGCGACAGCCCGGTCTCCATCGCCTACCAGCACGTTGGCGAGCAGCCCGTGGCACCTTCACAACGGGCCAGCGAGGTCGATGAATCGCTTGACGCCGTCGTCCTCCACTCCCTCACCAAGGACCGCGAGAAGCGCTACCAGGACGCCAACGCCTTCCGCAACGACCTCCAGGCGGCCCGTCTGGGGCGGCCGATCAGTGCGGCCGCGATGGCATCGCTCGCGGCGCTCGCCGCCGGACCTGCCGCCATCAACACGTCCGAACCCACAGAGGTGTATGCCGCCACGACCCGTCCCCGAGACGACTCACCTGAGCCTTCGCCCGGTTCGACGACGTCGACGTTCCCCGCCGCCGTCGACCCGTCAGAGCGGCGCAAGCGTCGTGGGGCGACCTACGTCATGCTGACGCTCGGGGTCATCGCGGCACTCGCGCTCCTCGGATTCGGTGCGCAGCAGTATCTTGAGATGCGCGAGGAGGCCCAGAAGGTCTCCGTGCCCGTCCTCGAGGGCAAACCTCGGGCAACGGCTCTCAAGCTGTTGAGCGACGCCGCACTCACCTCGACCCAGACCACGGCAAAGAGCGACACCGTCCCCGAGGACTCGGTCATCTCACAGACCCCGGGTGCCGGCTCCCGGGTCGACCCCGCCGAGACCACGGTCAGGCTGGTCATCTCGACCGGCCCTAACGCCGTCGTGGTCCCCAACCTCGCCGGGAGGACGGTCGCTGAGGCAACCGACCTGCTCGAACGAGCGAAACTCTCGGTCGGGCGGACCGTGAAGGTCAACACCGATGACCAGCCCAAGGACGCCGTCGTCTCGACCGATCCCGCCGCTGGGGCGTCGCTGGCGCCCGGCGAGGTCGTCAACCTCAATGTCGCCTCGGGTCAGGTCGCAGTTCCCAAGCTCACCAACCTCACCCAGGACGCGGCCTCCGCCCTGCTGAGCTCGGTCGGACTGAAGGCCAAGACCGATTATGAGCAGACGTCGCGGGCCCGGGAGGGCACGGTCATCGAGCAGAAGCCCGACGAGAAGGACCTCGTTGCCGTGGGATCCGAGGTGACGATCGTCGTCGCGCAGAGGGTCCCCCCACCCCCGCCGGCCCCGACGACGCCGTCAACGACTCCTACACCCTCGGTCACCCCGAGCACGACGCCCACCCCGAGCGCAACGCCGACGCCCACTCCAAGCCCGTCGAGCACACCGTCCGGAGCCCCCTGACGCTCCCGGTCACTGCTCAGCTGGTCCGCGCAGCCCCCTTCCCGCCTCTCGCACGGCCTACTGCACAGTAAGTGGGGTGATCACCCCACTTACTGTGCAGTAGGCCGTGCGGTGGGTCGTGCGCCGAGTTGCGAACCGTTCCGGCAGAAGCCCCAAGTCAGGTCAGGCCGCTTGTGGCTGCGCAACGACGGCGGGGCGTTCACGCCGGTGCGCCGCGGCGTAGGCCGCCTCGATCCTCTGCAAAGTCCCACGCGGGTTGCGGCGAACCCCGGTCGGTGTCACTCCAAGGACCACAACACCAGCGGCCACGAGCTCGCCATCACGGTCAATCGTGTCGACGAACTGCTCGCCGTTGGCGTGGTACTCCTTCGAGTGGACCATGACCGCCATGGCGACGTCGTCGAGCCAGAGGTCTGGGGTGATGAGTTTGCGACCGTTCGCGTCAACAAGGTGTGGGTTCGTCATGACCTCAGGCAGCACGAGGGACGTCCCCATGAGATCGAGGACCTCTGCTTCGGGGACTGACCACACGCCAAGCGCGGCCGTCTCCAGCGCCGGCAGAACCTTCGCCACGTCGCACGGTCGGAGCCGGTAGCACCACTCGGCCAGTTGGTCGACGGTTGTCAGATCGCGTTGGACAGCCTCCACCAGGAGGGCGGTCCGGTTGCTCGCGCGGCGTTCCTCGATTGCCGCGTCAACACAGGCACGGGCGACCGACGAGACTCTCATGCCGTCACGCACGACCACCCCTGCGTCATCGAGGAGGCTGCGCCGGATGTTTGTGTACCCCCGCCGCCGGCTCGCTTGCGAACCGGGGACCACGACATGAACTCGGCCCCGCTGATCAGCGTTCTTGAGCCCGTGCACCGAAGCGGCGGTCATGCCTGCCAACGCCGAGAGAGGGCCAGCAAACAACAAGGCGCCCATCCGCCGCTGCTTCTCGCTCGCGTGCACCTCATTGGTGACGTAGGTGCACGGCAGGATGACCCGCCATGACCTGCCAGCATTCCATCGGATCGCCTCCTTGGAGACGCCGTGCCGGAGCAGCTGTTCACGTGTGACGACGCCGAACTGTGCCGCGAGCACACCGCTCAAGGTCTCGGGAAGTGGCTTCATGGCAACAGCATTCGAGGCACCGGCGCCGACCGCACCTCCCACAAGCAGAACTGTGGACAGGGTGCCGCCGGGGCACGCGCCTGTGGATGACGGAAACCCCTGTGATCACACCACCCACTGCACGACCTACTGCACAGTATGTGGGGTAATCACCCCACTTACTGTGCAGTAGGTCGCGCAGTGGGTCGGAGGGTGGCGCGGGTCAGCCGGTGACCCTCGCGGCGACGTCGGCACCGTCGTGCACCAGCGGGCTGAGCCCGTGGGAGAGCTCAACCGCTCCGGGATCGCCGCACAGCTCGAGCCAGTTCGCGAGGAGTCGGTGTCCGCCCTGCGTGAGGACGGACTCGGGGTGGAACTGCACACCGTGCAGCGGCAGCTCACGGTGTTGGACGGCCATGATGATGCCGCTCTCGGTGTGGCCAGTGCTGACAAGCGACTCGGGCAGGCTGGGCGGCTCGATCGTCAACGAGTGATAGCGCGTCGCCGTGAAGGGTGACGACAGCCCGGCGAGCACGCCCTCGCCCGAGTGGTGGACGAGCGAGGTCTTGCCATGGAGCAGCTCGGGCGCCCGCCCGACAACCCCACCGGCCACGACGCCGAGCGCCTGGTGACCGAGGCAGACCCCGAGCATCGGCTGCGCCCGCTCGCCACACGCCTCGATCATCGCCATCGAGACACCGGCTTCCTCGGGCGTCCCAGGGCCCGGAGACACGAGCACACCGTCGAAGTCAGCACCGTCAGCCGCGGCGATCGCGTCGTTGCGCACGACCGTGCACTCGGCGCCGAGCTGCTCGAGGTAGCCCACAATCGTGAAGACGAACGAGTCGTAGTTGTCGATCACCAGGATATGGGTCATTCGACGACAATCTGAGGACACGAGCGACGAAGGAGCGAGGCCCGGAAGATCGAGGAGAGTGATCGGAAAGGTTCAGTCGGGGTGGCGTTCATCAGAGGTCCTCACGGAGCGAAAACAATTGGGGCAAAAGGGCTGCGGTGCCGGCGTCGGTGCCGACAGTGGTCTCGCCATAGGGCATCCAGGACGCCACCAGTGGGAAGACCCACTGAAAGCACACCACGATGACGACCGCGAGCAAAACGACGACCAGGAGAGCCTTGAGCGCGACCGGACCCGGAAGCGCTCGCCAGAGAGCGGCATACATCAGGCTCCTCCTGTCGCCGCGGGAACGGGAGCCGAGACCTCGAGCGATGGCGCGCCCTGTGCCCGGGTGCGCGTCTCAACCAGTTCGGCGTGCACGATCCAGCGTTGCCTCGCGCTGAACCTCGGGTGGCAGGCCGTGAAGGTCAGCAGCCGCTTGGTCGGCACGGCCGTGCGATCACCGGGCACGGGCGCGATGACCTCGGACTGCGACGGACGGACGATCTCGTGCGAGGTCACGGCATACACGGTCCATCCGTCCACGGACTCGACGACGATTCGGTCACCGTCCTGCAGCCGGTCGATGTCGGAGAGCGGCTTGCCGAAGGTGTTGCGGTGCCCGGCGATGGCGAAGTTGCCCACCTCGCCCGGTCCAGCCGTCCCGGGATAGTGCCCCAACCCTTCGGCAAGGTCCTCGGTGCTGATGCCCTCGACGAGGGGACGCGCATAGTCGGCGCCGAACCGCGGCACCCGCACGATCGCGAACGCCTCACCCGGCAGCTCGGGCGCAGCCGCACTCGGGTCAGGCGACGACTGCGCACCGAACTCGCGCGACAGCGAGGACACCGTGGCGGCCTGCGCCCGGTCCGACTCGACGTCGGTCCACCACAACTGCCACACGAGGAAGAGCAGCACGAGCGCGCCGAGTGTCATGAGCAGCTCGCCGACGACGCCCGCGGCTCCGGCGACGGCACCGCCGCGGCGGGTTCGGCTCACTCCGCGGCCGTGGCGTGCTCAGGAGTGATCGAACCGGCGTATGCCGGGAACTCCAGCCGGTCGTGCGTCGTCACCTCGTAGCCGAGGCCGACCGCCTTGACGTACTCCTGGTAGATCTGGATCTCGGGGGACTGCCCGAGGATGTCGCGGAGACTGTCGGGGTCACCGATCGCCCTGATGCGATAGGGCGGCGAGTAGACGCGCCCCTGAAGGATGAGCGTGTTGCCGACGCAGCGGATGGCACTCGTGGCGATGATCCGCTGGTCCTGGATCATCATGGCCTCGGCGCCGCCAGCCCAGAAGGCGTTGACCACGGCCTGCACGTCCTGCTGGTGGACGACGATGTCATCGACCGTGCGGCCGGGCGGGAGACGGTCGCTGGTCAGATCGGAGTCGTCGAGCTGGACCTCGACGGCTGGCCCCTCCACGGCGGTGCGGCCCGCGCTGACACCCAGGGCGTCGGCCTTCTCGTCGAGCCCCTGGATGACGGTGTTCCCCGGAGCGCTGTCGCGGGTGAGCTCGTCGACCTCGAGCGTGAGCTTCTGGAGGTCGCCGGTCATCCGGGCGTTGTCCTGCGTCTGCTCGCGGATGATGTCCGGCAACCCGGCGGCGTCGGAGCGCAGACTGCGCCCCTGCGCCACGGTGCCACTGGTCGCGAACAGGATGCCCGCAAGGACGGCCACGATCGGCACGAGCACCGACCACGGGCCTGGTCGCGTCGTGAGGAACGCCTTGCGCTGCGCCACGTTCAACCCCTCTTCCTGTTCAGGCTCTACGCTAGGCCACGACACCACACGCCAAGGAGACAGTCCGTGCCAGAGTCCAAGGGCCGCGCAAAGCCCGCATACACACCGCCCCGCACGGCGCAGAGCCGGGTTTCCAAGCCGAACCCGCGCTGGTTCGTGCCGCTCATGCTCGCGCTGATGGTCATCGGGCTCATCTGGGTCGTGACCTACTACATCTCCGGCGCGAAGGAGTACCCGCTGCCGCAGATCGGCCGCTGGAACCTCGGTGCCGGGTTCGCCTTCATGATGGCCGGCTTCCTCATGACGACCCGCTGGCGCTGACGACTCCGCCCACTTGCTGAACGGCCCCTGACCTTCGTGGTCAGGGGCCGTTTCGCTGTGTTGGGGCCACAGATTCGGGTATGCCGTGTGCACAAGTCTGTGGACATCTCCGAGTTATCCACAGCGGTTGTCCCCAATGTGGATGAATGACATCGATGTAATCCACAGGCTCTCGGGTTCCGACTCCGGCTCGCATTCACCCGGTTTCGCGCTGTGCACTGCTGCGCCAGAGCGCAGCAGTGCACAAAAAGTCGGGTGGGCGCGTGCGCTGCTGCGGCAGGGCGCAGCAGTGCACAGCTCAGATCGGGGAGGTGGTGAGGAAGTACTTCGCCACAACGAGGACGACGAGCACTGCGGTGATGGCTGCGAGCGCGATCCAGTGGATGGCAAAGCTCGCCCGCTGGGTGCCGCCAGCCTCGGGCCGCTTGCCCAGGTAGGCGAAGACCGCGGCACACGCCAGCCCGACGAGGAACCCGCCGAGGTGGGCCTGCCACGCGATGCCGGGGATGACGAAGCCGATGACGGCGTTGATGCCGATCGTCGCGTACATCGTCGCGGCGGACCGGCCGAGTCGGCGCTGCAGGATGAGGAACGCCCCAAAGAGGCCGAACACCGCACCCGACGCCCCGACCGCTGGCGTCTCCCACGCGCCGAAGTCGCCCCGGTTGAGCTCGTCGACCGTGTGGGGGAAGGCCAGGAGCAGGTAGACGACCGAACCACCGAACGCGGTGATCAGATAGAGAGCGGCGAACCGGGCCCGACCGAGCATCGGCTCGAGGTAGCCACCCATGATCCACAGGGCATACATGTTGAAGAGGATGTGCAGGATCTGCTGCGGGCTGTGCGCGAACGCCGACGTGAGGAAGCGCCACGGTTCGGTGTCACCGAGGTAGGGCACGAACGCAACCTCGTTGGTGACGCGCGGTGAGGCCATCTGGCCGAGGAAGACCAGGGCGCAGATCCCGATGATCGTCATCGTGACAAGGGGACGCCCACCGACCGCGGCGACGTCACCACCAAAGATCGTCCGCCCCTGCCGCACCGACTTCGCGCCCTCACGGACGCAGTCGACGCACTGCACACCGACAGCTGCCGGGCGCTGGCACTCGGTGCAGACCGGCCGCCCGCACCGCTGACACCGCACATAGGACACACGGTCGGGGTGGCGCGGGCAGACCGGCACCTCTTCTGGAGTGCCGGTCTGTTCGTATGCCGTGGGCTCGCTCACCGTCGCGAGTCTAGTGGCGCGGTCTGAACCTTCCCTGAATGCGTCGAGCGCCCCACCGGCCCGATGGGACGGTGAGGCGCTCGGCGTGATGAAGAGCTGTGGAGGCTCAGGCCTCGACGTCGAAGCTCTCGATGATGACGTCGTCCTTGGGCTTGTCCTGGCCACCGGTGGCGACGGAGGCGATCTTGTCGACGACGTCGCGGCTCTCCTGGTCGGCGACCTCACCGAAGATCGTGTGCTTGCCGTTGAGGTGCGGCGTGACACCGACGGTGATGAAGAACTGGGATCCGTTGGTGCCCTTGCCCGCACGCTTGCCGGCGTTGGCCATGGCAAGGAGGTAGGGGCGGTCGAACTGGAGCTCCGGGTGGATCTCGTCGTCGAATGCGAAGCCGGGGCCACCGAAGCCCTGGCCGAGCGGGTCGCCGCCCTGGATCATGAAACCGGGAATGATGCGGTGGAAGATCAGACCGTCATAGAAGCGGTCCGGGTTGGTGCGGCCTGCGTCGTCCTTGAACTCGAGCTCACCCGTCGCGAGGCCCGTGATGGTCTTCACCGTCTTGGGAGCCTGGTCCGCAAAGAGGTTCAGGTTGATGGTGCCGTGGTTGGTCTTCAGAGATGCCTTCATGCCTCCACTCTATGGGTGCCCTCTGGGTGCGCACACCCAGAGGTGAGCGGCCCGCAAAGGGTGCGCGACGGCATACCCAGAATGTGGTCTTGGGGGGCACCCCAACTGTCATGACCAGCGGAAACAGTGTTTGATGGGAAGCAGGAGTTCAATCGTCCATCGCTAGGAGAACGCCGTGTTCCGCACCAAGAGCAAGACCGAGCAGGCGCGCGAAGCCGTCGCCGCTCGCGTCGAAACCGCCGCCTCCACCGCATCCGACGCCACGTCGGCGGCACAGTCCACCGCTGCCGACTTCACGTCGCGCGTTGCAGACCTGAAGGACAAGGCGGCCCCGCGCGTCGAGAGCGCCCGCGAGACGGCCCGCAGCTACGCCGACCAGGCGGGGCCCAAGGTCCACGAAGCTGCTGACCACCTCGCGCCGAAGGTCCAGGACGCCAAGGACACCTTCGTCGACGAGATCGTCCCCAAGCTGGCCACCGCGCTCGCAACCGTCCTGGCCGGTGCTGCTGCCGCCAAGGGTGCCGCGTCCGAGGCCGCTGACCGCGCGCCAGACGCCTACCACGTGCTCAAGGGTGACGCGATCGCCAAGCCGACCAAGCGTGGCGGCAAGGGCCTGCTCCTCCTCGGCCTCCTCGCTGCGGGTGCCGCGGCCCTCGCCTGGAAGAAGTCGACCGAGAAGAAGGACCCATGGGCGACCGCAGGTGCCTACACCCCACCCGGCGAAGGACGCAGCTCGACGGTCGGCGGACACGCCTCGGCCAACGGTGCGTCCGTCGGCGACAAGGTGACCGACCTGGCCGCCGCCGCCAAGGAGAAGGCTGCTGCTGCGGGTTCGGCCGTCAAGGACAAGGCCGTCGAGGCCAAGGACGCCGCGTCCGACAAGGCCGCTGAGGTCAAGGACAAGGCCACCGACAAGGCCGACGAGCTCGCCGATGAAGCCGAGGCCTCCGAGTTCGGTGGCGAGCCCACGACCGAGACCGCCGTCGAGGGCGACGCCTGGTCCAGTGCAGGCGAGTGGGCCGAGGGCTCCGCTCCCTCCACGTCGGGCACGTCCGAGACCTCCGACCTCTCGACGCCCCACCTGGACAAGGGCCACGACAAGGCCTGAGTCACGCCCAATCGCTCCACGAGAGGCGGTATGCCGGGTGCTCACCCGGCATACCGCCTCTCGTTTTTGCTTGTCCCCCGTTGTGTCTGCGGATGCGGCGGCCAGAGCCACCCCAGGCGCAGACCCAGCGCCGACACGTGGCGGATAGGTTGAGCGGCATGTCTTCGCCGACCCCACCCGCTCCCTCGCCGCTGGTCGACACGGGGATGCGCACCGGGCCCGACCGGGCCTGGGTGCGCGAGGCGATCCGCAAGCTGCGGGCCGATGCGATGCGCACCTCCGACACCCACCTCATCAAGGTGCACCTGCCCGGATGCGACCGCGTCGACCTCTATCTCAAGGACGAGTCGACCCACCCGACGGGCTCGCTCAAGCACCGGCTGGCGCGCTCGCTCTTCCTCTATGGGCTGTGCAACGGGATCATCGGCCCGCGCACCACGGTCGTCGAGGCGTCATCGGGGTCAACGGCGGTGAGTGAGGCGCACTTCGCACGGATGCTCGGTGTGCCGTTCGTTGCCGTCATGGCGTCGTCGACGTCGCCAGCCAAGATCAAGCTCATCGAACGCGAGGGCGGGACGTGCCACCTCGTCGATGACCCGACGACGGTCTATGACGAGGCGCGACGGTTGGCCGACGCGGCTGGCGGGGTCTATCTCGACCAGTTCAGCAACGCCGAGCGGGCGACGGACTGGCGCGGCAACAACAACATCGCCGAGTCGATCTTCGAGCAGATGTCGATGGAGGAGCACCCCGTCCCGGCATGGATCGTCGTCGGTGCAGGGACGGGCGGGACGTCGGCGACGATCGGTCGCTACGTCCGCTACCAGGCGCTCGACACCCGGGTGTGTGTCGTCGACCCGGAGCGGTCAGCCTTCCTGCCGGCGTGGCAGGGCGACGGCGAGGCACGGTTGGCGCCGTCGCGGATCGAGGGCATCGGGCGGGCGCGGCTCGAGCCGTCGTTCCTGCCGCTGGTCGTCGACCGCATGCTCGGCGTGCCCGACTGCGCCTCGATCGCGGCGATGCGATTCCTGCGTGAGCGCACCGGAATTCACGCCGGACCGTCCACCGGGACCAACATCTATGGGGCGTTGCGTCTGGCTGCGGAGATGCAGGCCTCCGGTGAGGCGGGATCCATCGTGTCGCTGGTGTGCGACCGCGGCGACCGCTACGACGACACCTACAACAACGACGCGTGGGTGGCGCAGAAGGGTCACGACCTCGCGCCGTATGCCGCGGTGCTGGCCTCCGCGTGGGACGAGGGCACCTGGCTCGGCTGAGTTGACTCGTTGCTAGGCCTTGGCGAGCACTGCAGCGACGGCCCTGTTGAGCACGACGAGGCCTTCGCGGGTCACCATCGTCGCGCCACCCTTGACCGCGGCCCGGTTGTCGCAGGCGGGGGTCCACTTCACACCGCTCTTCGATGCGATCAGTGCCGCAGTCTCGGGCGGGGTGCCGGCCTTGACGCCGCAGGCCTTGGCCGCAGCAGCGAAAACCTCGGTCGGGAGGCTGCTGTCAGCACCGACCTTGACGGTGGGGATCGCCAACTGGGAACACAGTCGATCCAACTGAGCCTGCATGCCGTTGCCGAAGACGTTGCGTCCTGCCGCCGGTGAGAGAGCGCGATCGTCGTCACCTCGACACGATGCGCACCACTCCGGGTTCAAACCGTGCCTGCAGTCTTCGCTCATCCTCGCAACCTAGCCTCTTTGAGCACCCCCTTTGACCACCGCGGCCCGTGAGACCCTCGACCGGACACCGGGCGGATCAGGGCAGAGGTGCACAGGGAGCACGGACTCTGCGGAAACGTCCGGTCCGAACCCGGCACAACGGCCCTACGATTTGCCTCGGGGGTCAGCCTTGTCACTTCGATGACTCCTCCTCGTTCGCCCATCTCCAGGAGCTGTCCGTGTCCTCGATCGTCCTCGCTGACCCACCCCCACTCGCCGACTCACCCGTCCGGCGCCTTCGGCAGCTGCTGGTCCTCGTGCTCGCCACGATCCTCGGCTTCACCCTCGCCCTGGCTGGCGCCGCGCCGGCGCAGGCGGCCTCCGGCTACACCATCACGGGGGTTGTCACCGGGCTCGACGCCACCGGGAAGGCAGTCCCCATGGGTGACGCATACCTGTACGCCCAGCCGGTCGACTGGAACGACAGCCGCGACCACTTCGGCGGGACCGATGCGACGGGTCGCTTCACCATCGACGTCACGAAGGCGGGCGAGTACACCCTCTACGCGGCCTGTCAGTCGACCTGCGCGGAGACCTACGGAATGCAGTACTACGACCAGGCCAACGGCCGCGGCGCGGCCAAGACCATCACCGTCAGCACGACGACTCCGGTCACGGCCAACATCCGGCTTCCGCGATTGGCCACGGTCAAGGGCAGGGTCACCGACACGGCCGGTGCCGCGATCCCCGGGATCACCGTCAGCAGTTCAGCGAACGGCGGCGGCGGCTCCAATTCGACCGCCACGACCGACGCCACGGGCGCCTACACCCTCACCAAGGTCATGCCGGGCAAGGTGCAGATCGAGGCTCGCGAGGAATGGGGCAAGCACAACTGGACCCAGGAGTTCTGGAACGGCACGGCCCAGAGCACCCCGACCTACCCGCAGACGCCACCGGTGCTGCCCGAAGGGCCGACGGTCACGACGGCGAACTTCCAGCTCGCCAGGACAATGGGCTTCTACGGCGAGGCCGTGGACAGTGCCGGTGCCCCGATCCAGGGAGTCGGCTGGACCGTCTACACCCACAACACGGCCACCGGTCAGTGGGACACCCCCCAGTACGGCCCCCGCGCGACGGGCGCGGACGGAAAGTTCTTCTGGGCCGCCGTGGCCGGTGGCCGCTACAAGGTCTGCTTCGAGGACGCCCACTACGGCCCGGAGGCCCCCGCCCGGGAGAACCGCTACGCCTCGCGCTGCTGGGACAACACCACCACCAGTGACACGGCCACGATCTTCACCCAGCCCACAACGCCTCTCCAGCGCACCCTGCGCGTCGTGCTTCCGGTGGCCGGCAAGTCGCTCACCGCGACCGACCCGTGGGTCAACGGAGCCGCCAAGGTCGGCTCGCCGCTGACCGTCCACCCCGGAGCGTGGGGTCCCTCGGGCGTGCAGCTCACCTACCAGTGGGGCTGGGAGGACGCCAGCGACTACGCCTGGAACTTCGTGCCGGTCGCCGGAGCCACTGGCACCACCTTCACCCCGACTGCCGACCTGCAGGGCAAAACGGTCTACGTGCGCGTGACGGGGACGCTCGCTGGCTACGCCCCGGCCACCCTCTTCGGCGGCGCGTATGCCCCCGTGGGCACCGGAGTCACCCTCACCTCACCACTGCAGATCGCGGGGACCCCGGCCGCGGGTCAGGTACTGACCGCAACGCACGGCACTCCCTCCAATGGTGAAGCCGTGGACTACGACTCCTACGAGTGGCGTGTCGGCGGAGAGACGGTGGGCTGGGACAAGACACTGACGCTGACCACCGCGATGATCGGCAAGACCGTCAACGTCCGCTACTACGTCCGCACCGCGACGAACAACAGCGACACCACCTATGTCGCGACCGCCGGCCCGGTCACGGACACGCCGGGCACTCTGACGGCACCGACGCCGACGATCACCGGCACCGCCAAGGCTGGCTCCACCCTCACCGCCGTCCCCGGCACGTGGGGACCGGCCCCCGTCACGCTGGCCTACCAGTGGAAGCGGGCTGGTGTGGCCATCACCGGCGCCACGGCCAGCACCCATGTGCTGACCGGTTCCGACACCGGCAAGGCCATCACCGTCACCGTCACGGGCACCAAGAGTGGCTACACCACCGCGGCCAAGACTTCTGCTGCCACCGCCGCGGTCGCCGCTGGGACGCTCACGGCACCGACGCCGACCATCTCGGGCTCGAGGACCGTGGGCTATACGCTCACCGCCGTCACCGGCGCGTGGGGTCCGACACCGGTGACGCTGGCCTACCAGTGGTACCGCACCGGAGTCGCCATCACCGGCGCCACGGCGAGCACCTACAAGCTCGCCGCCGCGGACCAGACCAAGACCATGACCGTCCGCGTCACCGGCACCAAGACCGGCTACACCTCGGTCGCCAAGACCTCCGCAGCCACGACTGCGGTGCTCGGCGCGCTCACGGCACCGACGCCGACGATCTCCGGGTCCAAGATCGTGGGCTCCACCCTCACGGCCGTCCCCGGCACGTGGGGTCCGGCACCGGTGACGCTGGCCTACCAGTGGTACCGCTCGGGAGTCGCCCTCACCGGCGCCACGGCGAGCACCTACAAGCTCGCCACCGCGGACCAGACCAAGACCATGACCGTCAGGGTCGTGGGCAGCAAGGCGGGCTACACCTCGGTCGCCAAGACCTCTGCGGCTACCAGTGCGGTGCTCGGTGCACTCACGGGCCCGGCGCCCACCATCAGCGGGACCGTCAAGGCCGGCTACACCCTCACGGCCAATGCGGGCACCTGGGGACCGGCACCGGTCACCGTCGCCTACCAGTGGAGGCGCGCCGGAGTCGCCATCACCGGAGCCACGGCCAGCACCTACGCGCTGACCGGCTCCGACACCGGCAAGACCATCACCGCGGTCGTGACCGGCACCAAGGCCGGCTACGCCACCACCGCCAGGGGGTCTGCGGCCACCGCCGTCATCGCCGCCGGCACCCTCACGGCACCCACGCCGACGATCTCCGGGACCAAGATCGTGGGCTCCACGCTCACGGCCGTTCCCGGCACGTGGGGTCCGGCACCGGTCACCCTGGCCTTCCAGTGGTTCCGCTCGGGAGTCGCCATCACCGGCGCGACGGCAAGCACCTACGCCCTGACCACCACCGACAAGGGCAAAACGCTCACGGTCCGTGTCACCGGGTCCAAGACCGGCTACACCTCGGTCGCCAAGACCTCGGCTGCCACCACCACCATCCCCTGACCGCGCAGGGCTGATCAGCCCGACACCCACGATGAAGGGTCCGACCACGAGTCGGGCCCTTCTTCGTTGTCACCGCGTCGGAGCGTGGTGGCGGATCGCCTCGGTGAGGCGATCCACGAGTGGTGAACGGAGTCGCCAGGCCTGCCAGTGGAGAGGGACATCGACGTGGTCCCGGGCACTGAGCCGCACGAGCGCCCTCTGCTCAAGGCCTTCGGCGCACTGCACCGTCGGCAGGGCGCCCCATCCCAGGCCCGCTCGGACTGCAGCAGCGAACGCCTCCGACGACGGGATCCGATGCGTCGGTGGGTCGACCTCGACCCCATGCTGGCGGAGGACACGCCTCTGGAGGTCGTCGTGGTCGTTGAACTCGAGCACCGGCATGCGACCCCAGTCGACCCCACGACCGGACGAGAACTGCTCGCGCAGCTCCGGTGTCGCCACCGGCACGTAGCGCATTCCACCGATCCGCTCGGCCGAACACCCCTGCACCGGAATGGGATTCGACGTGATCGCTCCGAGGACCGTGCCCGCACGGAGGAGCTCGTGACTGTGTCCCTCGTCCTCGACATGGAGCCGGAGGATGACACCGTCCCAGCCAGCGACCTCGGAAAGGATGGGTCGGAACCAGGTCGCCAGCGAGTCTGCGTTCACAGCGACGGCCAACTCCGTGGGCGCTGCGGATGCGTCGAGGGCGGCGCGCGCCTCCTGCTCGAGCAGGTGCTGTTGGCGGGCGAGTCGGACGAGCACCTCGCCCGCGGTCGTCGGCGCGCAGGGCTGCCCACGCCGCACGACGACCTGCCCCATCGAGTGCTCGAGGGCCTTGATCCGCTGACTCACCGCCGACGGCGTGACATGGAGCTCGCGGGCGGCAGCCTCGAACGTCCCCGTGTCGATGACGGCGAGGAGGGCGCGGAGTTGGTCGGTGTGCACGAGGCCGATTCTATGATGAAGCAGAACTAAGGAACCCTGAGAAACCTTCGCTGGTCTTCATGCACTGCCGGCCCTAGCGTCGACCCCAATGAACACCACAATCCTTGCCGCCCTCCTTGGTGGTCTCGTGTCCGGCTTCTCCCTGATCGTCGCGATCGGTGCGCAGAACGCGTTCGTCCTGCGTCAGGGTGTCGCCCGTCAACATGTCGGGGTCGTCGTCGCAATCTGCGCCATCAGCGACCTTCTCCTCATCGTTGCGGGTGTCGTCGGTGTCGGCGCACTCGTCCAGGGGCACCCCACTGTCCTGCGCATCGTCACACTCGGCGGTGCGGCATACCTCGTCTGGTTCGGCGTGCGCTCGTTCCTGGCAGCGCGGCACCCGAAGACGCTCGTCGCAGGCGCGCCCGCCGCGAAGGCGTCCGCGGTTGCGACGGCGTTCGCGCTGACCTGGCTCAATCCGCACGTCTACCTCGACACCGTGCTCATGCTCGGCAACCTCAGCACGTCCTACGGTTCGACCGGACGCTGGTGGTTCGGTGCGGGCGCCTGCGTCGCCAGCGTTCTGTGGTTCACCTGCCTGGGGTATGCCGCCCGCCTCGCCTCCCGCTGGTTCGCTCACCCGCGCACGTGGCAGGTTCTCGACATCGCGATCGGGCTCGTCATGTTCCTTCTCGCGGCGATGTTGCTGCGCACCAGCTTCTGAGCGCCGTGGAAGACTCCTCGATGTGGCAATCGACCCGCGCAACCTGTCCCAGGACGCCCTGGACTTCCTCACCGAGCGGCACCTCGCGACGCTGACGACGCTTCGAGCTGACGGCTCCCCGCACGTGGTGCCGGTGGGCTTCACGTGGGACAACGAGACGCTCGCCTTCCGGGTCATCACGAACGACGTGTCGCAGAAGGCGCGCAATGCGGCCAGGTCTGGAACGGCCGTGGTCTGCCAGGTCGATGGCCGACGGTGGCTCTCCCTCGAGGGCGACGCTCGAGTCCTCGCCGATCCTGAGTCCGTGCTCGACGCCGAGACCCGCTACGCCGCCCGCTACCGGCCACCCCGGGTCAACCCCACCCGAGTCGTCATCGAGGTGGCGGTCACCCGCCTCCTCGGCAACCTCTGACGCCTGCTCCTCGCCTCGACGCATGAGCGCAGGTCAACCACGTGACGCACCAGCGCGTCGAAAGGATGTGGGGCTTCGCTCCCGCCGGAGTCCACGCTGGAGGTTGTCATGAAACTCGCGCGACGAGCAGCTGCCGTCATCACGGCCGGCCTCACGACGGTGACGATCGGCCTGATGGTTCCGGTGTCTGCGCAGGCGGAACCGGCCACTCCCGGCACCTATCCCACCGCGTCTTCAGCGACGCGGGTTCAGGGGCTGTTCTTCGACACCTGCACCGCGCCCTCGCTCGCCGCACTCGCGGCCTGGCGCGGGAGGTCGCCCTACACCGGCGTCAACATCTACTTCGGTGGGCGCAACCGCGGCTGTGCCCAACCCAACCTCACCGCGTCATGGGTGAGCAGTGCCACGGCAGCGGGCTGGTCACTCGTCCCGACCTACTTCGGCGACCAGCCCTACTGTGTCTTCGGCACCAAGCCCAACCGCTACGCGGCCAGCGGTGCGGCCGCGCGAGGAACTGCGGATGGCAACGACGCCGTGGCCCGTGCCCGGAGCCTCGGACTTCTCGCCGGCAGCGCTCTGTATGCCGATGTGGAGCACTACGACCGCGCCGCCGTTGGGTGCACGGCCGCGGTCCGGACCTATGTTTCGGAGTGGACCAAGGCGCTGCACCGTGCCGGGTTCCTCGCCGGGGTCTATGTCCACCAGGACTCCGGACTGCGTGACCTCGCCGCCAGCTACAACTCCACGTCGCTGGCCCGCCCAGACGCGGTCTGGATGGCCCGCTGGGACAACGTCGCCACGGTCACCGGCTGGTCCACCGCGGGCAACACCCTGTGGTCCGAGTGGCAGCGCGCCAAGCAGTACAGGGGCGACCACGTCGAGACGTGGGGTGGAGTGTCCATGAACATCGACAGCGACACCATCAAGGGCCCGGTCGCCACCGTCGCCAAGACCTACCGCGTCACGAGCTCGGGCACCCTCAACGTCCGCAGCGGACCCTCGAGTGCGTACCCCATCGTGGGCAGCCTCGCCGCGAACGCCGCCGTCTCGGTGATCTGCCAGGCCCGCGGTCAGCTCGTCGGCACGACGTCTGTGTGGGATCGCATCAGCACGGGCGGCTTCGTCTCCGACCGCTACGTCTCGACGCCCTCGAGCACCACCTTCAGCGCGACCCTTTCGCGGTGCAGCTACCCAGGTCAGGTGACGATCCCGACTGCCGTCTACACCCGCTCCGGACCCGGAACGACGTATGCCCCGAACGGAACCGTCCACAGCGGCGCCCTCGCCTACGTCGCCTGCCAGAAGTCCGGCACGCTGGTCGGCACGACTCGCGTGTGGAACCAGCTCGTCGACGGCCGCTGGCTCAACGACTACTACGTCTCGAACCGCTCCAACACGACGTTCAGCGCACCCGTTCCACGCTGTCCCTGACCGAGTCTGACGGTGCTCATGCGAGAGGCCCTTCCTGTATGCCGGGAAGGGCCTCTCGATCCTGTGGTGGAGACTAGGGGGTTCGAACCCCTGACCCCCGCCTTGCAAAGGCGGTGCTCTACCAGCTGAGCTAAGTCCCCTTGTTCAGTTAGATGCCCCTGCGGCACAGCAGGCGCGCCACCACGCGCGCCGCAGCCCCGGTGAGGTCGCTGGTGTCAGCTTCCTGCGTTGGGGGTGACCGCGGGGCGGTCCTCGGTGGCCTCGGCCCACAGTCGCTGGTCGGCACCCTGCGCGTCGAGCTTCTTCTTGACGAGGCCGGCGGTGAGCGCGGTCAGGGCAACGAGAAGGATCTTCTTCACAGCAGTACCACCTGAGTTGAGTCGAGGATCGGATGGTGGGCCTAAGAGGACTTGAACCTCTGGCCTCTTCCTTATCAGGGAAGCGCTCTAACCGTCTGAGCTATAGGCCCGTCGCCGATCCGGCGGCGCCACCTTCACGGTGGCGCGAGAGACGAGGTTACCCCACACTCTGCCTTGCCAACAAAACGGTAACTCGGGGCCCGCAGGTCCCGTCCGGGCACGTCGTTCCCGCTGACGCATGGCCCTGGGGCGACGTGCCCCAACGAGAACGCCATGCGCCGTCGAGAACGACAGGCTCAGTCGTCGGTGAGGGTCAGCTGAAGACCGCCGACGAGGCTGCTCGACACGTTGTAGAGGAACGCCGCAAGGGTCGCGAGTGCCGTCATCAGGATGACGTCGATGACGCCGACGACGATCGCGAGTGAGACGACCCGGCCGAAGCCGAGGAAGTCCATGATGTCGAAGGTGTTCTCGCCGTCCTGGATGATCTGGCCGACGAGGGTGTTGACCTGGTCGAAGACACCCATGCCCGCGAGGATCATCCACAGCACCGAGATCATGACGACGCCGGCGATGCCGAGCGCCACGGACAACAGGAACGACATCTTCATCGCCGACCACGGGTCGACGCGAGAGACGGTGAGTCGCACCCGACGGCCGGTGCCGCGAGCAGCTGCCGGCGGCACGGGCGAGGCCGAACCGTTGGTCACCGGGGCCTCGGCCTGCGCGCGCGAGAGCGGTCGCGTGGCCTCAGCCGAGGATCCCGACGCCGATCGCATCGAGGTCCCTGTCTGGTCTGCCGTGCTCACTCTTCGCCTCCGTCGCCCTCTGCCTCACCTGCAGCGTCGTTGTTGTCGTCGCTGTCGGTGCTCTTGTCCAACGACGGTACGCCATCGTCCGTGTCGAGGTCACTCCCCGCACCCGTGTGCACGGACGTGTCGGCAGCGTCACCGTTGAGCGTGGTGTCGACCGGGGTGCCGTCCACCGGGGAGACTCCCTCGGCGTCAGCCTCGGCAACCTCTTCCTCGACAGCCTTCTCGGCGTTGCGGGCCACTCCGACGATCGCGTCGTTCTTGCCCGGCTTGGCGAACCAGACGCCACCCGTGTTGCGGCCGGTGAGGCGAACCTCGTCGACGCGGGAACGGACGATGTTGCCGCGTTCGAAGACGACCATGACCTCGTCGTCCTCGGAGACGGTGAGGGCGCCGACGAGGTCGCCGCCCTTCTCGGACTGCTTCGCGACGGTGACGCCGAGGATCGCGCGACCCTTGACGTTCCACTGCGAGGCCAGCGAGCGCTTGGCCAGACCGGACTCGAAGACCACGAACACGTCGGGGTCGGTGCCCTCGTCGATGACCGACATCGAGAGCAGCTTGTCGTCGCCGCGGAACTTCATGCCGGTGACACCGGACGTCGAGCGACCCATCGGCCGCAGCGTCGCGTCGTCGGCGTGGAAGCGGACCGACTGGCCCTTCTTGGACACGAGCAGCAGGTCGTCGGCCGACGACGTCAGCCCGGCGCCGACGAGTTCGTCACCGTCGCGCAGGTTGACGGCGATGAGGCCGCCAGTGCGCGGGGAGTCGTACTCGGACAGGCGGGTCTTCTTGACGAGGCCGTTCTGCGTGGAGAGCACGAGGTAGGGCGAGATCTCGTAGTTGCGCAGCGCCAGCACCTGGGCGATGTGCTCATCGGGCTGGAACGCCATGATGTTGGCGACGTGCTGACCCTTGGCGTCTCGGCTGGCATCGGGCAGCTCGTAGGCCTTGGCCCGGTAGACCCGGCCGAGGTTGGTGAAGAACAGCAGCCAGTGGTGCGACGTGGTCGTGAAGAAGTGCGCCACGACGTCCTCGCCACGCAGCGAGGCACCCTTGACGCCCTTGCCGCCGCGCTTCTGCGAGCGATAGGCATCGACCTTGGTGCGCTTGGCGTAGCCACCCCGGGTGATCGTCACGACGACGTCCTCCTCTGGGATGAGGTCCTCCATCGACATGTCACCGTCGAAGCCGTGGATCACGGAGCGGCGCTCATCGCCGTACTTCTCCACGATGGTCGTGAGCTCCTCGGACACGATGTTCCGCTGACGCTCGGGCTTGGCGAGGATGTCCTTGTAGTCCTCGATCTCGCGCTGGATCGCGTCGTGCTCATCGATGGTCTTCTGCCGCTCGAGGGCCGCGAGACGACGCAGCTGGAGCTCGAGGATCGCGCGGGCCTGGATCTCATCAATGTCGAGGAGCTCGATCAGCCCGTCCCGGGCCGCCTCGGTGGTCGGCGACCGACGGATCAGGGCGATGACCTCGTCGAGCATGTCGAGGGCCTTGAGCAGACCGCGCAGGATGTGGATGCGGTCCTCGGCCTCCTGGAGGAGGTAGGCCGTGCGGCGCTGGATGACGTCGATCTGGTGGTCGACCCAGTGCCGGATGAACGCGTCGATCGGCAGGGTGCGCGGCACACCGTCGACGAGCGCGAGCATGTTGGCGCCGAAGTTGGTCTGCAGCTGGGTGTGCTTGTAGAGGTTGTTGAGCACGACCTTGGCGACCGCGTCACGACGCAGCACGATGACGAGACGCTGGCCGGTGCGGCCGGAGGTCTCGTCGCGGATGTCGGCAATGCCCTGCAGGCGGCCGTCCTTGACGTGCTCGGCGATCTTCTGGGCGAGGCTGTCGGGGTTGACCTGGTAGGGCAGCTCGGAGACGACGAGGCACTGACGTCCCTGGATCTCCTCGACCTCGACGACCGCGCGCATGATGATCGAGCCACGGCCGGTCCGGTAGGCGTCATCGATGCCCTTGCGGCCCATGATGAGCGCGCCCGTGGGGAAGTCCGGGCCGTGGATGCGGCCCATGACGGCTTCGAGCATCTCGTCACGTGACGCCTCGGGGTGCTCGAGCACCCACAGCGCAGCTGCGGAGACCTCGCGCAGGTTGTGCGGCGGGATCTGCGTGGCCATGCCGACCGCGATGCCCGACGATCCGTTGACGAGCAGGTTGGGGAAGCGCGCCGGCAGAACCTTCGGCTCCAACGTCTTGCCGTCGTAGTTCGGTGCGAAGTCGACGGTCTTCTTGTCGATGTCGCGCACGAGCTCCATCGACAACGGCGCCATGCGGCACTCGGTGTATCGCGGAGCTGCAGCCGGGTCATCACCGGGGCTACCGAAGTTGCCCTGACCCTGCACCAGCGGGTAGCGCAGCGACCAGTCCTGCACGAGCCGGACGAGGGCGTCATAGATCGAGGAGTCACCGTGCGGGTGGTACTGGCCCATCACCTCACCGACGACACGGCTGCACTTGTTGAACCCGCGGTCGGGCCGGTAGCCGCCGTCGTACATGGCATAGATGACGCGTCGGTGCACCGGCTTCATGCCGTCCCGCACATCGGGCAGGGCACGCGACACGATGACCGACATCGCGTACTCGATGTAGCTGCGCTGCATCTCGGTGTTCAGGTCAATCGGCTCAACCCGGTCCGTCTCACCCGGGGACCGGTCCTGCACCACAGACCCGAGCTCGTTGGAAGCCTCAGAGTCCTCAATCTCGTTCTCGGTGCCGTCGATGTCGTCAGCCATCAGTTCCCTTGTCTCTCAGTGCAATTCAAGAAGCGGTGTATGCCGCAAAGTTCAGTTGGAGCGCGAACCCGGTGGCCCGGGAGTCGAGCGAGTCGCGTTTCAAGCCAACAGCGCTGGGAGGCGAGCTGGCTGCGAGCGTTTGGGTGTGCCGTTCGCCGCTGGATGGGCCTGGCGGGAGCGCGGAGCGCGGTCTACGCGCGCAGCGCGGATGGGACTGCGGCGAACGGCACACCCAAACGCGACGCGAGCGAACGGCATACCCATCAAATGTCCAAGAAACGCACGTCGCGAGCGTTGCGTTGGATGAACGACCGCCGCGACTCGACGTCCTCACCCATGAGGATCGAGAAGACCTCATCGGCAGCAGCAGCATCGTCGAGGGTGATCTGGAGCAGGACCCGGTGGTCGGGGTCCATCGTGGTCTCCCACAGCTCCTGGTAGTCCATCTCGCCAAGACCCTTGTAGCGCTGGATGCCGTTGTCCTTGGGCATGCGGCGACCCTTGCTCTGTCCCTCGGCGAGGAGAGCGTCGCGCTCGCGGTCGGTGAACGCGAACTCGTGGGGGGCGTTGCTCCACTTGAGGCGATAAAGCGGCGGCTGCGCGAGGTAGACGTAGCCGGCCTCGATGAGCGGCTTCATGAAGCGGAACAGCAAGGTGAGGAGCAGCGTGCGGATGTGCATGCCGTCGACGTCGGCGTCGGCCATGATCACGATCTTGTGATAGCGAGCCTTCTCGATGTTGAAGTCCTCGCCAATACCGGTGCCAAAGGCCGAGATCAGTGCCTGGACCTCCTGGTTGGCGAGGGCCTTGTCGAGACGAGCGCGTTCGACGTTGAGGATCTTGCCGCGGATCGGGAGGATCGCCTGGTTGAAGGGGTTGCGACCACGCACGGCCGAACCACCGGCGGAGTCACCCTCGACGATGTAGACCTCGGACACGGCCGGGTCCTTGGCCTGGCAGTCGCGCAGCTTGCCGGGAAGGCCGCCGGACTCGAGGACGCGCTTGCGGGTGGCCTCACGGGCCTTGCGAGCGGCGAGCCGGGCGGTCTGGGCCTGGATCGCCTTGCGGACGATGTCCTTGCCCTCGTTGGGGTGACGCTCGAGCCAGTCACCGAACGAGTCGGTCATGGCACGCTGGACGAAGCCCTTGACCTCGGAGTTGCCGAGCTTGGTCTTGGTCTGGCCCTCGAACTGGGGCTCGCCGAGCTTGACGCTGATGACGGCGGTGAGGCCCTCACGGACGTCGTCACCGGTGAGGTTCTCGTCCTTGTCCTTGAGCTGGTTCTGCTTGCGCGCGAAGTCGTTGATCATCTTGGTGAGGGCGGCGCGGAAGCCCTCTTCGTGGGTGCCACCCTCGTGGGTGTTGACCGTGTTGGCGTAGGTGTGGACCGACTCGCTGTAGGCCGTCGTCCACTGCATCGCGAGCTCGAGGTTGAGCTCACGAGCCTTGTCCTCGACCTCGATGCTGATGATGTCGGGGTGCACCGGATCGGACTTCTTGCTCGACACGAGGTGGGTGACGTAGTCGATGAGGCCGCCGGGGTAGCAGTAGCTGACGGTGCGCTTGCGGCGCTCGTTGCCCTCGACGAAGTCGGCTTCCTCGTCGTCCTCGGTCGACTCCTGGACGCGCTCGTCGGTCAGGTTGATCGTGAGGCCCTTGTTGAGGAACGCGTACTGCTGGAAGCGGGCCCGGATCGTCTCGTAGTCGTACTCGACCGTCTCGAAGATCTGGTCGTCGGCCCAGTAGGTGATGGTCGTGCCGTGGTCATCGCTCTCGCCGACCTTGTCGAGGGGGGCGAGGCGCTCACCGTGGTCGAACTCCATCCGCCACACGTGACCGAGCTGGCGGACCTCGGCGATGAGCCGGGTCGCGAGCGCGTTGACGACGGAGGAGCCGACGCCGTGCAGGCCACCGGAGACCTTGTAACCGCCGCCACCGAACTTGCCACCGGCGTGGAGTTGGGTGAGGACGAGCTCGACGGTGGAGACGCCGTAGGCCTCGTTCATGCCCGTCGGGATGCCTCGGCCGTTGTCCTTGACCTGGACGCCGCCATCGGCGAGGAGCGTGACGTCGATCGTGTCGGCGTGGCCGGCGAGCGACTCGTCGACCGCGTTGTCCACGATCTCCCACACGAGGTGGTGCAGGCCGCGCTCACCGGTGGACCCGATGTACATGCCCGGACGTTTGCGGACGGCTTCGAGGCCCTCGAGCACCTGGATGGCTGACGCGTCGTAGGTGGCGCCGTCAGCAACCGCGGAGACGCTGCCGATCGGTGCCGTCAGCGCGCCCTCCTCCCGTGGGGTGGGTGCGGCAGGGAACTGTGCCGCCGGGGCCTTCGGCGACGTGTCCGACACCGCGTCTGCGGTGCTGTCCTGCGTCTCGATGCTCTTGTCGTCGGGCGTGCTGGGCACGGTGCTCCTTCAGCTGGTCTGGCTCATGCGTCGCGCCCGGGGCGGGAAATCGCCCTGGGCGCGACGTTCACCCCAAAGTTTACCTGTCAGCACCGTCAGCGCGAGCCGGTGGAGGCCCGGGAAGCCACTTTTCTCAGGTTGCCATGGGTGCAGACGACCCGGCATACGCCCCCCACCCCTTTACGGCCCTCTGAGGCGCCTTTTCGCAGTTGGCGTTTCAGCTCGGGCGGGAACGTCTCACCTCGCCTGACCGAGGAAGTCAGGCGAGGTGAGAGATACCCACTTCGAGCGGCGGGTCCCACGCTCCGCGTGGGCAGGTTGAGGCGCCCGGGCTGGGGGTTGGGGTCAGCGACGACCGGTGGTGAAGAAGGTCCAGGTGCCGTCGCTCGCGAAGCCGACCCGGTAGCCGGTGTAGCCACCATCGTCCGTGCGCATCTTGGACGCAGCGGCCTTGGTGAGGAGCCCGGCTGCGACGACCTTGTTCCACTCGGCGTCGTCCTGGGCGAAGCGCTCCGAGAAGACCTTCGGCTGGATCGTGCCGTCGAAGGTCTCGGTCGGTTCCATGGTGAGCAGGGTCGCGAGGGCGACGTAGTTCTGCGGGGTACTCGACGTGAAGATCGCGGTCGGCGCCTTCTCACCCGCGAGCCCGGTCGCGTCCGCCTTGGCGAGCGCGATGAGCGTCTTGGCGTCGCAGGCCTTGGCCGCTGCATGGATCCTCTTGGCCTTGGCCACAGCGGCCGCCGTCATCCCCGTGGTGTTGACCGCGCCCGCCCTGGCGGCCGCACATGACGCCTGCGGCGGGGTCGATGACCTTGTCGGCGTGGGGGTCGCGGCCGGTGTGGTTCGGGTCGGCGTCGCCGTGGGGGTCGACGTCGGGGTGGCCGAGGCGGTCGCCGTGACGGTGGGTGTCGTGCTCGGTGAGGTCGTCGGGGTGGGCGACGGGGTCTGGCTCGTGCTCGTCGACGTCGACGGTGACGGCGAGGCGGTGGGCTCCTCGTCAGAGCAAGCAGTCAGCGCCAGGGCCGCGAACAGCATCGGCGCCGCAGCGCGCGTGAGGCGTGCGGACAGGATCGTTCCCCGAAGCGTCATGCGGCCCACTGTAACGGGAGTGACTGATGTGACTGTGCGCCACGCGCGGAGCCGGTCGCAGCCACGGGCTTGCGCGCTGGACCGAGCACAGAGCGCGGCAAGCACGGCCCGGGCAGCCGCAAACCGGCGGCCGTGAGCACGACTGACGCAACGGCATACGCGTTCGGCGTCGTTTGCCGCGCACCGTGCTCACGGACGATGGAGCTGGACCGAGCCCACCGGCACAAAACCAGCTCGCAATGCCGCACGCAGGCTCGCGACATTGCCCGGCGACACGACGCGCGCGATGCGCTGCCAACGACCGTCGGGGGGCCGGCGCTCACCCCGCCAGGCCGCAACGACAAGGTCGGTGGCCGAGGTCATTGCGCGGCGTGGGCGCGCTCGATGACCGCACGCACGTCCGCCGGGATCGGCACGGAATGGCGCTGCTCCCGGTCGATGTAGACCTGCGCCCACAGTCCGTGAGCCGCGATGTCATCGCTGCCCTGCGCGAAGAGTCCGAACGCGAAGGTGACACTCTTCGTGCCGATCCGCTCGACCCGCACACCGACATCGATCGGCTCCGGATAGGCGAGCTCGGCATAGAAGCGGCACGAGGACTCGGCCACGACACCGAGCGTCGGGGTGCTGACCTCGTCCGTCCCCGTCTCCCGGATGAGCCACGCGTTGAGGACCGCGTCGAAGAGCTCGTAGTAGACGGCGTTGTTGAGATGGCCATACATGTCGTTGTCGGCCCAACGTGTCGTCATGCGTTGGATCTCCGGGAAGTCCGAACGCCGCAGCTCGCGTGGATCGGCAGTGTTTCCAAGGCTGGTGGCGTCCGACGTCATGGTGCCGAGCCTAGTTCGGTGCTCGGTGCGAGGATGCTCGACATGGAACGCATGGCGCTGGTGTCGGACGTCCACGGCAACCTCACGGCATACGAGGCGGTGTTGGCCGACATCGATCGCCGCGGCATCGACCGCATCTTCAACCTCGGCGACTACGTCGGCAAGGGGCCGCGTGGACGTGAGGTGATCGAGCTCTCCCAGCAGAGGTGCGAGGTGAATCTCCTCGGCAACTGGGACGACTTCCTGCCCGACCCGAACCGGAAGTTCGACGACGAGGCGCTGCGGTTCTGGCTGTCCCAACTGCGCCCCGGACAGGGCGACTGGCTGCGATCGCTGCCCTTCAGTCACGACTTCTGGCTCAGCGGTCGGCGCGTCAGGTTGTTCCATGCGAGCGAGGAGACCGTCCACCGGCGCGTTCGCTACGTCCGCACCCAGGACGAGTTCGAGGCACTGTTCCGCCACACCGAAGCCACCGAGGACGGACCGGTCCCTGACCTGATCGGCTACGCGGACACTCACGACCCGATGTACGAGGTCCAGCTCGAGGGGCGGACCGTGTTCAACACGGGCAGCGTCGGCAACTGCATGGGCGACCCCACCCCGATGTACTGCATCCTCGAGGGCGAGGTCGGCAGCGAAGAGACGGCGCCCTGGGCCGTGTCCTACGTCCGCGTCCCCTACGACGTCGAGGCCGAGCTGGCCGTCGCGCGAGAGATGGGTATGCCGCACTACGACGGCTATGAACTCGAGCTGCGGCACGGCATCTACCGCGGCTCACTCGAGGAGTGGCGGGTCGGCGAGCCCGTCACCGGCTATCACGAGCGCTAGGCCAGCGCCCACCCCCATGAGCGGAGGGAACCTTGAGGGTCCGGAGGGAAACAAAGCCTCCGGACCCCCAAAGTTCCGTCATGGGGAGGAAAAGTTGCTGCAGGCCGCGATCAGGAGGTCGGGAGCACCGAACCGTCCGCCCACGTCTGCTCGATGTAGGCCTTGACCTCGGGGGAGTGCAGCAGCCCGTCGAGCTTCTTGAGCGCCGCGTTGTTCTCGTCCTTCTTGGCCACCGTGAGGAAGTTGGCGTAGGGGTTGCCCGTCGTCTCCTCCACCAGGATCGCGTCCTTGGACGGCGACAGGTCGGCCTCGAGCGCGTAGTTGCCGTTGATCACGGCGACGTCGAGGTCATCAAGTGAACGCACGAGCTGCGCCGGGTCGGTCTCCACGAACTTCAGCTTCTTGGCGTTCTGGTCGATGTCATAGATCGTCGCGTTCGTCGCGTCCTTGCCGGGCTTGAGCGTGATGACGCCGGCCTTGGCGAGCAGCTCGACTGCGCGCCCCTGGTTGGACGGGTCGTTGTTGACGCCGACCTGAGCACCCTCAGGGAGCTCCTTCACGTCCTTGACCTTCTTCGAATACAGCGCGAACGGCTCGATGTGCACGCCCGTGTAGTGCGCGAAGTCGTAGCCGCGGTCCTTCACCTGCGCGTCGTAGTACGGCTGGTGCTGGAAGTAGTTCGCGTCGAGCGTGCCCTCGGACAGCTGGACGTTGGGCTGCACGTAGTCGTCGAAGCTCTTGATGTCGAGGTCGAGACCGGCCTTGGCCGCGAGCTCCTTGTCGACGAACTCGAGGATCTTGGCGTGCGGTGTCGGGGACGCACCGATGACGAGCTTGGTGACGCCCTTGTCATCGGCCTCGGGACCACTGGAGTCACCGCCGCCAGCACCACACGCCGCGAGGCTCGAGACGGCGAACAGGGCAATGCCGGCGACGAGGGCTGGACGGCGGAGCGAGGACATGGGTGGTTCCTTTCGGTATGCCGGTGAGTCACCGACGTGGGTATGCCGCGGTGCGCGGCGGATCGGGGTGAGCCGACGACGTTGTCGGGAGCGGGCGGCATACGCCGCGGTGTTTCTGGGGGTGGCTCAGCGGTGGTCGACGGAGCGGGCGACGCGGTCGCCGACGACCTGCACGAGCTGCACGACGATGACCAGCAGCACGACGGCCGCGATCATCACGTCGGTCTGGAATCGGTTGTAGCCGTAGGACATCGCGGTGGCACCAAGGCCACCGCCACCGACGGCACCGGCCATGGCGCTGTAGCCGATGAGGGCAATGACCGTCGTCGTGAGGCCCGCGGCGATGCCGGGCAAAGCCTCGGGCAGGAGCACCTTGCGGGTGATGTTCCACCGGGTCGCGCCCATGATCGTGGCGGCCTCGACCTTGCCGGAGGACACCTCGCGCAGGGACGTCTCGACCAGGCGGGCGAAGAACGGCACCGCTCCCACGGTGAGCGGCACGATCATGGCGCGCCACCCGACGGTGGTCCCGGCGATGAACCGCGTGATGGGGATGATCGAGATCATCAGGATGAGGAAGGGCAGGGAGCGGCCGACGTTGACGATGGCTCCGAGGACTCGGTTCACCGCGACGTTGGGGGAGATGCCGCCCGGTGAGCTGTTGTGGAGGAAGACTCCGACCACCACTCCGAGCACCGCGGTGATCAGGGCCGAACCCACGGTCATGGCGAGGGTCTCCCACAGGGCGGTCGGCAGCCCTTCGGTGATGACCGGGTTGTCGAGCCACGTCGGATCACTGTCGAAGGTCATGCCGCCACCTCCGGGTGGAGGTGCGCGTCGTCGAGCAGGGCGCGGGCGCGGTCGGTGGTCGATGAGTCGGCGAGCTCGACCAGCAGGCGGCCGACCCGGCGACCCGCGATGGTCTCGACGGTGGCTGCCGCGACGTCGGACTCGATGCCTTCGTGCCGCAACAGCGCGATGATCCCGTCGATGGTGCCGACGGTGGCGTCGGGGTGGCCAAGCGCGACCTGGAGGCGCACGAGACCGTCCGGTGTCGGCTCGACCAGCGGGATGAGTTCACGGTGCAGACGCGTGGTCGGGTCGGCGATGACCTCGCTGAGGCGGCCCTGCTCGACCACGGCGCCATCACCCAGGAGCGTCACGGCGTCGCAGATCTCGCGCACGACTGACGGCTCGTGGGTGATGATCACGACGGTGATGCCGAGGCGATCGCGCAGCTCTCGGAGCAGGGCGAGGATCGAGCCGGTCGTGTTGGCGTCGAGGGCTGAGGTGGGCTCGTCACACAGGAGGATCTCGGGACCGGCCGCGAGCGCCCGGGCGATGCCGACTCGCTGCTGCTGCCCGCCGGAGAGTTGGCCGGGGTGGTTCTGGGCGCGGTCGGTCAGGCCCACCAGGTCGAGCAGCTCGGCGACTCGTGCCTCGCGCTTGGCCCTGTCCCAGCCGGCGATCTCGAGTGGGAGCGCGATGTTGTCGGCGGCCGTGCGCGAGTCGAGCAGGTTGGCGTGCTGGTAGACGACCCCGAACCAGCGTCGGGCGGCGCGCAGCTCCTCGCCGCGCAGCGTCGTGATGTCCTCACCGGCGACGACGACCTCGCCCGAGGTGGGGCGCTCGAGGCCGGTGAGGCAGCGGATGAGGGTCGACTTGCCGGCACCGGAGCGTCCGACGATGCCGTGGATCTCGCCGTGAGGGACGGTGAGGGAGACCCCGTCGAGGGCTTTGACCGTGGCACCTCGGGCGTCGAAGACCTTCGTCAGGTCACGGACGGCCAGAGCCGCTTGCACAGATGAATCATCAACCACGCGCTCATAATGTCAAGTTATTCAACTGATAACCAAATCGCGACTATCTCCGGGCGCTGTCGCCTGCGGAGACCGGAGGGTTTCTGGGGGGTCCGGAGGCCGAATCAGTATCCGGACCCAACAGGAAACCTCATGGGGAGCAAGAGTTGTGGTCAGGGCGAGGAGGTGCCGAGGGTGCGCTCACCGTCGAGGAGGCTGGGCACGATGCCGGGCACCAGCGAGACCTCGACCTCGGTTCCCACCGCGTGTCGCACCGAGTGCGGCTGCCACGACCGCAGCGTGCGGCCCGATGCGAGCCGAACGGTGTGGAGGACGAACGCCCCGTGGTACTCGACCCGCGTCACCACGGCCCGCGCCCCCGCACCCACACGCACCCCCGTTGCGTCTGCGGATGTGGTGGTTCTCCCCGCCGGATCCGCAGACGCAACGGGGGTGAGCGCCACCTCGTGCGGCCGAAGCACGACCTCGGCAACGCCCACATCAGTGCGAGGTGAGACCAGTCCGAGCTCGCACGCCAGTCCGTCAGCACCGAGCGATGCGGGAAGGAAGTCGGCGTCACCCATGAAGGAGGCGACGAACCGACTCACTGGCCGGTCGAAAACCTCATCGGGACAGCCAAGTTGCTCGATGACCCCCTCACGCATGACCCCGATGCGGTCACCGACGGTGAGGGCTTCGGTCTGGTCGTGCGTGACGAGGACGGCTGTGGTGCCCGTGGCGCGCAGAACGTCGACGGTGTCGGTGCGCACCCGGGCCCGCAGGGACTCGTCGAGCGAGGAGAAGGGTTCGTCCAACAGCACGACCGCTGGACGCGGAGCCAACGCTCGGGCCAGGGCAACGCGTTGCTGCTCACCACCAGAGAGCTCGTGGGGATAGCGGTCGACCACATGGGCCAGGTGGACCAACTCCAGGACCTCCCGCACCCGGGTGTCCTGCTCGGCACGGGATCGCCCGTCGAGACCGAAGCGGATGTTGTCGCTGACCCTCAGGTGGGGAAAGAGCGCGTGCTCTTGGAAGACCAGTCCCACCCGCCGACGTTCCGGCGGGACCCACGATGGCCCAGCGACGACGTCGCCACCCACCCGAACCACGCCTGCATCAGGTCGTTCCAGCCCGGCGACAAGCCGGAGCAGGGTCGACTTGCCGCACCCCGACGGGCCGATCAACGCCAGGACCTCGCCCTGTTCGACGGAGAGGTCGAGAGCTCGCACCGCCGGAGTGGCGCCATAGCTCTTCGAGACGCCGGCGACCTCAAGGGCGGCCGTCATGACGTCACCTGCTGGTGGGGTTCGGCGAGACGGACCTGCCGCACGAGGAACCAGACCGGCACGATCGCGAGGGCGACGATCAGCAGGGCCGGCAGCGCAGCCTGCTCCCAGAAGTTCTCGTTGGCCAGCTCATAGACCCACACCGAGACGGTGGTGAAGCCGAAGGGGCGAAGGAGCAGCACGAGGGGCAACTCTTTCACGGCGTCGACGGCCACGAGCACGAGTGCGACGGCGATGCCGGATCGGGACAGCGGCAGGTGGATCCGACGCAGCACCCGCATCGGCGACGCCCCCAGCGAGAACGCCGAGTTCGTCACCGACGGTGAGATCGTCGTGAAGCTTGCGTCGACTGCCTGGTATGCCGGCGCCAGGAACCTCACGACGTAGCTCGCCAAAATGCCGATGACCGAACCCGTCACGACCAGCCCGGTCCCGCCCGGCACCCCCAAAGCCTCGAGCCATCGATCGAGAGCCGCGAAGGCGACGAGGACGCCGATACCGATGACGGCGCCCGGCACGGCATACCCGAAGGTGGTGAGTTGTGCGGCACCCCGGGCGAGACGACCGCCAGTCATGCGCACGCCGTGGGTGAGGAGCAGTGCGAGCGTGACGCACGCGAGGGCAGCGAGCGCGGCCATGACGGCGCTGTTGGTGAGGTTGGTGGCGAAGCGGCCCGTGGACAGGGAGGACGAGTCGGCGAGAGTCGCGCGCACCGCCCACCACACGAGTTGAACCACGGGCAGGAGGAATCCGGTCGCGAGCACGCTGCCGGCAGCAGCGCACGCCCACCATCGAGCGGCACCAGTGAGCACGTGCGGTGCCGCCGGAGGGCGATGGCCGCTCCGGGAGTCGTAGCGCGCCCCACCACGCAGGATCCGTTCGACCGTGAGCACCATGACGGCAAAGCCGAGGACGAGGACGGAGAGCTGGGCGGCCGACGCGAAGTCGAAGCTGCCCTTCCAGGTGAGATAGACGCCGACCGAGACCGTGCGGACGCCGAAGTACTGGACGGTGGCGAAGTCGGTCAGCGTCTCCATCATCACGACGGCCAGACCACCGGCAAGGGCAGGACGGGCCAGTGGGAGCAGCACCTGACGGAAGGCCCGCCACGGCGAGGCGCCGAGCATGCGCGCGGCGTCCCAGGTCGCCTGACCCTGGCCGCGGAACGAGGCCCGCGCCAACAGATAGACGTAGGGATAGAGCGTGAGGGTCATGACGACCGGTGCACCCAGAGCCCCCGACAACAGCTCGACGACCCAAGAGTCGCCAAAGAGAGCCCGCGACAACCGTGCTGGCCCGCCGGCCGGACCGAACGTGGACAGGAAGAGGAAGCCCAGCACGTAGGCCGGCATCGCCAACGGCAAAACGAGCATCCACGAGAACAGCCGCCGCCCGGGGAAGTCATAGGCGGTGACGAGCCAGGCGAGCCCGACCCCGAGGACGGCCGACCCCAGGCCCACACCCGCGAGCAGCAGCACGGTCGTCAGAACCATCTCGCCCAGATCGCCGGGCAGGGCTGGCCGCCCGGCTCCGACGGCCGCGACGAGCACTGACACCACCGGCACCGAGACGACGAGCGCGATGACGACGACGAGCGCCGACCAGCGTCCACGACCGGTCCCGACGAGGCGGCTCGCCCGCGTGCTCACGAGCGGACGATCATGAGTGGTCGATCATGGTCGGTGATTCATGGGCGGGCGATCACCAGACTGCCGGTCACTTGTAGCCAGCCTCGGACAGGACCTTGACCGCGTCAGCGTTCTGCGAGCCGTAGGCCTCCGCCGACAGCGGCATGCGCGTGAACTCACCGAACATCGCGATGACCGGCTCGGGCTCCACGGATTCGTTGACGGGGTACTCGTGGTTGCCGTCGACGAACGCGCTCTGCCCCTTGGTCGCGAGCCACTCGATGAGCTGCTGCGCCTGGGCGGCGTTGTCGGAGGTCTTGACGACGCCGGCACCGGAGATGTTGACGTGCGTGCCGCCGCCGGACTGCGAGGCCCAGAACGGCGTCACCTTGAAGTTCGCGTTCTTCTTGAGTTCGCGCGCGAGGTAGTAGTGGTTCGTGATGCCGACGTCGCACGTGCCGGCGTCGATCGCCTTGAGCAGCTCGACGTCGTTGGACTTGATGTCCACGCCGTTGGCCACCCAGCCCTTCACCGTGGCGAGCGCCTTGTCGCGGCCGTCGAGGTCGATGAGGCTGGCGACGAGGCTCTGCGTGTAGGCCGAGGTGGAGTCGCGCATGCAGAGTCGGCCCTTCCACTTGCTGTCGGTCAGACCGGCATACGTGTTGGTCGCGTCGAAGTCGGTGGGCTTGACCTTGTCGGGGTTGAACATCGTCGTGCGGGCGCGCATCGCGAGGCCGAACCACTGGTTGCCGCCGTCGCGCAGGTCGGACGGGACCCCCTCGGTGAGAGCCGGCGACGTGATCGGCTTGAGGACGCCCTGCTCACCGGCGTTCCAGAGGTTGCCGGCGTCGACCGTCATGTAGACGTCGGCCTCGCCATCGGCTCCCTCGGCCTTGATCCGCTGGAGCAGCTCGGCGTCGTTGCCCGAGATGAACTCGACGCTGACACCGGTCTCGTCCTGGAAGTCCTTGAACGCGCCCTCGAGGTCATAGTGCCGTGCCGAGTAGATCTGGAGGTCGGCATTGCTGCCCCCGATGCCCAGCACACCGCACCCGGCGAGCGGCAGGACCGTGGCGGTGACGACGAGACCGGCGAGGGCGGAGCGGTGCGAGCGGCGGATTCGGGACACGGAAGACTCCTGGGGGCGGTGACGCTGACGACCCATTCTTGCGGAGTTAGGTTAGCCAAACCAAATCCCCCTATCATCGTGGGTTGTGACAGCCCCCGCCCTGCCCCAGCACCGGATCGCCCTCGTCGGGCGACTGCGGTCCTTCGGCGGTGCCACGGCGCTCCAGTGGGCGGGCCCGTCCGGGCAACACAGCATGGCGTATGCCGCCCTCGCCGACCGGGTCGACGAACGTCGCCTTGCGCTCGGCGAGGCTCCCCGGCTCGTGCTGCTCGAGGCCGCGAACGACGTCGAGTCGGTGGTGACCCTTCTCGCGGGACTCGCGGGAGGCCACCCGGTGATCGTCACGGCACCGGGGGAGTTCGGACTCGTCGAGGCCTACGACCCCGACGTCATCGCGCGCGGTCCACTTCTCGAGGCCCGGCGCCAGGGGAGCGTTCACGCCCTCCACCCCGACCTCGCCCTGCTCCTGTCGACGTCCGGCAGCACAGGGTCCCCGAAGCTCGTCCGGCTCAGCGCGTCGAACCTCGACTGCAACGCCGGGCAGATCGCCGACGCCCTCGGGTTGCGCGCCGACGATGTCGCGGCGACGACCCTGCCGCTGCAGTACTGCTACGGCCTCTCGGTCCTGCTGAGTCACCTGTCGGTCGGAGCGGGCGTGCTGCTCACCGACCTCTCCGTGGTCGACACGTGCTTCTGGGACGCCTTCCGTGCAGCAGGTGGGACGACGCTCGCGGGAGTGCCCTACACGTTCGACCTGCTCGAGGCCGTGGGCTTCGCGTCGATGTCGTTGCCCCGGCTGCGGCTGCTCACCCAGGCCGGGGGCCGCATGGACCCGGTGGTGGTGAGGCGCTGGGCGGAGCTGGGCCAGGAACGCGATTTTGAGCTTGCGGTGATGTATGGCCAGACCGAGGCCACTGCCCGAATGGCAACTCTCCCAACGCATCTCGCACGAACGCACCCGTCGTCCATCGGTGTCGCAGTGCGTGGTGGACACTTCCGGATCGAGCCGGTCGACGGCGCGGCGCCAGGTGTGGGCGAGCTGGTCTATGAGGGTGGCAACGTGATGATGGGCTACGCGCAGAGCCCGGCCGATCTCGCGCGTGCTCCCGAAGTCAGTTCCCTGCACACGGGCGACCTCGCGCGGGTCGACGCCGACGGCCTGGTCGAGATCGTGGGTCGCCTCAGCCGATTCGCCAAGGTCTGCGGACTCCGGATCGACCTCGACCGCGTCGAAGGTGACCTGGCTGCGGACGGCCACACGGCATACGTCATGGACGGTGGGGACCGTCTGCTCGTGGCACTCACGAAGTCCACTGACTCCCTCGCCGACACCGTGCGGCAGGACGTGAGCAACCGGTATGCCGTGCCGCGCGCCTGCGTCGTCGTCGCCCACGTTGACGAGATCCCTCGCACCGTGTCGGGCAAGGTCGACCGCCCCGCCCTCAGAAACCGACTTCTTGCGCAATCCGTCGGGAGGAGCGCAGCGGGGGACGACGGATTGCGCAACAAGTCGGATGTTGGGGTTGAGGTTGAGGTCGAGGACCTGCGGCGCTTGTATGCCGACCTCCTGGACCGGCCGGATGCGACCGCTGACGACTCATTCGTCAGTCTTCGGGGCGACTCGCTCTCCTATGTCGAGATGTCAGTGCGCCTCGAGGCCCTCCTGGGGACGTTGCCCCCGTCCTGGCACGTGCGGACCGTCGCCGACCTGGCCGCGGCACACGGCGCGGACCCTCAGGTCATTGCCGTTGCTCGGCGGGGTCCGAGCTGGCTGCGCCTGCGGGTGCTCGAGACCTCGGTCGTCCTGCGTGCTCTCGCGATCGCCCTCATCGTGCTCACCCACGCTGGGGTGCTCGAGGTCCGCGGTGGGGCCCACGTGCTCCTCGCGGTCGCTGGCTACGCCTTCGCGCGATTCCAGCTCGCGGGTGCCGAACGATCGGACCGGGTCGCCCACGTCCTCGAGTCACTCACCCGCATCGCCCTGCCGAGTGCGGCGTGGATCGCGGTCATCGTGCTCATCGACGAGCGGTTCTCGTGGTGGAACGCAGCGCTGATGACCTCGGTCGGCGGCGGCAACGTCCACGCCCAGTGGCGCTACTGGTTCGTCGAGGCAGTCGTCCACCTCCTGGCCGCCCTCGCGGTGCTGCTCTGCGTGCCCGCGATAGACCGGCTCGAACGGGCCCGGCCCTTCGCGGTCCCCGTGGCCCTGGCGCTGGGTGCGCTGGTCTTCCGGTTCGGTCTGATCGACGTGGGTGACCACCACGTCAACGGTCGCCCCGCCATGGTGTTGTGGCTCTTCGCGCTCGGGTGGGCGATGGCACGCGCGGACGTGACCTGGCAGCGCTGGTTGCTCACGGCATACACCGTGGTTGTCGTTCCCGGTTTCTTTTCAGACCCCATGCGTGAACTCACCGTCGCAGCAGGGCTGCTGACGTTGCTGTGGGTTCGCTCGGTCCGGGTCCCGGCGTTCGTCGTCCCGGTGCTCGTCCCGCTCGCGTCGGCGTCGCTGTTCATCTATCTCGTGCAGTGGGAGGTCATGGGTCGCGTCGGCTACTCACTGCTCGGCGCCGCGGTCGCTCTCGTGACCGGCTACATCGCCTGGCGGGGGGTGTCGCCCATCGTTGAGCCCCTCGCCCGCTGGATCGGTGCTCGGGTGTCGAGCCGGCTCAGCAGGTCAGCTCCCGTCGAGTCCGGCCGCGTCCTCAGCTGAGGATGTCCTGGCGGCGGAACCGCCGGTATCCGAGCGCGACGAAGAGCACCGTGTAGAGCACCGACCACAGGGCCCCGTGCCGCAGGTCGACCCAGTCCACCGGACCGGAGACGAGCAGGTCGAGCCACGCTCGCGAGTAGTGCGCCGGCAGCGCCTTGCGCCAGTCGCCCAGGGCATCGATCGAGTCGAGGATGCCCGAGACGATGAGGAGGATCAGCGCGCCGCCGACCGCCGCGAGGGGGGTCTGGCTGCGGACCCCCACCCAGAACGAGAAGGCACCGACGGGTGCGATCGTCACGAGGACGTAGCCCACCGCGATCACCATGCGCGGGGCCCACTCGCCCCACGCCATCTCGCCACCGCCGAGGATCGTGAACGGTTCGGGCCCGTAGGCGAGGGTTCCGACGAGGAGGGCCCAGGCGGGCAGGACGATGACGAGGGTCGCGGTCGAGAGGAACCCGACCACGAGCTTGCTCGTGAGCAGGCGTGCCCTCGTGACCGGCGCGGTGAGCAGGTAGCGCAACGACGCCCAGGACGCCTCGGCTGGGACGGGGTCGCCGGCGAAGAGCGCGGCGACGATGAAGAGGAGCAGCTCGGCCGACACGACGAGCATGAAGACGGTGAAGTTCGGGCCGCCGCTGGTCGCGAGATCGACGAGCCGGACGGTGGGGTCGCCCTCGCGGCCCGGATCCTCGTCGAGTGAGAACGCCGCGACGAGGATGAGGGGCAGGACGGCGACGATCCCCGCAACCCACAGGGTCCGGCGTCGCCCGAGCTGGCGCCGTAGTTCGGCCCGCCAGGACAGGGGTTTGCTGGTTGCGGGCTTGCTCATCGGCTTGCTCGTGGGCTTTCTCAAAGGCTTGCTGATCGCGGGTTTGCTCATCGTGCCCTCACCTGTCGCAACCGCTCGATGAGCGAGTCGTCCCCGGTCTCGTGGTCCGACGGTGCCTGCGAAGAGGCGATGACCCCGAGGAAGACCTCCTCCAGGTGACGTCGGCTGCCCACTCCGACGACGTCGGCTCCGGCCGCGACGAGGTCACGGACGACCTCCTCGCGAGGTCGGTCAGAGACGACGGTGAGGGTCGGCTTCGTCGGGTCGTCGATCGTCTCGACGGAGCGTATGCCGCTCATGTCCTCGAGCGCGGTCCGCGCCGGACCGAGCGCGTCGATCGAGGCGAACTCGAAGACGGTGGTGTCATCACTCGACAGGAGGTCGGAGACCGGCCCGGCGGTGACGACCTTGCCGGCATGCATGACCACCACGTGGCTGCAGGTCAGCTCGACCTCGGCGAGCAGGTGGCTCGACACGACGACGGTGCGTCCCGATGCGGCATACGACTGCAGGATCGGGCGCATCGCGGCGATCTGGGGCGGGTCGAGACCGTTGGTCGGCTCGTCGAGGAACAGCACTTCCGGCCTGCCGAGCATGGCCTGGGCGATGCCCAGTCGCTGCTTCATTCCGTGGCTGTAGGTCCGGACCGGTCGATCGAGCGCCCCTCCGAGCGCCGCGACCGAGAGGGCCTCGTCCAGCCCGGCCTCATCGGCCGGGCGTCCGGTCGCGGCCCAGAAGGCCTTGAGGTTCTCGCGACCCGTGAGGTGGGGAAGGAAGCCCGGGCCCTCGACGAGTGCCCCGACCCGGCTGAGCACCTCCGAGCCGGGGTGGACCGGTCGACCCAGGACATGGACCGATCCCGAGTCGGGCGTGATGAGGCCGAGCATCATCCGCATCGTCGTCGTCTTGCCGGCCCCGTTGGGGCCGAGCAGGCCGACGACCTGGCCGCGTTCTGCCCGCCAGGACACGTCGTCGACGGCGCGGTGCCCGTCGGCATAGGTCTTGACGAGTCGGTCGACGACGAGAGGGACGTCGGCGAATTCTTCATGGATGACCTCGCGGTGACGGCGGCGGCGTCGCAGGAGTGCGGACACGCCGATTCCGGCCAAAAGGACGAGTATGCCGGCAACGAGGGCGATCGATTCGGCGTCGCGTTCCGCTGTTGCCGGCAGGATCGTGCCCTGCGCTGTGGGCACCGTGAGGGTGGGGGTGGCCAGCGTGATCCGGTCGGCTCGTGCCTCGCGGGGAACCGTGAAGGCACTGTCCGTCGAGGTGACCAGCACCCGCCACTGGCTCCCGGTGGTCATCGACCAGACAGAGGGTGGGAGGTTGACGGTCACGTCCGTGGCCTGGCCCGGGGTCAGCGCCACCCGCACAGGAGCGGTGAGGGCGCGCTGCTGGACCGCGTCGGAACCCTCCACCCGCCAGAGCGAGACAAACAACGTCGCCTCTGGGCCGGTGGACGTGATCTGGAGCCGGACCGTCGGCGTGCCCACGGCGGTCAGCGAACGCGACAGTGGACGGCTGTCGAAGGCGGCCGACATGCCCGGGAGGGCGGCGAGCCGGTAGGTCGGCAGCTCCAGTGAGCCCAGGCCCGGGATGGAGGTCATCGAGTTCGGCTGGCCACCCGGTGGGGTGAGGACGGCAGCCGGTTCGGATGGTGGGCTCAGCGGGATCTGTTGCTGACTGCCCTGCAGGCCGGGGTACTGGTTGAGGGTCGCGACCGTCGCGGCGTCGCGGCCTCGGGTCACCGGCAGGGAGTAGGTGAATTCCGGGACCGGGAGAGGATCGGTGCGGGTGCCCTGGAGGTAGGCCCGGAGCCACGTCCGCGCGGCGTCCTCGTCCAGGCCGGGGTTCGATGAGACACCGTCGTGCCCGCCATCGGTCCAGCGCACCGCGTGGCGCGTGCCCGCGCGAGCGAGACCCACGGCGTTCGCGTCGGCCTGGTCCAGTCCGAAGAGGGTGTCCGCCTCACCCTGGACGAGCAGGGTGGGTGCCGTGACCCCAGAGATCGTGTCGCGCGGGCTGTTGCGGCGCAGCATCGCGGTCAGCTCGGGGCTCGGCCGGCCGGTCTCGGCTGCTGTCTGGAGCGCGTCGCAGAGCTCGAGGTCGAATCGCCCGCACAGCACAGCGGAGGGGTTCGCCGGGCCAGTGGATGTCGATGGGCTGGGGAGCGTCGCCGACGGACCCGGTGCCGCCCCGGCAGGACTGCCCCCGGGGGAGCCGATGCTCGCGGTGAAGAACCGGGTGCCCCACAACTGCTTGTAGGGGCCGGGCGTGGTGCTGCCCGACGCGGCCTGCGGGAAGAGTGCCGTCGAGAGGTCGTTCCACGTGATGGCGGCGACGGTGGCGTCGACCCGCTGATCCGCCGCCGCGAGCATGAGGGCCAAGGCCCCGCCATACGACCCGCCGGCGACGGCAACTCGGGGGTCCTTTGCTCCGTCGCTGCTGACCTCGGGACGTCCGGCAAGGAGGTCGAGGAGGACGGTGCCATCGGCGATCTCGTGGTCAGGGGAGTTCAGGTGGATCCGGCCACCGGACCTGCCGAAGCCGCGGGCCGTGAAGGTGAGGACGACGTGACCGTCCGCGGCGTACTGCTTGGCCTCGCGATCAACACTCTCCTTGCTGCCGCCGAAGCCGTGCGCGAGCAGGACGGCCGGATGAGGGCCGTCACCGCCGGGCAGATAGAGCCGGGTGTCGAGACGGACGGCGGTGCCGTCGGTCTCCGCGCCGACGTCGACGAACTGGTCGGTCGTCGTCACGGCCGGGTCCGTGGTCATCGCACGTCCCGGAACGGTGGTCGGTGTGGCGCGGGCCTGTGCACCCGAGCCCACACCAGCGACGAGCGCGGTCAGGGCGAGAGCAGCGGCGGCCGCGACCATCCGGTGCGCACGTGACTGGGCGGACCGCTGCATGGCTCATCCTCTCCCGACGGGGTCCGCTGAGCTGTTCAGCGCCTGCCTCACACCGGACGAACGATTCGGCCCCCGCAAGTGGTTCCGCGCGCAGGCCGCTGGCTCTGAACCCGTCAGGCCTCGAGGGTCCGATCAAAGAGCTCACGCACGGTGTCGGGCAGAGCCGGCTCCTGGATCGTCAGGTCCAGGGGTGGCGCTTCACAGCTCACGCCGTAACAGAAGCGGTCAGGCTGCGTCTGCCCGCCGGCATACGCCTGCAGTTGTGGCGTGGGACCGGCGAGGAGACCGCGCCACGCTGACGCATCCGGCTCCGGAAGCTCGTCGAGGACCACGGTGCGCTCGCGGACCAGCCCGGCAAACCCACCCGTGCGACGGACCTGGACCTGACGGGGCTCATCTGGTGCAGGTGCCGGGGCGGGGGGAGGGGTTGGAGCGGGGGTCGGTGTCGGGGTGGGCGAGGGAGCCGGTGACTGCTCGGCCTCATCGGTGACACCCACCTCACGCCACGCGGCCCGCACGGCTTCGGCCTCCGGTGAGTCCTCGCCATGGGCGGCCGCGGCAGCGGCTTCGGTGAGCGCGGCGAAGGTCGCGAAGTCGCAGTCCGCCCTGATGTCTCCGGTGATCACGGCATACCAGATGGCTCCGGGACGCCCCCACGCGTTGCCGCCGAGCGCGGTCGCGACGAGGTGGAACGCGCGGTTGGGGATGCCGGAGTTGATGTGGACGCCGCCGTTGTCGTCGTCGGTGACGACGAAATCGTCCATGTGTCCCGGCTGCGGGTCCTTGCCCAGACGCGGGTCGTCGTAGGCCGTGCCCGGCGCCTTCATCGAGCGCAGCCCGACGCCCTTGACCCCGGGTGCGAGCAGCTCGGCACCGATGATCCAGTCCGACTGCTCTGCGCTCTGCCCGAGGAATCGCTGCTTGACGAGGATGCCGAAGACGTCGGAGACGTGCTCGTTGAGCGCGCCGGCCTGGTCCTGGTAGACGAGCCCAGAGGTGTATTGCGTGACACCGTGCGCCAACTCGTGCCCGATGACGTCGAGGCTGCGAGTGAAACCGAGGAAGACCTCGCCGTCACCGTCGCCGAACACCATCTGCGACCCGTCCCAGAACGCGTTGTCGTAGTTCGCGCTGTAGTGCACGGTCGCGACGAGGCCGAGGCCCCTGTCGTCCAGAGAATTGCGCGCGTATGCCGCGTGCCACAGTTCCCAGGTCGCGCCCAGTCCGTCGTAGGCCTCGTTGACCGCGACGTCGTCCGTGGCCGGCTCCCCCTCGGCGCGCACCTTGGTGCCCGGGAGGGTGGTGCCGTTCTTGGCGTCGTGGATCAGCCGATTGGGCGCCTCCGTCGTGGCCCGGGTGGCGCTGCGGCTGACCCGCTCACCACTGGCGCGCAGCGAGTGCTGGCGGGTGTGCTGTTCGTAGCGGAGCTGGTCGATGCGCAGCGTCTCGCGGGCGCGCTCCTCGACCCGGGGGTCGCCCGATGACGCGAGCGCCCGGAGCAGGTAGGGCGGCACGATCCCGCACCACACAGGTGCTGTGGCCGTGTTCTTTGAGGGACCTGGCTGCGTCGTCATGTCCCCATCCTCACTCCCACCCCCGACACCCGCACCCCGACACCCGCGCCCAGAGGCTTCGAAGCTCCGACAGTGTCCAGTCGGAGCGACACGCTGGTTCGACGCGCCCACTGCGAGACCACTGAGCCGTGTCAGGGTGGAGCCATCCCTGCCCGTGTCCACCGGAGTCTGAGTGCATGACCACAGCTGTCCCACGCCGCATCGTCCTTCGCACTGCCGGCGCGGCCGCCGTCGTGGTCGCCACCGGAGCCACCGTCTCCTGCTCGCGAGAGGGTGACGGGGACGGCGAGCCGCGCGAGGTCAGCGCCCGGCGTGCAGCCGCCGCGGCCTCGGTCGACCCGGGCGGCGCCGCCCTCGATGAGGTCACCACCAGCGCCTCCCGCGCGCTCCTGGACCGGGCCAGCGCCATCGTCGTCAGCTCACCCGACGACGGGGACATCGCGGACGGGGCGGCCGCGGCCAGCCACCTCGGGATTCCGCTCCTCGTGGCAGGGCCCGCGCTCGCCGCCGAGCTCGACCGGCTCGGAACACGCACCGTGCTGCGGTATGCCGCCCGCTCACGGAAGGGGTCCGGATCACCCACCGTGGTGGTCCCGACCACCTTCGGAGACCGCGAGGTCGTGGAGGGCACGAGCGTGGAGGACCTGCCCGATCTTCCTGGGCTCCCGCTGAAGCGACCCGCCACCGCCGCCACAGTCCTGATCCTCGACGGCACCCGCCTGCCGTTGGCCCTCGAGCCCCTCCTGAACGCAGTGGGCACCGACCCGGTGGTCGTCACCGGCCCCGACCCCCGCACGTCGAAGGTCGCCCGGGAAGCACTGCGGGCCCTCCCGCAGGCGCCGGTCCTGGCGGTGGGCGCCGGGTTCGGGGCCGACGAGGTGCTCCTGCAGCGGGTGCGCACCACGACCCTGGCTCCCGAGCTGCCCGGCGGTGGACACCTCCCCTTCCCGGACCGGATGATGATCGCGCTCTATGGCCATCCGCTGACCGCGTCCCTCGGCATGCTCGGGGAGCAGTCGGCTTCGGAGGCGGTCGACCGCGCACAGACGCTGGCGCAGGAGTATGCCGCGCTGACGGACACGCACGTCATCCCCGCGTTCGAGCTCATCGCCACCGTCGCGTCGGTGTCCAAGCAGGACGGGTCCTATTCCACCCGCACCAGGATCGCGACGCTGCTGCCCTGGATCGAGGCTGCCGAGAAGGCCGGCATCTATGTCGTCCTTGACCTCCAGCCCGGACGCTCGGACTTCCTCACCCAGGCCAAGGCCTACGAGGAACTCCTCACCCGCCCGTGGGTGGGCCTGGCGCTCGACCCCGAGTGGCGGCTTCGCCCCGACCAGGTCCACCTGAAGCAGATCGGATCGGTGGGCATTGATGAGGTCAATGAGGTCGGGACCTGGCTCGCCTCCCTCGTCCGCACCCACGACCTGCCACCCAAGGTGCTCACGCTGCACCAGTTCAACCTGAGGATGATCCGGGACCGCGAGCGGCTCGACACCTCGATCGACGAGATCCAGTGGCTGCTGCACGCGGACGGGCAGGGCTCGCAACCGGCGAAGCAGGGCACCTGGGCGGCCCTGCGCCGTGGCCTGCCCGAGGGTGTATGGCTCGGCTGGAAGAACTTCGAGGACGAGGACCTGCCCATGCTCAGCGTCGAGCAGACGATGGAGCGGGTCGACCCGAGGCCCTCGTTCGTGTCCTACCAATAGACGTCCGACCACGAGGATCAGACGCGCGCTGGCGCTCAGCCGTAGGTGTCGCGCGGTCCGCGACCGTCCTGGACGCGACGCATCCCCTTGGACCACGACGGAGCGCTCGGCCCGACGACTTTGATCTGGGTCACTGTTCCTTCGCCGACCTCGCGCGCCAGGCTGCCCATGAGCGTCGTCGACATGAGCCGCAGATTCGTCGCCCAGGCCGTCGAGTCGGCCCGCACGGTGAGCACCGAGTCGACGAACTCGACGGGGTGGCAGTGCTGTGCGACCTCCTCGCCGACGATCGTGGACCAGCGACCGATGACAGCGCCGACAGCGACGTCGACCTTCCATCCGCGCTCGCTCACGAAGGCATCGAGCTCGTCGCCTAGGAGCATGGGGTCACGCCCACTCTTGCGACCACCGATCCCATCGGGCACGTCCTTGAAGCGACGCTTGGGCTTCACTCCGGGACGCAGCCCTCTTGAGCGAGCGGCCGCACGGGCCCGCGACAACGCATCGGCGGGCGCGCTCAGTGCGTCATCCGGTCCAGGGCTCGCGTCCGGATCGTCCTGCGCTGCAACGTCTTTCGCGTCGTCGTCCGAGGCAGGCAACTGCGGGGGCACCTCACTCACGCGCGGTCACCTCACCCAGCGACACGGCATACGTGCGTCCGCGTAGTTCTGAAGGAACGTCCTCCTCGACGGCGGCGGTGATGAGCACCTGCTCGCAGTCGGCGACCATCGCGGCGAGCCGCTGGCGCCGCCCGGAATCGAGCTCGGCAAAGACGTCGTCGAGGATGAGGACCGGGTCGTCTCCGAGATCGTGACGAAGCAGGTGGTATGCCGCGAGCTTGAGTCCCAGCGCGAACGACCAGCTCTCGCCGTGGCTGGCATAGCCCTTGGCCGGCAGCTCTCCGAGGGTGAGGACCACGTCGTCGCGGTGCGGCCCGACCAGCGTCACGCCGCGCTCGATCTCCTGGCCGCGCACCTCGGCGAAGGACGCGAGCAACTCGGCGTGGAGCTCCTCGAGCTCGGGCACCTCACCGTCAGCGATCCGCGCCGCAAAATCTTCACGCAACGACGCCTTGTAGCTGACCTTCGCGTCGGACTGCCCGGCACTGACCTCGTCGTAGGCCTTGCCGAGCAGCGGCGCCAGATCACGGAGCAGACGCAGCCGGGCATAGAGCAGGGGAGCCGCCACCTGGGCGAGCTGGGCGTTCCACACGTCGAGGGTGTGGAGCGCGGCCTCCCTCTCAGAAACCACGTCGACACCCTCGACCGGTCGCCTGTTCTTGCCGCGGCCACGCAGAACAGGGGCCGCCGACTTCAGCAGAGCATTGCGCTGCTTGAGGATCCGGTCGTAGTCGCCGCGGGCACCGGCCCACCGTGGCTGGCGCGCGACGAGCAGGTCATCGAGGAAGCGGCGGCGCTCGGACGGGTCACCCTTGACCAGCGACAGGTCCTCGGGGGCGAAGAGGACCGTCCGCACCTGACCCAGGACGTCGCGCGGACGAGTCAGGGGCGACTTGTTGAGGCGCGCGCGGTTGGCCCGGCCCGGCGTGATCTCGAGCTCGACCATCGTCTCGCGACCGTCACGAACGACGGCGCCGCGGATGATGGCCTGCTTCGCACCGAACCGCACGAGCGGCGCATCATTGGCGACCCGGTGACTCGACAGCGACGCCAGATAGCCGATGGCCTCGACGAGGTTGGTCTTGCCCTGTCCGTTGAGCCCGACGAACGTCGTGATCCCAGGCTCGAGCGGGAGCTCGGCGCTCGGATAGCTCCGGAAGTCGCCGACGGTGAGGTGCCGGACGTACACCCCTTCTCGCTCAGGCCTTCTTGGCGGTGCGCTTCCGCGTCGAGCCCGTCGAGCGTGTTGAGCCCGTCCCGGACGTCGGAGCGGAGGCACCGGTGGATCCGGCACCGGACGAGGGACCAGCAGCCGCAGCCTTGCGACCCTTGGCGGCCGCCTTGGGTGCGCTCTTGGTCGGCTTCTCCTTGGTGGCGGCCTTGGCCTTGACGGTGGCCGTGGACTTCGGGCCCGCGGCGGCCTCGGAGCGGAGCGTGTCGCCCTCAGCAATCGTCATCACCTGGTGTCCACCGAACTCACCACGCAGCGCCGCGACGGCCTGCATCGTCGGCGACTGGTCCTGGCGCGAAGCGAACCGTGCGAACAGCGAGGCCGAGATGACCGGCATGGGCACAGCGTTGGCGATGCCCTCCTCGACGGTCCAGCGACCCTCGCCGGAGTCGGCGGTGTAGTCGGAGACGTCCTCGAGGTCGGGGTTCTCCTCGAGCGCCTTGACCATGAGGTCGAGCAGCCAGGATCGGACGACGGTGCCACGGCTCCATGCCTTGAACGACCCGGGGACGTCCTTGACGATGTCCTTCTTCGCGAGGAGCTCGTAGCCCTCGGCGTAGGCGTGCATCAGGCCGTACTCGATGCCGTTGTGGACCATCTTCACGTAGTGACCTGCACCGATGTCGCCGGCGTGGACGAAGCCCTCATCGCGCGGACCCTCGGGACGCAGCGCGTCGAAGATCGGCATGGCCTTGTTGACGTTTGCCTTCGTGCCGCCGACCATGAGGCCATAGCCGTTGTCGAGGCCCCAGATGCCGCCGGAGACACCACAATCGAGGTAGCCGATGCCCTTGGCCTTGAGCGCCTTCTCGTTCTCGATGTCGTCGGTGAAGCGGCTGTTGCCACCGTCGATGACGAGGTCGCCCTTGTCGAGCAGCTCGCCGAGCTTGGCAACGGTCTCGCGGGTCGGGTCGCCGTGCGGCACCATCACCCAGACAACGCGGGGTGCGTCGAGCTTCTTGACGAGGGCCGCGAGGGTCTTGACGTCCGACACCTCAGGATTGCGGTCATAGCCCACGACTTCGTGGCCGGCGCGGCGGATGCGCTCGCGCATGTTGCCGCCCATCTTGCCGAGCCCGATGAGTCCCAGTTGCATTGACTATCCCTTCACATGAGCGACGTGCTCGTCTTGAAAGTTCTGCACATTCGAAGGTATGCCGTGTGCTCACCCAAGTGGGCGGCATACCCCTGCCAGTCCCTGACCGATTTCCGTCAGGCTACGCCGGTCAGCTCGCGAAACGCACCGGCATGATGACGTAGCGATAGCTGGTGTCAGGCTCGCCGTCGGCCTCGGCCTGACCGCTGAGGACGGCCGGGCGTGACGGCTGAGTGAATGAGAGCCGACTGAACTCTGTGCCGACGGCGCCGAGGCCGTCGAGGAGGAAGCCGGGGTTGAACGCGACCTCGACATCAGGACCGGTGAGCGTGGCCTCGACGGCCTCACTCGCCTGGGCGTCCTCACCGGTGCCGGCCTCGATCGCGACCTGGCCCTCGGTGAAGCGCAGACGGACGGGGGTGTTGCGCTCGGCCACGAGGGCGACGCGCTTGACGGCCTCGACGAGCTCGGCCGTGTTGATGACCGACTCGGTGTCGGAGGTCGTCGGGAAGATCGAACTCACCTTGGGGTACTCACCATCGAGCAGCCGCGTGGTCGTGCGACGCGAACCGGCCTCGAAGCCGACGAGTCCGTCGCCACCGGCAGCGGAACCCAGGGCCACGTCGATCGAACCGGAGGCGCCGAGGGAGCGGGCCGTGTCGGCCAGGGTGCGGGCCGGGACGAGGACGATGTGGCTGGCGGCGCTGTCGGTGGGGTTCCATGTGAGCTCACGCATGGCCAGCCGGTAGCGGTCGGTCGCGAGGAGCGTCATCTTGTCGCCCTCGATCTCGACGCGGACGCCGGTGAGGATCGGCAGAGTGTCGCCGCGGTCGGCAGCGATCGAGACCTGGCTGACGGCCTGGGTGAAGAGCTGCCCGTCGATCGAGCCGCTCGGCTCGGGTGAGGAGGGCAACGTCGGGTAGTCGTCCGACGGCATCTGCAGCAGGCTGAAGCGGCTCGAACCACACACGACCTGAACCTTGGAGCCGATCACCTCCACATCGACCGGCTTGTTGGGCAGGTTGCGTGAGATGTCGGCGAGCAGGCGTCCGAGCACGAGCACGGTCCCCGACTCGCTCACCTCAGCCGGAACGGTGAGCCGTGCGGACACCTCGTAGTCGAAGGCCGACAGGGTCACGGTGCCCTCGTCGTTGGCCTCGATGAGGATGCCGGCGAGGACAGGCACAGGGGGGCGCGCAGGAAGTCCGCGGGCGACCCAGGTGACCGCCTCGGCCAGGACTTCACGCTCGACGCGGAACTTCACGGCATACCGACCTAACTGTGTGTGGGGTGGAACTGGCAGAACAAAGTGCGAGACCGCAGGCGCAATGAGGCGCAGGCATGCGGGAGAGATGACATTAGTGCACGGACGTGGGCGGGGACACCTGAGTCGAAGTTGTCATTCGGCTCAGATGTTTCCAAGGGTCAGGGTCGGGGTTCCACAGGCAGGTCATCGGGGCAGAACAATTGATAGAGGGATCTCGTCAGAGTTGTAGGAGGTGTGGATCCTGTGGACAACACGACGTCTGTGCAGGTCAGCGCACTCCTCGAGCCCGTGGATGAAATGTGGACGGAGTGTGGACGGGTGGCCTTGGCCTGTTGACGGCCACATCCGTGTGTGGCCACGTCCACGGCGACGACACCCGTTGTCCACCCCGGCAGAGCCCTTGTCCACGGTTATCCACAGTTGTCCACAGGGATTGGGGACAGAGGCCGATTCAGTCGGATCCCCAGGTTGTCCACAGGCGGAGTTGTCCACAGAGTTCTCCACATACCGTGGACGGCGCCCGGTCCGGGCCCCAGGGCCCGACAAGGTGACGAAAGGGTGACGGGGTGCCCACAGGTGTGGATCAACCTGTGGATAACTGTGGCGCCAGCACATGCTGTGGAGAGCGGACGTCAACGAGTTTGTTGTTTGATCCGGTTCGTCAGCTCGGTCACCTGGTTGTAGATCGCACGTCGCTCGGCCATCAGCTGACGGATCTTCTTGTCGGCGTGCATGACCGTGGTGTGGTCACGGCCGCCGAACTGCTGCCCGATCTTGGGCAGGGAGAGGTCAGTGAGCTCACGGCACAGATACATCGCGATCTGACGGGCCGTCACGAGGACCCGGGAGCGCGACTGCCCCTTGAGGTCCTCGAGGGTGAGCCCGAAGTAGGCCGCGGTCTGCGCCATGATCGTCGCGCTCGTGATCTGGTTCGCGGAGTCGTGCGGGATGAGGTCCTTGAGCACGATCTCGGCGAGTGACATGTCGACCGGCTGCCGGTTGAGGCTGGCGAACGCCGTGACGCGGATGAGGGCGCCTTCGAGCTCACGGATGTTGGTGCTGATGCGTGAGGCGATGAACTCGAGCACGTCGTCGGGGACGCTGAGCTTCTCCTGGGCGGCCTTCTTGCGCAGGATCGCGATCCGGGTCTCGAGGTCAGGGGGCTGCACGTCGGTCATGAGACCCCACTCGAACCGACTGCGCATCCGCTCCTCGAAGCCACTGAGCAGCTTGGGCGGGAGGTCACTCGTGATGACGACCTGCTTGTTGGCGTTGTGGAGGGTGTTGAACGTGTGGAAGAACTCTTCCTGCGTCTGAACCTTGCCCTGCAAGAACTGGATGTCGTCGATGAGGAGCACGTCGACGTCGCGATAACGGCGCTGGAAGTTCGCCGCCTTGTCGTCGCGGATGCTGTTGATGAAGTCGTTGGTGAACTCCTCGGAGTTCACATAGCGCACCTTGACGTGGGGATAGAGGTTGCGCGCGTAGTGGCCGATGGCGTGCAGGAGGTGAGTTTTGCCCAGTCCTGACTCCCCATAGATGAAGAGCGGGTTGTAGGCCTTGGCCGGCGTCTCGGCGACGGCCAAGGCCGCGGCATTGGCGAAGCGGTTGCTCGCACCGATGACGAAGGTGTCGAACGTGTATTTCGGGTTGAGGCGGGTCAACTCGACCTGCTCCGGGACGGTGGCTCCGGGGCGGGGACGAAGGGCTCCGGGCGAACGCCTCCTGGCGACCGAGGCGTCCGGGGGATTGTCGTCATCCTCGTCGTCCTCGACAAGGGCGATTCCGTCGAGCTCGGCCCGGCGCTTGGCTCGACGGCCATCGGCATCGGTGGGGCCGGGCTCAGTGGCGATCGTGGTGGCAGTGGCGGCAGCGGTGTCGGGTGGGACCGTGGCGGGGACATCGGCCAGCGACTGGTCGACCGTGACGGCCAGGCGCACATCGTGACCGAGCTGGCTGCTCAAGGTCTCGGTGACGCGATCACGCAGACGGGTCTCGACGATGTCCTTGGTGAAGTCGTTCGGAACTGCGATGAGGGCCGTCTCATCGAGCAGCCCCACGAGCTTGGCCAGGGAGAGGAAGGCGCGCTGTTGGACGGGGATGCCGTCGGAGTCAAGCGCGTCCAGAGTGGTGCGCCAGATCTGGTCCAT